>NZ_OY762974.1:0-1487152 GCF_963667135.1 uncultured Macellibacteroides sp. | reverse complement strand
ACGTCATACTTTATCGGTAAACGGCGGTGGTAAAGATGTACGGTACCAGATAAGCGGAGGCTATCAGGATCAGGAGGGAATTATTTTGTCGACCGGACAAAAAAGAATAAATCTTCGTAGCAACATAGATATTGACATCAATGAAAAGTTGAAAGCCGGAGCCAATTTTTCTATGACATCAAACTGGAACAAGGAAGTTCGCGAAGGTCGTTTTAACCAGGGACCCATCTTAGGAGCATTGGTTTATGCTCCTATTTTCAGGGCTTATGACGAAAATGGGAATCTTGTAAAAAATGAAATGGCGTCTTATGCTTCAGCCTACGGCTTTCAACAGATTGAAAATCCCGTGGCACTTGCCACAGAAACAAAAATCAGCAGGGATGGAATCCGCAATACCTACAATGTATTTGCAACATACGAAATTGCTAAAGATTTATTTGCCAAGGCTAATCTTGCCATGTATAATTTTAATGAAAAATACGAGTTTTACCTACCAACTAGCTTAAGTAGTGGAGTAAATCCACCCTATTCGGATGCGGCAAAAGCGAGTGCTTATTCGCTTGCAAAAACCACCGGAGTACGTGATTATTTGGGTGAATTCACTCTTAATTACAATAAAACACTAGGAAAACATACCGTTAGTGGGGTGGCAGGTTATTCTTTACAAAAAAACATGACCGATATCATTGAAGTAAAAGGCACTGGTTACGAAGATGATCATATAAAAGAGATTACTGGTCACGGAGCAGAAGCCAATAACATTGAATTGACTGGCAATACAAAGAAATCTAACTGGACCATGCTATCGTATTTTGCCCGGGCAAATTATAATTTCGGGGATAAATATTACCTTACGGCATCTTTCCGTGGTGATGGATCGTCGCTTTTCGGACCGCTAAACCGCTGGGGGTATTTTCCTTCGGTTTCAGCCGGATGGACTATATCTAATGAAGGATTCTATCAGGATGCGTTTGGGACTTCTTCGTCGCTAAAACTTCGTGGAAGCTGGGGATTAAGCGGAAACAATAATATCGGTAATTATAACTTTTTGCAGGTTATGAGTTCTCCTACCGGAGTTGTTTTGGGAAATAGTTCAACAGAATCTGCTATGTATCCCGGAGAGTTTAAAGATCAGCATTTGGGATGGGAATCAACTTCTCAGTATAATATCGGAACCGATCTTACTTTACTAAACGGTCGTTTGGCTTTATCGGCAAACTATTATTTAAGTAATACGTTTAATCTGTTATTTAACAAACCGTTGTCAGCAATATCCGGAACTACGTCTATGCTTACAAACTTACCGGATTCTAAAATTAGAAACCAAGGTATAGATATTCAGGTAGACAGTCGTATCTTTTCAGCCAAAGATTACGAATTTAAAGTAAGTGGAAACATCTCGGTGAATCGCAACAAAGTGATAGACCTGGGGGGTGCCAGCACAATCATTACCAACGGAGCGGAACGTTCATACAAGACTCACATTACCGAAGAAGGTCAGCCAATCGGTATGTTCTACGGATTTAAGGTAGCTGGCATGGTACGCGAGTCAGACATGGTTAACATTGCTGAAGACGACAAATACTATAATGCGTCTACAAAATCATTTCCAGACGGCTACGTACTGAAAGGTCCGGCACGGTCACTGTCTCAAACTACAAAATTGCAACCGGGCGATCTCTATTTTGATGATGTGAACGAAGATGGCGTGGTAGACGATAACGACAAGGCCATCATTGGTTCTCCACACCCTGATTTCACCTACGGATTTAACCTTAGCGGACGTTACAAATCATTCGATTTAAGTGCCTCATTTAACGGTACCTACGGAAATAAAGTGCTGGACGGACAAGATTACTATATTTTCAATATGGAAGGATCAGGTAATCAATATCAAATTGTGAACGATCGATACCGCAATGAAGAGAACCCTGGAAACGGCCAGATTTATAAGGCTTCCCGAGGAGGTACTCAAAGTAACAGTACCCGTCTTTCTACCTTTTATCTGCAAGATGGTTCGTTTTTGCGTTGCACAAATATAACAATGGGCTACAATATTCCCGGTATTGCCAAACTAACAAACAAAACGATTAGCAATATCCGTTTTTATGTAGCAGTGGACAATGCTTTTACGTTAACAAATTACAGAGGATACAATCCTGAGGTAGATTACAACAACGGAGAGAATCTTACTCCTGGAGTCGACTATGGTAAGTATCCATTGGTAAGAGCCTATAATATGGGAGTTCAAATATCATTCTAATCGTAAAACGAAGTAAAAAAATGAAAAAAAATATATTAATAGCAATTACGCTGGCAGCGAATTCCTTTGCATTCTATTCATGCAACGATTTCCTTAGTCAGGAAAATCCAAATAAAGTTGCCGCCGAATCTTATTTTCAAACGGAAAATGATGTTGAGCGTGCATTAAACGGAGTTTATCTTGCTCTTCGAAGTGACGCCTGTTTGGGCGAAGGAAGCACCTTGTACACAGAAGAACGTTCTGATAATGCCGGACGGCTTGACAATCAGTCCAGCTCCGGAGAACCGTTCCAATTTACAGACTTCTCCCTTTTACCAAGTAATACATACCTTAAAACTCATTGGACTGCCATGTATACGGCAATTACCAGAGCCAATTTTCTGCTCACATACATAGATGAAGTAACATTTGATGATGAATCAACCAAGGAAACATATAAGGCAGAAGCAAAGTTTGTTCGTGCTTTGGTTTACTTTCATCTGGTGCGTAAGTGGGGAGATGTACCTTTGGTAACAACCTATCTTACCAATCAAAGTGAGATAAATGAACATACATTCCGCGAAAAGAGAGAGACTGTATATGCACAGATTATTCAGGATCTAAAAGACGGTCTAGGTAGTAATCTGGTTAATATTCAGCCTGTTTCAGGAAAAGGAAAAGGTTGTAAGGTTGCTATAAACGGATTACTGGGACAAGTATACCTCACAATGGCTACTACCTTGTCTGATGGAAATAAGCAATCCAATCTGGAAAATGCAAAGAAGTACCTTACAGATGCCTATAATATGCGTACATTTGGTTCGCTAAAGGAAATTCCCTACGAAGATGTTTTTGATGTGGAAAAGAAATCCTCTTGTCCGGAAATAATTTTCCAGATCGTGTACAAACAAGGTGACAAAGATTATTATTCATCCATAGCTTCAGATAATCAGGCGAAAGGTGAAACAATCAATTCGCAGGTAAAATCAACAGGATCAGGAAACTTTGTGAATCCTGATCTTGTAAAGGAATACGAAGATACCGATCTGCGTAAAACATGGTCTGTCAAATATGCCAGCAATGCCATTGCCAAGTCGTACATCATCACCAAGTATAGAGATACCAGTGATGCTGCCGGTACATTAGGTTACGGAGGGAACGACTTTATTCTGATGCGCTATGCAGACCTTATTTTGATGCTTGCCGAAGTAAACATGTATTTGAATGATGAATCTTCGGCAATTAAATACCTGAATGAGGTACGCGAGCGAGCAGGTATGCCTACATACGAAGTAGCGATAACAGACGCATCTTATAAAGCGAAGTATCCTACTTTAAAGTTGGCTATTTTACATGAACGACGGGTAGAATTGGCTTTCGAGAATCAGCGATGGTTCGACTTACTCCGATTCTTTACTCCCGAAGAGTTAAAAACATATATTCAGTCAAAAAAACAGGACGATTATGGAATCTCTAACTTGAATAACTTCGGAACAAAGGATTATTACTATCCTATACCTTTTGATGAATACAAGCTCGACCCGGAAAAGATGTGGCAAAATCCTGGTTATTAAATAAAAAACCAACCAATTTAATGAAAAGAATACTTAATCTGCTCATTATTCTGTCTTTTATAAGTAGTACACTCTCCGCGCAGGAGAGTGTACGCTTGTTGATAGAAGAGCTAAAGAATCCGCAATCCGAACAGGTTTTAGTTGTATCACATCGAGGCGACTGGAGGAATGCTCCCGAAAATTCCCTTCAGGAATTTAAAAACTGTATGTCTATGGGTGTAGATATGATTGAATAGATCTTAAGGTTACTACTCCCTCTTTGATGAATCAATTAGAACATATCAAATCTATTTTTGAAGAAATATTACGTATTTTTGCAACATGACCGGAGCTGATTCATGATTTCTTAGCTCATTTTTCTTTTTAAGTAGTGTTGACAATTCTTAATCTATAGAATATAGTAATGAAAATAAATTTTTTGTTTCTGTTTGTATTTGTTTCTGTTCTGGGATATGGTCAGAACACAAAGTATGTAAATCTTTTTATGGGAACATCTGGCGATAATGGGCAATTAAGTCCGGCTGCAACGGTTCCTTTCGGTATGATAGCAGTTGGTCCGGATAGTAATCCGAGAACTCATGCGGGATACGATTATGCCACGGATAAAATTTCGGGAGTATCCATCAATCGGCTGTCGGGTGTTGGCTGTAGCGGTTGCGGTGGTAATTTGAGCATCCGGACTTCTGCTCCGGATCAAGAATTACGCATTGTCAAAAGCACTGAAACAGCAACCCCCGGATATTATGAAACCACTTTTAACAACGGTGTTAAAGGAGTATTTACCGCTACACATAATATGGCTGTACAACAGTACGATTTCGGAAAAAATGCCGATCGATCGATATGGATTAATTTTGCCTCTTCATTTGAAGGACTGATTGATTGCGAATTTAAATTAAAATCAAACCACGAAATTATTGGATATATACAAGCCCGGAATACTTGTGGTCATGGAATGTATAAACTCTATTTTCATCTGTCGTCCAACGAACCTTTTTCTTTCGTAAAGGGAAGTGGTAAAACCGATGAGGCAGAACTCCGTTTTGGAAAGAAAACTAATCCGGTTGAGTTACGCATCGCGGTATCTCCGCTTGATGCTGCAACAGCTAACGTTGAAGCAAAACAGCGTGAGTCCTTGTCTTTTATTCAGTTAAAACAACAAGCCGAAAACCTATGGGAAAGCAAGTTAAACAAGATCAACATAAAAGGAGGAACTAACGACGATAAGGTCGTTTTCTATACCTCCCTTTATCGCATCTACATGAGTCCGGCTGATGTAACTTCCAACGACCATCGTTACCTGGGTTCTGATGGTCAGATTTACAAAGCAGATGGTTGGCGATATTTTAGCTCCTGGTCGATTTGGGATACCTTTCGCAGTAAATTTCCTTTGTTGAATATCACTGAGCCTACTTTAATGCGTGATATGTGTCGCTCGCTTTTATCACTTTATCGTACCGGGAAGAAAAACTGGGCCACAGATTTCGAATCTACTCCAACTGTACGTACCGAGCACGCATCGATAGTATTACTTGATGCGTACCGTAAAGGAATTCGCGACCTGGACTTTTCCATTGGCTACGAAGGTATAAAAAAAGAGGCGAATGAACTTCCGATGGCATCACCAGACCAAAAGTTGGAATCGGCCTACGACCTTTGGGCTTTATCCCAAATAGCAGGTATAATTGGTAATCAATCCGATGAAAAACAGTACAAGGAACAATCAGAGAAATTATTTGAAGAAACCTGGAAGACGGAATTCATGGAAATCACTTCTGCGTATGAAGTTATGAAAAACAATGGATTGTATCAAGGGACACGTTGGCAGTACCGTTGGGCCGCACCTCAATACATAGACCAAATGATAAGTTGGGTGGGCAAGGATAACCTTAGCAAACAACTTTCGTATTTCTTCGATAACAACCTGTATAATCAGGGTAATGAGCCGGATATTCATGTTCCTTTTTTATTTAATAGATTTGGAAAACCGGAACTGTCGCAGCAGTTGGTTCGCAACTTGCTTACCAAAGAGATGACTCATCGTTACGGAGGCAATTCAGAATTTAAGATTCCTTATGTTGGAAAAGCATTTAAAAATCACCCTGAAGGGTATAGTCCCGAAATGGACGAAGACGATGGGACAATGAGTGCCTGGTATATTTTTGCATCAGCAGGTTTTTATCCGCTTTTAGTAGGAGGAGACAGCTACGAATTAGTATCACCGGTTTTTGACAGCGTAAGTATCAATATGGGTAACGGCAAAACGTTTGAGATTAAGACAAAAGGGCGTAAATCGGCGGATGATATAATCAAGGGTATTACCTTAAACGGTAGACCTGTTTCAAATTATACCTTATCTCATAAGGAGATGCTTAAAGGAGGCACTTTGTTATTTCATTATTAATGATTTGAAAAACATTGATATTCACTGTCACCTAACCATCGGAACAAACACAACGCTGAAAACAGAATCTTCCGTTACGACTCCCTCTTTGTTTTTTGTGATCAGGTAGAGTATTTGAAAGGAAGATCCTACAGGTATAACCATTCTTCCTTCCGGAGCAAGTTGTTCTATAAGTTTTTCGGGAACATGGGGTGGGGCGGCTGTTACAATAATGGCATCGTACGGAGCTGCTTTCGGATAGCCATGGTATCCGTTTCCACAGATAAAATGAATGTTATCGTAGTGATAGGGAGCCAGATTATCCTGAGCCAGATCGGAAAGACCCTTAATTACTTCCATTGTGTAAACTTCGCTTGCAAGTTCGGCCAGGATGGCTGTCTGATAGCCCGTTCCCGTTCCTATTTCCAGCACTTTATGGGTTGGCTTAAGACTGAGCAGTTCGGTCATCTTTGCCACAATATAGGGCTGCGAAATAGTCTGACCGCAATAGGAGAGGAGCGCATGATCGGTATATGCCAGATGACGTATTTCGAGAGGAACAAAAAGATGCCTGGGTACTTTGAGAAGTACATCCAAAAGAGGCTTATTTCTTATTCCTCTGGCCTCGATCTGCTCCCTTACCATCTGAAGCCTTGCATAGTCTTCGAACGGATTAGCCATAAGCTCTTTACTAAAAATAGTTTAGACAGAAATAAATCAATTACACCCTATGGCTTCATTGAAACCACACTCCTCTTGTAAAACAAAAATTACAGGAATTATATTAGAAAGAGAGCATAATTAACTATAAACGAGTGCCCTTTTAGATAGATTAGCGATTTAACTACGCACGTTTACCATCGTACAAATGTTTCTGGAAGTTGATAAAAAGGGAAGTGATGTTGGCTACTTCACCAAGAATCTTTTTAGCATCTTCCAGGGACTGGTATTTGTTTATTAACAACGTAGGAAGTTTATCCTGCTCCAGTTCTTCTACACCTGTTTCTACGTATTTACATAAAACAAATTCGATGAACTCTCTTTGTTTGTCATTTAAAATGGCAAAAATGGTTGCCTGAGCAGCAGCCACGCGCTCTTCGCGGGTCATGGGTTTAATGTCGCTGTTGAACACATACTCGAGCACATCGAAGAGATCGCTTTTTTCTGCATTAATCAAGGTTTGCAGGGTACTAAGTTCCGCTTTGCCAAAGCCAGCATCCTCCAGCTTCTCAAGTAACACCCGCCGGGTAGTAGGATTGCCCCAGATAGTACGCAGCTCCTCTTCGCAGGTAAACAACTTTGGTAATTCGCCAAACAGGTTGTTCAGGAACTCCTCAGCCGAGATCGGTTTACCATCCGCACTCCAGAACGAAGTAGCAATCATATGCTGAATCTCACGCTCTTTACCATCCTTCAACTTAATTTTAGCGATTTTACACCGCTCACCCCCTTTATCCCCTTCATCATCCGTTGCCTTTAACTGTTTCGTTTCATAAGGAAGTATGGGGCATTCTGCCTTGGAGGTTTCCTCTTCGGGAGCCAACGGCTCTCCATCCCATTCGGGATCTGAAAAGTGATGATAAGCATCCACATAATCATAAATTGTGAAAAACTCCTTGCCTTCAAACAGCCGGGTACCCCTACCCACAATCTGCTTAAACTCAATCATCGAATTTACGGGACGCATCAGCACAATGTTACGAATATTGCGAGCATCCACCCCGGTGGACAACTTTTGTGATGTAGTAAGCACCGCCGGAATCGTTTTCTCGTTATCCCGAAACTCACGTAAAAACTGTTCGCCAATCTCTCCATCGTTGGCTGTAACCCGCACACAATAATTAGGAGCCTTACTCTTCTTTTGCTGATTAACCAAATCACGAACAGCCGCCGCATGACCCTGAGTAGCACAAAATATAATGGCCTTCTCTTTCTGATTAGCCTCGGTCATATAAATCTGTACCCGCTTAGCTTCACGGGCCATTATCTCAATAGTACGATTAAAATCAGGTTCGGTATACAACTTCCCCTCTTCTATCTCCCCCTCAATGATCGTATCGTCGCTGGTGTAGATATAATCGTCGATAGTTGTTTTGATGCGCTTCACCTTAAAAGGCGTAAGGAAACCATCATTAATCCCCTCTTTAAGCGAATAAATATACACCGGCTCACCAAAATATTTATACGTATCCACGTTATCCTTACGCTTAGGGGTAGCCGTTAAACCCAACTGAACAGCCGGAGCGAAATATTCCAGAATACCACGCCAGTTGCCCTCATCGTTAGCACCACCCCGGTGACACTCGTCAATAATAATTAAATCGAAATAGTCGGTAGGATAATCCCCAAAATAGGGCGTAGACTTTCCCTCTGCATCCGTACCACTCATAAATGTTTGGAAAATGGTAAAGAAGATACTCCCATTGGTAGGCACACTACCCTTCTTGCTAATCTCTTTAGGGCTAATACGCACCAACGCATCCTCAGCAAAAGCCGAAAACGCATTATATGCCTGATCGGCCAGAATATTACGATCTGCAAGAAACAAGATACGAGGCCGTCGGCCACCATCACGCTGCAAGTTCCAGCGCGTTTGAAACAACTTCCAGGCAATCTGAAAAGCGATTGCCGTTTTACCTGTACCCGTGGCAAGCGTCAGCAAGATACGGTCCTCGTTATTAGCAATAGCTTCCAACGTATTTTTTACAGCAATCTCCTGGTAATAACGAAGCTGCCACGATCCACTTTTGTCTTCGAAAGGAACAGCCGCAAACCGCTCCCGCCACTCATTCTGAACAGCAAACGTTTTATTCCAAAGCTCATCGGGTGTAAGGAAATCGGCAACCAACCCCTCGTCACCCGTCTTCATACAAATACAGTATATTTCGTTGCCATTAGAAGAGTACGTAGTATCCAGATTCAACTTTTCAGCATACAGTTTAGCCTGCGCCACCCCTTCACCTACAACCAGATCATTGCTTTTAGCCTCCACAACAGCCAACTTGATACCCTTGTATACCAGTACATAGTCGGCCGTAAGCTTTTTAGCCCGTCCGCCACCTGTCTGAATTTTACCCGCAGTAATGTGGTATTCCCGAAGAATCTTAGAACCTTCCACAACACCCCACCCGCAAGCCTTCAGCTTAGGGTCAATCAATTCCGCTCTTGTTTCCGCTTCGTTCACGATTTTTTCATACTAATTAGTAATAGTCCGCAAGATACATATTTTTAGTAAATGATAATTATAGTGGTAATGTTTTTAAGGTTAGGAAATTTATTCCGCAGTATTACAAACATATTCGATAACACTTTTAAAACCACAGTTGGCTAGTGCAGATTCAATCTCCTCCTTTGTATGTTCACCTATATACGACTCAGTCATTTTCATAATTCCAATACGCTTTTGACGAAGGAATACATGATTTAGATTAAATGTCGCTCGCGTAAATTCGGCCTTTTCTAATTCGGAGGGAGATAAACCACTTTTGGGAACAATGTTACCATTCGATTGATACGTGAAATAGTCATGAGGGTCTTCTTCAACCGGATTTATCAATTTGTCATAATCGCTAACGTTGCTTATGCGGCTATCTTTATAACAGGCACCATAACCACTGTCCAGCGAATCAACAATAAAGTTGTTCCAATTGAAAGTTTCGGCCATAAACATTCCTTTTTTCTTGAAATGATCTATATGGATATTTCCTTCTGTGTTTAAAGGTATCTCAGTATATCCACTCATACAATCCTGTTCCTCTATCAATATTTGGTCACGACATTTACGATATAAACCCGAATAATTCACTTCATCATGAATATCATTCCAATTTGAGTGAGATCCTCTATGTATAAAGTCCAAAAACGCTTGAATTGGCTCTTCTTTTTTAATATGCCTCATCGCGCTTCCTTCTTTAGCTTTGCTTTTTCAAGCATAATACGAACAAACTCCTCATCGGAAGGATCAAGATGCCGTTTCAACCATTCAAAATTACGATTAAACTCGTCTGTCTCATACTCTTTTCTCTCCAAACTACTCCATAGTTTATCGATGTGTTCTTGTATCTCCTGATTCCTCAATCCTTTCATTTGAAAAGAATTAAGAAGTATCAAGTCTATTGGCTGTCCAAAAGGTTTCAAGCCAGACTGCAAAATTGCCCCTTGTTCCATGGGAACAAATTTTTCGTTATCGTACGTTTTAATATTCGATACGATGTGGGGGGAATGAGTTGTCAAAAAGAATTGACAAGAAGAAAATGTTTTGCGCAAACGTGCCACCACTTCCGATTGCCACGTGGGATGCAAGTGCAAATCCACCTCATCAATTAATACAATTCCCTTCCCATCCAACGGGTTCTCCGTGTTTGGGTTTGCAATAGCCAAACGTCTGGCAATATCAGAAACCAATGTGATATAACATTTTTCTCCTTCCGAGAACTGTTCGAAATAAAACGTTGTATCCCCTTTGTCCATAACAACCGCGCGCGGATTGCGCTGTACACGGAAATTCCCATAACCAGGCATAATTTGAGAAATGGCCTCTCTCACAGCTTTTATCTGACTATCTTCTACTAAATTTCCGGATCTACGATACTTTTCATTTTCAATATCTTCACGCTCACGATACCATTCAAAAAAATCCCTGAAATTCAAACTGTTGCTCACAGGCATATCATACACTTGCATAGGATCAAATGCATGCTTTTTTCTAAGACGCACTGGCATATCTGTTACAGTACGGTTAACCCCATAACTCACAAATAAAGGCAACACACAATGCTTCGGATCCGTATTATAAGAGTGTACAATGTTGTTGACAAAACTAGTAAGCTTATCCAGTTCCGTCTTTTCCAATGGTATAGAACGATCCATAGATTTCTGTTTATATAATTTCCAGGAAGTTCCATCGTCTAGAGTCAGTTCTATTGAACAATACTTTTCACCTATTGTGATATCTTTATCTGTTAGAAATGTTCCTCTTCCTTTGGCATTCTTGATACGGGCAAAAAACCAGGAAAAAAGATAATTCAAGGCAGATAAGAATGTAGATTTTCCGGCACCATTTACGCCAACAAAAACATTGATTCGTTCGCCACATTCAAAATCAAGATTTTGTATAGCCCTGAAGTTTTCTATTTTTACATGAGATATTCGCATAAATACTATTTTATATGATAACAAAGATATAAAAATTAGTTATTATATTTATACAGATTTTGTATTTTCCACCCTAAACAGTAAAATAGTGCAATTACTTTACAGAATCATTTACAGGATCGTAAATATAGGTCTGCTTTCCTTAAAGTTGGCCGCTAAATGCTTTTTGTAGGATACTCTTTTTTAACTCATCCAAATCTTCCAGCTTTTTCCGGCAGATTGCTTCCAGCCTCTTGGTTTCATCCGACAGAGCATCGAGTTTTTGGACGATGGTTTGTTGTTCGGATAATGGAGGGAAAGGAATTGACAAAGAAGCAAGAGAACCTTGATTCAAGCTTTTTATTCCTACTCCATTTCCTCTGTTGATTAATTCTTTCCTTGTTTTTTGTGTTTTAAGATAATTACACAAATAGACAGGTGAAACACTTTTTGAATTTAATCGAATTCTTATTGTAAAGCCTGAGTGTGAAACTTTGCCTTCAACACTGCCTGCCAATAGAGTCCTACCAATTAATTCAGGATTTCCATTAGATCGAACAACTAAAATATCATCTTCTCTCAATAAATCTATATCATTTAACTCTCCATCAATAATTACAGAGTCTAAATTTTCAAATGGAACCCAAAAACTATTCTGAAAATCTCTTACTCCAACAATCTTAATTTCTTCTCCTTTGCTTGATTTAGTAAAATTCATCCCGTTTCTAAAAGTAGCTAAATTGGCTAAGGGGACTTCTTCCCAAGCTTTGCCTTTGTTTTCGAAGATTGCTTGTAGGTAGCTTTCAAAAAGTTCTCTGGCGTTTTTAAGGTTTTGTTCGGCATTGGCTTTTGCCTTTTCTATGGCTTCGAGGGCTTCATCCAATTTGGCTACTATGCGTTGTTGTTCTTCTATTGGTGGAAGTGGCAATTCAATTAATAACAAATCCGTTTTAGTCAAACTGGGCAAAGTTGTTCCTTTATCAAGGGATTTAAAATTAAAGCTAGTGCAAAAATAATATAGATACTTGTTTAATAAATTATTTAATGGAGAAAATCCAAATGCGGTATCTACATTCCAAAATTTAGTTTCAACAAATATTGGATTATTTATAGATCCTTTTCTTCCAATGACAGTACATCCTTCTTCGCAAATAAAATCATCAGCATATCCCATTATTCCGCCGCTTCCATAAATTGGATATTTGCCACTAAGATTAACCACTTTTGATTGATTTCTTCCATTCTTTATCTCGCAAACCTCCCCCAACTTCTTCATCTCCCACCCTTTGGGTAGGCTATTTTTGTCTCCCTGTATCATAGCATGCCGAGTATTGAGTTTAGGATTTCAGCGGATTCTTCGTCCAGGGCTTTCATTTCTTCAAGGATTTCCTGAGGGTGGCGAAGAGTGTTTTCTTCTTTTTTGTTGGGATTTTTTGCGCTTAGGTCGTAGGTGGTTGGATCGATGTCTTTTATGTTTACGCTCCACGAGTTTTCACTGTTGGCAAAAGTCTTTTGTAGTTCAACAAACTCTGCCAGATCGGACTCGTTCAAAGGATTGGTCTTACCAAGGTTACGATCCAGATTCAATTGATAGAACCATACGTTTTGGGTGGGTTCACCCTTTTGAAAAAACAATACAACGGTTTTAACTCCGGCACCTGTAAAGGTTCCGCCGGGAAGGTCCAGTACGGTATGCAGATTGCAGTTTTCTAACAGGTGCTTACGCAGACTTATACTGGCATTGTCGGTATTGCTCAGGAAGGTATTTTTGATAACAACACCCGCCTTACCTCCGGCTTTCAGCATCTTAATGAAGTGTTGCAGGAACAGGAAAGCAGTTTCGCCCGTTTTGATAGGAAAGTTCTGTTGTACTTCGGCTCGTTCCTTTCCTCCAAAGGGCGGATTGGCCAGTACCACATTGTAACGATCTTTCTCCTGTATATCGGCAAGGTTTTCGGACAGTGTATTGGTATGAATGATATTAGGAGCCTCCACCCCGTGGAATATCATATTCATGGTACCAATAATGTAAGCCAGCGATTTCTTCTCTTTGCCGTAAAAAGTATCCTTCTGCAGGATTTCGTAATCTTTACTTGAAAGGTTTTTGCTCTTTTTAAGGTACATAAACGCCTCACAAAGGAAGCCTGCCGAACCAACCGCTCCATCATAAATCTTGTCTCCAATCTTGGGATCAACCACCTTTACAATGGTTGTAATTAAGGGACGAGGGGTATAATATTCGCCGCCGTTACGTCCGGCATTCCCCATATTCTTTATCTTTGCCTCGTAGAGGTGACTCATTTCGTCCTTTTCGGCATGGGTCCGGAAACGCAGCTGGTCGATCAGATTGATTACCTCACGCATGTTGTAACCACTTTGCATACGGTTCTTCAATTCGCTGAATATCTCTCCAATTTTATATTCGGTAGTATCGGGACTAACAGCCTTGCTCTTAAATTGTTTAAGGTAAGGGAAAAGCTTAAGATCTACAAAATCCCTGAGGTCGTCGCCCGTTAGCGCTTTGTTGTAATCAAGGTAACCCTCCTCATCTTTGGGCATAGCCCAAGTACTCCACTTAAATTCCGATTCTATAATTCGTGTGTATGTTTTGCCCTTTAACGCCGCTTCCGTTACCTTGTCTTCTTCCAGATCCTCCAGATATTTAAGAAACAGTACCCAAGAGGTCTGTTCCACATAATCAAGTTCACTCCCACATCCAGCATCTTTATGGAGGATATCATCAATATTTTTGAAAGTCTGTTCGAACATTTAAATTTGATATTAGAAAGTTAAAAATCACACAAAATTAAGAACTTATTTCGGTTTCATGGTTTATTTAGAAGTAAAAAGTCCGACACTTACAGGCCTCGCATATATCATTAAGCAACGATCTGTTCTTTTCAATTAATGCAATGAATGCTAAGCAACATATTCTGAAACAATAAAATGTCCTATATTTGCAAATCAATTAATACTATTCATAACTAATGGAAATAAGCAGAATACAAATTGACCCTAAAATACTCTCCTGGGCAATTACAAGAGCAGGGAAAGATATTGATGCTTATACTGAAAAACATAAGCTTGTTTCTGCTTGGCTTAATGAAGAAAAACAGCCCACATTTAAGCAATTGGAGGAATTTGCACGGAAGGTGTATCTGCCATTCGGGTATTTATTTTTACCAACGCCTCCTGTTGAAGAATGTCCGATTCCGTTTTTTCGTAACGTTTATGCAGAAACTCAATTAAGCTTAAATGTATACGATACGGTATTAATGATGCAAAACCGACAAGATTGGTTAAGTGAATACCTGAAAGAAAATAAGTTTGAGTCATTACCGTTTGTAGGAGCTTATTCTATTTCCAGTGGTATAAATACAGTAGTTGATGCTATAAGAAGTCTTCTTGATTTAAAGGAGAACTGGGCATCGGCTTATCCCAAAAATCAAGATGCATTAAATGCTTTAACCAGCAAAACCGAAAATAATGGAATCATAATTTCCTTTAATAGTGTTGTTGGTAACAATACGTCCAGACATATAAGCGTAGACGAATGCCGGGGATTTTCTTTGGTAAATAATTATGCACCTTTTGTTTTTATAAACAGTGCAGATAGTAAAACCGCTCAAATATTTACGCTTGTACATGAAATTGCCCACATCTTGATTGGCTTTAGTGCAGGGATAAGCATATACGACGATACAGCTATCAAAGATGAAAATGAAAATTTCTGCGATAAAGTTGCAGCCGAGTTTTTAGTTCCCCTCGCTCTTTTTAGAGCAGCTTGGGTAAGCAAAAAGGGCGATTACGAAAAAATTGCCCGGCAATTCAGTGTAAGTAAACTCGTAATAGCCAGAAGGGCCTTGGAGTGTGGCTTAATTACCAAAGACGACTTTTTTAATTTCTATAATGAATATAAAACGATTGATTTCTCTCAAAAAAGTAAAGATTCTGGTGGAGATTTTTATCGCACAGCCTTCAAACGAATAAGCAGAACCTTTGCCATGCATGTAAATAATGCTGTGAGAACGAATCAGTTGCTTTATCGTGATGCTTATCATCTTACAGGATTAAATGGAAATACATTCAGCGCCTTAATGTCTAAATAAAGAAAACCACACATGAAAACCTATATCATCGATACCAATTGCTTTATTCAGGCACACCAAGCCAGTTATCCTTTGGATGTAGCCCACAGTTTCTGGATAAAGTTCAAGCTTATGGCTGATGAAGGTAAAATTATCAGCATCGACAAAGTAAAAAAAGAGCTTTTCAAAAATGACGATAGCTTAAAAGATTGGTGTAGTAAGAACCTTCCACAAGATTTCTTTAAAGAGTTTTCAAGTTCAGCCATGCCTGAATATGCCAAACTTTCTTACTGGGCTAATTCCCACAAACAATACAAACCATCTGCCAAAGCTGTTTTCCTTGATTCAGAAAGGGCCGATGCGTTTCTTGCTGCTTATGCATCCTTAGACAGTTCAAAACTTGTTGTAGTAACCCAGGAAGTAAGTGCCCCAGATTCTAAAACGAATATTAAATTGCCGGACGCCTGCAATGAAGTGCATGTTCATTGTGTTAATTTAATGCAAATGTTCAGGGAATTGGAAGAAACATTTTAATATCAAGTTCATCCCTACCACTCATTCCGAAATTTGCATTCTAAGCTTCAAATAATATAAAGTTGCAATCACCCCGCTAACCTTGAAAAGGCTAACGGGGTGATATGCTTATACCAATAATTTATACAAATAACTGGTTCCGGCTACTGCGATAAGACACCAACCTAACAAGGTGGCTGCTCCGTTGGCGGAGTTGTTGGATTCTTCGGGGTTGTTGCCTGGGGAAGTGTTTCCTTGTTTAGGGACGATGGCTGGAAGGTATCGTTCTCCGGATTGTCCGGGGGGCTGCGCTGGCTCAGTGTTACAAGAACACCCAGGGCCGCAAGGGCAATCTCCCTTTCTTCCATTACAAGTGCCAGGAGGATAAGGATCTTCAGGAAGGTAATAGTTGCCTTTTTGCTGTTTTTTGCTCCGAAAAAAGCAGCTTGCCAAAACTAAAATAAATTCGATAATCTGTTTAACTTGTTTCATTTGTTAATGTGTTTGAGGGTTGGTATTGAGAGTTATTTTGGAAACTGTAAGATTACAAGCCGAGCCAGATCGGCTGATATTTTAACAAGCAACCGCTTGTAATTGTCCCGGTTATCGCCATTTACTTCGCTGATATACTTGCTGTATGCTATCTCTTGCGCATAGGCAGCAGGCAGCATGCTTACATTACAGGCATTTGCATAGCAAGAACGTAGCAGGCGGGCCATGTCGAATATGCCGCTTCGGGCATCGGGGTAGCTGCGGAACGTCAGACTATTTTCACTAAGTTGTATCTTAGTGCCCGGCCAGTATTCGGTAGGTTTGCCAAAACCGGTGAGTCCGCCGAAATTGTTATGCTCCGTGCAAAGCCGGGACTCCCCCCAACCGGTCTCGATGGCTATTTGTGCCAGCAGAACCACGGGGTTGATGTTGAACTTATGACCGGCTTCCTTTACCGTGGGGTAGTATGTTTGTACAAATATTTCTTTAAGCATGATGGAAAAAGTGTAAGGGTTAGTGTTGTTTTTTTAAAAGGATTGTACCCCTAAGGCTTGTGCCCCGGGGTACAATCGGATGGTTAAACCAGGTGTTCTTTGGTACACGCTTCGGTTACGGTTACTACCTGCATTCTTTCGTACTTAAGGTCGCTTACCACGTCGCGAAGCATCGTTCCCGGCGAAAACGTAATGCGGGCTTTGTTAAACAAGGAGCTAGAAAATTCTTCTTCCGTTAAAACGCCTTTCGAACCATTGGTTAAACGGAAAGTTCCAAAAGTTCCCAGGGAGATGGCATATCCTTCGGATAGCTTACTTGACAATTCGTAAATCAATCCTTCAAGGACCAACTTCACATCGCCACGACTGGCAGTACTGCGTCCGGCAATTTCGTCGCACAACTTTTCCAAATCCATTTTGTTAGACACGCGGGTTAAACCATAAAACATTTTTTGATCGGCAGGGGCTCCTTTAGTCATATCCTTTCTGCGAACGAGTGAAAATTTTAAAGACATAAGCTTTTAATTTTTAAGGGTTAATGAAATCTTTTCGTTACGTAACAATGCAAAGATACAACCACCCACCCGGCTGTTTGCGGGGTATGGTAGTTTACGTACGGTTAGTTCGATTTATGGGAGATTATTTCCATTTATATCTAAAAAAAGGACATTTATTTCCTAAATAATGATTAATTAGTTTTGTCTTTCAATTAATTCTTTGTATATTTGTGCTATAACGGTTAACGCTTAAACAAGCTATGAAAATTTTTGAAGAACACTGTATTAAAAGTTACTCTATGGCTGAACTCAGCCAACTGTATTCACCCTCGTTGTCTGTTTCGGCAGCAACCAAGCAGTTGCTTCGTTGGATGGAAAGACATCCCAATCTGATAACCCGTCTGCAGGCAGACGGTTGGAAAAAAGGACAACGACGGTTTAGTCCCAAACAGATTTCGGTCATGTTCGACTGCCTTGGGGCTCCGTAATTTCCCAAATTCAAAAAGCATGTTGTAGGTAAGCCGTTGTAGCTTGCTCGAGATTATATCTTTGACATTCCAAAGATATATCTTTCATCGTCGATAATTATATCTTTCGTAACTCAAAGATATATGAACGACCAGCCACGCTTTTGTCTTCTTTTAAACATACAACCAATTTAATAATATTAACCATTTACCTACTTATGTGTGAAGAATCTTTAAATTTTGAGCGTTTCGGAATCAATTATATAATTCAAATATGCGGTTTAAAACAACCCTCAATTAGCCATCTAAAAGAGGCTGTTTTAGCCATAGAAAACCAAGAGGAAAGAGAGCGCTGTTTGATGCGTTTAGTATGCTGGTCGTGGGAGTGTATGGAGTCGCTGGGTAAGCATTGGCGAAAGCTGGCAGAGAACGTAAAAGATTGTTTCCGGCAGGTAGTTGGAGGCTTTGTTATAGGCGACGTTACACCAGAAGAAAAGATACCTATTGATCGGAATATGAGGATAATACTCTTTGTGGTTTTTTGTCATTTAAAGGAATATGGTGTATTTGGCGAATGCCCAAGAGCCCAATTAATCGACTTTATGAATTTACATTTTGACCTCGGTTTGCAAGACGAAAGTATTAAGAATGCCTTCGTAAAATATAGGGTTAAAAAGCCCGATAATCTTATCAATCATGTAGTCCAATTTATAGCCACAAAAAAGAAGAACCTTGAGGAGTGGTGATCAATGAGTTAATCTCTGAAAACCCGCTCCAGTAAAAGGCTTTAACATTTGAAAATATGAGATTGCCGCATATTTGTAATTCGGGGTCTTTTGTTTTCATTTGCCATCGGTTATGGGTTACAGCGGTAACGGGTTAACGCCTTTAGGCCTTATGATTATAGATTAATATTTATTATATAATATACTTAAGGATGGGCTTAGCCAAACCCCTGGTCAAAAACCTCTGTAACTAACACAATTTCAAACAGATGGCTGGTCCACTTATACGGACCATTATTTATTTGTTTTTTGTTGATGATTTTGTAAACTGATAATTTAAAACGAAATGAAAAAGAATTTCACACTTGACGATTTACTGCAATCCGCTTATATCCGGATGCCTCGTCTTATTTTTAAGCTTCGCTACAGTGATGATCCCGAGGATCGCCTGCTTGCCGATCTGTACGAATACCTCTATACCCAGAGCTTTTTCAAAAAGGGAACGGTAGACAAGCAGAACACGCAGCTTGATTGCCAAAGAGGACAAATTATTTGTTCGCAAACCGAGATTGCAAAGTGTCTGCATATAAAACTAAAAAAGATCAAAATCCTGATAAAGGAGCTTAAAGAGCTTAACCTGATTGAGGTGGAACAAATTGGTGGCATTTCGCATATCTCGATACGGTATTACGATCGGTTGGCGGGAACCCTGCGGGATACAGCTACCAAGCCGGTCAAAGAAGAGAAAAAGCCCAGGGAGAATCAGGATAACAATCCGCAACGGCTTTGCCTTAAAGATCATCCATTGGGCAGGCAATCACAAAACAACAACTGATTAATTATTATAAATCTTAACTTATGGAAAGTACAGACAGAAGTTTATTTTATCAAAAGGCGGTTCTCGGATCCGTATTCGCCAATGCGGCGGTAATGTCTACTGTGGTAGAAAGAGTCTCGGCTCACATGTTTGAGGATGCAAATTTAGGGCTTATTTTCAGGGGCATGGTGTCGCTGTTCAACAAGGGCATCGGTATCGATCCGCTGCTGATAGACCGGGAAATGAAGTTGCTGGACGAAGAGTTGTACCGCAAAATGGGCGGACTAAACTACGATATGGAGTTGTTTACCTGTGTGCTGGATTCGAGCAACGTGGAGGAATATGCCAGGCTTGTAAAGGATGATTATTTACGCCGCAGGCTTTCGGCCCTTTATATGACGCTGATGTCGTCGCTGGGAGATACGTCCAAGGATATAAACCTGATTGTTGGGTTGATGTATAAAGGCGTGGACGAACTCTTTAACGAGGATGTTACCGGCGATCAGGCGCGCTCTATACAGGAACTGGTTCAGGAAAACTGGAAAGACTTTATCAAGAACCGCGAAGAGGGTTTGGAAAGCCGGGCTATTGCTTCGGGATTTGCGGAATTCGATAAGCTTACCGGTGGTGGTTTCTTCCCCGGGGAATTATACACCATGGCGGCACGTCCGTCGGAAGGTAAATCCATGATCACGCTGTTTTTACTCAAAGAGATTGCACAGAAGGGCCACTATGTGCGGATGGTAAACTCCGAAATGGCAGATTACGATACCGCCAACCGTACCATTGCCATGCTAACGGAGATAAACTCCAACTCCTTGCGTAAAGGGGTGCTTACCGAAGCTGAAGAAAACCAGGTAAAAGACCTGATAGACGGGACGCTGCAGGAGGTGAAAATGGATGTGCGCTTTATGGGAAATGCCCGCATGGAGAGTATTGTTACCGAAACCATGCTTGCCACTAAGCGTGGAAAATGCGATGTGCTGGCAATCGACTACCTGCAGATGATTGAGGGTGCAAGCGATTCCAAAGATAACCAGGACACAGCCATTGGAAAGAACATCAACATGCTAAAGGCGCTGGCGGTAAAGTGCAAGATACCCATTATCGTGGTCTCGCAGATGAACCGCGAGATTGAACGACGGGGCGATAAGTACAAATTACCCGTACTGGCCGATTTACGTAGTTCGGGGGTGATAGAACAGACCTCGGATGTGGTAAGTTTCCTGTATCGCCCGGACAGGTTGGGTTTAACAGAGGATGAAGATGGTTCATCACTTATCGGTATATCCAAACTGCTTGTCCTCAAAAACAGACACGGGGCAATTGGGCAGGCTCGCTTCCACCACAACTCAAGTTTTACTAAATTATGGGACTACATCCCTTTTTTCCACAAAAAGAAATAACACTTATACCATGAAAAAACATTCACCACAATCTCAATATATTGAAGATCACGTTAAACTTGAAACCGTTATGGGCTGGTATGCTCCGCTAATGGTAAACCACAACGGCAAAGCCTTAATCCATTGTCCGTTCCATGCAGATAAAAATCCGTCCATGCATGTAAATACCAACAAAGGCAAGTGGGCCTGCTATGTCTGCAACAAGGGAGGCGACGCCATCTCATTCGTCATGGAAAAAGAGAATTGCACGTTCCCCGAGGCCCTTAACCTGATCTGCTCCCGCCACGGCGGGCCGGCAGCCGGTTATAATAAACCTGTTGCCAGTAACGGGAAGCCCGTTGCAAAAAGCAGCAACGAAAATAACAAAGCCATTGAAAATTCCCCTATTGCAACCGAACAGGTTACTAGCAGTTGTGCCGAAGAAGACGAAGGTTTCTTTGCTCCGTTGGCACCTGCTTCGGAAACAACTCAACCTAAAGCACCCGAGGCAACACCGGCACAACTCCAAGCCATGGCGGATGAAAATGTAAGCTTTACGAGAACATGGTACGGGTATCAGCCGGACTGCCCCGAACTTTGCCAGGCCTATGTGGATTTTGGCGTAGGGTTGGTGCCCATGTATCCTTCACGAGGATTTGCTCAGTTCCGGGGACGCATTGCTTTCCCTATCCACAACGAAAGGGGCACATTGGTCGGCTTTACTTGCAGGTCCGCTCTAAAAGGCGATTCGGCTGCAAGCGGAAAGGTGGCAAAGTACATCAACAGCGCCAACAGCGCCTTGTACAACAAGAGCAAGGTGATTTACGGATTGTACCAGGCAATAGACTCCATCCGGCGGGAAGGATACGTGGATATTGTGGAAGGCCCAAAGGATTGCATTGCCATGCACGCCGCAGGTAATACAAACACCGTTGCCTTGTGCGGATCGGCACTATCCGAAGCACAGATTGAATTACTAAAACAATACACCCGCCGTGTATCGTTGGTACTCGACAACGACTCAGCCGGACAAAAAGCCGCATCCCGTATCGCCTCCCAATTACTTAAAGCAGGTATCTCCGTAATGAACTGTCAACTCCCCGATGGCGAAGACCCCGACTCCCTGTTCCGCAAACTCGGCAAAGAGGCCTTCCGCTCCATCTACCGCGAATGCACCTGCAACAATTACCGAATCAAGTATGCAGACAATCAGCCGGAAGCAAGTTTTCCAAGTTTCCTTAATGGTGATGGCAACAGTAACGGACAAAGCAGGGATGAAGTTCAAGGCGAAGCAACTACCGAAGCCAATGGGAATCAACGCCTGGTTAAGGTAACCCTTTTGCCGGAATTCGAAAAGGTGGCTCACCTATTTACCGACGAAGAGTTGGATATCCTGCAATACAACAAGCAAAACCAACACGAACGCCCCCGCTTAGAAAGCATGGAGCAGCAGTTGCGCAGGGAAGTAGAAAGCATCATGCGGGTACTCTTTTACACTTCCGACGGCGAACCCCGTGCCGAAGTATTGAAGCAGCTGGCAAACACCAATCAACGCCTCCGGGTAATAGCAAACGAGTTAGGCCGCCCCAATACCATGTTTGGCATCAAGAAAGAGTGAATAATTAAAAGAAACTAAAGCACCGGCCGGGAAAACAGAGGGAGATGGGGTTTAGGCATTTTTTGTCCTATACTCGCTTGGAGATGTACCGGCCGTTTTTTTAAACATCCGGCTGAAATGCTGCGGGTATTTAAACCCTAGTTCATAGGCAATCTCGTTGATAGTTTTATCGCTATCTACGAGTTCGTCTTTGGCAACGTCAATGATTTTGGACTGGATGTATTCCTTCGCAGATTTTCCCGTTTCTTTCCTGATTAAATCTCCAAAATAATTTGCCGACAGATTGAGTTCGTCAGCGCAATAAGCGACAGATGGCAAACCTATTTCCGTAGGATTATCCGATGAAAAATAGCCTCTCAATAAGTTTTCAAACCTTTCCAAAATACCTTTATTGACATCCTCCCGGGTAATGAATTGGCGGTCATAAAAACGTTCGCAGTAATTGAGGAAAAGCTCGATACTGGAAGCAATCAATTTCTTGCTATGCTTGTCAACCGAATGTTGCAGCTCGTCATTTATTTTAGAAAACAAATCAAGCACCAGATGACGTTCCTTTTCCGACAAATGCAAGGCTTCGTTGGTGTTGTAATTGAAAAAGGTATAGTCATTCATCCGTCCGGCTAGTGAAGTGCCTCGTATCAGGTCGGGATGGAAAACCAGCGCATTCCCCATCGGTTGGTAGAAGTCCGTTTTATTTTCGACGTCTATAAACTGTCCGGGAGCTATAAATACCAGTGTCCCCTTCTGATAGTCGTAATAATGGCGCCCGTATTTCAAATCACCGCAATTAACCTCTTTCAGAAAGATACAATAAATTCCGAAATTCATTGTATTCCCCGTCCGTTCTTTTGCTTTTGAAAAATCAATCACACTCACTAACGGATGTAACGTTTCGTGATTGTTAAAATCGTTGTATTCGCTAATCGTATCAAAATTGAGAACCTTTTTCATTGCAGTCGTAATTTGTTAGTGCAAATTTAATTATTTCAATAGAAAAATGGTTATATTCCCGTGGTAATCAGTAATATTGGTAGAACAAACAGTAAAGTGTATACGGTTATAATATACTAAAGCCCGAAATTTGTCATTAATGAAAATGGTATGGAATTTAATAATATATAAAGGTATGAAAAAGATACTATTGGTTCTTGTAATTATTATCGGAAGTTCCTTGCAGGCTCAAAACCGTGGGATCGGGGATATTGCGGCTTCGTCTACTTCTGTCCGTATTTCATCAGGGATTGTAAGAGGTGTTGAAAAAGATGGAGTTGCCAGTTTCAAAGGAATACCGTATGCCGCACCACCGGTGGGAGAATACCGTTGGAGAGCGCCACAACCAGTACAACCTTGGCAGGGAGAACTCGATGCAAGCAATTTCAAGGCAAACTGTGCACAGGCAGGATGGCCGCGTGGCTCAGGGGAAATAGCACAGGGATCGTTGGAAGATTGCCTTTACCTTAATATCTGGCTACCGGCCGGAGGGGGTAAGGATGCGAAACTTCCGGTGATGGTGTGGGTGCATGGCGGTGGCTTCGTGGGTGGAAGCAGTGCCGACCGTTCCTCTTGGGGAGAACAGTTTGCCCGTCAGCAAGTAATCCTTATAACTTTCAACTACCGACTGGGGCGCCTCGGTCATTTTGCTTTCCCGGCTTTGAGTGATGAATATCCCGAAGAACCGAAAGGCAGTTATGCTTACATGGATCAGATCGCAGTACTCGAATGGGTGCGGGATAATATCTCCGCATTTGGTGGCGATCCGGGTAAAGTAACTGTTTTCGGTGAATCTGCCGGTGGAGTATCAGTACATTCGCTTTTATCAATACCAGCGGCAAAAGGTCTTTTCCATAGGGCCATCATAGAATCCGGTGGTGGACGCGACGGAGTGCTGACCGGCAGACCAATTCGTAAAGAAAATGCCGATCCGAATTATCCCGTTTCGGCCGAAACTATTGGGGTCAATTTTGCACGCAAGCACGGAATCGACGGTACGGATGCAAACGCACTCGCAAAATTACGTTCGCTAAGTGTGGAGGAAATCGTAGATGGTGGAATGGAAAACTATGGTTCCACTTCAATCCCCATTTATTCGGGTCCCATATTAGACGGTAAACTGGTGGTTGAAACGGCCGAAAGTGCTTACAAATCAGGCAGGCAGCCACATGTCCCGATTATTATTGGATCGAATAGCGCAGAAGTTCCCGGAGGTTTTATCAATGCCAGTTCCAAAGAAGAATTGCTATCGCTTTTCGGTAATCTGAAAGAGAAAGCCATAGCTGCCTATGATCCTGATGGAACTTTGGATTTCCCCAAACTTATGACGATGGTAACCACCGACAAGGTCTGGGCCGAGCCTGCCCGCTTTACCGCAAATGCCTTTGCAGCAAAAGATATACCAGCCTATGTCTATCTTTTCTCGTATGTTCCGGCAACCATGCGTGAGCGTTTCGCAAACGGTGCTCCGCATGGCTCTGAAATTCCTTATGTCTTTAACAACCTCGAAGCCCGCTATGGAATAGATAGCACAACTCCGGAAGACAAGGAAGTGGCAAGGATGATGAATACCTATTGGGCGAACTTTGCAAAAACCGGAAATCCCAATGGTAGCGGATTACCCGAATGGCCTCTTTACAATCCTCGAAGGAATGAAATTATTGAGTTCCGTCCCGATGGTTCAGCGATAGGAACTCCCGACCCGAAGAAAGCAAGGTTGGACGTGATCGAGAACCTGGTAGACCCGAAGAATGAACCTTTGGTTATAGAGTCGCAAGGGAGTTTTACCGTTGGTGGTAGTGTAATCACCAATCCGGGGACATTCAACCCCTATACCCGGACACCGGAGGGACAAACTTTCCACGGGGATCACGCATATATCACCTACCAGATCCCTGTTAAAGCACGCAGACTGCCTTTAGTGTTCTGGCACGGTATAGGACAATTCTCGAAAACGTGGGAGACAACCCCCGACGGACGTGACGGTTTTCAGAATATATTCCTGCGTAGGGGTTTTGGTGTGTACCTAATCACCCAACCCCGCCGGGGCAATGCCGGACGCTCTACCGTTCCGGTTACCATTAAACCGACCCCCGACGAACAGGAGTGGTTCAGTACGTTCCGTTTGGGTGTATGGCCTGATTTTTTTGAGGGTGTTCAATTCGACAGGAGTGAAGAAACACTCAACCAGTATTTCCGTCAGATAACCCCAAACATGGGCGAATTTGATACGCAGGTAATCACTTCCGCAATTTCAGCACTTTTCAACAAGATAGGAAAAGGTATTCTTGTTACGCATTCTCATTCGGGAGGGTTCGGATGGCTTACCGCTATAGATAATCCCAATGTGAAAGCTATCGCATCTTATGAGCCCGGAAGCGGGTTTGTATTCCCCGATGGTGAAGTGCCCGATCCAATACCTGGTTCATCGGGACCACTCACCGCCAAGGGTGTGCCGATGGAGGATTTTATGAAACTCACTAAAATTCCAATCATCATATATTATGGCGACTTTATTCCCGAAAAGCAAGTAGAGAATCCCGGTATCGATGGTTGGCGTGCCCGTCTGGAAATGGCAAGAAAATGGAGAGACGTTGTAAATAAATATGGAGGAGATGTAACTGTGGTGCATCTGCCTGAAATAGGCATTAAGGGCAATACCCATTTCCCTTTTTCGGACCTGAATAATATTGAAATAGCCGATTTACTGTCAGAATGGTTAAAACAAAAGAAGTTAGATTGAACGGTAAAAAGTATGAGTATGAAGAAAGTTCGTTTATACGGAGCTATAATTGCGCTGTTGCTGGGTATATCCTATAACATAAATGCACAGAATGAAATGTTGGAAGAGAAACAAAAAAAGATAATCACCATTTCCGGACTGACGGCTAAAGGTGATTTGGAGAAGTTAAAAACGGAACTGAACGCCGGACTTGATGCCGGACTTACTGTCAATCAAATAAAGGAAGCATTGGTTCACCTTTATGCCTATTGCGGATTTCCCCGCAGTATAAGGGGACTGCAAACTTTCATGGAAGTGCTGGATAAAAGGAAAGCCAACGGCATTACCGATGAACTGGGTGCGGAAGCTTCGCCTGTTAATGATGTCGGCAGCAAGTATGAAAGGGGTAAAAAGATTTTAGGAGAACTTACCCAAACACCTCAACCCGATACTCTTTCGGGATATTCGGCTTTTGCACCGACTATAGACACTTTCCTGAAAGAACACCTGTTCGCGGATATTTTTGAACGGGATGTACTTACTTATGCGGAAAGGGAGCTGGTAACAGTTTCGGTAATCAGTTCGATCGGTCATGCAGAACCTATGCTCCGTTCGCATTTGGCCATTTGTCTGAACGTAGGTCTTACCCCGCAGCAATTAAGTGAATTTGTAGATATCATTCAATCGGCCATAGGCGAAAAAGAGGGCGAATCTGCCCGGTTGGTATTGGATGAAGTTCTTAGAAACAGAAAATAGTATGGATCAAAAATTAAATTTTAAAGAGATGAATAAAATAACATCAATAATCGCAATAGCAACATCCTTAGTAACTTCAGATATGGTAGAGGCTCAATCAATTCAAAATGAACGTCAACACAACCCTTATGGACTCGTGTATGAAGGGGCGATCACTCAAAATGAAAAAGGGAAAGTGAATATTTATCCGGTTACTTATAAACTGAATGGGATAGATATAGCAGCCAATGTGTATACGCCTGCCGACTATGACCCATCGAAAAAATACCCGGCCATAGTAGTTGTACACCCCAATGGTGGTATAAAAGAACAGGTTTCAGGATTGTATGCACAACGTCTTGCCGGGGAGGGGTATATAACCATTGCTGCCGATGCTGCCTACCAGGGAGCAAGTGGTGGCGAACCCCGTCATACCGATAATCCGGCATACCGTACGGAAGATATTCGCGGTGTGGCTGATTTTATTACCCGATATGCGGGAGTTGATGCTGACCGTTTAGGTATATTAGGCATATGTGGCGGTGGCGGTTATACGCTAAAGGCTGTTCAATCAGATAAACGGTTTAAAGCCGTAGCCACTTTAAGCATGTTCAATTCTGGTGAGGTTAGGCGTAACGGCTTTCAGAATTCTCAGCTGAATACCATTCAGGAGCGTCTGGAACAAGCTACCAAAGCCCGTGCGCAGGCAGCTGCCGGAGGTGAGGTGATTTATGCCGGTGTAGCGAGTGTAACTGATGAGGTGATCGCTAAAACATCAACAGACCTGTACCGTGAGGGATATGTGTACTATTACAGGACACATGCACACCCAAATTCAACATTCCTTTATACGATGAGCAGTTTGCTGGACTTAATGACTTGGGATGCCTCCACTAATATGGATATGATTAATCAATCTCTTTTGATGATAGCAGGCAGTAAGGCCGACACCAAATACATGACCGATGAAGCGTTTGCCAAAGCGACAAATGCTAAAAATAAGGAACTGTTTCTCATAGACGGAGCTACCCATATACAAACCTATTGGAAGCCCGAATATGTATCGCAAGCAGTAAATAAATTGGTTAGTTTTTTTCAAACCAACCTCTAAAAAAGAAATAGTATGAACAAAATAAAGGTGATTTTTTCGGCATGGCTTCTAATTATGCTGACGGCATGTGGCAACAAGTCCGGCAGTAATGAAAGTACAATGGAAAGTAGTAAGGATGTTCAGTTAAATGCGATTTTTTCTAAAGGGGAAGTAATCAGTAATAACAACTTCGAAGGTGTTGCTTACCTGCAATGGCTAATGAAAGATACCGCAAACTTTGACTGTACACTTGGTAACGTAACTTTTGAACCTGGATGCCGCAACAGTTGGCATTCACACCCTGGTGGACAAATCCTGATTGTTTTAGCCGGAGAGGGATATTATCAGGAAAGAGGTAAACCTATCCAATTAATCAAAAAAGGAGATATTATTCCTATCAAACCCGATGTAGTTCATTGGCACGGAGCAACACCCGACAGTCCAATGGAGCATCTTGCCATAGGAACCCGTAGTAATATGGGACCCGCAGTATGGTACGAACCCGTTAGCGATGAAGATTATTACAGTTACAACAAATAATACAATTAGAATGAAAACTTTTATTATCGTACTTGGCTTTGTCATGGTAAGCATGCAGACAATAAATGCTCAGCAGCAAACAACGTTTGACGAACAAACAAAGCAGGAACTTATCGACCTCTCCAAACAAAAATGGCAATGGATGGCTGAGAAGGACGTAAACTCGCTCAATGAACTCTTTCACGAAAATGCCATGTTCGTACACATGGGTGGTACGATGAACAAGGAACATGAACTCAACACTATCAGGAGTGGCGGTATTTATTACAAGCATGCTGATATACAGGAGACATCCGTTCAATTTGTTGGAACGACAGCAATTGTTCTTGATAAGATCAGGCTAACAGCCATTGTTGGGGGAAATGAGGTTGTAAATCCATTTATGGTTACAGAAGTGTATGTAATGATAGACAGTAAGTGGAAATTGGGATCGCTTTCGTTTACCCGCTTACTTGAACGTTAGAATAATTTTTCACCCAGCTTGTATTGGTGCATCCCAAATTTATGGCAAATAAAAAAGAAAAAGCCCTGCAATCTTTCGAATTGCAGGGCTTAAATGCGGGTACTCTTTTACACATCCGACGGTGAACCCCGCACCGAAGTGTTGAAGCTCTTGGCAAATGCAAACCAACGACTCTGGGTTATTGCTAATGAACTAGGTCACCCTAACACTATGTTCGGCATCAAAAAATAAAGCCGTCCTGATAAAAGTTCACGGCTCGAATAATTAATAATAAAATTATCTTGCATTTTTGATAATTATAAAATTAAACTTTTATCTTTGAATGTTGATAAAAAGTAGTGTCTATGAAAAAAAATCTATTTTATGTTTTAGTACCCTATTTCATCTTAACAGCGTGTTCGACTGAAGATGTTTTAGAGGACCGGCACACCGAAGGAAGCCGTAACGATGTTTACGTTTTTGAAAGTATAAAATATCTTCTTGCCGAAGAAGATGGAGTGATTGACTCTGTTTGGTGCAAAACAGATACTATTCTGGAATACAATCTTTCCGATTACCCGCAGCCGGATAAAGTTTTTTATCCCTATGAGGCTGTGAGAGACAGTTCGGTCTTTATTGTAGAGGACAACATTGTGAATGGCAAAAAAATTGTTCTTCCAGATTCGGTTGAAGCGCCAACTTTAATCAGCGATAATCATATATACTTTAGTGCGGATAATCCTTTTATCGGTAAATTCCCGGGTGTATCATCGAAAAAAAGTAGTTGTACAGACTCCAATTATAAACTCTCGATTACCCCGCGTACAAAATATGCAATTGCATGTAAATACCTAAGAATACGAACCCAAGCAAGCTTTAGTGTTACCTATAAAGGTAGCGAAAGTGGTAAGTCTTTGGTAATAAAAGGGAAATGGTATGGTTCCAGATCTGAAAGGACTTCGGGATCCGTCACTGCAAATTCAATATAATAATATTGATGGTGCCATTTATTGATTTTGTTATCAAATAGGCGCCTTTGCGTACAAAAGAAAAAGCCCTGCAATCTTTTGAATTGCAGGGCTTAATTTGAGTACTTCCGTACCCAGAGCCGGGATCGAACCGGCATGGAAGTGAATCCACTGGTGTTTGAGACCAGCGCGTCTACCAATTCCGCCATCTGGGCATTTGCTTTGTTTCAAATGCGTGGCAAAGGTATGGATTTTTTCTTACTAAGCAAATGTTTGATTACTTTTTTTTAAATATTGTTACCGGGACGGTTTTATCACAGATTATTTATTTAGATTTGTATCGTTTGAATACATTAAATTAGCCTGTATCATGAAAGATAATTATTGTGTCATCATGGGTGGTGGGATTGGAAGTCGCTTCTGGCCCTTTAGTAGAGAAACCTATCCAAAACAGTTTCTGGATTTCTTTGGCACCGGACGTTCGCTTTTGCAAATGACGTTCGATCGCTTTGCCAAGATCATCCCTGTGGAGAACATCTTTATTGTTACCAATGAACAATATTCCTCCCTTATACAAGAGCAGCTACCCGAATTGTCGGCTAGCCAGATCTTGCTTGAACCTGCTCGTAGAAATACGGCTCCGTGCATTGCTTATGCAGCTTATCATATCCGCTCGTGTAATCCAAAAGCAAATATCGTTGTAGCTCCTTCGGATCATCTTATCCTGAAGGAAGATGTTTTTTTGAGGGACGTTTCCAAGGGACTGGATTTTGTTAAAAGAAAATCGGTGCTTGTTACCATGGGGATTAAACCGAGCCGTCCGGAGACTGGTTACGGTTATATTCAGGGTAATGGTTCTATGGCAAACGATTTCACGAAGGTGAAAACTTTTACAGAGAAACCCAATTCCGAGTTGGCAAAGGTTTTTTATGAAAGCGGCGAATTCTTTTGGAATTCCGGTCTTTTTCTGTGGAATGTGAATACCATTATCGATGCTTTCGATAAATATTTACCTGATATTGCCACCCGTTTCGAAAGCGGAAGAGATAAGTTCAATACTCCGGAAGAGCAAGATTTTATCAATGAAAATTTTCCTTATTGCCTGAATATCTCTATCGATTACGGTATTATGGAGAAAGCGGATAACGTGTATATGCTTTGTGCCGATTTTGGATGGGCCGATTTAGGAACCTGGGGTTCTTTGTTCGATATTGCCCGGAAGGATGAACAGGATAATGCAGCCTTGAAGAGCCGTGCGCTTCTCTATGAAAGCACAGGTAATGTGATAGCGCTTGATAATCCGGGTAAATTAGCTGTAATACAGGGCTTGCACGACTATATCGTTGCCGAGGCTGACAATGTGTTGCTGATTTGTAAAAAGGAAGACGAGCAGCGTATTAAGCAGTTTGTGGCCGATGCCCAGATGAAGTTTGGCAAAGAATATAATTGACGTATAGTTAGACGATACGATTGAGCGTGAGTTTTTGTTGGTTTTCCGATAAGGAAGCCTACAAAAATTCACGCTTTTTACATGAATTCCTGTACCTTGTAGACAAACTCCATCCAGACCCAATAACGGATGGCTTTGCCGAGAAACATGGAGATGGCAACGATCCATACATTACCACGTAAGAATCCCAGTGCAACAGCGATGAAGTCGCCAATGCCGGGAAGGAAAACAAAAAAGGCCATCACAGAACCTTTTCCTTTTATCCAGTCCTGTACTTTGTTTAGTTTCTTTATGTCTAGCTTCAGGTACTTTTCTATCCATTCAACTTTGCCAAGCATCCCCAGATAGTAGCAGCTCATTCCTCCAATGAAATTTCCAAGCGTGGCGGCAACCATACACTGCCAGTAATCTGCACCGGCAAACAGCACGCCGGTAAGCACCACTTCCGAACTAAAGGGAAGGACGGTTGCAGCCAGAAATGAGGCAATAAATACCCCAATGTATCCCCATTCTATAAGTTCGGCCATAGTTGTATGCTTATAAGACTAAAATAGATAAGTAACGTGCCATAGAATGCCCAGTATACAACTTTTCCTCTTTTTACGGTAAAGAAATGAGAGACAAGGATTGCTCCCGGAACGCAGGCAATGCCTAAAAACTCTTCAGACGAATAGTCGTACAGGAAGTATAGAATAAACGACCAGAATGCTGCTAATATAAGAAATGAGAGAAACTGACGGGTTCGCAGATTGTCTTCGTACTCGTGCGAGAGAATATTGAAAGAGGCTATGACTGTTAACAGTGCGGCATAAGCTATTCCTGTCCACTCAATCCAATTGGCATTTTTTGCCTGCATAAATTGTATATTGGCAAGCTCGGCAAACGGTTCGGTAAACGGTGTAAAGTCTTTTTGCCACATACACCATCCCAACAGAAACCAATAGACTGTAAGCATACCCAGTACAGAGGAAAGAATAGTCCGGAGGCTTATCGACCGAAGACTATACATTCCGAACCAGAACAGAGGTAGGTACCACAGGATATGGATCCACAGGAGACTCCCAATGCTTAGGAAGAAGGCAGCGTTAAATGCCTTTCCCCGCGATTCGGGATTGTGGTAAGACGTAAACAGTTCGTAGACGGCAAGAATAAGGCAAAAAACACCCAATGAATTGGATTTAAGAGGGAAAAATCCAGGATTGGTACTTATAAAAAGTATATAGAAAAGTAAGGGGAGGAGAGTCTTTTCGCGGATGAGTCCCAAAGCATAGTTAGCTCTGTGCAACAAAAACGCTCCTCCTGTTGTAAGAAGTAATCCGATAAGATAAGCTGATTCCTTGCTTCGAAGATTTTTGCTGACAGCTTCCCATAAGGGGGTATCACTACTGTTTACCTTAAGAGGAAACCCTACAGCATACAAATAACCAACTACCCAACATAGCATACAGGCCAGTAATGTTATTGTTAACGTTACCGGTCCGCATATGCTTCGTTTTCTTATCGTATCTCTCGTCATTATTATAGGTCAAATCCGATATCGCTACGGAAATATTTTTTATCAAAAGATATGGCATTCGCACCGGCAAACGATTGAGCAAGAGCTTCCTCCTTATCTTTTCCATAAGAACTTACTGCAATTACACGACCACCGTTCGAAACCACCTGTCCGTTTTCTTCTTTTGTACCGGCATGGAATACAATGCTTCCCGTTGCTTTGTCGAGTCCGGTTATTGCTTTTCCTTTTTCGTAATCGCCGGGATAACCGCCGGATACCAGCATAACCGTTACAGCGGCACGCGGATCTTTTTCCATCACACGTTCGTTTAGGTTTCCTTCGGCAACCCCCTCAAGCAAGTCAACCAGATCCGATTTGATACGTAACATCACAACCTCGGTCTCCGGGTCGCCCATGCGGCAGTTGTACTCGATAACCACCGGTTCGTTGTCAACCTTAATCAGTCCGATGAAGATGAATCCTTTGTATTCGATTCCTTCCGATTTCAAACCCTTAACCGTTGGGATTATGATTCGTTCTTCTACCTTTTGCATAAACACTTCATCGGCAAAAGGAACAGGCGAAACAGCACCCATACCACCGGTGTTTAGTCCGGTGTCGCCTTCTCCGATTCGTTTGTAATCTTTGGCTTCAGGAAGAATCTTATATGAATTACCGTCGCTCATTACAAATACGGAACATTCAATACCCGAAAGGAATTCTTCGATAACTACGGTCTTGCTTGCATCGCCAAACATACCAGCCAGCATATCCTTAAGTTCCTTTTTAGCCGTATCCAGGTCGGAAATAATAAGTACGCCTTTACCTGCGGCCAGTCCGTCGGCTTTTAGTACATACGGAGCCTGCAGGGATTCCAGAAAAGAATAACCCTCTTCCAGATTTTCGGCACAAATACTCTTATAACGAGCTGTGGGAATATGATGACGCATCATGAATGCTTTGGCAAAATCCTTGCTTCCTTCGAGCTGCGCACCCACTTTACTTGGTCCGATTACCGGAACAGACGCAAGTTCTGCATCGTTTTTGAAATAGTCGTAAATCCCTTTTACCAACGGATCTTCGGGACCCACTACTACCATGGCTACCTGGTTTGCAAGTACAAATTCTTTAATTTTAGGGAAATCCGTCGCACTCATGGGCACGTTGATGCCAACAGTTGCTGTTCCGGCATTTCCGGGAGCAATAAATAACTTGTCCACTTTAGGACTCTGGCTTATCTTCCAGGCCAGTGCATGCTCACGTCCTCCGGAGCCAACGAGTAGTATATTCATCTTTCTATTAATTAATTCAAAATTGTTATTTAAGATAATCCATAAAGTATCGGGTAATCTTTTCCGACAAATGCGGACGATCCTTTCCAATAACATTGTGTTCGTGTCCGGGATAGATAAAGTAATCCGGATACGTACGCGCATCCACGCATGCCTTTAAAAAAGAGAGGCTGTGTTGCAATACGACTACAGGATCGACACTGCCGTGAATAAGCAACAGATGTCCCTTCAGGTTTCCCGCTTTGAGTTTTAGGTTGGCATTTTTATAGCCTTCCGGATTCTCTTTAGGCGTATCCATATACCGTTCGCCGTACATAATTTCGTAATATTGCCAGTCAATCACCGGTCCCCCAGCCACACCTACCTTAAATACATCGGGGTAGGTAAGCATCAGGTTGGTAGTCATAAAACCACCATAACTCCATCCGTGTACCCCCAGCTTGTCGCCATCCACATACGGAAGCGATTTAAGAAATTCCACACCTTTCATTTGGTCGGCCATTTCGTTGACACCAAGGTTCCGGTGAATAACCTGCTCGAATGCAGCTCCACGGTTTGCTGAACCCCGGCTATCTACGGTGAAAATTACATACCCTTGCTGTGCCATGTAGATATCCCAACCTCGTGCATCGGCCATCCAGGTGTTGTTTACAAGCTGAGCATGAGGACCGCCGTATACATACACAACAGCCGGATACTTTTTAGAGGCATCCATATTGACTGGTTTAACGAGGCGGTAATAGAGGTCGGTCACCCCATCTGCGGCCTTGATTGTACCCAATACAATTTCAGGAAATGCATATTCTTTGCAGGGATTAGCCGCAGCAAGCAATTCGATGGATTCTCCTTTTATAGTCGTTACCTTGATTGTTCGCGGATTATGCTGACTGGAATATTGGTCAATGAATGCTTCGCCTCCGGGTGCCAGTTTAATCTGATGCGTGCCTTCGGCGGTTGTAAGCCGGGTCGTTTTACCATTTGTCAGATTCAGCTGATAAAGATGACGCTCCAGCGGACTAACTTCGGTGGACATATAAAACAGATGCGATGCTTTGGAATCGAAACCAAGCACATCGGTTACCACCCAATTCCCTTTTGTAAGCTGCTTAACAAGCTTGCCGTTTATATCATACAGATAAAGATGATTAAACCCATCACGCATGCTTTGCCAGATAAAACGGGAAGAATTACCCGGAAGAAACAGTATCGGATTCTGTGGTTCTACATAGGCCGGATTTTCTTCCGTAAACAGAACCGCTTCTCTTTTTCCTGTGGCGGCATTATAACGAACCAGGTTGCAAACATTTTGTTCCCTGTTCAATTCGGCAAGATAGATGCTTTGTTCATCGGGGCTCCAGGCCAGATTGGTAAGATACTTATCTTTAGGGGTGCCTGTTTGAAGAAAAACGGTTTGGCCGGTAGCTACGTTGTATACACCTACCGTTACCTCATGACTTTTCATTCCGGCCATTGGGTACTTGATGGGGGTCGACTCTGCTGTACGGGTCTCAATATTTAAGATAGGATAGTCTGTCACCATGCGTTCGTCCATCCGGTAAAAAGCCAGATAGGTACCCTTCGGCGACCAAAACGTACCTTTGTTGATGCCAAATTCATTGCGATGAACAGACTGCCCATTTACTTTATCCGAATCGTTTGTAATAATCTTAACCTGATTATCCGGGCAGGCAATTTGCAGATTGTTTCCAACCGTAAAAGCCATCAGGTTGTTTTCAGGACAAAAATCCCTGTTTTCCCAGTTGTCCTCCACATTCCATGAAGCAGTAACCTTTCCGGTTTTCCAGTTGTAATGAATGAGGTTCTTTTTTGTCTGGAAAGCAAGTATTGGTTCCTTTTTGGCAGGAACAGAAAGTGCCGGAAGATCGGACACCGTTTTAAAACCAGCCGTTTGCAGTGCATCATTAAGCGATGACTTTGTAAACAGAACCGTTTCTTTTTTTTGTTTGCCGGGTGTGCCTGTAATCACACTGTCGCCCTTAACATACAGATAGCTACTTCCACACCACTGTAATTGCTTTAGGTTACGTGGGGTAAACTTGCTGTAGGTCTTCCCTCCGGGAATCAAATCATCCAGCGTAAATTGTTTATCCTGAGCATGTGTCGCCATAGGCAGCGAGAAACATATAATTGAAAGGAGGATGGAAGCCATCCCCCTTTTATAATTACTATAAATCATTATCGTCCTTAATCTTTTTAATTGGAAGATCTCCGAAACTCTTCTTGTCTATGCGTGTATCCCGAAAATCCTTTCCCCCTTTTTTATCCTTAAACGATTTTCCTTTGTCTTTGAAATTCTTGCCTCCAAAGCGGTCGTCTTCTTTGTATTTCATTTTGGTAGGACGATCGGAAACAAATTTCTTTTTCCCTGGTCCCCCGGGCGAAAAACTTGACTTTACCGGGCGATCTGCCGGTTTACTGTCGGAGCGTTTTGCAGCGTCGCCACCAAACGGCGTACGAGCCGGACGTCCATCGTTCCTCTCTTCGCCAAAGAAACGTTTGCCTGGTGCGAAGGAAGCTTTTTCCGCTTCGCTTTCGCTATGAGCTGCAGCAAATCGTCTGTCCGGACGATCCGGACGATCGGTTCTGAAGTTTTTGCGTTCCGGACGATCACCGCCTGGAGTAAACTCCTTGCGCGGAGCTCTTTCTCCACCAAAAGAACGTTCAGGTCTTGCAGATCTTTCACCACCAAAAGAGCGTTCAGGTCTGGCTGATCTTTCTCCGCTAGTTGAACGTTCCTGTCTTTCCGGACGTTCGCTGCTGTAAGAACGGGCAGGTCTCTCTTCCGACGATTCCTCACCTTCGGCAAGCGCCTTCTTATAATCTTTATTCTTTCCTTCAAAAATATCGTAGCAACGGAATTCACATTCCAGCGATCCGTTGATCACTTTCATCTTTTCGCTTGGACGTAAGCCAATCTTTTCAAAGCACTCGTCTTTGTAACTCAGAATCCATACCTTATAACCGGAAAATACGTGTTTCATGCGTTCGCCAATCATTGTATACAGTCCCATTAGGTCTCGCGATGAAATACGCTCGCCGTAAGGAGGGTTGGTAACCATGATTCCCGGCTTGGGAGGTTCCTGGAATTGCTGGAAAGGCAATACCTGCAAGTCAATGTATTTAGAAAGACCAGCGCTGCGTACATTCTTACGGGCAATTTCGATGGCATCCGGACTAACATCCGAACCATAACATTTGAATGTAAATTCCTTTTCGTTCGACTCGTCGTTGTAGATACGGTCAAACAATTCCTGGTCAAAGTCCACCCACTTTTCGAAAGCAAAACCCTTGCGGTGAACGCCCGGAGCAATGTTAAGCGCGATCATGGCAGCCTCGATAAGCAATGTTCCCGAACCACACATCGGATCAATGAAGTTTGACTCGCCCTTCCAGCCGGTCTTCATAATCAGTCCGGCAGCCAGCACCTCGTTCAGCGGAGCTTCAATCTGGTCGACGCGGTATCCACGTTTATGCAAACTCTCGCCCGAACTGTCGATCGACAGGGTACAATCGTTATGCGAGATATGAATATTGATATACAAGTCCGGGTTATTTACTCGTACGGACGGACGTTTCTCGTATTTCTCCATAAAGTAATCTACGATTGCATCCTTTGTGCGGTAAGCCACAAACTTGGAATGATTAAAATCTTCGGAATAAATTACCGAGTCAATGGCGAAAGTCTTATCCAATGTCAGATACTTATCCCATTCCACCTTCATTACTTCCTTGTAAACAGTGTCGGCATCTTTGGCTTTGAAGTGATAAATGGGTCTCAGAATCCGGAGGGCAGCGCGACAGTAAAAGTTTGCCTTGTACAGCAACTCCATGTTACCTTCGAAAGAAACCATGCGGCGACCGATCTGCACCTCATTGGCTCCCAATGAAATTAACTCACTGGCTAATACTTCCTCTAAACCATAGAGGGTTTTAGCCACCATTTCAAACGTCTCGTTATTCATTTGTTTTTAATATATTATCTAAATGCTTTATTTTGTGTGATAACTGCTCCTGCCGGAACATCTTCAGCAATCCAAACGTTTCCGCAGATTGTAGCCCCTTTGCCAATGAGTATGCGCCCCATCAGCGTAGAATTAGAGTAGACCGTAACTTCGTCTTCCAGTATGGGGTGACGGGCAATACCCCGAACGGTCTGTCCGTTTTCGTCGGGAGGTAATTTTTCGCCGGCAAGACTTACACCCTGGAAGATACGCACATTATTTCCGATAACGCTGGTTTCACCTATTACAGTGCCAGTGCCATGGTCGATAGAAAAAGAATGACCGATGGTAGCACCCGGGTGAATATCTATACCCGTTTCGCTATGAGCCATTTCAGTAATCATTCTTGGAATATAAGGAACCCCCAGATTATAAAGCTGGTGGGCAATTCTGTAACCAACGATAGCCCGGAAACCAGGATAACAGAAAATAATCTCACCCACGTTCTGGGCGGCGGGATCACTGTTAAATGTTGCCTCGGCATCGGTTGCAAGCAAAGTCCGTAATTCGGGAAGCGATGCAATAAAAGCCTCAGAAAGAGTTTTCGCATGTTCGCTGATCTTTTCTTCCGGACAGGAAACACATTCGGTATCAGCAAAGCAAAGCCCTGCATAAATCTGGTGCGACAGCATTGCATGCAATGTCTCCACATTTACGCCGGTTTGAAAACGGATTGTCTGTTTGCTGACCCGGGCGTTTCCATAATAACCCGGAAAAAGAATGGATCTGCACAGATCCACGATCTCTTTCAATACCTCGCCGGAAGGGAGGGCTTCCTCGTCGCGATACGCATGAAACAGTTGTTTATACGATGCCTCGTCCGAAAGTTGTTCAACTGTCTCAGCCAGTATTGTACTATGCTTCTGCAAGCCCATGAGATAAACGATTCATATTTTGGTGCAAAAATAGTAATAAAGATTGAAATACCGACAATTACGAAGCCTACTTCTTATGTGGTTCGCCGAATACTTTGCAAGTAACCTCCTCTAAAGCCACTTTCCAGATCTTTACATTTTTCACGGCAGGGTCGGAATAATTAAAATCTTTCTTAATGTATTGATGCATAATTATGTCCAGTGCTTCAATTTTTTTGGAGAAATCCTCCTCGTAGGCAACCTTACCCCAGCCAATAACACTTTTAGATCTCATCCTGTAACTGCAGGCTACCTGCGGATGCTGAAACACAAGGGCGTGGTCAGTGCTGAAAGTTACACAAATTTTAGGATTACGGCTAAGGATGTCGATGCTTCTTCCTTCCTGTGCGGAATGCAGATACACCACTCCCTCTTTGTATCCGAAGTTCATGGGAATCACATAAGGAGTACCGTCTGTATCAGCCATTCCTACATAGCAGATCGTACATTTGGCAATAATATCCTCTATCTGCTCTTTTTCTGTTACTATCAAAGTTTTCATTAAGATTTGTGTTACTTTTATGCATACAAATATACGCTTTTTTTTGACCAGTAAAAAGGGAGTGTTTGTTTGTTTATGAAAGCCTCCCACTATTGGCGAAATATTTCTTTAATCGTTTGCGTGATAAGGGGATTTAGCATACCTTTGCCAGACTTTTTCAACAGCATTGGGATGAAATTTCTAAATATAATTAAATAACTTAAATTATTATCTTATGTGGTTACTTAATTCTTCTATCGGAAAAAAGCTGATTATGAGTATCTCAGGGCTTTTTCTGATCGTATTTTTAACAGTACACATGGTGATGAACTTAGTGGCGGTTTTCTCGCTTGAAGGTTATGATGCCGTTTGTGAATTTATGGGAACCAACCCCATTATTCAGCTTATGGTTCCGGTACTTGCAGCGGGCTTCATTGTTCACATCATTTATGCAGGAATGTTAACCTTGCAGAACCAGAAGGCCAGAGGAAACGACAAGTATGCGACTTCAAGCAAAACGCAAGTTAACTGGGCTTCCAAGAACATGTTTGTTTTGGGAATCATCGTTCTGGGTGTTTTGTGTTTCCACCTTACTCACTTTTGGGCAAAAATGCAATTGCTGGAGTGGCAAGGTGAAGAGTCTATGTTGGGTTCTGATCTGGTCGTTACTGTATTCAAGAATCCAGTGGTAGTAGCTATCTATCTTGTATGGATCTGGGCTTTGTGGTTTCACCTTACTCATGGTTTCTGGAGTGCTTTGCAGACTTTGGGAACTAACAACAAAAAATGGTACGGACGTTTGAAGTGCATTGGCATCATTTATGCAACAATCCTTGCTTTGGGCTTCTCAATTGTAGCTGTTTACTTCTTTTTTGGCCCTTTCGGTGCCTGCTGTGCAGCTTAATATCATAAATGTCTGACAACTTAAAAGAATAAGAATTATGACTAAAATAGAATCAAAAATCCCTCAGGGGCCATTGGCTGAGAAGTGGAGTAATTATAAAAATCATCAGAAGCTGGTGAATCCGGCCAACAAGCGTCGTCTGGATATTATTGTTATTGGTACCGGTCTTGCCGGTGCTTCTGCAGCCGCATCTTTAGGTGAGCTTGGTTTCAATGTACTGAATTTCTGTATTCAGGACTCTCCCCGCCGCGCGCACTCTATCGCTGCCCAGGGAGGTATTAATGCTGCAAAGAATTACCAGAACGACGGCGACTCTGTTTACCGTTTATTCTACGATACGATTAAGGGAGGTGACTACCGTGCACGTGAGGCAAACGTTTACCGTTTGGCTGAAGTGTCAAATTCAATCATCGACCAGTGCGTTGCTCAGGGTGTACCTTTTGCACGCGAATACGGTGGCTTGCTCGACAACCGTTCATTCGGTGGTGCTCAGGTTTCCCGTACGTTTTATGCCCGCGGCCAGACCGGACAGCAGTTGTTGCTGGGTGCTTACTCTGCATTAAGCCGTCAGGTTGGAAAGGGTGCCGTTAAATTGTTTACCCGTCACGAAATGCTTGATGTGGTTACTATCGACGGACGTGCCCGTGGTATTATCGCCCGCGACCTTGTTACAGGTAAGATCGAACGTTATTCTGCTCACGCTGTTGTTATTGCTTCAGGTGGTTACGGTAACACGTTTTTCCTTTCTACCAACGCCATGACTTCAAATGGTTCTGCAGCAATGCAATGTTATAGAAAGGGTGCTTATTTTGCCAATCCTTGTATGGCACAGATTCACCCTACCTGTATTCCTGTTCATGGCGAATTCCAGTCTAAATTAACCCTGATGTCCGAGTCTTTACGTAACGACGGACGTATTTGGGTTCCAAAAAATATAAAGGATGCCGAAGCAATCCGCGCCGGTAAACTTAAAGCGACTGATATCAAAGAAGAAGATCGCGACTACTATTTGGAAAGACGCTATCCTGCTTTCGGTAACCTTGTTCCCCGCGACGTGGCTTCACGTGCTGCCAAAGAACGTTGCGATGCAGGTTATGGTGTAGGTAATACGGGTCTTGCTGTTTATCTTGATTTTTCTGAAGCTATCCAACGCCTTGGAAAGAACGTGGTTGAAGCAAAATACGGTAACCTTTTCCAGATGTACGAAAAGATTGTAGACGACAATCCTTATCAGACTCCGATGATGATTTACCCTGCTATTCACTATACAATGGGTGGTATCTGGGTTGACTATGAATTGATGACTTCCATCCCTGGTCTTTTCGCAATTGGTGAAGCTAACTTCTCCGATCACGGAGCTAACCGTCTTGGTGCTTCAGCGTTGATGCAAGGTTTGGCAGACGGTTATTTCGTATTGCCTTATACGATTCAGAATTACCTGGCAGATCAGATCCGCGTTCCGCGTTTCAGTACCGACCTGCCCGAATTTAAGGAAGCAGAAAAGGGAATCAACGACCGTATCGCTAAATTGATGAACATTAAGGGAAAACGTTCTACCGACAATCTACACAAGGAATTGGGTCACATTATGTGGGATTTCGTAGGTATGGGTCGTGATGCCGAAGGTCTTAAGACTGCTATCAGCAAGCTTAGTGATTTGAAAAAAGAATTCTGGACTAATCTTTATATCCCGGGATCAGGTAACGACCTGAATGTGGAACTTGAAAAAGCACTTCGTTTGGCCGACTTTATCGAAATTGGTGAATTGATGGCTCACGATGCACTCGACAGAGAAGAATCTTGTGGTGGTCACTTCCGTTTGGAGCACCAGACTGAAGAAGGCGAAGCACTTCGCCACGATGATAAGTTCGCCTATGTATCTTGCTGGCAGTATCAGGGTGAAGATAAAGCACCTGTGATGTTGAAAGAAGAGCTAGACTACGAATTTATTGTTCGTCAGCAGCGTAATTACAAGAGCTAAGAAGTAAGTAGTCGAAAATTTAAACAGTAAAGATTAAAATCATGGATAAAAATATTGATATCACACTGAAAGTTTGGCGTCAGAGGAGTCCTAAGGAAAAGGGCGTCTTCGAAACTTATCAGCTGAAGGGAATCTCTCAGGGAAGTTCATTCCTTGAAATGCTGGATATCCTGAACGAACAATTGACAAACAACGGGAAAGAACCTGTAGTGTTCGATCACGACTGTCGCGAAGGTATTTGCGGTATGTGTTCTTTGTACATCAACGGACATCCTCATGGACCCGACAGTGCGGTAACTACTTGTCAGTTGCACATGCGTCGTTTCAATGATGGCGACGTAATTACGATCGAACCGTGGCGTTCTGCCGGTTTCCCGGTAATCCGCGACCTGATGGTAGACCGTTCTGCTTTCGATAAGATTATTCAGTCGGGAGGTTTCGTTTCGGTTAATACAGGAGGTGTTCCAGATGCGAATGCGATTGCTATTCCTCAATACAAAGCAGAAGAAGCTATGGATGCTGCTGCTTGTATCGGTTGTGGTGCCTGCGTTGCAGCTTGTAAGAACGGATCGGCCATGTTGTTCGTTTCTGCGAAGGTTAGCCAGTTGGCTTTGCTTCCACAGGGACAGATCGAAGGAGCCCGTCGTGCTAAAGCAATGGTTGCCAAGATGGACGAACTGGGTTTTGGTAACTGTACCAACACACGCGCTTGCGAACTTGAATGTCCTAAGAGCATTTCGGTAAGCAATATCGCCCGCTTGAACCGCGAATTCCTTGTAGCCAAATTGAGAGACTAATAGTAGTTTCCGATATATATAAAAAGGCCGTCTCAAAATGAGATGGCCTTTTTTTTTATCCATTTTCTATGGCTTCGATTTGTAAAATGTAAGGCAGTCTTTTCCCAAACAATCATATTGTATATAATAATGGCTATTAATGTTTCAAATAGTAAGTATATGTATTGTAAAAATATATTAATGCGTATAATAATTAAAATATGCTTGACAATATGAAATATATGCCATACATTTGTGGTATGATTTTTTCATAATAGTATTAGATTTAAGGTTGACAAAGATTGGTTAGGGGATGTCGGGAGACATCCCTTAATTGTGTTATGCCAAACCGACCAATTATAAATAAAGGATTGTTATGTGTTGTTTAACATGTTTTATAGGAAAAAGACTTGACAAACACGTGCGGAGGCTGTATCTTTGCATCGTGGTTTTTTCATAATAGTATTAGATTTAAGGTTAACAAAGTTTGGTTAGGGGATGTCGGGAGACATCCTTTAATTGTTTATAGACGTTTCTATCCGCAAGGTCCCATTCTGCTAGCGCCTGCATCCTTCCATTTCACAAAAAAACACTACATTTGTAATGTCTAAGAAATACATAATTTACATGGTAAAGGGTTAACCTTGAATGAAAATGAAGTATAAACAGTTGTTTTTCTGCTTTATCGGATTGTTGTTGCTTGCTTTCCAGGCGATGGCTGCTCCACGTATTCCGTATATTCCTCAGGTTGTAAATTATTCTGTAAGCGAATATAAAGCGGGTAATCAGAACTGGGCCGTTGCTCAGGGAGCAGATGGCTTGATGTATTTTGGTAATAACCGTGGATTGCTTCAGTTCGACGGAATCCGCTGGAAGCTATATCCGCTTCCCAATAATATTGCCGTTCGCTCTGTGTATATTACTGCCGCCAACCGCATCTATGTAGGATCGTTCGAAGAATTTGGTTATTTTGAGGCTAACAAGGAAAACGTGCTTGTTTATACCTCATTAAAAGAATCATTGAAAGATTTTGCATTTCACGACGATGAGATATGGACCATTCACGAAAAATCAGGAAAAATATATTTTCAGAGCTTCGGCTCATACTTTGTCTACGACGGAAAAGAGGTAAAAGGTTTCCGTCCGGACCGGGGGCCGCTTTACTTTCATAAAGTAAACAAAAATATGTATGCCTCCTTACTTGGCGGAGGATTTTGCTTGTTTGATGGGGCCGGGCTAAAAGAGGTGGTTTCGGGTCCGGCGTTGAATCAGGATGATGTAGTGGCTGTACTCCCCTATGATAATAAATTGTTACTGTTAACTGATGCCAATGGTATCTTTATGTACGACGGCTTTAAGGCTGTGCCATGGAAAACAGAAGCAGACCTTTTTTTGAAACATAGTACCATGAACCGGGCGGTAATGACCCGCGATTCGCTTTATATACTTGGTAGTGTATCCGGAGGATTGGTCGCGTTGGATAAAAAGGGACAAATCCGCTGGCATATAAACCGGGAGAATCATCTTATCAATAATACGGTTTTAGGTCTTGCCTGCGATAAACAAAACAACGTATGGATAGCATTAGATAATGGTATAGCGCAAATTCAGACAAGTTCTTCCTTTGACTTCTACGAACCAAGGGATGTGCAAATAGGTATGGTGCACGATATGGTGATAAAAGACAACTCCATGTTTCTTGTCTCCAACCAGGGAGTTTATTCCGTGAGCGACCGCTATCCTTTGCCTGTTATTCTTCCCCAAAGTAAAGGGCAAAACTGGTATGTAGCCGATATGGGCAGTCAACTATTCTGTGGAAACAATAAAGGAACCCTCCAGATAACAGGCGAGTCTGTATCTTTAGTACCCGGAGCTTTAAACGGAGGAACTGCCATGCGCAAATGCATCATCCATGGCAAGGAAATTCTGCTTCAATCCTCTTACAATGCCCTGAGTATTTTTAAGAAGGATGCATCCGGAAAGTGGATATTCAGCCATAACGTGAAAGGATTCAGCAATCTGGTTAAGCGCCTGGAAGTAGATCCGGCCGGTAATATCTGGGCGAATCATATGTTTAAGGGAATTTACCGTATCAGGCTGAACGCATCCCTGGATGCGGTAAAAGAGGTGGAGTATATAAGCACTCTGGATTCATCCCGAAAAGAAAGCGCTCTGAATGTGATGCTACTACGTGGACGGGTGGTTCTAACGGACGGAAACCAATTCTATGTTTACGAGGACCTTTCTCAGAAGATCGTTCCTTTTGCTGAGTTGAACGAAGTATTTAAGAAAATGGGAGATACGTACCGGATTGTTCCGGTAAATAACGACCTTTTCTGGTTTATCCGATCTACCGAGTATGTGCTTGTAAGCTTTGATAATGGACATTATTCGGCTAAAGTAAGGATCTCCTTCGGACTGTTCGACAATCCGCCCATCGAAGATCGCGGAAATATCTATGTGGATGGAAACGGAGCCTCCTATTTTTGTCTCAACGGAGGCATTGCCCGTTATCACAAAGAAAAGCAAATCCCCGAATCGGATGTAAAGCTTTCTCTCTCGTCGGTGCTGGTATATAACCGTCACAAAGAAACCTACCACTATCTGCCCACAGGCCAGTATGCTTCGCTGGATTACAGTCATAACAACCTTACATTTGCTTTCTCATACCCCGATTACATAGGAAAGCAGTTTCGTATGCGGTATAAATTAGAAGGATTTGATAATAGTTGGGTGGAAGGCTCTCCCGATTTTACCAAAGACTATTCCAATCTGCCCTACGGAAGTTATATCTTGCAGGCAGAGGTTATAAACAATGTGGGAGAAGTATTATCGTCCACCAATTTTGCTTTTGAAATAAGCCGGCCTTTCTATCGGTCATACATTGCCTTTTCTGTCTATTTTGTCTTGATAATCTTACTTCTCATTGCAATAATGAGAGCCTATATCAGCTGGGAGATAAACCGCGAAAACAAAGCCATTGAGCAGGAAAAGAAAGAGCGCGAAGAGCAATTGAAAGCCCAGGAACAGCTCATTGTCCGTTTGCAGAATGAAAAGCTGGAAGACGAGCTGACTTATAAGAGCAAAGAGCTGGCAAGTGCCACACTGTCCGTCATCTCGCACAACGACTTTCTGGAAGCGCTTAAAAAAGAAGTACAAACACAACAGTTAACGGGTTCCTATTCCAAAAAGTATTTTGAAAAATTAATCCGGATGATCGATGATAATTTGTCGGCCGAAGATGCCTGGGCTGTTTTCCAGAACAACTTCGACCGCATACACGAAAACTTCTTCCGGACCTTACGTGAACGCTATCCCGACCTCACACCCGGCGATCTGCGTCTTTGTGCCTTGTTGCGTCTAAACATGCCAACCAAAGACATGGCACGTATGCAAAACCTTTCAGTAAGAGGTATCGAAGCTGCCCGATACCGTCTGCGTAAAAAACTGGATATTCCTGATGGGAAAAGTCTGGTGGATTTTATGATCGAATTTAAATAATTCAGTCGTCGTATTTGTCTGCGCTACTAATCTTCGTTCTCACGAAGACGGAATCACTATGTTTATTAAAGAATATTTACGTATTAAGTGTTATATAACATAAACTCTTTTCATTTTGTGTTAACAAATGAAAGTTATTGGTATTTAGGTTGTTATATAAGAGTGAAGTAGTGATAGGGTATCGGATAAATACCCCTTTTCGGAAGGCAGTAGTCGTAAAGTATACAAAAATTTGCAGTTTTTTACAGATAGGAGTTCATTTGTTGCCCAATCAACAACGTATGTATTATACAGATGTTCAACTTTAAAACTAGAATGAATGAAAGCTAAATTAATGCTTTGTTTATGCTTACTCCTTGCAGTCACAACGATGTTTGCACAAGGAAATCTAACGGTTACCGGTGTCGTAACTGAAAAGGCCACCGGTTATCCGGCAATCGGAGTAAGTGTGCTTGTGAAAGGTACCACTATTGGTACGGTTACCTCTATAGATGGAGATTACTCCCTTTCAAATGTTCCGGCTAATGCAACGCTTGTATTTAGCTATGTAGGTATGCTGGCGGTAGAACAACCCGTCAACAACCGGTCTGTTATTAATGTCTTAATTGAAGAAGATACCCAAAAGCTGGAAGAAATTGTGGTAATTGGTTACGGTACCAGCAAGGCGAAAGACCTTACCGCTCCGATTGCTGTGATAAAGGCTGATGATATTGTGAAACACGCAACCACCTCACCGATGGGTGCCCTGCAAGGCAAGGTGGCCGGTGTACATATTACAAGTAGCGGTCAGCCGGGATCTGGTCCGGATGTACGTATCCGTGGTGTTGGTTCATTCGGTGATACCAAGCCATTGTACGTTGTGGACGGAATGTTTTTCGATAACATCGACTTCCTTAACAACAGTGATATCCAGGATCTGTCCATTTTAAAAGATGCATCCGCGGCTTCAATCTACGGGGTTCGCGCAGCCAATGGGGTTGTTATCGTAACTACCAAGAAAGGCACACTTAACAAGCCGGCAACCATCACTTACGATGGTTATGTGGGATTCCAGAAAGTGACCAACCAGCTTAAGATGGCCAACAGCGAACAATACGCTACCATGCAGATTGAAAAAAACAATGCCACCGATTTAAATGTGCTGCGTAACTCCATTAATCTTTTTGGAGGCAATTTACAGTCCATGATGCCCGGTACAAGTACCGATTGGTACGACGAATTGCTTCGTACGGCACTTATCCACAATCATAGTTTGGATATAAGCGGTGGAACCGACAAAGCTTCTTATTCTGTAGGATTAAACTACATGTTTCAGGAAGGTATTATGGATACAAAGAACGAATACGAACGGTTCAACCTGCGTGCAAAAGCAGATTATAATGTTAACCGATGGTTGAAAGTAGGAGCCAATATGGTATTGAGCAATGGCACGAAATACAGTTCTAACAATGCCGCATGGGGTGCTGCCTACCTTACTCCCGGTATTTTCCCGGTAATGGACGACAGAAGAAGTGCCGCCGAAGCATATCCGATAAAATACGCCTCTCCCAGCCAGATAGGCATGTCGACTTACTTCGGCAACCCGGTTGCCTCTGCCAATTATTATGATAACAAGAGCAATACCATTCAGGTATTACCTACCTTCTATGCTCAGATCGATTTCCTTCCGGAAAACAAGTTATTCTTTAAAACAGCATACAGCCAGGATATATCATTTATTCAGGGGCGTATTTATACTCCGGAATATCTTGTTGGAGGTAGTCAACTTACCAAGAATGCGAATTTAAAGAAAGAAGATAACAATTACCGGAACTGGATTCTGGACAATACACTTACTTTCCGCGATTCTTTTGGAGCGCATACATTCTCTGCTATGTTAGGCCAATCTGTTCGCAGTGAAAACTGGCGTTACCTCTGGGGAAATGCAACGGGCGTACCAGGCGGAGCCGAAGAATACATGTATCTTGATCAGGGAAACGCAGACGGACGTACAACGGGAGATAACGGTACTACTTACCGCGGACAATCTTACTTTGGACGTATCACCTACGATTATCAGGGCAAATACCTTTTGTCTGCCACCATGCGTGCCGACGGTAGCTCCAAGTATCAGGAAAAATGGGGTTACTTCCCCTCTTTAGGTGCTGCCTGGAATATCTCCGAAGAAGGCTTCATGAAGGATCTGAATTATATCAACTACCTTAAACTGCGTGCCAGCTGGGGTAAATTGGGTAACGATAAGGTAAGTGCCAGCGACGGGTTTGCTTCCGTAACACAGAATATGGGTACATCCGGCGTATTTGGTAACGGCGTGTTGCCTGGTTACACCAACCTTGTTTATTTCAGTTACCTGGGATGGGAAGTTGTAAACGAACTCAATATTGGTTTTGATGCTGCTTTCCTTGACAGCCGTTTGGGTGTTGAGGCAGATTACTACCACCGTCTTACCGAAAATGCCGTAATCAACGCTCCGCTGCCCATGGGTGCCGGTAACTTGCTTGGCAATAACGGCGAAATTCTTAACTCAGGTCTGGAGTTATCCGTAGACTGGTCCGATAAAATTGGCAAAGATTTCTCTTATTCTATCGGAGCCAATGTAACCACATTAAAGAATGAAGTAAAGAGTCTGCATGGCCTGCCTTACCTGTATGGCGGAACGGCGGAATTCCGTACCATCTCAAAAGTAGGAGGAGAGCTTAATGCTTACTACGGACACGAAATTGTAGGTGTTTATCAGAATGCGGCCGAAATTTCAGCCGATCCGGTGGCTGTTTCAAATAACCTGCTTCCGGGCGATTTCAAATACAAAGACCAGAACAACGATGGAAAGATTGATGATAACGACCGTGTGATCCTTGGATCTTACATTCCAACCTTTACTTTCGGAATGAATCTTGGATTTACTTACCGGAAATTTGATTTATCTGTAGTTATGCAGGGACAGACAGGCAACGAGATTGTAAACCGCAAGCGGGGTAACCGCAGATGGCAATCGGATATCAACTACGATGCCGATATGGTTGAAAACCGTTGGACAGGCGAAGGCTCCACCAACTCTTATCCTTCTGCTGCCGGTACTGTTAAACCATGGAACATCTCCAAGTTCAACTCATTCTACGTAGAAGATGGTTCTTACTTCCGTATTCAGAATATACAGATGGCTTATACCTTCGATAAGGTGAAAATAAGTAATACCAAGTTACCGAGCATGCGTCTGAGTCTGACTGCCGAACGTCCGTATACTTACTTCAAATCAAACGGATTTACTCCCGAGGTCGGTAACAATGGATTCGACGATCAGGTATATCCGTTGGCAGCCACTTACACAGTAGGCTTACGAATTATTTATTAATCTTTAAATGCTAAATAAAGTGATGAAACATATATTAAAAAAACAGTTGCTCTGGATGCTTCCGTTGGTTCTGACCTTCTCCAGCTGCAGCGATTACTTAGATAAACTTCCGGAAAATAAAGTGGAAGCCGGTCTGGTGGACTATACCAAGACAAGTGATATGTATATGCCGGTTTCCGGAACGTATGCAGTTGCCCGCACCAAGTTCTCAGCCTGGATGGCATTCGGACTTATTGCTGTCCGCGGCGATGATGTGGATAAGGGATCTAGTCCAACCGACCAGATTGAATTTCAGTATTGCAAAGAGTTTAAATACGACCGTATTTCGGGTTACTGGGCATTGAATGCCGCCTGGGAAGGTTTGTACAACGTGATCTCCACCTCGAATGCAGCGCTGGAATCATTGGATAAATATGCCGAAAACATATCCTCGGATGCCGACAGGAAGAAATACGAAGAATATTCCGCCGAAATTCGCTTTATCCGGGCCTTTGCTTATTTCCGTATTGTTAACTTCTGGGGCGAAGCTCCCCTGCTGTTAAGCAATCAGGAACTGAATCTTGTAAAATCGACACGCGAAGAGATTTATAACTACATCTATTCCGAACTCGAATACTGTGTGGCTAACCTTCCGGCGGTACGCCCCAACGAGCAAGCCGGCAAATTAGGAGCGGTTACCCGTTATTCGGCTCAGGCGCTGTTGGCTAAAGCCTATTTGTATAATGAAAACTGGGATGGCGTTCTTACGGCTACCAACGACATTATCAGCAGCAACAAGTTCAGCTTGTACGACGATTTTTATCAGTTGTTTAAGATACCCGGAAAGCTGAGCAACGAATCCCTGTTCGAACTTCAGTATACCGACTTTGGCACCGGTAGCGGTGATATAGTTGAATCGGATGCCTGGTTTGCATTCCAGGGACCAAGAGGAGGAAGCAGTCCCATCGAAGGATGGGGATTTATGACTCCTACGGATGGTGTACGTGCATTCTTTGCTACACGCGGTGAAACAGTTCGTGCAGACGCCTCTTTCCTTGTTGCAGGAACCACCACTTTGTCGGGCGACGTGATCAAACCGGGACTTGCCGGCGAGCCAACCTGCTACAACGGGAAAGCCTATACTCCGTCTAACCAGATGACAGCCGGACGTACCAACTACGGTGCAAATAACAATATCCGCATTTTACGCTATGCCGATGTCTTGCTTATGAACGCGGAAGCGAAAATAAGAAAAGGACAGAACGGCGATGCCGAAATCAATTTGGTGCGCGAACGGGCCAACCTGGCACCGGTAACAGGTGCTACGCTTGATCAGTTGCTGGACGAAAGACGTGCCGAGTTTGCCATGGAGTGGGGCGAGCGCTTCTTCGACCTGGTACGTACCGACAAAGCAGCAGGCACTTTGCCGGGCTTTGTGAAAGGCGAAAGCGAATATTATCCTATTCCGCAGAACCAGATTGACTTGAATCCAAACCTCAAGCAATAAGATGAATGTATTTTACCAGGGAGAGGCCTTCTCTCCCTGGTTTTTCTTTTCCCGGTTTATTTATATCCCGATTAAACGATAGAATAAATGAAAGTTATGAAACTTACGAAATGGACAATTGCACTCTTGTTTGCAGGAGGCTTATCCCTTGCGTCGTGCAATGAGTCCGATAAAAACAAGGAGACCGCCAACAAGCCGGATGCGATCGAACGTCCTGAAACTTTTGCTTCGGACAACGAGATGCTTACTTATATCCAACAGGAGCACTTCAATTACATGTGGGAGGGAGCGGAACCTACATCGGGATTAGCCCGGGAACGAATTCATATGGACGGAGTCTATCCCGAGAATGATGCCGACGTAGTAACCACCGGAGGAAGCGGATTCGGTATCGCCGGACTGCTTGTGGGCATCGACCGCGGCTTTGTTACACGCGAAGAAGGGGTACAGCGTTTACATAAGATTGCCGATTACCTGGCTAAAGCCGATCGTTTCCATGGAGTATGGCCTCACTGGATGATTGGTCCTACGGGAAAAGTGAAACCTTTCGGCACGAAAGATAACGGAGGCGATTTGGTGGAGAGCTCTTTTCTGATGCAGGGACTCCTTTGCGTTCGTCAGTATTTTAAGGATGGGAATGAAAACGAAAAGGCTTTGGCATCCAAAATCGACACGTTGTGGCGCGAAATGGAGTGGAGCTGGTATCAGAACGGACAGGATGTATTGTACTGGCACTGGTCTCCGGACTATGCCTGGGAGATGAATTTCCCGTTGGAAGGATACAACGAATGTTTAATTACCTATATTCTTGCCGCCTCTTCGCCTACTCATCCCATCCCCGCTTCGGCTTACCACAACGGGTGGGCTCGTAAGGGAGGTATTAAATCGTCGGCTACGGCGTACGGACTGCCTTTACTACTAAAACATAACGGTGCGGAAGCATTGGGTGGTCCCTTGTTCTGGGCCCATTACTCCTACATTGGGTTAAATCCCAAAGGGCTTTCCGACAAGTACGCCAATTACTGGGAGGTAAACCGGAATCAGGCGTTGATAAACTACAACCATTGCGTCGAAAACCCGGGCAAGTTTAAAGGATACAGCGATTCCTGCTGGGGACTTACGGCCAGCTATTCGGTATTGGGTTACAATGCTCACATGCCGTCCAACGACCTGGGGGTGATTACACCTACGGCGGCGCTTTCCAGTTTTCCTTACACGCCGGAAGAATCAACCAGGGCCCTGAAGCATTTCTATTATAACCTGGGCGACAGCATTTGGGGAAAGTATGGATTTTATGATGCCTTCAGCGAACAGGATAACTGGTACCCGCGGCGCTACCTGGCCATCGACCAGTGCACCATTGCCCCAATGATCGAGAATTATCGCACGGGCTTGCTATGGCGGCTGTTTATGAGCTGTCCCGAGGTACAGCAGGGATTAACAAAATTAGGTTTCACGGTTACTGTCGATAAGGTTTAAGAATAGGATAAAAGTCTTTAACGCAAAAATAAAAGAGAGAATATGAAGAAGATTGTGACAGCTATCACCGGTGTGGCTTTGCTCGCGGCTTTAGGTGGATGTAAACCTTCTGCAAGCGGATGGAAAAGTTTTAGCGGAGATAAAACCATCGAACAGCGGGTCGACTCGGTGTTGCAGCTGATGACGCTGGAAGAAAAAATTGGTCAGATGGCTCAGTTCTCCTGTAACTGGGACGTAACCGGACCGATTATGTCGGACGACTTTGAGCCTTACCTGCGCAAAGGGATGGTGGGTAGTATCTTTAATGCCTACACAGTGGACGGAGTACGTAAATTGCAGGAAATGGCCCTGGCGGAGTCGAGGCTGAAGATTCCTGTTTTGTTCGGATACGATGTAATCCACGGTTTCCGTACCATCTTCCCCATGTCGCTGGCCGAAGCCAGTTCGTGGGATCTGGAGCTGATGAGGAAAAGTGCGGCTATTGCTGCCGAGGAGGCTTCGGCCGAAGGAATTCACTGGACGTTTGCTCCGATGGTGGACATTGCCCGCGATGCCCGTTGGGGGCGTGTGATGGAAGGTGCCGGCGAAGATCCCTATCTGGGAAGTCTTATCGCCAAAGCCCGGGTGGAAGGTTTCCAGGGGGGCAAAGACTGGCATTCGCTGAACCAGCTGAACACGGTGCTTGCCTGCTGCAAACACTTTGCCGCTTATGGCGCGGCCGAGGCGGGACGCGATTACAACAGTGCCGAACTTTCCATGAATACCCTTCTTAATTATTACATGCCTCCCTACAAGGCGGCTCACGAAGCGGGTGTTGCTACCTATATGGCATCGTTCAACGAAATTGGGGGAGTGCCCAGTACGGCCAGTAAATACCTGTTTACCGACTTGTTGCGTAACCAATGGGGCTTCAAAGGATTTGTGGTAACCGACTATACCGGAATCAACGAACTGGTTCCTCATGGGGTGGCCAAAGATGAAAAGGAGGCAGGCGAACTGGCTGTTAATGCCGGTATCGATATGGATATGACGGGTGCCGTGTTTATTAAGTACCTGAAGCAGTCGGTGGAGGAAGGTAAGGTTTCGGAAGAGACAATCGATAATGCCGTGCGCCGTATTCTGGAGATGAAATTCATTTTGGGATTATTCGATGATCCTTACCGCTACCTGGATAAGGAGCGCGAAAAGAATACCATCATGAAACCCGAATTTCTGCAGGCTGCTCGCGAAACTGCCGCCCGTTCCATTGTATTGCTAAAGAACGAAAATTCATTCTTCCCAATTACCAAAGATAAATCACTCACGGTGGCTTTGATTGGTCCGATGGTGAAGGACAAGATTAACCAGAACGGCGAATGGGCCGGAAAAGGTGACCGCGAACAGAGTATTTCTTTGTTTGAAGGGTTAACCGAAAAATATGCCGGAACCAACGTGAAGTTTGTTTATGCCGGGGGTTGCGACTTAACCACAGACAATCGTCAGGGTTTTGCCGAAGCCATTGCCACGGCAAGGCGTGCGGATGTGGTACTGGCAGTCATGGGCGAAGACTTTAACTGGTCGGGCGAAGCGGCAAGCCGTTCGGACATTAAGTTGCCGGGTGTACAGCAGGAGTTGTTAAAAGAACTCAGAAAGACCGGTAAACCTTTAGGACTGGTGCTTATGAACGGTCGCCCGCTGGATCTCTCGTGGGAAGATGCTAATGTAGACGCCATCATGGAAGCCTGGTACCTGGGAACCATGGCCGGTCACGGTCTGGCCGATGTAATTGCCGGCGACTATAACCCATCGGCACGACTCACCATGTCGTTTCCCCGTAATGTAGGTCAGCTTCCCATATACTACAACCACAAGAATACCGGTCGCCCGTTGCCCGCCGATAATCCTAAAATGGATTACAAATCTTCGTACATCGATGTGGCCAACACCCCGTTGTATCCTTTTGGCTACGGACTAAGCTACACCACTTTCCAGATCAGCAACATGAAGATGGATAAGAGCAGTATGGGCAAAGGAGACAAGGTTACCGTAACCGCCGAAGTGAAAAACGCAGGTGCGGTAGACGGCGAAACCGTTGTGCAGCTTTACATCCGCGACCTGGTTGGCAGTGTAACCCGACCGGTTAAGGAGTTGAAAGGATTTAACAAGATAGCCCTTAAAGCAGGCGAAAGCAAGCAGGTAAGCTTTACCATCACCGAAGCCGAGCTATCATTCTACGACATCGACCTCAAGTATACCGCAGAGCCGGGCAACTTTGTGGTATGGGTGGCAGCCAATGCAGCCGACGAGACAAACCAGGCCTCCCTGGTCTATACAGATAAATAAACAGGCAAAGTCAGATTGTTTAGGTTATCCTATCTTATTTTGTTTGGAGGGTGCATTATGCACCCTCTGCTGTTTTGATATAGTATTCATAATTAATACATTTGGAACATGAAACACACCATTATTTCCCTGCTGTTGATAATAGTTGCCGGCGCATCACTTCGCCCGGCACCGGTCAGCGCCCAGGACATGCGGGCCGGCACCTACTGTAACCCCCTTAATGTGGATTACACCTACATGATTTACAACTCCGACAAAAACCTATCCTACCGTTCCGGAGCCGATCCCGCCGTGGTGGAGTTCCGGGGCGAGTACTATATGTTCGTAACCCGTTCGCATGGTTACTGGCACTCCACCGATTTGCTCAACTGGCACTTTATCTCGCCCGAAAAGTGGTATTTCGAAGGCAGCAACGCACCGGCAGCCCATAATTACAAAGACTCTGTTTTGTATGTAACCGGCAATCCCTCGGGATCCATGAGTATCTTATATACCGACAATCCCGTGAAAGGCGACTGGAAAGCAGTGCCCGCCATTCTGCACGACCTGCAGGATCCGGCCCTTTTTATCGACGACGACAACCAGGCCTATATGTTTTGGGGCTCATCCAATGTCTACCCCATCCGCGGAAAGAAGCTGGATAAGAACCACCGCTTTTTGGTGGAAGGCGAAACCGTGCCGCTGTTTAACCTGGATATGCAGAAGCACGGCTGGGAACGCTTTGGCGAAAACCATGCCGATACGGTATTGGGCGGATACATGGAAGGACCGTGGCTTACCAAACACAAAGGCAAATACTACATGCAGTATGCCGCACCCGGAACCGAGTTCAATGTCTATGCCGATGGCGTGTACGTGGCCGATCATCCCCTGGGGCCATACAGCTATGCACCCAATAACCCCATCAGCTACAAACCCGGAGGGTTCATGAACGGAGCCGGACACGGAAGCACGGTGGTAGGTCCCGGAGGCAATTACTGGCACTTTGCCTCCATGTCATTGTCGGCCACCGTTAACTGGGAACGTCGCCTGTGCATGTACCCCCTCTATTTCGATAACGAGGAACTGATGTACTGCAACACCAATTACGGCGATTATCCCCATTATGCCCCCGCCGAACCGGGCAAGCACGGCACCTTTACCGGCTGGATGCTGTTATCGTACAACAAACCGGTCAAAGCATCTTCCGCAGTAGCCGGACACGAGGCAACCCACGCAACCGACGAACGGGTAAAGAGTTTCTGGCTGGCAGAAAAGAACGACAGCAACCAATGGCTTCAGATAGATTTGGAACACCCCGGCATGGTATATGCCTTACAAGTAAATTATCACGACTATCAGTCGGATATGTACGGAAAAGATAGTAACTTGCGCCACCGTTATGTAGTGGAAGGTTCGTTGGACGGCAACAGCTGGGTAAATCTGGTAAACAGAAGCAAAAGCTTCAGAGACACACCCAACGACTATGTGGAGATGGAAACACCGGTCCGGGTACGTTACATCCGTTACCGGAACATCGAAATACCCACGCCGCACCTGGCCATTTCGGATGTACGGGTATTTGGCAAGGGCGAAGGAAAGAAACCCGCGCAGGTAAAACAGTTCAGGGTAGAACGGCAGTCCGACCGACGCGATGCCCTGATAACCTGGCAAGGCCAGAAAGGATGTCAGGGATACAATATCCGTTGGGGAATTGCTCCGGACAAGCTCTACAGCTCGTGGATGGTGTATGGAGATACATCGCTGCTGCTTAAGAGTCTTACCACCGACCAATCCTACTACTTTGCCATCGAAGCATTTAGTGAGAACGGCATCTCGGAGCTCTCGGGAACAGTCAAAGCAGATTAACTATAAATAATATATTATGAGAATCTTTCGAAGTGTTACATTATTCCTCTGCCTGCTTACAGCATTGCAGGCAACAGCCGGCGACAAGCTGAGCTTTCTTAAAAAACAGTTTACCACCACAGCCGGTTACAAGCTAAACTACCGGGTGCTACTTCCCGTAGACTATTGTCCGGAGCAAAAGTATCCGGTAATCCTGTTCCTGCACGGAGCAGGCGAGCGGGGCAACGACAACGAAAAGCAACTGGTACACGGCTGGGATATGCTAACCAATCTGGAGAACCGGGCAGCCTATCCGGCCATCGTAATAGCACCCCAATGCCCGGAAGAACCACAGATTCCCCATAAGAACTACTGGGTAGATATCCAACGCCCGGTTACCCCGGAACAACGCATGTTCAGAACCTTTCCGGCAAACGCCCCCATTACCGAACCCCTGGCAGCCGTTAAGGAACTTGTAGACAGCTACATTGCAAAAGGAGTGGTAGACACCAAACGCATCTACGTAACCGGACTCTCCATGGGAGGCATGGGAACCTTTGATCTGGTATGCCGCTATCCGAACTTCTTTGCCGCTGCCGTACCCATTTGCGGAGGAGTAAACACCGACCGGTTGGCTAAATTCAAAGGCAAAACAGCCTTCCGTCTTTTCCACGGCGACCAGGACGACACCGTACAACCCAAGTTCTCGCAAGAAGCCTATAAAACACTTCAGTCAATCGGAGCCGAAGCCCAATACACCGAATACCCCGGCGTAAACCACGCAAGCTGGGTACCCGCCTTCAAAGAACCCGATTTTCTGAGCTGGATGTTCAAGCATGTAAAAAAGTAACATAAAACAGCGCAATCCCGTTCCAACACGAATAAAACGCAAAAACATCTGTCACCTCACACCTTTTGAGGATAACAGATTGACTATCAACAAACAAAAAGGTGACAGATGCCTAAAACCCATCTGTCACCTTTTATCATCTATCACCACGGCGAAACCTACTCCTCCCGCATATTCAGTAACCAACACGCGATCTATCCCCAACACTTAAGGAAAGTAGCTGGCTTCCAATAGTCTTTTGTCTCTTTGAGTACGAACAAGTATTCGTTTGCTATATGTGTAACTTTCATTCAACAGCTGTTGAATGAAAGTTACACAGCTGTTGACCTTGCGTTTGTCATATGGCAAACGAATAGTTGTTCGTAGTGCCGGTAATAGTTCCTCGTATACATAAAGATAAAAGACAAAGTGTTAGTGATTAATTAGGGAAGGAGAGGGGGATGTTATATATATAACAGTTGAAAAGTATACCAGTGCCCATCGTTTTGCAGGCATATAAACACAACAAAGGCGAGTTGCCCCGCCTTAGTTGTAAACACAACGGAATAATCCTTATTGTGATTAGCTTAAAATTGTATGTGACAAATGTAAGGCTTATTATTTAATTTCCAAATTATTAGATAAATAATTTGTATAATAAATTCTATTAATTAATTTTACAATTCTTAGCACTATTTCGTAATATTAAATTATAAAACCATGACTAAAATTTTAGGGCTCGATTTAGGAACAAATAGCATTGGATGGGCTATCGTGCAGAAAGATGACGAGGGATCTTATAAAAATATTATTAATGCAGGAAGTCGCATCATTCCAATGGATGCTGAAACTATGAAAAACTTCAACAATGGAATTACACAAACCCAAACTTCTGAAAGAACAAGGTTACGAGGTGTAAGGCGACTGCTCGAACGATCTTTGTTAAGAAGGGAGCGTATTCATCGTTTATTAAATACTATGAATTTTCTTCCGGTTCATTATGCAGAAAAGATTGATTTCGTTAATAGATTAGGTAAATTTATTGGGGAAGAAGAGCCAAAATATGCTTATAAGAAAGATGAACTTGGAAAGTCTCAATTTATATTTATAAATTCTTTCACTGAAATGCTGAAAGATTTCCAAATGCATCAGCCTGAATTGGTTCAAAACAACAAAAAAGTACCTTACGATTGGACGATTTACTATTTAAGAAAGAAAGCATTGGATAAAGCTATAACTAAAGAAGAGTTAGGCTGGATTATACTCCAATTCAACAATAAAAGAGGTTACTACCAACTAAGAGGCGAAGAAGATGAAACTATAAAGGAAGGGAAAAAAGAGGAATATTTTGCTTTAAAGGTTATTCGGGTCGAAGCTGATAATTCATCTTCCGGAAAAAATGGAGAAATCTGGTATAATGTTTTTCTGGAAAATGGGTGGATTTATAGGCGTACAAGTAAAATACCTTTAGATTGGGTAGGTAAAATAAAAGAATTTATCGTTACCACAGATATTGATGAAAATGGAAATGCGCTAAAAGATAAAGAAGGAAAAGAAAAAAGAAAATTTAGGGCTCCTGCCGAAAATGACTGGACTTTACTCAAAAAGAAAACGGAATCTGATTTGGGTAAAAGTGGTAAAACTGTTGGTTCTTATATATATGATACACTTTTGGAAACTCCTGATCAAAAAATTAAGGGAGGATTGATTCGTACTATAGAACGCAAATTTTATAAATGCGAACTTATAGCTATTTTGAATAAACAAAAAGAGTTCCATCCGGAGCTGAATGATAAAATGATTTACAGTAAATGTGTTGAAGAATTATATCGCAGTAATGAATCTCGCAGGCTTTCTGTGGCTAACTATGATTTTACAAGATTTATAACAGAGGATGTGATTTTTTATCAAAGACCGCTAAAAAGCAAAAAATCGCTGATTGAAAATTGTTCATTCGAAAGGCGTTGTTTTGTGGATCCAGTAACAAAAGAATTAGCTTATTCTCCCATAAAATGCATTGCTAAATCGCATCCTTTATTTCAGGAATTCAGACTTTGGCAGTTTATTAAAAATTTGCGAATTATAGAACGTGAAAAAATGGTGGGTGATACGATGAAGTTTGACCAGGATGTAACTCCTGAATTTTTCCCCACTCAAGAAGAATATGTTTTGCTTTTTGATTGGTTAAACGAACACAAGGAAATTGATCAAAAGGGATTTCTAAAATATCCTGTATTAGGTTTAAAAAAGAATATAGATAAATATCGCTGGAATTATGTTGAAGACAAAGCTTATCCTTGTAATGAAACTCGTTCAGTGTTGAAAACCAGACTAAATAAAGCAGGGAATATTCCTGCTGAGTTCTTTGATAAAGACACAGAAGAATCGTTGTGGCATATTCTCTACTCGGTTGAAGATAAGTATGATATAGAGAAAGCACTAACTTCTTTTGCTATTAAAAAAGAGCTAAACGAAGAGCAAAAGGTAGCTTTTGTTGAACAGTTCAAAAATTTTCCTCCTTTCAAGAAAGAATACGGTTCTTATTCTGCCAAAGCAATTAAGAAATTACTGCAACTTATGCGTATGGGAAGTCGCTGGTCTGAAAATGAGATAGCCGATTTAACAAAGGATCGAATCCAAAAGATGATTGATGGCGAATGTGATGAAACTATTAAAATAAGAACCAGGGATAAAGCTCTAAAGTTAAATGAAATAAAAGATTTTCAGGGCTTGCCTCTATGGCTTGCCAGCTATATTGTGTACGATCGCCATTCTGAATCTGGTGATGTTATGAAATGGGAAACTCCCGAGGATATTGATTATTACTTAAAACATGTGTTCAAACAACACGGACTCCGAAATCCGATAGTAGAGGTTGTTGTTGTGGAGACATTAAAGGTGGTAAAAGACTTGTGGAAAACCTATGGATACTTTAATGAAATACATATAGAGCTGGGGCGGGAAATGAAAAATCCGGCTGATAAGCGTTTAAGGATGACTATTCAAAATGTGGAAAATGAGAATACCAATTTGCGTATAAAAGCCCTTTTAGCAGAATTGGCCAATCAGAAAGACATTGAAGGAGTGAGGCCCTATTCACCGTCTCAGCAGGAAATTCTTAGGATTTACGAAGAAGGTGTTTTAAATATGCTAACAAAGGAAGATCCAGATTATGATGCAATTAGCAAGATATCTAAGATGGCACAGCCTTCAGCATCAGATCTTATAAAATATAAATGTTGGTTGGAACAAAAATATCGGTCACCTTATACGGGGCAGATGATACCATTGGCACGTCTTTTTACTTCCGATTATGAAATAGAACACGTTATTCCCCAATCACGTTATTTTGATGACTCTTTTTCTAATAAAGTAATTTGCGAGTCTGCAGTAAACAAAGACAAGGATAATCTGCTGGCATACGAATATATTAAGCAAAATGAAGGAAAAATAATTGAAATTGGTTTGGGAAAGAAAGTGAAACTTTTTACAGCAGACTCCTATACTGAGTTTATTCAATCTCATTATGCAGGTTCTGTTGCTAAAAAGAAGAAATTATTAATGGATACAATTCCGGATTCTTTTATTGAGAGGCAATTAAATGATAGCAGATATATAAGTCGTGAAATTAAGAAGCTATTGTCCAGTGTGGTAAGAGAAAAAGACGAAGAGGAGGCCATTTCTAAAAATGTAATTGTATGTACCGGATCAATTACTGACAAACTGAAAAGAGATTGGGGGTTAAATGATATCTGGAATACAATTATATACCCACGTTTTGAAAGACTCAATCGGCTAACAAATAGCGATAAATTTGGACAATGGGAGAATAAACAGGGTAAAAGAGTTTTCCAAATTGAAATGCCTTTAGAATTACAGAAAGGATTTAACAAAAAGAGAATTGACCATAGGCATCATGCCATGGATGCAATTGTAATTGCTTGTGCGACGCGGAGTCATGTTAATTACCTGAACAACGAATCAGCTCACTCCAAATCGAAAGACAAACGTTATGATTTAAGAAGAAAACTGAGACGTATAGAGATTTTGGAAAAACAGGAGCTAAAGGATGGTGTAACTGTTACAAAAAAGATTGAGGTTGCGAAAGAGTTTTATAAGCCTTGGCCTACATTTACTCAAGATGCTCATGAAGTTCTTCAGTCTATTATAGTTAGTTTTAAACAAAATCTACGTGTAGTGAATAAAGCGACTAATAGATATGAGTGTTTTGTTAATGGGAAAAAAGAAATTGTAAAACAATCAAAAGGAGAGAGTTGGGCCATCAGAAAACCAATGCATAAGGATACTGTTTCGGCAGCTGTATCTTTACGTAAAACTAAAACGGTGCGACTTAGCCAAGCTATTGAAGATTGGAGAAATATTGTTGATAAGTCATTAAGGAAAGAAATAGGTTTTCTTTACTCAAAATATGGTGAAAAGGGAAGCAAATATATTGTCAAGTTTTTCAAAGATAGAGAAAATAAACACAACGGAGCAGATGTTACAAAAGTTGATATCTATTACTTTGACAATGATTGTGCTGCATCTCGCGTAACACTCGATGATTCGTTTACTTCTTCAAGAATAGAATCTATAACAGATACTGGTATTCAAAAGATATTACTCAAACACCTAGCCTCCTATAATGAGATTAAAGGGGATAAAATTATTGAGCATCCAGAACTTGCATTTTCAACAGATGGCTTAGATACATTAAATGTAAATATGACTGCATTAAATGATGGCAAGTTTCATAAGCCAATCAAAAAAGTAAGGACCTACGAGATAATGGGCAATAAATTTACTGTTGGTCAAACGGGTAATAAAAAAACTAAGTACGTGGAGGCAGCAAAAGGAACCAATCTTTTCTTTGCTGTTTATGTTTCGGATGAAGGTTCAAGAAGCTACTTTACTGTGCCTTTAAACGAAGTGGCAGAAAGACAAAAACAAGGTTTAATTCCTGTTCCGGAAAAGAATAGTAAGGAAGAAAAATTACTTTTTTGGCTTTCACCAGGAGATTTGGTTTATGTTCCTTCATTTGATGAAGAAGGGCGTGTTATAGAGATTGATAATATTATTCAAGATCGAATTTATAAGTTTGTTTCTTGCACAGATAATGAATGTCACTGTATTCCTCACTTCGTTGCATCTCCAATACTACAGACTACTGAACTTGGATCGAATAATAAAGCTCAGCGAACATGGAGTGGAGAAATGATAAAAGAAATCTGTATAAAAATTAAGACAAACAGATTAGGTCAAATTGTTAAGCTATGATTAAAAAAACATTGTACTTTGGAAATCCAGTCTATTTGAGTCTTCGAAATACACAGTTAGTGTTACGATTACCTGAAATAGAAAAGAATGACACGGTGTCCGATTCCTTTAAAAAGGAGTCGGAACGTACCATTCCTATAGAAGATATTGGCGTAATTATATTGGACCATAAACAAATTACAATTACCCATGGGCTGTTGGAAATGCTCCTTGAAAATAATTGCGCTATAATTACCTGTGACTCTTCACATCTACCTGTTGGACTTATGCTGCCTCTTTGTGGTAATACAACCCAGAGCGAGCGATTCAGAGAACAAATTGATGCCTCAATCCCTCTTAAAAAACAATTATGGCAACAAACAATCAAGTCTAAAATTGAAAATCAAGCTTTTCTTTTGGAAGATACGAGGAGAGTCATAGTTAATAATATGAGGATATGGGCAAATGATGTAAAAAGCGGTGATCCTGATAATTATGAGGCCCGAGCTGCAGTTTATTACTGGGCAAATCTGTTTCCTCATATTTCTGATTTTACAAGGCATCGAGAGGGTGTAGCTCCAAATGCATTACTCAATTACGGATATGCCATACTTCGTGCCATAGTTGCGAAGTCATTAGTGAGCAGTGGACTTTTGCCAACACTTGGAATTCACCATCATAATAAATATAACGCTTATTGTTTGGCAGACGATATTATGGAACCTTATCGTCCGTTTGTCGATAAATTGATAGTAGAATTACCAGAGAATGAATTAAGGGGTGAGAATCTGACTTCAGAATTAAAGATGAAGTTGCTGTCAATACCTGTCTTAGATGTTGTAATTAATGGAAAACGCAGTCCTTTAATGATTGCTGTTTCACAGACCACGGCTTCTTTATATAAATGTTTTAGTGGAGAAGTAAGAAAGATTAGTTATCCCGAATGGGGTTAAACGGATTATTTACATTGAATTATGGAACGATTCAGTGAATATAGAATTATGTGGGTACTCGTGTTTTTTGATTTACCAACAGAAACAAAGAAAGAACGTAAAATCTATGCGGATTTTCGTAAAAAAATTATATCCGATGGTTTTACGATGTTTCAGTTTTCTATTTATGTGCGTCACTGTGCGAGTAAAGAAAATGCAGATGTTCATATAATTCGTGTAAAGTCCATATTACCAGAAAAAGGACATATTGGAATTTTATGCATAACAGACAAACAGTTTGCTAGTATGGAGATATTTTATGGTAGAAAAGAAAAGAAAGTTCAAGCTGTTGGTCAACAACTTGAACTGTTTTAAAATAATAAATCCCACTCAATGAGCAGGATTTATTAAAGAAACGCCAATTTTTTTTGTTTCTAATTCTTTGCTTAAACATCTATGCAACAGTGAGATGTGAACATCCTGTTGTTGCTAATAAGCCAAAGATACAATTTTGCAAGCTAATCACAACAATCGTGGTGAAGTATTTGCTGATAAACGTGTTGTTGCTAATAAGCCAAAGATACAATTTTGCAAGCTAATCACAACGGCGAAAAGAGGGTGGTGGGTTTGTCTGTAAGCCTCCGGTGAAATCCATCTTTTTTTATTATTGTTAGGCTGTTATCTTTGCCAAAAACAATAAGATTATGATGACAAAAGAAGAAGTAGCCTCCATTGTACTTCATTGTACGGAGCAAAAAGTAAGTTTTAAATCCCGTCTTGAAGAACTTGGAATTGCCCAATGGCGATTTTATGAGGCAAAAGGCAGGTACGAGAAGGCTAAAGATGCGTGTTCACCCAATGAACTGCTTGAACTTGGAGATAAAGGTACTTTTATACCGTGTCCGCCCCTTACACGAAAGGCTAAGAAAGCATCAGCCTCTCAAAGTGAAACCAATTGCAATCTGAATATCGAACTGCAGACTGCAGGCGGTGTAATGATCAGAATACAAGGTGAGCTTGACAGCTCTCAGCTCAGAAGTATAATCTTATGTGCTGTGGGTCATGTTTAGTCTGGGTGACAGTAACCGCTACCTACTATATAGCGAGCCTACGGATATGCGAAAAAGCTTCCACACATTAAGTGGCCTTGTTACGAACAGGATGGGTTCAAATCCTCATAACGGGGAAGTGTTCATCTTTATTAATAAGAGCCGTAACCGTATCAAACTGCTTCATTGGGAACCAGGAGGAATGGTGATATACTGCAAGATGCTGGACCGAGGTACCTTCGTATTACCAGATTGTTCTTCAGTGAATAATGCGTCATACCCGATGCAATGGCGTGACCTGGTTCTTCTGGTGGAAGGAATCATGGAGAAACCCGATAGTAGGCAAACCCGACTGGAACATCTGAGAAATCTGTAATTATAACAGCAAATAATTAGTTAATAATTTGTATAAACAATTGATATTCACTACATTTACCCTGTAAATAAAACGGGGGAATGACAGAATCGGAAGCAAAAATATTACGAGAAGAGAATGAACGACTTAAGGGTTTGGTAGCCAGTTTGGAGAACCAGCTCGCATGGCTTCGTAAAAAGATATTCGGCAGCATGAGCGAAAAACATCTACCTCTGAATCCGGATAATCTCCAGCTTAACCTCTTCCCAGAACAGATGAGTGCTGATGAGAAAGCAAGACTTGAGGCCGAGGTGGCCCTGGAGCAAGAAAATATTGAAAAAAAAGTAAGCCGCCATAATGAGAAACCTTCACGCAAGCCCCTTGATACTTCCAAGCTTCCTGTTAAGGAGGAACATATCTATCCCAAAGGAATAAACGAAGAGGAATATACGGAATTGGCACCTGAAGTTACAGACTCGCTTGAGAGGATTCCTGCAATGGTATATATCAGACGGATCATACGTCATAAATACGTTCTCAAATCCAACATCCAGATCCAACATCCGGAAAGAAGAGCCTTTGAAATAGCAGAAATACCGCCTGTGGCAATAGATAAATGCATTGCCGGAGCATCTGTTCTTACCGATATCATCATGGATAAGTTCATGTATCACCTGCCTTTCTACAGGGTGATACAGAAGTATAAAGAAAATGGCGTCATACTTAATGATTCTACCATTAACGGATGGTTCGCCGCTACTTGCGAAAGACTAAAGCCGTTGTACGACAAACTAAAGGCAGAAATACTGTCAAGTGATTATATACAGGTTGACGAAAGTACAATCCCCGTAATAGACAATGAGAAACATCGTGCCGTAAAGGGTTATATGTGGTGTGTGAGAGACGCGCTGCATGGATCTGTATGCTTCAGCTATGACTTCGGATCAAGGAGCAAATCCACAGCTCAGAAGTTACTGCTGGGCTATCATGGCAATATTCAGACAGACGGATATAACGTTTACGATAGTTTTGAAGGGAAGGAAGGGATTACGCTTTACGGATGTTGGGCGCATGCACGTCGTAAGTTTGTAGAAGCTCTTGATGAGGATGACGAAAAAGCCACCCAGGCAATAGTCTATATCAAGAAACTATACCGGATTGAAAGTCTGGCTGACGAGCAGAAACTTACCCCTGAAGAGAGAAGAGAGAAACGCAGAAAAGAAGCTTATCCCGTCATCTGCGAATTTGAAAAATGGCTGAGTGATACATGGCTGAAAGTCCTTCGTACAAGCCGAGTCGGTAAGGCTATACAATATTCTTATACGTTACTGCCACGTCTGGCCCGTTATGTGAATGACGGAAGGATTAATATCGATAATAATCTTATTGAAAATGCGATACGTCCTTTAGCCATCGGCAGGAAAAATTATCTCTTCTGTGGTAATGATGATGCAGCGATACGTGCTGCCATAATTTACTCGCTTATCAGCAGTTGTAAGGCTGTAAATGTAGATCCTCGAGAATGGATGATAGATGTCTTGAGAAAACTACCGATATATAAAGAATCAAAAAAGAATATCTGCGAATTACTCCCAAAATACTGGGAGAAGAGTTTAAATACGGCAAACTCGTAACTACTTGAACAAACTTTAAACAAGTTCCGCCAACTTTAGACGACTTTGTTAAAGTTGGCGGAACTTGTAGTATATGATATGTACTTTACCAGAGGCTTACGTTTGTCTACTGTTGTTGCTAATAAGCCAAAGATACAATTTTGCAAGCTAATCACAACAGGTTGTTGTTTACGGTGAAAAGAAAAAACGTTGTTGCTAATAAGCCAAAGATACAATTTTGCAAGCTAATCACAACTGTGAGTATCTAACATCACCAACATTAGCGTTGTTGCTAATAAGCCAAAGATACAATTTTGCAAGCTAATCACAACATAGGGTGCTTTCTCGTATCAACTCGTTGTGTTGTTGCTAATAAGCCAAAGATACAATTTTGCAAGCTAATCACAACGTTGCTATTTGATGCGTTCCACAACAGTATGTTGTTGCTAATAAGCCAAAGATACAATTTTGCAAGCTAATCACAACATCTGACGTTGGATTATAGTCGTGTTGAAGTTGTTGCTAATAAGCCAAAGATACAATTTTGCAAGCTAATCACAACTATACCAAACAGACACATACATTCCGCTACGTTGTTGCTAATAAGCCAAAGATACAATTTTGCAAGCTAATCACAACAAAAGGCGTATGTAGATTAACTCATAGAGAGTTGTTGCTAATAAGCCAAAGATACAATTTTGCAAGCTAATCACAACAGCCATCTGGTTCCGGATGTCAACAATTGAGTTGTTGCTAATAAGCCAAAGATACAATTTTGCAAGCTAATCACAACATAGATATATTGCAACCAAGGTATTGTATGTTGTTGCTAATAAGCCAAAGATACAATTTTGCAAGCTAATCACAACTCAAGCCAACATACGCCTGAATTAGATAACGTTGTTGCTAATAAGCCAAAGATACAATTTTGCAAGCTAATCACAACCCATTTTTGTGATTGCTGCAGCAATACGCAGTTGTTGCTAATAAGCCAAAGATACAATTTTGCAAGCTAATCACAACAAGGGATTTGCCAGCGCTTTTACACTCTAGTTGTTGCTAATAAGCCAAAGATACAATTTTGCAAGCTAATCACAACATTCCGTCCCATATTATTTTGTTTATTAAGTTGTTGCTAATAAGCCAAAGATACAATTTTGCAAGCTAATCACAACTTCTTAATCGCACAAATTCAAAGACAATCAGTTGTTGCTAATAAGCCAAAGATACAATTTTGCAAGCTAATCACAACAGTTTTCCCATGTAGCTGACAACCGTCCAAGTTGTTGCTAATAAGCCAAAGATACAATTTTGCAAGCTAATCACAACCAATGGAGCAAAAGCTAATTGTATTTGGTCGTTGTTGCTAATAAGCCAAAGATACAATTTTGCAAGCTAATCACAACTATGCATAAAACTCAGGTTCAAAGGTTTTTGTTGTTGCTAATAAGCCAAAGATACAATTTTGCAAGCTAATCACAACACCCGTTCCGTTGTATATCATAAGATACCAGTTGTTGCTAATAAGCCAAAGATACAATTTTGCAAGCTAATCACAACTGTTGCTTACATACAGCGATGCATCCTTATGTTGTTGCTAATAAGCCAAAGATACAATTTTGCAAGCTAATCACAACTATGTCCGTATGTCTGTATACCGCACTAAAGTTGTTGCTAATAAGCCAAAGATACAATTTTGCAAGCTAATCACAACGAACGGCCTAATACAAACGACAACTGCACCGTTGTTGCTAATAAGCCAAAGATACAATTTTGCAAGCTAATCACAACCGTTCTTCGTAGCATAAGATTTCAAAATCAGTTGTTGCTAATAAGCCAAAGATACAATTTTGCAAGCTAATCACAACAAAAAAAGTATGGATCAAATACACCAAACAGTTGTTGCTAATAAGCCAAAGATACAATTTTGCAAGCTAATCACAACTACGCACACTTTCATCCAATAATATAAGAGTTGTTGCTAATAAGCCAAAGATACAATTTTGCAAGCTAATCACAACTATATCCTTCGGTTGGTTTAAATGAAAATGTTGTTGCTAATAAGCCAAAGATACAATTTTGCAAGCTAATCACAACAAACAAGATCATGAATTTGATTTTGATTTGTTGTTGCTAATAAGCCAAAGATACAATTTTGCAAGCTAATCACAACTACTGTTACACTGTATGTTATTGTCGTGTGTTGTTGCTAATAAGCCAAAGATACAATTTTGCAAGCTAATCACAACGTCGTCTCTAACGATATCCGCACCAAAGCGGTTGTTGCTAATAAGCCAAAGATACAATTTTGCAAGCTAATCACAACTTATCTCCCATGGGTCTACATTGCCATCTGTTGTTGCTAATAAGCCAAAGATACAATTTTGCAAGCTAATCACAACATTAAGTCTTGCGAGTTTTGCTCTGTGTCTGTTGTTGCTAATAAGCCAAAGATACAATTTTGCAAGCTAATCACAACTATGAAAGCCGGGCATTACTTAGAAGATGCGTTGTTGCTAATAAGCCAAAGATACAATTTTGCAAGCTAATCACAACAGGTGATAGTGTTTTCGGATACGTATCTGCGTTGTTGCTAATAAGCCAAAGATACAATTTTGCAAGCTAATCACAACCATTAACCGGCTTAACGTTTTTAATGTTATGTTGTTGCTAATAAGCCAAAGATACAATTTTGCAAGCTAATCACAACCGATCTGTCTTAACAGGTGCTCAGCATCGCGTTGTTGCTAATAAGCCAAAGATACAATTTTGCAAGCTAATCACAACAGTTTCTTTCTGGAGTATCTGTCCGGCTTTGTTGTTGCTAATAAGCCAAAGATACAATTTTGCAAGCTAATCACAACCAATTCGGTGTCTAATCCAATTTTAACCGGTTGTTGCTAATAAGCCAAAGATACAATTTTGCAAGCTAATCACAACAGACAGATCGAGAAAGAAAAAGAGTTTATAGTTGTTGCTAATAAGCCAAAGATACAATTTTGCAAGCTAATCACAACTATGTTTTTCGTCATTTATTTTAACATCTGTTGTTGCTAATAAGCCAAAGATACAATTTTGCAAGCTAATCACAACAGATTGTGTGACGTGATACAATGTATAATTGTTGTTGCTAATAAGCCAAAGATACAATTTTGCAAGCTAATCACAACACCAACTCCGCTTCTGATTCATTAACATATGTTGTTGCTAATAAGCCAAAGATACAATTTTGCAAGCTAATCACAACTATAGACAGGATCATCCCTTTTAATGAATGGTTGTTGCTAATAAGCCAAAGATACAATTTTGCAAGCTAATCACAACGACGGATTACGTGAAGAATGTGAATGATAAGTTGTTGCTAATAAGCCAAAGATACAATTTTGCAAGCTAATCACAACTTGAAGACTATTTGAAATAACGTCTCCCTGGTTGTTGCTAATAAGCCAAAGATACAATTTTGCAAGCTAATCACAACAAGCCATACGCTGTTATAATCCTTCAGGATGTTGTTGCTAATAAGCCAAAGATACAATTTTGCAAGCTAATCACAACGGAGCAGACAAATTGCGCGATGATGAAAAGGTTGTTGCTAATAAGCCAAAGATACAATTTTGCAAGCTAATCACAACAGGTTGTTGTTTACGGTGAAAAGAAAAAACGTTGTTGCTAATAAGCCAAAGATACAATTTTGCAAGCTAATCACAACTTCATAGGGAGATGTGTTTCTCTCGTATATGTTGTTGCTAATAAGCCAAAGATACAATTTTGCAAGCTAATCACAACGGGTGTCTTACATGACTTAAAATGTAGACCGTTGTTGCTAATAAGCCAAAGATACAATTTTGCAAGCTAATCACAACTGGTAAGTTTGAGCTTCTGATGATGATAGCGTTGTTGCTAATAAGCCAAAGATACAATTTTGCAAGCTAATCACAACAAATAATGATACCGTATCTATTATTTCATTGTTGTTGCTAATAAGCCAAAGATACAATTTTGCAAGCTAATCACAACGTAATTTGGGTACTGGGATCGCTGGGAGAGTTGTTGCTAATAAGCCAAAGATACAATTTTGCAAGCTAATCACAACTGCTGCCTGGTAGGGTACTGTTGTACTTACGTTGTTGCTAATAAGCCAAAGATACAATTTTGCAAGCTAATCACAACGGAATCCGATTGTAAGTCCCATACCCGCTCGTTGTTGCTAATAAGCCAAAGATACAATTTTGCAAGCTAATCACAACTTAGGTGGTGCGTCGTACGCGGCTATTAAGTTGTTGCTAATAAGCCAAAGATACAATTTTGCAAGCTAATCACAACATCTAGTTCGGCAAACATTAAAAGTAATTCGTTGTTGCTAATAAGCCAAAGATACAATTTTGCAAGCTAATCACAACATTTGGGAGTAGATCCAGAAACTTGTTAGGTTGTTGCTAATAAGCCAAAGATACAATTTTGCAAGCTAATCACAACATCTTCCGCCAAGTCGGCATTACAGGCCTTGTTGTTGCTAATAAGCCAAAGATACAATTTTGCAAGCTAATCACAACGTCCATGCTCTGCGGATCCGACTGACTGGAGTTGTTGCTAATAAGCCAAAGATACAATTTTGCAAGCTAATCACAACAAGATGTTTTGTTACCTTATGAAATAGCAAGTTGTTGCTAATAAGCCAAAGATACAATTTTGCAAGCTAATCACAACGGTGTAACAATACTTGGACAATTTGAATTAGTTGTTGCTAATAAGCCAAAGATACAATTTTGCAAGCTAATCACAACGGTTTTTAGCTGCTCAAACAGGCCCGCCACGTTGTTGCTAATAAGCCAAAGATACAATTTTGCAAGCTAATCACAACTTTCGTATGCCAAGGACTTGGATGCGTGGGGTTGTTGCTAATAAGCCAAAGATACAATTTTGCAAGCTAATCACAACTGATTGCCTGAGCATAAACCTTGCGAGGCGGTTGTTGCTAATAAGCCAAAGATACAATTTTGCAAGCTAATCACAACATGATGATCCCTCTTTTGATTCTGTTGACAGTTGTTGCTAATAAGCCAAAGATACAATTTTGCAAGCTAATCACAACTGAACACGGTATAGTTATGGGAATTATGTGTTGTTGCTAATAAGCCAAAGATACAATTTTGCAAGCTAATCACAACCATACAACGCATGCTGATTCTTATCACTATGTTGTTGCTAATAAGCCAAAGATACAATTTTGCAAGCTAATCACAACACCAATTAACCGCAAGAAAAACGGAGCGGGGTTGTTGCTAATAAGCCAAAGATACAATTTTGCAAGCTAATCACAACTTAATTCGGAATCAGCAACTTATCCTTATAGTTGTTGCTAATAAGCCAAAGATACAATTTTGCAAGCTAATCACAACCGATGAAATGACAATTTATGAATTGAATTTGTTGTTGCTAATAAGCCAAAGATACAATTTTGCAAGCTAATCACAACGCTATTGGGACATCATCAATCTACGGATGGGTTGTTGCTAATAAGCCAAAGATACAATTTTGCAAGCTAATCACAACAGCAAGTCCCATTGTTCCGGATTGGCGGCAGTTGTTGCTAATAAGCCAAAGATACAATTTTGCAAGCTAATCACAACACATAAAATTGAATGTATTAAATGAATGATGTTGTTGCTAATAAGCCAAAGATACAATTTTGCAAGCTAATCACAACCTAGTCCGGAGGTGGATATTCGGCTAGACAGTTGTAGCTAATAAGCCAAAGATACAATTTTGCAAGCTAATCACAACATGCAAATAGGGAGAAGGTCGTTGTGCCTGTTGTTGCTAATAAGCCAAAGATACAATTTTGCAAGCTAATCACAACTTCAGATAAGTTATTTGATTCAAAAGGCGAGTTGTTGCTAATAAGCCAAAGATACAATTTTGCAAGCTAATCACAACAACATAAGAAAAGCAGATCATTGACGTCTTGTTGTTGCTAATAAGCCAAAGATACAATTTTGCAAGCTAATCACAACACAACTCATTTGCAGCGTTATACACGTCCCGTTGTTGCTAATAAGCCAAAGATACAATTTTGCAAGCTAATCACAACGGCTCAATCCGCTTTTGTCAAATGCTTTTTGTTGTTGCTAATAAGCCAAAGATACAATTTTGCAAGCTAATCACAACAAGGTATCTACCATTTCGAACTTATCGAGGGTTGTTGCTAATAAGCCAAAGATACAATTTTGCAAGCTAATCACAACTATTATGGATTATATAAGAAAAGAAGTAATGTATTAGCTGGTATACTTTTGAACAGTTATTTATAAGTTAACAAATCAATAATCGAGTATCTTTTATTTAATCCTCTCTCTGTATGAAATTTAGCTTACTTGTACGGTTAACTGGTCAGACAACTGTACAAGTAACCGTACAAGTAGATTCGTTATTGTATAATAGTTTCTATATACAATACTTGAATTGAAATGAAGAATGACAAAGACCGCTTAAGAAGTATAGATTAACGGATTAACATTACTTTATTCTTCATTATGAACTATCCTGAATTTCCGGATAGTTCATAGCCCTTTAAATTTAAAAGCCAATATGGAGCGAAATCAATTGAATAATACACTTCTTAAGACTAAAGTAAAAGGCTCTTAGCATGATCTTTCTTATAATATTACAAACAATGTCTTGCATTTCTCAAAGGGTAGGGTAAAGCTATAGACCAAGCTATAGACCAAGCTATAGACCAAGTTAATGATCAAGCTAAAGACTAGGTAATTCTCTTTTTATCGTACAATGCTTGAATTTTAATAAAACCATTTTCCTGATGTCAGGAAAATGCTAGCAATACCACGCAAGACATTTATATAGACTTGCTCATTTAGTATATATATGAAATATCAAATGCAAGAAATCCCTTTTATCTGGGTATACTGTAATCAAATTCAGTAAGAGTTATAGATTATATCCTCTTCAAAAATTGACAAAAAAGGTTACGTTGTATTGAATGGTAAAAGACTGAAATGTTATAAGTTAGCATCAGTAGAGTCGTTTGGTAAGGAAATAAATTTCCCTACCAAAACCCCTCAGTTTAGTTGTTTTCATATCCGTAATTCCTTGTTTAAGGATATCCATTATCACTGTATTAGCCAATAATATACTTATGTTAAAGAAATGCGATTTTCTTAACATGGCACTTTTCTCATGTTAAAAAAAACGCCTTTTGTTAACATGAGAATTTGAACGTGTTAAAGAATACCCAATTTGAGCCACTCGCATTCCACCGTCTTGTTTCATACGCCAGAGCCTTGTCCGCTGTGTGTTATATTTTCGTAATGCTTTTTGTTTGGGATTATTGCTCTAACAGATAGCTTAATTCTTTGCTGGTCATCGAGGGCACAAATTCTATCACTTCGTAGTCGGCCAGGTTGTTTTGATTGAATGGGTCTTGTTTCAAAATTTCGTCCAGCTCTTCCCTGCTTTGAGCTTTGGCAAGGATCACGCCTCCGTTTCTTGGAATTTTTCGTCCCGATGCCAGAAAATTACCGGCGGCATATTGTTTCTTTAAGTAATCGATATGATTATTTAGCTCTTTATCAATGGCCTCCAATGAAGCTTTGTAAGTTAATGATACGATGTACATACTTTTTTTATTTTACAACTAATCTTCATTCTTAATACGTCTCTTGTGCATCAAATGTACGTATTCCTAAACTTTTTACATCAGTTAATTTCGATTTATTTAGAATAATAACATATTATACTTGTTAAAGGAGTTATTCATGAGTTTTCGGTTAAATATCCAAGAATAGTTCTATTTTTGCTTTAAAGGGAGATGCCTAATTAGAAGAACTGTATACCAATCTGTTTCGGTGTACAGTTAACCGGGAAAATATATTTATATGAATAAACTAGTAATCATATTGCTGCTTGCAACGTATTGTGTATGTGGAATATCGGCTAATAAAACGGGCGATAAAGGTATATTGGATTATGGTTGGAACGTACAATCCAAAATTTCTTATCTCCAATTTAGAATAGACAGCACATCAAATCCGCTTTCAATCGTTTTAGAAACATTCGGTGAACAGAAAGGATCTATTAGCTGTTTGGTTCCTTTCCCAAAGACGAACGTGTCGACAGTTCAAATAAGAATAAAATATAAAACAGAGAGATGCAAAGAACTGTATTTGAAGGTGGCGGGTATTGGTGATTGTGAAACGGTACAAGCGATTGATACCCTCTATATTACTCCAAATGTTGATTGGTGTACATTAGATACGTTCGTCTGCGCGAATAATCCTAAATTAGTAAGCCTGAGCATTGAAGCAAGTGGAAATAGTAAAGAAAAAAGAGGAATGATTTGGGTTAATAAATTAGACTTATTTGTTGATGGAAAGAATATATACGACTATTTGCCGGCCGACTATACGGAGGATATTTGTTTGAAGAAAGAAGATGTTGTTCCTTTAAATGGGGAAACTATTAATAGTCTCCCTTTTATGGACAAAAGGATTCTCTCTATCGGCGAATCGATTCATGGTACCGAGTCGATGAACAACATGGCTATCGAGATCATTAAGAACCGAATTGAGAATAAGAATTGTAAGCTGGTTCTGGTGGAAATTCCTTTGGAGTATTCACTGTATATTAATCGATACATACACGGTGACCAGAACTTTAAATTGGATAGTATTTCTTCTTTTTTTGACATCACATTTTTTTCTCATTCTTTCACTTCTCTCATAGAATGGATTAAGAATTACAACCTGCATTCGGAGCAAAAAGTAAACTTTTTAGGTATTGATTCCAATATCATCTCAATGAAAGGGCAAGTTGATCTGTTTGATTTCTTTTTCTCCCTTAATACGGGCAGAAATAACGAAGAGTTGGCGAAGATCTGTAACCTGTTGCTTGGGTATAAAACACCGCTTGAAGATATAATCTCCTTGTTTAACGAAAACAATGGATTTGAAAACATGCTGGACAAAAGCGAATCGGAATTAGCGAGATATTGTCTGACAAAAATCTATCAAAACAATACTCCCTTTCAGAATTTTATCCATAGAGATACCTTAATGTATGAAAATACAGAGTTAATAATGAAGAGCTTGCTTAAAGCAAATGAAACAGTTACTATATTTAGTCATTGGGGCCACTCAAACTACTTATATGGCCAAGAAGCATCTGATATAGAGGGCTATTCTTTTGGATACTACATGAGAAACAAATACAAGGATGATTATTCATGTATTTCTTTGATGGCAGGATCTGGCCGTTTTGTTACTTCAAATAGTACAGTCACAAATTTTAAAATTGCATCGGTACAGGCTCCTCCCACTAACAGTCTGGAGTATCATTTAGATCAATTGAATCTTGATACCTGTTATTTTTCTGTGGATAAACTTCACTGCGAAGATGTTTTAAAATGCAGAATGATAGGAAATGCAGACCGAAATGGACAGTTTAGATTTATAGCGCCCAAAATAAGAATGGATGGTATTATATTCTTTAAACAGGTTTCTGAAATTCACAAGAATGAAGAAGTGCTAAAACAAAATCTGAATCCCAGTTATATTGCTATTGAATCTTACCGAATTGCTTGTATAAAAAATAAAACTATTGAACAAAAGCCATGAAATTAACTACTCTTGTTATTCTTATTTCGACTTTTTCTATGGTGGCGTCCCGTTCTTTTTCGCAAGATGCGAAAGTGGATCTAAACATAGAAAACGGGACTTTCAAGTAGGTCTTTTTGGATATTATGAAGCAGACGAATGTTCGGTTTCTTTACAATTACAAGGAATTGAACGATAGTACGCGTGTTACATTGCAGGTACGCGATAGCTCGGTTGAAGTGGTGCGTTAGGTTATAAAACTATTATTGTTTTTTCTCGGCTCTCTTTTTTATTGTATCTAACCACACACGGCGAATAATGGCGCTTCCGGGATAGATAATGCGCCAGTAATAACCGAAAGTTCGGTTGTCGTTCAGGGTTATTCCTTTCACGCGCGTTTCGGTGGTTAGCAAGGTGTTATGGGGGTCGGTTGCGATAAAACGGAAATTGGCGGTTACTTTTACATAGCCGGGCTCGTTAAATGAGGCAAATTGTTGAAGCGATGTAATTTCGGGCGGTGCGGGTTTCATGTCGCCGTTGCTTATGATGGCCGATTTTAGAATCATTCCCGTAATCCATTCGTTGGGCGATACAACAAAATAATTGAAATCGGGTGTAGAAACCGTATCCGAACTAACATTGCTCTTTGCGGCAAAGTTGCTCGTATCTGCATCTTCGTTGGCTATGCCTCTGATTTTCATCAATAAATGGGCTGCCGGAATATCTTTTACTCCTGTGGTTTGTAGTATCTGTTTTGCCCTTTCGACAGAGGCTTTTACTTGCACTTCGTGAACTTCATTAAAAGTGTACTCGGGCAATAATTCGTCTGCTTTCTGATTATTGGTTGCAGAATGCTTTATTGTTACCGGACTAAGAAGCGATGTTACAGAAATAAGCACGCCTTCTACTATCACAATAATTGCAATGGTTCGGTTCAAGATAAACAGAAAAGATAATGGATGAACAAGTGAAATCAGGCCGACAATGGTTATAATAGCTCCTATCCAAAAGAAATAAGACGGTGCGTAAAATTTGGCATAGTGCATCATGCGAAACATAACGATTAAAGCTATGGCAATACAGATAAAGCATGGTATAAATTGTAGGATGTCCATAATGATGTTAATCAATCTATTTTATAATTCTCAAGAGTGTTCAAAGGATTTTATCAGTTAGTAAGTGTGCACTTGCTAATTAGAAAGTTCAAAGATATAAAATTATTTAACTATTTAACTTTTCCATAACTTTTTTTTGTCATCAGAGATGAAGGATAAAAGGTTTATGAACGCTTGCTGTTTCATTATCTGGATTTTGAAGTCATTTATAAGTTGCCTGTTAAAGATCCAAAAAAAGTTGTATTTTTGCCCCAAAGAGAGGTCCAGGTAATGGAAGAAAAGAATACGAATGTTTTATTGAAACAGATTGCAGCAGGTGATAATGATGCGTTCAGGCTATTTTATGACCGTTATTATTTGCAGGTATATCGCTTTGCTTCCTATTTTGTGGATTCTTCTTTGTTGATAGAGGAGATAGTCTCCGATGTTTTCTGCATTATTTGGCAACGTAGGGAAAAGCTTTCCCAGATTGATTTCTTTGAACGGTATCTTTACACAATCACCAAAAATAAGGCCTTTTATTATCTTCGTAATGAGAGTAAAATAACCCTGACTGAGCTGGATCCTCTTTCTGCCCGGTTTGCGGATGAGGAAGATCCGGAATATTTGGTAGTCGACAAGGAATTGACGGTTTCGTTGAAAGAGGCTGTTGATGATTTGCCTGAACGATGCCGTTTGATTTTTATGATGGCGCGCGAAGAGGGTTTGAAATATAAAGAAATCGCAGAAATTCTATCCATATCCGAAAAAACCGTTAATGCGCAGATGGTGCTGGCTATAAAGAAGTTAACCAAGCGTCTTGGGGATATTATTCTTTTCATTTTGTAGTTTTTTTCGGGATTCCAAAAAATAATTGAAAACCGCTTAGATGTATTTTTTATTTTGAGACTCTTTATAGGTGAGGGTTTCTTTAAGAACCGTTGTTAAAAGATTGATATGGATAACAATAAAGATATATGGGGACCTATTTCTTCTGTTCTGGGAGGAGTTTATTCGGCTGAAGAAAAGCAGTTGGTTGATGATTGGTTGCTTGAAGATACCAAAAACCAAACGTTTTTTGATAAGCTTAAGAAGACTTCTTTCAGCCAAGAGGTAGAATTGAAGGCCGGAGCGGCTAAGGAACGGGTGTATTGGCAGACCCGGGAAAAGATAAGCCGGATGCAGCTAAAGAAAAAACTGCGGCTGTGGCAATATGTGGCGGCGGCTTCCATTACGCTTTTGTTAGCCATTGGCGGACTTACTTTTTGGAATGCAGAGCTTGTGGAGCCTGTTTATGTGGAGTCGAAAACTCCTGCCGGAAGTACTTCCCGCCTGACTCTTAGTGATGGTACGGTGGTTGAGCTAAATGCGGAGTCGTCTATTCGTTATCCTTTGTCTTTCGATGGCAGAAACAGGGTGGTTACATTAAACGGGGAGGCCTATTTTGAGGTTGCCAAAGATGCTAAGCATCCTTTTATCGTGGAGACGGATCAGATGAAAATAAGGGTGTTGGGTACTCATTTCGATATAAAGGCGTATGATGACGACATGGAGGTAATCACGACTCTTATGGAGGGATCGGTTCGGGTAAAGATTGATCGGCCGGAGTATTCATCCGCCAAGGAGGTTTTATTAAAGCCTGATCAGCAGTTCGTATTCGACAAAACGACCAATAAAGCGGCTGTTTCTGATGTGAAATCGGAACTTTATTCTTCCTGGAAGAACGGGGAGTGTTTCTTTGAAAATGAAGAGTTTATCGATATTATAAAGATTCTGGGTCGACAATATGGCGTGAAGATCTCCATCTTGTCTCCAAACCTGGAGAACCAGTTGTACTCAGGCTTTTTTAGTAAACAGGAGGGGCTTTTTCATATACTTAATTCGTTTAAGAAAATACGAAATTTCGAATATCGTGAAACGGATAATGGAATAGAAATATTTGAGAGAAAATAAATAATTGTTGAACCTTAAATCACTTAGTAGCAAATGAATTCTTCTTAAAATAAAAAGAATCAGGAAATGCGGACACATTTCCCGATTCAGCATACAGTTTTAAAATTCTCAGATTTTCTAACTATAATTTATAACAAAAGTATGAAAAAATCTTTTATAGGAAGGTTTTACGGCTATTTTTTTACTTCAAAGAAAATACTAAGAACCATGAAATTATTCACTCTTTTTATAATCATTTCAACCTTTTCCATGGTGGCATCCACTTCTTTTTCACAAAATATGAAATTGGATCTGAACATAGAAAACGGGACCATCAAGGAGGTCCTTTTGGAAATTAAGAAGCAAACAAACGTCTCGTTTCTTTACAACAACAAAGAATTGAACGATAGTGAACGTGTGACATTAAATGTGCGCGATAACTCGGTAGATAATGTACTCAATCTCCTTTTAAAAAATCAGAATTTAGCTTACTCGGTAGAAAATAATGTAATATTGATTTACAAACCGGGAACTTCTCGTTCGGCAGAGAGACAGCAGGTAAACAAAAGGCTTATCAAAGGTATTGTTACCGACGAGAAGGGCGAGTTTATCATCGGTGCCAGTGTTATTGAAAAGGGGACTACCAACGGGGTGATTTCCGATATAAATGGGGCATTTAGCTTGCAGGTTCCTTCTAATGGGGTCGTGTTACAAGTGTCTTTCATTGGGTATGTGCCTCAGAATGTAACGGTTCGGGATCAGTCTGATATCCGTGTTGTTATGAAGGAGGATTTAATGAATTTGGAAGAAGTGGTGGTGGTAGGTTACGGTACGATGCGGAAAAAGGACCTGACCGGTTCCATTTTGCAGATTCGTCCGGGTAATATCGCGAACGAAACGCCAAAAACAGTGCAGGATATCCTGAGGGGTACTCCGGGTTTGCAGGTAGGTTATGAAGCTTCGGCCAAAGGGGGAGGTTCCATGATGCTACGCGGACAGCGTTCGGTTTATACCGATGGTGGGCACAACAATCCGTTACTTATCCTGGATGGAATGATTTTTTATGGTGAGCTTTCGGAAATAAACCCCGACGATATTGCTCAGATTGATATTCTTAAAGATGCTTCGGCAACGGCTATTTATGGCGCCCGGGCGGCAAGTGGTGTTATCATTATCGTTACCAAAAAGGGTAAGCAGGGTAAACCGGTTATTAATGTTACCACGAATATCGGGTGGACGGAAACGAGTACGTACCGCGAAAGATTCGGCACGGATGCTTATTTACAACATCGCCAGGATTGGTTCACAAAAAATACGTATGGTGTAAATCCTCAGACCGGGGCTTATGATGCTTATCAAACCGGCGTTTATGCTAGTCAGCCTGGCTATTTTATGCGTCCGGATCAGCTGTCTTCTTCGGTTTCCATCGATAATTGGCGTGCTTATACTTCTAATGAGAGTGATGAGTCCGACTTGAGCATCTGGGCGAAACGAATTGGCTTTAAAGGTAATGCGCTTGAGAATTACCTGGCTGGTAAAACCGTTGATTGGGCTAAGAAAAGTTTCCGAACGGGTTTCAATCAAGATTATAATGCCAGCGTAAGTGGTGCCAGTGAAAAGGTAAACTATTATTTATCTATGGGCTATTTGAATAATGAGGGCGTTGTTGTTAGTGATGCGTACCGAGCCGTGCGCGCAAACATGAAAATAGACGCTAAGGTGAACAAGTGGTTCGAAATTGGTGCCAATGTAAACTTTCAGGACCGCTCGGATGGTAATATCGATATGGATCTGGATCAATCGTTACGTAACAGTCCTTATGCCGATTATACGGATGAAGCGGGCAATCTTGTGCAGTATCCGCTGAGTTCCGATTATAACCAAAGGGGTTATAACTACGATTTTCAGAAGCAATACCTGGAACTGGAAAAGGGATATACGGTGCTTAACAGTATTTTGAACGCGAAGGTTTTATTACCTTTTAATGTTACTTACACGTTTAATGCTTCGCCCCGCTATCAATTCTTTTATGATCGTTATTTTATGTCGGCTTCCTTGCCGGACTCTAATCCTGTAGATCGGGGTGCTAACCGCGAGCAGACTAAGAACTTTGACTGGTCGTTAAATAACACCATTACCTGGGAAAATACGTTCAAAGAAAAACATCGTACCATCCTGACGTTGGTGCAGGAAGCCGAGGAACGTAGTTCGTGGACCGACCGTATTGAGGCTCGTAATATCTTGCCGTCTGATGCGTTAGGATTCCATAATACCAAGAACGGAAGCAAAGAAAACAGTTCTTACTCGTCCAGCGACTCACGTCAGACGGCAGATGCGTTGTTGGCTCGTTTGTTTTATTCGTACGACAACCGGTATATGCTTACCACATCGATCCGTCGGGATGGTTATTCTGCATTCGGGGCTTCTAATCCATATGCTACTTTCCCTTCAGTGGCGTTGGCCTGGTCGTTTGCAGATGAAAAATTCTTCAAATGGGAGCATATTATGAACACTGGTAAATTGCGCGCCTCTTACGGTAAAAATGGAAACCGCTCGCTGGATAATCCTTATGTAGCACTGGCTAATCTTTACGAAGGCGCCGGTAAAATGCAAGGATATCTTAACCAGGCGGGTGAATTGGAGTTAATGCGTTATTTAATGGCCGACAGGTTGGCAAATCCTAATTTGCAGTGGGAAAAAACCGCATCATGGAACTTTGGACTTGATTTTGGGTTTCTAAACGACCGTATTTCGGGAAGTCTGGAATACTACGACATGCGTACCAATGATATGATTATGAATCAGCGTCTGCCAAGTTTTACCGGATTTACAAACATTACAACCAATTTGGGTCAGGTAGATAACCGTGGGTTTGAAATTTCATTAAGGACGCTTAATATCAAGAATAGAACGCTGGAATGGACTACCACTTTGGGTTTCTCATATAACAAGAATGAGATTAAGCATCTTTATTACGAGAACCAGAATACACTTGATGCACAAGGGAATGTTATCGGGACGAAAGAAATGGACGATATATCAAACGGATGGTTTATCGGACAGCCTATCAGCTCGATATGGAACTATCGTGTTAAGGGAATCTGGCAGGCCAATGAGGTTGAGGAAGCCAAAAAATATGGACAGGTACCCGGCGATCCGAAAGTGGCGAACAATTATACGGCCGACGATGTGGTTAAGGCCGATGGTACTGTAGTGCCTGTGTATAATGATAAGGATAAGGAGTTTCTCGGACAAACTACACCGCCTATTCATTGGTCTATTCGCAACGAGTTTGTATTTTGGCAAAACCTCAGTGTTTCGTTTAACATCTATTCCAGAATGGGACACAAAAGTTTGTCGGGTAATTATCTTAATAATGATGACGATGGCGGGCGTTTGAATTACGGTTTGTTAAATCTGCCTGCCAAAGAATACTGGACAATTGATAACCCTACCAACAAGTACGCGCGTATTGAGGCTAAGGGACCTACGGGTGCTGCAGGAGCAGAAAAATTGTACGACCGCTCGTTTATTCGTCTTGACAATATTTCGGTGGGTTATACGCTTCCGAAAAAGTGGACATCAAAACTGGATGTTGAACGTGTGAAGGTGTATGGCAATATCCGTAACGTTGCAGTCTGGGCAAAAGACTGGGAATACGGTGATCCTGAAACCGGCGGATTGGCCACACGTGTTTATTCATTGGGATTGAATTTATCTTTTTAACTTTAATAGTAACAGAAATGAAATTGATAACTCATAAATTGAATCGTATATGCCTCGCCATAGTCATGGGCAGCTTAATGTTGTTTAGCAGCTGCGAAGAGGAATTTTTGAAGCCCGAACCTCTGTCGTTTTACGAACCGGGGGCCACATTCAGTACCGAAACGGGCTTGATGTCGGCCATGGCGATATGTGACCGTCACCTTAAACTGTATTGGGCGACCGATCATAACGAAATGCTTTCCCTTGGAACGGAGTATATCTTTTCCGATTTGATGGTTGCCAGTGCGACCGACAAGCGAAATATGCTCTGCGATGTGGCCAATATGCTCACGCCTACAAGTGAAACTACGCAGCAAAATCTTGACAGGACAAACAGTATCTGGTTTTTTTGGGAAGAATCTTATAAAGGGATCATGTATGCTAATACTGTTATTCAGTTTGTGGATAATGTTGAGAGCTTAGATGATGCTACAAAAAACGCCTATAAAGGAAGGGCTTATTTTCATCGTGCCTTCCGTTATATGTCTTTGGTGTTTCAATTTGGTGATGTGCCTCTTGTAACCAAGGTGCTGGAGGTTCCTAAGCAGAATTACCGCAGCACAAAGCGTGATGCTATTCTGCAAATGATTACCAAGGATATGGAGTTTGCTGTGCAATGGGTGCCCGATCAAAAAAACATGAGTATGATTGGTATGGTGAACAAGGGTGCGTGTCGCATGTTGTTGGCCAAGTGTTATCTGGCCATGGGCGAGTATGCCAAAGCCAAAGAGCAAACTGATATCTTGATTGATCAGTCGGGCTTTTCGCTCATGCAAAATAACTTTGGTACATTTAATGACGGTGGAGAGCCGCAGACATGGAAGATTACCCGTAATGTGATCTGGGATTTACATCGAGCCGAGAACAAGCTTATCTCTGCCAATAAGGAGGTTATCATGGGTATGCCAAATCGTGGTTCGGATCAGGAGTCCTTTGTTAAAATGCTTACAATGCGTATTTTGTATCCTATGTTTTTCGATGGTAGGGTAAAAACGAAGGATGGTAAACAGGCTATGCTGAATTTAAAGCGGAACCATGCCGATTATAATCCGAAGTATGATTATATGAGGGCATTTGGACGTGGTATTGCAACATTCCGTCCTACTTATTTTTATACCAATGCTTTGTGGAATGTGAATGGTGTGGTGGATAACGCTGACTTGCGCCACAATTCGGAAGTGGGTAACTGGATGCGTATGGATTCTTTCTATGTAAATAACAAAGCATCATCGGAATTTGGTAAGTACATCAAACTGTATAATCCTTCAAACGGTACGCTGTTGTGTAGCGACACCATTCGCCGATGGTTCGATTTCCCCCATTACAAATTGTATTTGGATGACCCTATGAATGAAGCGAACATAGGAGGTTCCGATGGTAACAGAGGTGCAACGAACGGCGGTATTGCCGATTGGTATCTTTATCGTTTGGCGGAAGCGTATCTTCTTCGGGCAGAGGCCAAATATTACATGAATGAGAACGATGCTACAATTAAGGATGATTTGAATGTACTGAGACAGAGGGCAAAATGTGCCGAGTTGTATAAAGGGGCTGTTACCATTGGAGACATTATGAATGAGCGTGCCCGTGAATTGTTTTGGGAAGAATGGCGTAATGTGGAACTGACTCGTGTGTCGCTTTGTCTTGCACGTAGTGGTAAACCCGACGAATGGGGGAACATTTATACCCTTGATAACTTCGACAAGCAAAGCGGGGTTGATCCAGCGGGGGGAAGTTATTGGTATCAACGCATTTTTCACTACAGCATGTATAACAAGGGTGCTGTGCAGATTGATGCTACCGGTAACAGTAATCCCAATTATACCATGGACAAAAAGAATCTTTATTGGCCAATTCCTTATGCGGCAATTACGGCTAACAACAAAGGTATACTGAGTCAGAACTATGGTTATGAAGGGTACGACCCGGCTACTCCTAAATGGGATAATTGGGAAGATGCGGTTGCTGATGAAGATAAAACGACAAATTGATCTCTGATTTACATATAAATAGTATGGCTATGATTATAAATAAGAAAACAGTTGCATTATTATTTTTTTTACCTTTCCAGTTGTTGTTTGCGCAGGATGCGATGCTGACAGACTTTCCCAAAGGATTTACGCCCCAAGAAGTAGGAAAGCGGCTGGCGTACCGTTTTACGGAAAGTAAGCACATGCTTCACGGGGGTAAATGGATTAGCTATCCGGAAACTTTTAACTGGAACGGGTCTCTTAAATTTGCCGCGGTAACAAATAATAAGGAACTTGGTAAATTGTTGCAAGACAAGTTTGAGCCTTTGTTTACAACAGAAAAAGAGCTGTTGCCTATAAAGAATCATGTCGATCTGAATATGTTTGGAAGTTTACCATTGGAGCTTTATCGGATAACAAAAGAGAAGAGATACCTCGATCTTGGGATATCGTATGCAGATACTCAGTGGCAAGTTCCAGAAAATGCGAAACCGGAAGAAAAAGCCTGGGCTGAAAAAGGATATACCTGGCAAACGCGTATGTGGATTGACGACATGTATATGATTACCATTGTGCAGACGCAAGCCTATAAAGTGACAGGCGATCGTAAATACCTGGATCGTGCGGCTAAGGAAATGGTGCTTTATCTGGAAGAACTGCAACGGCCAAACGGATTGTTCTATCATGCGCCGGATGTTCCTTTCTATTGGGGACGCGGAAATGGTTGGATGGCTGCTGGGATGGCAGAATTACTTCGTTGTTTACCAAAAGACCATAAGGATCGTCCTCGTATACTGACAGGTTACCGTACAATGATGAGTAGCCTTAAAAAATTTCAGATGCCCAACGGTTTGTGGAATCAGTTGATTGACGAACCGGATTGCTGGGCTGAAACTTCCGGATCTGCCATGTTTACTTTTGCCTTTATCACGGGTGTAAAGCATGGATGGCTGGATGCGAAGGAATATGCACCGGCTGCCCGAAAGGCCTGGATGGCGTTGGTTTCATACATCAATGAAAATGGCGACGTAACGGAGGTTTGTGTTGGAACTAACAAGAAGAACGACAAACAGTACTATTATGATCGACCGCGCCGTATAGGTGACTTTCATGGACAAGCCCCTTATCTTTGGTGCACTGTTGCCTTATTAGAAAAATAAGAAGTACATGTCTTTGATCTGATTACAGGTTTACTGGTACGAATAAAAAAACGCCCGGTCTTTATAGGCCGGGCGTTTTTGATTATGCTTATTTCCAGAACGGATTCTGAACCAGATTGGGGTTCTTATCCATTTCCCATTGCGGAACCGGGAACCAGTATTGTTTCTTTTCGAATACACGGCGTTGATATACCTTACGGGTAAAGAAAGCTTTAGGATCGCTATCGTCGTCGCTTACTTTTTCGCCCATAAAGTTCATTCCGTAGAATGGTCCGTTCAGACACTTTTCGCCTTCTTTCCAACGGCGGATATCAAAGTAACGGATAATGTTCTCGCAGTTTAATTCAACGCGACGTTCTCGATGAATGGCTACGCGCATATCATTTTGATTGGAAGGAGCTGCAATCATTCCCTGACCAGAACCATATTGAGGAACACCAGCTCTTTCTCTGATGAGATTCAAATATTTAAGGATATCAGGATCGCCTGGTTTGGCTTCGTTTAATGCTTCCGCATAGTTCAGATAAGCTTCACCCATACGGTACAGGATGCCCGGGTAGTAAGGGAATACGTTGTTACGTGCTTCATGATCAGGATGAACTGATTTTCTCATCAAATAGCCATTTTGCGGAGCATCGTGTGTTGGTCCACCGTCCCATTCTCCAATCATGAAACGGGTTGTTCTGTTTTCTGAACGATACCAGGCACGGTTGTACAACACGGAAACATAAAAACGTGGCTCTCTGTGCGTGTACATGTTATAGGTACCTTCCAATGTGACCTTACCGTCTCCTTGAGATTCGATCCATTGTGTTTTACGGATTTCGGGTGCTTCGGAGAATCCCTTTTCTTTGTAACCGGAAGCCTGGTTAATAATTGGACTGCCGTCTGCATTGTATCCTAAAATTGGAGGCAAGCCATTTTCCATAAAGAAGGCGTCTACCAATGATTGGGTAACTCCGTATCCACCGTTACCGGCGCAACCTCTCGGTGTTGCGTGTCTGTTTATTGATCCATAGTCGCAATCCGGACGGGCAAACAGAATTTCCTTGTTGCCTTCGGTTGACTTTTTGAATTGCATATTTTGGTATGACAAGAATGGATCGATGCTGCCGTCGGGATTGTATTCATAATATAATCCATGTCCTGCAGCCTGGGCTGCGTCGATAAGTTCCTTGCAGGCGTTAGCCGCTCTTACCCATTTCTGAGGATCGTAGGTTGAATTAAAGAGCTCTTCGCCTTTGAAGTTTACATGCCCTTTGTAATCTGGATTTCCATTAACCAACGGACTTGCGGCAAACAGTAATAAACGGGCTCTTACTGCCAAACACATAATGGAAGTGGCGCGGCCATACTTCTTTTTATCAGTATACGAGGCAGGTAGTTTTTTAGACAAGTCTACTAGCTCCTTATCAATCCAATCTACTATCTGATCATAGGGAGTCTGACCTGCCATAATTTCTTCGGAAGTACTTTCTCCGGTAAGCAGCTTGTTTGGATTAAATGGAACTGGTCCGTAAATTTCCACCAAAAGAGTGTTATAGTAGGCAATTAAGAAACGAGCTTCATTTTTCATGTTTTCCACATCCGCTTCAAGTATAAGTTGAGCTGGATTAGGCTTTACATTTTCTATAAAAATAAGAGCAGTACGGATTCGCTTTGGAAGCAAAGCCCAATAACCATGGCCATCTCCTGAATTAGGACTCCAGTTACCGGTTTGTTTGGCAATAATATTCCAACCAAATTTTTCCCATCCAGTTGAAGGAGCGGCATCGTCGCCTAACGGACCTAATCCATTCTGTCCGTTACCGTATGCTCCGCCCCATAACGGGTCTGGTATACTTGAATAACAGCCGGCTAACCAATCTTCTGTTCTTGTTTTGTCGTTGAAAACCATTTCGAGGGTAAGCATATCATCAGGCTGTTTATCCAAATAGTCAGAACAGGAGCTGAATGCTGTAAGCCCAAAGGCTAATAATGCATATTTAATAAGTTTCATACGTTTTCGATTAATGATTTAAAAATTAATTTCTAATCCAAAAGAAGCCGATTTCATAATAGGGTAACGAAGTCCGTTAGAAGTATCCAACTCTGGATCCCATAGTTTGAATCCGGAGAACTGCAGCAGGTTTGATCCCGTTACAAATAGGCGGGCACTCTGAATAAAGTTTGGTAATAATTTCTTTTTAGAGAAATTATATCCTATTTCTACATTCTTTAAACGTAACATGCTCATATCATGAAGCCACCAGGTTGACTCTTGTGTATTATTCGCATTTCTTGAACTTGACAAACGTGGCCAGAAAACATCCTGACTTGGATTGTCCACCGTCCAATGGTCTTGGTAATTAGACATAATGTTACCCATAGAACCATCTCCGCTACCTGGAATAAAGTTACTTCCTCCAATCATGCGGTTAGTTTTTGCATTACCCTGAAAGAAGAATCCGAAGTCAATATTCTTGTATTGAAGGTTCAATCCAAAACCATAAACAATCTGGGGATTCCATGTCCCACCAATAGCGGTTCGGTCTAAATCATTTATAACGCCATCCTCATTTACGTCTTTATATTTGATATCTCCTGGACGGACCGGACTAAACGTATGTTCAGGTATGCCTTCTATCAATTCTCCATCCACAAAGTCTGCATCAGTAAATAAACCATCGTCCAGTAACCCAAAGATTTGTCCGATCGGGTATCCTGTGCTTGAACGGTTTGTTCCCAGAATACCTAATGGTTCATCCTGTTCGATAATCTTATTCTTCGCGTAGGTAAATGTTCCTCTGGCGGATATCATAAAATCTTTAGTGACTTGTTTGTTTGCTGTAAGCGACAAATCGACACCTTGATTGTTCACAATACCAAAATTCTGAAATGGAGTCTGGATAAATCCGGCAGAGCCTGGCATAGTCTGACGTTGCAAGAAGATATTCTCACGTCGGTCTTTAAAGAAGTCTGCTTGTAATTCGATTGCATTCCAAAGGCCTAATTCAAAACCTAGATTTGCTTTTTTCACTGTTTCCCAGGTAAGATTTGGAACTCCGACATTTCCTTCCCAACGTCCTGCCCGATAATAATCATTATCAACGCCCCAGCGGTAGCCATCTGTATCACCAATTGTTGTCAGATAAGCAAAACGATAGTCGCCTCTGTTAGCACCTAACTGGTCGTTACCAACCAGACCGTAAGAACCTCTGAACTTAATTTTTGAGAACGTTTCTTTATACGGCTTCATAAAAGGTTCTTCGGAAAGTAACCATCCCAGTGCAATTGAGGGGAAGAAGCCGTAACGACTTCCTTTCGCAAAGTTTTCGGAACCGTTGTATCCAAAGTTCACTTCGGCCACATAGCGGCTATCGAAGGTATAGGATGCACGTCCTGCAATACCTTGATTACGGTAAGGAAGTTTACTTCCATCTTCGAAGTTACTTCTGTTGAAAAGGAACATCCCGTTGAGGGTATGCTTTCCAAACGTACGATCGTAAGAAACAGTCCACTCGATGTAAGTTCGTTTATCTCCCCAATCGGAAGAATTACTATGGTTCAGGAAGTTTTGTCCGTAACGATAGATTAAGAGATTCAAACTGCCATCTTCATTTCGCCCGGTAGTGGGGTTATAAAGATCTGGCGTTTTATTTCTTGATACCCCATTTCCCTGAAAACGGTCGAAAGAAAACATGGCTTTTGTCTTTAAGCCTTTTGTAATAAAATTCAGGTTTTGCTCGATAGAGAATAAAGACTCTAACTTACTGTCACTGAAAGTTTCGTATCCGGTTTGTGTTGCCCACGCCCATGGATTGGCTCGCTCTGGTACAACAGGTATTTCTCCCGAAGAGTATTGTTGGGGATGTACAAACGGAGGTGTGTCAAATGCCAAAGAGAACAACCCGTCCACACTCTGAGGTGCACGTCTGCGGTCTTGCAGATATCCGCCGATATTAACCCGGAATACGGTTGTCTTTGTGATATCAACATCTACATTGGAACGTACATTGTACCTGTTCAGGTTAGAACTTGAATTCCATGCCTGTTTAGAATCGCGGGAGATAATCCCTTTTTCGTTGTAGAATGATCCTACTAACGAGTATCTAAGAAGGTCGCTACCTCCGGATACGGTCACATTTCCACGAGTATTATGTCCATAATCATCGGTTATGGCATCTACCCAATCAACATCGGGATACAAGTCGGGATCTTCGCCTGTGCGGTATTTCTCAATTTGTTCTTCTGTGTACCTTTCAGGCTTATTTTCGTCGCGGGCTATTTCGTTGAGTAAACTCAGGTAATCGGCCGACCCTACAAACTCAGGTAATTTACCTAATTTAGTGATTCCCTGATCAAGACGTACGCTTACTTTAGGTTTTCCGATTTCTCCCCGTTTGGTGTTGATGATGATTACACCGTTCGCTCCGCGAACACCATATACTGCACTGGCAGAAGCATCTTTCAATACAGAAAAAGATTCAATTTCCGCAGGGTCAATATTATTTAATGACCGTTCAACCCCATCCACTAATACAAGAGGATTGTTGTTACCTGCAAAAGAAGAAATACCACGAATCCAGAAATTGGAATTGTCGTAACCCGGCTCTCCCGAACGTTGCACACCAATTACACCGGCAAGTTGTCCGGCTAAATTGTTACTCATTGAACGGGTTGTCCCAGCTTGTAATTTACCCGGCTCGATGGTTGTTATGGAACCCACAACAGAGACTCTCTTTTGTGAACCGTAACCAACTACCACAACTTCCTCCAGCTCGGTTTCGTTTTCCTTCAAAGTTACGTTGATATTGATTTGGTTACCCACTTTGATTTCCTGTGGTTCGAATCCGATAAACTGGAATTGTAATACTGCGTTTTTATCGGGAACCTCTAAAAAGAAGTTACCGTTTATATCGGAAGCCGTTCCAACACTTGTCCCTTTGATTGTAATATTCACCCCCGGTAGTGGATTCTTGTCTTTGTCTTTTACAGATCCGTTAACCCTGATGGAATTAGCCGCACTAGTAGCCTGCTTTCTTACAATGGCAACCTGATTCTCATTAAATCTGAATGATAGATTGGTGTCATTCAGTAAATTGGCAAGAATTTCGTTGATTGTTTTCGATTTTACATCGATACTTACCCGTCTGTTTAATTCACTACTGATTTCATCTGAATAGAAAAAGACGTAGTCGCTTTTACTTTCAATTGTAGCTAATGCATCTTTTATTGAAACCTGAGATAATTCAATGGATAAACGAACTTTTGTGTCACTGTTTGTTTTTGAATAACCCATGCCAGGATAGCTGCTCATAAGCATCACGATAAACAACGCAGTGATTAGCTTCTTAAGGGTTCTATTTGTTTTATTTCTAATTGTATATAAATTATTTTTCATACATTTGTATTGATTTAAGTTTTTCTCTTGTTGAATAAACTAGATTAACTGGAATTTCAGGTCGGACAATATGCCCATTGTCCGACTTTTCTTTTTTGTGTTTTCCAGTATAGTTGAATAAGATTGATCAGGTATATTTCATTCGCACACTATTTATGGGTTACTACTTATATTAATCACATCGCCTTTTCGCTCGTATTGTATGGGTAGTATTTCTGAAATTGTTTTCATAACACTATCAAAATCATCAAACAATACAAGTTTACCGGAACATATTTTTTTCTTTGAGGCTTCGTCGCAATTTATTTTTAGCCTATAATATCTGGATAGTCGATGCAGTACAACATCAAGAGATTCGCTGTTGAATTTAAATAGGCCGTCTTTCCAGCTGATATAATCGTATACATCGACCATTTTTGTACTTACCTTGTTGTTGGTTAAGCTAAATAATTCGTTTGGACGCATAATTACTTGTTGCTTGGCTGCTGTATTTACTTCCACACTGCCCTGTACAAGAACTAATTGCTGGGTGGCATCTTCACTGTAAGCGGTTATGTTGAATTTTGTGCCAAGTACGCGTACATCGAAAGAGGTTGTTTTTATAAAGAAGGGACGATTGGCATCTTTTGCTACCTCGATGTAAATTTCTCCGTTTACACTGATGGTTCGTTTGTTTGGTTCGAATGAGGAGGGAAACTGTAAGGTTGTTCCTGAATTTACCCAGACTTTAGTTCCGTCTTCTAGGATTAGTACGGAACGTTTTCCGTAGGGGACTTTCAATGTGTTAATATTGGATTCTCCTTCAACTGCCTTGTTTTCTACGTCTGCTTCTTTATCGTTAACCAATACTTTTCCCTGCGAATTGTATTTAATGGTGGATTGCTCCGCGAGAATCATCTTCTTATCGTTGCGGATGATAAGTTCAACATCAACTTGTGTACTGTCTATCTTCATATCTGCAACTGCTGCCAGTTGATTAGATAAAGATGAAGATGTATGTATATAGTACAAGGACCCGATTAAACAGAGCAGTGCAAAACAGGCGGCGGCCGAGTAGTTGAAAATAAGACGGCGGGTTTTGCCTTTTGATTTCTTCTTGAATTCTTGCTGAAGCAGCGCATACATCCCGTCTGTTTCTTTGGATGAAAGGGAGTATTCATTCATTTTGACAGACGACATGATTTCGATGGCGCGGTTAAAACCATCCAGGTGTTCGGGATGAGTTTTTATGTAATTATCCCAATAGGTATCCAATTCCGAATCAGGAGAAATCCTCCATAACAGAAAACGATCGTTATTTAGAAAATGCTTTTCAGAATAGTTATCTTCTTGGTGCATAAAATAGATGTTGAAGCTTCATAATAATACATAGAAGACGACAGCATTTGTTTTTTGTCCCCAAAAAAATTCAGATTTTACAAAAAAGAAGAAAATAAATTAAAATTAAGTTCTGATCCCGCAGACGTTCCATTGCCCTGGAAACGAGTTTGCGCGTTGCTTTTGGTGTCATTTCCAAAAGCAACGCGATCTCTTCGTACTCCATTTCATGCATATAGCGGAGACTGATTGCTTCTCTTTGTCTGTTGGTAAGGTTGCTTAAAAGGTTTTGGATTCGATGTTCCAGGATATTTCGATCTTCTTTTTCAATCAAATCGTCCAGTACAGAAACCTTAATGCTGAATTCCAGTCCCTCCGCATCTATTTCGTTGTAGATTATTTTGTTTTTATGTATATCCAGCAGCCTGTTTTTTAAACTTCTGAGAAGGTAAAATTTAACATTGGTAACCTCTTTTATAATTTTAGTATTGGATAATAATTTAAGAAAGACATCTTGAATGGCATCTTTTATAACTTCTCTTTCGAAACCCAGTCCCATTCCATATGAAAAAAGATCTTTTACATATTTGTTGTATAAACAAGCATAGGAAGCCTCTTGTCCGTCCACAATTTCTGCTATTAAAATCTTATCTTCCATATTTATCCACCACCCGAATCTTCTTTTTGTTCTATAAGGTCTGCAATATTACATTTTTTTTAATTTAAAAACAAAATTATATTTTTATTCAACGGGTCCGTATTTAATTCCCATGGCTGACCAGCGGTTTAAAAAATGAGGCAAAGCTTTCTTAAACCGGCTGTAATTTTTATTCTCCGCAGCAGTCCATCCTCCTTCTGCGTAAGCAGCCAGACGGGGATAAACCTTATAATTCATGGTTTCGACGGTAGGAATAAATTCTCCCCACATCTGGCAACCTGTTCCTAAAACTTTTGTTTCTAATTCTTTGGGAAGTCCGGCGGGAATAGGATTAAAGTCGTAAGCATTTTGTAAAGAGATTGCTTTATAGTCATAATCAAGGTAGGTATATACGTTATCGGAGTTTACAATATCATAACCTTTGTGGATGGTATTCAAAATCAAGCTTGAATCACCTTTCCAAAAGTGTACGATCGTTCCGTCTGCCAACTTTTCATTACCCTCTTTGGTGTCATTTTCCGATTGATACTCATGCAATTTAGCTCCCGTAATTTCATTCCAGCCCATCATTCTTTTATTCTTGGCCGCAAGTATGTTTGAAATCTTGTTGGTGAAGAATACCTGTAATTCGGCAGGAGTCTTTATGTTGTTCTTTTCCATGTACGATTTAACTTCGGGAGATTCGTTCCACTGGTTGTATCTTACCTCATCTCCGCCGATATGGAATACGGGAGAAGGGAACAGCGCAATTACTTCGTCGATCACATCTGTAAAGAATTCGATTACTTTGGGATCTGTTACGTTGAATATATCGTATTGAACACCGAATTTGCAAGGAACATTTATCTGTTTACCGGTTGTTCCAAGCCATGGATAAGCGGCTATCGCAGCACTGGCATGTCCGGGCATTTCTATTTCGGGTACCACCAGGATATGACGGTCGGCGGCGTAAGCTACTATTTCCTTTATGTCTTCCTGTGTATAGAAACCGCTATGAGGCTTTCCGTCAAATACGTTGCTTTCAAAGTGATTGATTTCGGTGGAGTCGCGGAACGAACCTATTTCGGTGAGCTTTGGATATTTCTTTATTTCAATTCTCCATCCCTGGTCTTCGGTTAAATGCCAATGGAAAACATTCATTTTAAGAAGAGCCATTTCGTCAAGTAATTGTTTGACAACCTCTTTTCCTTTGAAGTGGCGACCTTCGTCCAACATGAAGGAACGCCATGAAAATCGGGGAGAATCGCTAACAGTCCCTTTTTGAACAATCAGCATTTCTTCTTTCTTCTGTATAATTTGTCTCAGGGTCTGTATTCCGTAAAATATACCTGTTGCAGAGGAAGAAGAAACTTTTATACCTTTCGAACTTACATTTACTGCATATCCGTCTTCTTTTTCTGAGGTTCCTGACTTACCCATCACCAAAGAGATGTCCGCATTTTTAGCCTCCTTTACCAGTTCTGCTTCAACTCCAAAATCGGATTTTAAAGCCTCTTTAATGAAGGATGCTTCTTTGGAAAGGTCGGCTGAGTAAGCGACTTTCACTACTTTATCTAATTTCAAGACGCCACTTTTGTATTCAACCGATTGAGGTGCCGGAATTACTTCATAAGTAACAAGCGTGTCGGTCTTGCAAGAAACCAGGAAAATGGAGAGTAATATCCCCGAGATGAGTTTTAATTTCATAATAGTATTAGTTGATAATAAGTTCTTAAGCGTTTAAAAGTTGATATGCCGGAAATCTGAATGCAAATATAGTTATTCTTCCAGCCATTTTGTTAGGCGCTTGATAACTTTATTGCGCAGGGAGTCGGGCAGGGAATTTATACGTGCCCGGTGACTACCCTTCGGTTGAACGGCGGCAAACATATTTTTCTTTCCTTTTAATTGGGTCATCCCTACCGAAGTCCATGGATCGTACTCTCCGTATACAAAGATAAGTTTTGGATCGGATTCCGCAACAAATCGGGTTAACTTTTGGTAGAGTTCCGGCCGGAATGAAATGCGAACGCCTTCGGGCAGCATGATTCGTTCCAGGTATCCTTTGCTGCTTTGGATGGAAAGGAGCCCTTTGAACGGTTCGGTATCATATCCGTAATAGCCAAGTTCGCGGGCTGCCTGAATAAAGAATGCCTGGGTAGGCTGATCTTTTGCAAAGTATTCCGGACCGCTTATCTCCGCAAGGTGTCTGAATAGTTCATCGTCTGTTGCCGATGTTGCCGGAATGGTTGATACGGGAGTTCCCCATTGCCAGAAGGCGAATGAGTATTCCAGCACGCAATAATCCAGCACTTCATTCATCGGAATGCGGAAGGTTAGTTGCTTCTCGTTGCAGAGTTTTTCGAGCAGAGGAAGCATGGTCTCTCTTCGTTTCAATACTTCGCGCTGAAAGTTCAGGATTGTTTCTCTTGATTGCGTGTCGGATACGTGGCTGATAAATGGCTCGTGACGCCCATCTTCGGCCGAACGGCTTACGGGAGCTACGTAGGGAACGGTTATATCTACATCATTTGGAAAGAAAGCCCGGTAGATCAAGGCTGTTTGTCCGCCTTTGCTAATTCCGGTGCTGATCCATTTCTCCTGATAGATTTGTTTGAAAAGTTGGGTGATATGATGCAGGTCGTATGCCGAGTTTTCGGCAGTAAGATAGTCCCAGTTGAGTGAATCAGGAACAGAACCAGAGAAGTAGCGGTGCTCTACAAATATCATATTGGTATTGAAAATGCCTGAAAGTTCCTCACGGTAACGCGGATTAAGTCCGTAGTCGCCGCTGTATCCTTCGGTAATCAGTACCGTGGGGCGGTCGTATCCAACGTGGCTAACCACCACACGCTGTGTGAACGATCCCTTTTCGGGGTGCTGGTGATCCAGAGGCTGGCGAACCGTTACTACGTATTTCTCAGTAAAATAGTCGGACGACAAGGTGTCGACAGATTCGATTCCCTGCAAGGAAGCAAGTTTTTCCTTTAGTGCTTTAGGTGCTGCGCCTGCCGTTACCGCAATAAGCAGAAACAGGAGAAGCAGATGGCTGATTCTTTTCATCTAAATCTTAGTTGTGTTATTATTCTTTTGATAATTTGCAATGTTACGTTGTAACCCCTCAAACTTGGCACGCTTCACGGCCGATCCTTTGAAGAGGCGGGTGTACTCTTCACGGGATAGAGAGTACCACTTCTGAGCTGTCATGGCGGCAAGCTCGTCGTTCATCCTGAAAGAAGCTTCGTCGGCGGGGTGTGCAAACCGGTTCCAGGGGCAAACCTGCTGGCAGGTATCGCAACCGTATATACGGTTTCCCGTTAACGAAGCAAGCTCTTCGGGAATCTCTTCCTGGTTTTCGATGGTGAGGTACGAGATACACTTTCCTGCGTTCAGCTTTTTTGGAGCTTCGATTGCCTTTGTGGGACAAGCATCCATGCAACGGGTACATTGGCCGCACCTATTTTCCATAGGGCTGTCCGGTGTGAGGTACAGGTCGGTAACGATCTCTCCAAGGAAAAAGTAAGAACCTTTGCCGGGAATGATGAGGTGGGTGTTTTTCCCAATCCAGCCAAGTCCGGCTTTCCAGGCCCAGTATCTTTCCAAAATGGGAGCTGAGTCGGTAAAACAACGGGCGTTCATATCCACTTCGCGACGAATAAAGGCAACCAGTTGAGCAAGCTTTTCCTTCATCACGTCGTGGTAATCTTTGCCATACGCGTAGTAAGCAAGCTGAGGAACATCCTCCGGTTGTCTTACCGCAGGATAGTAATTCATCGCAACGGATATAATAGAACGGGCGCCATCCAGTAATCCGGCAGGATCAAGACGAAGGTCACGGTAGTTTTCCATGAACCTCATACCCGCATGATTCCCTTCGGCCAGCCAGTTGTCAAAATAGGATGCTTCGCTGCTGGCCGGGCCGGCTTCCGAGATCCCGCAAGCAGCGAACCCCAGGCGCATAGCCTCTTCCTTTATCCGTTGTTCGGAAATCATTCCAATATTTTAAACTCGTATCCTTCTTTTTGAAGCCATTCGATAGAACGGGGCAACGCATTCTTCATGTTATTCTCCGATTTCAAGGAATCGTGAAACACAATGATGGAGCCGTTGCGTGTATAGTTCTTAACGACATTAAATACGCCGTTGGGCGTCATATGCGGACTATAATCGCGTGTTACCACGTCCCACATAATAATTTTATAGTTGAGCCGCAGCCACATCACTTGCGGAAACCGCATGTGACCGTGAGGAGGGCGAAACAAATTGCTCTTTATCAACTCTGCGGCTTTCTTTACATTGGCCACATAATTCTTTGTCCAGAATCTGATACCCTGAATATGGTTGAAGGTGTGGTTGCCCACTTTATGTCCCCGGTCAAGCACCATCTGGTAGACTTCGGGGTACTTGCGGACATTGTCGCCAACACAAAAGAAGGTGGCCTTTATACCATATTTGTCGAGAGTATCCAAAACCCAAGGGGTAACCTCGGGAATTGGTCCGTCGTCGAAGGTGAGATATACACACTTCTTCTTGGCGGGAATTCTCCAGATTACCCCTGGAAACAACGCTCTGTAAAGGAACGGGGGTTGTTCTATAAACATACTTTACTGTTTGCGTACTGAACCGTAAGCCATACGGTAATTATCAAATTCTTCCTGGAATGCTTTGCCAAATTCCGGGTTGTACTGTTTTGCAATCCGAAGAACTTCCTGCAATACGGCCAGGTTGTGTTCAACATCGCCCATAATGGAAGCCATCTGATTCGGATTTAAACGGAAGTACCAACGCAGGCTGCGAATAGAATTATCAGCAATACCGTTGAAAATTGCCTCGGCTTTCTTCGGCTGATTCAAGGTAAAGTAGAATTCTCCCAGCGAAAGGGCGCTGTAATCCAGCGGAACGGTCTTAGCGGGAAGAACTTCCATCGCTTTATCAAGTACCTGAAGTGCTTTATCGTTCTTTCCTTCGTTGATCAGGGTAGAAGCCAATTTGCTGAACAATGCCATACGGAAGCTTTTACACATGCGCATTGTATTTTCGTCCAGGTATACATTGGGATTGCTTACACCTCCCCATTTGAACTTGTTCATCACATTGTCGAACATGCGCTCGGAGTTTACAGCCTTATCGGTTCCTTGCGTATGCATCGGAACAATCTGATAGGCCAGACCTGTCTGTTGGAAATATCCATCCAGTTTTACAAACTGATCGGGACTAACAGTTACCGCATAATAGATGGGGCGCTTCCAGTTGTTGGTCTGCAACATATCCAAAACAATCAGTTCCTGCTTTCCAAGAACTTCCTTGTCCTTCAAATCAATGGTCATTTCCTTAAGCATAAGACCAGCATCTTCCGACTTAATCACTCCGCTTTTAAGCGCAGCGGCCGAATCAACCTTATAAATCAGTTTTTGCGAAGGAATATAATCCAGTGCCTGATTGATTCCGGGAATCTTTTTGTATTTAGGATCGTTGCTGCGAACGAAGTTCAATGCCGTATTCAGATCGATAGCCTGGTCGGTCATCGGGAATATATAAGCTACATCGCGGGTTCCCTGCACGTAATCGGATCTGTTCCATGAAATAGGCAGCGGCTCCGACTCGTAAGCCTGACGTTTCATCTGATCGATGTACCAGTCGGTCTGCAGATAGCTGGTATTACATACACGTATATCTGTACGAACGCCTTCCACTTCCTGTGCATACCACAATGGGAAAGTATCGTTATCTCCATTTGTAAATATAACGGCATTAGGCTCGCAGGATTCCAGGTAATTGATACCAAAGTCGCGGGCAACATAACGGTCCGAACGGTCGTGATCGTCCCAGTTTTGAGCAGCCATCTGAATGGGAACAAGCAAACTGGCAACAGTTGCAACAGAAGCTGCGGCAATGGCAGGCATCTTTCCGTATTTTTCCAGAACTTTGGCTAATCCAGCCACACCGAATCCTATCCAGATACAAAATGCATAGAACGAACCGGCATAGGCGTAGTCTCGTTCGCGCGGTTGGTAAGGAGTCTGATTCAGATAAAGAACAATGGCAATACCGGTCATAAAGAACAAAAAGAAAGTAACCCAGAAGGATTGAATTCCCTTATCGCCTGCATAGGCCTGGTAAAGAAGTCCGATTATACCCAACAACAATGGCAGCAGATAGTAAACGTTGTGCCCTTTATTATTGGCAATGTCGTAAGGCATTTCATCCTGCGGACCAACCATAACCGAATCGATGGCACTGATTCCGGTAATCCAGTTTCCTTTGTCCACTTCGCCATTACCCTGAAGGTCGTTCTGGCGACCGGAGAAGTTCCACATAAAGTAACGCCAGTACATAAAATTAAGCTGATAAGAAACGAAGAACCGGATGTTTTCGGCAAAAGTAGGCTTCATAACCGTCACATCTTCGCCACAACGGTTAAATCTGACCGGCTCGCCTTTTACCTGAGCCCATTCCTGATAAGCGCTAACATGACGACCGTCATTACTGTGCATACGAGGGAAAAGCATGTCAAGTTCGTCTATGTATTCGTATTCCGTTTCGTAACGGGATACGTAGTACTTGTCTTTTTCTGATTTGTCTTTCTTGATTACGCGGCTCCAGGTAGGCGCTCCTTCCTTCGTTACAGCGGCACAAGTACCTCCCTGATTTTCGCGTTTTACTTCAGAAACGTATGTCTGACCGTAGATAAGAGGCACTTTGCCGTACTGTTCGCGGGCAAGATACGTGCGTAAAGTAAAGATATCTTTGGGTGAGTTCTGATCCATAGGCGTTTCGGCCGACGAACGAACCAGTATCAGTGCATACGAAGAATAACCAACAACGATAACCAGCAAGGATACCAGAATGGTATTCAACAGCTGAATGTTAGTCTTTTTGGCAACAAACAAATAGGCTGTCAAGGCAATAATAAGGATAATACCTAATACATAGCCACTCCCAATAAATGGGATACCGATAAGAGTTACTGAAAGAATAAAGGCAATATTAAGACGCGTTTTATTGGGTTCGGCAACCATGGTTTCGTAGATTGCCCAGGCAAGAACTCCCAGCAATACAACTACATAGGCAAATACACCCGAATTATAAGGCATGCCCATTTGGTTTACCAGCAACAATTCAAACCAGCCGCATACTTCAACCAGACCTTGAACAACACCATACATCATGATGGCGATAATTGCAAAGGATATCAACAGTGATACGGCAGTACCTTTAAGTGTAGGGTTAGGGAATTTCTTATAATAATACACCAGTACAATGGCAGGAATACAAAGCAGGTTCAGCAAGTGAACACCAATACTAAGTCCCATCAGATAAGCAATCAACACCATCCATCTGTCGGCATGAGGTTTGTCGGCAACGGCTTCCCATTTCAGGATCAGCCAGAATACAACGGCAGTAAACAGCGACGAGTAAGCATATACTTCGCCTTCCACCGCACTGAACCAGAACGTATCGCTAAATGCGTAGGCCAATGCTCCCACAAGACCACTGCCCATAATGGCAATAAGCTGGGCGGTTGTTACCTCTTCGCCTTCTTTTACAATAATCCGGCGGGCAAGGTGAGTGATACTCCAGAACAAGAATAAGATGGTGAGTCCGCTGAACAGGGCACTCATCGAGTTAACCATCACGGCTACCTGCGAAGGATCCGAAGCAAACTGGGTGAACAGGTTGGCTGTCAGCATAAAGAACGGTGCTCCGGGGGGGTGTCCTACTTCCAGTTTAAAGGCAGAAGAGATAAACTCACCGCAATCCCAAAAGCTGGCGGTGGGTTCCATAGTCATCAAATAAACGATCGAAGAGATGGCAAAAGTAAGCCAGCCCAGTGCGTTGTTGATTAGTTTATATTTTCCCATACGATAGTATATAGTGATAATTAATTCGATTGTATGCGCCTTTCATCAAGGCAACGGGGACAAAGGTAAGAAATAACCTTAATTTCAACGTTCTGCAACTCTATAAATTGCAATTGGAATACTAAAAAGATGTATACAGATATATACTTTTTTACATTAATCCAGTGAGCGGCTTAGAAAAGCATGTACATGTAAATTAAAAACCATGTACATGCTTTTTAATTTACATGTACATGGTTTTCTATAAAGGTAGTATATCTTGTATAAAATTATAACGTCTTTACAACAAGATTCCGCCAGAGAACTTTAATTCCGCCACCATCATGGATCTGAAGAGCAATGCGTCCCTGACCTTTTCCTATCTTTTCGTCGGTTAGGTTAACCATTTCCTGTCCGTTCAGCCAGGTAGTTACATTGTCGCCCTGAACCTTGATGCGCATGGTATTCCATTCGCCCGGTTTAAGGATATTTTCTTTTTCGTCCGGGATCTGAACCAGCCATTCGCGGCCATAAGATTCATAAATACCACCGGTATCCATTCCCTTGGGAGCCACTTCAACCTGCCAGCCGTTAACCTTTACACTATCGCCTACGGTAGAACGGATAAAGATGCCCGAGTTGCCATCTGCTTCCTGTTTGAATTCTGCAGTAAAGTCGAAATCGTCGTAATATTCGCGGGTTCCCAGGTAACCGTATTGTTTATCCGGACCACTTTCGCAAATTAACAGACTATCTTTTACGTACCACTGTTCTGTTCCGTAAACTTCCCATCCGGTAAGATCTACGCCGTTAAACAAAGCTGTTTCCTTGGTCTTTCTTGGTAATTCTTTGATCTTGATATTGCGGAAAGAGGCAGGATATCCATGATCCTGAAGACAAATTACGCCTTTTTTGGCCAATCCGTACTCGGGAGCATCATTCCATTTTCCACTGTTTTTCTTAGCAAACCAATCGTCGGTCCATGCTTCGAATTCAACGATTTTTTGTCCGTTTAGCCAATGTTCAACATGGCCATTATCGAATACAATTTTAGAGTTGTTCCATTCTCCCTGCGGATTTACTTTCATTTTTGTTGTATCCGGCAAATGCATGGCGTAATCTACACCTAATTTCTGCCAGGCTTCCAATGGTTCGGCAAAATTAGGTTCGTCTATCAGCTGATATTCCGGACCGGTTACGTAAGGAACAGCAAAGTCCGGACGTTCAACCACGTGATATAACATACCGCTGTTTCCGCCTTTGGATAGTTTCCAATCCCAGGATAGTTCAAAGTTTTCGTACTGCTTGTCGGTTACAATATAACCACTGGCATCGCTGCCACCGCCCGTTGCCTGGATACATCCGTCAACAACTCCCCAAGGTTGAGTAAGGGTTGTTCCGTTGTAATCCTTCCATCCGGCCAATGTTTTGCCATCAAATAATAATTTCCATCCGTCGGCTTCTTCCTGAGGAGTGAGGACATTTTGCTGAGCTTCTCCACAACTTGTCAAGGTTAATACACAAGCCGCTGCGCATACACAGGCAGATCCCAATCTGTTAACGAGTTTTTTAGTAATTTTCATGAGCATAAAAGATTTAAAAATGAGTGCACAAACATACTTAATTATTATTGATAATACATCTGATTCTGATTAAAAGAGAAAAAGTAAATGAATTATCTTTCTCTTTTTAATTAAAAGTTATCTTTGTTTCCGCATTTCTTTGGATGCGAAAATAGTTACCTTAATCTCAGTCAATTCGAATAGTTATGAAAAGAATTTGTCTTGTTGCCTTGCTTACTCTTTTTTATTTGTTGCCCATGTCTGCAGCCGTGGGGAGTCCGGATAACCGATGGAAAATCAATTCGGACGGAAGTATCTCCTGGATAGTTAATGGAAGTCTTCCTCATAGCGATCATATCGAGATGAGCGGACTTAAAGTTTCGACAGTGCTTCGGTATGGTGTAGACGATGCCGGCGCTTTTCATTTAAGCCGTGGAATGGTCTGGCCTTTGCTGCGTACCGTGCCTAACAATACCCACGCCAGTCTGATGCGGCGCGTAGACTTAAACGTGGTGGAGATGATTTCGGTAAATGGCCGGTCGCTGACAGGAGAGCAGGTTAAAGAGATCAATTTAAAAGGACTTATGACGGTACGCAGTGAGTTCAATCTTCCGGGAAAAGGAAAACTGGAGATGACTCGTATTCTGTTTCCTTCTGTTTCCAAGCCTGCCTTTTGTGAGAAATACACACTGGCAAACAAAGGAGATTCCGAACTGTATCTGGAAGTTCCCGCAGCCAGATCTGTTAGTAAAACAGATCCGAAAAGAGGAGTGGATGGGAGTTATTCGCTCGTATCCGAAGTAGGCGGACAGACTGCTGCCGTCCTTAAACCGGGTGAGTCGCTTTCTTTCGGGGCTACTTTTTCGGGATACAAGCCTTCGGAGAAAGAAGCTGCAATCAATGTAGAGGATGAGTATACCGAAAGAGTTGCTCTTGTCGCCGGTTTTTGGGATAACCTGGTTCTTCAGACTCCCGATCCTGCAATCAATGCTCAATTCGCCTTTGCCAAAATTCGCGGAGCCGAAAGTATTTACGATACCAAAGGCGGGTTACTGCATGGACCGGGCGGCGAATCTTACTACGCTGCCATTTGGGCAAACGACCAGGCAGAATATATTAATCCCTTTTTCCCTTTTCTGGGGTATGAAACAGGTAATAAGTCTGCGCTCAATTCCTATAAGCACTTTGCCCGTTTTATGAACGACGAATATAAACCCATACCCAGTTCAATTATTGCCGAAGGTACAGATATATGGAATGGGGCGGGCGACCGTGGCGATGCGGCTATGATTGCTTACGGTGCTTCCCGTTATGCGCTGGCCAGGGGAGACAAACAAGAGGCTCTCGAACTTTGGCCTCTTATTGAATGGTGTCTGGAGTATTGCTGCCGTAACCTGAACGAACAGGGTGTGGTAAAGTCGGATGCCGACGAACTGGAAGGACGTTTCCCTGCCGGCAAGGCCAATCTGTGTACCTCGTCTCTGTATTACGATGCCTTACTATCGGCTGTTTATCTGGGAAAAGATTTAGGGAAACCCGCAAACAAGCTGTCGTCTTATGCAAAGCAGGCTGGTGTACTTCGTACAAATATGGATGCCTATTTTGGAGCGAAGGTAGAGGGTTTTGAAACCTATCGGTATTACGAAGGGAATGAGGTGCTCCGTTCGTGGATATGTATGCCGCTTACAGTTGGCATCTATGACCGAAAGGCAGAGACAATCAAGGCGTTGTTTTCGCCTCGTTTATGGACTAAAGAGGGATTGCTTACCCAGGCTGGAAGCGAAACCTTCTGGGATCGTTCTACTTTGTACGCGCTTAGGGGTGTTTATGCTTGCGGCGAAACCGAAAAAGCAACGGATTACCTCAAATATTACTCGGAACACCGTTTGCTTGGCGAACATGTGCCCTATCCCATCGAAGCCTGGCCGGAAGGAGACCAACGCCATTTGTCGGCCGAAAGCGGATTATACTGCCGGATTATCACCGAAGGACTTTTCGGTATCCGTCCAACCGGACTTCATTCCTTTTCCCTCACTCCCCGTCTCCCCAAAGAATGGAACGAGATGTCGTTAAAGAAAATGAACGCCTTTGGTAATAGCGCGGATATAGAAGTCTCCCGAAACAAAACAAACATAGTTGTTGTGATTAAACCTGAAAAAGGAAAAGTAATACGAAAGAGTATGAAAGACGGAGAAACGCTGATTGTAAAATTATAAGATAAAAAGAGAGGACGCCTATCAGGGCGCCCTCTCTTTTTATTAAAGCGAAATGATTCGTTCATAGTAAGGTAATCGCTCCAAAGGAGCATTCACTTCGATAGTTTTTGGTCCTTTGAATTTTTTGCCGGTGTCGTCTTTCCACAAACCTTTGGGAAGAACAACCTTGCGCGTATGCTCTTTAGTCAAAACAGGAGCTACCAGATACCTGTCTCCCAACATAAACTGATCTTTACATTCGGCAAAACCCTGATTCGGGAATTCGTATTCCATATGCCTGATTATTGGTTCTCCGTTTTTTGCCGACTGATGGGCTTGTTCGAGTATATAGTTACCCATCTTTTCGTGTAGGGATGCATAACTGCGGCATATGGCTAAATGTTTTTCGTCAAGGATACGCCACGGAGCAACAGAGAATTGCATCATAGGCATTAATGCGTGAACCTGACAAGAACGGACAATTAATTCCTGGTCCAGCTTCGTCTGATCGATATCTAAGAATGAACCAAATTGGCCTCCTCCGATCATATCCGGGCATGTATAGGCATATCCAAGTAAACCAGCGGAAATCATGTCCGTGATCAGCAGACCTACGGCATCCCAGGAGTAATCCTTATCTCCCAGTCGCTGCACCAATGCCTGACCACCCATCTTCCAGCCTGCGCGATATTCATTGAACGGGAAGTCCAGCCCAATCTTTGCCCAATACTGACACATATCAACAGAGGTTGCCGCTTTATCGTAAAACTCAAGAGTCGGGTCATTAAAATGACTTACATCTCCGGCATCAAATTTAAAACCGTCGACTCCATATTTTTCTTGTAAATTCTTCAAGTTCCCTTTCAGATGTGATACAGCTTGTGGGTTGCTTAAATCGTAGCAGGCACTATATCCATTCCACCAGGGAATAATAGCAGCCTCGTTAGTTCCTTTCTTTTTTATCAGATAGCCCTTTTTCTGAAGCTCCCTGAATTCGGGACTGTCCGGACTTACGAAGGGGCATATCCATAACATAATGCGGAATCCGTCTTTGTGCAAACGATCAATCATTCCTTTAGGATCCGCGAAACGTTCTGGTTTGAAGTCGAAGTTTCCATAATATTTCTGCCAGTTATCGTCTACCATAAAAACACCTACCGGGAAATTGTTTTTAAGTACATTATCGGCATATTTCAGAATGTCTTCCTGATTTTGGTTGTACATAAGTTCAATCCATGTGTTGTATTGCGGCATGGAAAAGAATAAAGGATCCGGCAGTTTACCCGAAGGCGGGAAAAATTTGGAAGAGGCGGTCCTATAGGCATCCTTTAATGTTTTGCCTGCCTGTACAGGGGTTACTTTTTCGTATTCGGAATAAATATGTAACTGACCGTTTTCCGTTTTAAAAGAGAATGGCTTATCGCTCCAGATAAAACGGCCCTTGGAGGACAGAAACAGAGGCACGTTCTGATTATTTAGATTCTCGGAAGCCAGGTCTACCAGACGAAGGTTTCCGTCGAATGGCATTTTTGAACCCAAAGCAACCATTCCTCCCCACCATTTTTCTCCGTCGGCGGAAGTGATTCTTGTTTCATACTTGTTTTGTGCCATGCAAGGGAGTGCCAACAGTATGGCCATGAGAGAAAGAATAAATCCTTTTCGTAAATACATATTGTTTCGTTTTGAATATTGTATATGGCGTCAATTGATAATTGATTTTGCAAATATAGTTTTTTTGGGATCAGCGACAAAAGACGAAGGATATATTAAATAAGAAAAGCGTCAAGGATTAAATCCTTAACGCTTTTCTTTTCTTAGATTGTTGTCTCACGAAGATTCGAACTTCGACAGACAGAACCAAAAACTGTAGTGCTACCATTACACCATGAGACAATCCGATGCTTTATTCTAAAGCGTTGCAAAGGTAAACATTTATTTTTATTTTGCAAGTATCTCGTTCAAATTTTTACTTTACGATGAGCAAAAAGTAGTTCTTCTTTCCCTTTTGAACCAGTAAGTACTTGCTGTTTAGCAAGGAATCTTCTGTAATTAATTCATCTGGTTGCACAAGCTTCTCCTTGTTTACACTTACTCCTCCGCTTTGAACCAACTTGCGCATTTCACCTTTTGAAGGAAAGACAGGTGCCTTTTCTGTAAGCAGATCAACCGCTTTGATTCCTGCGCCCATATCTTCTTTCGATACTTCGAATTGAGGAACACCTTCGAATACAGCCAACAAAGTGTCTTCGTCAATTTTCTTCAAAGCGTCAGAGGTGGAGTTGCCGAACAAAATATTGGAAGCTTCTACCGCTGCATTATAATCTTCTTCAGAGTGAACCATAACTGTTACCTCTTTGGCCAGACGTTTTTGTAAAGGACGAAGATGTGGTGCTGCTGCTTGTTCTGCTTCCAGCGCGATTATTCCTTCTTTTTCCAGTGCAGTAAAGATTTTGATGTATTTGGCTGCATCGGCATCACTAACATTTAACCAAAACTGATAGAATTTATAAGGAGAAGTATAGCGGCGGTCCAGCCAAACATTACCTGATTCCGTTTTGCCAAATTTACCTCCATCAGCCTTTGTAATAAGCGGACAGGTAAGAGCAAAAGCTTCGCCTCCCTGTTTGCGTCTGATTAATTCAGTTCCGGTAGTGATATTACCCCACTGGTCCGAACCTCCCATTTGCAGGCGACATCCTTCGTGCTGATACAGATAAAGGAAGTCATAGCCCTGAAGCAATTGGTAGGAAAATTCGGTGAAAGACATCCCTACGTTCGATTCGGAGCTGAGGCGTTTCTTTACAGAGTCTTTAGACATCATGTAGTTTACCGTAAGGTGTTTGCCGATATCGCGAATGAAATTTAGGAAAGAATAATCTTTCATCCAGTCGTAGTTATTAACCAGCTTGGCTGCGTTAGGTGCGTCCGAATCGAAATCCAAAAACTTGGCCAGCTGGTTTTTGATGCTATCCTGGTTGTGACGCAGGGTCGCTTCGTCCAGCAAATTACGCTCTGCGGATTTTAAAGATGGGTCACCAATCATACCTGTTGCTCCGCCTATCAATGCGATAGGGCGGTGACCAGCACGCTGCAGGTGTTTTAACATCATTACTCCAACAAGGTGTCCAATATGTAAAGAATCTGCGGTAGGGTCGATGCCCACATAAGCAGATGTCATCTCTTTTTGTAACTGTTCTTCTGTACCAGGCATCATGTCATGAATCATGCCTCTCCATCTTAATTCTTCAACAAAATTCATCGTATATAATTATTGTGTTATTTCAATGCTGGCAAAGTTACGACTTATTTTTTAAATCAGATAGCAAAAACCTTGCGAACATTATCTCTTAATGTGTTGGAAAATAGCACTGCATCTATCTGCATGGATGTGGCAAGCCGCTGATACACGTTGCAGATAGACAGATCGCTGTTGTCGGTTTCTGCCAGTATGCGGTTTAAATACTCCTTTTGCAGTGCTTCCGGATTAAACAAACCTCCGAAGGAGAGATAGAATCCTTGCTTAATAAGCTGACCGGCCAATTGTCCATTTCCGCGAAAGCCATGGATTATCCATGGCATCTTAGGTTTCAACTCCTTCTTGACTGAAATAAGTTCTGCCCAGGCTTTCACGCAGTGAATAATGAGAGGCTTGCTGAATTCTTCTGCCAGCAGCGCCTGAATTTTGAATATCTTTATCTGTTCGGGAAGAAATGCGTCGGCCAGTTTGTCCAATCCAGCTTCTCCAATGGCAATAACGAGCCGGTGAGTACAGGATTCACGAACCTCCTGAAGCTGACGTTCGGTGTCGGCGATGTATCCGGGATGAATTCCTATGGAATAATAGCCGCGAAAATCTGAAACAAGCTGATCGGAGAGAGGGTTGCCGTTGTCCGGCATGCAATTCAGTATAAACAGAATTTCTTTCTCTTTATCAGGAAGGCGATGGGTATGTATATCGAAATAATCCATGTCAGGGAACCGGATCGTAACCGCTACCTCCCCAGGGATTACAGCGGAGAATTCTTTTAATTGCCAGGTATAGTCCTTTAAAAGGACCGTGTTTCTTTAGTGCCTGCACTGCGTATTCGGAGCAGGTTGGAGTAAACCTGCACGCTGCCGGAGTCATGGGTGAAATAAAATATTTATAGAAATAAACCGGCAGTAACAGGATATAGGTGAAGAATTTCTTCATTTATCTTTTAGCGCTTTCAGGGCTTTACCCATCGCTTTTTCTATTTCGGTAAAGGTTCTGATCTCTTTATCCACATAGAGAAAGGCAACAAGCATTCTTGTATTTTTTTCTTCAAGGGGCTCTGTCAGCTCATATTTATGTATGCGGTATGCTTCCCGAACCAGTCTTTTTATCAGGTTACGCTTATTGGCGCGCTTGAATTTCTTTTTAGGTACACTCACCATAATCGCGACCTGCGAAGACAGGTCCTTTTCTTCAACCGGAAGATATACCACCCTTAGTGGAAAGGCCATAAATGAATGACCCTCAGCAAACAACAGATCAATATGACGTTTCCACGAAAGGCGTTCTTCTTTTGAAAGGGTGAACCTTTTTATTGTCATCCTTTTTCTGACATCTGTTTCTTCAGATACTGCTCCAGAGCAGCTGTCATTGAAGGAGCTTCAGGCGTCGGAGCTTCAACGTCCAGACGTAATCCGGCGTCTTTTACGGCTTTCGCTGTAGTAGGTCCGAAACATCCTATCTTTATATCTTTCTGGTCGAAATTGGGGAAATTCTTAAATAACGAAGAAATCCCGGACGGACTGAAAAATACAAGCATGTCGTAATCAAACTTTTCATCATCGGTGAAGTCGTTGCTTACGGTACGGTACATCACGGCTTTTGTAAAGGAAATCTTTTTAGTTTCAAGTAAAGACAGTAAATCTTCCTTGTGCACGTCGGAAACAGGTACAAGGTATTTCTCCTTAGCATGTTTGCCAACGATTACTCCCAGATCATCCACTTTTCCAGTTTGACTAAAAAAGATTTTACGTTTACGGTAAACAATGTATTTTTGCAAATAAACAGCAATTGCTTCTGTTATGCAGAAATATTTCATTGTTTCAGGTATGCTCACGCGTAATTCTTCACATAAATGGAAGAAGTAATTGATTGCATGCCGCGACGTAAAAATTACAGCGGTATGATCTAGTATTGTAATTTTTTGTTGTCTGAACTCTTTAGATGATAAAGGTTCTACTTTAAAAAATGGGCGGAAATCAATTTCCACACCATATTTCTCTGCGATATCGAAATACGGAGATTTCTCGGTTGCAGGCTTGGGTTGTGAGACCAATAATTTTTTTATCTTCAATGCCATAAAGTACTTGTCTCGATAAAGTTATACAAATAAGTCAAACCTTCGTACAAAAATACCAGAGGTAAAATTTCTTGGCCGCAAAGGTACAAACTTAAGTAGAATAAATCGTTGTTTTTCTTATAAAATATCCTAATCGTTTTGTAAATAATTGCAAATCGACATAATATATAGAGAATTATAAACAATATTATGGGTATTAGGGTGTACGATCCCACAAATGAAAGCCATAATACGGGAAGATATAAAAGAACACCCCAAAGTCCGATAATAGCGTTATAACTTGTTTTCCACAGTTTGTATTTATAGTGATCGCCAATGATTACTCCCAGTAGTATATATAGTAATTGTTTGAACTGAAAAAAAAGAAAGGCAATGCTAAAGATGGCTCCGATGGTTAGCAGGAGCTGTTTTTCACTTAAATGAGAGATATACCCATACGCCCGGGCTATGGAGTAGATTGCCAATGTGCACAATAGCAGGGACTGGTAAATCATGAAGTTTCTGAAGAAGCCGTCGTTGGAAACTGTTTGTGTAAAAAGGCTGTGACGTTCTTTTACAAGAAACACGTCTTTTACCATCTTTATAAAATGACGTAAGTAACTGCGGTATACAATGGCAAAGACGGACAGCTGAACAACGAGTAATGCGAACATTACATCGTCAATCAGTTGTCCATCCCAGAGTCGTATTCCGACAAATCCTTCGAATCCGCCGGTCCCGTTTGCTTGTATGGCTGCAATTGTACCCAATTAGTATATGTTATGAATTTCGGGTACAAAGGTAGGCAATTCTACGCAAATAAAGTCTCCTTTATTATTTCTCCTACAGTTGGATGAGGAAAAATAATTGAATTAAGTTGGTCGCCTGTCATTTTCTTCTCGATAGCCATTCCCAAATTGACAATCAGCTCGGAAGCCGGGTTGCCCAGCAGATGAGCTCCCAAAATGGTTCCGTCTGTGGCAAGGAGGATTTTACATAATCCGTTGCCTTGCTCGTTTTCTGCCACAAACCTTCCCGAAAAGGCCATCGGTAGCTTTTTAACAACATATTCTGTTCCTTCCAACATTAGTTGTTCTTCTGTTCTACCCACACCGGCCACTTCCGGATTAGTGTAAACAACTCCGGGGACAGTATTATAGTTCATTCCTGCAGGCGCTTTGCCTAAAAGATGTTTAACCGCAAGTTCGGCTTCGCTAACGGCGGTATGCGCCAGCAGAGAAAACCCGGTAATATCACCGCAGGCATACACATTAGGAAGAGAGGTCTGCAAGTAGGGATTTACCTTTATTCCGTTTCGGTTCATTTCTAAATTCAATGATTCTAAACCGAATCCCTTTGATACAGGGCGCCTTCCAACACTAACCAAAATCTTTTCTCCTGAAAGCAAAAAGGTTTCTCCGTCTTTTTTTATTTCAACTTCATTTCCGTTAACAGCCGTAACAGTATGACCCATATAAAATTTAATACCCTTTTTTGTATATTCAGCCCGAAGCATCGCCGAAATTTCGCGATCCATTCCTCCCAGAATCTCATCCAGCATCTCAACCACATGTACTTCGGTACCCATGCTGTTGAAGAAAGAGGCAAACTCCATGCCAATCACACCTCCACCTATTATAATAAGGGATGATGGAAGTTCTTTGGATAAAAGAGCTTCTTTGTTGGTCCAGTAGCTCGTGTCGCTTAGTCCGGGAATGGGCGGAATTACGGTTTCCGAACCGGAGCATATCAACAGATTAGACGCTTCGTAGGTTTCGCCAAGACAAGTAATGGAAACGGTTCCATCTTCGCTACGCCCTTCAATGCATGCTTCTCCCTGTATCATGGTTACGCCGTGCTCTTTCATCTTTAGTTTGATTCCTCCGGTAAGTTTTTTGATTATTTTATTTTTCCTGGCAATAATCTTGTCCAGATCGAATGAAAAGCTTTCGGCTGAGATGCCGTATTTGGAGGCATGTTTGATTGTATCATAAACTTTGGCCGAGTAAAGCAGAGTTTTTGTAGGTACACATCCTTCGTTTAGGCAAACGCCCCCCAGCGCGTTTTTTTCGAATAAAATAGTAGAGAGTCCCTTGGCTGCGGCTTTTTCTGCAGCAGTGTATCCGGCAGGTCCCCCTCCGATTATAGCAACATCGTACTTCATGTTTAATTTAATTATGGTTTTTATGCTTTGTCAGATTTGCTGCAATATTAACTCTTTTTACCGACAATTACAATTTATAAATATACCATACGTGTGGTATTTCCAGAATATGTTGTCCAACATATCTTTGCCTCAAGAAATGAATCAATTAAAATAGATAGTATATGCGAAACAAAGAATTCTTCAGAAGAGCCTTGTTCCTTGTTTTTTCACTGTTAATACTGGCCAAAGCCGGGGCGCAGATTACAGTAAAAGGTCAGGTTATTAATGGCGAGGACAATAGTCCAATCCCTTTTGTAACAGTGTATGAAAAGGGAAAAACCAATGGGGTTGTAACCGATGTGGACGGCAGGTTCTCAATAAATCTTGGCGATAGCAAGGCAACGATTGTTGCTTCTTCACTCGGATACAAGACACAGGAAATAAATGCAACAGTTGGGAAAGATCTTCGATTTATTCTTTTTCCAGACCTGATTTCTATCGATGAAGTAGTAGTAACTGCGTTAGGAATTTCCAGAGAGAAAAAGGCTTTAAGTTATTCCGTACAGGATGTTAAAGGGGCGGAACTGACTAAATCCCGTCAGACAAATGCCATCGGTCTGCTTTCAGGAAAGGTGGCTGGTTTGCAGGTTATTACTTCCGGAGGAGCCTTGGGTGGATCGAGTCGGGTGTTGGTTCGCGGTGTAAGTTCCGTTTTGGGAAATAACCAACCTTTGTATGTAATTGATGGGACACCCATTGACAATTCTCAATTGGGAAGCAATACAACCGCTATTGGTTACGGAGAAAAAGACTATGGTAATACGGCTGCAGATATTAACCCGGACGATATTGAAAGTATGTCGGTCTTAAAAGGAGCTTCGGCAACAGCCCTGTATGGTTCACGTGCCAACAACGGCGTGATTCTTATTACAACCAAAAAGGGAACGAATAAAAACAAAACAGAGATTTCTCTCAGTACGGGTATCAGTCTCGAGAATCAGCTCAGAAGTAGTTTTGCTCCTATGCAGAAGTTGTACGGTGGTGGGGCTAGTAATCAGCAGACCTTTAATCAGGTTACTATCAACGGACAGGCATACAATGTGCCGGCTTATGCCATTGACGAAAGTTGGGGACCAAAGTATGATGGACAGCAGGTGCTTTCTTGGGAGAATCTGTATCCAGAGGACGAATCCCGCTACCTTAAAACTTCCGAGTGGAAATATCCTGAGCATGATTTAATGTATTATTTCAAAACAGGTGTTGCTTTTGATAATAATATTTCGGTTCGCGGAGGAAATGATATTGCTAACTACCGCGTTTCTTATACGAACCGGACAGCTACAGGCACAACTCCAAATTCAAAGCTTTCGCGTAATAATCTTAGCGCAAGCGGTAGCCTGAAACATAAGAATTTCTTGTTTTCTTCCTCCATAAACTATATGAACACAGGTGTTGTAGGCCGTCCCTGGACGGGGACTTCCAACCGTAATGTGATTACACAAGCGTATTCGTGGGGACAAACACAGGTGGATTACAAAGAACTGTCGGATTACATGCGTCCGGACGGCTCACAGCGTCTTTGGAATGTTATTTCCTGGAACAATCTGAAAGCCAAATATATTGATAATCCTTACTGGTCTTCGTATACAAGTTACTCGGATGAGAAACGCGACCGGGTATATGGTAATGCCGGACTGGAATGGAATATCGCCAAAGGATTGAAAGCTACTGCGAAGGTACACGGAGATGTATATACTTATTCGGTGGAAGATCGTATAGCTGTCTATTCCCGTACAACCTCTATGTACAGTGAAAAGGTTCAGCGCTTTCAGGAATTCAACTATGAAGCGATGCTTCATTATGGTACGGCATTAAAAAATTTCACGCTGAATGCATTTATAGGAACTAACCTGATGCATCAGCGACGCAATATCAATAACGGAGAAACGCAAGGTGGACTTATTATCCCCGAATACTATAACCTGAGTAATGCAACGAGTGTACTTATAACGGACAAGACTTACCGGAAAGAAATTCGTTCTGTGCTGGGAAGTGTATCCCTTGGTTGGAAAAGCCTTCTTTTTGCTGACGCTACTTTCCGTAATGACTGGTCATCTACGTTGCCTTCCGGAGAGAATTCTTATTTCTACCCTTCTTTTTCAGGAAGCTTTATCTTCACCGAGCTTGAACCGGTTAAGGCTATCTCATGGTTGAACTTCGGAAAAGTGCGTCTGGGATGGGCTCAGGTTGGGAACGATACAGATCCGTATAGCTTATCACGTACGTACGAGTACAAAAACAGTTCCTTTGGTGGTGTTCCCAATTACGGTCAAGATGTGATTTTGAACAATGCCCATTTGAAGCCCGAGCTAACCAACTCGGTTGAGGCGGGTCTGGAGCTAAAATTGTTGAATAACAGAGTGGGCGTAGACTTTACCTATTATAATAACCTTACTAAGAATCAGATTATGCAGGTGCCTTTGGCCGTTTCCAGCGGATACACCAGCCAGTGGATGAATGCCGGCGAAATAAGTAACAAAGGGGTGGAAGTCGTATTGAATATTGTTCCGGTGCAGACTAAAGATTTCCGATGGGAAGCTATTTTCAACTGGTCGAAAAACAATAACAAGGTAGAAAAGCTGAACGATCAGTTGAAAACACTGCAAATAGCCTCTTCATTCGTTGCCTTGCATGCGACAGTTGGTCGTCCTTACGGTGAATTAATGGGATACAATTATGTATATGATACGGATGGAAATAAAGTTGTGGCTTCCAATGGTGTTTATGCCAAAACGGCTCAAACAGAAGGTTTGGGTAGTGTATTGCCTGATTGGCTTGGAGGAGTACGCAACAGTTTCCAGTACAAAAACTTCGATGCGGGCTTTCTGATTGATGTGCGTAAAGGGGGATCCTTTTATTCCATTACCCAACAATACGGAATGTATTCCGGGACATTGGAAGAGACTGCAGCCAATGGTATCCGTGAAAACGGGCTGGTGCTGGATGGCGTACAAGGTACTGTAACCTACAATGCCGATGGTACATATACCGTTTCAAACACTCGTCTGAATGATAAAAATGTATCTGCCTTTGAATGGGGACGCTCTTACAGCAGCGGAGTACAGGCGCAGAACGTGTTTAAATCGGATTACGTGAAACTGAGAGAGATTACAGCAGGGTATACCATTCCTCGTTTGGCGGATACTGCTGTAAAAGAGTTGAGATTTTCTGTGTTTGCAAACAATGTGTGGACTATTTGGAAAGCAAACAAAAACTACGATCCCGATTTTACGCAGAGTTCAGGTAATATTCAAGGACTGGATGGGGGAAATATTCCTTCGCCTATTACCTATGGATTCAATATCAGTGCCAAGTTTTAACCATTAAAAGAACAGTGAAATGAAACGAATAAATAGTGTAAATTTTATAGCAGCGTTATTGTTAGTTCTTACTACTTCCTGCTCAGACTTTGAAGCAATCAACAAGAATCCTAACAGTCCGGAAACGGTCCCGACTCAAAGTCTGATTGCGTATGTGGAAAAAAGTATCGTCGACGAGATCCGGTCTACCAATTTGTCCATAGGTCGTTCCGACTTGTATGTGCAGTGGCTGGCAAACAACACCTATACAGATGCAGATCGTTACTACTGGATTAGTTCTTCAGGAAACGATTCCTGGAAAAATCTCTATCTGGCTCAAAGTAACCTCGATGAGATTATCCGGTTGAACAGTAATGAAACAACCAGGGCGCAGGCAGCTCAGAATGGAGACAATAATAATCAGATTGCAGTAGCACGTATCTTGAAAGTATTTACATATCAGGTTATGACAGACATTTGGGGTGATATTCCATACAGTTCGTATGGGGGAACCAACTCAACCTTTGATGCCGGCAAGGCAGACCAGGGCATAATTTATGCTCAGTATGCCACCCAGCAGGATATTTATAAGGACTTGCTGAAAGAACTGAAGGAGGCTTCTGATCAGATTAATACTTCTTCTTCTGCTTTTGCTAGTGGGGATGCAATTTATAAGGGTAACGCATTGAAATGGAAAAAATTTGCCAACTCGCTAAGTATTCGTATTGCCAATAGGGTGAGACATAAATTAAGTGAGGCAGATGCCCGCATGCAGGAAATCATTAGTAATCCCGGACTCTACCCTGTATTCGAAAGTAATGACGATAATGCTTTACTTGCTTTCGAGACGAATGCCCCTAATCAAGCCCCGTTTTATAAGGCAACTACATTGGCCAACAGAAACGATTACGCGGTAAGCAATGTGTTTGTCGATTTTCTGAAGGGAAAGAAATCCTTGTTCCCTGTGCAGGATCCCCGTCTGACTGTGTACGCGCAGCCGAATGCCAAAGGAAGCTATGTTGGGCAGTTTTATGGGATTGATATGTATACCGCCAGTTTGGTGAGCCCCGATTCTGTAAGTAAACCGGGGGTGGCTTTTTATAAAAGTGACTATAAAGAGGTGCTGATGGAGTATGCAGAACTCCAGTTTATACTCTCTGAGTACAAAAACTGGAATCAGGAGCATTACCTGAATGGTATTCGTGCTTCGATGCAAAAGTGGGGTGTCGGTACATCCGATATAGAAAACTTCATTCAACAGGTACCAATGGCAAGTGCAGCCACGGTGCTTACCCAAAAATGGGCAGCTTTATTTATGCAGGGTAACGAGGGTTGGGCTGAATACCGTCGTACCGGCTATCCCGACTTTCTTGTTAAAGCCGGTGATGAGGTTTGGAAAGGAGTAGTAAACGGACAAGAGGTTACTAAAGTATTTGATCCAATTGGAGTTACTTCAGTACCTTCCCGACTACTTTATCCAAATAGTGAAGTGCAACTTAATCCTGTGCAGTATCAGAAAGCGGTAGCTCAGCAAGGGGCTGATTTACTGAATACCCAAGTATGGTGGGATAAGTAAGAAGATCCATTTTAGAATGATGAATAAACTAAAAAGAAGGCATTCCAGGTTTACCGGAATGCCTTCTTTTTAGTTTATTCATTAACAAGAGCTCCCGTTATTACAACTCCGTTTGTTGCTTTTCTATCCAGTGAACTGGCAATCTTTACCAATTTAAGGGGATATTCTTGAATCGCCTTTGTTTCTGCAGATTTAGTATAGGTTCCGTCGATAAGACTTAACGCTTTGCCAAGAAGAATCTCGTTTGTATTACCAAACGGAAGAAATTTGTTCAGGGTTGTTGCCTCGTCGTATTCGTATTCGGGAGTAAATCCGCTCTCATAATCCGATTGATTAGCCGAATTGTAAATTTTGCAGACAATGGGATGAAGTTCCCATGCGTATTTATCATCTGAGTAAGTTTCGGAACCAACATTTTTTCCTTCGGTCTTCATTCCAATTACCACAACATTCATGTATGGTTTGAGACAGTTTATGACTAATTCGGAAGCTGAGGCCGTGCTTTCAGTTACTAAGATATAAACCTTTTGCAGATTCAGGTTTGCCCCATTGGTTATAAGGTTTCTATTGAGCGAAACACTACCTTTCTGCGGGCTCTGTTTATCGTTGTATTCCAGGTAACACATGGTTTTTCCCAAAGCACTTTCCGGAGCCAATATTGTACAAATAAGTTGGGCGCAGGTAAGCAAGCCGCCGTTGTTATACCTAAGGTCCAGTACGAACTCATTAACACCGGCCGATTTGAATTCTTTTGACAAGGAAAGCAATTCATTATCATAGGTATCATCGTCATCTGTTTTTCCGGCTGTAAAATGATTGTATACCAGATATCCTACTTTCTTTCCAGCCCATTCGATGATGCTGTGGTAATGTACCGGATTATCTTCTATTTCCCGGGCAGTGCCCAATTGAACTTTTTTGCCCAGTTCGAGTCCTCCTTCAACCATATTATAATCAGCAAGCTGCAATTCGGTTGACTTGCCGCCGTAAAGTGTTTGGTAGTTTTCGCTGGTGATATATTTCCCATCCATCGTAACAATCCAGTCACCTCTTTTTAGTCCGGCTTCGGATGCGGGAGAGTTTGGGGCAACGTACAAAAGATGAGCTACTAGATCGCCGGAAGAATTTAATCTGTAACCTTCGAATTCGAATCCGTAGCTGTAGTCCGTTTGAGAAATGCTGCGGGTTGTCGCAGCTGTACTTTCAATGTACGAATAGGCATAGTTGTCTTTGCCATCGCTTTTGGAAAGCAATGAGGCAAAGAACGATTCGGGATCGGTCAGGAAATTTAGGCCTGAGGCAGAAGGCATGTCTTTGTACCAGTAATAATTTTCGCGCATCGTACTCTCTATCCACTTATCAACAGCAGTTTCTTCATCAACCGCCTCCTCTGCAATCTGGTCTTTTTCACAAGAAGAAAATCCTGTAATAGCGGCTAGCGAAAGAAAAGTTACGTATATATAGTTTTTTAAGTTCATTTTTTAAATTATTGGTGTGAATGCAAATATACCCATTATTTTGAAAGTAACGAAGATAACCCACAGAGACTCAAAAACCAAAAGTTATCTTCGAAATGGCACATTCAGTCTTTTTGATTGACAAAAGCAGGCGGATTGCAATGTTGTTTGTTGTTAAAAAAAGATTGAAGGGAGATGAAAGATTTGTGAAAGTGGACGATTAGCAAAGTTAATTTTTAACTTTGTGACTCTAAATAAGTGAATAATGGTACAAAGATTCGATTACTTAGTTATTGGTTCCGGGATTGCCGGCATGAGTTTCGCACTTAAAGTAGCCGATAAAGGATCGGTAGCCCTTATATGCAAGACTGCTCTGCAAGAAGCTAATACCTATTATGCTCAGGGAGGAGTTGCTTCTGTAACCAACCCCATCGACGATTTTGAAAAGCATATCCAGGATACGTTGATCGCAGGTGATGGTCATTGCGATCGGGCAGCTGTAGAGAAAGTGGTGAAAGAAGCACCCGCTCAGATTAATGAATTAATAGAGTGGGGAGTTAAGTTTGATAAAACGGCAGAGGGCGATTTCGATTTACATCGTGAAGGAGGGCATTCCGAGTTCCGTATTCTTCATCATAAAGACAATACGGGCGCCGAAATTCAGGAAAGTCTTATTCAGGCGCTGAAGAGCCACCCTAATATTAAGATTTTTGATCACCATTTTGCAGTAGAAATTCTTACTCAGCACCATCTGGGCGTAGAAGTTACACGTCAGACTCAGGATATAGAGTGCTACGGTGCCTATATTTTAAACGAACGAAACCGCAAGGTGGAAACATTTCTGTCCAAGGTGACTATGATTGCCACCGGAGGTATCGGAAATGTTTATCTCACAACAACCAATCCGCTGGTAGCTACGGGTGATGGTATCGCAATGGTTTACAGGGCAAAGGGAACAGTGAAGGACATGGAGTTTGTTCAATTTCATCCAACAGCCCTATTCCATCCGGGTGATCGCCCTTCTTTCCTTATTACCGAAGCAATGCGAGGTTACGGAGCTAAATTGCGGACCATGGATGGCAAACAGTTTATGCAAAAATACGATAGCAGACTGGAGCTTGCTCCACGCGACATTGTGTCGAGGGCTATTGACTCCGAAATGAAAAGTCGCGGAGATGATCATGTTTATCTGGATGTTACGCATAAAGACCCGGAAGAGACCAAAAAGCATTTTCCTACTATCTATGAAAAGTGCTTGAGCCTGGGAATCGATATTACCAAAGACTTTATTCCGGTAGCTCCGGCTGCTCACTATCTTTGTGGGGGAATTCAGGTCGATTTAAACGGACAGTCTTCCATTAACCGCTTGTATGCCGCGGGCGAATGTTCATGTACCGGATTGCATGGAGCTAACCGTCTTGCCTCCAACTCTTTGATTGAAGCAGTTGTATATGCCGACGCTGCAGCCAAAAATGCCATGGCTAACATTGATAACTATACGTTTAAAGAATCTATTCCGGATTGGAATGATGAAGGAACTTCTCTTACAGAGGAGATGGTGCTTATAACGCAAAGTACAAAAGAGGTACAGCAGATTATGTCTACTTATGTAGGTATCGTACGTTCGAATCTTCGTTTAAAACGTGCTTTCGACCGATTGGATATATTGTATATAGAAACAGAGAACTTATTCATGCGATCTGTCGTTTCGAAGGAAATTTGTGAACTCCGCAATATTATCAATACGGCTTACCTGGTTATCAGACAGGCTATGGAAAGAAAAGAAAGCAGGGGACTGCATTATACCCTGGATTATCCGGATAAGATTTCTATTAAGGAATACGAGTAATAAAAATTAAAATCCCCCTTAGGCGAATTAGTAAGCACCTAAGGGGGATTGAGTTTTTTAGCGATACAGAATTAATAGTTCTGCTTCATCGGTTCAAAATAAGATTGAGCGTGCTCGCAGGCCGGACAAGTTTTAGGCGCTTTCTTTCCCTTGAATACCCAACCGCAGTTGCGGCATTGCCACATAATTTCTTCGTCTTTTTCAAATACTTTACCTTCAGTTACATTAGCAAGTAATTTACGGTAACGAGCTTCATGTTCAGCTTCTACTTTGGCAATCTGGCGATATGCAACAGCAATAGCTTTAAATCCTTCTTCTTCTGCAATTCTGGCAAACTCAGGATACAATTCAGTCCATTCTTCGTTTTCACCGGCGGCAGCTGCTGCAAGGTTTTCGGCAGTTGTACCTATTGATCCTGCAGGATAAGAAGCAGTAATTTCAAGCATACCACCTTCTAAAAATTTAAAGAACCGTTCCGCATGCTCTTTTTCCTGTTCGGCTGTTTCAGCAAAAACACCTGCAATTTGTTCGAAACCCTCTTTCTTTGCAACACTTGCGAAGAATGTGTAACGGCTTCTTGCCTGAGATTCTCCGGCAAACGATTTCAATAAGTTTTTTTCGGTTTCTGTACCTTTAATACTTTTTTCCATAATTTTAAATATGATATTTTAATGAGAAAATTCTTTCTAAAGAAGTGTTATAAGTCCAAATATAGGAATATAATAGGAAATTTCAGCGCATTAATTGAAGAAATTTATATTTTAGAGGTGTTGTTTTTATTCATACCTTTGCAAACTCATTAATTTAACAGGCAAAAAGAATGAAGAGTAAGTTTGATTTTCAGCCCAAGCTATTTGCTGTGCTGAAAAATTATTCCAAAGAGAGGTTTATGACCGACCTTATGGCCGGCATTATCGTGGGTATTGTTGCCCTGCCGCTTGCAATTGCATTTGGTATTGCATCAGGGGTTAGCCCGGAGAAGGGTTTGATTACAGCCATTTTAGGCGGTTTTATTGTTTCTTTGTTAGGTGGTAGTTCTGTCCAGATTGGTGGACCCACAGGTGCTTTTATTGTAATTGTTTATGGAATTATTCAGAACTTTGGAATAGAAGGGCTCGCTATCGCAACGGTCCTTGCCGGTATTTTCCTCGTTTTGATGGGGGTTCTTAAGCTAGGGACGGTAATTAAATTTATTCCTTATCCGATTGTAGTTGGATTTACCAGCGGTATCGCGCTTACCATCTTTACTACCCAGATGAAAGATTTATTTGGCCTTACGATGGACAAGGTTCCTGCCGATTTTATTTCCAAATGGATTGCTTATGGTGATAGCTTTGGAACCATTAATCACTGGTCTTTCTTAATTGGAATTATCAGTATTTTTATCATTGTTATCACACCAAAGTTTCTAAAAAAAATCCCCGGGTCTCTGGTTGCAATTGTTGTTGTTACAGTGATTGTTTATGCGATGAAGAATTATGCCGGGATTACGGGAGTAGAAACGATTGGAGACCGTTTTACCATTAACGCCTCTATCCCTTCACCCGAGTCTATTCCCTTTTCAATGGAAACAATCAACAAGCTCTTGCCTTCTGCTTTCACCATCGCGATTTTGGGAGCCATAGAGTCCTTGCTTTCTGCAACAGTGGCCGACGGTGTAACGGGTGATAAGCATAATTCCAATACCGAACTTATTGCTCAGGGAGCTGCCAATATAATAGTCCCCATTTTTGGAGGTATACCTGTTACAGGTGCTATTGCCCGTACAATGACAAACATAAACAACGGCGGACGTTCGCCGATCGCGGGGATTATCCATGCGGTTGTTTTGCTGCTGATCCTTTTATTTCTGGGTCCGTTGACCAAGCATATTCCCATGGCATGTTTAGCAGGTGTACTGATTATTGTTTCCTACAACATGAGTGAATGGCGCACATTCCGTTCTTTGATGAAAAATCCGAAGAGTGACGTGGCTGTGTTGCTTACGACTTTCTTCCTTACTGTGATTTTCGACCTTACAATTGCCATTGAATTGGGAATGCTTATCGCCATGCTTCTGTTTATGCGTCGAGTGGCCGAAACTACAAAGGTCTCTGTAACAAAGGATGTGATCGACTTGTCGGAAGACGGAGAGATTGTTCATGACGATAGTGTGCTGGTTTTACCTGAAGGAGTGGAGGTTTATGAAATCGACGGCCCATTTTTCTTTGGTATTGCCAATAAATTCGACGAGAGTATGAAGGTGATCGGAGATAAACCGAAAGTCCGCATTATAAGAATGAGAAAGGTTCCCTTTATGGATTCCACAGGATTACATAACCTTGAAAGTTTATATCGTTTATCTAAAACAGAGCACATACACATTATCCTTTCAGGAGTAAATCCTCAGGTGCACGGTGTTCTTGCTAAATCAGGCTTTGCAGATAAAATAGGTGACGAGAATATCTGTTCGAATATTAATGAGGCTATTCAAAAAGCCGGACAGTTTGTTGGAAAATAACAGACAATCAATCTATCAAATAAGCTTATAAAAAACAAGAGGTGTCTGTTATGCAGACACCTCTTGTTTTTTATAGACATCCGGTTCCGGATTTAATTCTGATTCAGATAGGTTAGTATCTGTCCGCTCAGCTGAAGAAGCGATATCTCGCATAGTTTAGTTGCATACTCTGCTATGGACTGGCGTTCTTCGGCTTCAAGAAGACTGTTTTGTGCTTCACGAAGTTCTATTCCGGATAAATCACCCAACTTGTAACGATCTATGGCAATGCTGTAATTTTCCTGTGCAACAACCTGATTCTCCTTTTCCAGTTTCCAGAGTTCCAGGTTGTTTTTGTATGCCATCCATAAGTTACTCATATCTGCGCGAAGCGAAAGTTCCAGTTCCTGCATACGAAGCTCTTGATTCTGAATGTCCAGTTTTGCATTCCGCTGTTCGCGTCGCTTGTTCATTCCGTCAAAGATATTAAATCCGATGGTAAGACCATAATTGATTCCCAGCCGCTGTTGCAAATCGGTTGTCCCCACTTCATACCAGTTGGCAGTGTAGCCATAGCCGGCATTAAGCTTAACATAAGGATAGTTGCGGCTTTTTGCTTTCTTGTAATCAAGTTCAGAAAGAGTCCGGTTCTTTTGCGCTGCGAGCAGCGACGTGTTTGCTTCCATCGTTTGCTTCCACAAGACAGTTTCATCCAAAAGAGGATTCGGATAAATTACCGAATCCTTAATAAATAACTCGTTCCCAACCTCATCCAGGGCCATTAGTTCATTTAATCTGATGCGTGAACTATTCACAGCCTCAAACTGCGTAAGCAGTTTGGAACTGTCGGCATTGAAGTCAACCTGTGCTTGTTGCAAATCAAGACGCGACATGGAGCCTATTGAGTAACGTTCTTCAACAATTCGCAAACGCTCTTTGGAAAGGTCGACCGACGAACGAAGATTCCTCATCCTTATTTTCTGACGAATCAAATTGTAGTATTCACTTGTCAGATTGGCAACAAAATCTTCGATGGTCATGCGGGTATTCAACTCACCCATCTGCTGCAGTTCCTTTAATTTGTTGTAAGTAGCCTGAATGCCAAACCCATCGAAAACTGTCCAATTCAGGTTAAGCCCTGCATTCGCAGTTTCTGTAGATATCCCATTCGTTTTTTCTACAGTCCCGTCGGTAAGTGTGGAGCGGGTATTGTTAATGTTTCCGCTATAACCTCCGTTCAGATCCAACGTGGGTAAGTACCCTGCGTTGCCCGGGGTGGCATTGTTCTTGCTTTTCTGTTGTTCGTTTTTAATAATCCGGATTGAATAATTCTTTTCCAATCCAGTCTCGATACATTTTTTGAGGCTATAGACCTCCTGCCCGTTTGCCATTGCTGAGGCACAGACAATCAGCGATGCTATTATGGATTTTCTTATCATTTTTCGATTGTTTTATGCAGTCTTACGGTAGAAACATAGCTGTAGACAGCTGGCACAATATAAAGAGTCAGAATGGTTGAAATAATCATTCCTCCTACAACAGATACACCCATGGCGATTCGACTGTTCGCTCCTTCGCCCGAAGCATATACAAGAGGAATCAATCCCAGGATTGTGGATAAACTTGTCATAAGGATCGGACGTAAACGCTGTGCTGCAGCCGAATGGATAGCCTCCATCTTTGTCAGCCCCGCCTCTTGTCGCTGGTTGGCAAACTCCACGATAAGAATCCCATTCTTAGCCACCAGTCCAATAAGCATAATCATCCCGATCTGACTGAAAATATTCATGGTAACACCCGATATAATCATAAAGAGTAATCCTCCGGCAAGCGCAAGTGGAACGGTAATCATAACGATCAACGGATCTTTAAAACTTTCGAACTGCGCGGCCAGAACAAGGAAAATCATGACCAATGCCAGAATCATGGCAAACATCAAGCTGGAAGAACTCTCCCGGAATTCTTTGGACTCGCCCGACAGAGCCGTGCGGAAGCTACCTGGCAGTGTTTCGGCAGCGATTTTATCCATCTCGTCCAACCCATTTCCAATGGTATATCCTTTCGCCAGTCCCGATGAAATTGTAGCCGAGACAAAACGGTTGTACCTGTAAAGCTGAGGAGGAGCTACATTCTCTTCCAGTGTAACCAGGTTATCAAGCTGAATCATTTCACCGTTATCGCTACGTACGTAAATAGACTTTAAATCGAGCGGTTTATTTCGTTGTTGCCTGTTAATCTCTCCCAGTATCTGGTATTGTTTTCCATTCAGATAGAAATATCCCATACGCTGACCGCTTAATGCATATTGAAGTGTCTGAGCGATGTTACGCGTGCTTACACCCAATAAGGTTGCTTTGTCGCGGTTAATCTCTATTCGGGTTTCAGGTTTGGTAAACTTCAGGTTTACATCAGCCATCTCAAATACAGGGTTTGCATTTACTTTATCCATAAATGCCGGAAGAACCTTCTGCAGTTCTTCCAGGTTAGGAGCCTGTAATACATACTGAATTGGCATACCTCCCCGTCGTCCGCCGAATGTAGATTGTTGCTGAACAAAACTACGAGCCATTGTCTCTTTTTTAACAATAGCACTAAGGCTGTCGGCAATTTCCATTTGCGTTCTTGGACGATCACCTATATCAGGTAAGATAATATTAACGAAGCCTCCTCCGCTTGACGAACGAACAATAACCGATTTTCGTTCATATGCCACAGAATCAGCCAAGTATTCAATCCGATCTGCATAGTCTCTTATAAATTCGAAGGTTGCCCCCTCCTGACCACGAAGATTAATGGTAACCATCGATCGGTCTTCCATAGGCGAAAGCTCCGAAGGGATACTTCGCCAGAGAAATCCAATAGAAACAAACAGCACAGCAACAATAGCCAAAGCCCATTTGCGATGCTTTAGAAACATGGAAAGCGTATTGCTATAGAAGCGATTCATTCCATCAAAAAATGGTTCAGTCATCACATAGAACCAGTTCTTTTTCTCCCGGTGCTTTAACAGCTTGGTCGCAAGCATCGGCGTAAATGTGAGTGCGACAAAAGCCGAGATGCCAACCGAACCAGCAATAACAATACTAAACTCCTTAAAAAGTCGCCCTGTCATCCCTTCCATAAATACAATCGGGAGGAATACCGAGATTAACGTAATAGTGGTAGACACAACGGCGAAGAAAATTTCTTTAGCACCTTCAATCCCTGCTTCGATGGGTTTTATACCCTTTTCGATACGTACATAAATATTCTCGGCAACCACAATCGCATCGTCAACCACAAGTCCTACCGAAAGAACGACAGCTAACATGGTAAGCACATTAATCGAAAAGTCCGCCAGATACATAACAAAGAAAGCCCCCACCAGCGAAACCGGAATAACAACCACCGGCACTAACGTTACCCGCCAGTCGCGAAGAAACAGGAAGATAATAATTACAACCAGCAGGAAAGCCACATAGATAGTCTCCTCCACTTCAAAAATGGAAGCCCTGATAAAGCGCGTGTTATCATACACCATTTCCACGGTTACATCTTCCGGTAAATCCTTTTTCAATTGCTCGATACGCTTGTAAGCCTCATCTGCAATTTCAACATGATTGGCTCCGGGCTGAGGGATTAAAACCGTCATAACCATAGGCTCTCCATTCTTTTTCAGTAAACTACGGATATCCTCGGGAGCCAGTTCCGCCATACCCACATCACTGAAACGGATAATATTTACGCCATCATCTTTAATGATAAGGTCATTAAACTCTTTCGAAGTATGCATCAACCCCAGCGTACGGATAGAGAGCTCCGTTGTATTTCCCTCGATACTTCCTGAAGGCAATTCCACATTTTCACGGTCGATTGCATTTTTCACATCAATCGGAGTTACTCCGTAACCGGCCATCTTGATGGGATCCAGCCACAAACGCATAGAATAACGTTTTTGTCCCCAGATATCCACGGCACTAACATTCGGAATGGTCTGCAACCTTTCCTTTACCGTTAGTTCGGCAATCTCGCTAATTTCCATCAACGACCTTTTCTTGCTTTGGACTGCAATCTGTATAATCGGAGAAGCATCCGCATCCGCTTTTGAAACAGTAGGCGGGTCGCAGTCGCGGGGCAACAAGCGCTGAGCCTTTGAAACCTTATCGCGCACATCATTGGCAGCCGTTTCCATATCGACACTCAACTCAAATTCCACTGTAATGCGGCTGCTACCCTGACTACTTACGCTGGATAAGGACCGGATTCCCGGAATCCCGTTAATATTCTGTTCGAGAGGCTCGGTAATCTGGTTCATAATCACATCGGCATTTGCCCCCGGATAGGAAACATTGACCGAAATGATTGGCTGGTCTACGCTGGGATACTCACGTACACCCAAATAACGATAGCCGATAATACCAAATAAGACGATTACAAGCACCATAACGGTCGCTAAAACCGGTCTTTTTATACTTAATTCGGATAAATTCATAGCTTGTTTGTTACGAAATTAATTAAGATCATCGATAGTAACCGGCATACCTGTCCGCAACTGCATTACTCCGGATACTAGAAGTGTATCTCCGGGAGCTACCCCCTCAAGTGCCTGAACATGGCTTTCTGTACGCAGACCAATAATAATTTCTACCGGCTCCGCTTTCCCTGATTTATACAAATAAACTATATTTTTCCCCATCTCGGGAGTGATTGCTTCACTTGGGACAGCCAGGGCATTCTTAATTTCTTTCATGTTGATTTCCACAGACACATAACGCCCCGGAAGGATCGATTCGTTGACATTGGGATAGGTTGCACGCACGTTAAGAGTTCTTGTCACCATATTTACTTTAGACTCCACAGCGTAAACGTTAGCGTAAAAATCCTGTAAAGAACCATCCATACGGAAAGTGATGCGCGTACCTTTTTTTATTTCACTGGCATATCTTTCGGGAATGGAAAAATCTATTTTTAGAGGAGAGATTTTGGTTAATTTCGCAATAACTGTCGACGGAGAAGTATAAGCTCCCTCACTTACAGCCCTTAATCCGATAATCCCATCGAAAGGGGCCCTTAATTCGGTTTGGGCAATATTTGCTTTAACCAAATCGATATCAGCCATCAGTTTATCATATTCTGTCTGAACCTGTTCGAAAGCTTCCTGACTAACGGCATCCCGCTGCAGCAGTGTACGCTGACGGAATACACGGTCTTTGGCTAAAGGAATCTGAGCTTCCAGTTTTTTTAATTGAGCCTGTAAAGGCAGATCATTGATTTTTGCCAGTAAAACGCCTTTTTTAACATGCGAACCCTCCTTAAAGTAGATAGAAGTTATTTTGCCGGATGATTCAAAAGAAAGATCTACCTCCTCGTCAGGAATAATACTTCCGGTACTCATAATTTTGTCGGTAAGCGTTTGATATTTCAGCACTTCGGCATTTACGTTAAGCACCTGATTTCGTCCTCCTCCTTTTTTGCCGGAAGGGGCCGCGGTTTCCTTATCGGTACCCTGAAATCTTTTTTTTAAATCCGGATAAAAGGCCAAAGCTGCAATAAATACAACGATAGACGCTGTCAGGCCCCATTTTACACTCTTGGTCATCTTCTCTCTTATTAAATGATTGGTCATAAAAGTAATACTTTTGCATCAGCAATGACTATTATGACAGTAAATTTTAAGGAGGGTTTAATTGGAAGGAGAAAAAAAGGGGCATAGGTTTAGCATCCCGTCGAAAATCCCTATCTTTATCCTCCGAAAATAGAAAAACATATTGCATGAATCCTTTTGTTCATTTACATGTACACACCCAGTATTCGATGCTGGACGGACAGGCATCCATCGACTCCCTTATTGAAAAGGCGCAACACGATGGTATGCCGGCTATTGCCATCACCGATCACGGAAATATGTTTGGTATCAAAGAGTTCTTTAATAAGGTAAATAAGAAGAACAGCAAGTACGTTGGTACAATCAAAGATTGCGAAAAGGAACTGAATGTTCTTAAAGATAAAGAGACGCTTACTTCGGAAGAGGAAGAACGTATCGCTAAACTTACCGAAAAAATTGGCGAATGTAAAGCCTCTTTGTTCAAACCCATCATTGGCTGCGAATGTTACTGTGCCCGGACCAATCGTTTTGATAAAGCCGGAAAAGAACATCTAAGCGGATATCACCTTATCGTGCTGGCTAAAAATTTACAGGGCTATAAGAATTTAATAAAAATGGTTTCGCTTTCGTGGACCGAAGGATTTTACGGAAGGCCCCGTATCGATAAAGATTTGCTTGAAAAATATCACGAAGGACTCATCGTGAGTTCGGCATGTCTTGGAGGAGAAGTCCCCCAGCATATTATGAAAGATCGGTTGGGTGAGGCCGAAAAGGCTATTTGCTGGTTCAAAGACCTGTTTGGCGACGATTTTTATTTGGAGATGCAGCGGCACGAAACACATAGTCCCAATGCAGATCAGACAACCTTCCCAAAGCAGCAGGCAGTAAACAAAGTACTTATCGAACTTTCGCGTAAATACGGCGTAAAGCTGATAGCCACCAACGATGTCCATTTTGCCAACGAGGAAGATGCCGAGGCACACGACCGCCTTATCTGTCTTAGTACAGGAAAGGACCTTGATGATCCCGACCGTATGCGTTATTCCAAACAGGAATGGATGAAATCGACGGAAGAGATGAACCGTATCTTTGCTGATGTACCCGAGGCATTGGAAAATACGCTGGAAATTGCCAATAAGGTGGAATTCTATTCCATAGACCATAAGGCCTTAATGCCCGATTTCCCCATACCTCCGGAATTTGAAAATGATGATGATTATTTGCGCCATCTTACCTATGTAGGGGCGGAAAAGAAATATGCGGAGAATCTTACCGACGAAGTAAGAGAACGGATTGATTTTGAATTAGGCGTAATTAAAGGGATGGGATTTCCCGGATATTTTCTTATTGTGCAGGACTTTATCGCTGCCGCCCGTGGAATGGGCGTTGCCGTGGGACCGGGTCGTGGATCGGCGGCCGGGTCGGCAGTTGCCTATTGCCTGGGAATTACAGATATTGATCCTATTAAATACGACTTGCTGTTTGAACGTTTCTTAAATCCCGACCGTATCTCAATGCCCGATATAGATGTCGACTTCGACGACGATGGTCGGGGTGAAGTGCTGCGTTGGGTTACCGAGAAATACGGGAAAGATCGTGTGGCTCATATCATTACCTATGGAACCATGGCTACCAAGTCGGCGATCAAGGATGTGGCACGGGTTCAGAAATTGCCGCTTTCGGAATCAAACAGGCTGGCTAAACTAGTGCCTGACAAGATTCCGGATATGAAGAAGTTCAAGCTTAAGGATGCCATCGACTATGTACCCGAACTAAGGGAAGCTGCCAGTTCTTCGGATCCGGTAATGCGCGATACCTTGAAATACGCGCAGATGCTGGAGGGCAATGTGCGGAATACGGGAGTTCATGCCTGCGGTGTAATTATTGGCAAGTACGATATTTCGGATGTGGTTCCGGTAAGTACAGCCAAGGATAAAGATACCGGCGAGGAAATGTTGGTTACCCAGTACGAAGGTTCGGTAATTGAAGATACAGGCCTTATTAAGATGGACTTTCTGGGATTGAAAACCCTCTCCATCCTTAAAGAGGCATTGGAAAATATAAAACAAACAACCGGGAAGGAGATCGATATTGATAAAATCGATCTGGAAGATACCAAAACATACGAACTGTATAGTAAAGGTAAAACCACCGGAACCTTCCAGTTTGAATCGGCGGGTATGCAGAAGTACCTGAAGGAACTGCAGCCCAGTAAGTTTGAAGACTTGATTGCCATGAATGCCCTCTATCGTCCGGGGCCAATGGATTATATTCCTTCGTTTATCGCCCGTAAGAACGGATCAGAACCGATTTCTTATGATATTCCAATTATGGAACGTTATCTGAAGGATACATACGGTATTACCGTTTACCAGGAACAGGTGATGCTTCTGTCAAGGTTACTTGCCAACTTTACCCGCGGTCAGTCCGACGAGCTGCGTAAAGCCATGGGTAAGAAGCTTATTGAGAAGATGAACCACCTGAAGGTCAAGTTTATCGACGGAGGAAAAGCAAACGGACATAAGGAAGACGTATTATTAAAGATATGGGCCGACTGGGAAAAGTTCGCCTCCTATGCGTTCAATAAGAGTCACGCTACCTGTTATTCATGGATAGCCTATCAAACAGCCTACCTTAAGGCAAACTATCCTTCTGAATACATGGCTGCGGTACTGAGCCGGAATATTTCCAACATTGTGGAAATTACCAAATTCATGGACGAATGTAAGGCCATGGGTATGCAGGTATTAGGCCCGGATGTAAATGAATCGCATCTTAAATTTGGTGTTAATGCAAATGGCGACGTTCGTTTTGGCATGGGAGCCATCAAGGGTGTTGGCGAATCGGCGGTATTGAATATCATTGAAGAGCGCAAAAACGGACCGTTTAAAAGCGTATTCGATTTTGTGGAACGGGTAAACCTCTCTTCCTGCAATAAGAAAACAATCGAATCATTGGCACTTGCCGGTGCATTTGATAACTTTCCCGAAGTTCGCCGCGAACAATTTGTGGCCGATGCCGGAAAGGGCGAAACCTTTCTGGATGTGCTTGTTCGCTATGGCAATAAGTTTCAGGTTGATAAAAATTCGGCGACCAACTCTTTGTTTGGGGGCGACGACTTTGTTGCTATTGCCCGCCCGGAGATTCCTGTTGGAGACAAATGGAGTGATCTGGAACGGTTAAATAAAGAAAAGGATCTGGTGGGAATTTATCTTTCGGCCCATCCGCTGGACGAATATTGGATTGTGCTGAATTATGTATGCAACACCGGCGTAGCAGAGCTAACCGACAGGGATGCATTGAAAGGACGCGAAATTCTGATGGGGGGAATTGTGACAGCTTTCCGTGAGGGGATGACCAAGATGGGTAAGCCTTACGGTATTCTGAAGCTCGAAGACTTTACAGGCAGTGGAGAGATAGCCTTGTTTGGAAACGATTATATTGAGTTCAGTAAATACTGCAAGATAGGACTTACGCTGCTTATAAACGCGTCTGTGCAACCTCGGAAGTGGAACGAGAACGAGTTGGATTTCAAAATAGGTATGATACGCATGCTAAATGAAGAGAAAGACAAATTGATTGAAAAAATCAGGATTACATTACCTATTCACGATCTGGACGAACCCCTGATTAACGAGCTTTCGGTTTTGATAAAAAACAATCCCGGAAATAGTTTGTTATATTTCAAAGTAATGGATGGCGAGCATAACGTTTCGCTGAACCTGTTTTCTCAGAATGTACGTTTTCGTGTTACCCGCGAACTGGTTGATTTTCTTGCTGAAAACGAAAATGTAGATTTTAAAATTAATTGAAACTTTGTACGACGTTAAAGAATTCGTATTTTTGACGTCATTAAGACAAACAAAAACTAAAGGAAATAAAGTTATGGCACTACAAGTAACAGATGCAAATTTTGAAGAGTTGGTAAACTCGGGTAAGCCCATGGTTCTCGATTTTTGGGCAGAATGGTGTGGCCCTTGCCGCATGGTAGGTCCTATCATCGACGAATTGGCAGCCGAATACGATGGTAAAGTAATTATTGGAAAGCTTGATGTAGATAACAACGACGATGTTGTTTCTCAGTTTGGTATCCGTAATATACCCACCATCCTTTTCTTTAAAGACGGAAAAGTTGTTGACAAGCAAGTAGGAGCAGCTCCAAAGGCTACTTTTGTTACGAAAATCGACGCCATATTGTAAGAGATTATTTTACAGCGCGCAGCATTTCGCGCTTTCCAGGAGGGCCGGGTATTCTTTCAACAGAGAATCCGGCCTCTTTCATTGTACGGCGCACCACTCCCTTTGCGCAGTAAGTAGTAAGGATCCCTCCCTGATTCATGCATTCATATAACTTTTTGAATATTTCAGGATTCCACATCTCCGGCTGTTTGTCGGGAGCAAAGGCATCAAAGTAGACCAGATCGATGTTTTGAGGAAGTGCGCTGCTATTACTGTCCCCCTCTATTTTGTGCAGGGTAAACGCCGGAGTGATTGCTACAGACTCATTCCATGTAGCGCGGTGCAGGTCAATAAACAGATCCGCTTGTCCGGGACAGATTATTTTTCCATAATTAAGTTTCTCCACAAGAGACAGTTCCAGCGGATAAAGTTCGAACGAATAGTAAGTAACTATCTTTTCCTTCCCCTCAGCATCCAGTAAGGTTAGTAAGGCATTGAGTCCGGTTCCGAATCCGATTTCAAGCAAACGGATCTCTTTTTTAGCGACCTGATGCAGTCCAGCTTCAATAAAAACGTGGGCAGATTCCTGAACGGCACCGTTTACCGAATGATAATGTTCGTCCATGGACGGGACAAACAGCGTATGACTGCCATCTGCCGTAATCTGTAGTTCCCTAACTGTAAATATTGCTTGCTGCGCGTTATATCCGGTACTCATTGTAATTAATTCCTTAAAAATAATCGGTTTCTTTGCACAAAAGTACATCTTTCCTTGTTACTAGTATAATGAAATGAAATTTATCAACATTTGGCTATGAAACAACGACATTTATTCCTTATCCTGATTTTTATGTATGTAGCATTGATCTCGGCTACAGCACAACAAACCTATACGATAAAAGGGGTCGTTAAAGATAATCTTAGCGGAGAACCTTTACCCTTTGTCAACGTGGTAATATGGAATACAGTCAACGGATCGGTAACCGGCAACGACGGAACCTTTGCCATTTCGGGAGTTACACCCGGAAGTTACCGGCTTCAGGCCTCTTTTGTTGGATTCAAACCCTTTGTGACTGCCGAATTCAGGGTAGTTAAATCGGACGTGTTTTTCCCTATCGAGCTGGAGGAATCCAGTCAGAATCTGGAAGAAGTCAGTGTGGTAGCTTCTCCGTTCCGAAAAACAGCCGAGAGTCCGCTGGGTTTACGTGTAATAGGTTTTAAAGAAATAGAAAAGAGTGCCGGAGGCAACCGTGATATCTCCCGTGTAGTTCAGTCCTTTCCCGGAGTAGCCTCTACGGCTGCCTATAGAAACGACCTGGTTGTAAGAGGCGGAGGTCCTTCAGAGAACCGATTCTTTCTGGACGGGGTAGAAATTCCCAATATCAACCATTTCTCTACCCAAGGAGCATCTGGAGGTCCGGTTGGAATAATCAACCCCGACTTTGTACGGGAAGTCAACTTCTATTCGGCCGCATTTCCGGCAGCCAGAGGCAATGCCCTCAGTTCTGTGCTAGACTTTAAGCTGCAGGACGGAAATCCCGAAAAATCTTCCGCCCGGGCAGTGCTTGGAGCTTCGGAAATAGCCTTTTCGGCAAACGGTCCGCTGGGAAAGAAAACCACCTATCTGGTTTCTGTTCGCCGGTCGTATCTCCAGTTTCTCTTCGAACTCATCGGACTACCCTTTCTACCCACCTTTACGGATGCCCAGTTTAAGATAAAACACCAGTTCGACAGACACAATGAACTAACTGTGCTTGGGTTGGGTGCGATAGACGATATGAAACTAAACACAGACATGAAAGACATGAGTGACGAGAATAAGTACATTCTCGAATACCTCCCCGTGGTTAAACAGAAAACCTACACCCTCGGAGCTGTTTACAAGCACTTTGCCGGTCACAATATATATTCACTTATCGGAAGTACCAGTTATATGGACAACCGTAATGTCAAGTATAAAGGCAACATAGAAGAGCCCGAAAACCTCTCCCTAAAGTATCGTTCGGGCGAGTCGGAGTTCAAACTGCGTTCGGAGAACCTTTTCCATTTACCTTTTGTGCATATAACTGCCGGTGGAAATTTGGAATACGCCCGTTACACCAACGATACCTACCAGAAACTATACACAAATACACCGGTTGTACAAGATTACCGGACAGCACTGGGCCTGATGAAATGGGGCTTGTATGCAACGGCGGTTTACGAAAGCTACAACGAACGTTTCACCGCTTCGCTGGGCTTGCGCGCAGATGCCAACGATTACAGCAATGAAATGAATAACCTGATAAACCAGCTTTCGCCCCGTCTATCCCTTTCCTATAGATTGTATAAAGACATCTATCTGAACGGAAACGTAGGGCGTTTCTATGAATTGCCTCCTTATACCACACTGGGATTCAAAAATAACAAGGACGAATACGTAAATAAGACTAACGGATTACGATACATCCGAAGCGACCAGGCAGGCGCAGGGATTGAGTTCCGCCCCGCATCTTACCTCAAGTTTACCGCCGAAGGTTTTTACAAACACTACAATCACTACCCTATGTCGGTGCTTGATTCAGTCCCTTTGGCTTCCAAGGGAGCCGACTTTGGTGTATTGGGCAATGAAGCAGTAACATCCACTGCATCCGGAAGAGCCTACGGTCTCGAATTAATGGGTCGCTGGTACAACTACAAAGGCCTTACCTTTATCGCATCCTATACATGGGTACGTAGTGAGTATAAAGACGGACGTAATCCGGACAAGTACCTGCCATCGGCATGGGACAATAAGTACCTTTTCACCTTTAGCGGCACTTACTCTCTGCCCCGTAACTGGGACATCGGCGCCAAGTTTCGCCTGGTAGGACCTGCACCCTATACTCCTTACGATATAGAAAAGAGCAGTCTTGTGGAAGCCTGGGATGCCAAAGGAAACCTGTATTACGATTACAGCCGTTTCAACAGCGAACGCCTCAAACCGTTTTCGCAGCTCGATATACGTGTGGATAAAACCTACTCATTCAAAAAATGGATGTTAACCATCTATCTGGACGTACAGAATGCGATGAAAAGCACCTACAACGAACCCGACGTATACATTAAAACCGGCAACATTGTAAACCCCGAAGCCCCTGCATCCCAACAACGCTACGAACTGAAAGCCGTAAAACGATCCTCAGGAACTTTGCTTCCCAGCATCGGGATTATGATAGACTTATAAGAAATCTCGACCGGTTATGTTTCTGTTTTTATCTATCTTTGTATTCTTTTATATAATATAAATCATATAAAGTACTTATGAGGGATTTATTATCAGAGGCTATTTTTACTGTAACCATTGTTCGCTTATTGACAACTATCTATCTTTTTGCACGTTGCCGTGAGGGCGAGCGTTCACGTATTATTCTAGCAATCATCTCTCTCTTTACTATTTTTCATTATGCTTCCCGTTATTGGTCCGCCATTCATGGGCAGCTTCCAATGCAGGTGGTATCAACGCCTATGCTTTTAATAGCCTTATTCATGATCACATCTTTTATTATGTATCCCATTGAGGTTGTTTCGCCCGGCTGGATTAATTTCAAGCGTATTATTTTGCTCTATTCGCCCGTTGGGGTACTTTACGGGATATGGCAAATCACATTGTGGTGTGGAGTTGAATATACTCAATATAATTCTTTGCAAGAAATGCTCCCTTATATAAGCAATATTGATGTGTGGTTTCGCTTAGTATTATGTTTTTTGATACTATGCCCTGTATTATTTATATTTTTAGTGCCTTACACCAAGAAATATAGCAACACTACCTATCGGTGGAAATGGATATATACTACTATTTTTTCGATAAATACAATTTCTTTCTTGGTTGTATTATGGGAAAGAACTATAACAACCAGTGTCCTATATTATTATATCGGTACAGGATGCTTTTTAGCAATAGCCTATGCCGAACTATCCACCCGAATTATACGATATCCGATATCTGAGACTTTTTCTCCTGAGATGTCAAGTAAAGTTTTCGAAGAAGTAGTATGCCAAAGTGAACCGAGTATGCCAGCTAACTCCGGTGACAAAACAGAAAATACTAATTCTGTACTTTTTAACAGACTGGATGAATACATGAAAAGAAACGCGGCATGGCGAGACCCGGACCTTACATTAAATAAACTTTCAGCAATAATGCATACCAATCGTACAACTCTTTCCATTGCTATTCAGAAGAGTGAATACGGAAATTACACTGCATACATAAATAAATTACGCTTTGACGATTTTGTTTATTGCGTAACAAACAATTCTTTAGTCAACTACCAGGATGCATTCTATGATGCAGGATTCCGCTCGCGTACAACTGCCTTGCGTAACTTCCGCCAAATAACAGGTATGACACCTACTGAATATTTTACGGGAAACAATATAAAAACAGATCGGTGAACCTGTCAAAAGAGATTCCCCGGGATCTCTGGCATCCGTTTATCATCATAAACTAAGTCAGCTTTGTCATAATTGTTATTGCATTACTTAAAATCAATAATAGAAAGGATGGACTCATCAAATTTGATTTCACTATTTATTGTAATGAGATAGAGTGCAGAATCAATTTTAGCGACCAAGAATAAAATAGGTCTTTTAGGCTTATAATCAATAAATATGTCATGTTCTTCCTTTTCATTACTAAAAGACACACGGTTTAAATCCCCCAAAAAACCTTTGTAATTTTTACCGCTAATCAATTTCACATTGCCGCTTTTGTTATCCACATTGATCGTTAAGTCATTATATTTATACCCATAACAAATAGAAACAGGCAGTCTAGAATGAGGTTCAAGGACTTCACCTCTTCCTACTTTCAAATGATCCAGAGACTGATTAAAACGAAAATCGATACTGTCCAAAGGAAAATGGTCCAATTCTTTAAATGCCCAAAATGTAACAAAATAAACCGTATCCTTTTTCGATCTGAAAAAAGCCCGATCTTCTTTATTAAGAAAAGAAAGACCTGGGACATAATTAAAGCTCATGTAAATATCCTTATTTCCAACGTATGTACAAGCCGTCAGAGTATCAACATCCTGAACAATAGAGTCATTAAAAAGATGAATATATTCTTTCCACTCTTTATTATCTCCTAAGAATAGACGGCTGTTTATTGCCACATCTGTAATGTAAAAAATAACATATCCTATGATTAAACATCCAAGCGTTAAGATTATTTTTTTAGCTATTTTATTCATATCATTAAAATTTAAAAGAGTAGAACAGGTTGAAAATCAGAAATACTAAATAACAGAAGAGACTTTTAATTAGACTAGCCCCCTTTGTCGTTTTCATTCCATCAAATGTTTTACTTCTTACAAAGACTGCATATATGTCATAATTGTTATTGCATTACTTAAAATCAATAATAGAAAGGATGGACTCATCAAATTTGATTTCACTATTTATTGTAATGAGATAAAGCGTAGAATCTATTTTAGCGACCAAGAACAAAACAGGCCTTTTGAACTCATAATCAATAAATATGTCATGCTCTTCCTTCTCATTACTAAAAGACACTCGGTTTAGATCCCCCAAAAAGCCTTTGTAATTTTTACCGTTAATCAGTTTAACATTACTACTCTTGTTATCCACATTGATCGTTATGTCATTATATTTATACCCATAACAAATAGAAACAGGTTGTTTAGAATAAGGTGAAAGAACTTCGCCTCTTCCAACTTTCAAATGATCCAGAGGCTGATTAAAACGAAAATTTATACTGTCCAAAGGAAAATGGTCCAATTCTTTAAATGCCCAGAATGTAACGAAGTAAACCGTGTCTTTTTTCGATCTGAAAATGGCCCGTTCATGTTTATCAAGAAAAGAAAGACCTGGAACATAATTAAAGCTCATGTAAATATCCTTATTTCCAACGAAGGTAGAAGCCGAAAGTGTATCAACATCTTGAACAATAGAGTCGTTAAAAAGATGAACATACTCTTTCCATTCCTTACGATTGGTAAAAACTGAATGACTATTCATTGTCTCATCTGCAATAAAATATATAACATATCCTATAATTAAACATCCAAACGTTAAGATTATTTTTTTAGCTATTTTATTCATCTCATTAAAATTTAAAAGTGTGGAACAGGTCTAAGAACAGGAATATTTCTAAATAGTAAAAGTGACTGTTAATGAACCCAGTCTCACTTGTAGTTATCATTTTACAGTATAGCATTAATTTGTTATTTAGAAGATACTATGTAAAATTGTTTAGCTCTTGGCATTATGTACAAATAAGACCATAATTAAAAACTAATCTCTAAATTTTTTAATAAGTCTGGAATAAAAGACTGATCTGTAATATAGTTGAATTCAAGCTTACCTGTAAACAAGGAATTATTTAGTATAACTGATACTTTTATTTGACCGTTCTCCTGCAATTCAAATTTCATAATAAACTGTTCCCCAATTGGATTGAAGAGAAATGTTTTTAATTGACCATTATACATCTTATATAGACATTCATTCAATTTCATAAAATCAAATTCTTCTACTTCCAATAAAGTATTTGCCCTAAAGAATTCGAATTCAATTCTCAGTTGAAATCTTATCAGTTTAAGCTCGTTATCAAACAGCAACTCGATATTTTCAAAATAAAGGATATCAAGTCCGTAATTATTTTTAAACGTTATATTCTTCGTCTTCATTTATATTTATTAATCCAAGTATGGACAGATGTTCGTGCCCAGCAGGACCCCCGCCGCAGAATATGCATCTCCGCAAAGATACAACCTCTTGTTGCATCCGGCAAGTTCTTCGTAAGTTTCGTCAAGCGTTCTCTTTGTGACATGCCTTCGTCTATAAATACAGCATGTCTTACAATCTATCTCTAACACTATGACAAACTATCACTGGCATTACGACAGGGCAGACGCATTAAAATTTATCCACAGAAAGTATGCCTTGCAGAACGTCGTCAGACCATCCGGCTGTTTTTCTTTTGCGAGCAATACTACTTTTGCTTTCATAGTGCTTTAACATAGATAAAGCTGTTTTTGAGACAAGAGAAAAGTTTACAGCGGCATTGTTCTTCTTTCGTCCGTAATCTTCATTAAACGAGACATCCAACTGCCAATGTAAATTATTTTCAACAGACCAATGTTTTCGGACTGAATTAGCAATTAATTCAGCATCCAAAACTAATGAAGAAATATAGTATCTGGTTTCTTTTTGTTTACGAGGTCCATTTTCGCCGGGAATGGTACGTTCCGTAAGCACACAGACAAATGTTTTTAATCCAGCCCATTGGGTGTAATCGTTAGCATTTAACCAGTATAGATTGTCACAGACTATGCAAGTTCTTTTTTCCAAACGGCCATGTCCAGTCTCGGTATTCTCGTAAACACTTACCCGGTTAGGCTTCTCAGCTCTCCAAATGGTGAAAAAATGTTTGATTTTTCTATATAAATGCTTATGGTTGTTTTTAACAGCCAAAACGTAATCTGCTTCTTTTTCTATTATTTTAGATGCTATAGTCTTTTGACATCCCATAGCATCAATAGTGATTATACACTCTTTAATATCTAATGCCTCTAATAGTTCGGGGATAGCGGTAATTTCATTCGATTTTTCCTCTGTTTTGATTTGTCCAAGGCTTATTCCATTGTCAGCGGCCCAGGCACTTACCATGTGAAGTTTGTATTGGGGGCTCGAGGGTTTTAGGTAGGTACCTCGCAACAATTTAGCCTCTTCAGACTCATATGCTCCGCATATTGTTTTGCCGTCAATAGCAACCACTCCTTTATACTTTCCACAAATACACTTAACCCATTCTCTGAATTGATTTTCAAAATAGGTGGAATCCAATACTGTGAAAAATCGGTTAAAAGTATCATGTGAGGGTATTCCATTAAAAGAAGGAATAGTGCGAGAGAAAAAATCAATTTTACACCGACCGAAATCCTCTATTTCGTTCCATGTCTCGGCCCCACAAATAACGGCAGCTAACGTAATATAAATAATAGTTTCGGCTGAATGAACTTTATTCCTGTCAAAACGATAGTCTTCAATACTTGAAGCAAATGCAAGCAATGTCATATATTTGTATATTTAATACGTTGATAATAAGACAAATATACAAATATTTACTGAGATATCAATGTATTTAAGTGATTGTTTTGGACATTTATTATCTTTCTTTTCGTAGTTATAATTACTGTTTTTGGTCTCTTTTAAGTAATGTCAATATGATTCCAGACATAACATAAACGTTCTGATTTGATTATTCAACTTAACGAAATTATCGTTGTAAAAAGAAAGATCCAATTTTCAGAGAAGGTTGTTATCTATGAAGCAAATTTTATAACGCTCAATATGTTTATAAATACTAATTATGCCCATTTTAATGTTAGTTTATGTTAGCAACATTCGGTGAAGAAGACATATAGAGCATCAAAGATTTGATGTGTAATATATTGAAATACTGCATCATATACGTACATATTAAATGATACACCTAGGACTTTTAGCTCTATAATAATATGCGTCTGCCCTGGCATTACGAACAACTAATCATCGGACCTGGGTGTATCTTTCATCGGACCATGGTCAACTTATCATCGGACCCTGGTCCGATGATAAGTTGACCATGGTCCGATAATTAGTTGTTCGGATGCAAAATTGTACTTGTATATAGTGTTTGAATTACTTTCCTTTAGTGTTGGGGAAAGATAGTGAGTTGGTAATATAGCGGTGTTGCCGATGTAGCTTGCCGGTGGTGACAGATGAAAGAAGGTGACAGATGGGTTTTAGGCATCTGTCACCTTTTTACTTATTGGTAAACAGGGTGTTATCCCCCAAAAGTGTGAGATGTAAGATGATTTTGCGTTTTATTCGTGTTGGAACGGGTTTACGCTGTGGTATTTGGAATAAAGTTACTTTTCTTTTTTGTTTCTTTGTACCTTCATTACGTGAATGAATAACATAGTTAGAAATTGGAGTTTGTATGGGTGGATGTAAACCGGGGGTGTTGGCATGGCTGGCGGGGATTGTTTTTTTATTTGGCTGCGGCTTTCAGTCGCGGGCTCAGGAAACTATTCTTGCTGATTCTCTGAAGAACGATCTTACTGTAGGGGTGCAACACTTTTCGCCCGGACAGCTTGTTTTGCCTGCTTCGCTTATTGCGGTGGGGGCTTTCGGTACGGCTGTACATGGGATGAACGATTTTCATTTGCTTAGCCGCAAGGATTCTGTGTCGCAGGTGCGGATCGACGATTATATGGAATGGGGTATGCTGGGCTGGGTTTTTGTTTGCGACCTGATGGGGAAGGAGAAACACAGTGTGGTGGATCAGTTTTTCCTGCTTTCTATTGCCGAGGGGATTAATGCTGCCGCGGTACACGGATTAAAGAATAATCTGAAGGTTGTGCGGCCGGATGGCAGTCCGTATTCGTTTCCTTCGGGACATACGGCCAATGCTTTTCTGGGTGCCCATATGGCTTATAAGGAATTTAAAGACAGCTCGCCTGTGCTTGCTTACTCCGGATATGCCCTGGCGGGTTTTGTGGCGGCTTCGCGGGTCTATAACAACCGTCATTGGGTGGCCGATGTGGCTGCGGGGGCCGGCTTTGGCATCCTTTCTGTGGAGTTGTCTTATCTTGTCTATTTCCCGATTCGTAATCTGCTTGTAAAAAAGACGAAGAGCAAGATGGCTGATAATCTTATTCTTGCTCCCACTTTCACTCCCCAGGGGGGAGGTGTTTACTTGTCGCTCAGGTTCTGATTTAACAGAAGTAGCTGTTCGATGTGTGTGCGTTGGTTGCTTAGCCTCGGGATTTTATGTTGCCCGCCCAGTTTGCCTTTTTCCTTGAGCCATTCATAAAAGACGCCTTCGCGGGCCGGAATTATTTCTGGCGGTAGTAAGGACATGCTTCGGTAGCGTTTGGCTTCGTAATCGGAATTGAGTTGTTGCAAGGTGCTGTCTAATATGCGCGCGAATTCGGACAAGGAGGAAGGCATTTTCTCAAATTCAATAAACCATTGGTGTTTTCCTTGTGCCGCGTTTAACATAAACAGGGGTGCTGCCGTGTATTCTTTTACTTTGGCGCCGGTTAGTTCGCAGGCACGTGCCATACCCTTGTCGGCGTTATCTACCATGAGTTCTTCGCCAAAGGCATTGATAAAGTGCTTTGTACGTCCGGTGATAATAAATTTATAGGGGTTGGTGGAGGTAAAACGGATGGTGTCTCCGATAAGGTAACGCCACAATCCTCCGCAGGTTGTTATTACCATGGCATAATTAACGCCGGTTGCCACGGCTTCGAGGGGAAGAACGGAGGGTTGTTCTCTCTCTATCTCGCTCATGGGTATAAACTCATAAAAGATTCCGTAATCCAGGGTAAGCAGCATGGAGGGATCGTTCAGGTCGCTTTGTATGCCGAAAAATCCTTCGGAAGCGTTGTAGGTTTCCACATAGTGCATCTTATCCGAGGGAATAAGGGCTTTGTATTGTGCGCGGTAGGGGCTGAAACTGATACCTCCGTGGAAAAAGACTTCCAGATTGGGCCAGACTTCGGTGAGCGATTCTTTTCCGGTACGTTCCAGAAGTGCTTTTATTAATACCAGCATCCAGGAAGGTACGCCCGAAATGCTGTTCAGGTCTTTGTTCCAGGTGTTTTCTACAATGGCTTTTATTTTACTTTCCCATTCGTCCATCAGAATGATACGTTTGGGGGGAACTCTCACAAGGTTGACAAGGGGGTTGAGCTGTTGCAGCAGCACGGCCGAAAGGTCTCCGCAATGGGCGTGCTGGTTCAGGGCTACCGGCTTGTGACTGCCGCCGAGTATGAGTCCCTTCCGCCCGAAAAAATTGCTCGACGGGTTGTTGCCCAGGTATAACGCAACGGCATCGAAGCCTCCCTTGTAGTGGCACCGCCAAAGTATTTCTTTGGATACAGGCAGGTATTTGCTCTTGTCGTTGGTGGTTCCGCTCGACTTGGCGAACCATTTTACAGGGGTGGGCCATATTAGGCCTTGTTCTCCCTGCAGCATCCGTTCCACATAGGGTTTTACATCGTCGTATTGTTGTATAGGAATACGTTCCTGAAATATTTCGTAATTTCGGATACTTTTATAATCGTATTTCTTCCCCCATTCCGTTTGTTTAGATACGTCGATAAGCCGGGACAGCTGTTTTTGCTGTACGGCATCGGCATGCATAACATGCGATTCGATCTGTTTTAATCTGTAACGAAAGAAAGGTAAAACCGCTTTTGTTAAAAAATCCATGACTTTTTTAATTGTGTTCCCGGCAAATTTAACCATTCTCTTTTTATTTATATCTTTGTTACGTACATAAATGAGTAAAACAATGAAAATAGGGATTCTTTCGTCCGGTGGCGACTGCCCCGGCATCAATGCAACCATTCGGGGTGTAGGTAAAACAGCCATTATGCACTACGGTATGGAGGTGATCGGGATACACAGCGGTTTTGTTGGATTGCTGAATAAGGATGTCGAGGTTTTTACGGAGCGGAGTCTTTCGGGCATCCTCAATCTGGGCGGGACTATCCTTGGTACTTCTCGCGAGAAGCCTTTTCGGAAGTTGCTTGCTTCGGGTGATACGGAAAAGCCTCATGTTATTAAAGAGAACTATGAAGCCCTGGGACTGGATTGTTTGGTGTGCATTGGGGGTAACGGAACCCAAAAAACTGCCAATATGCTTTCGCAGCTTGGATTGAATATTATTGGTGTTCCCAAAACAATTGATAACGATGTGTGGGGGACGGATATTACGTTTGGTTTTGATACGGCGGTGAATATTGCCACCGAAGCGATTGACCGCCTGCATAGCACCGCTAGTTCTCATAAACGGGTGATGGTGGTTGAGGTAATGGGTCACCATGCCGGGTGGATTGCTTTGTATGCCGGGATGGCCGGTGGCGCGGATGTAATTTTGTTGCCCGAGCTTGGCTATAATATGGAAAAAGTGAACGAAGCCATACTGGACCGGGCACACCGGGGTAAGCCTTATTCTATTGTTGTGGTGGCTGAGGGTGTTGCTTCTCCAGGTAAAACCAGGCCTGCCGATTATATTACCAAAGCGATTGAAGAGACTACAGGTATTGAAACCCGTGAAACGGTGCTTGGTTATATTCAGCGTGGCGGAAATCCATCTCCGTATGATCGCAATCTTGCTACCCGTCTGGGTGGACATGCTACGGAGCTTATTTCGCAAGGTCAGTTCGGACGGATGGTTTGCATGTGTGGCAACACGGTAACTTCGACGCCGCTGGGCGAGGTGGCAGGGAAACTAAAAGTGGTAACAAAAGAGCACGAGCTTATTGTTCAGGGACTTCGGATGGGAATTAACTTCGGAAGTTAGGGATGCGATTGCATCCCTTGTTTTGTTGCGTGGTGTTTATTCTTCGGCGGGAAGAATCTCCAGTTGTTTTTCTTCCTGCTGTTCGTCATTAACAGCTTCCGAATCATTTGCTTTTTTAAGTCCGGCTATAATTTCTTGTGTGGCGGGATCTTTTCGTATCTTCTTGATAGCCATTTTGGAAGCATTTTGTTGTGCTTCTTTTTTGGAGAATCCGATGCCTACGCCCAGCTGAATGTCAGAAAGCATGACTGCATACTGAAAAACAGGGTTGCTTTCTTCGTCCATAAAAGATTCGATGAGCTCGAAAGAGATTTCGAATTTTGTTTTCTGACTCCATTCAATAAGGGCCGATTTAAAATTAACCTCCTTACGTGCCAGATTGTCTACATTGATGTATTTGCCAATCAATACCTTCGAAACGAACTTGTGACAAGCTTCGTAACCTTTGTCCAGGTAGATGGCTCCGATTAATGCTTCGAGCGTGTTTCCGTAAAGGTCGTTTCCGTGGGTGTGCATCTTTTTGGCGCAAACAATGTGCTTGTCGAGGCCAAGATCGAGTGCAACACGGTTCAACGTTTCGCGTTGAACAATTTTGGAACGGGTATTGGTAAGAAAGCCTTCGCGCTTGTTGCGGAATTTTACATATAGAATATCAGCCACTACGGTACTAAGAATAGCGTCCCCGAGAAATTCCAACCGTTCGTTGTTTCTCCAGGACTGCTCTATGATACCTTCTGCTATGGCCGATTTATGGATAAATGCCTGTTGGTAAAGTTCTATCTTATCAGGGTAAAAGCCTAGTATCTTGTGTAAAGAAGAATAAGGCTCCTTGTTTTTCAACAGGAGGAGCCTTATTTTTTTGTATAATTGTATAAACACTTTATTTCACAAATTTTTTAACGATCATGCTGGCATTATGACCTCCAAAACCAAAGGTATTGGATAAGGCAGCATTGATTTCTCTTTTCTGTGCTTTATTGAATGTAAAATTCAATGTGTAATCAATTTCCGGATCTTCATCACCTTCGGTAAAATTAATTGTCGGAGGTACAATTCCATTTTTCATCGCTAAAATACAAGCAGCAGCTTCCAACGCGCCGGTTGCACCCAGCAGGTGGCCAGTCATCGATTTGGTAGAACTAATATTCAGCTTATATGCATGATCTCCAAATACCTCTTTAATAGCTTTTACTTCAGAGAGGTCTCCAACAGGAGTGGATGTTCCGTGCACATTGATATAATCGATTTCTTCCGGTTTCATTTCAGCATCTTCCAAAGCGTTACGCATAACCAACTTGGCTCCTAACCCCTCAGGGTGAGTGGCTGTAATGTGGTAAGCATCGGCAGACAATCCTGTTCCTGCCACTTCGCAATAGATTTTCGCACCTCTTGCAAGGGCGTGTTCCATTTCTTCCAGTATAAGGCATGCAGCACCTTCTCCCATTACGAATCCGTCGCGGCTTGCGCTAAAGGGGCGCGAAGCTGTTTCGGGAGAATCGTTTCTGGTTGATAGTGCGTTTATAGCGTTGAACCCACCAACACCTGCACTTGTTATAGCAGCTTCAGCTCCTCCGGTTACAATCGCATTTGCTTTTCCCAAACGAATGTAATTACATGCGTCGGCAATTGCATTTGTTGAAGATGCGCAAGCCGAAACTACAGAGAAGTTCGGTCCCCTGAATCCGTATTTCATTGAAATATGACCTGCAGCAATATCTGCAATCATCTTTGGAATGAAAAATGGATTGAAACGAGGTCCGCGTTCTTCGTCGTAATTTTCTACTTCTTCCTGGAAGGTACTTATACCTCCGATTCCGGATGAAAAAATTACGCCTATACGATCAAGATCAAGTTTTTCAACGTCCAATCCTGAATCGGCTACCGCTTCATCTGCAGCAACTAGTGCAAATTGGGCATAACGATCGAGTTTGCGAGCTTCTTTACGGTCGAAATACTGGGTCGGCTCGAAGTCCTTTACTTCACAGGCGAACTGTGTTTTGAACTTCGATGCATCAAAATGAGTAATAGGTCTGGCGCCACTCTTACCGTTAACAAGACCCTCCCATGTTTCTGTGAGGGTCTTGCCAAGCGGTGTTATAGCTCCAAGACCTGTTACTACAACTCTTTTTAATTCCATACTTTCAACGTAAAAGGATTACTTCGCGTTAGCTTCGATATAAGCAACTGCATCACCTACAGTTGTAATCTTTTCTGCTTGATCGTCAGGGATAGAGATACCGAATTCCTTTTCGAATTCCATAATCAATTCCACTGTGTCAAGAGAGTCTGCTCCTAAATCGTTAGTAAAGCTAGCTTCGTTTGTAACTTCTGTTTCTTCAACACTTAATTTATCAACGATAATCGCTTTTACTCTTGATGCAACTTCAGACATAACTTTTTCAATTTAGATTAATTAATACGAATTTACTTTTTAAATTTGCAGTGCAAAGAAAAGAATTTTTTATGTTACAAAACAAATATTATCTACTAAAAATGTGGAAAACTGCACATTTTTTCTTTTCTTGTGCATTAAAACATAGAAATAATGAAGAGTTTAGCCATTTTAGCATCCGGTTCCGGATCAAATGCGGAGAATATCATCCGATATTTCTCTCATAGTGAATTTATTAAAGTGGCTGTTGTGTTGTCTAATAATGCCGGTGCGGGTGTGCACAACCGGGCAAAGGTTCTTGGAATTCCTTCCTTGACGTTCTCCCGGGAGGAGTTTGCCGCCGGAGATGTTATTTTGGAAACGCTCAAAGCCTATCAGGTTGATTTTATTGTGCTTGCCGGATTTCTGTCGAAAGTGGCTGATGGGCTGATCGAGGCATTTCCCCGTAAAATTGTAAATATTCATCCGGCTTTGCTTCCCCGGTATGGAGGGAAAGGGATGTATGGTATGCATGTTCATCGTGCGGTGCTTGCCGCGGGCGATACTGAGTCTGGTATTACTATACATTATATAGATGAGCATTATGATGAGGGTCCGGTAATTTATCAGGCTACTTGTCCGGTTTTACCCGATGATTCGCCCGAATCGCTATGCGAAAGAGTACACGAGCTTGAACATAAATGGTATCCTAAAGTAATAGCAGATTTACTTACCGATTGAACCCAAGCGTATCGGCTAATGCATATTCTTCTTCCCTTATATTTATTAATGTGTAAGCTTTGAATTCCCGGGGGTGGGGGTAGTTGTTGCGAAACCATTCGAATTTTTCCGGAGCCTGCCGTAACCTTTCGTCTACCGTTTCCGGTTTGAATGTGGTTAGTATGGCCTGTTCCATTCTGTTCGACGCGAACTTGTTCAGGTCTATAACCGGGTTTGCCGGGGCAGGAGGTATCACATCCTTTAGCTTTTCGATCTCAACTCCATAAAAACGGCCAATTGTTTCAAGGCATGCCCGGGTACCGTTTGCTTTGCCGTCGGCCGAGAATCCGGCGACGTGTGGCGTGGCAATGGCTGTTTCCGCAAGAAGCTGCTGGTCGATATGGGGCTCATTCTCCCAACAGTCGATGATAAGCTCCGAAAGGATTCCTTCTTTTTTTGCTTTTAGCAATGCTCCCGTATCATGAACAGCCCCTCTGCATGTATTCAAAAACCACGGGCTCTTTTTTACTTCCTTAAAGAATGCTTCATTTGCCAGATGCCAGGTGGCGTGTTTCCCTGTTTTGGTATAAGGAACATGGAAAGTGATGATGTCGCTTTCACGAGCAATGGTTTGGAGAGAAACAAATTCTTCGGGGCCTTCCTTCTCTTCGCGGGGAGGGTCGTTACACAATATGTGCATGCCGTATGCTTTGCAGAGTTTCTCTACAGCCTTTCCTACATGTCCAACACCCACAACTCCCAGTGTCTTTCCTTTTAGAGAAATTCCCTTGCGGATGGATAGGGTGAGTAAAGAGGTGAATACATACTGAGCAACCGAATCGGCGTTGCACCCTGGAGCGTTTGCCCAGGTAATGCCTGCTTCATCGCAATAACGAGTGTCAATATGATCGAACCCGATGGTGGCAGTAGTAATCAGTTTCACCCGGCTACCCTCCAGCACTTCGCGTGTACATTTATCTATGCTGCGAATAATCAGGGCATCTGCTTCCCTAATAATTTCGCGGGTAAACTCTTCCGGCGCTATATAGGTAATTTCGGCAAATGGTTCGGCAATTCCGCGCAGGTAAGGAATTGTATTGTCTGCTATGATTTTCATAAGCTTGAATTTATGTACACTCATATAGAGCAGGCAAAAGTACGGTAAAGTATGTCAATGTCCAAAGATAGCGTTGACTGAATAGAAAGTTTTAGTACATTTGCGGTTTAATAAGATAGTAAAGAAATACGATAATTATGAAATTTAGCAACATTTGTTACCAGATTTTTGAAGAGTCTACCAAAGCGTACCATGTAAGCAACCATGTGGATGCCTCTATCAATAACCCTTACGAAGAGAAAAGTATTGAGTTTTATCTTTATTTGAAAAATTGGATAGATGCAGTGCAATGGCACCTGGAAGATATAATTCGGAATCCGGAAATTGACCCAATCGAAGCGCTGGTGATTAAACGTCGTATCGATAAATCCAATCAGGATCGTACTGATCTGGTAGAGCTTATTGATAGTTACTTCTTAGATAAATACAGATCGGTTGTTGTGAAACCTACCGCGAGGATTAATACAGAAAGTCCGGCTTGGGCAATAGATCGTCTTTCTATTCTTTGCCTGAAAGTGTATCATATGCAGCAAGAAGCCGATCGTATGGATGCTTTGCCAGATCATATCGCTTCATGCAAAAACAAGTTGGCTGTTTTGCTGGAACAAAAGGCCGATTTATCTGAAGCTTTGGATCAGTTATTGAATGATATTGAAACCGGAGATAAATACATGAAGGTTTATAAACAGATGAAAATGTATAATGATCCTTCATTGAACCCCGTGTTGTACGGAAAGAAATAAAGAATGGCTAATATATTGGTGATAAGACTTTCTGCTATTGGAGATGTGGCGATGACAATTCCAGTTCTTTATAGCGCTGCCAAGTCGAATCCTATGGACTCGTTTACGGTGCTTACTCAGACGTTTTTGATTCCTGTTTTTATGAATCGTCCGGATAATATAAAGGTGTTGGGTATAAACACCAAAGGTCCGGAAAAGACATTGGCGGGATTACTTCGGTTCGGCTCTGCTTTGGTACAGTATGACTTTGATATGGTGTTGGATCTTCACAATGTAATCCGAACTAAGATTCTGAGAAGTCTGTTCACCATAAAAGGCACTAAAGTAATCGTTTACAAAAAAGATCGTCATGCCAGAGCATTACTAACTGCCCGCGATCATAAAGTATTTAAGCCCCTTGAATCGGTAATAAAACGTTATGCTGATGTATTTAGGGAAGCTGGGTTGCTCTATGTAGAGGATTTTGTTTCACTTTATCAAGAAAAATCCTCCGACCTCTCTTTTCTTGAGTCAGAAATTTTTCCCAAAAGAAATAAGTGGATAGGAGTGGCTCCTTTTGCAAAACATCAGGGTAAAATATATCCTTTGGATCGGATGGAAGAAGTAGTGGCCAAATTATCTGAAAGAGATGATTTTACTATTTTTCTATTTGGAGGAAAGGGGCATGAAGAATCGGTTCTTGCAGAATGGGCATTACGATATCGGAACGTGAAAACGGTTGTTGGCAAATACAGGTTGGATCAGGAACTAGCGCTTATAAGTCAGCTTGATTTATTGATTTCAATGGATTCTGCAAATATGCATTTTGCTTCATTGGTAGGAACTAAAGTTCTTTCAGTCTGGGGAGCTACTCATCCTTATGCAGGGTTTTACGGCTATCACCAGAATCCGGACAATATTATTCAGCTTGATTTAAGCTGCCGCCCTTGTTCAGTATTTGGAGAAAAACCTTGCTTTAGAGGTGATAAGGCTTGCTTGAACCAAATTAGCGCTGAAGTAATTATTAATAAAGTTGAAGAGATTCTCTATTCATGAAAGTTGTTATTAATCCAGTCTATCTATTTTTATCAGATTTTATAAATAATCTTCCGGATTGTTTTGAATCTGAGGGAGAGATTATTTATGAGGGGCGTAATACCATAAAGCAATACACTATTAAGAATATAGATATTGCTGTTAAGAGTTTTAAGGTGCCTCTTTTAGTGAATAGACTCGCCTATACCTATTTTCGAAAATCCAAAGCTGCCCGTTCTTATTATTACGCTTTTGAGATTAAAAGACGTGGATTCCTCACTCCTGATCCCATAGCTTATGTTGAAACCTATAAAGGAGGTCTTTTGAAAGGAAGCTATTTTGTATCTGTCTACGATTCGGCCTCTGAAACTGTTCGCTCCCTGATGGCCGGAGAAAATGTACCCGATTCGGAGAATAAATTACGTAGCTTTGCCTCCTTTACCGCCGCATTACATGAAGCGGGAATCTATCATGTAGACTATTCTCCTGGGAATGTTCTTATTAAGAATTTGCCTGATAATACATATCAATTTTCGCTTATTGACATAAACCGAATGCAGTTTAAGAGCGTATCAAAAGAAGAGGCTTATGTTAATCTGGCTCGTCTTTCTTTTTCTCCTTCGGCTTTATCTTTAATTGCTAAGCAATATGCATTATGTAGAGGCTGGGATATAAATGAAACAGACTACAATATGTCATCCCAAAGTGATACTTACTTTAAAAACTATGCATATCGGTTGGCCAATAAATCGTGGCGAAAAATGGGAGGTTCAATTTTGAATAATCCAATATGGAAATACAAGACTTACCTTTGGGTGTCTAAATTCTCGTTTATTTCTTTTTCTTGCAAAGAAAAACTTTTATTGAAAAAACAACAGCTATACGCACAGTATATTGCTGAATACGATTTCCGAAAAGTATTATTGCACGAGTAGATAAGCTTATTTTTTATGCGAATATTTGCTCCACTCTGTTGGCTGTGCACAGTGGTTAACATAATATTTTTCTTCATCTGAAAGGTTTGCAGAGTTAGAATACCAAGGGATATGCTCAACCTGATATGGAAAGCTTGTACGGTAACATTCAACGAAGCGACTACGACTTAGCCCAACTCGCGGCCTGTATAGGGCAAAAGTTGTATCAATGGGTGCTAGATAAAGTGCGTCATTGTTTCTGAATTTATAGAATTTACTTTCCCATTCGATTACTTTATCTTTCAATGCATAATGATCTGGTAAATTATCAATTCGGAGTGAGAGGCCTATTTTACTGGCGTATTTATACTTTTTTAGGAGTTTAAATAAATGGTCGATAAAGTCATTTGGACATTCATCGACGGGAATAACGTCAGAATCAGTGTAGATGTAATAATCATTACAAAATTGATTTGATAATTTTGATTTCCAGAGAGCTTTAAAACCCAAATTTTTCCCCAACATAAAGACTTTATACGGACAAATTTTGTAATATTCCAGTAGGGGTGGGTATGTGGATAGATTATCTATTATATAGATATTCAAGTAGCCTCTTTTTTCAAGGGCCTTTATTAATCCAACCAATGTGTCAAGCCGATTGAAGTTATTTATTATAATGGGGATTTCTCTTGCTTCTTTGATTGCAGAAGGAAAAAGAAATTCCATGAAGTGATAATAACGAGATAAGATAATATTTTTACCTTGTTTAAAAATGTGACTCATTTTTTTATTTTTATAGTTTAGCCATACTTATAACTATAATGAAAACCCTATGATTGGTTGCCAGAATTTTTTCATTTTCCTTTTATACCATGAGTGACAGCCGAATGGAAGTTTATTCCCGTTTAATTTATAGCAAAGATCCGGATATTTATCAAACGAAAATTTCAGAGCCTCCTGTACATTAGGATAGTGAAATATTGTTTTTTCCTTATTAATTTCCGTTGCCCAAAACACGTCTTCATTATAAAAATGCGATCGTTTTTGAGTTAAGAAGAAATCAATTCTTTTTTTATGCGATAAAGTTATTTTGTAATGACTTTGGACTTTTCTGAGAGATAATCCTCCATTACCGACACGGTTATTCAGATATTGTCTATTGGGTTTTCCTAGTTTTTTTCCAATAAATCGAAGAACATGAAGAGAATGTCGCACCAAAGGAAGCCTGTAGATAGGCCTTTGCAACCATGGAGCCCCAATATAGTCGTACTTCTTATTACACCATTCGTTTAGTTCGTCTTTGAACACGTATGCATCGAGCTGATATATAAGGATGTAATCGCTATCGAGAAACCGTTCGTAGAAGCAAGTTGAAAGCATAAGCCGATTGTAGCTGGATATCCCTTTAAAAAATGAGTCATCAAAAGATTCAATGGTTAGTCTGGGATATTGGCTTTGTAATAACGATAAATCTAAGCTTTCTGGTTTTATTACTACCAGTATATGGTTTAAAAATACATTATATGCCTGTTCAAGCGATCTCACTTCCAAGTCAGACAGTTGAGGCTTATAAATGGGAATAACAATCTTAACATTCATCTTTAAATCAATTATTTTCTACCAAAGTCTGCAGGGTTCTATATCCAAAAGCGTTTTGCATTTTTTTCTTTTGTCCCCATCCAACTACGTTTCGGTTATCCGAAGTAAAGAGGAAGGGTGCCGTTTTGTTGTTTTAGGGATACCATTTTGCGAGCCAATGCCGGTTGCCGGTATTGTTCGTGTCTGGTTCAACAGGAACAATATGAAACAGTTCTTGTTTTTGTGCAAAGATAGCATTTTTTGAATACACAGTTGGTAGGTTGATTTATAATTGACTATTTAGAATTAGTAAATTTATTTATAATTTTCTTTTTGTTTCAGTATTTTATTTAGGGCCGTTGTTGTATAATATCCCTCCGACAATTTATCACTAATTTTTATTACATTTTTGCGAATTTCATCATAGTCCTCTTTTCTTAGTTCTAATAGCAGATTATCGATTTGATCCAGAGAGTCTATGCAAAAGCCAATTTCATTTTCCTTTATGAAGGGAGCTAACGCAGCTTTGGACCAAATGATAATAGGTAGGTGGCAACGAATATAAAGAGAGGTCTTGTGAGGGTTATTGAATTTTAGATATTCTCCCAATTCTCCGCTGCATGAGGAGATGGAATCGCCATCCCAAACAAGTCCGAAATCGCCTTCGGCCGTAGATATAAGTTTGTCGGAGGGAACAAAACCCTTATAATTAATTATATTATTATACTTCTTTTGAGCTTCGAAACCTGATCCGTAAAGGTAAAACTTATAGGATTTAATAATTGCTCCAATTTGTTTGAGAAAAGGATTTTTTCTTGGGCTTAAAGCTCCGGCGTACAGAACCCTGTACTGATCCTTATTTGTGTTAGGTTGAGGAGTACTTTTCGACAGATAATCAAAAATGCCGAGGCTATAAAGTTTTGATGTCACTCCATGTTCTTGCAGCCAGATTTTCATTGTGTCGTTATGCGCAATGATATAGTCCGATTGACTCAGGCGTGCCACCTCTTGCTCAATAGTTAGTCGTTTGCGTCTGAAACTGCCTAAGTCGTGAATTATAGTTATCACTTCGCAATTACGCAGATGTGCAATTCGGCAAAGGAACGTATAGTATTTTTTCAAAGGATACTGCAAAACAAGCACACTATTGGGCTGAATGGATAAACAAGCCTTTATGAGACTGACCAAAGTTGCTATAAAGCCCATAATCGAACCTTTATAGTTGCTTCTTACTCCAATATTTTTATATCCGTTAGTTAAAAGAATCTCTTCGATGTCTGTCTTGGCTTTATTACCTGCGCTTTTTGTTTCCTTGTAGTTTTTAGAGAAAAAGTATTTTTCCATTTCCTTTTTTATTTTATAAATTTGAATTCTTTTCTGGCTACTTCGAAGGCGGCTTCTATGGTATCATCCATATCAAAATAGGCATATTGGGCTAGTCGTCCGCCAAAATATATATTGGCAAAAGTTTTAGCAAGCTCCTTGTACTTTCCTAGAATTGTGTGATTTCTTTCATCATTCACAGGATAGTAAGGCTCAGAGTCTTTGCTGTATTCATTGGGAAATTCTTTGGAAACAATTGTAAATGGTTGTGTGCCGAATTCAAAGTGTTTATGCTCTATAATTCGGGTAAACGAGACATCAAATTCGTTGTAATTAACCACCGCATTTCCTTGAAAATCATTTATTTCCAGCCTTTCATGTTCAAAGTGCAAGCTTCTGTATTCCAGCTTCCCGAATTTGAAATCGAAGAATTCATCTATACGTCCGGTGAAAATCATTTTGGGAGCCAATGAATCAAAGTAGGTTTTGTTTTCAAAGTAATCGGTATTAATTTGTACATCGGCACCTTCAATCATTGATTCTATAATCGGATTATACCCTCCTACAGGTATTCCCTGGTACGGGTCATTAAAGTAATTATTATTATAAACGAATCTTAAAGGTATACGTTTAATGATGAAAGAAGGTAATTCTGTAGCTCTCCGTCCCCACTGCTTTTCTGTATATCCTTTAATAAATGTGTTATAAATATCATCACCACACATCTTTAATGCGTGCTCTTCCAAATTGGCTGGATGAGTTATGTAATCGTATTTTTTGCACTGCTCGGCTATTTTTGCTTTTGCTTCCAATGGAGTTTGCGTTCCCCATAACTGATAAAAGGTATTCATGTTAAACGGTAAATTATAAAGTTTACCGTTGTAGTTAGCAAGCGGAGAGTTGATGAAATTATTAAAATAGGCAAACTGATTAATATAATTCCAGATTTCTCTATTACTTGTATGGAAAATGTGCGCCCCATATTTATGAACATTAATGGAGTCAATATTTTCGGTATAGAGATTACCTCCTATTTGACGACGCTTGTCAATAATCAGGCATTTCTTCCCTGCTTTGACAGCTTGCTGTGTAAACACTGCTCCAAAAAGCCCTGCCCCTACAATGATATAATCGTATATGCTTTCGTTACTCTTTTTCATTAATTAAAGTTAGTGTTCAATAAATTTTACATGAAACAAAATAACTATAAATATCATTACAAACCAAATATATCTCAATCTTATTGTATTGGGAAGTGAAAACAGAATATATAAGGAAGAGGAAGGTTAACATTCATCTTTTAATCAATTATTTTCTACCGAAGTCTGCAGGGATCTCTCCCCATTCGGACGTTTCCCATTTAAGGATAGGAGTGGTATAGTTGTTTTCGTTCAGCCACTTCTCGGCTCGTTCTATTAAGTCGAAAATAGCCTCGTTGCGGGGTTCTCTTTCCAAAAGCGTTTTACATTTCTTTTTTTGTACCCATCCAATGGCGTTTCGGCTATCCGAGTAAAGTGGAAGAACGCTGTTTTGCTGTTTCAGGAAAGCTAGTCCGTGAACCAAAGCCAGGAATTCGCCAATGTTGTTGGTCCCTTGTTCAAAAGGCCCTACATGAAATAACTCTTGTTTAGTGGCTGTATAAACACCCCTGTATTCCATCATTCCCGGATTCCCGCTGCAGGCGGCATCAACGGCAATGCTGTTCATGATTGGTTTCCCCCCGCTAACTGTGGTGGCCGAAGCAATCCGCGAAGACGATGCGGGTTTGATAAACTCCTTAAAATCTTTTCCAAAGGCTTCGGATGCCTCCTCACGTGTTTCGAACGACTTGTATTTAGCACCTTCTTGTCCTTCTACCTGCATTTTGCATGCAGCCCAGTTGTCGTAAACACCTGGGTTGAGACCTTTCCAGACTACGTAATACTTGTTTTTGGCCATTCTACACTTTCTTGATTTTGTGTTTGCAAAGATACAATTTATTTTAAGATTAGCAGACGGAGAATTTGCAGGTTAAGAACAGAATTATACAATCAGAAAGAAGAAGTTATACGATTATCAACTACATTTGCAAGAAACTATTTAAATCCAGCAATGAAACGTGTATTTTTGATAGGATTCATGGGCGCCGGGAAAACCACTGTGGGAGTGTGCCTTTCAAAACGAATGGGCCTTTCATTTGTAGACCTGGATCATTATATTGAAAGTCGTTATCTGAAATCTGTTCAGCAGCTTTTCGCTGAGAAAGGCGAAGAAGGATTCCGGATGATCGAACAAAAGATGCTTCATGAGGTTGCTCTTTTTGAAGATGTGCTGATATCTACGGGTGGAGGAGCTCCCTGTTTTTATGATAATATGGAGTTTATGAATTCGCATGGTACAACGGTGTATCTGAAGGTTTCTGTCAACGAACTGGCTAACAGACTCGAAGTGTGTAAGGGTACCCGTCCTTTGTTAAAAGATAAAAGCAAAGAGGAGCTTCGAAGTTATATAAATGAAACATTGCAAAAAAGAAAAAACAATTACGAGCAGGCAAATGTTGTTTTTGAAGCAGAGGCAATGGGTAATGATACAGATGTAATCGAGATTGCTAAAGCTTTGGAAAAGATTTTATAAATATGGATTCAACAGGCGGTAAATCATGTCAGGGGAAGTATATTCCCCAGGAACTATTGAAGGAAATCAGTAAGACGAACAATCGTTTGCTGATAGGTATTCCCCGTGAGCGTAATGAGGAAGAGAGGCGTCTTGCCTTGACCCCCGAGGCTGTTGATATGCTGACTGACTTTGGCTATAGGGTTTTGGTAGAAACAAATGCCGGCTTAGGTATAAACTATTCCGACAATCACTTCTCTGAAGCTGGTGCCGAGATTGTGGCTACTCCGCAAGAAGTTTATCAGGCGGACCTGATTTTGAAAGTACTTCCTCCTTTACCCGGAGAAGTGGCACTTATGAAACCCCGTTCAACTCTTTTCTCCATGGTGCAGCTTAATTTATTTGCTCCGGAAGCATTTGAGCTTATGATGGCAAAGCGGATTAATGCCATTGGGTACGAATTGTTGGCAGACGACCAGAACAAATTACCGATATTAAATATTATTTCCGAAATTGAGGGGAGAGCTTCCATTTCGATTGCATCAGAAATGTTGAGCAACGCAAGAGGGGGGAAAGGACTTCTCTTTGGCGGAATTTCGGGCGTTCCTCCCACGGAGGTTATTATTATTGGCGCCGGTATTGCCGGAACCGCAGCGGCCAGGGCTGCCCTGGGGATGGGTGCTATGGTGAAGGTGTTTGACGAAGATATAAACAAGTTACGGACTATTCAACAGGTGTTAGGTCAGTCGCTGTTTACCTCTAACTTCCAGCCGAATGTTTTGCATAATGCTTTCAGGTCTGCAGATGTTGTGATCGGTGCTATGCGCTATATAAACTCGCGTAAACGCTATGTGATTGCCGAAGAGATGATCAGCTCCATGAAAAAAGGTGCACTGATAATTGATCTTCGGGTCAATCAGGGAGGTTGTTTTGAAACTACGTGCGGATTAACGTCTTCCGATCCATCGGTTTTTCAACAATATGGGATTTATCATTATTGCAAATCGAATATAAGCAATTATGTAGCGCGAACGACATCGATGGGCTTTAGTAATATTTTTGTGCCGATGCTGTTTTCCATTAGTGACGCAGGATCTGTTCAAGCCTTGATTAAAGCAGATCTGGGGTTTCGCGCAGGAATATACATGTATGCCGGAAAGCCGGTAAATAGGTATGTGGCAAATCATTTTAATCTGTTATCGGCGGATATTAGTATCTATTTGTCGGCATTTTAGGTATTAAGTAGAATATATTGTAATTTTTTTGAACGCGCAAAGTTTATTACTTACCTTTGTCTCGTTATTTAAAATATGGCAATCAGAGAATAAAAGCTAATATAAATTATTATGGCAGAACAAACGAAAGTTACAACGTTGGAGAAGGTTGTTGTTCGTTTCTCGGGAGACTCGGGAGACGGTATGCAATTAACTGGAACTATCTTTTCAAATCTGTCTGCAATCTTGGGAAATGAAATTTCTACATTCCCCGACTTTCCGGCAGAAATTCGTGCTCCGCAAGGAACGCTAAGTGGTGTATCTGGGTTTCAGGTCCATTTAGGATCGAGAAAGATTTATACTCCGGGAGATAAAGCGGATGTATTGGTTGCTATGAATCCGGCCGCTTTAAAAGTTAATGTAAAAAATATCAAACAGAATGCGATTGTAATTATTGATACTGACTCATTTCAGAAAAATGATTTGACAAAGGCACTTTTTACGACAGATGAACCGTTTGAAGAATTAGGTCTGACAAGTGTTCAGGTGGTTGCTGTTCCTATTTCAACAATGGTTAAGGACGGACTGTTTGAATTCGAGCTGGATAACAAATCGGCTTTGCGTTGTAAAAACATGTTTGCGCTAGGCTTGGTTTGCTGGTTATTTGAACGCCCGCTTGAAGAGGCGATGCACATGCTGCAGAATAAGTTCGCAAAAAAACCTGCCATCGTTAAAGCCAATATTAAAGCCCTGACAGACGGTTATAACTACGGTCATAATACACATGCCACTGTTTCTACATACCGTATTGAAAGTACGAATGTTGAACCAGCCTTTTATACAGATGTAAACGGAAATAAGGCTACTTCTTACGGATTAATCGCGGCTGCCGAAAAAGCGGACTTGCGTTTATTTCTTGGTAGTTATCCTATTACTCCTGCAACAGATATTTTACATGAACTTGCCAAACGTAAGGATTTAGGTGTTATTACAGTACAGGCCGAAGACGAAATTGCCGGTGTTTGTACAGCTATTGGTGCAAGCTTTGCAGGATGTCTGGCTGCTACATCAACTTCTGGTCCGGGTTTGGCATTAAAGAGCGAGGCTATAGGTCTGGCTGTGATTGCCGAGATACCCTTGGTTGTTGTTGATGTTCAGCGTGGAGGTCCTTCTACTGGTATGCCAACCAAGAGTGAACAAACCGATTTGATGCAGGCTTTGTACGGACGAAATGGTGAAAGTCCTGCGGTGGTTCTTGCCGCCTCTACTCCAACCGACTGCTTCGATGCTGCATTTTGGGCAGGAAAACTGGCTGTCGAACATATGACACCGGTAATCTTGCTTACCGATTCATTTATTGCTAACGGATCATCTGCATGGAAGATTCCCGACCTGGAAAATTATCCTGCAATAACACCGAATTATGTAACGAACTATAAAGGAGAAGCCCCCTGGAAGCCTTACCTAAGAGACGAAGAGTCTTTGGTTCGCTACTGGGCAGTTCCCGGAATGGAAGAATTTATGCATCGTATCGGAGGTTTGGAAAAAGACTATGAAACCAGTGCGATTTCTACAGACGCGGCTAATCACCAGAAAATGGTAACTGTTCGTCAGGCAAAAGTAGATTATATATCAAACTATATTCCCGACCAGAAAGTGGAAGGAGACCAGGATGCCGAATTATTGATTGTTGGATGGGGCGGAACCTACGGTCACCTCTATGAAGCCATGGAAGATATGCAGGATCAGGGAAAGAAAGTTGCTTTGGCTCACTTTAAATTTATTCAGCCTCTTCCTAAAAATACGGCTGAAGTTCTGGCTCGCTTTAAGAAAGTAGTGGTGGTGGAACAAAATAACGGGCAGTTTGCAAATTACCTGCGTGGTAAAATTTCCGGATTCAATCCGTATCAATTTAACCGGGTAAAGGGACAACCTTTTGTCGTTTCAAGATTAGTTGAGGAATTTACGAAATTATTGGAGGCATAAACAATGAGTATCGAAGTAAAGTATGCTAAATATGTAGCAAAAGACTATAAGAGCGACCAGTATGTTCGCTGGTGTCCGGGTTGTGGAGACCACGCAGTTCTTAACTGTCTTCATAAGGCAATGGCCGAACTATCCATCCCTCCGCATAAAACAGCTGTAATTTCAGGGATTGGTTGTTCTTCCCGGTTGCCTTATTATATGAATACCTATGGTTTCCATACCATTCATGGTCGCGGAGCTGCTATTGCAACTGGAGTAAAAACCGCGCAGCCAGATCTTTCGGTTTGGTTGATTACAGGCGACGGCGACTGTCTTGCTATTGGCGGAAATCATTTTATTCATGCTGTTCGCCGAAATGTGGATTTGAATATCGTGTTGTTTAATAATAAAATATACGGACTCACCAAGGGGCAGTATTCACCAACTTCAGATAGAGGATTTGTTTCCAAAAGCTCTCCTTTTGGAACGGTTGAAGAGCCTTTTATTCCAGCGGAATTAACTTTGGGATCCAGAGGTACTTTCTTTGCCAGAAGCATCGATGTAGATTTGAAGAACTCTACGGATATTTTGATTGCTTCGGCAAAACACAAAGGTACATCGGTTGTCGAGGTATTGGTAAACTGTGTTATTTTCAATGATGGTACCCACAAGGAGATTGCAGATAAGGAAAACAGAGCCGATCGCACGATATTCCTTCGCCACGGAGAAAAAATGTTGTTTGGTAAAGAGAATGAAAAAGGTCTTGTATTGGATGGACTTAAATTAAAGGTAGTAACCATCGGACAAGATGGATACACGTTGGATGATATTCTGGTTCATGATGCCAAGACTCCGGAAAATACGATGCATCTTCTTTTATCGATGATGTGTGGAGACATGCCTGTAGCTTTAGGAGTTATTCGCGACGTAGACAGTTTTGTTTATGGAGAAGAATTACATAAACAAATTGAGGAAGTTCAGGCTAAGAAACCAATCCGCAAACTTAAGGAATTTTTAATGAGCGGGGAGATTTGGCAAGTTAAATGATAATTACTGAAAAATTTCCTTAATTGTGTTTTTCCTTTTGAAAAATGTATTACTTTTGTACAATCATATACAAAAGTAATATGTTTTCTTGTGATATATTGAGTATTAGAAAAGTTATATAAGTCAATCAATTTAACTAATTATTTAAAATGGCTAATTTAGATTTAAGCAAGTACGGCATTACAGGAGCAACTGAAGTCCTGCATAACCCGTCTTACGAACAATTGTTCGCAGAAGAAACAAAGCCAGGTCTGGAAGGTTTTGAAGTAGGTCAGCAAACAGAAATGGGAGCTATTAATGTAATGACAGGTGTTTATACCGGTCGTTCACCTAAAGACAAATTTTTTGTTATGGACGAAACTACCAAAGATACAATCTGGTGGACTTCCGACGAATACAAAAACGACAACAAACCCCTTTCTGTTGAAGCATGGGGTAAGCTTAAAGCTATTGTACAGAAGGAACTTTCAAACAAGCGTTTGTTTGTAGTAGATACTTTCTGTGGAGCTAACGAAAGTTCACGTATTAAGGTTCGTTTTATTATGGAAGTAGCCTGGCAGGCACACTTCGTGAAGAACATGTTTATCCGTCCTTCTGAAGAAGAATTGGCAAACTATGGTGAACCTGATTTCGTTGTAATGAACGGTTCAAAATGTAATGCAGGCGACGACTACGCATCTCTTGGTTTGAATTCTAAGACTTTCGTTGTATTCAACCTTACTGAAAAAATTCAGTTGATCGGTGGTTCTTGGTATGGTGGTGAAATGAAGAAAGGTATGTTCTCTTATATGAACTACTTGTTGCCTTTACAAGGTATGGCTTCTATGCACTGCTCTGCCAACACAAACGAAAAGGATGAAACAGCTATCTTCTTCGGTCTTTCCGGAACAGGAAAAACAACATTGTCTACAGACCCAAAACGTCAGCTTATTGGTGACGACGAACACGGTTGGGATGATCAAGGTGTATTCAACTTCGAAGGCGGTTGCTATGCTAAGGTTATCAACCTAAGCCAGGAAAATGAACCGGATATCTGGAATGCTATCAAACGTGACGCTTTACTTGAAAACGTAACTGTAGCAGCTGATGGAAAAATTAATTTCGATGATAAATCTGTAACAGAAAACACACGTGTTTCTTATCCTATTTATCATATCGATAATATCGTTAAGCCTGTATCAAAAGCTGGTCCTGCTAAGAAAGTAATTTTCTTGTCGGCAGATGCTTTTGGTGTATTGCCTCCGGTATCTATCCTTACTCCAGAACAAACACAGTATTATTTCCTTTCTGGATTTACTGCTAAATTGGCTGGAACAGAGCGTGGTATTACTGAACCAACGCCTACGTTCTCTGCTTGTTTCGGTGCTGCATTCTTGTCATTGCACCCAACAAAATACGGCGAAGAATTGGTTAAGAAGATGAAAATGTCTGGTGCAACTGCTTACTTGGTTAACACAGGTTGGAACGGAAGCGGCAAGCGTATTTCTATCAAAGATACACGTGGTATTATCGATGCTATCCTTGATGGCTCAATCGACAAAGCTGCAACAAAATCAATTCCTTACTTCTCATTTGAAGTGCCTACCGCTCTTCCAGGTGTTGATTCTAAGATTCTTGATCCTCGCGACACTTATGCTGATGCTTCAGCATGGGATACAAAGGCTCAGGATTTGGCTGCCCGTTTTATCAAGAACTTTGCTAAGTTCACAGGAAACGAAGCTGGTAAGGCTTTAGTTGCTGCAGGTCCAAAATTGTAATTTAATTACATGGTATAGACTTTGCTCATATACTAATATACAAAAGAGGGAGGATCACATCGTGATTTCTCCCTCTTTTTATTTCATACTATCCCTCACTTATTCAGTTGTATTGCCTTCATATAATTTGCAGCATTCAAGTGTGTTAGATCGTTTTTGTCAAATTTTATGTAATAATAGGTTTCTTTTAATTATTTTTTATATCTTTATCCCCAAAGAATTTACGTGAATCTGAACTGCAACAAATGATAAAAAGGGGTGTAATCGTACTATGTACGCTGTTTTGTTTGCTTTCTTGTGGAAAGAAAACAGTTTTTCAGTTGGAAGGAAACCTTTCCAATTTGAAAGATCAAACTATTTATGCCGTATTTGAAGGTCCGGATAAAAAGCTTGTTGATACAATTAAGTGTGAGAAAAGCGGACGATTCCACCTAATTCAGAAGCAGGCAAATTACACTAGCGTAACCTTGCTTTTTGAACATAAATCGCGTTGGATAACTCTTTATCCTGAATCGGGTGAAAAGATTTCCCTCTCCGGCGACATTCAGATTCCCGAACTTCTTGAGATTAAAGGGGGTGATATAAACGACAAGCTAACAGCTTTCTACAAAGGACAATCGTCCCTTATTAAAGAACGTGCTTTGTTGCAACAAAAGCTAAATGCCGAACCGGACTCGTTGGTAACAAACGAGACAACCACGACTTCCAAACTTATAAACGTGAATCATCAGCTGCAGGAAAGAGCTGAGTCTTACATTCGTAAAAATCCCTCCGAAGCTGCTTCTGTTGTATTAATATACCGTTTTTTCAGAAATAACGAAGATACAAGACTTCTTGATGAATTTCTTGCCCTGCTCGAACCGTCATTAAAGGATTTCTTTCTTGTAAAAGAGCTTGAATCGTTTACAGCCAGAGCTAAGCGGACTGCCATTGGAGCAGAAGCTCCCGGATTTGATCTTAAAAATATCTACAACCAGCCTGTAAGCCTTGATTCGTTTGCGAACAAGTACCTGCTGTTAAGTTTTACAGCCCCCTGGTGCGAAATGTGCCAGACGGATAATTTGTATCTTGATGATATAAAGAGGGAATTCCCGAAAGACAAAGTGGATATGCTGTTAATAAGTTTAGATACAGATCAGACTCAAGTGAGGAAGATTGTTGATGCAGATACCATAAAGTGGAATCTGGTAACCGACTCTGCGGGACAGGCAACCACGATGTTGGAACTATACAACGTAACGGCACTGCCACGTTGTTTCCTCATAGATAACGAAGGAAAAATCATTTTAAAAACAGATAACGGACTGGAAGTAAAAAAACTACTGGAGCAGGTAATCAAAAAATAGAATACGCTCTCCATTTAATTTGTAAAACCAAAACCTAATGCTTGTCAAATCATTCGCTGCTGCCGTTCAGGGCATCACAGCTACTATTGTAACAATCGAAGTAAATTGTACGAAGGGCGTTAGCTTCTTTCTCGTTGGATTGCCAGATGTGGCTGTCCGCGAAAGTCATGAACGCATCATCTCTGCTCTGCAGGTTAACGGCTATAAATTTCCGGGTAACCGGGTAGTAGTTAATATGGCTCCTGCCGATATCCGGAAAGAAGGATCCGCATACGATCTGCCATTGGCCGTTGCAATTCTTGCTGCAGCCGGGCAAGTAGACAGTTCCCGTCTTGATAAATACCTGATGATGGGCGAACTTTCACTAGACGGAAGTCTTATGCCTGTAAAAGGAGTCCTGCCCATTGCCATCAAAGCCCGTGAAGAAGGATTCAAAGGCTTTATTTTGCCCCGTCAGAATGCCAGAGAAGCCGCGGTGGTGAATAATCTGGAAGTCTTTGGAGTCGACAATATCAAAGAAGTAATAGAGTTTGTGGACGGAAAGCGTACGCTTGAACCCACGGAAGTGAACACGCGGGAAGAGTTTTATGCAAAACAGGAAGCGTTTCAGTTCGACTTTTCCGATGTAAGAGGACAAGAAAATGTGAAACGTGCACTTGAAGTGTCGGCAGCCGGAGGACATAATCTACTTATGGTTGGTCCGCCGGGAAGCGGTAAGTCCATGCTTGCTAAGCGACTTCCCTCCATTCTCCCACCCTTTACACTGCAAGAATCACTTGAAACAACCAAGATTCATTCCGTTGCCGGTAAGATTGGAGGTGGTTCATCTCTGATGACGCAACGCCCGTTCCGTGCACCACATCACTCCATTTCGAATGTTGCAATGGTTGGAGGCGGTTCTTTCCCCCAACCGGGCGAAATAAGCCTCTCCCATAATGGAGTTTTGTTTCTGGACGAACTCCCTGAATTCAACCGAAATGTGCTTGAAGTAATGAGGCAACCGCTTGAGGATAGACAAATTTGTATCTCCAGGGCTAGGTTTACCGTAAACTATCCGGCTGGATTTATGCTGGTGGCTTCCATGAATCCTTGTCCTTGCGGCTATTACAACCATCCCGACCGGGCTTGTCTGTGTGCGCCGGGTGCGGTCCAGAAGTATATGAACAAGATATCCGGTCCGCTTCTCGATCGTATCGATATCCAGATCGAGATAGTGCCTGTACCTTTCGAAAAGATCTCTGATCAGACACCTTCCGAACCCAGCGCCGAAGTTCGTGAAAGAGTAATTAAGGCAAGGGCAATTCAGGAGAAGCGTTTCGAATCCTTCGACGGAATCTATTGCAATGCCCAGATGGAAGCCAAACAACTTCATCAATTTGCAGTTCCAGATGCAGCCGGACTGGAGCTTTTGAAGCAGGCCATGACCCGGCTGAGTCTATCTGCCAGGGCGTACGACCGAATATTGAAAGTTTCGCGAACGATTGCCGATCTGGATGGAGCGGATACCATTAAGACAAGTCATTTGGCCGAAGCTATTCATTACAGGAACCTGGACAGGGAAGGATGGGGAATGTAATTATTTTATCGACATGAATTTGACCGCAATCCCTATTAAATAGGAAGTTACTGTATCTTTTTGGTAAAAATTCTCTACCTTTGCACCTCAAATGAAGATTATACGGTATGGAAAAGAATTTTAAAAGAACGCTGATTACTACGGCATTGCCGTATGCTAACGGTCCGGTGCACATTGGTCACCTTGCCGGAGTATACGTCCCTGCCGATATATACGCCCGCTACCTTCGGTTGAAAGGCGAAGAAGTATTAATGATAGGTGGTTCGGACGAACACGGTGTACCCATTGCCCTGAAAGCAAAGGCAGAAGGTATCACACCTCAGGAAGTAGTAGATCGCTACCACAGCATCATTAAGAAGTCTTTCGAAGATTTTGGGATAACGTTCGATATTTATTCACGTACCACTTCCCAAACTCACCGGGAGGTTGCTTCCGATTTCTTTCGTAAATTGTACGATAAGGGAGAGTTTATAGAAAAAACAAGCGAACAATATTACGACCCGGAAGCAAAGCAATTTCTTGCCGACCGTTATATAACAGGTACTTGCCCTCATTGTGGAAACGAGCGGGCTTATGGCGACCAGTGCGAATCTTGTGGGACATCCCTCAATGCTACGGATTTGATTAATCCGAAATCGGCTATCAGCGGAAGTGTTCCCGAAATGCGCGAAACCAAACACTGGTACCTGCCTTTGGATAAACACGAACCGTTCCTTCGTCAGTGGATTCTGGAAGACCATAAAGAATGGAAGTCCAATGTATACGGACAATGCAAGTCCTGGTTAGATATGGGATTGCAGCCTCGTGCCGTTAGCCGCGACCTGGATTGGGGTATTCCCGTTCCTGTGGAAGGCGCCGAAGGAAAAGTGCTTTACGTTTGGTTCGATGCCCCCATCGGATACATCTCCAATACGAAAGAACTGCTTCCCGAAACCTGGGAAACCTGGTGGAAAGATCCGGAAACCAAGATGGTTCACTTTATTGGTAAAGACAATATCGTATTCCACTGCATCGTGTTCCCTGCTATGCTAAAGGCAGAAGGTACTTTCAACTTACCCGAAAACGTTCCGGCCAACGAGTTTCTTAACCTCGAGGGCGATAAGATTTCCACGTCGCGTAACTGGGCGGTATGGTTGAACGAGTATTTGATTGATCTGCCAAACAAACAGGATGTGCTTCGTTATGTACTTACTGCGAATGCTCCCGAAACAAAAGACAATGACTTTACCTGGAAGGATTTCCAGGCACGTAATAATAATGAACTGGTTGCCATCTTCGGTAACTTTGTAAACCGCGCGTTGGTGCTTACCGAAAAGTATTTCGATGGTAAGGTGCCCGCTTGCGGAGAATTGACGGATTACGACAAACAAACGCTGGCCGATTTTGCCGATGTGAAGGCTTCGGTCGAAAACCTGCTGGATATCTATCGCTTCCGCGATGCACAAAAGGAAGCCATGAACCTGGCACGCATCGGAAATAAATACTTAGCCGATACAGAACCCTGGAAACTGGCGAAGACGGATATGGCGCGTGTGGAGACTATCCTTAATATCGCCTTGCAGATTACTGCCAACCTTTCCATTGCGTTCGAACCTTTCCTTCCTTTTAGCATGGTAACATTATGTAAAATGTTGAATGTTCAGCCTTTTGGATGGGATCGTTTGGGACATACCGACCTGCTAGAAGCCGGTCACCAGTTGGGTAAATCTGAATTGTTGTTCGAAAAGATCGAGGACAGTGTAATTGAAGCCCAGGTGCAGAAACTCCTCGATACCAAGAGAGCCAACGAAGAGGCCAACTATAAGGCTAAACCTATTCGCGAGAATGTTGAATTCGACGACTTCACAAAGCTGGATATTCGCGTAGGAACAGTGCTGGAGTGTGCAAAAGTTCCCAAAGCCGACAAGCTGCTTCAGTTTAAAATTGACGACGGACTGGAAGGAAGAACCATCATTTCCGGTATTGCACAACACTATGCACCGGAAGACCTGGTTGGAAAGCAGGTATGCTTCATTGCCAACCTGGCTCCACGTAAATTGAAGGGTATCGTATCCGAAGGAATGATTCTTTCTGCCGAGAACAACGATGGTAAGCTGGTTGTGGTTATGCCCGAAAAGCCAGTAAAGAACGGTAGCGAAGTAAAATAACAATTTACTAAAGTATCTTAGAAGATATACTATAAACCGGGTGGTTGAACGTTCTTTCGTTTAACCACCCGGCTGTTTTTAATGGTAGGCGCAATACAGCCTGTCCCGTAGGGTTTTTACAATAAACTAAAAACCGGATGATCCTAGAATATACAACACACTTCTACCTTTTCCCAGTCTTTCAACCTTACCGGCTTCAATAAGTAACTTCAAATCCGCCAGTGCTACATGACGGTTAGTCTGGTTAATGGCCATACAGTAGGAGGTTGTTAATGTACGGTTTTCCCTGAAATAAGACAGAATACGGTTTTGACGTTGCTCCGGAGTAAACAATTCCTTCTTTACAGGCGTTGCCTTTTCCAGTTTCATCGTTTTCAGCCTCCTCTTCAACATGGTTGAACACCTGAAGTTTACATTTTTGAATTTGATTGATTTTGCCCGGATCTGGCTCTCGCTGGTAACGTTTGGCGGACACGAAAGCGATACCGAAAAGTATCCGATACCATCCAGTTCCACATTGCTCCCACCGTCCAGGTGCCTGCCCAGCAAAAGCGAAAACGATTCCAACATACCCTTGATATCCCCCGGACTGAATGAGCTCATCGTGGATATTTCCTCGCACAACTGATTAATCTTTACCGTTTCTTGCGGAACAATTCGCGCATGCAGACTACTTTCCCCCTCTTTTTGCGATGCCGGCGGACTCTTTACCAACTTATACTTAGCGCTCATTCTACTCTCTTTTATTAAAAGGATACTACTGTTTATTACCAAATAAGCGAACAAATAATCATTCTTCAGTTGTTAAACTATCATTCAACAGCTGTGTAACAATCATTCAGTAGCTGTTGAATGATTGTTACACAGCTGTTGAATGAATACTTATTTGTATACAAAGATACTAAATACTATATAGAAAGAGCTAATAATTGGGATATTAATCATTAATAATCCGAAACTAGATGAATGATGTACGGGATTATATTTCAATATCCCATATACCTGCATTTTTCTCCAGATTTACTAAAGCCACAGCATAATTATACAGCGTTTCGTAATAGATAGTCTGCACTTCGTCGTATGTACGTTGGGCATTAAGAACTTCAAGGAGTGAAACCTCACCTCTGTTGTAGCTGTATATTTTGCCTCCCAATACCAGCTTGGCTTGTTCAAGCATTCCGTTCTCGTAATGATGTACCTGTTTTACGAGCGACTGATATTGATTATACGATTGTATAACCTCGTTCTGAACTTGTAAAACGACCTGATTATATTGTACGTCTGCTTGTTCGGCCCGGTACTGCGCAGCATGAATGGCTCCCTTGTTTAACTTTGAAAACTGAAGAGGAATAGCAATTCCTGCAGTAACACCTGTAAAAGGAGGAGCCGGAGCTTCTTCGTTCAACACCCGGGCATTCCGGCTGATACCAATAGAAATATCAACATCCATATTCCGTTCCCGTCGGGCTACTTTAAGCGCTCGCTTTGCCACATCAATGTTTTGCATGGCAGCCAAAAGATCAGCCCTGGATAAAATAGCGTTGTTTATAAGATCCGATAATAGAAATGTTCGTTGAGGCAGCTGCAGTGAATCTTTAGGCTGATAGATTATTCCGGGCTCCTTCGTTCCTGTAAGCAACGAAAGAGAGGCAAACGAATTGCTTAATTCAGCCTCGGTCTGGATCAACTCATTGTAGATAATACCTGCTTCCAGCTTACTCTGAATAGCATCTATTTCCATTATTTTTCCAAGCGAATGCCTTACACTATCCGATTGAGCCAGCTGATGAATATTCTGATAAGCATTACGCTTAACTTCATACAACTGATTCTGTTTTAACGCATCCAGATAGGTTATGGTTGCTTCTGCCCGAAGATTGCGAAAGTAATCGCATAAGAGTGCTTTCGTAAGTTCACTTTCGCTGCGAGCTAGCCCTACTGCGGCGCTTCGCTTGCCAAACGAAACGGTTTGGGAAAGTCCGACCGAACCTCCGTATCCCATTTTCTTTTTATGTTGTTCGTTATTGAAGTATTCGACAGAAAGCTGCGGATCATTATACACATTGGCAGCAGCAGCTTCGGCTACCGAAATACTTACGTTTAGTTTTTCGGCAGCATACCCAAGGTTTCCTGAGTTTACCTTTTCCATGTATTGCGAATATGTAATTGGCTGGACAGAAGTTTGGGCCTTACATACAACACAAGAAATAAAGAAAAGACATATAATTACATATTTTTTCATGCCTCGTTTGTTTTTTTAGTGCTTTTACTTTCCTGTTTACGTTCGATCATATAATACAATGCGGGAAGAACATACAGGGTTATTATGGTTGCAAAAAGCAACCCATATACGATAACTGTAGCAAGCGGACGTTGCACATCCGAGCCAATACCGGTCGAGAACGAAGCCGGCAGTAATCCTAGTACAGCCACCGTTGCTGTCATTAATACCGGACGAAAGCGGTGTCGCGTTCCCGATATAACAGACTCGTATAAACTCTCTCCCTTTTTGCGCAGGTTATTAATGTGCGAAATCATAATTACTCCGTTTTGAATGGCTACCCCAAAAAGGGCAATAAATCCTACGGCAGAAGAAACATTGAGTGTCATTCCCCGTACATTCAACGCCAGCATGCCACCAAATAAGGCAAGAGGTACCACACACATCAGTAAAGAAGCCTGACGGAAACTACCAAAGGCAGCAAACAACAGCAACAACATAAAACCTAATGCCAGCGGAATTACCAAAGCCAGGCGAGAATAGGCCCGATGTTGGTTCTCAAACTGTCCGGCCCACTTAATCTGTATTTGATCTTTATTATATACTACCTCTTTACTTATGGCCCGATTCGCTTTTTGTAAAAAAGTGGTTAAGTCTACACCCCTTAGGTTTAACCGCACGGTGAGATGGCGTTTATTCATTTCCCGGTTTATAGTACTAGCCCCTGTTGTCATCTTGATCTGAGCCACCTGCGAAAGAGGAATCTTTATGCCTGTGCTGCTTGTAAGCATTAGTTCGCCAATGCGTTCGGGCGTGTTCCGGCTTTCTTCGTCAAACCTGCAGATCACATCGTACGATTTACTTCCCACAAAGATTTGGGAGACAGCCGTTCCTCCGATTGCCAGCTCAATCAGATCGGTTACATCCGAGATATTAAGCCCGTACTGAGCTATCCGGTCGCGGTCCGCAATAATCTGTAACTGTGGCAGCGGAGGCTCCTGATCTACGGCAACATCAACGGCTCCAGGTATTCGTTTCAGTACATGTTCGATTTGTTGGGCAATCTGGCGGGCATTCTTCTGGTCGTCGCCATATATCTTTACCGCAAGATCGCTGTGAGCTCCGGCAATCTGATCCATTACCATATCAATTATTGGCTGAGAAAAACCGATGGAATAGCCCGGCATTTTTTGCAAGGTAGCAGACATTTCCTCGATAAGATCGGCTTTCGTTTTGCCACTTTCCCACGTGTTATAAGGCTTCAGCCCTACACCACATTCAATATGAGAAAGCGAATAAGCTTCAGCCCCTTCGTCGTCCCGACCTACCTGGGTCATTACATAAGATACTTCGTTAAACTTCATGATTGTTTTGCGAAGTTCGGCTCCCATTTCCTTCGACTTATCGATGGAAATGCCCGGAGGGAGCTGCACCTGAATCCAGAGAGAACCTTCGTCCAAAGGAGGAAGAAAATCTTTTCCTACCGTATAACTCAATGCTCCGGCAGCCATCAAAATAACAACCAGAGGAGCCAGGATGACTTTTGGTTTACTGATGATCCGTATAGTCTGCGCGTTATAAACAGAAGATAGTTTCTCAAGCCAACGGTTTCTGTACACTTTCCCTGGTTTCCGGTACGCCATAAAAGCAAGTCCGGGAATTAAAAAGAAAGCAACAGCCAAAGCACCCAGTAAGGCATACCCCACGGTATAAGCCATGGGAGTAAATAGCTTTTTTTCGATGTGCTCGAAAGCAAACAAAGGAATATAGGCAGTGATAATAATAAGTGTTGAAAAGAGAATGGGGCGGGCCACTTCAAGCGCCCGGGTCATTATAGATTCTTCTTCAAACGGTTGCAGCGGGCTTTTTTCTCTTTTCTTGAGGATCGTTTCCATCATTACAATGGCCCCGTCAACTATAATACCAAAGTCGATTGCCCCCAACGAGAGTAAATTGGCCGGTATATTGGTCAGGTGCATAAGTAAAAAGGCAATCAGCAACGAAAGAGGGATCGTAAGTGCCACCAGCAATGCTCCACGCCAGCTTCCCAGAAATAGAATAAGAATCAGAATAACCAAAACCATTCCTTCGAAAAGCGTATGGGAAACGGTATTAAGCGTTGTATTTACCAGATCAGTACGGTCCATAAACGGGTGTATTGTAACTCCTTCGGGCAATCCTCCGTTATTAAGTTCATCCACCGCCTTATGAACATCTTCGAGTACTTTCGAAGGATTTTCGTTTCGTAGCATCTGTACAATACCTTCCACTCCGTCCGAATAATCGCGCTGGCTGTCGGCAAACCCCAGCACTCCCTTCCTTTCCAGATTTCCATATTTAAGTTTACCAATATCACTTAAATAAACCGGCACTCCGTTTTCCGACTTAACAACAATTTGTCCTAAACCGTCAAGGTCCTTTACGAGCCCGATACCTCTGATTACATAGCTCAGGTCTCCGTGGGTAAGCATACTTCCCCCGGCATTTATATTATTCTTTTCTATCTTTTCGGTGATATCAGCCAGGGTTATACCATACTCTTCCATCTTACGGGGATCAATCTCAATCTGGTATTGGGTTGTTATACCACCGTAGTTGCTTACATCGGCAACACCTGTAACCTGCTTAAGCCGGGGAATGATTACCCATTTATGCAGATCGGTAAGTTCGCGCAGATCGTGATTTTTACTTTCCAGAATATACCGGAATATTTCGCCGGTAGGGGAAGTCAGCGGATTTAATCCCGGGGCTGCATTATATGGAAGTTCAACATCAGACAGACGTTCCTGCACACGCTGTCGTGCCCAATAATCGTCGATCCCGTCCTCGAAAACAAGGATAACTGTAGAAAGACCAAATGTGTTTTTGCTACGCATCACATTTAGGCCCGGTAATCCGTTCATAGCCCGTTCGATGGGAACACTTATCTGTTGTTCAATTTCTTCGGCAGCAAGTCCGGGAACTTGTGTAACAACCTGTACGGTAACATCGGCAATATCGGGGTAAGCATCAATTGCCAGCTGTGTCCACGAATAATATCCTACTGCTGCTATAAAGCTAAATAACACGAACATCAGGCCTCGCCGATGTATCGCAATATAAATAAGTTTCTTCATAGTATCAGCGGGCTCCGATTAAATAGAATGCCCCGGAGGTTACGATATTTTCGCCTGAGGATAAACCAGACAGCACAACCGTTTTTCCGTTGGCAGAAGTAGCCGTAATTACTTTACGTTTCTCGTATTTGTTTACTCCAAGAGAAATGAATACATAGCTATTGTCTTCGTCCTGCAGAATGGCCGCTGTAGGGACAAATATTGCATTCGTAGGCGAATCCGCGAGTTTGACAGTCCCGTACATGCCTGGTTTCATGATCCGTTCATTGTTTTCGCATTCAATCAGAACCTCAATCGAACGGGTCTCTTCGTCCAGCATCTCACTTATATGGTAAATCTTTCCCTTTATAACCTTGTCGGGCATGGCAATCAACCTGACTTCAACCTCTTTCAGGTTCTGAATCAAACCTAGATCTTTCTCCTTAACATTAGCCACTACCCACACTTTACTCAGGTTTGCAATTACAGCTTCGGGCTCTGCATCTTCCTTCATGTATTGTCCTAAAACTACGTTGTTTTTTACAACCTCTCCGGCTATAGGAGACCGAATTATGAGGGGTTTTCCTAATACAAGCTCATCGGGATTTATCTGGTATACTTTTAAAGAAGCAAGCGCATTTTCATAGTCTTTTTTCTTTAACTCATAGTTTACTTCTGCTTCTTCCTTTTCTTTTTGGACACCTACCCGGTTTTGTAATAAATCCTGTTCGCGCTTCAGACTTTTAAGGGCCAGTTCCATTTCCTGCTTAGCTTGATAGTAAGTCTTTCCGGTTTCAAAAAAAGAGGGCGAACTGATCTCGAAAACAGGACTTCCGGGAACTACTTTTTGTCCTAATCTTACAAACGATTTGGTAATTCGTCCTGCAAATGGTGAAGCTATTTCAGCGTAATTTGTTGGGATGGCTTTTACCGCGCATGATGTGGTAAACTCCATTTGGTAAGGTTCTTCTTTGACTCTTCCGGTTTTTAATTTTTCACTTAGGGGGGAATGGTCGGATACAATAATTGTATCTCCGCTGACTATCAGATCATGGCTGATTTTATCTTCCTGTTTATTGTTACAGGAAGACACAGCTGCTATAAGAAGCAGCAGTATAATTGTATGTTTCATCGAATATTGCTTTAATATACTAATCTAATTTTGTCTTTAGACCAATAAGTCTAAAATCTAGTTGTATTTAAGCAAAAGATGGTGGGGCACGTAAAGAGTGAAACGCATAAAAAAGTCGTGGTAAAACATAGCTCTTAATAAGAAAAATAATGCCAATAAGAATGCTTATACATGCAGAAAAGAATGCCACCTGGGGCGATGATAAGAAATTTGAAAGGCTGTATATTGTTTCATACTGAGTCTGTGTATGGCTATGCTCGCCCGAAAAGGGATGGGAGTGAGTTATTATTCCATATTCAGGAGAATAATGCGTGTGCATAAATGCCGTTACTGCTCCGTAATAACTTACAAAAAGAAGTATCAGCAAAACCTTTGATATGAAAAGTATCTTTTTTCTCACAGGTACGCATTTAATGAGCAGCAAAGATATTTATTTTTGCCGGATGTTATTCCCAATTAAAGAATTATTCGTTTGTTGTTGCAATTAATCATGGCGGGCATGGGGTAAAGTAAAAGTCCGATTCATCTTAAAAGGTTACCACCTTATCAGCCCATTGAACCATTTCCACGCAATCAATCATGGTGGACATAGGGCATGCCTCGGTACTTTCAAGTTGTCTCGACTTCAGGCAGGTGCCACATGCAAGAATGGATCCGTTTACCGCTACGAATTTATTTAGCTGTTCGTTCACATTGTACTTTCCCTCAGTGATGCTTTCGCATTCAACTGCTTCGCCCATTAAAAACACTTTCACTTCATTGCCCTGCTTTTGAGCTGTTACAGCAAATCGGAATGCGTTCCAAGCCTTTTCGGCTTCTTTTGTTTCCAGAATAATCCCTAGTTTCATATCTTATCTGTTAGTATCGTTACTATAAAGCATGTGATTCTCTTTCCAAATATAGATAAATAATCTATGAACATGATACTTAACGGGTGCTTTTAATCTATGTTAAGCATGTTGGAAAGAAAATTTCCCGTTTGCATAATAAATCAGGTATTTTCGTGTTTTTATGAATGTTACACACGATTTATCAGATGGGAAAAACAGAATACAAGCTTCCGGAAAAGATTCAAATGGTGGATTTGCAACGGCAGTATCATAGGTTCAAAGAAGAAATTGATGAGGCGTTGCTGGGCACTGTAGCGCAGGGTGTGTTCATTAATGGTCCGCGTGTGAATGAATTCGCACGGAAGCTGGCCGATTATCTGGATGTTAATTATCTAATTCCTTGCGGCAATGGTACGGATGCATTGCAAATTGCCCTGATGGCTCTTGAATTAAAGCAAGGCGATGAAGTGATTGTGCCTGCTTTTACTTATGTGGCTGCAGCCGAGGTTATAGCATTACTCGGACTTACTCCTGTTTGGGCAGATGTGGATCAGGATACTTTTACTGTTACTCCTGCGACGATAGAACAGGCTTTTTCTTCGAGGACCAGGGCAATTGTGGCAGTTCATCTGTTTGGTCAGTGCTGCGATATGGCTCCTATATTGTCTTTTGCGGCAGAACATTCTCTTTTTGTAATAGAAGATAATGCCCAGTCGATGGGCGCTGTTTATACTTTTCCCGAAGGTTTCACCCGAATGGCGGGAACAATGGGTGTCATTGGCACTACTTCCTTTTTCCCATCTAAACCATTGGCTTGTTATGGCGACGGAGGTGCAATGTTTACCCGAAATCAAAGGATTGCGGCTGCTCTTAGCATGATAGCCAATCATGGGCAGCAAACGAAATATCACCATCAGCGAATCGGTTGTAACTCCCGTTTGGACACTATTCAGGCGGCTGTGCTGGAGGTGAAACTGGCGCATCTGGGCGAATTTACAAGTGCAAGGCAGGAAGTGGCCAGACTATATGATGAAGCTTTTCAGCTCTGTCAGGAAATAAAAAAACCGGTTCGGGCAGCTTACTCTACCCATGTTTATCATCAGTATACCTTGCAGGTTGCCAATGGCAAACGAGATGCATTGCAGCAGTTCCTTAAGGAGAGGAGTGTTCCGTCGATGGTTTACTATCCATTGCCGTTACATGAACAGGAGGCTTTCCGGTCAATTGCCCGTCATGGCAGTTCGCTTGAGGTTTCGGCCCATCTTTGCCGAAGCGTTCTGTCGTTGCCAATACATACAGAGATGAAAGAACAAGAGGTGCAATACATAATACAGCAGGTGCTTGCTTTTTTTTGAATTATAAAAAGTTCCGGAAAGAAAAGCAATTTATCATGAAAACGACGAGATGACTATGGAAGAGAATAAGAAAATACGTTTTGCCGTTGTAGGTTGCGGCCATATTGGGAAACGTCATATAGAGATGATACGAAGAGACGGAGGAGCCGAATTGGTTGCCGTTTGCGATGTTTTAACCCCTGATGAATTGAGCCTTCCAGCAGATGGAGTGTCTTTTATTAAGGTTGAACAGGGAATACCCTGCAATGAAGATCGGACCGGTTCATTGGATTCTGCCTTGTTTTATCCTGATTTGTCATCTTTGTTGGCTGCGGAACTTGATTTAGACGTTGTTTCAATCTGTACACCCAATGGTTTACACGCCGGAATGGCTATTAAGGCAATTGAAGCGGGCTATCATGTGGTGATAGAAAAACCGCTGGCGTTAACTGTTACAGAGGCTGAGCGGGTTGTTTATACAGCTCTTAAATACCGCAAACAGGTGTTTTGTGTGATGCAGAACCGCTATTCGCCCCCTTCTGTATGGATAAAAGAATTGGTTGATTCCCGTAAACTTGGGTCACTGTATATGGTTCAGCTAAATTGTTACTGGAACCGCGATGCGAGGTATTATAAGTCAGGCGGATGGCATGGAACGGCCGATCTGGATGGCGGGACTTTGTTTACGCAGTTTTCTCACTTTATTGATATCATGTACTGGTTATTTGGCGATATAACGAATATTCAGGCACGTTTTCAAGATTTCAATCATAAGGAAGTGACTTCATTTGAAGACTCAGGATTCGTGAGTTTCGACTTTGTTAATGGGGGGATGGGTACCATTAACTATTCCACATCCGTATGGGATAAGAACATGGAAAGCAGTATCCTGATTGTGGCAGAAAACGGGAGTGTAAAGATAGGCGGTCAGTATATGAACGAAGTAGAATACTGTCATATTAAGGACTATCAGTTGCCGGAACTGGCTCCAACCAATCCGGGAAACGATTACGGGGCTTATAAAGGTTCCGCTCAAAATCATAATTATGTAATTCAAAATGTAATCCGGGTATTATCAGGGAAAGAATGTATTACAACCAATGTCCTCGAAGGGTTAAAAGTTGTGGATATTATTCAGCGTATTTACGCGTTAAAGAGTAAAAAGGAATAACTATTCTCCCAATTTACTATCTTTGTCCCCTGCTGGTTGCTTTCGGGGACGGGAGTGACGAGCCTGTGGTGTATCCGGACAGCAAATATCGAAAAAGATGGAAATAGCAATTATCGGTCTCGGTTATGTAGGTTTGCCTCTTGCAGTTGCTTTTGCAAAAAAGTTCCGGGTAACAGGTTTTGATATAGATCAGGCACGTGTAAAGGCGTTGCAACAGGGTGTTGATAACACTCTTGAAACAAATGAAAATGAACTGATTGAGGTGTTGAAAAGTACTGTTGATAACCCAACAGGCCTTGTAATAAGCAACAACCCCGAATCTATCCGTTCGTGTGCTGTTTATATAGTTACGGTCCCAACACCTATCACCCGGTTTAAGTCGCCCGATTTGTCTCCTTTGCTAAGTGCCACGGCTATGATCGGGGGGATATTGAAAAAAGGCGATGTGGTTGTGTACGAGTCGACTGTGTATCCTGGTTGTACGGAAGAGGACTGTGTTCCGGTGCTGGAGCAAGTGTCTGGTTTAAAATATAACATAGATTTCTTTTGTGGTTATTCGCCCGAGCGCATTAATCCCGGAGATAAAAAGAACCGTCTTGAAACCATTAAGAAGGTTGTTTCAGGATCGACGGAAAAAGTGGCGGACGAGTTGGTTGCTCTTTATGGATCCATTATTGAGGCCGGGGTGTTTAAAACATCTTCCATCAAGGTTGCCGAAGCCAGTAAAGCGATTGAAAACGCGCAAAGGGATGTGAACATCTCCTTTGTAAATGAATTGGCTTTGATCTTTGACCGGATGAATATTGATACCCAGGAGGTCCTGGAGGCCGCTTCAACAAAATGGAATTTTCTTAACTTCCGGCCCGGGTTGGTGGGTGGTCACTGCATTGGTGTCGATCCATACTACCTGTTGCATAAAGCCCAGTGTTTGGGTTACCATCCTCAGGTGATTCTTTCCGGAAGAAATGTGAATGACAGCATGGGGCATTTTGTTGCTTCCAAGGTGGTTAAACTGATGAGTAAGCATGGAATCTGTATTGGTGAAAGCAAAGCGTTGATTCTTGGCTTTACATTTAAGGAAAACTGTCCTGATACGCGCAATACACGGATTATAGATATCTATGACGAGTTAAAGGATTTTGGTGTTTCGGTTGAGGTGTATGACCCTTGTGCCCTGCGCGATAAAGCAGAGCAGGAGTACGGTATTTCCATGCTACCCAATTTACCTGATCTCGCGGTTTACGATGCTATTATTTTGGCTGTAGGTCATGATACATTTAAAACAATTGATTTTAGTTTTGTAAAAAATCAATCTACCGTTCTTTTTGATGTGAAAGGAATATTACCTAAGGATCTGTCGCACGGTAGGTTATAAGATATTATATGGGAAAGATATATGGAACAGACGGGGAAAGCAGTTATACGCCGCCTCCTTTGCTTAGTTGGGTAACTCCGGGATCTTCGGTGCTGGAATTAGGTTCGGCAATGGGGTACATGACCCGTTACATGAAGGAAGAGCTGGATTGTAAGGTTACCGGGGTCGAGATTAGTGCGGAGATGGCCAAACATGCAGCCCGCTATGCCGATCAAATGATTGTAGGCAATCTGGATACCGACCCATGGGATGAATCCATTGAAGGGCCTTTTGATTATGTGGTAATGGGCGATGTACTTGAACATTTGCGCAATCCCCAAAAGACACTGCAGAAAGCAGTCCGTTTGCTGAAGCCTACGGGATATATACTTTCATCGGTTCCTAATATTTCCCATAATGCGGTATTGATGGGATTGCTTAAAGGCGAGTTCGACTACCAGTCGTACGGTTTACTAGACGATACGCATGTTCATTTTTTTACCCGGAAAAGTATGTTCGAACTATTTAACGGGTGTGGATTGGTGTGTCAGGACGAAAACAGTAACTTGATGCGTCCCGATGCTACCGAACTCAAAAAATATTATGGGTTCAATCTACAATCAATATTGTTGATTCGTCGCCCCGATGCTCATGTATACCAGTTTGTAAATAAATGGGGACTCGCCGGAGAAGGAACAATCTTGAATCAACCAGTTCGTGGAATTCGTCTGACTCCCGGTCAGGCTTTGCATGCTTTGATGGATGATTGGAATGAATTTTTGGGGATAAAATTCGGAATGGGAAACAGTTTAACCAAAGCTTTGAAAAAGAAAATAAAATAATTGAAAGTAATATTTTGTACTATATTTAATGGGTAAATCTTTAAAGGAACGCACGGCTCACGGAATTTTCTGGGGAGGGTTTAATACCTTTACCCAGCAACTTGTTCAACTGGGTTTTGGTATAATTATGGCCCGGATCCTTACGCCCGGAGATTATGGACTGATTGGAATGATTACGGTCTTTACAATGATTGCCAATACACTTCAGGAAAGCGGGTTTTCCTCTACATTGATTAAAATGCCGGCTCCGACAAAAGAGGACTATTCTTCTGTTTTCTGGTTTAATGTTCTTATCAGTATTGTAATTTATCTCATCCTTTTCGTCTCGGCTCCTTTTATCGCCGATTTTTTTGAGGAACCTATATTGACATCATATTCGCGGGTAGTCTTCCTGGCTTTTGTGTTTAATGCGTTGGGTATTATACAGAATGCCATTCTTACGAAACGAATCGCCCAGAAGGAATTGGCGATGGTTAATTTGGGTTCCATCTTGCTGTCCTGCATATTAGGACTTATTTTTGCCTTGTTGAATTATGCCCACTGGGCCATTGCCATTCAGGCAGTATCGCTCTCTTTTTTCAGAACAATATTGCTTTGGAAAATGAGTAGCTGGCGACCGGTTTCATCCCTTTGCTTGCCAGCTCTAAAAAAAATGTTTCCTTTTAGCGTGAAACTATTGTTTTCGGGAATTATTACCCAACTTGCAGGAGGAGCTTATTCGTTTGTTTTAGGTAAATATTACGATGCAGATCAGGTTGGTTACTATACGCAGGCGAATAAATGGTATACTATTCCCTATTCGATTGTTTACGGGATCATAAATACATTAGCTCTTCCCGTACTTTCGGAAGTTAGCGATGAAAAAGACAGGCAAAGGGCTGTTTTTCGTAAGATGATGCGATTCACAGCTTTTATCTCTTTCCCTATGATTTTAGGTTTGGCGTTTATCGCCAATGAGTTTATTCTTGTTTTGGTAACTGATAAGTGGCTCGGAGCGGTTGCTATTTTGCAGATTCTTTGCATCTGGGGAGCATTTACTCCAATTTATAGTTTGTATGCCAACGTAATGATTTCGAGAGGACATCCCGGAGTGAATCTGGCTTTTAGTCTGGTAAATGGCTGTTTGCTGATCGCGACCATCATAGCAACGGTTCACCTCGGAGTGGTTAAGCTCTTGCTCTTTACCACAGGGATTAACCTGTTAACGCTTGTGGCTTATCAGATTGTCTCATGGAAACTGTTAAGGTTTGGTTTGACAGATTTTTACAGGGATGTGATTCCTTTTGTTGCTATTACAATGGCTGTTTTCTTTGTGGTATCTCTGCTGCTGAAGCCGGTAGATAATATATATATTTTGCTTGTCCTTAAAATAGTCCTTTCTGCCATCTTGTATGTCGTTGTAATGAAGTTGCTTCGAGTGGTGATAATGGAAGAGATTCTTGTTTATTTTAATGGATTGAAGCATAAATTAATGAATAAAATAAATAATGGAACAAAATAAAGCTCGTGTAATAGCTCTCTATTTACCTCAGTTTCACCCAACGCCCGAAAACGACGAGTGGTGGGGAAAAGGATTTACGGAGTGGACTAATGTAGGAAAGGCAAAGCCTTTGTTCAGGGGACACTATCAGCCTCAGGTTCCTGCCGATCTGGGCTATTATGACTTGAGAGTACCCGAGACCAGAGAAGCTCAGGCTGAGATGGCAAGGGAATATGGCGTAGAAGGTTTTTGTTACTGGCATTATTGGTTCGGAAACGGACGCAGGCTTTTGGAGAGACCTTTTAATGAAGTGCTTGCTTCGGGAAATCCTGATTTTCCTTTTTGTTTAGGATGGGCCAACCATAGCTGGCATGGCATTTATTGTGGAGTAAAGAGCAAGGAGCCTTTAATTGAACAAACCTACAACGGGGTGGCAGATTATGAGCGTCACTTCTATGATGTGTTGCCTGCGTTTAAAGATAAACGATATATAACCGTCGGCGGAAAGCCTTTCTTTCTTATATTTTCTCCGCTTGAGATACCGGATTCAAGGGAATTTATTGATTGCTGGCAGCGCCTGGCTGTGCAGAATGGATTGAAGGGAATTCATTTTGTGGCGCATACTTACAAGTCTGATAATATTGATATGTTGCTCTCACGTGGTTATGATGCAGTAAACGTAGTGCGTTTGTTCGAATATCAGCGTTTTGGCCTTTCGTATTTTAGGATGGCTGTCAATAAGATTAAGCGTGAACTATTTAAACATGGTTTCTGGTGCAGCTATAAAGATGCCATGAAATTTTTTACCGGAAAGGAAGACACCCGTGAAGATGTTTACCCAACGGTGGTACCTAACTGGGATCATTCTCCACGGACAGGCAAATTTGGTGTAATATTAAAAGATTCTACACCGGAATTGTTTCAGAAGCATGTGGAAACGACCTTGAAAAGCGTAAGGAACAAAACGGACGATCGCAAAATCGTTATGTTGAAATCATGGAATGAATGGGCCGAAGGAAATTATATGGAACCTGACTTGAAGCACGGGAGGGGTTATCTTGAAGCTTTAAAAAAGGCGCTGACTAAATAATATCGAAAGTATTGATATAGAAAAAGAATTATTTATGAGTTCTGTTGTTTCTTCACCCTGCACACCTATACACTGTTTGGTATCAGTGATTATCGTAAATTTCAATACCCGAGATTATCTGTTAGGGTGTTTGCGAAGTGTATTCGAACAAACGAAGAATGTCTCTTTCGAAGTAATTGTCATCGATAATGCTTCCTCCGACGATTCTGTACAGGTGGTGAAATATAATTATCCAAAAGTTACTGTTATTGAATCTGACCGTAATCTTGGTTTCGGTGCCGCAAATAACCGGGCGTTTGATGAGGCTAAAGGAAAGTATGTTTTTTTTCTTAATCCGGACACGGTGCTAATGAATGATGCTATTTCTATCCTAGCGGCCTACCTGGATGCAAATGCTTCGGTAGCCCTATGCGGAGGAAATCTTTTTACAGCAGGAGGAACTCACAATGGTTCTTATAGTTTGGATGTTCATTCCCGGTTGCGCGAACTATGCATCGCTCTGAATATAAGATACACTGGAAATAAGGAACATTTCAATACTGGCGAAAGCAAGAAAGTGGGAACGATCTGCGGTGCAGATATGATGATTAAACGAACGGTTTTTGAACGTGTCGGGCGATTCAATGAACAGTTTTTTATGTATTATGAAGAACCTGATTTATGTAGTCGTATTCATAAAGCCGGATTTGAAGTTCATTCGGTTCCAAAAGCAAATATCATCCATTTTGAGGGCGCATCAACCAACCTGAACACGGTGTTCGATAAACCCTCTAAGTTTTTTTACATAAGTAGTCAGCTTACTTATACACGGCTGCATCTTAAGGAGGTTTACCCTTTACTTTGGCTTATTCATTTCGGCAAATCCTTGTTGGGCTACATGCTTTATTCGCTGAAGAAGAATGAACGGCGTAAAACTTACTGGCAGAATTACCTAAGTACGGTTTGTGGTAAGTCGGTTTTAAACGATATAATGAAGTAACATTCAACTATGGCTGATAAACGAAAGCTTATATTTCTTATTGTTGATTTTCAGGAAATAGCCTTGGGGAAAGATGTTTTCCTTACTCCTTATTATCTTGGAAAGATGAATGATATGGAGGTTACTATCGTATATCCCGCCAGTGAAGATAACAAAGATCTGCCTTCTCAATACCGAGGCGTAACATTAAAGCCTCTTCACTTTAAGAGTAATTATACCCCTTTCTCTTTTAAAGGGGAATGGTATTTTCTTTATTATATACTGCGTCATGCCCGTGAGGCAGATGTGTTGATGCGGTTCCATTTTTCGTATCAGACATGGCTGATCGGACTTATATATAAAATCATAAATCCGAAAGGGTTTTTTTATATCAAAGGGGATGGATACGGATTATTTACTTCGCTGTTTCGCAATAAATTTTCCTTTTTGCTGCGTTTGAAGAACCGATTAATTCGCAAGGCGATGCATGCTACATGCCGGTTGGCAGACAGAATTTCATTGGAAACTCCCGATGTATATAACTACTTAAAGAAGGAATTACGCGGAAAGGAGAACGAAAAGCTAGTACTTATGCTAAATGGTTTTGATGAGGAACTGTGTGAACAACTGCAGATTAAGAAGCGTTTGCTGACAGAAAAGGAGAATATAATCCTTGCTGTTGGTCGTATCGGTGCACCTGATAAGAATAATGAACAACTATTGAGGGCCTTGGAAACATTGAACTTGAAAGATTGGAAGGTTGTTTTTGTTGGTCCGGTCGAAACCCGTTCCAGCGATTTTACTCAGACCATTGAAAGCTTTTACCAGCGTAATCCCGGAATGAAAGCAAAGGTGTTATTTACTGGTGCTGTTTACGATAAGAAGGAACTGTGGGAATGGTATAACAGAGCCAAAGTATTTGTGCACACTTCTCCTAAAGAGTCGTACGGTATCGTATTGAACGAGGCTTTTTACTTTGATAATTATATTTTATCGACCAACGTAGGTATTGCAAGCTATTTAATAAACTTTGGTTATGGCGAATTGCTTGAGCACAATGATTCAGATGGACTATCTATAAAATTGCAGCAAATAATAAATGGAGAGAAGAAACTCGATGAGTTACTGCTTGCACGTAAGTCAGATAGTGATGCCATTACCTGGAAAAAAGAAATTATAAAAATGGGAGAGCTTATTCCTTGTGTTAATAAATAAAAGAGATGTACAATATACCGATATTATTTTTAATATTCAGTCGCCCCGATACAACCGAACAGGTGTTTCAGCGGATTCAGGCGATTAAACCGTCGCGGCTTTACGTTTCAGCGGACGCTCCCCGTGAGAATCGTCCCGATGAGGCGAAGCGTAGTGCCGAAACCCGGTCTATTATTGACCGTATTGACTGGGATTGTGAGCTGAAGACATTGTATCGCGATAAGAACCTGGGTTGTAAAATGGCTGTTTCAAGTGCTATTTCCTGGTTTTTTGAACAGGAAGAATATGGCATAATACTTGAAGACGATTGCTTGCCCGATCTTTCTTTTTTCCCGTACTGCGAAGATTTACTGTTGCGTTACAAAGACGATGACCGGATCGGACATATCAGCGGAAACTGTTTTCTTCCTCAATATATACCCCAGGGACAGAGTTACGACTTTTGTTCCATTTCTCACATCTGGGGATGGGCTTCCTGGCGACGGGTTTGGAAAAACTACGATGTAAACTTTCCTTTTTGGTACGAATGCAAAAAGAATCCGGCCTTACTGAAGTCCTTATTCACGAACTTGAGAGAGGAAATTTATTTCTCTTCCTTTATTTCTGACGCGTTGGAAGGTAGTCATGGTATTCATACATGGGATGTTCAATATTTATATATGTTGCGTTCTCAGAGTCAGTTATCTATTTGCCCGGCGGTTAATCTGGTTACCAATATCGGATTAAATTCGGTAGGAGCTACCCATACGTCCCGAAAGAATAAAAAGTTATTTGTATCTTCGCAAGCAGCGATATTTCCGCTGGTTCATCCTACGTATGTGATGAGCAATGCTGAAATGGATAAAATGACAGTTAAACGCAGCTTTTTCTCCTATAAGCGTCTGTTGCGGTATGTGATTAACAAGCTAAGATGAACAACGTTATCTGAAATATGAAAATACTATATGACCATCAGATGTTTTCGATGCAGAAGTATGGCGGTGTAACCCGTTATTTCTGTGATTTGATGAATAATCTGCCTTCATGGGTGGAGAGTGAGCTTGGTGTGGAGTATTCCGAGAACCAATACTTGAGGGAATCGGGGATCATCAAGCTGAAAGATCTTTCGCTTACATCCAACTTTCGTGTTAACCGCCGGGTCTATTCTTTCCTTAACTCGCGGATTTCGACAAGAGCTCTGAAGGCGAATCAGTTTGACGTATTTCATCCTACTTACTACTCTCCTTACTTTTTGAACAATCTTTCACGTCCGTTTGTGTTGACGGTACACGATATGATTCACGAAAAATTTAAGGAACTGTTCACATTCTACGATACAAATGCGGCTAATAAGAAAGAGCTGGTAAAGAAGGCATCACATATCATAGCAGTAAGTCAGCATACAAAGAACGATCTGATTGACTTGCTGGATGTGGACGAATCCCGAATAACAGTTGTACAACATGGATACAAACAACGGGTAGAAGCTTCGCCACAACTATACAACCGCTATATCCTTTTTGTAGGCGAGCGGAAAAATTATAAGAATTTCACTCGTTTTGCGGAAGCCATCACGCCTTTGCTTAAAGAAGATTCTTCCCTTAAACTGGTTTGTACTGGTAACGCTTTTAATGGCATGGAGTTGAACCACCTGGCTTCGCTGCAGATCCAGTCGCAGGTCATTCATCATGCTGCCACCGATAGCGAATTGGCATCTCTATATAAATATGCCTTGGTGTTTGTTTTTCCTTCTTTGTATGAAGGATTTGGTATTCCTATACTGGAAGCTTTTGCCAATGAATGCCCGGTTTGTTTGAGCAGTGCAAGTTGTTTCCCGGAAATAGCTCGTCATGGAGCTCTCTATTTCGATCCGCTGGATAAGGAATCCATACAGGAAACAGTCCGGCAGGTTATTACAGACCAGTCTCTTGCCAGCAAGCTGGTTGAAGAAGGGCGCAGCCGTCTGACGGCTTTCTCATTGGATAATATGGTGAATAAAACGTGTAATGTATATAGATCCGTTCTGTGATGCAACCCCTTTTTTCAATTATAACAGTAACATATAACGCGGAAAAGTGGATTGAGCGCACCTTGTTGAGTGTCCTGAGTCAGACTTATCCGAACATAGAATATATAGTAATAGATGGTGCTTCCAAAGATGGCACCATGGAGATTGCCGGACGTTATGCTTCCGGCATTACCTGTCTGAAAAGTGAACCCGACAAAGGGATCTATGATGCCATGAATAAAGGTATTCAGCAGGCAACGGGCGACTATATCTGGTTTCTCAATGCGGGAGATACCTTGCACAATGCAGATACAGTGTACCGCATAGTGCAACGAATAGAAAAGAGAGGAATTTTGCCGGACGTTATCTATGGAGAAACTTCCATTGTGGATGCCGAAGGACGTAGCATGGGCCTCAGAAGATTAAAGGCCCCGAACCGGTTAACCTGGAAGAGCTTCCGCATGGGCATGCTTGTTTGCCACCAGTCCTTTATCGCAAAAAGGGAAATAGCCCCTTTGTTCGATTTAAATTACCGTCTGGTTGCCGATTACGATTGGTGCATTCAGTGTCTTAAACGTGCAGATTCTGTACATAATTCAAGGAGAGTGTTATCAGACTTTCTCGAGCAGGGGATGAGTTCTGTACATCGTAAAGACTCTCTCAAGGAACGATATGCCGTAATGTGCAAGTATTATGGGAAAGTTCCAACGTTGTTATTGCACGGCTGGTTTGCAGTCCGCTTCTATTTTGCCAAATGGGTAAAAGGACGTGTCTGAACTGATAATTAATATAAAACAACCTATATGCAGATTTTAGTTAAGAAATGGAGTGGGCATCTGGCAGCCCTTGTCCTATTCATTGTAGTAACAATAGCCTATTTCTCTCCATCAGTATTGGATGGAAAGGTGATTCGTCAGGGCGATATGCTTAAGTTCACGGGTATGACCGAAGAACTTAACAAGTATGCTGGTGAAGCGAAGGATGGAAACATCATTGCCTGGACTGGCTCTATGTTTTCAGGAATGCCTTCCTATAACATTGCGGTGAAAGGTGTGGCCCCTGATTATTTATCTTATCTTGAAACAGCCGTTAAATCGATTGATTTTAACGGTGCAAGCATGGTACTTACAGGACTAATCTGCTTCTATATTCTCATGTGCGTGTTGGAGATTCCTTTATGGCTGGCCATTGCGGGAGCCATTGCTTTTGCTTTTGCCTCCTATAACTTGATTATTATTGAAGCTGGCCACATTACCAAAGCGTATGTTATTGCCTATATGCCGCTTACTATTGCAGGTATGCTGTTGCTTTTCCGAAGCAGGTTTCTTTGGGGAGCTGTACTGTTTACGTTGGGTGTTGCCCTTTCTATCATAAACGGTCACCTTCAGATCACTTATTACCTTGCGTTGCTTTGTTTTATCATGTATATAGGGTATGCCTGGGAAAAGGTTAAGGAAAAGGCATTAACTCCTTTGGCGAAGACATCCGCTGTACTGCTGGTCAGTGTGATACTGGCAGTTTTGCCTAACTTGGGTAATTTGTATGCCAACTGGGAAATGAGTAAAACATCTTTGCGTGGACCTACGGAGCTTACTCAAACTACTACAGGAAGTGCGGAAAAGGTATCTGATGGACTCGACAAAGATTATGCTTTTGCCTGGAGTTATGGAAAGAGCGAGCTGCTAACATTGCTAGTACCCAATGCTTATGGAGGTGCTTCAGGTGGTACGCTTGATGATTCATCCGAATTGTACAAAGAGCTTCGCAGCAAAGGAGCTCAGGTTGGAGCCGACGTGCAGACTTATACCTATTGGGGAGATAAGATTTTTACATCTGGTCCGGTTTACTTTGGAGCGCTTATTTGCTTTTTGTTTGTGTTGGGGATGTTTGTCGTTCCCAACAAAATGAAGTGGTGGATGCTTGGAGGCTCGGTTTTTCTTATTTTCCTCGCTCTGGGAAAGAATTTCGATAGCTTCAATGATATCATGTTTCATCACCTGCCTATGTATAACAAATTCCGAACGGTGGAGATGGCGCTTGTTATTCCCGGGCTTGTTTTCCCCTTGATCGCTTTATGGGGACTAAAAGAAGTGTTGACCGGCAAGGTGGAAGTGCAGTTGCTTAAGCGAGCAATGCTTACTGCATTGAGTCTAACAGGTGGTATCTGTCTTATTCTTTGGTTGATGCCAAGCCTGTTTCTTGATTTCCGTTCGCCACTAGACTCACAGTATCAGATGCCTGACTGGTATTACAATGCATTGCTGATGGACAGAAAGGCTCTTGCTCAAGATGATGCATTGCGGTCGCTTCTATTTATTTTGCTTGGAGCAGGATTGTTGTTTTGGTTTTTCAAAGCCAAAAACAAGGAAAAAACAGCTACACTGGTAGGTGTTGGTATGGCATTGCTTCTGCTGGTTGATTTATGGAGTGTGGATAAGCGTTACCTGAATGGTGATGATTTTGTACGCGAACAACCTGCCGAATCCTATAAAGCTTCTGTGGCTGATAAAGAAATTTTGAAAGATACAGATCCTTCGTTCCGCGTATTGAATCTGAATAATCCTTTTCAGGAAACGAATACTTCCTATTACCATAAGTCTATTGGTGGATATCATGCTGCCAAGCTGCGCAGGTATCAGGAACTGGTTGACCATCGTTTAGTAGGAGAACTTGGTTCTATTATGCAAACATTCCAGAAAGCTAAGACGGCCGATGATGTGATAAAATGTCTCATGGTATGCCCGTCTCTCAATATGTTGAATATGCGTTATATTATATATAGTCCCGATCAGGCTCCTGTTCGCAATCCGTTTGCCTATGGCAACGCCTGGTTTGTTGAAAAAGTGGAGATGGCCGACAATGCTGATGCAGAAATGGCTGCAATGAATAAATACAATCCACTGATGGTGGCTGTGGTAGATAAACGTTTTGCCAAGGAGCTGGAAGGCTTTACACCACAACCGGATTCGGCAGCTACGATTACAATGACCAGTTACAAGCCTCACGAGGTAGCTTATAAAGCGAAAGCTTCCACCGAGCAATTGGCGGTTTTCTCGGAAATTTACTATCAACCGGGATGGAAAGCTTTTGTTGATGGGAAAGAAACTCCTCATTTTCGTGCCGACTGGACTTTGCGCGCCATGCGTGTTCCTGCCGGTGATCATCAGATTGTGTTTAAGTTTATACCAGATCAGTATATCATGGCTACACAGGTTGCATCGGTAAGCTCATTGCTTATTATGTTACTGCTTTTGGGAGCTATCGGCTATTCGGTTTGGACTACCCTTAAAGCGAGAAAACAGTAAGGAAGTAACTCTTTAAAAATAGCAAAATAAGAATGGCGCTTAACATCATGTTAAGCGCCATTCTTATTTCAACTTATCTTGAGTAATCTACTTATCCATATCTTTTGTTATTTCCTGGATATCCTGCAGAGTAAAGTTTCCTAAAAGCTGTATAACGGTAAATCCTTCTTCCGTGTCGGCTAGCATGACCATATCCTTTACCAGGTCTCCTTGCATAATAGCATAAAAGGTAGCTTTTGTTTTCCCATCACGTACACGCATCAGCTCTTGATGTTGTCTGGTAACCAACTGGGCAAATTCATTGCGCATTTTTATTGTCAGATCCTTTCGTTCGGTAGTCAGTACCTGCAGAGATTCGACTTTGCCTTTCATATTCATAAGATTCAGACCGGCAGTCTGCATGGTCGGCATCATTTTGAACATAGCTTTCGAAATGTAGACTGATGTTACATTGTCCATGTCGGCATACTTTTCAAACAACTTACTGCTGTTTTGTGCGAAGCCTGATTGTGTAAAAACAATACACAGAAGCGTAATAATCAAGTATCTGGTTTTCATTGTATATTATCGTTATTATTCAATTGTTTGTTTACTATTTTATTTACCTTATTAATTTCCTGTTCAGCATCTGATACCTGGTCCAATCCGTTGTTTAGTTGGGTTGACATGAATGCGAGCGCTTTGTTGGCGGCAATGGCTGCCTCCTGTGGGTCGCTAAATGTATCGGCCGTAGTCGGCTTATTATAAAAGTTGTCAGTTTGTAAAAAGAGGACAAATCCAATCAGCATGGCCGCAGCCACACCACCGAACAAGTATATGAAATGTTTTCTCATCAAAGGGCTCTTTTGTTTCTTTTCTTTTGCAGCCAGGTTGTCGATATACTGCTCCAGCCTGCCGGATAACCCCTCGGGAAGTTCTCCATCTTCACGAAGTGCCTTGTTTATCAGTTCATCTATTTGTTTATCGTTCATATACGTTTAGTTTTATGTATTGCTCTTTGATAATTTTCCGTGCCCGCGAAAGCAACGTGCGTACATTGACAGCGCTGAATCCGGTAATCTCCTCGATCTCTTCCATTGAACAGTCGCTCAATCCTCTTAATTTCAGAACTAGCTTTTGGTTGTCCGGTAACATTTCTATCAGTTGTTTGATCCGATCTATTTCATCCGCATTTTCCAGTTCTATATCAGGAGTGCTGAAATTGGCCATCGTCACATTTTCGAGGCTATCTTCGTATCTACCCGACTTGGAAGAACGCAGAAAATCAAAACAAAGATTTTTTACAAGTGTGACCGAGAATGCCTCCGGATTATTAATTGCTGTCAGATCTGTTCGTTTATTCCATAACTTACAGTATGCCTCCTGAAGAATATCTTCGGAATCGTCTTTATTTCCCGTCAGGGCGTAGGCGACACGATAGAGTTTAGGGTGCAAAGGAAGAAACGTCTGTTTGAATTGATCAGGACTCACCTTTTCCATGTTTATTAACCATCCGGTCGATATCGGAAGGTTTGATTTTACCTTTGATTCGTACCAAAGCTGCATCGCTTCCCGATGTAACAATAACCATCTCCCGGATCATATCGTTCTCTATTCTTACCAACACCTTTGTGCGTTCACCGTTTTCGTTGGAATTAATCATTGTTTCAAATTTGTAATCTTTCAGCTTGTTAATAGCCTTGCTTAGCTTCTCTTTTACATCATTGGAACAATCTTCTAAGGAATATACTTCAATTCCATCCACCCCCATTGTATCAGTAAAAAAACCGGCGAACTTCATGCTAATTTGTCCCATGTTGATGCTGGTTACATTTTCCATTTTGGAAAATTCCTTGAAAATGTCGTTCACATTCTTCTGACTGTATCCTGCCTGGCTAATGATAATAAGCGCCAGTATTGCCACGATTTTTTTCATCTTTCTATACATTTAAAAAGTAAGTATTTGTTAACTTTCCTCCCGCATGTGCACTTTGAGGTGAGGCATTCAAACAGTAGACGAAACGTCTTTGCATGTTGTTACAAAAAACTGACGGTTATTTATAAAATTCCTGAGACTTCATAAATAACATCGGCAAACGATTGACCAAAGCCTATTAATATGGTATATAATAAAGAGATTTATATTTTTGCAGTTGTAAAATTACATTTTCAGAATATCAGTAACACGTAATGAATACTCTGTTTCAAAATATTTCTTGTAGTTGCTACAAAAAGATTCATATGTAGTTACAATCTCTTTTTGGCGGTTAGTCTTCATATAGCTTTGGAGTAACCACTTCAACCCTGTTTCACTAAATGGATCCGTTTTAAGCATGGCTGCAGCACATCGGGATATCCGTGCGAAGTCATTTGCAAGATATGCTTTCATTATTTCTTTCTCCAATATTTCAAGTACTACCGAATCTATTTCGGCCTTTATATTATCTTGTTCAGATGTATTGCACGATTCAAGGAAATCTCCTTTTTCAACGATTGGTAAAATATCAAATCCTGCTTCGTCTTTATGCATCATAAAATCAGCGTAATCACAATAGAAATTTTCCGTTAATGCAAATGAATAAGAACCATTTAAATAGATTAACTCAATTCCATTTAAATACATAACTACTTTTCGCAGGGCTGATATCAGTACTCCTTTTCTGTTCTTTATTTTCTGAGGTTCTTCATTGGGCCAGAGTATAGAAGAAAGCACAGTTGAACTCAGTCCCTGATTTTTTGAAAATGTTTCAATCATAATTTGTATAAAAACAAACCTTATTTGCGGACTGAACAGATGTGATATATCTGTGCCTTTCTCATCGAATGCAGAAAATTTGCCAAATAACAAGACTGCATTTCTCTTTTCTTTTTCTGCTTTTTTCGGGATTATTATGCTTAGGTTTAACTGTTCTTTAGTCTGAATCATATTCGAATCAGTGTCCTGTGCTACTTCAGGAGGCAACATCAACTGTTTTCTTCTCTTTTTACCGGTCAGTATAATTCCTGCCAGAGCTAAACAGCATAGAATTAAACCTGTAATCATAATTCGCGATGGAAAAGATATCCCTTCTTCTATTTGATTCGAATGGTAAATTACTGAGGCTGTAACCGGTTTATTGTTGAGCGAGTATATAGATATTTCTGATTCGTTGGCCGTTTTATATGCTTGGGACACCACAAAGTACTGATCGGATTTGCTACTGTAATACAAATTTATATCCGTTTCTATCCTGTCTGAAAATAATGGAATACTGTCGCCCACCTGAATCCTGTTACCAGTTTTAACATCGTAATAATTCATTGTAAGAAAGGAGCTGGGATTGTAATGAGCGTAGCACATGGTGTAAAAATGACTTCCATTGGGAGTAAATACCAAATCATTAGCCGGAACAAAATCGGATTGCTCTGTTATCTCCCAAAGCTTTCTGACTGTAAATGTCTTCAAATCCAGTTCAAAACAGTCATAATAATGTTTCCCTCCAATAATTTGTTCGCCTGTGGCATTGCCAAATCCTCCGAAAAAGTATACTTTATCGTTGACGGGCATTCGGTTGCAAGCCGAGTAAAACCGGTAAGGAAGACTATCTCCCTTTAGCTGAATGTTCTCCCAACTATCGGCGGGTTGGTTGTAATGTATTATTCTATTTGAATATAGATAATGCCCGTATCCTCCGAATAAATAAGTTTCTCCATCTTCTCGCTGAAATATAACATGATGATGTAAAGGCGATTCCCAACGGGCTTTCCCAATTGTTTGCCATGTTTTTGTCTGGAAATCAAACGCAGCAATTGAACTACCTGTAATTTTGTCTCCGGTGCAAAGTTCGTAAGTGTAATTTTTCTTTGTCTTTGGCTGATAAAAGTTTTTTCCAAGGATTAAAGATACGTCCAACGGATTTTTAGAAACACCCTTTTCTGTGATTTCTTTATCAGGATAATACTGAATAACAGAATCGTTTGTATAAATCATAAAACAATTCAGATCGGGATTAAAAGAGCAACCTCCGGGCTTCATTAGTGAATAATTGAATCTTTTTTCCCAGAAATAAGATTTTGTTATCATCCATGTAGGATTCTTAACGATACCTTTTATTCGTTTCGTGTTGTCGTGAACGACTTCCCCCGCACTCTCATTAAAAAGAAACCTGAATGAAGATTTTTTATTTCCTACAACCAGATTTTTTATTACCATTTCAGGAACATCTGTATTGTCTTCGTTTTTTCCAAAATTAATCTGGGGGGTCATAAGATCTTTTAAGCCCAATCCTTTGGCTCCATAATTTTTGTCGTTAATTCGAAGTGTAACAGAGTCGGTTTTTAAGTCGAACGTTACTATTACGTGCATCCATTCCCCTTTAGAAGAAAAATCCGGGGTTCGCATTATTCTAATTTTGCTTGCCTCGTTCTCTATGTTAAAGAAAAGTTCGGAGGATAGATTGCTTTTTACAAGTGTATTAAAGCTGTATGTTTTTTTTGAGTGCGCGTCCTTTAAACGAAAAATATAGCCTAGTCCAGCTTTGTTACTGAGGAAAAGATCGAAAGATATCGTAAAAGAACGATTAAAAGAGAGTGTATTTGTTCCGAAAACGGAATAGGAAGTCCTTTCATTTATTGCAAAATCGTTGGATTTGAAACCTAACCCTTGAGAGTAGGCACAATTGATAAAGCTGTATAGCAAAATTGTTATAAGAAGTCCTCTCATATACAAATAATGATTCTCTCTTTTTGTATTACACTGGTTCAATAGAACAAATGTAGTAAAATCTTCATGTATCAACTATTTTTCTCTTTTATAATTAACTTTTATATGTATTTTATAAAAATAATGTAAATAATTAGGAAGAAAAGAGTCTTACTAACCCTTATTCTAACCTTATTGCTAATCCTATGCCTCTACTTTTGCCCCTGATAAATAAGTAGAGTGATATTTCTTTTTTGTAGAACCTTGTTAAATTTTTTATTATGGAGCAAAACCAACGTCTGGTAAAGACAAAAAGTTTTCTGAAAAAAAGTACGTGCTTTTGTTTAAGCATGCTGCTTTTTTTGTCCTTTTTAAGTGTGGCATCTGTTAATGCACAGTCGATTACAGTGAAAGGAACTGTTAAAGATGCCTCCGGAGAAGCCGTCATCGGTGCAAATGTCGTGGAAAAAGGTACAACCAATGGTACTGTAACCGACATTGAAGGCGGCTTTACGCTGAATACAGAGCGTAATAAGATTTTAGTTGTGTCATTTATTGGTTATACCTCAAAGGAGGTTCCGGCAACACAGTCAATGAATATTGTACTGAATCCGGATAACCAGGTGCTTGACGAAGTAGTTGTGGTAGGTTATGGTAGTTCTGTAAAAAAGGATTTGACCACTGCTGTAACAAGCGTTAAGAGCAAAGATTTTCTTCAGGGAGCTTCAAACAGTCCCTTGCAAATGGTAGATGGAAAAGTTGCCGGTCTTTCGGTTTCCAATCCAGCTGCAGCTGACCCCAACAGAAGTACTGACATTCAAGTGCGTGGTGCTTCTTCTCTAAAAGCTGGAAACGGTCCTCTTATTGTTATCGATGGAATGCCTGGTGGCGACCTTCGTAACCTTGCACAACAAGACATCGAATCTATTACTGTTTTGAAAGACGGATCTGCAGCCGCTATTTATGGATCTCGTGCTGCTAACGGTGTAATTCTTGTTCAAACTAAGCAAGGAAAATCAGGTAAAGTCTCTATTGCTTACGACGGTTATTTTGAGCATGATGCTGTGGCTGCCAAGCCCGATATTCTTTCTCCGGAAGAATTTGTTGCCAAAGGTCGTGCTAAAGATTGGGGTTCTCGTACTAACTGGTATGATGCTCTAATCAATGGCAACAACTTCGGACAGAATCAAAACATTTCTTTATCTGGTGGTAGTGAAAGTACTATCTTCCGTATTTCCGCCAATTACAGAACAAAAGAAGGTATTGATATTGCTACAAATCGCGAAGAATATGGTTTGCGCGCAAGTTTCAAACAAACTACTCTTGAAGGCTTACTTGAAGTAGGTGGTAATATTTCTTACCGTCTTGCTGATGAAGATTATGCGGATTATGCGGTTTTCAAACAAGCTGTAAAATTAAACCCAACTGTTGCTATTGATGAAATGGATTACTTTAAGGGTCGTTACGATGAGTATAACCCAATCAAGAATCTGACTGAACGTGAAAATGGTGCTTCACAGGAATATTCAACAGTCGATTTCAATATTAAATTGAATCTTCTAAAGAACCTGAATACTGAACTTAAGTTGGGTCGCCAGGGTCACAATAAGAAGCAAAGAGAATTCTATACAAAAAATCACAGAGAGTCTATAGATAACTCACGTGCTGGCCGCGCCCGTTTAAATGCTGAAAACTGGGTAGACTGGACCATGGAATGGTTAGCTAACTATTCTTTTAAAATTGATAAGCACGACGTGAAAATGATGGGAGGTTATTCATATCAGGAATTCAATAATGAAGGTTTCTGGGCTGAAAACATGGACTTTCCTAATGATGCATTCTCATATAATAACCTTGATGCAGGTAAGTGGAATAAAGAAAAAGGTCGTCTTGGCATGGATTCATGGAAGAGCAAAGAAAAAACAATTGCATTCCTTGGTCGTGTAAATTATGACTATGATAACCTGTTCCTTGTTACTGCCTCTTTACGCTACGAAGGTAATTCTAAGTTCGGTGCAGATCACAAATGGGGATACTTCCCTGCTGCTTCGGCCGCATGGCGTTTTTCAAGACTAGCCATATTCGAGGATTCTCCTGTGGTTAATGACTTAAAGCTTCGTGCTTCATATGGTGAAACCGGACGTTCGGGCTTCGACAGATACATTGCGTTGGCAAAATACTCTGGTTATGGACAGCAGATCAATAGCGATGGCAAGTGGATTCAGGTGTACGGACCGGGCAATAACCCTAATACCGATTTGAGTTGGGAAAAACAGATATCGTATAACCTGGGTGTCGACTATACATTATTCGATTCTCGCTTGAGTGGTAGTGCAGACTTCTTTATTCGTGAAGGTAAGGATGTTATTGCAGATTACGATGCTCCCGTTCCTCCCAATTTGCACCAATCAATCACAACAAACGTAGGTACAACAACTTCAAAGGGTGTTGAACTTCAGGTTAACTGGGATGCAGTAAAGACAAAAGACTTTACATACTCAACCAACCTTACTGCTTCTTATATTAAGTCTAAGCTAAAATCATTCTCTAATGCTACCTATACAAAGGGATACATTAACTCAGACGGTTTGCCTTCTCCGGGTAACCCAGGTTCTCCGCAACGTGTAGGGGATGGTATTGAGATTGGATCATTTTATGGTTACCGCTATGCTGGAGTAGACGATAAAGGTCGTATTATGATTTATAAAGGCGGACAGAAAGGTGCAGAAACTATATTGGCAGATAATGCCCAGGATTCTGACAGAGACTACATTGGTAATGGTGCTCCTAAATTTGAATTATCATGGGGTAACACAGTTACATATAAAAACTTTGACTTGTCTTTGTTCTTCCGTGGTCGCTTTGACTATCAAATCTTAAATACATATCAGATGTATTTTGGATTACAGGCAGAACCAGAGGTTAACCTGCTTCATTCTGCATACGAAGAGAACGGACATATCTTAGGTGGTAAGAAAATATGTGACTACTTCCTTGAGTCTGGCGATTATCTGAAATTGGATAACATTACTTTAGGATGGACTCCCAAACTTAAAACAAAATGGATTTCTAATCTGAGAATCTATGGAACCGTTAAAAACGTATTTACGATTACAAAATATTCAGGATTGGATCCTACGACTGTTGGAACAACAGGATTGTGGCCGGGTGTAAGTTCTTTAGATGTTTATCCTATTGCTCGTAATTTCTCATTTGGTATTCAAATAAGTTATTAATAGCTTAAAATTAATCGCATTATGAAAAAAATAAATTTTTTATATCTTTTCTTATTACTCGGAATACTAATGCCTTCTTGTACGGATTTAACAGAAGAGCCATTTGATGTTCTGACATCAGATAACTACTTTACTGATAAAAATTCGGTTGAGGCAGCCGTACTTCGCCCTTATGAACATGGACATTGGTGTGCATGGGATGGCGATCGCTGGATGTTGCAGGAGTTAACTGCCGACCACTTTGTTTGGACTCAAAAAGGGAAACATGGCTGGGATGAAGGTCAGTGGGTTCGTCTGCACAGACATAACTGGGATTATTTGCAAAATCAGATTAATGGTAGCTGGGTAGGTCCTTATCAAGGAATCTCTCAGATTAACAATGTGTTGATCGCTTTCGATAATCTTGATTTTGGTGCAATTGGTTTAAGTGATGCAGAAAAAGCAAATTATTCAGGTGAGCTTCGTGCTTTACGTGTATGGTATTACACCTGGTTGATCGATTTCTTCCGTCATGTTCCAATTAACGAAGATATTACAACCGTAAATCCTCAATCTACACCACAGGAGGTTTTTGCCTACATGGAAAAAGAACTAAAAGAAGCTATTCCCGGATTGAAAAAAGAAGCTATCCCCGGACACTTCTCTCAAGGTTCTGCTGCAGCGTTATTGGTTAGAATGTATCTGAATGCTAAGGTATGGACCGGAGTAGATCGTTCGGCCGATTGTATGGCTGTTGCTCAGGATATCATTGACGGTAAGTATGGAACATTCTCACTGGATACAGATTACAGAGGACCTTTCCGTTCATCTGTTCTGAAAAAGTTGTCTCCTGAAAATCTTTTTGAATGGCCACATGCTCGGAACTTATATGAACTTGGTTGGATGTATTCGGCATTTCATCATTACAAATCTAACTCTATCCTGGATACAGACGGTTGGAATGGTTATAATGGTATTTCACTTACTCCATCGAGAGACCTTGATGGTAATATCTACAATTATAATTTAGGAAAGCCTTTTGAAAAGTATGCTGATGCCGATTACCGCAAACGCAATTACGAAGTTGTTGATAACACCGGAAATTACGAAGGATTCTTCCTTGTAGGTCCTCAATTTGAGTTTGATAGAAAGAAAGGATTTGGTTATGATCTTTCTAAACCAGTTTCTGGTTCTGAAGAATGGTCAGGAAAGCCTCTTTCCTTTGTAGATCAGGTTGGTCGTTTCTCAGAAAAACCAAATGGAAGATGGTCTGAAGGTTCTGGTGTAACCACCGGAGAAGAAAACTCAGGTGTACGTTTGATGAAATTTGGTCCATTCTCTCATACTCTTGGATTGTTTATGAACAATTCGGTAGCCGAAATTCGTCTTGCTGAAATTTACTATTCACTAGCTGAATGCAAATACAAAGCAGGAGATAAGGTTGGTGCAGCTAAATTACTGGATGCTGTTCGTAAACGTAATTTCCCTTCAGCAGCATGGACGGCTCAAAGCTATGAAGCAAATCTTGCTAAACTGACCGATCAGGAATTTATTGATGAATGGGGGCGCGAATTCCTTGGCGAACACCGCAGACGTACAGACCTGATTCGTTGGGGGCGTTTTGGAGATGCATGGTGGGATAAAGAGCAAGATAAGACAGATAAGGATTATGAAGTATTCCCTATTCCTTCTCGTATCGTGAACTCTAACCCGATGATCAAGCAGACTACAAGAGGTTGGGAATAATATTTTTCCGCTGAAGTAGTAATAATAGAGGTTGTTTCAAGAACCAGATATAGCTCAATTGTCTATAATCTTCTTTGAAACAACCTCTTCTATTCATAGATTATTATCTTTATACCCTAATTGAATAAATAAATTGGCTATGAAAAAAAATATGTTTTATGTGTTTGGTTTTCTGCTTTTTTTGAACTGTATTCACCCTTCCGGTTTGTTCGCGCAACCACGTCAAGCAGAGAAACTAAGCGATTGGAATTCCTATTTTGTAGGTGATATCGTTTTTAAAAACCTGTCTCCCGATACAGAAGGTAGTAGAATTTATAACAAGCTGGTTTCAAACCCGAAAGAATATATTGCCCGCGAAGCCAGAAAAGTTTTGGAAACACTTTATTTTTCTCCCTCAGATAGTATACCCGGTATAAAAAAGATTAATTATACAGTAAAAGAATTTGATGGAATATCTGCGAAAGGAGGCAATCCTCCGGCTATATATATAGATTATAGTACAAAATGGATTGAACGAACTTATGGTAAAGTAAATGATATGGATAAAGTTTCGTATGAAACCAAGGGTGTCTTATATCATGAACTTACGCATGGATTTCAACTGGAGCCACAGGGAATTGGTTCGTATGGAACAAATAAAATATTTTTTGCCATGATTGAAGGTGTGGCAGATGCTGTTCGTTTGATTAACGGATGTTTTACTTTAGCGGATAGGCCAAAAGGCGGAAATTATATGGATGGCTATCGTACCACAGGATTTTTTCTGGTCTGGCTCACTCAAACCAAGGATAAAGACTTTTTAAAGAAGTTCAACAATAGTACGCTGAAGGTTATTCCTTGGTCTTTCGATGGAGCGATTAAATATTCGCTGGGTGATCAATATCAAATTGATGAGATATGGAATCAATATCTTCAAGAAATGGGGGATAATAAGTAATCTTTATTTATTTTTGCAGTTATGAAACCTAAGAATGTTGTTTTCTCTGTTGCCTGTGTTATTTTTGTCAATATATTCCTATTGGCCTGTGATTTTAATGTCACTTCATTTAAAAGGACAATCACAAGTAAAAGTAATCATGTTGGAGAAATCTCATTTGAAAATTCAGTTGCATCAAGCCATGAATCTGATCTGTTCAAACTAGGATTGCCTAATCCAGAAGGATATCTGATTGAAGAATCTCACCGAGTTATTCAAACCCTTTATTTTCCTGAAGACGATAGTATTCCGTACATCCAAAAATTAAACCTTGTTTTGAAAGATTTTGGTGATGGATCTGAAGTTATTGCTTCCAAGCACAATGACAATGAATCATCAAACAAGACAATCGAATATAACACGCGATGGGTTACCTACTCTTTTTCACGAAAAGATACCGCTTATTTGAAATCCGAGACAAAAGGTGTATTATGCCATGAACTTACCCATGTGTATCAGTTAAGGCCGCAAGGTATAGGTGATTATTACACGAATAGAATTTACTGGGCATATGTGGAAGGGATGGCTGATGCAATTCGATGTATGAATGGCTACTTCGACGAAAAGGACAGGAAGTCGGGAGGTAATTACACGGAAGGTTATCGCTATACCGGATTCTTTTTTGTCTGGCTAGCCAAAAATAAAGACAAAGATTTTATTCGCAAAATCAATCGTAGTACACAGTTTGTTATTCCCTGGTCTTTCGATGGGGCGATTAAATATGCGCTGGGTGATCAATATAATATTGATCAGCTTTGGCTGGAATATCTTCTGGATATGGGAGATATTACTCCCGAGATGGCTGAAAAACTTGAAAAGAAAATCACGTACGTTCCCTAGTATTTACTACTGAGGTTTGCTTATATTCCTTTTACAAATTCCAGAATCTTGGTTGCGAAGGTTTCCCACGATAAGGTTGCTTTCTCTTTGTCTATGTTCTCCAGGCAAATAGCTCTGTTTTTACCAGTGAAGAGAGTTGTAATGGATTCTTCCAAAGCCAGGGCGGTTATGCTATTCGATATTATACCTGTTCCCGGAGTGCTGATGCTGTCTGGGAAGTCTCCAACAGGAGTACTTATCATAGGTACATTAAAGTGATAGGCAATAGATACAACTCCGCTTTGAGTGGCCGACCTGTACGGTAGTATTAATGCATCGGCGGCAGAAAAGTAAGTTGCAATTTCGTCGTCTTTTATGTATTGGTTGTACACGTGGATACGTCTGGCGGCATTTGAAGCATTAATTTGATGCTGGTATTTTTCGAAACTGCCGTAACATTCGCCTGCTATAACAAGCTGAAAAGTTTCGTCCAGTTTAGACATGACATCTATTAACAGGTCGAGACCTTTATAATGACGTATTAAACCGAAGAATAGCAGGGTTTTCTTTTCGGGATCCATTCCTAAAGAACGACAAGCTTCAGCTCTTTCTTTTCTCTCTCCGAAATGATTGTATAGCGGATGCGGACTTACCATACAACGTGCCTGCGGTTGGATTGAATGAAGGTCGTTTTTTACATTCTCGCTTAGGGTAATGAAACCATGGCATTGACTAAAAAACAGTTTGGCCAGAGGTTTGTCTACAAGACGTGGCTCATGAGGTATGGCATTGTGCAGCAACGCTATTACCTTGCAACGATTTTTCATTCGGTTCGCTATGTGAGCATAACCTGGAACAAAAAAACTCATCCAATAACTTATTATTAACAAATCGGGAGCGAATTCTTCGAGTGCGCTTACCGTTGTAAAATAGCTGATGGGATTGATACTGTCCAGCGACCGAACGCTGTCCACGGCTAGCGCCTGATCATTCTTTTCAACATACTGGCTTTTTCCAGGAAACAGGATTCCAGGGTATAATCGTTTGAAGTTGAAAGCTTTTACCTGATGGTTGCGGGCAAACTCGGAGTAAAGCATAGCACTGAACTGGGCTATACCTCCGCGATAGGGATAAAAAGGAGAAAGGATGGCGATCTTCATAATTGAGTAAATGAAAGAGGGTGAATCGGGTTTCCGATCACCCTCTGGTTCATTAATATCTGTAGTGTTCTGGTTTGTAAGGACCTTCAACAGGTACTCCGATATAATCGGCCTGCTTTTGGCTAAGTACCGTAAGCTTTACGCCGATACGTTCAAGATGCAGGCGGGCTACCTCTTCATCCAAATATTTTGGAAGACGGTAAACACCTACTTCGTAGTCCTTTTCCCATAAGTCAATCTGGGCAAGAACCTGGTTTGTAAATGAGTTGCTCATTACAAAAGAAGGGTGACCAGTAGCACATCCAAGGTTTACCAAACGACCTTCGGCAAGCAAGAAAATTGAATTTCCTGTCGGGAATGTGTATTTATCTACCTGTGGCTTGATGTTTGTATGCTTGATGTTGGGATAAGTTACCAACTCGTTTACCTGTATTTCGTTGTCGAAGTGGCCAATGTTACAAACGATAGCCTGATCTTTCATCTGTGCCATATGCTCAATGGTGATAATATCGCTGTTTCCTGTAGTGGTAACAAAGATATTTCCTTCGGTTACTGCTTCTTCCATGGTAGTAACTTCAAAGCCTTCCATTGCTGCCTGTAAAGCACAGATCGGATCTATTTCGGTAACAATTACGCGTGCACCATACGAACGCATGGAACGCGAGCAACCTTTACCTACATCACCGTAACCTAATACAACGACTACTTTACCAGCAATCATTACATCCGTAGCACGTTTGATTCCATCAGCCAACGATTCGCGGCATCCGTATAGGTTGTCGAATTTCGATTTCGTTACCGAGTCGTTCACGTTTATGGCTGGAACAAGCAGTTCCCCCTTTTCCATCATCTGATAAAGTCTGTGAACCCCTGTGGTTGTTTCTTCCGAAATTCCCTTCAGGTCAGCAATGGCACGATGCCAGCGTTGATTGTCTTCAGCCAATATATTGTTTAGTGTATCCAGAATAACCTGTTCTTCGTGATTTCCACCTTTACGGTTGATGGTCTGTGCATCATTTTCTGCACGATAACCCATGTGAATCAATAAAGAAGCGTCCCCTCCATCGTCAACAATTAAATGAGGACCTTTTCCTTCCGGAAAACGAAGAGCCATATCTGTGCACCACCAATATTCTTCCAGCGATTCGCCTTTCCAGGCAAAAACAGGAACACCAGCTTCTGCGATAGCTGCTGCAGCATGGTCTTGGGTAGAGAAGATATTGCAACTGGCCCAGCGAACATCCGCACCCAATGCAACTAATGTTTCGATCAACACTGCAGTCTGGATAGTCATATGCAGTGAGCCGGTGATACGTGCCCCTTTCAAAGGCTTCTTATCGGCGTACTTCGAGCGAAGCGCCATTAATCCCGGCATTTCGTGTTCGGCGATTTCAATCTCTTTGCGACCAAAGTCAGCCAAACTCATATCTGCTACTTTGTAGGACAGATTTGTTGGAAATAGTTGTGACATAATGAATAAAACTATATTGTTCAGGGGGCAAAGGTAAAGAAAAAGCGTGAAGATATATGTTAAGTAAAAGAAAAAGAGAGTATCTCCGTACGGAGATACTCTCTTAACCTGTTCAAGGGGGTGTAATTCCCTGGTCTTTTAATAGTTGAAGGCCAATTTCCTTCAATTTGTATTTTTGTATTTTGCCACTTCCGGTAAGCGGAAATCCTTCAATAAAGAATATATATTTGGGAATCTTGTGGCGCGCTATTTTACCGCGGCAGAAGTCTTTTACAATTTCATCCGACAGGCTTGCTCCTTCGCGTAATATGATAAAGGCTCCAACCTCTTCTCCATATTTCTCAGAAGGAATAGCTGCTACCTGAACATCTTTAACTCCATCAAGATGATATAAAAATTCTTCTATCTCACGTGGATATATATTTTCGCCTCCACGGATAATCATATCTTTGATACGACCGGTAATAACGTAATTTCCCTGCTCGTTTTTGATACCAAGATCGCCGCTGTGTAGCCATGCGCCCTTGTCGATTACTTCGGCTGTTGCCTGAGGATTTTTATAGTAACCTTTCATTACCAGGTAACCGCGGCAGCATATCTCGCCCTGAACACCTTGAGGGCATTCTTCGCCCGTTTCAGGGTTTACTATTTTTACTTCAGTAAACGGATATTCATTTCCCACTGTTGTGCATCGCTGCTCAAAAGAATGATCAAGGGTGGTATGCGTCATTCCCGGAGAACTTTCAGTTAGTCCGTATACACTGGTTATATGGGTGATATGCATTTTTTCGGTTACGGATCGCATAAGTTCGATCGGACACAGTGCGCCTGCCATAATACCGGTACGCAAAGAAGTAAGATCGAACATAGAGAACATCGGATGATTCAACTCTGCAATAAACATGGTGGGCACACCGTATAAGGCGGTGCAACGTTCTTTATGAACCGAAGCCAGCACAACCAGTGGGTCAAATTTTTCGACCATTACCTGGGTGCATCCATGGGTTAAACAATTCATGGTGGCTAACACAACCCCGAAACAGTGAAATAAGGGAACACAGCAGCAAAGTTTATCATCTGCAGTAAATCCCATTCCTTCTCCTGTAAACAGTCCGTTATTTGCTATGTTATGGTGCGTTAGCATAACTCCTTTTGGGAAACCTGTTGTTCCCGAAGTATACTGCATATTCGCTACATCATGGCAAGTAACTTTCGCTTTCGCATTATGAAGACTTTCCTCACTCACATTATCACCCAAAAGCAACAATTCCGGGGTATTATACAAGCCGCGGAATTTCTCCTGTCCGATGTAAACAACATTTTTTAATTTGGGGAATCGGGCGCTTTTCAGGTAACCTCGCTGAGATTCCCGTAATTCGGGAAGCATGGTGTAAACCATGTCAACATAGTTTCCGTCAAATACTCCTTCAGTAATACAAAGGGTATGTATGTCTGCATCGTCAACCAAAAACTCCAGTTCGTGCTGTTTGTAATTGGTGTTCACGGTGACCAGCACTGCTCCCAGCTTGGCTCCTGCATATAAAAAAGTAAGCCAGTCGGGTACATTTGTTGCCCAGATGCCTACATGGGTACCTTGTTCTACTCCGATAGCTAATAAGCCTTTGGCCATTTTGTCCACGCGTTCGTTAAACTCTTTCCAGGTAAAGCGAAGGTCGCGGTCCGAATAAACCAGGTATTCTTTATCTGGCGTAGTTTGTGCCCAATGTTCCAGCCACTGGCCAATTGTTCTGTCATTTAATTCCATAAAGAAGCACTAATTAATAAGGAGTATAAACTACAGCCAGAATTTTAGCTGTACTTCCGGTCCCGGCATGTACATGGTGGGCTACAATTGAATCGTAGTAAATACTATCTCCTTCTTCAAGAATATAGGTGTTTTTCCCATAATTAATTTCTACAATTCCTTCAAGAACATAGATAAACTCTTCTCCTTCGTGAGTAGAAAGAATAAAATCTACGCCAGTTGATGAGGCTATGTCTATGAGGAAGGGCTCCATATGACGGCCCGATTTCGATTTAGACAGCGAGTGGTACTCCATGTGCTTACGCGCTTTAGTCGCATTGTTGGAGAAGCTGATGCTTTCCGTTTCCGGGCTGCTATCTTGTTTCCGGCAGATAACCGGACCAAGTTCTGTCTGATCGTCCAGAAATGTTCCCAAACGGACACCAAGTACGCGGGCAATTTTGATTAATGGAGCTAATGAGGGAAAGTCCACATTTCCTTCAATGCGTTCAACCTGATCAACACTTAAACCGGAGCGTTCTGCAACTTCCTGAACGGTGAGACTTTTTGATTCGCGGATTCGTTGTATTTTCGCTCCTATAATCTTGTTCGTTCCCATGATAATATATATAATGTTTTCTATTGTGTTCCTTTTTATTTATAATCCGTAACAAAACGCGGCAAAAATACATTAAATTTTCAAATAAAGGGCTAGATTGATAAATATAAATATGTTTTAGTCCAACTATAGGATCATTACCTGCTAAGACTTACTTATAAGTCTCCGTTCCTACTGTTATTAGTCTTTTATATCTTGTTGTAAACTCGTTTCTCAACTGGGTGACCATTGTCCTCCAGCTGAGTGATCATTGTCCCACAGCTGAAGGACGATGATCACTCAGCTGAGAAACGAGTTTAAGTTAATCATTTCACACATTAATAACAGGGTCTTAGCAGCTAAAAACATACATCCGGGAGACAAATTTCAGTAAGTTAAAGTATTTTCTGGCAAGTTGGGAAGAGACGGGGGGAAGAACCAAGCAGGAAACCAGCTAATGGTAGGTGACAGACGAAAAGAATCTCTCACCAGCTATCTCTCATCGCCACATCCCTGGTGTAGAAAGGATAGTAAGGTGCAAAGTGATAGGTGGCAGTTGAAATTTCGTTTTATCGGTTGTCTATAAAAAAGGGACCTCTTCAATTGAAGAGGTCCCTTTACTATTCCGTAGGAATTTTTCCTTATTTTCTGATACCAAGTTCTTTGATGATAGCACGATATCTTTCGATATCTTTTGCTATTAGGTAATCCAGTAAACGACGACGTTTACCTACCAACATTTTAAGAGCTCTTGAAGTGCTATAATCTTTGTGATTCTTTTTCAAGTGTTCTGTTAAATGAGAAATACGGAAAGAGAAAAGTGCAATCTGGCTTTCTGCAGATCCGGTGTCTGTGTTAGACTTTCCGTACTTTTCGAAAAGTTCTGCTTTTTTAGCTGAATCTAAATACATGAATTCTTACTTTTAAAAAATTAATACTATTGTTTTAAAGCGTGTGCAAAGGTAACCATTAGTTTTTTGATTGACAACACTTTTACTTTCCTTTTTTTTCATATGAAAGGAATTTGTCGTAAATTTGCAGCCAATAAATTAGTCTCAATGCAAAAGATTAGAAACATCGCGATTATCGCGCACGTGGATCACGGTAAAACAACGCTCGTTGACAAAATGTTATTAGCAGGTAAGCTTTTCCGCGAAGGACAGGCTGAACCAGACCAGTTTCTGGATAGTAACGATTTAGAACGTGAAAGAGGAATTACGATTCTCTCTAAAAATGTATCCATTACCTACAAAGATTACAAGATCAACATTATTGATACTCCGGGACACGCCGATTTTGGTGGCGAAGTAGAACGGGTATTGAATATGGCCGACGGTGTTTTATTGTTGGTTGATGCTTTTGAAGGCCCAATGCCTCAAACCCGCTTTGTTCTGCAGAAGGCAATCCAGCTTGGATTAAAGCCTATTGTTGTTGTTAACAAAGTAGATAAGCCAAACTGTCGTCCTTCCGAAGTACAGGAGATGGTGTTTGATTTAATGTTCAGCCTGGATGCGACTGAAGATCAGTTGGATTTTCCAACGATTTACGGTTCGGCTAAGAATGGCTGGATGTCTACCGACTGGAAAGAACCAAAAGAGGATATCTTCGCATTACTTGATGCGATTATTGAATACATCCCGGAACCTGAAATGCTTGAAGGTACACCGCAGATGTTGATTACTTCTCTGGACTTCTCAAAATACGTTGGTCGTATTGCCGTTGGTCGCGTGCACCGCGGAGAATTAAGAGAGGGGCAGGATGTGATGCTTTGCAAACGTGACGGAACAATGGTTAAGTCGCGTATTAAGGAAGTAAACGTATTTGAAGGTCTTGGACGCAGCAAAGTGGAATCTGTTAAATCGGGTGATATTTGTGCTGTAATTGGTATTGAAGGATTTGAAATTGGTGAAACTATTGCCGATTTTATTAATCCGGAAGCTTTACCTACAATCGCAATTGACGAGCCAACAATGTCTATGTTGTTCACCATTAACAATTCGCCGTTCTATGGTAAAGATGGTAAATTTGTTACTTCTCGTCACATTTACGAACGTTTGCAGAAAGAACTTGACAAGAATCTTGCTTTACGTGTAGAGTCAACAGATTCTGCCGATGCATGGTTGGTATTCGGTCGTGGTGTATTGCACTTGTCTGTACTTATCGAAACCATGCGCCGTGAAGGGTATGAGTTACAGGTTGGTCAGCCACAGGTAATCATTAAAGAAATTGACGGCGTAAAATGTGAACCAATTGAAGAGCTTACCATTAACTTGCCCGAAGAGTCTTCAAGCCGTATCATTGATATGGTAACCAAGCGTAAGGGTGAAATGATGATGATGGAGAGCAAGAACGATCGTATTCACTTGCAATTTATTATTCCTTCACGAGGTATTATCGGTTTGAATAATGCAGTACTTACGGCTTCTGCCGGCGAAGCTATCATGGCTCACCGCTTTCTTGATTTCCAGCCTTGGAAGGGAGATATCGATCGCCGTGCCAATGGTGGAATTATTGCTATGGAAGGTGGAACAGCTTTTGCTTATGCACTTAACAACCTTCAGTCCAGAGGTCGTTTCTTTGTTTACCCTCAGGAAGAAGTTTACGCCGGACAGATTGTAGGCGAACATTCTAAAGAAGGCGACTTGGTAGTAAACGTTACTAAATCGAAGAAGCTTACCAATATGCGTGCTTCTGGTTCTGATGATAAAGTTTCCTTGGCTCCTCCGGTTATTTTCAGTCTTGAAGATGCATTGGAGTATATCAAAGCTGATGAATATGTGGAAGTTACTCCTAACAGTATGCGTCTTCGCAAGATTATTCTTGATGAAAACGAACGCAAGCGTAACAGCAGATAATAGTTCATTACTATATTAAAACGTGGTTGTCAGATTTAATTTGACAACCACGTTTTTTTTTGTCTCCATTTTTGTAATTCTTATTTAAATTAATGATTAATAATTGTGGGTTAATTATGTAGTAATTAGAATTAAATATGTATGTTTGGACTATTACTAATCGCTCCAGTCCTATAGATAAAAAGCCCAAGGATATGAAAAAACTTATTTGTATTATTTTACCGATGTTCGGTTTTGTTTTAGCCTATAGCCAAGTGGTAAGGTCGGTATTGCGTAGTGAAAAGATTTATGTTGTTGCCCAAAAAGAGTTGTATCAACCCGGAGATACAATGAATATTGCAGGTTGTGTTCTGGAGGCCCATACTTTGGCTCCGTTTCCCTATAGTAATTATTTGAATATTGAATTAACAAATCGTACGGATTCTGTGTTGATTCGCCAAAAGGTTAAATGTGCGGACGGAGTTTTTAATGCTCGTATTCCCGTGGATTATACACTTAAAGACGATCTGTATTATATACGTGCCTATACAAATTTAATGAGAAATTTCCCTGAAGGTGCGTTCTGTATACGACCTGTCCAGATTGGAAAGCCTTTTATTAAACCAACTCCATCTGGAAATTATACGGTTAGCTTTTTTCCGGAGGGAGGAAATATTGTTGCAGGTAAACTACAGAACATCGTTTTTGAAGTGAAAGATGAGACTAATCAACCTGTACATGCAGCAGCTTTTCTAACAAATGAGACCGGAGATACATTAAAAACAGTTTTTTCTACTACTACCTCAGGTCTGGGAATGCTTAGTTTTTGTGTTGAAAAAGATATGAAATATGCGTTGAGGATGACCTCTGAAGCTGGCCCTGTTTCTTTTCCTCTTCCTCCTGCAGGTAATAAGCCTTCGCTACAGGTTTATGTAAATAGGGACGTTGCAGGATATCGTATTCTTTCGGAACAAAGTGAATTTTTCGAACCTTTTCGCTTGTTGGCTTTCTACAGGGGGATTTGCATTCAAGACACCTTGATCAGCAATCCCGGATTTGTAGGGAAAATAGATTTTTCTGGTTATCCTGCCGGTGTGGCTTCGTTTGTTTTGGCAGATAAGGAGAATAATCCTATTTCAGAACGGTTGGTGTTTATTCAAGGTACTAACGAACAAGTGAGTCTGAATCTGTTAAATGACAAAGAAATATATGCTCCGGGAGAATCTGTCGCTTTTGGGATTTCAAATTCCGACAGTCTTATATGGGCAGTTGCAAGGTTGATGCCAGCTTTGGAGGAAACGCCATTGATGGGGAAAACAGATATTTGCGCTGAGTTGCTACTGTTGGCCGATGTTTCAAGACCGATTCGTAATGCATCGCTTTTATTGGGGACTGCCAGTTCTGATTACGTTTACGACTTTGAACGGTATTTATATACATGTAGATGGAAGCGATTTCCTTGGGAAATGGCTTTGACGGATTCATTTAAGTATATTTATCCCCCAGAGGAGGTTTTGTCGCTTTCCGGTAAAATTATGAAAGAGAATGGTAAAGTGTTAACAAAAGGAAGTGTTGTAGCCATCAATAATGAAACAGGATTTACCTATGATGTTCCCATAAAAGACAACGGATCTTTTACATTGGGGGTGGATGATTTTGTGGAAGGTAATACCTTTTTTCTACAAGGTTATAATGAAAAGGGTAAGTGCATTGATTTAACCGTTGTTCCCGATAACGAATCTTTTCCGTCGATAGTAAATCCTCTCGAAAAAATACTTGCTATGCACACATTAAACAAGGAAAAATATATTTCGGATACCCATACAAGTTATACCTTTGCTGGAAAGTTTGATTATTATTACGATAATAACAAAAGTGAAGTTTACCGCATTCCTGAAATTCAGGTGGCTGCCAGAATTAAGCAGAAGCAATTGCCTACCAAGGAATTCTATCATCATAATTTTATAGGTCCTGAGATTTTTGATAATCCTCCTTATCCCGATATTGTTTCCTATTTCGACCGACTTATCGGGGTGAAGTTAAAATTAATTTGTCCGGATAATGATGTGGATAGAGGATCTGGCGTCACAGAAATGGTATCACCTGTTCCTACTGAAAATTGTTATTATATATTAGTAACCACACGAGGAGTTTCAAAATTAGGTGGTCAAGGTGAGATGGCGTTACTTGTAGATGGTTTGCTGGTTAATACAGATCATGCTCTTAGAACCTTGGTCCCCGGCCAATTGGAATCAATAGAGCGTCTTACACCTAGTCAGGCGTTGAAGTATACCTCTTTTGCGTTTAATGGTGTTGTATCTATTAAAACCAAAGGTTATAAAGAACCACCATTTGTTTCGAAAGGGATACATTATACCCCAATTGGATTGAGCGATTTGGCGGAAAAAACAACCTTCCGTTTTGTTCCAGTAACAAAGGACGATATTCAGACTATCAAACTGCCTTCCGCTTCTGGTTCATATCAGCTAATTGTAGAGGGAGTCACGTCGAAAGGAACTCCTTTTACATTACATAAAGATATAAAAGTGGATTAATTACTGCATAAAACAAAGATGCCCCAAGCAAAGCTTGAGGCATCTCCTATATTAAATAAGATCTGATCTTATTACTTAACTAAAGCAGAAAATGCAGCATCAGAAGCATACTTTGCAAATTCAAGATCCTTAACAGCTTCAGCAGCCATAGCCTTATCTTTTGCAATAGAAGATTTCAAGTTGCTGATAACTCCGGTAGCATTGTTTGTGCGGGCAGCAACAACAGCTTTCAAATAGTCTGTTGTAGCGTCTGCGTTAGCAACACCATCCAAAGTTTGTTGAGCTTTGCTGTAATCCTTAACAAGGATCTGTGCTAAAGCAGCATTGTTGCTCTTTGTAGCACCGAATGAGTTAACAGCCTTAGCGTATTCTCCCTTTTCAAGATAAAGAACACCAAGAGCTTCGCTTAGTTCATTTACACCAGCTGCACTACCGAATAGTTGTTCTGCTTTTGCCTGGTCACCCTTTGTCAAAGCGATCAAACCTAAGTTCATGTTCGATTCGTTGTTAGCTTTAACTGAATTAGCTTTGTTAAACATAGCTTCAGCACCAGCTAAATCGTTGTTCAGGAAGTTGATCATACCTACGTTATTGTATGTACGGTAGTCGTTAGGATACAATTCAACAGCCTTTTTGTAGATAGCTTCTTTTTCTGCAGTTGTTTTAGCTAAAGCACCAGCATAAAGAAGTTCTTCTACTGTAAGAGCTTTTGCATCACTTGAAGCCAAAGCAGCAATTTCGTCGTCAGATTTGCCAATGATTTCGATATTGGCTGTCAAACGAGAACGACGTAACTGAGGAAGGATTTCGTCAGCAAGGTTGCTGTATACAGCAGAGATGTTTTTGATTTCTTTTTCTCTTTGTTCAGGATCGTTGTACATAGAAAGAACACGAAGAACAAGATCTTTGTCCTGAAGACTTGAATTAGAAACTAATTCCTTGAAGCCTTCCCAGTCTTCTGCTGTGTAACGAGCGTCAACCGGAGCATCAATCTTTTGTTTCTTCAATTCTTTTGCAAGATATTTTGAAGTATTCTTTTCACGTTTTTCAGCAAGACCTGTATTCAGATCAAGACCTCCGTCTGGAGAAGCATAAGCTGAAATTTCGATGGCAACATTTTGGTTAGGAGCTTCGTCTGCATTTTTAACAAGATCTTTCCAGTCTGCAAGTTCGCCTTTCTTCAATTCTTTTGAACGAAGTTCAGCTTGTTGGATAAGGAACATGATGTTTGCATTGTGAGCTTCTTTAATGATGCGTTGGAATTTATCAGCAGCTAAAGCAGGAGTTGCAGTACCAGCGTCAGCCAAAGCTGATGTTGCGATAACGCCTTCACCGATTTTGATATCAGGTAAAGCTACTTTTTTGTTCTTGATTTTAGCTTCGAAAGTCAGATAAAGTTCTGATTTCTTCATTTCAGGTTTGTATGTGAAAGAAGATTTCATAGTAACGTTGGCTCCTGCTGTCTGAGGAATTACCTGATTGTTACCATTTACTTTTTCACCTTGATATGTGTAAGCTGTGCCCCAGGCTTCGCCACCTTCATATCTCAAAACCGGAGTTACGGTTACAACAGCGTTCTTGTTAAACCATTTTGCAGGGAATGTAGCGTTGATAGTTACAGGAACTTTACCTCCGATAGCTTCAAGTGGCTGCGGTTCGGCTTTAATGTACTGCTCAGCTAACGGTTTCAACTTGCTTGAGCAAGAAGAAAAGGTTACAATTGTTGCCAAAATAAAAAATGGCAAGAAAAACTTTTTGTTCATAATTTGATGTAAGTTTAAAATAATATTTCAGTATTTATATTCTCTACTCTTTGGCCTATCTCCATCATCCTGCAAAACTAAAGTATTATTTTGTGGATGTATAAGAAACTGACCAGAAAATGTCATTAATTTAATACTTATTAATGAAAGTTTGCCATGTTTAAATTATTAAAAAGATGTATTTATATCTGATTGGATAATCAGAATAAATAGTAGAGCTCTTTTCATATATATTTTTCATGCACAATTTACGCATTTTTTTTTAGACCAAGCGCCTAATTCGACTTTATTGATCTAAAATTAAGATTAAAGAACTATTTTCTTTGAAAATTGTTTTTTCCCAATTCGAACCTGTACAACGTAGATACCCGAAGCAAGATCGTTTAGAGGCATAGTGATATTGTCGGAATGATAAATATTGCTTTGAATCATTTTGCCAGATGCTGATAGCAGATTTACATGGACCGATTCAGTATTTCCTGTTGCGACAATGTATAACTGCTTCCGGTCCATACTCGTGAATACCTGGATCGCAGGATTGATGTCTTCAGGTTTAATTCCTGTTGGCAGGTCGTCTGGATCCGAAATGTATTGAATAACGGGATCAATAAACAGGGAAGTAGAAAAATCAACCACGTTTGAAGCAGCCTCCCATACTCTCTGACGTTTAATCCAGGCTGTATTACGGGCTGTTTTTCCTGATTTCAGGTTATATATAGCAAATGTATCTCCCTGTGCATTCTCTATAGTATAGGAAATGTAAAATTCATTTTCAACAACTACATCCGAAGTAAATGGAACAAATGTTTCCATATCCCGGTTAAGAGGTTTGTCGGTTTCATCGAATGACAACGATTCTGTGTTATAATTGGTGTATTTGGGTTTAAATACCTGCGTATGAATTAATCTTTCTGGTTTTCCGTTTCCACTATAAACAGCTAGCGTAACCTTACTGTTTGTCCAGTCGCCGATAGCAGCGGGGGTTACAAGGAAAGTTCCGTAAACCCGGGCAAATTGTCCAGGGATAGAGTAACCCTCAGCAAAGCTTTCTGTATTTGTTGAATTTGTACCAAATACATACCCCGAGTCCGGTAGCGCAATCTTTAAGGCCTCTATATTGTCCCTGTTCCCGTTAGCAGTAAAATTGCTAAGCCGGATACATGTTGAATCACTGTAAGGATCAAGTCCGTAACTTGTATTCTGTATGGTTCCTCGCGGATTCAGCCAGTAACGAAGTCTTAATGTTTCGGTTGTGTCAGGATTCCATGATTCCTTAAGCGCATAATAATAGTCGTTAATCGGTCCTTTAAATATAGGAGATCCCGGAATGGTCATACAGTATGAACTTCCACCCGAAAGAGCTCCTACAATCATATCTTCGGCATCGAATAGAGGTGAGCCCGATGAACCAGTTGCTGTTGATCCGTCGCTCCATCTTGGTATATGCCAGTGACCGTTTTCAATGAAGTCAGCGCCAGTAATAGAAAACGAAGCAAGAGATAATTCTCCGGAATATTTATTTATTCTTTTAACGGATCCTCCGGGGTGATGTATTGCACTGTAGGGTGATATTCCTGCATCTTTGGCATTCCATCCTGCGTAGTAAGGTCGGTAATATACGGGCGGGATTTCCATTAAAGCCAGAAGAGCTAAATCAGTTTTTTCATTAATTGCGCAAGGGATGGCCGAAGCCATGGATTGCTCTTCAGTTCCTCTTAAGGCAGTACTGCAAATCGGACTGTTGTAATTAAAGTAACAAACAATGCTTCCGGCTACCTTTGCATAGTCGGGATTTGTGACTTTAAATTTATTGTTAAGGCAATGAGATGCTGTAAGCAAGTAGGGTACTCCGTCGTTTTCCGTATTGTTTACTAAAGTGCCGGAGCAAGCTATCGTTCCGTCGATCATTAGCATCACAACGCTGCGACCTACTTCTTCGTATTGATTATCATAATTTGGATCGCACACAAGATTATCCATGCAATAATATGAACCGGTATTGGCCCTTGGTTCGTCACCCCTTAATTCTCTGTAAGCGTGATTCACTTCTCCAACAACAAGCCGTCCCGAAAACTCCGCATTAGCCGGTTCCTGATATTCAATAATTAATTCGTCTCCCATTACCGGCGAAACAGGAAGTATATTCAGCTTTGAATTGTTTAAATGAGTAAAGGAGCCCAGAATCTGGGTTTGACCGGGATTGTACAGAAACACCTGTCCACCTTTAGGAAGTTCATATTCTGAAAAAAGGACATTAATAGAAAGTGCATCAGCTGACCGGATTCCTAATCTCCAGACTTTAGTTCCATCAGCCAAAGTAAAAGAGGTACCTGCGTTCTTTATATTCAAAGAAGTCATGAATTTATAAGCAAACCTATACCCGCTTCGAAAATCGCTCTCGTTTAGGGAGTCAATACGAAGTTCTTCTGCCACGTCGAACGCCGGCATCTCCACAAATTTGTCAGCAGAACTACTTTTTAGGGTAGTCAAAGGAAGAGGTGCTCCTCCATGGCTGATTTGTGCTCCTGCTTTACCTGAGAGGCAAAGTAGAGCGAATACTAAGGCAACAATATTTGTTTTCATACTTTATGCACGCAAACATACACATAATAATTTGTTAATTGATTTATCTCAAGGAGGTTTTTGTCTTTTTTTATTAAAAATCCATTAAAGAGTATTATTTGAAGTGGGTATAAAAGTTGGTTATTTAAGTTTTTCTAATGCTTCGTGGGTGATGAAAAAGAATTTCGTTTCGTAGAAATTCACGGTCTATGTGAGTGTAGATTTCAGTTGTTGTTATTTTCTCGTGTCCCAGCATTAGTTGAATAGCCCGCAGGTTTGCCCCGCCTTCAAGCAAATGTGTGGCAAAAGAGTGGCGGAAAGTATGTGGACTTATGTTTTTTGTAATACCCGCTTTTTCTGCCAGTTCCTTTATAATATGGAAGATCATTATGCGTGACAGGCCTGTTCCCCTGCGACTAAGAAACAGGAAATCTTCATATCCTTTTTTTATTTTAACCGTGTTTCTGTCTAGCAGATATAATCGAATCTCTTTAAGGGCCAAATCTGAAATGGGAACCAGCCGTTGTTTGCTCCCTTTCCCTTCCACTCTTATAAACGATTCGTCAAAGTAAATATCTGGGTAACGTAAATTGGTAAGCTCCGAAACCCGAAGTCCACAACTATATAAAACTTCCAGCATGGCACGGTTACGTTGCCCTTCAGAAACAGACAGGTCAATGCTGTCGAGGATGGCGTTTATTTCGTTGATTGTTAGCACTTCAGGTAGTTTCAGCCCAATTTTGGGAGACTCCAACAATTCGGTAGGATCAGTTGTTATATAATCGTCTATCAATAAAAAACGATAGAAGGATTTGATGCCTGAAATTATCCTGGCCTGCGAGCGGGGATGAATGCCGATATCGTGAAGTTGTGCAACAAACTGTTGAAGGTCATTGTACGTAATTGATTTAATATCGATACCTTCGCTGCTTGTAAACCGCACTAATTTATCTAAATCGCTTAAATAAGCGTCTACGGAATTTTGAGATAATGACTTTTCCAGACGTATATATGTATGATATCTGCTAATAATATCTTTACCTGATTGCTTTGTCATAGCTGTTTATGAAATTTATCAAATAAAATAATTACCTTTGCCGGATATTATTCCGGCCTTACGGTATGGGTGCAAAGGTAATAAACTTACAATGAAATGAAGAAGATTCAAATTATCAACGGACCAAATCTTAATCTGTTGGGAAAGAGAGAGCCAACAGTATATGGAAATGCTTCATTTGAAGTATATTTAGATGCTTTGCGTAAAAACTATCCGGAATTGGAAATTTCTTATTTTCAAAGCAATATAGAAGGTGAGCTGCTTAATAAAATCCATGAAGTTGGTTTTGATTACGATGGGATAATATTAAATGCAGGAGCTTATACGCACACTTCGATTGCATTGTATGATGCTATAAAAGCGGTCTCCACGCCGGTTGTAGAAGTTCATATATCAAATGTTCATGCGAGAGAGTCTTTCAGACATGAATCTAAAATTTCGGCGGCATGCAAAGGAGTGATTCTTGGCTTTGGTCTTAATTCGTACAAGTTGGCTATGGAGTCTTTTTTGTGAAAATAACTCCGGCTTGCAGTGTTTATGGTTTGATTTTAATAAAAGGTTTATAATAGATTATAATAGTTAGATTATATGTTAAAGCATACAAAGATTGTTGCTACTGTATCAGATCAGCGATGTGATGTGGATTTTGTCAGTGCGCTGTATAAAGCGGGTATGAATGTGGTTCGCCTTAATTCGGCTCACATGTCAGAAGAAGGGTTTAACAGAGTTGTTGGTAATGTACGTGCCGTTTCTAATCATATTGGAATTTTGATGGACACAAAAGGCCCGGAAATCAGAACTACAATTACCAAAGAACCTCTTGACCTAAAGACCGGGGATATCATTAAGGTAATGGGTAATCCTGAAGGTGAAACCAATAAGGATTGTATTTGTGTTTCTTATAAGAATTTTGTTACAGACATGTCTGTAGGTGGTGCATTGCTTATAGATGATGGCGATTTGGATTTAAAAGTTGTCGAAAAGTATCCCGATTATCTGCTTTGTGAAGTACAGAATGATGCAAAATTGGGAAGCCGTAAGAGTGTGAACGTCCCCGGAGTTCGTATCAACCTTCCTTCCTTGACTGAAAAAGATCGTAACAGTATTCAATTTTGTATAGATAATAATCTTGATTTTATAGCCCATTCTTTCGTTCGGACTAAACAAGATGTACTTGATATTCAGCGTATACTTGACGAGCAAGGAAGCCCGATTAAAATCATTGCTAAAATTGAGAATCAGGAAGGTGTTGATAACATCGATGAGATTCTTGAAGCAGCATATGGTATCATGATTGCCCGTGGAGACTTAGGTATTGAAGTTCCTCAGGAAAAAATACCGGGAATTCAACGTGTATTGATCCGTAAATGTGTTGAAGCAAAGAAACCTGTAATTGTTGCAACTCAGATGCTTCATTCAATGATTAACAATCCTCGCCCAACACGTGCAGAGGTAACGGATATCGCAAATGCAATTTATTATCGTACAGATGCATTAATGCTTAGTGGCGAAACAGCTTATGGAAAGTATCCGGTTGAGGCGGTAGCTACAATGACAAAAATTGCTGCTGAAGCTGAGAAAACTAAATTGGCGGCTAATGATATTCGTGTTCCTATTGTAGGAAATGATTTAGATGTTACCTCATTCCTGGCAAAACAAGCAGTAAAAGCATCTTCCAAATTGCATGTAAAAGCAATTATCACAGATAGTTTTACTGGTAAGACTGCCCGTTATCTGGCTGCTTTCCGTGGAACATCCACCGTATACGCTATTTGCTACAGAGAACGCTTAACCCGCGAACTTGCATTGTCGTATGGCGTTTGGGCAGTGTATCAGGAGGAAAGTAAAAGCGAACGCGAATACTATTTCAAGGCGTTAAACGAATTGATAAAGAGTGGTCGTATTACACGTTCTGACATGGTTGCTTACCTTAGCGGAAGTTTTGGCGAAGGTGGCGGTACTACTTTCCTTGAAATAAATAATGTAGGTAAGATTCTGGATGCTGGAAATAAATACACGCTTCCAACGTTTAAAGAATAAATAAGAATGACGGAAGAAATAGAATCCTATATTCTTTCACATAGTGACGAAGAAGGTTCATTGCTGGCTACCTTAAACAGAGATGCCAATGTGAATCTTCTTCGTCCTCGAATGATATCCGGCCATTTGCAGGGCCGGATTTTAAAGATGTTTTGCCGGATGCTTCAACCAAGAAGAGTTCTTGAAATTGGGACATATACTGGCTATGCAACACTTTGTATGGCGGAAGCGCTGGACGAAGGGGCAGAAATCCATACCTTGGAGATAAACGATGAGATGGAAGATTTTATCATGAAATATATCTCACAATCGCCTGTTAAAGATAAAATCAAGCTTTATTTCGGGGATGCAATGGAGATAATTCCAACCATGAATGAAACCTTTGATCTGGTTTTTATAGATGCTGATAAGCGTTTATATACGGAATATTATAATTTGATTTTTGATAAGCTCCCTTCAGGGGCATTAATTTTAGCGGATAATACGCTTTGGGATGGCAAAGTGTTGGAGGCTCCTCATTCGGGAGATAAACAAACAGCCGGTATACTTGCGTTTAATGACATGGTAAAATCAGATTCGAGAGTTGAAAAAGTAATTCTTCCTCTCAGGGATGGTCTGACAATGATTTGGAAGAAATAATAAATATATATGGAAAGTACAAGATTAAATAAAATCGGACGGTTGTTGCAAAAAGAGCTGAGCGATATTTTTCTGCTTCAAACGAAGGCAATGCCGGGAACATTGGTTTCGGTAAGTGTTGTTCGTGTAAGTCCTGACTTAAGTATTGCACGCGTGTATCTGAGTATATTTCCTTCGGGAAAGGCGCCTGAAATTCTAGAGGCAATTCGTTTAAATACTAAAGCTATCCGTTTTGATTTAGGACAACGTGTTCATTTACAGCTGAGAAAGATACCAGATCTTAGTTTCTATGTAGATGACTCATTGGATTATATTGAAAAGATAGATAATTTGCTTAAGAAATAAGAACCTTGAATTTCCCGTTTTATATAGCCAGACGATACCTCTTCTCAAAGAAGTCCCACAATGCCATCAATGTAATTTCGATGGTATCTGTTTGCGGGGTGGTTGTAGCAACCATCGCGCTGGTATGTGCCTTGTCTGTATACAATGGATTCAACGATTTAGTATCTACTCTTTTTAGCACCTTTGATCCGGAGCTTAAAATTACGCCCCGAACAGGAAAGGTTTTTGACCCAATGGAAAAGAAATTCCAATCAGTCAAGACGCTGAATTCTATTGCCGTTTGGAGTGAGGTTCTAGAGGATAATGCATTAGTACGCTACGACAACCGGCAGGTGGTTGCTGTTGTTAAAGGAGTAAGCGATAATTTTGATAAACTTGCATCGATTGATAGTGTTTTGATTGATGGACATTTTGTTTTAAAAGATGATGTAGTCAATTATGCTGTTCCCGGAGTAGGACTGGCATCAGCTTTAGGTGTTAATGCCGGTTATTTATCACCCATGGAGCTGTATGCTCCTAAGCGTGATGGAAATGTAAATTTATCAAATCCTGCAACTTCCTTTCAAATTTCTTATGCTTATGTAGGAGGTGTTTTCTGTATCAACCAACAGGTGTATGACGAAAATTATATGTTGGTCCCTCTTTCCCTTGCACGTGAATTATTTAAATATGATACAGAAGTATCTTCAATAGAGCTTAAACTTACTCCTGAATCCGACTTATTTGATGTAAAGGACGAAATTTCATCTTTATTAGGCCCTGAATTTATTGTACAGGATAGGTTCGAACAGCAAGAGTCTTCCTATAAAATGATGCAAATTGAAAAATGGATGACATTTCTCATCCTTAGTTTTATACTTGCTATCGCTCTTTTTAACGTGGTTGGCTCTTTATCTATGCTTATGATAGAAAAACAGGAAGATGTACGTACGCTACGGAATATGGGGGCAGACGATAAGCTGATATCCCGTATCTTTCTTTTTGAAGGATGGATGATCGCTGGATTTGGGGCCCTGATTGGGATTGTTATTGGAATTGTTTTATGTTTGATTCAACAGGAGCTGGGACTTCTGAAATTAGGACAAACTGCCGGAGCCTTTATAATTGATGCTTATCCTGTTAGGGTAGCCTTAAGCGATGTGTTCACGGTATTTTTTACTGTTGTATCCATTGGATTTATTGCCGCTTGGTATCCCGTTCACCATCTTGGCAAAAAATGGTTTGCTGTATAATCCTTTTATTTACTAACTTTGTATTAGTAAACTCATTGTTAAATGCAGATCATACCAAAAAACAACAATGCCTTAAGGCGTAGTATTCTTTTGTACAGGCGGGTACGCTACCGGAAAGGATATGGCGTTCATTCTCCGTTTGTTTACAATGTAATCACAAAAGTCATTGAAGAATCAGGATCTTATTATCCATTGTCCGACATCGCTTTAACTCGATTGAAGCTTCATTATCGTGAAGAAATGGTGTCCTATCCGGATAAAAGGAATAAAGAAAAAAGCAAGCAGCAAACAATTGGACATCTTGTGCAAAAGAAAGCCATTTCTCCTAAACAGGGTGCGTTGTTATTTAAACTAACAAACTATTTTAAACCTGTACATATACTGCAGATCGGAACAACGATGGGCTTGTCTTCTCTTTATCTAACCTCTTATGCATCAGGTCTTCGATGTATTGCATTGGAAAGTTTGCCGGAGTTTGCTGCCGTTGCTCGTGAAACACTAAAAGAAGCAAGGAATCAGATAGATTTACGGGTTGGTAATTATCTGAATTTACTTCCGCAGGCAATACAGGACTTGAAGCAGCTTGATTTTGTTTTTTTTAATACCCCTAACGATGAACTTTCTTGTTCATTATTGTTTAATGAATGTGTGAAGCATGTTCATCAGGAGACGGTATTTGTTTTTGTTGGAATCAAGAGTTCTGCTAAAATGAGGAAGATTTGGGCTGAAATCTGCTCCCATCCTGATGTTACCGTTACTATTGATTTGTATTCTCTTGGTATCGTGTTTTTTAATAATAAGCTACACAAGCGCAATTATATAACATACTATTGAAATTTGATATTATGGGTACAAAAAAAAGTTTGATATACACTGGTACCGGAGATAAAGGTACGACATCTCTTGTCGGCGGCGAACGCGTTTCTAAAACGCATCAACGGCTTGAAAGTTATGGGACTATTGATGAGCTAAATTCTTTTATAGGACTGTTGGTTTCTTCGCTGGAAGATCAGGCAGATAAAGATTTCCTCCATTTTGTTCAACATAAGTTATTTACGGTTGGCTCTTATCTGGCAACAGATCAGAATAGCACAGAACTGAAGATCGAGAGCAAAGTTACTGCAGAAAGTATTACCCGTATTGAAAAAGAGATTGATCGGTTGGATGCCGGTATCCCAAAAATGAGAAACTTTATTTTGCCAGGTGGATGCCGTTCTGCATCACTGGCACATGTTTGCCGTACTGTTTGCCGGAGAGCAGAACGACAGATTTACAAATTAGCAGAAACGGATCCTGTTGAAGAGCCGGTTTTGATTTTTGTTAACAGATTATCTGACTATTTGTTCGTTTTAGCCAGAAAAGAATGTATAATTAACGATGGCAAAGAAATAATTTGGGATTATACTTGCATCTAAAGAATATAGTTCTATTTTTGCGGAAAAATTAAGACCTGAACTAACTTTTTGGTAACTATTAATACTTTATAACTATGTATTGGACATTGGAACTAGCTTCAAAACTAGAAGACGCGCCTTGGCCCGCAACAAAGGACGAATTAATTGATTATGCACAGCGTTCTGGTGCGCCCTTGGAGGTGATTGAAAATTTGCAGGAGATGGAAGATGAGGGCGAAATCTACGAGTGCATGGAAGATATCTGGCCTGATTATCCGAGTAAAGAAGATTTCTTCTTTAATGAGGAAGAGTATTAATGTTTTTAATTAGATACACTGGAGGTGGTAAGCATTTGCTTACCGCCTTTTTTGTTTTATATCTCACACAATTTATTGCATTTTTTTTAGTTACAATAGGAGTAATATCGATATAACAAGGATGAAGAGGTTTTTATTGCTTATTGTTGTGCTGTTAGGAAGTGTGAACATATCATACGGACAATATGATGCCCAGTTTAGCCAGTATTGGATGGCTATGGGTTATTATAATCCGGCAGTTGCAGGAGTATCAGATAATCTAAATTTGTTTGCCTTGCATCGTCAGCAATGGGTAGGAATAAAAGGAGCTCCCAAATCCTTTTTTGTATCTGCGGATATGCCCGTGACCTTTGGAAAATCTATTTTTGGAATTGGAGTTATTGGCTTTACAGAAAGCATAGGTCTTTTTAGGAATACCCATGTGGCAGGTCAGTTTGCATATAAAAAAAAATTGTTTGGAGGAACACTTAGTTTCGGATTGCAGGCAGGAATGGTTAATCAGGCTTTCGATGGTACGAAAGTGGAGATTCCTGAAAGTGAATTTCATACCGGAACCGATGAAGGAATTCCAACAACACAAGTTGAGGCTATGACGGTAGATATAAATGCCGGCATTTACTTTACACATAAAAACTTTTATGGGGGACTAGCTTCTACTCATATTTCGGAACCCGAGTTGGCGTTGGATGAAAATGTGTATACCTTTATAGGAAGAGCGTATAATTTAACCGGAGGATACAATATTCAATTGCGGAACCCGTTGTATGAATTGCAGCCGTCTGTGTTTTTGAAAACAGACTTGCAATCGTTTCAGGCCGATATAACAGCCAGGGTGCTATATAACAAAATGTTTAGCGGAGGTCTTTCCTGGCGTGTCAATGAATCGGTGGTACTTTCTGTAGGAGCTATTATTGGTGGATTTCATGTAGGTTATGCCTATGACTTTCCCACAACAGCTATACTTAAGGGAAGCACTGGCAGCCATGAATTAATGGTGAGGTACAAACTGAAGCTGAATAAAATAAAAACGGGAAAGAATAAACACAAAAGTGTACGTATATTATAATAGTATATGAAAAAAGTATGGTTAGTACTTGGGGCAGCAGCCTTGTTTACCTCGTGCGGAAGGCCGTTAACCGGCAGCGGAGGTGAACTAACGGGAGTCAGAACGGCATCCTTTAATGAGCCGGCTCCATTCGGAATGATTCTGATAAAACGTGGTTCATTTGAAATGGGTCCATCAGATAAAGATTCACTTTGGGGTACATCTCCTGAAACAAAAGGAGTTTCCTTCGATGCTTTCTGGATGGATGAAACTGAAATTTCAAATGCTAAATATCGCCAGTTCCTTTATTACGTACGCGATTCCATTATTCGTGAACGGTTGGCAGATCCTGCCTATGGTGGTAATGAGCTATTTAAAATTACTGAGGATAAATACGGCGAACCTGTAACTCCTCATTTAGACTGGACCAGACCTATTCCATGGAAAAGAGCTACTGAAGACGAACAGCGGGCTATCGAGAGTGTGTACTATATTCATCCCATTACAGGAGAGAAACGTTTGGACGAAAAGCAGATGAACTACCGCTACGAGTGGTACGATCATACGGCGGCTGCCTTACGAAAAAACAATCTTGACCCCTCAGCACGGGAACGAAATACGGATATAAAGGTTGATCCGAATCAGGTGATTATGATTTCAAAAGATACAGCTTATATTAACGACGAAGGAGGTATTGTTAACGAAACCATCACCCGCCCGCTTAGTGGCTATCATGATTTTCTACATACGCGAATAGTGAATATCTACCCTGATGAGACTTGTTGGGTTAATGATTTTAATAATGCGTATAATGAACCTTATATGCGAATGTATTTTACGCATCCGGGATACAATGATTATCCGGTGGTCGGAGTTTCTTGGGAACAGGCAACAGCATTTTGTGTATGGCGCACCAATTTCTTTAAAGAATCGGCTAATCTTCCGGCAGGTTATACAATAGAGCCTTTCCGTTTGCCTACTGAAGGGGAATGGGAGTATGCGGCACGTAACGGAAAAAACGGAAACAAGTATCCATGGTCTACCAACGATTTACAAAGTAGTAAAGGTTGTTTTTTAGGGAACTTTAAACCGGGTAATGGTAATTACACAGACGATGGTCACCTTATTACTTCCCGGGTGGGATCTTATTCCCCTAATGAATTCGGCCTTTACGATATGGCGGGCAATGTGTCTGAGTGGACTTCTACAACTTATTCGGAATCAGGACCAAATCAAATGAATGATATGAATCCGGATTTGCGCTATAATGCGGCCAAGGAAGATCCGTATGCTATGAAGAAGAAGGTGGTTCGCGGAGGATCCTGGAAAGATGTCTCTCAATTTATACGTTCAGACATGCGTTCGATGGAATATCAGAATGAAACCCGTTCGTATATTGGTTTCCGGTGCGTTCGGACACAAATAGGGTTCTCTAAAGGAAAGAAATAAACATGGGTTTACTAATTATAATACTTCGAGATAATGGGAAAGTATAAAAAATATAAGAATAGAATTGAGATGTTTCTTTCCAGCGATATGGGGAAGCGAGTTCTGAATTTTTGCTACAGCTGGGGAGCCTCAATTGTTGTTTTAGGTGCGCTGTTTAAATTACTGCATCTCCCTTTTGGAAATGAAATGTTGTTTGTGGGAATGATGACTGAATTTTTTGTTTTCTTTATTTCCGGATTTGAGCATCCGGGTAAGGATTATCATTGGGAAGAAGTTTTCCCTGTTCTTAAATCCAAAAATCCCATGGACCGTCCGGAATTCGCAAATCAAAAGGTTTCCGGCCTTCTTCATTCATCGGAGAATGAAGAAGATGATTCCAATGCAAATCTTCTAATTAATCCTATAGCCGTTAAGCAGGCGGCGGGATTAAGCGGTTCGCTTGATATTTCGGAAGAAGATACCCGCAACTTGTCGGATAGTATTAAGAAGCTTAGTGGAGCAGCTGAACAAATATCCAAAATGGCAGAGCTGACTGATGCAACGCAAAAGTACCTGGATCAACTTTCAGGAATGGCCGAACAAATGCAGCGATTTAGCCAGACAACCAATAATCTGGCTGACGTATCAGATACCCTGCTTAGTTCTTATAAAAGTATAACTGATAATTCGGAAGGCATTAACCATAATTCCCGGGGATACGTACATCAGATGGAAGCTCTTAATCGGAATATTTCCGGATTGAATACCATTTACGAAATACAACTCAAAAGTATCAGTTCTCAGATTGATACTATAGAACGTATTAATGGAGGGTTGGGTCGCATTAAAGATTTGTACGAAGGTTCTGTAGTTGACAGTTCAGTATTTCGGACAGAGAATGAACGGATGGCTCAGCAATTATCGCAGCTAAATACCGTATACAGCCGATTGCTGCAGGCGATGACTGTTAATATGTATGGTGCTCCAGTTTATCCGGGTCAGCCGCAACCTGCGCCTGCGCAAGGCTATCATCAGGCTGCTCCAACAACGTATCAACCACAAGGAGCCCCATATGGACAAAATGCCGGACAAGCCGGTCTATAAAAACTTAAAGAAGCAAAATTATGCCACAAATATCAAATAATCCCAATTCACCCAGACAGAAGATGATCAATCTTATGTATCTGGTGTTCATTGCCATGATGGCACTCAATGTGTCGTCGGAGGTATTGGACGGTTTCGAATTGGTGGAAGGCAGTTTGCGTACTTCAATCGATAATTCATCCAAGCGGAACCAGATTGTCTCAGGAGAGCTTGATACATACTATCAGACTAATCCAGCCAAAGTAAAAGAATGGTATGAAAAAGGTCAGAAGGTTAAAAAGACTAGTAACGATCTTTATAACTATATTCAATCTCTTAAGGTAAGAATTGTGAAGGAAGCAGATGGATCAGATGGAGATGTAGATAATATTGATCATAAGGATGACATAGAGGCTGCCTCTCAGGTAATGCTTTCGCCTGTGGTAGGAGAAGGGAAAAAGCTTAAAAATAATATTGATTCTTATCGTAAATTTCTTGGTGAACTGGTAACGGATCCAGCTAAATTGAAAGTACTTGAAGCTAGTTTAAGTACCGCATCAGTCAGAAGCGGACTTACAGTCCGTTCGTGGCAAGAGTCTTTGTTCGAAAATATGCCTGTAGCTGCAGCTGTTACTATGCTTACAAAATTACAGAGCGATGTACGTTATGCCGAAGGTGAAGCCCTCAACTACTTGCTAAGCAGTGTGGATATTGGTGATTACAGGGTAAATCAGATTACAGCTCAGGTAATTCCTCAAAGTCAGGTTGTAATGAAGGGAAGTCAGTATACTGCAAATATTGTTTTATCGGCTGTAGACTCAACCAAACGCCCAAAGATTTTTATTAACGGAGCAGAATTACCCGAAGCCAATAAAGGATTATTCAAAATTACCGCAGGGGCTTCCGGCACTTTCCCTCTAAAAGGATATATTGAGATGCCTGGTAGCGATGGGTCTGTAATGCGACGAGACTTCGTGAGCGAATATTTTGTTACCGAACCTACGGCAACAGTAGCTCCTACATTAATGAACGTACTGTATGCCGGCATAGCAAACCCCATTCGAATCGCAGTTCCCGGAATAGCCAGTTCGCAGATTACCGCAACGATGACAAACGGATTACTCACCCGAAAAGGCGAATTATGGGAAGCCAAGCCAAGCAAAGTGGGAACTGAGGCTGTGGTTTCTGTTAATGCGAGGATGGCCGATGGTCGTTCTGTAGAGATGGCAAAAACGACATTCCGTGTTCGTGCGCTACCGGATCCGCTTCCTTATATTGAATATAAAGACGCGAATGGGAACTTCCGCAAGTTTAAAGGTGGAATGTTTGCCAAACGTAATTTGGTGGAAGCTGGTGGAATTAAAGCAGCTATCGACGACGATTTACTTAATGTAACCTATACCGTACTGCGTTTCGAATTGACCTTTTTCGATTCGATGGGAAATGCCATTCCCGAAGTGTCGGACGGAACCAACTTTTCGCAGCGGCAGAAAGATTATATTCGCCGGCTTTCCAAAGGGAAACGTTTTTACATCACGCGGGTAGTTGCGAAAGGCCCGGATGGGATTGAACGTACTATTCCAACCATCGAAGTTATTGTAAATTAATTGATTCCAGATATGAAACACATGCATTACATATTGATATTAGGAAGTGCGCTGTTCTTTGCAAGCCCGTTAATGGCACAAGAAGAAGCGCAAAGCCAGCAGCAGACTCAGCAACGCAAATCACCAAGGGCAACAACCGGCTCCCGTACAGAGTCTTCGGACAGTAATGTTCCTGAACTTACAGTGCGAGCGCAGAATATGAATGAACACCTTACGCAGGAGATTGGCAATGCACGTTGGATGCGTGTTGTTTACAGAGAAGTAGACCTGACTAAGGAACAAAATGCACCGCTTTATTATCCGGTACGCCCTGTTAATCAAAACGTGAATCTGTTTACAATAATTTTCCGGTTACTCAGTGAAAATAAGATTAAGGCCTATGAATACCTGGACGGGTACGAAGTTTTTGATGCTGCTCACGAGGTGAATTTCAAAGATTTGCTGGACAGGTTTTATGTTTTGTATAAGGAAGAGCCTGTTAAAGGAACTAACAAAGTTAAGTATGTAATCGATGAAAGCGACGTACCTTCGGAAGAGGTTAAATCGTATTATGTAAAGGAAGCCTGGTATTTTGATCAGCACAACTCGGTATTTGATGTAAAGATACTTGCTATTTCCCCCATTCTTTTTAGCTCAGGCGACATGGGGGAGCAACGCATGCCAATGTTTTGGCTGCCTTATGAGACCATACGTCCGTATGTGTCAACATCGTCGATTATGACTTCAAATATCAACAACGCCAAGACTTTTACGGTGGACGACTACTTTCGTAAACGTATGTTTTCAGGTGATATAGTCAAAACCGAAAATTTGATGAACCGCAATTTACAGCAGTATTGCCCTACACCAGATTCTATGAAACAGGAACAGGCACGTATTGAGAACGAGCTTACAGCATTTCGTCAAAGCCTTTGGATACCGAAAGACACTACTTCGGTAGCAGCCAATACAAAACAGTCAACCAAAGGACGTGTAAAATCTGCACAACCTTCCACTAAGCAAAAGACTGTAAAACAAAAAAGTGTCAAGGCAGAAAAATCGGCTCCTGTAAGAAGCGTACGCCGTACAAGGTAATTGAAAAGAGATACAGACTGTATTATTTATAGCTACCTTTGCCGATGATTGATACTGAAAGCAACAGAAAGCTATAAGAATATGTATTGGACACTTTTTGTAACATTTGTCCGGATCGGAGCATTTACAATAGGAGGTGGTTATGCCATGCTGCCTTTGATCCAGCGCGAAGTGGTAGATAGGGGGTGGATGACCAAAGAAGAGTTTATCGATCTTTTTGCGGTCGCCCAATCGCTACCTGGCGTATTCGCTGTAAATATATCAATCTTTGTCGGTTACCGCTTAAAGAAACTAACAGGAAGTCTTGTTTGTGCGTTGGGTACCATCCTACCATCCTTTTTGATTATTCTGGCGATCGCCCTTTTTTTTACGCAGATTAAGGATAATGAATGGGTGGAGAAAGCATTTAAAGGATTACGTCCGGCCGTGGTAGCCCTTATTGCAGTTCCGGTAATAACAACCGCCCGTTCACTCCATTTGCGGGGACTTATTTGGTTTATACCCCTTAGCGTGGCTTTAATGATCTGGCTACTTAGCGTTTCACCTGTCTATGTTATTATTGCTGCTGCTGTGGGAGGGTTATTTTACCGTATTATCTTAAAAAGACGTTGATATGATATTCTTGCAACTATTCTATACATACCTGAAGATTGGCCTTTTTGGTTTTGGGGGAGGCTATGCCATGCTCTCACTTATACAGGATGAGGTAGTCGTTAAGTACGGATGGGTAACTAGTCAGGAATTCACAGATATCGTGGCAATTTCTCAAATGACACCTGGTCCCATTGGAATAAACAGTGCAACCTATATAGGTTACACGGCCGTTCTTAATGCAGGTTACTCTCCCGAAATAAGTATTTTGGGTTCTGTTTTGGCTACAACTGCAGTTTGTCTGCCTTCATTTATATTGGTGCTGATTATTTCCTACTTTTTCGCCCGTTTTAGAAATAACAAATATGTTGAAGCTGCATTCGTAGGCCTTAGACCTGCAACTGTAGGATTGATCGCAGCGGCAGCATTGATGCTTATCAATACTGAAAACTTTATCGATTATAAAAGTATATTGATTTTTGGTGCTGCTTTTTTGCTTACATGGAAATATAAAATACATCCCATGCTTACGATAGCCCTTGCAGGTGTTGCCGGAATACTCCTTTACTGGTAAACAATTTTGTACCAGGCCATGCCCTTATACCAATCATTCAGCGTAGCAAGACCGTTCTGAGGAACATAAATGGATAAACCTGAAAACTGATTGATAACAAGTTGTCCTTTGGCGTAGGTTGCATTTGGCGTTGTTTGCTTATATAGAACTACTTTATTCAGGATAGAAAGATAGTTGGTATACTGTGCCTCGGTAGCAAGACGGCTAATAAAGTCGTCAAAATCGTATAAAGCATGATAAGTGTACCCAAGATATTCAAGTTGTTGCAACTCCTGTATAGGCAAAGCCACAATTGCATTTTCTTTGCCAATAACAATCTCACGGCAGATAGCGGCCAGATTATCGAGTTGCTCTGTGGCAATCAGTGAAACTGACGCAGATTGATACAAACCGGTTTGTTGGTTGTAATAATTATAAAACGTTTCCGCTATTTGTTGAAGATCTGCTGTTTCGGTAAAGAAATTTCCAATAATCAGTTTATAGGGAAACCCTTCACCAAGCACTTCTGTGGGGGATGCCAGAATATAATCTGCTTTGTCCCGCAAAGCATAAGCTACTTCGGTGCTGGCCATATAGCAGGCATCAAACATAATAAAATCAAATACATGATCGGGCAGCGCTTCCGCCAGCTCATCAATCTCCATCCAATTACTTTCGTCCTGACCAAACGAGCGGAGCATTGGTTGTACGTTGTATGGAAGCCATGCAGTTCCGTGGCTCCATAACACCAAGCCATAGCTGTCGGCCGGAAAGGATGTTCGCACCTCATCAAATATACTGCGCATTACCAACGGATCGGCCGAGTTTTGTTCTGCGTAATCCTTTATTGCCAACTTTTGTATTGAACCATCGCTTTTCACTTTAATTTGCAATAGTTGAGGGGCTGCATCGGCGGCATCCACATAGACCACCAGATTGCCTCCGTTAAGAGCCGCTTTGGTAGTACCCTGTACAATCGATTCTATATTTTTATATGAATACGAACTCAGCGAATTATCTGCAGCCATATAAATAAGCACAGTCCTTGTTGGTGCGACCGGATCTGGCACATCATTCGTACAACCCCAAAACAAAGGGAAACAGAACAACAACCCTGTAATAATTCGCTGAAACTTATTCATCCTTATAGTTTTACCTTCTTTGTTTTACCTTTTTTACTTTCGTTATGAAAGCGGTCAACCGCTGTTACCACATACTTAAACTTGTCATTTCCTTTTTCGTAAGGAAGCAAAATGGACGTATCCATTGTAATAGTAACAATCTTAGCAGGGTTATTGATGTCCGCCTGCTCATTTTTTTCAAAACGATACACTACAAAGTAGCGGGCAAGCTCTGGGTTCATTTCATCTTGTTTCGCTTGCCAGCGAAGCATATATCCTTTTTTTGTCCACTCCGTTTTCAATTTACCAACCTCTTTAGGGGATCTGTTATGCATATGGGTATAGGCCGGAATAAGCGATGGATAGCGATGATAATCTGCTTTCAATTGATTGGCAACACCTTCGGTATTCCATAGAATCTCATTGGCCGGCCAAAAACAATTCCCTTGAATATGAGGCAAAGTACGGACGTATTTCATTTTTTTATCCAGTTCATCTTTCTTCATCGTGCGGGCTACATCCTGACCAACATAAAGATGCCCTCCGTTGGCATTCTTGTCCCACCATTCAATCAGCGTAATGTAATCGGCTGCCTTATTTCCAATTTCCCAGTAAATCTGGGGAATGTTATAATCAATCCAACCCTGCTTTACCCACAAAGTAATGTCTGCATAAAGATCATCGTAGTTCTGCAAACCATTCGTGTTGCTGCCTGAGCCGTCCGGCGTATTTTTCTTGTTGCGGTAAATACCAAACGGACTGATACCGAACCGGACCCAAGGTTTAGTCCTGACGATGGTGTTTTTTATATCTTTTACCAGCAGATTTACATTCTCACGCCGCCAGTCGTTCCGCTGACTATTCTTATAACCTTTGCTCAGACCGTAGGTCTCGAAGCTGGCATCGTCTGGAAAAGGCAACCCAGCCACAGGATAAGGATAAAAATAATCGTCCATGTGAATGGCATCCACATCGTAACGAGAAACAATATCCTGTACTACTTTGCATATAAATGCCCTGCTTTGAGGTAAACCCGGGTCAAAAAGAATCATCTTGTTGTAGGTAACAAACCATTCCGGATGTTGGTTGTAAATATGATTAGGTGCAAATGCCGTATTTCCTGAAGTACTTACGCGGTACGGATTAAGCCATGCATGAAACTCCATGTTTCGTTTGTGGCAAGCTTCAATAAGGAAAGCCATTGGGTCCCAGATTGGATCAGGAGCAACTCCCTGTTCTCCGGTAAGGAAACGACTCCACGGTTCAAGCTTGGATGGATACCAGGCATCCGCTTCGGGACGGACCTGGAAAACAACTGCATTTATTCCGCAAGACTGTAGCTGATCTAATTTACGGATTAAATCCTTTTGTAGCTCGGCAGTAGTCATATTTTTATATTCACCCTGATGAACAGTTTGTATCCAGGCACCCCTGAATTCACGTTTTAACTCTCGGGTTTCAGTCAGTTTAGGCGTTTGTTTGACGGTAGAGCACGCGGTAGCAGCACACAACAGCACAAAAATAAATAGTCGTAGAGAATTTGAGTACATGAGTTTTTTGGTTTCATTACTATTATAAGATGTTACAAAGATATAAATTTATCCTAATGGACCAATAAGTAGTCAGGATATACTCCCAATGAAAACATTCAACGCAAAAATATCGTTATCTTTGTAAGTTTTAAAATATGCACTTATGCACGACGCAAATAATATAGAGATAAAAGGAGCGCGCATCAATAATTTGAAAAATATTGATGTGGAAATTCCCCGGGATAAGTTAGTCGTAATTACCGGGTTGTCTGGTTCCGGAAAGTCATCGCTTGCATTCGACACCTTGTATGCAGAGGGACAACGACGTTATGTGGAAAGTCTTTCTTCCTATGCGCGACAGTTCCTGGGCAGAATGGGTAAACCAGAATGCGACTATATCAAAGGAATACCCCCCGCCATTGCCATACAACAGAAAGTGAATACACGAAACCCTCGTTCTACTGTTGGAACTTCTACCGAAATATATGAATATCTTCGGCTGCTGTATGCCCGTATCGGGAAGACCATCTCTCCTTCATCGGGCGAAGAGGTTAAGAAGCATCAGGTAAGCGACGTCGTTGCCTGGGTACTCTCTTTTCCCGAAGGTACGCGGTTCTCGGTTTACACACCTGTAGTGCTTCCAGAAGGACGCTCGATGAAAGAGCAGCTCGAAATTCTACAGAAAGAGGGTTATACTCGTCTTGAGATTGATGAAAATGTGTACCGCATTCCAGAAGTTATGGCTGATGAGGTATTATTAAAATCAGAAGCAATCCAGCTGCTTATCGACCGCCTTACCGTAGCTGCAGATAAACCCTTCAAGAATCGGTTGGGCGATTCGGTTGAAACAGCCTTTTTTGAAGGTCATGGGAGCTGCCTGGTGAAAATGTATGCTGAAGAAGGCATTCAAACAAAGGAGTTTTCCCGTAAGTTTGAAGCGGACGGAATTATTTTCGAAGAACCCACTGATATGATGTTCAGCTTTAACAACCCTTTGGGAGCCTGTCCGGTTTGTGAAGGATTCGGAAAGATCATGGGCATCGACGAAGATTTGGTCGTACCAGACAAAAGCCGTTCGCTTTACGAAGGGGCAGTGATGTGCTGGAAAGGAGAGAAAATGGGAGAGTGGCTTACAGCCTTTATCAATGATAGTGCAAAATATAATTTTCCTATTCATCGGCCCTATTACGAACTGTCCGAAAAGGAACACGATCTGCTTTGGCATGGAGCAAGAGGGGTTCACGGTATTGATGACTTTTTCTCTTTTGTTGAAGAGAATTTATATAAAATACAGTATCGTGTTATGCATGCACGCTACCGTGGTAAAACAACCTGTCCGTCTTGCAAAGGAGCCCGCCTTAAACCGCAGGCTTTATATGTGCAGGTAGGAGGTAAAAACATATCTCAGATTGTATGCCTACCCATTAATGAAGCGAAATCCTTCTTTGATAACCTTGTTCTCGACGAAACCGATGTAGCTGTTTCTAAACGTCTGCTCACTGAAATAGATAGCCGTTTACAGTTTCTGCTTGATGTGGGACTGGGCTATCTCACCCTCGATCGTCTTTCAAACTCACTTTCGGGAGGAGAAAGCCAGCGGATTAACCTCGCTACTTCTTTGGGAAGTAGTCTGGTGGGATCACTTTATATTTTGGATGAACCCAGCATTGGGCTTCATTCGCGTGATACAGATTTACTTATCAAGGTGCTCCGTCAGTTAGAAGAACTTGGTAACACGGTGGTAATTGTGGAACACGACGAAGAAATTATCAGGGCGGCCGACTATATCATTGATATTGGTCCCAAAGCCGGACGTTTGGGTGGCGAAGTCGTATATCAAGGAGATATCTCCAATCTGCAGCTTAATAGTAACAGTTATACGGTACGTTACCTTACCGGCGAAGACCGCCTGGAACTACCTCCCTTCCGACGTAAATGGAACAATTTTATTGAAATAAAAGGAGCTCGCCTCCACAACCTTAAGGGCGTGGATGTTAAGTTTCCTCTCAATGTAATGACCGTAGTGACAGGAGTAAGCGGATCGGGAAAAAGCTCGTTGGTACGCGATATCTTTTATGAAGGAGTTAAGCATTATCTTGACGATGCTCCACTGGGAGTTCCGTGTGTATCTTTGACAGGAGATCTTAAGCTGGTAAAAGCCATTGAGTTTGTGGATCAGAACTCTATAGGGAAAAGCTCGCGGTCCAATCCCGTTACCTATATTGGTGCTTACGACGAGATTCGAAAGCTGTTTGCAGAACAACCCCTTGCCCGTCAACTTAACTTTACCCCCGCCTTTTTCTCTTTTAACAAAGAAGGTGGACGCTGCGAAGAATGTAAGGGTGAAGGTAAAATAACGGTAGAGATGCAGTTCATGGCCGACATCACTTTAGAGTGCGAAGAATGTAAAGGCAAACGCTTCAAAGCCGACTTGCTTGATGTGGAATATCGGGGAAATAATATCTATCAGGTTTTGGAAATGACTGTAGATCAGGCTATCGAATTCTTTGAATCCGATCCACAGTCTGACGCAAAGAAAGTCATAAAGAAGCTCAAACCCCTGCAAGACGTTGGATTGGGTTACATCAAACTAGGACAAGCCTCGTCCACCCTTTCGGGAGGAGAAAACCAGCGAGTGAAGCTTGCTTATTATTTAAGTCAGGAGTCAAAGTTAGCGACGCTGTTTGTGTTCGACGAACCCACAACCGGACTCCACTTCCATGATATTAAAACTCTGTTAAAAGCCTTCAATGCACTGATCGAAAACGGTCACACAGTAATCATCATTGAACATAACATGGATGTTATCAAATGCGCCGATTACCTGATAGACTTGGGGCCGGAAGGAGGTAAAGAAGGCGGCAAACTTGTTTGCGCCGGAACTCCCGAAGAAGTAGCTGCCTGCGAAACATCTTATACAGGTATCTATTTGAAAGAAAAACTAAAACAATAAGATATCCTCACTCTCTAAAGTAGACGGATATTCAGATACTATATCGAATTTTGTCGAAAACATCTGTCATCTACCACTAAATGGCTCAGAATCCTTTATGGAAGCGAGTTTTATGAGTGATAGATGGCTCGTGACAGATCCATCTCATCTGTCATCTGTCACCCTGTGCTTAAGCGTCTCCGCGATGCCATCTTCAAATCTTAAGCGAGAGCTTTTACCTTTTACTATGGTGATTAGTCGTTTTTAGTTAACTCACCAACGCTTTTCATAACGATGATTAGTCGTTAACATAAAGTATATTCTTCGTCTCTCAACTGTGTGATCATTGTCCTCCAACTGTGTGACCATTGTCCCTCAGCTGAGGGACAATGGTCACACAGTTGGAGGACAAGTTTATTAAGGAATGAAAACGACTAATCCATAGCATAAGCGGAGCTAAAGATGGAATTGTCGCATCAATTTCCGGCTTTGCGTAGGATATAGAATACATGCCCTGCAGAATCCAGACTCTAATTTCTTTGAAAATTTATCAGCAATAAATTTTATTATTGTAACTTTGAAGTTCATATTCTTCTTTATCCGTTGAAAGAGCTTTATGAAAAACCATAAACAAGCTGATTCCTTTTGAGTTATGATCGATAATTTCATTGTTTGTAATGTCGAAGTAATATCGAACCAACCGTTAACATAAAATATCAATGATTAAAACAGTAGACTTTAATTCTATTTATGAGCAAAATTACCGACGGTCATTTCTGTTTGTCAAATCCTACGTACATGATGCTATGGCCGCCGAAGATATTGTGTCAGAGTCGCTGGTAAAGTATTGGAAGTTGCTATCTTTAGATGAAGTGGAAGTTTCAGATTCTTTGCTCATAACTATACTAAAAAATAAATCATTAGACTATTTAAAACATGAAATGGTTAGGATGCATTCTTTGGAAAGATTTTCAGAATTAAAACAGAGAGAACTTCAAATCCGCTTGTCTTCAATGGAAGCCTGTAATCCCGAAAGCATATATTCGGCCGAAATACAATCTATAGTTGATAGTACATTAGCAACCTTACCCTTACTTACCCAGCAGATATTTAAAATGAGCCGTTTTGAAAATAAGTCTGTTCAAGAAATTGCAAGCGAAACTTCTCTTACGCCAAAGGGTGTAGAATACCACATTACCAAGTCTCTTAAAGCTCTTCGAAGCAGTCTTAAAGATTACCTTCCTATATTCTATTTTCTTTTTATGTAAAATAATCATGTTTTTGTTTAGGGGTATAAGCGGCAATGTCGTTATACTGTTATAAAGGGATATCAGATAAAAAATATGGAAGAGTTGTTACAACGATATATAAAAGGAGAAGTTACTGAGGATGAAAGAATAAGGGTTGTTGTGTGGCTGGATGAAAGTCCGGATCATATGGATGAATACATTGTTCTGCGAAAGCTATATGATATTACGCTCTGGAATGATAAAGTTAAAGATCCCTTATCAATTAAACGGAGAAAAAAATCACTGCTTAATATTGGTTTGGAAATAATTAAAATAGCAGCTATATTTCTGATTGCTTTTGTAGGTTCTCATTATTATTTAAATCAGCACCAGTCGGCTTCTAAATTACAAACAATTCATGTCCCGGCAGGCCAGAGGGTAGAGTTAACTCTCTCTGATGGAACAGACGTCTGGTTGAATTCTAGTACCACGCTTCGATTCCCGACTTATTTTACTGCAGATTCCCGTAAGGTAGAGCTTGAAGGGGAAGGATACTTTATCGTAAAGCATGACGCTGACTGTCCGTTTATTGTTCAGACCGAAAAGTATGCCGTACGAGTATTAGGAACTGAATTTAATGTCAAAGCCTATCGTGGTAGTAATTCGTTTGAAACAGCTTTACTAAATGGCAGTGTGGAAATTCTTACTCCCGACAGAAAGAATAATATTAGGATTAACCCCGATCAAATGGCTATCCTTCTTGATGGAAAGATCGTAACCGAAAATATCCCAGATAAAAATTATTTTAAATGGAAGGAAGGCATTTTCTGCTTCGAAAATGAATCGGTTGCCAGTCTGATGGAGAAATTAGAACTATATTATGACGTGAATATTGATATGCAATCAAAGGCTTTATTAAAAGACAGATATTCAGGTAAATTTAGAATGAAAGATGGAATCGAACATGTTTTAAAAGTGCTCCAGCTTAAATACAAATTTTCTTATACGAAGGATGATGAAACGAACCTTATAGTAATTAAATGATAACATGAATTAGTAAACTAATAAATCTATAGCCTATGACAAATCACACATAGAAATTAAATCACAAAAAACCGGGAGATGTTGGAGCATCCCCCGGGAAGAGTCAGTACATGACTTTCCTTAAATCACTGAGTACTAACAATAAGAATTACAAATATATGAATATATTTTGGAAAGGGGATTTCTTGTCCCATTTTAAAGCACATAAAAGAACAATCAGAGTCATGAAGTTAACCTTAATATCCCTATTTATTTTTACTGCGGGTATTTTTGCATCAGTATCTTCTCAAAACACTCGCGTGAATATTAATGCCCGAAATGTTGAAATACGGGAGGTATTGAATGAAATAGAAGCGCAGACCGACTATTTATTTATCTATAATTTGAAAGAGATTGATGTAAAGCAAAAGACATCTGTTAATATGAAAAATACTACGGTCTCGGAAGTCCTTAGTAAAATTTTCGATAAGTCAGATGTTGCTTATGCAATGGAAGGCAGCAATATCATGTTGATGAAAAATGAAGCCAGAGAAGAATCGACACAACAAGTTGCCCGTAAAATAACTGGGCTTGTAACCGACTCTAAAGGTGAGCCTATCATTGGAGCCAATATTGTGAAGCAAGGAACAAGTGTGGGTACTATAACTGATCTGGATGGTAATTTTACAATCGAGGCCGAAGGAAAAGACATTATTAAAGTTAGCTACATTGGCTATTTAGATAAATTAGTCCGCGTTGACAATCAGACTAAAATGACGGTTATTCTTACCGAAAATTCACAAGCCTTGGATGAAGTAGTCGTAATTGGCTATGGTACAGCTAAGAAGAGTGATTTGACTGGCGCAATGACTTCAGTAACCAGCGAATCATTTGCCGAACAAAATGTTACACGTGTTGATCAAGTCCTTCAGGGACGTGCTTCGGGAGTTCAGATTACCAATACAGTGGGTGCTCCCGGTGGTGATGTAAGAATTCGTATTCGCGGTGTCAATTCAGTTTTGGGAGATAACAGTCCGTTGTTTGTTATTGATGGATTTGTAGGGGCAGATTTTAATATGCTGAATCCTAATGATATTAAATCTGTGGAAATATTGAAGGATGCTGCATCAACTGCAATTTACGGTAGCAGGGGTGCTAATGGCGTTATTTTGATTACGACCAAGAGTGGAAATCGGGATGGAAAGATCATCGTTAATTATCAGGGGGATGTTTCCCTGTCGTCGGTAATCAAGAAGTATGATATGTTAAGTGCCGGCGATTTTGCGGCTACCGTAAATGCTAGAAACAAAGCGATAGGTATTTCCGACTACTTTACTCAAGATGAAATTAATTCATACAAACAAAACGGAGGGTTTGATTATCAAGATGCCATATTCCGTGAAGCAATTTCAACACAACATCAGCTTAGTATTGCCGGAGGGACAGAAAAAACGCAGTATCGTATTTCAGGTAATTACCTTAATCAGGATGGTATTGTAGAAAATTCAGGATATGAACGGTATACTGTGCGCACAAATTTCCTGACAAAATACAACGATAAATTATCTTTCCGATTCAATATTAATGGATCTACCATGAATGGATTAAATACCCAATCTCGGACAGGTGCAGGTAATCCGATTGTGCAGGCTCTTGCATGGGCACCTACAACTGATCCGTACGATGGACGAGGCGGATATCTGATTAGCGACCCTGTTGGTTCAATTAAAACGAACCCTCTTTCTCTGATATACGATACAGAAAACAGAAATGAAAGAACATTTGCCAACTTAATGGCAGGAACCCGCTACGAATTTATAAAGGGTTTGGCATTGGATTTTCAGGTAGGTACTGATTTGTCTTTCAGAACGGCTAAAACGTTTAGTGGAAATTATGCCTCTAACTACAGTCCAAGTGCTTCAATTACGGATAATAAATCTGTCAATATACAGACTACAACTCAGTTGTCTTACGACAAAACCTTTAATGATATTCACAAGATAAGTGCCGTAGCCGTATTTGAAACTCAAAAATATACAAATAACTCTGTAACGGCTTCTTCTGCAAATCTGAAATTCGCGGATCTTAAATATGATAACCTGGCTCAGGCTCAATCTTATACTGTTGGTTCCGGTTTTACTAAGTGGAGTTTATTGTCTTATTTGGGACGTGTCAACTATTCTTTACTAGACAGGTATTTATTTTCTGTTTCTATAAGAAATGATGGTTCATCTAAGTTCGCACAGGGGCATAAATACAGTACTTTTCCCTCGGCAGCAATAGCATGGAATATGGGTAACGAATCATTTATTAAGAATCTGGATCTATTCAGTAAGCTTAAATTGAGGGTAAGCTGGGGATTGACAGGTAGCCAGGCTATAGAACCTTATGCTACTCAATCTACTTACAATACAAGTATTTATTATGCTTTTTCGACTGGAGATAAGACGAGTGGTATTCAGTTGGGTAATCCAGGAAATACAGGACTGAAATGGGAAACTACAGAGCAAAAAGATTTAGGTTTGGAGGCAGGATTCTTTAATGGCAGATTAAATTTTGAATTCGACTATTTTATAAAGGATACACGAGATCTTTTGTTAAACCAAACTGTTCCTTATTATGTTGGTGGAGGCTCTATTACATCTAACGTAGGTAAAATAAGAAATCAAGGTTGGGAAATGTCAATTAGTGGTCATATTATCAATTCTCAGAACGTAAATTGGAAAAGTGATCTGAATCTTTCTAATGTAAAGAACACCGTTAAAGATCTTGGAGAAGAAACTCAGATTTTCTCTAATCCAGATATTACGGGATTGAATGGTCAACCTGAGTTTGTTTATGCAGTAGGTCAGCCGCTTGGCTCTTTCTGGGGTCTGAATTATCTTGGTCCGTGGAAAGTGGATCAAGCTACAGAAGCTGCAAAATATGGACAGGTTCCGGGAGATGCACGCTACGAAGACCTGGATGGTGATTTTGCAATAGACGGTGCCGATTATAAAATAATTGGGTGTGGTCTTCCTACTACGACCTTAGGATGGAATAATACAATCAATGTAAAGAATTTTACTGTTAATTTATTCTTACAGGGAGTATTTGGAATTGATAAGCAAAACTACACACGTGGTATGCATTTGATGGCAGCCAGAGATGCAAGACAATCTACTCTTGCCGAAATTTCTGAACGCTACATTCCGGGAGTTAATGAGAATGCTTATCTGCCTGCTTTTAGTGTATCAAGTACTGTACAACCTCAGTCAACTATGTTTCTGGAAGATGCCAGTTACGTAAGATTGAAGAATATAAGTGTTGGGTATAATTTTAACATCAAAAAAGTGGGTAATCTGAAACTTTCTTTGAATGCAACAAACTTATTAACCTTTACTAGCTATAAAGGTATTGATCCTGAATCAAGTAATGTTGGAGGTGGTGGTTCAGACATTAATCAGAGTATCGATTATGGTGCTTATCCTAATTCTAAAACCTATACACTGGGTGTGGACTTTACATTTTAATGATAATTCTAATACGAATAAATATGAAAAAGATAATATATACAGCCTTTTTTACTGCAACAATGCTACTCAATGTAGGATGTTCGGATTTCCTTGAAGAGGATATGAGGGGAAAAGTGTTAGGTGATGCTGTTTTAACTTCTCAAACGGGATTGGAATCGGCTTTGACCGGAGCTTACAGAGGATGGGCAAACTGTTGGAGTTACGGGTTTAATAATGGATGGGCTACAGAAATGACCTTGGGTGGTGATGACTTGACCTGCCCTCCGGGTACAGGCAACACTCAGGAGTATGATCGTCTTGGAGTGAATACAACCAATTCGAGTGCACCTCCTGTATTTGCTGGCTGCTTCAAAGCTATTCAAGGAGCAAATAATATTATTCTGAACTATGAAAAGACGCAGGGTGACGCATCTATTATTAAAACAATAGCCGGTGAAGCTTATTTTATCAGGGCTTTCAGCTATTTTTGGCTGGTTAGATGCCATGGAGAAGTTCCTTTAATTCTAACTTACGACTTTTCAACCGAATTAATGGAGGTGAATAAAGCAAGTGTAAAAGAGATTTATCAGCAAATTGAAGAGGATTTGGCTAAGGCTGAATCGATGCTATCCAATACCAAACGTGCTGATGGACGGCCAAATATAGGTTCTGCAAAAGCTTTACTCGCCGAAGTTTATCTTCATGAAGCAGGATGGCCTTTAAAAGATCAGTCCAAATATGCTATGGCTGCTGCCAAAGCGAAAGAGGTTATTGATGAGCATGCTAAGTACGGTTTCGGTATTGTTTCTTCATATAACGAATTATATGAGAATGATGAAACTAAATTAGGTTTGAATGCAGAAGATATTTTTGCCATTCCGTGTAACAGGAATGCGGGTAATACAATAAATGCTATGTACGGATATTGGGCTTACCCTGGCGAACTCGGTGGATGGGATGTTGTATTTGCCGAATACAAGTTTTTTAATGATTTTCCGGAAGGACCTCGTAAGCAGGCTACTTTTGCCTATACGGTTAAAAAGCAAGATGGAACAGTGTTAACGTGGCAACAACTTCAGTACAAGCATCCGTATTATAAGAAACTGATGAAGAATGAAAACGTAAGTAATTATTATAATTATGCATCTTCAATACCTATGCGCATGCTTCGTTATACCCAAACCTTACTAACGTACGCCGAAGCGAAAGCTCGTTCCGGAGGACCGGATGCGTTGGCCTATGAATGTCTGAATGCAATAAGAAACAGAGCGGAACTTCCTGCTTATTCAGGATTGTCTCCCGAGGCTTTTGCTAATGCAACAGTACAGGAACGCGCCTGGGAATTGTGTGGCGAGCGCGTAAGGTGGTTTGATATGGTTCGCCTTGAAATGGTTGCGAGTGTATTTGCTCAAAGAGATCCATCCGACAATCAACCATTTAGTAGTAATATCACGGAAGATTCTTATTTGTTTCCAATTCCGGAGCATGATTTGTTGATCAATCCAAATCTGAAATAATCAATATTTAATTGTTTTTCTAATTATTCCGCTAACTTATGTGCTTTTAACGTATATAGGTTAGTGGAGTAATTTCAAAAAGACTAAGCTATTCTTTCAAAATACTTATTTTGTTTATGAAAATAGTAAAATATGCATAAATTAACAACTTACGTTTTACTTATTGTATCATTAATTGGCTATTCGTATCCAATGATTGCATCATCAGACAAGAGTAAATCGGTTTATCTTCAAAAGCTTAACGATCCGGATGCAGTATATTTTACAGCAGAAAATTTCGGAATAAAGGCGGATGGTGTTACGGATGTAAGCGATGCTTTGCAAAAAGCCCTGAATGAGGTAAAACAGCAACAAAACTTTGGAATTGTTTTTATCCCGGAAGGAACTTATAAAATAAGCAAAACTATTTATATTCCCAATGCGGTTCGCTTGATTGGTTATGGAAAGAACCGACCTGTTATTATATTGGGTAAGAATTCTCCGGGCTACCAAAAAGAAGTTTCTTCAGACAAAGGTAAAGCGAATTATATGTTCTGGTTTACATCGGGATTGGTAGAACCAGGACAGATCCCACGTGATGCGGGAGCAGGCACTTTCTATAGTGCTCTTTCGAATGTAGATTTGAAGATAGAAGAGGGGAATCCGCAAGCTGTGGCTCTCCGAACTCACTTTGCTCAACACAGTTTTATTTCTAATGTAGATATCTATATTGGTAAAGGAAAAGCCGGGTTGTATGATGTGGGGAACGAAATGGAGAATGTTCGGTTTTTTGGAGGTGATTATGGGATTTATACCACAAAAACCTCTCCCGGATGGCAAATGATGATGATCAACACTTACTTTGAAGGTCAGCGAAAGGCAGCTATAAAATCACAGGAAGGAGGTTTGACAATTGTTCGTTTAACTGCAAAAAATGTTCCATCAGTTGTTGAAATCGAACCCAATTATTCGGATAGACTATTTATGGAAGATTGTATCTTTGAAAATATAAAAGGTCCGGCCATTGTTGTAAGCAACGAAAACAACCATACGAATCAAATTAGTCTACGGAATATTGTTTGTAAGAATGTTTCGCTTTTGGTGCAATATAGTAAAAGCAATACACAAACGTTAGGCAAAGGATCAATTTATGTGGTACAGAATTATACTCATGGGTTGCATATAAAAGATATGTCTGCCGATCCGGAGAATGAGACAGTTTCCAAAATTGAATCCTTAAAATCAATGCCAGATTCGCCGATGGATGATATACCTTCGCTTCCTGACATAAGTACATGGGTCAATATTCGTGACCTTGGAGCAAAAGGAGATGGAAAGACAGACGATACCAAGATCTTTCAGGATGCTATAAACAAATATCCCAACATTTATTTGCCGCAGGGTTGGTACGTTGTATCGGAAACGATTAAACTTAAGCCCAATACTTGTCTGATCGGTCTTAATCCTATATCCACTCAACTAATGTTACTTGAGAGTACGTCTGCATTTAGCGGTTTCGGAGCTCCGAAACCCTTATTGGAAGTTCCTGCAGCCGGAAAAAATATTGTAACGGGTGTTGGAATTAATACGGGAGCCTATAATTATCGGGCAGTAGGATGCAAATGGATGGCTGGTAAGGATTCGTATATGAACGATGTAAAGTTTATAGGGGGACATGGATCTTTGGATCGGGGTCCGCTAGAACAACGCCATTCTCAACAAAGAAGGCAATCTCCGAAAGTCAGCACTCCTTACGATCCCGTTACTGATATAGGTATGGACAAAGCCTGGGATAATCAATATTGGAGTTTATGGATTACCAATGGTGGTGGCGGAACATTTAAAGATATCTGGACTGCCAGTACGTATAGTGCGAATGGTCTGTATGTAAATAATACATCTACGGAAGGACGAATCTATGCAATGTCGATCGAACATCATGTTCGAAACGAAGCACGATTCAAGAATGTGTCAAATTGGAAAGTCTATGCATTTCAGTTGGAAGAAGAGAGCCGTGAAGGTCTATTTTGCCAGCCTGTTGAACTGGAGAATTGCAGTGATATGATTTTTGCAAATCTTTATATGTTCCGCGTTATACGGTTTGTCTCGCCTTATCCCTATTCGGTACGTACATGGGATTGCAGGAATTTGGAATTTTTAAACGTTCATAACTTTGCTCAGGTCAAGTTCACAACCGATCTGCCTTTTTATGATATAAATAAGGGGATAGATGTGAGACCATGGGAATTTACCAAACTGACAATCACAGGAGAGGAACCTCGGATTGATCCATTAAAAAAGGAAAAAGGAATAGTTGAAAGATTGGCTACCGGATTTGAATTTATTGAAGGCATAACCCGTGATAGTAAGGGAAATGTTTATTTTTGCGAACAACGCATGCGCCGGATTTACAAATGGGATGCAGAAAAAAATCAAGTATCTATGATTGCTGATTTTCCTTGGCCTCCTATATCTTTAGCCTGCGATACCAAGGACAATTTACTGGTGCTTTTCAAATATAATCCTCAGCCGGGTTATCTTATTGACGGAAATCAGGAATCTGTTCCGAATTTACCAGATGCAGCCGGTACATCATTTAGTGGATGGGGAAATTCGGGATTTGCTACATGGGTATACTCTGTTGATCCTGAGAATCCGGAAGAAACTATAAAGTTATTGCCAAAAGTATCTATGGGAACAATAAAGCAAGTGGCAAAAGCAATTTATCCTTCAAACCGCTGGCGTGACTCTCACGATTTTAATAACATCTCGGTTTGGGTCCCTAAAGATTGCTTCATTGCTCCCGATGGAGTTACCATAATTCCTGAATACTATGATTTGGCCAGATGTTCTTCTGTTTTGGAAGCAATTCCCGGTGAACCGTTCTATGCGACGGATGAGTATGACAGAAGGGTTGTGAAAATGGATGTTGATAAGGAGGGGAAGCTTTCGAATTTGACGCATTTTATAGAACAGGGAGAGTTTGGATCAGCCGTAGATAAAAAAGGAAATGTTTATATTACTGATGGACATGTGTCTGTTTTTGATGTAAACGGAAAGAAAATCGGTAATATAGCGGTGCCCGAACGTCCTTCTTCTCTAATAATCGGAGGGAAAAATGGAGATGAACTATTTATTACCGCCCGGTCTTCATTGTATAGAGTTCCAATTTTTTAAAATAGTACATTTATGAGAAAGAGTTTAAAAATAGGCTTAATATATTTTGTTATACTACTTATTAATCAAGGTATTACTGCTAAAACATTTAAGATTAAGTTTGACAGTTCAAAAGAGGTGTCCGGGCAGAAGTTTGCCATTAAAGATATTTCTCCAGGACTCCCTTTGAGTTGGGATGGTTATAATTATGTAGTTCTTGAATTTAAATCAACAACAGCGCAACGATTCCAGGTGGGTTTCACTACAAATAATGGCTACAATGAATTGAGAGTAATGAGTTATACGGCTAATGGTTGGAATAAACTTGCAATTCCTCTAAAATTCTATCGTGAATTACCAGATGCAGCTGTCGATTTGGCTGCAACTTTTAATCAGGCCCGTTATACTGGTTGGATCAATCTTGGAGGAAAAAGAGGCCCTCTTAATGGAGTTGATTCAATAGGAATCCGTATGCGTGCTCCTATCGGTAGCCCCGAGTTTGAAATTCGTTCAATTGCTCTGTCTGTAGAAGATCCTGGCGATCAATATCTTGAGGACAAACCTGTCTTTGATGAATTTGGACAATGGAATTTAGGCGAATACGAAGGAAAAGTTAAATCATTTGAGCAATTAAAAAATGAATGGATAACTGAGGACAATGAAGAAATATCTACTTCTGATTATAATTATTCCAAATTTGGTGGATATCTTCAATCGAAGGTGAAATCGACAGGTTTCTTCAGAACCGAAAAGATTGGTGAGCGCTGGTGGTTTGTGGATCCGGAAGGCTATCTTTTCCTTTCTGTTGGTATCGACTGTGTTAATCCCGGTGGTGGGGGAAATGTAAGAGATCTCGATAAACGAAGAAATATCTATAAGGAATTACCTCCTGCTTTTTTAATGGAAAATCAGAGACCAAACGGACGAACCGCTGGTTCACCATCATTTGGCCTATGGAACCTTTATCGAAGATATGGGAATGATTACAAAGAGAAATCCAAAGAGATGGTTATAAAACGTATGGATAAATGGGGCCTGAACACGATTGCGAATTGGTCGAGCGAGGAAATCATGAACATGAATAAAAAAGCTTTTTTAATCCCATTAAGAGGAGTGCCTGTTGAACACGGCCTTATGGGACTATGTGATGTTTATGCTCCGGATTTTAGCTTTAAACTTGATATGGCAATCAAAGACTTTGTTTCACCTTATGTAAATAATCCTTGGTTGATTGGATATTTTATAGGAAATGAACCATCATGGCTAAATCAGGAAGAGCGCTTGTGTAGTTTGATTTTGGACGGGCAGGAGCGACCGATTAAAGAATCACTAATTAAATTCCTGGCTGATGGAGATACGCCCAAACGTCGTAAGGAGTTTATTCAAAATACATTTAAAATGTTTTTGAAAGAAGCAAATACCTCGTTAAAGAAATACGATCCCAATCACCTTAATATGGGAATCAGATTTGGTAATATTGCGGAATTGGATGAAAACATTATGGAAATATGTAAAGAGGTTTTTGATGTATTGAGTTTTAATTGCTATGATCTTTATCCAAATAAAGAAATGATGGATAAAGCGTTGAAAATTACAAATTTGCCAATGATAATTGGCGAGTACCATTTCGGGACGGTGGATAGAGGAATCGCCCAATCTCTTTGGCAGGTAAATTCACAAAAAGAACGTGGTGTAGCTTACCGGTATTATACGGAGAAAGCTTATTCCCATCCCGGATTGATTGGAACCGGGTATTTTCAATGGTGTGATCAGGATTTTTCTGGCCGCAGAGACGGTGAAAGTTACAACTGCGGTTTGGTAGATGTAACCGATCGTCCTTATAAGCTCCAAGTGGAAGCAATGATGGAAACAGCCAAAAATCTGTATAAAATTCATTCCGGGATATTGGCTCCTGTTTCTCAGGCTCCTGTTAAGGCCCGTGGACATGAGGCAATTCCTGATTTGTGGAATAAATAGAAACTATATTTCTTCCTTAAGAAGTCACAAAAGGCGTTTTATTTTTGCTTTTAGTTATTAAAACTAACAATGTATTTGAAAGAAAAGCTAAAGCAATAAATGTATAGCGATATATAAAGAGGGTGTTCAAATGAACTTTGAATACCCTCTTTATATAGTAAGCTAAATCATCAGAATAAAAAGTATCGGTATGGCGATACCTATAAGCAGATATATCATACCTCTTCCTGATAAACCATATTTGCGTGAAACCATGAAAAGGCCCGAAATAGCTAAAAATATCAGTGAAGCGGCAAAAATATCTCCCATGATATACCAACCATTCACTTTGTTGTAGTGCAATTTATTGATCCAATAAACCAACTCTTGTTTGGAATGATGTTCGTAACTAACCACTCCCGCATTGCTGTCGTATGTTCCAATCCCTCCGTCAAGCATCAGTTTAAAGTGAGAATCATCGTATTTAAATACTTTCTTCAGTACCGGCAAATTTTCTTTTTCCTTCCAGAGCATGCTCAGCTCCTCGTTCATCAACCCTTTAGGAAATTGAACAGTTGCATACACATTTTTGAAAGCCGGATCCTTTCCGTTCATATGGTTCAGTAAAATTCCTGAAACTGCATATATCAAACAAATGCCTGCCATCAAAAACCCCAGATCCCGATGGATAATCCGTAGCCACTTACGAATCCTATTACCATTAAAGCTCATTATACTTCTGTCCGTCTATGTAATAAATGGCATAATAGTTTTTGCCGTGACTTTTCATCCATTCGCGCATCTGTGTAACATTTGCTTTTTCTGTTTCGCATTCTTCGGCCGAACTTTCTCCTTTTGCTTCTTTCTCTTTAATAGACTTTTCTGTGTCATTTATTTCTGCTTCTGTCATACGTGTTTCCTGAAGGATTCCGGTTACCTCTATCTGAGAACCAATCAGTTCCTGACTGAAACTTTCGATTGCTCCTCCGGCTTCAACCCGTAAGGTAAACTTCTGACTTTCGTCTGCCAGAAAACACCGCTGACCCGAATGTTTGCAGGCATGAGTTACATAGCCGTGTACCATTACTTTTTTACCTACCAGCGCTTCGGCATTAAGCAATAAACTATCCAGTGAATACTGATTAACTTCTTTCACTTCAATTTTCTGGGAAGTGCCGGCTACTCCTGCTTGATTAGATTCTTTTTGACTGCAAGAAGTAACAAGTAAAGCCATCCCGATCGATAAAATAATACTTTTTTTCATGATTTTAAATCTTATAGTTAGTTAACAACACAAAACACAGAGAGTCCAAATGTAACTATTTTTAGTTATATTTTTTCATTCAAAGGTGATATTGAAATTATTTACTTATAACGTAACTTGTATGTCCAAATATATTATATATTTGATAAATTATTTATTTGAAAAGTAATACCTAATTATTGCAATGAAAAATATAAATGAAATTGATTGTCAGGAATCAGAACTACAAAAAGAAGAGAAAAGCACCCCCAATAATTATACTAAGAAATTAGCACCCTCTTATTTGAAGCGAACAGGATTTTTTATGTTTTTATTTTTGTGCTCCGGATGGTTATTGTTTGCGCAAGATGTTAATCAAGCTATGTTATATACGGATTATCAGCAGGGAGTTGTTTATTTTAAGGATGGGAGGCGTAGTTCTGTTTTATTGAATTACAATACGGAGGTCGAAGAAATGTTGTATAAAAAGGATAGTATTGCATGGGCTATTGCTAATCCGTCCGAAATAGCCGCGATAGACATTCAAGGCGATAAATTTGTCTATTTTAAAAGGAAGGTATTTTATCAGCTAGTTGAAACGGGCCTCGGAACGTTGTATATTGAATGGAAATCTGTAGTTGTTTCGCAAGGTAAAGCTTCCGGGTACGGAGGATATTCTTCTACCGCTGCCATTTCCAATTATTCCTCTATTAGGGAAGGGGGAACAATAACAAAATTAAGTCCCAATGAAAAATTTGCTATACAGCCGGGAAATCGTTATTGGATCAAAAATAAAAAAGGGAAATATATGAACGTCACAACACTTCCTTTGATACAAAAGAATTTTCCCGAGAAAGATATTAAAACTTATTGTCAGAAACATAATCTGGACTGTACGAAGCCATCAGACATGAAACGGATAATGGCTTATTGTTTTCAGTAAAACATATTTTTTTGATCGCTTATAACCACGGGTTTAGCTTTTTTTGGCTTATCTTTGCATTGTAATGCATTTTACGTATGCCATGAAAAAACTATTTATAATCTTCTGCCTGCTCTTTTTTTCTTTTTCTACTTATTGTGTATATTTTAAGCATATTGGGATGAACGAGGGATTGTCTCAACTCTCTGTCATGTCAATTTATCAAGATGAGCTGGGGCGTATGTGGTTCGGAACGCAGGAGGGTTTGAGTATGTACAATGGAGAACATACGGTTTCTTTTAAACCTTCATGGTTTGATAAGCCCGACATTCAAACCAATTCTAATTTGTTAGGAAATAGTAATTTCCCCCTAGATGGAGATAAAAAAGGAAGTCTTTATATTGTATCAGACGGTTCGCTTATCCGATATGATTTTCGTTCAGAGAAGTTTCATCGTCTTGTCTCCGGTAATGTTAAGACTGTAACATTCCAGAATAACAAAATCTGGTTTGGTATTTCAGATTCGGTTTGTATTTGGAATTCACAATCTAATAAAGCCGAATTCGTTTTGAAATTGGGAGATAGTTTTGCGCAAAAGATATTTATTGATTCTAACAAGAGGCTGTGGGTCGGTTCTGTTAAGGGCCTTTTTTTGTTTAAGAAAAACAGGCAATTGGAATGCATCATTCCCAATGAAGATATATATGAGATCTTTGAGGACTCGAAAGGCAACCTATGGATTTCAACCAGGGAAAATGGCATGTATAAAAGAGATGTAAGCGGGCGGATTGTAAAATTTATGCAAGAAGGGAACAATTCAAATTCTATTTCAAGCAATCATATACGCAGCTTTGCAGAAGATAATTTTGGGAATATCTGGATTGGGACTTTTACCGGATTGAATAAATATAATCCTCAAACGAACACCTTTAAGCTTTATAGCAAAGATGCTCTGCCAGGAAGTCTTACTCATTCATCCGTCTTTTCAACATATAAGGATAATCAGGGAAGTTTGTGGATCGGGACTTATTATGGAGGTGTTCATTATTTTAATCCGGAAACCGATATATTTACTTTTTACTCGGCTCAGGTTAGCCGTGACGACTGCCTTAGTTATCCCTTTGTTGGACACATGGTTGAAGATAAAAATAATAATATCTGGATTTGTACCGAGGGTGGTGGTCTTAATTTTTTTGATCGCAAGACCAAACGCTTTACTTATTTTAAAGCAAGTACTACAAAGAATTCAATTGCTCATGATAATTTGAAAGGGATATGCTACAGCAATAAACGTAACAAATTATATATAGGAACACATACGGGAGGGCTTTCCATTTATGATATAACGCGTAGTACTTTTCGTAATTTGAAAAAAGAAAGTCCTTCTTTTAGAAATCTGGCTGGCGATGTAATTAACCAGGTTGTTCTCTATAAAGATAAATATCTTATTATGCTCACCCGTAAAGGTGTTCTTAAAATGTCTTTGGACACAGAACAGGTATCGCCTTTGTTTGAATCCGGCACTAATTATCCGTGTGTAAATTTTGCGGTAGACTCGAAAGATAATATTTGGTTAGGTTATGCCCAAGGAATCCGCAGGATAAGCTTAAAAGATGAAAAGGATCAGACTGTTTATCCTATTGGTCAGAAAGGGCTAGGTAGATTTGGCATTACAAAAGTATTTGAAGACAGGTCGGGGCGTATGTTTTTTGGGAGTCATGGTTCTGGAGTATTCTCTCTGGATCAGAAAACAGGCACTTTTACCGGATATTCGGTCGAGAACGATTTGCTTCGAAGTAATTACTGCTACGATATTGTGCAATCAATACAAGGTTACCTGATCATTTCAGGAGATAAAGGGCTATCTTTTCTGAATCCGGACAAGAAGATTTTAAAAGCGGCCGAATTGGGAACGGCTCTTCCTATTTCCGGAATTAACGATGGCTGTGGAATGCTGGTTTGTCATAACGGTGAAATTTTTGTTGGTGGAACTGATGGCGCTACGTCTTTTTTTGAAGAAGATTTGTTTTTGAAGTCTAAAGATTATAAATTATATTTTTCTGAACTCTTTATAAACAATGAGTTGGTACATCCGGGAGGACCTGCAAAAGCGATTAATCAATCGCTGCCTTACACAACAAATATTGTATTGAAACATAATCAAAACAACCTGACTATTTCTTTTGCATCCAATAATTATGTAAATACACTCAGCAAAACAACTTACGAGTATATGTTGGAAGGGTTTGATGAGAAATGGATTCCCGGTAATAATAAGCGTATTTCTTATACAAACCTAAGTCCGGGTAAATACACACTCCATGTGCGCGAAAAACAATATGACCCCGCCTCATTACCAAAATCCATTAAAATGGATGTTGTTATCAAATCGCCTATTTATGCGACACCATTTTCGTATGCTCTTTATATTTTCATTATTGTTAGCATTCTCTATTTATTTTACCGCTTCAAACATTCTCAGCTGTTGCTTCAAACTTCTTTAGCATACGAAAGGAAAGAAAAAGAGAAGATTGAAGAACTTAATCAGGCGAAACTCCAGTTCTTTTCCAATATATCGCATGAGTTCCGTACTCCTCTAACTCTTGTAATAGCGCAGATGGAACTTCTTCTGCAGAGTAACAGTCTTGCTCCATCGATTTACAGCAAATTGCTGAAGATTTATAAAAATGCCAGCCAAATGCTGAATCTTATCAGTGAATTATTAGACTTCCGCAAGCTGGAACAAGGTCATATTACCTTGAAAGTAACCGAAAATAATATCATCGATTTTATCAGGGAGATACATCTTTCCTTTTATGAGTATGCTAACAACAGAAGCATCGACTATCAGTTTCACTCCGATCTTGATTCAGTTAAATGCTGGTATGATCCGAAACAACTGCAGAAGGTTTTCTTTAATTTGCTTAACAATGCGTTTAAATTTACAAAAGCGAACGGAAGCATCGAAGTCGTGATAGAGGATACAGAAACCGAGGTTATCGTAAAAGTGATGGACAGCGGTATCGGAATTAACAAAGACAACCTGGAAAGGGTATTCGAAAGGTTCTATCAGGAGGACAATGGATCGAAATCTTCTTCAGGTACTGGCATTGGTCTTTCGCTTTCAAAAAGCATTGTGGAATTGCATCATGGTTGCATTTCGGCAGAAAGCAGACCTGGATATGGCAGTATTTTTATTGTCAGATTAAGAAAAGGAAAAGAACATTTTACAGAGAAAGAGTGTGCTTGTGAAGTTGAAGATAAGAGTGAATCTATAGTATACGACTCAATACAACAGTTATCCATGTCCGATGAAACCTTAGGAATAACTGAAATATTGAAAGGAGAAGAGGGAGCACAGCATCGTATACTAATTGTGGAAGATAATGACGAGCTTTTGCAGGTGCTCGTTTCGTTGTTCTCGGGAATGTATAAAGTTTCTGTTGCACGTGATGGAAAAGAAGGTTTGCAGAAAGCAGCGGAAGAAATGCCGGATATCATACTCAGCGACATAATGATGCCGGAGATGTCCGGAACCGAAATGTGTATGAAAATTAAAAACAACTTTGATCTTTGCCATATACCTGTCGTGTTACTTACCGCACTTACCTCTTCGGAACAAAGTATAGAAGGACTTCAGCGTGGCGCAGACGATTATATCTGCAAACCATTTAATGCGAAGGTTCTGATCGCACGTTGTAATAATCTGGTTCGCAACCGGACCATTCTTCAAAAGAAGTTTACAAAACAACAGGATTTTGAAACTCTTTCGCTTGCCAATAATCCGATTGATCAACGTTTCCTTGATACTGTTAACCGGATTATTGCTGAGAATATTGATAATATGGAGTTTGATATGAACTTGCTTGCTAAGGAGTTAGGGTTAAGCAGAAGTTCGCTTTTCGCAAAATTCAAAGCACTTACGGGGATGACACCCAACGATTTCGTATTAAATTTTAAACTAAAGCGAGCGGCGAAGATGTTGAAAAACAACCCGGAATTACAGATTGCGGAAATCTCAGATCTGTTGGGTTTTGGCTCTCCACGTTATTTTAGCCGTTGTTTCAAGGCTCAGTTTAATGTTACTCCTGCAGACTTCCGGCGAAAAGAAATAGAATAGTCTATGATATAAAAGCTATATCATAGACTATAGTTCCTATTTTATGGAATGGTCGGCTTTTACATCCTTTCCATTCCATGCTTTTAAGTTTGTCCATTCTGTATATGGAGCTGTCCAGAACGAATCTGTAGCCGGAAGTCCCAATGGCAGGAATCCGGCCATACATAAGTATAGGCTTCCCGTGTTAATATAAGTTTCAGACATATTTATCTGGTTGCCAGTAAATCCTACCTTCAACCATCCTTTTTCATCGAAATTTTCCGGAGATTTAAACTGATTTTTCATAACGGCCGTTAGTGCACAACGAACCTGTGCTGGTTCAATATTTTCAGGTAACAGATGCATTAAAGAAGCCTGTCCCAAGGCGTGAAAAACACCAATGCGGTAAACGATGGAACGGCCCACAACCGGAAACGTTCCTTCCGGCGAAATAAAACGTTCTAAATGTTCCGCATAGCGGGCAAGACGTTGCAATTGTTTTTCCTGAAAAATATGACCTTCAATGCCATGTTTTTTCATTATAGCCAATACATCCGTTAGCATGGGATGAATCACGAAACTGTTGTAATAGTCCATGTGAAAATCAGGACCGTCGCCATAAAGCGCATCTCCTTTATACCATAAGTCACGAAACTTGTTGATGCCATAGCTCATTCTGTTCATGTCGCATTCGCCGGTAAACTCTAGTAATGCCGCTTCCACTGTCGATGCAAATAATAGCCAGTTGTTTTCACCCGGTTTAATAGAACGGCTACGTTTTAATTCCGTAATCATCCATTCACGGGTTTGTTCGTCTAAATTACCCCACAGTTGTTTGGGCGCTCTTAGCAGTCCCTCGGCCAGAAATGCCGCATCAACCAGCGGTTGCGATGGTTTCCCAAAAACCAAATAGTCCGGGGAGTTTGGATTCACCGCATTTTTCAATCCTTTTACGGTTAATGCGATATATTTTTCTCTAAGCTTTCCTTCGGCGGTATCGTCGGCTCCCAATTCCAACCAGGGTGCGATACCACAGACAGTCCTACCCACTGCTTCCAGATAAGAGAAATCATTTCGCCCGGTTCCTAATGATTCGTAAGGCATATTCTTTTTTAAAGTGCCATTTGCTAAATTGGAAAGAACGGGGTCGGCTATTTGGATTAGTGTTTTTACCCAAAAAACCCGGTCTTGTTGCCCTTTCTTATTCTGCCGCGCATTTACAGCCGGGCAGAATAAGAAAGAAAACAGAATCAGCATAACCAATAAATTTCTCATGATTTTTTTTTGTATTATTAAGTATAAATTTTTAGGAATGTCTTTTTCATCCGTTTTGTAATACATCTTCTTTTTCCGGAGCACCGGGTTCCGGATGGAGAGTCGGATCAAAAGGATTAAAATAGTATATACCCAATGAATCAAGATATTGCAAAAAAACGGGCAGCCGTTTCATAAAGGAGCTGTATTCTTTTGCCTTTGCAGGAGTCCAGGCGGCTTCTGCGACAGCTATTAGTCGTGGAAATGTCATAAAATCCAAACGTTTGTTATCCGCCACTCTTTCTGTCCACAAAGAAAACTGGATTCCCATAATCTGATCTTCATAGCCTTTTGTTAAGTACTCAACGGGTTCCGGGAAGGAGTAGATATCTTCGATTGGATTATAGCCATTCCAAAAGCGGCCTACCTTATGTGAATGAAATTGTACAAAATCAGCATACAGAGGTCTTCTGGGCGTCATGATTACGCGATATCCATTTTCAAGCGCTTTCAGCAATTGATATTTCCGATCATGTCGCCACCACATAACCACTGCTTTTTCCGGCGAGATTCCCGCATCTACTATTTCATCCCAGCCAATCATGGTCTTTCCTTTCGAAGCCACAATATCAGCAGCACGACGAATAAAATAATGCTCAAGTCCCGTTTCGTCCACTAACTTATTCGTTTGGATAAAATCTTGTATTTGGGGATCCGTAAACCAACTTTGATTTCCATAATTAACCTCATCACCACCAATATGGATAAAGGGAGAAGGGAATAATTCTACAATTTCGTCTAACACATTGCTGATGAATTGATACGTCTCTTCCTTACACGGATGAAAAGTAAAATGAGCCCAACGACCTTCTCCGCCACCTGATACTTCCGGATAGGCGCGACATACCGCTGTTGCATGTCCGGGCATATCAAATTCTGGTACAACCATAATCTGACGTTCTGCGGCATAAGCTACAATTTCCTTTATATCTTCCTGTGTATAAAATTCTTCTTTGGCCTTAGGGTTATGCCAGTTCCCAACGGCGCCTTGCTGAGTCAGCTTAGGATACCGCTTTATTTCGATGCGCCAGCCCGGTTCGTCAGTCAGATGCCAGTGAAAGACATTCATGCGGAGAGACGCCATAATGTTCAGATATTGTTTCACTTTTTCTTTCCCAAAGAAATGGCGGCTTTCATCTAGCATGAACCCACGCCATTCATAACGAGGATAATCTTCAATCCTGCAACATGGTAAATTTCCTTTTCCGGCACGAATTAATTGAATTAAGGCCTCTTTGGCATGAAACAATCCTGCATCTGAGGAGGCTTTCAATATAACTGAATCTGGAGTAATGTGTAATGAGTAAGCTTCGTCGGGCATGGATAACTTTTCGTCTACCACCAACGAAACTGCATTTTTATCTGTGGATGCTGCGTAATTGTTCTTTAACTCGCTAGTCAATGCAGTAACAAGTATTTGGGCGTACTTTCCGGTTCCATTGATTGAGGTCTTTTTGCCAACAATAAAAGAACCTTTGGCACTTTTATAAGAGGCTGGTGCCGGAAACAATGAATGTTGTGCCCATAAAGGACACAACATTTCCAAAAATAAAATAGTCAAATAGATTTTTTTCATATTTTTAAGTACTTATCTGGACGAAAGATCTTTCTTTCGTTTTAACGCCTCTAAATAATAATAGTCGGCGTAATTTAAGGGAACGTCAATTTCTGAATTATGAGGAATACTCCCTACGGAATGCATCAATACAAAATTCCCGTTAGTACCTAAGGCTGCTCTGTAAGCCGGAGAGGCAAGCGATGCCATGATACTGTCTGCATAACTTTTGTAAGAAGAGGCATTCTCCACGTCCATTGTACTAATTTCGTATAAAGCTGAGGCGATACAAGATGCAGATGAAACATCCCGGGGTTCGTTCGGAATTTTAGGCGCATCCATATCCCAGTAAGGAATCAAGTCTTTGGCAAGGCGTGCATGATTTCTCATAAAATTGAAAGTCTTTAAAGCCTGATCAAGATATTTCCGATCGCCTGTTTCGCGGTAACAAATAGTAAATCCGTAAATTGCCCATGCTTGTCCTCTGCTCCAGGTGGATTCATGTGAATAACCCTGTGCCGTATGGCGATTTCTTACTTTGCCTGTTTCTAAATCATAGTCTATCACATGATAACAGCTTCCGTTTGCCCTGAATTGTTCCGCCAGAGTTCGGTTAGCATGAGATACGGCAATCTTGTAAAACGAAGAATCTCCTGAAAGTTTTGTTGCATTAAACAGCAATTCAAGATTCATCATATTATCAACGATAACAGGACATTCCCATCCTCGTTCTGATTGCCATCCTTTGTCTACATTCCAGGATTGTATGATGCCCGGAGCTTTTCGGAAGCGGGTAGATAAAGAACGGGCGGCCTGTACGATAACTTCTTTGTATTCCGGATCACCTGTAAGGCGAAGTCCGTTTCCAAAGCTGCACTCAACAATAAAACCAACATCGTGATGCCAGTTCAGGTTCTTTGCATCTTCGATTGCCTTCGTATATTTTTTTGCCAGAGGCAATAAAGATTTGTCACCTGTTAGTTCATATAAATACCAAACCGAACCAGGGAAAAATCCACTGCGCCAATCTGTGTAATTGCAGTAATAAACAGAACTGTCTGATTTCAGCGTAACCGGATTAAGAACTTTTCCGCTCGCTTCAATATTCTTGATCTCATTGCCTATCTGAGCTTGAACAAATGTTATGTTTTCGTCCAGACTATTCTTCTTTACAGGCTTAGTGCCGCCACAGGCTGTTAATAACGCTATGCATGTAAATGCGATAATACTTTTCATGTTTTTATCTGTGTTTTATTGCTTAATTGGTTGTACCGTAAATGCATATTTTCCTGTCAAACTGACTGTTTTAACATTAAGTGAAATACGATATACCTCCTTACCCCATACATTCGACAAACGTGGATCTTCCAGTTTTATAGTTTCTTTTACAGGTGAAAAAGAGTTCTTGTCGTAGGTAAGACGAACTTTTTCTCCATTTACAGAGATAATAACTTCGCCTGCTTTTGAAATGTCGGCGTCGCCCCAGGTAAGGAAATTTATTTGATTGTTTTTTAACGTCTTATTCAATGTAAAAGAATCTTCAATGCGCAATTCATTCTTACTCAACGTGTATGAGCGGATCCATTCTTTGACTTCACACTCCTTAGGATAAGCGGTCGCTATATTTGCAGAATAAGACATCCGTTTCGGATCAAACTTCACTTTAGTCGCCTTATATTCAGATCCAAACTTCTGGGGCTCACCGTTTATCATCGGTAGATTATGGAAATTGCTTTGCATGGTCCAGATACAGTATCGTTCGTCGCTGAAAGTTTGGCGTGTATAAGTGCCTACCCCGGCGTCAATTAAAACGGGAGTGGTATTTAAATAGAGAGAAAACGTTCCGGCATCATTATGGTTGTGACTCTCGTTGTTGTATCCGCCTTTCGCTGCAAAAAAGAGTCCATTTTTATTCGTCATATAGCAAAACTCAGTTTCAGGATACCATGTGTATGAAGGGGATTGATAAACAGGCTTTACCTTGTCCATTTCATCCGAATAATAGAGGCTCTGTAACGTACGGAACATATCTCTTCCAAAAGAAATGGATTTATCCTTAGACTGACTGTTTAGATAAGCTGCATACTCCATCATCAGATCGCTGCCTACGGCTTTTCCATAACGAAAAATAATGGGGGCATCCCCGCCACCTTTTGCAGAAGCATCCGCAAAATTCACAACCCAACCATTGCCAACGTACGAGCGCACAATGTATTCACCCATATTTTTAATCATAGGCTGATCAAATATGGATATTTTACCTCCGGTTCCGTCATGTAAGATTTGTAAATAATCGTACATCTTTCCGGCAGCATGCCCCCAATAGGAGGGCCCTTCTTCGCAGGCTCCATCCGAATGAGTGTAGTTGATAAACTTATCAACAGACTGCATCGTGCGGTATACCGCATTGGCAAGTACATCTTTGTCATTTTCCAATAACATAAAGCATTGCAATACATTAAAGTTACACCATGGATTCCAGTTGTTAACCATACCTCCCGGTTTCAGGTTGATTGCCATCCACCAGAAACGATCTACTTCCATATAGGTATCAAGAATACGTTCCTGAAGTTCATAACGTAAACGTTCCGAAATAACAGGATTAACCTTGTCAAACTCGGAGTGAAAGAAATAGTACGTCCAGGAAAGCAAAGATCCTAAATCTCCTGCAGTAAGATCGATTACATGCTCTTTGTAATCTGGCAACGACCTTTTGGATTGCTGCGCCCCTAAATGCGCAGACAACACCCATGACGTCATTTCGCAGGATTGAAACACGCCATTGATAAGCTGATCCATAAAACGACCCTTTCCTTCAGCCAGTTCCGCCATCATCAGATCAGCAATCGCATTGTTATTTTCCCCGAATGGATCTTCCATGATTTTCCGGTTACCACTCCGTTCGTACTCTATGTAGTCGGTTGCTTTTACAACTTTCCATGGATAGTTCAGAAGCTTTTCGCCCCTGGCAATCAAAGCGGCCTTATTTTCTCCTAGAAATTTATCCCAACCTGCCCTGTCGGCATAAGAAGGATAGGGTACCCATTTCTGGTCCATTATCAGCGAAGTTTTTACTACTGATAAATCCGCTTTATGTTGCAATAAATTTTTCTCGGTGTAAGCATAAAGTTGAGTTGATAAGAAACCCAACAAGCAAGCCAGACTTATTATTCTAATTATTTTCATAGGTAATTCTTTTTTTCAATTTGTGGTCTGTTTTGAGAACTAATATAGAATAAAAAGGGCAGGCAAAGAAAGCCTGCCCTTATCTAATTCTTAATGAATGATTAATCCCAACCTGGATTTTGAGTTAAAGAAGAGTTCTTTTCAATTTCTGTAGCTGGTATAGGCCACAAATAATCTCTTTCGGTCACTACGCGGGTAATATAACGTTTTCCCGTAAATCCATATTCATTTTTTCCTGAAAGACTCAACAACAATCCCCATCTGCGAAGATCGTTGAAGCGATGCCCTTCGCCGGCAAGCTCAACAGCACGTTCCTTTTTAATGCGCTCGAAAACCTGTTCTTTCGATCTCGCTTCCAACCAAGCCGGACCACTGTTTAAAGCGGCAATATTTACAGACGGACGCTGACGAACCTGATTGATAAGTGCCACGGCTTCTGTTTGTTTTCCTGTTTCATTGTAACATTCGGCCAACATAAGCAGTACATCCGCATAACGAATCAGAGGGAAGTTAATCGGTGTATGGGCACGGTTGTTTATACCTCCATCCATGTTGTATTCGGCCACAAACTTACGCCAAAGATAAGAATCCCATTGTTTATTGTTACGGATAAAACCATTTGATTCGTTTGTTCCTACGGCAACAACAAATTCGCAATCCTTGCGGGCATTGGATACCCAGCCTTTATAAATTGTATAAGGCAAAATTAAAGACGTGTTCATACGTGGATCTCTCTGTTTGTACATATTTAGCAAGGTCTCTTTTGCTTCAGGATAAGCAACAACTGTTTTCTTATCGCTCGACAAAGTAGCGCGGAAAGTTTTATCTTTCACGTCGGCACTTTCATTAAAACCTGGAACCACTTCGTTCCAGTTGAAAGGCTTTCCATCTTTATATTCATACATGTCTGCTAAATCGGTAGAGGCCATCACATTGTTCCAGCAACTTCCGAAAGATGAACGAGAACCCATATAAAATGTCATTGGCATACCATAGTCCAAGCCAACACCACCTGAATTCTGAATGGCAAAGATCATTTCATTGCTTTGATCTCCTGCAGGCTTGAACAAATCTTCATAGCTTGCATACAATGAGTATCCGTATCCCTGAGCGGAAGGATCTTTTACAATCTCTTCGAAGTTTGTAGCAGCTTCCGCGTATTGCTTGTTATAAAGCAATACTTTTCCTTTCAATGCATACGCTGCACCTTTGGTAGCTCTTCCGTAATTTGAATTATCCCATTTAACTGGTAAAGCAGCGATGGAAGCATCCAGATCTTTCAATATAAATTCGCGGGTGGCATCTAATGTGGCACGAGGTTCCATCATATTGTTAAAGTCTTTGTCAACCACTACACTTTCATCATACAAAGGAACACCGCCGAAGAAATTCATCAATGTGAAATAATACAATGCACGCATAAATTTGGCCTCTCCGGCAAATTGAGTTTTAGTTGCGTCAGACATTTCAGCATTGGGAATATTTTGCAAAACAGTGTTAGATCGTACTACTCCATCGTAAAGGGTTTGCCATCTGCTTACCACCTGGCCCGTACGTGCAGTATAAGTACCCAGATAGACATTTACATATCCTGGGTCATCATAACCAATTCCTAAGTCAGACAGGCAGTCGAGTCCAAATGTAGTACCGAATGCATTATCACTCTTCATTACGCTGTATACACCCATCATGGCCTGTTTAGCCTGACTCTCGGTTTTCCAGAAAGTACCGGAACTAACCTGGTCATATGGATACCTGTCTAAATCATAACATCCGCTAAGGAATAGGAGAGATGCTACTGATACCAATATTTCTTTATATCTTTTCATACTAATTTCTTCTTAAAATGATAAATTTAAACCAATTACAGCCTGTCTCATGGTTGGATAGGTTGTGTTTGTAACTTCCGGATCCATTCCTTTATAGTCGGTGAACGTAAAGAAGTTTTCCAAACTTCCATAGATACGTACTCTTTCAACGTCAAATCTGCTCAACCAGCTTTTGGGAAGCGTATAACCTAATTGGATATTTTTAATCTTTATATAAGATTTATCCTGAATCCATAAATCACTGGCTTGTGTATTACGCGTGTTTGAGTAATGAAGTAAACGTGGGTACTTTGCATCTGTAGAACCTTCGCGCCATCTGCCATCTGTTATTTCCTTATTAAGCTGATAACCTAAACGAACAGTCGGTGTAAAATAGCCGTCGCTATATAACATCTTGATGCCGCTTACACCCTGAAATAATACAGAGAAGTCAATGCCTTTATAGGCGGCAGACATATTCAAACCATAAGAAAAATCGGGATTTGGTCCGCGACCGATTGTTGTCCGGTCATTATCATTTATAATTCCATCTGCATTTATATCTTTATAAAGCAAATCTCCTTTTTCTGGTTTACCGTAAGATGCGAAAGGATTTTTTTGTTTTCCAGTCAATTCATCTATCGGAGCATTATCAATAAGACTTTGAACATAGGCTACATCATCGTCTGTTTGTACAATTCGATCAACTGTCAGTACATATTGGGCATTAATTGGCAAACCTTCTTTAATCATACTAGCTCCGGAAAGAGAATAATCGTCGCCTTTAAAGCGGGTTACTTCGTTTTTCAACCAGGTAACGTTTCCATTTACTGAGTAAGAAAAGTCCCCTATCTGATCTCTCCAACCTAAAGTTAACTCAACACCCTGATTCACAACAACAGCACTGTTTTGTTTGGGAATGGATGCATTACCGTGTACTGCAGGAGCGGGAAGATCGATAAGAATACCATCTGTTTTCTTGTGGAAGTAATCAAGTGTTCCACTCATTCGGTTATTGAGAAAACCAAAGTCCACGCCAATGTCGGCTATCTTAGTAGATTCCCAGGTGAGTGCCGCATTTGCAATGGCAGTTTGCGATACACCCATTGCCAGGGCATTATTCAATATATAGTTTGTTACTGAATAAGTTGAAAGAGCGCTGTAATTTCCTGCATTCTGATCGCTACCACCAACGGCGTTGTTTCCAAGTGAACCATAAGACACGCGAAGTTTCAAATTATCCAACCACGATGATTTTAGATTTTCCATAAATCCTTCCTGGTCGATACGCCATGCAGCAGATACAGATGGGAAATAACCCCAACGTTGGTCCGGAAGGAAACGTGATGAACCATCGGCGCGCATGTTCATTTCCAGTAAATATTTGTCGTCCCATCCCAGGTTAACACGTCCGAAGTAAGAACGCATTGCCCATTCAACACGGGTTCCGGAAGCCGTAGCATCACCAACCGCCCCATTTATTACACCCAGTCCCGGATCCACCAAGTCAAGCTTGGTTGCACTGAACCATTGCCATCCGTATTGTTCCTGGCTTGCGCCGCCCATCACATTTAAGTCTAACTTGTCCATGAATTTGTTTTCATAACGAGCTACAACATCCATGAAATTTCTTTCTTGTTTGATGTTTTTGTTGGTAACAGAAGTACGGCCTGTACCTACTTTTGTTATTGTATTATTTTGGAAGTTCCACAAATCTATAAAGACTGGTTTACTCTCCTGTTGTTCGTCGACCATTTCGTACGAATAAGAACCGGTTAATGAAAAGCCTTTGACCGGAGTCAATGTGCCGAACATTCGAGCCTTTGTATTCCTTTTTCTAAAATCGCCAGTAACAGAATTCAATCTTGACAGCGGATTGTTATTAGCAGATTGAGCATCGTCTTCGAGATTATTCATTGCACCGTAACGTCCGTCCGGCGCACGGAATACCATTCCCGGAGTCGTTGCGCTACCATAGGTGAAAACATCTGAAATATTATCAGTACCAGGTTCTGTTCTTGCTACGTAACCACTTAGATTAGTCCCTAATTTCAACCAAGGTTTAACATCAGCCTCAATATTCGCACGTAAATTAAATTTTTCGTATCCTGAATTATCCATTACTCCCGGATCATCCATATAGCCGAACGCAGTATAAAAACGAATTTTATCGGAACCACCACTCATCGAAACGTTGTGATTGGTAGACACAGAAGTTCTGAATGTCGCATCAATCCAATCTGTATTTGGATAAGCCAATTGATCGCCACCTTCGTTTGTTCTCCATAAATCGATGGTTTCCTGTTTAAAAGGAATCGGCTGGTTTGAGTTTTTATAACCTTCGTTAACCAGCTCCATGTAATTGGCATAATTGCTAACTGATTCCATCGTTTTGCCAATGGACTCGAAAGAAACATAGCCGTTGTAATCCATCTTTAATGCACCCTTTTTCCCTTGCTTTGTTGTGATAAGAATTACACCATTTGCAGCACGGGAACCATAAATTGCAGCAGATGCAGCGTCTTTCAATACAGAAAGGCTCTCTATATCCTGCGGATTAACACTGTTGATATTACCTTCAGTTCCGTCAATAATTACCAAAGGTGCCGAATTATTTAATGTTCCCTGTCCACGAACAAGAATAGAAGAATTGTCATTTCCCGGACGATTGCTTGACGAGGTAACCTGCACCCCGGCAGCCATACCTGCAAGACCACTTGAAATGTTTGTAATAGGACGACTGTCGGTAAGTTCGCTCATATTTACAGCAGTAACCGATCCTGTAAGATTTACTTTTTTCTGTGAACCGTAAGCTACAACCACCACCTCTTCAAGGTTCTTTGAGTCTTCTTTTAGTTTAATAGTGAAGCTGCTTTGATTGGAAACCGGAATTTGTTGCTCCGTAAAACCGATGTAAGAAATTACTAAGGTTGCGTTTGGCGATACGTTCAATGAGAACTTCCCGTCCAAATCGGTAATCGTACCGTTTGTAGTCCCTTTTTCTACCACATTTGCACCGATAATAGCTTCGCCCGAAGGATCTGTCACCGTACCTGTAATCGCCGATTTAGCCTGTTGCGGGGAAGAGCTGAAAACACGTTCATTGGAAGCTCCAGCTCCTGCCATTGTGGGATTGGCTTGCGCTATTCCAATCGGAGCAAGAAGCACTATAGCACTTACAAACGCCGTTTTTCTCAAATTAAAATTATAAAATTCTTTCATCATAATAACATATAGACTAATAGTTAGTAATTAATAGTATAAATTTAGTCGCGTTTTTAAGCATACAAAGATGCTTATTAAGGGAGATTATGTCTTCATATTTTAATGTTAGTATTAAATGGTTTAACAATTATATCATTAAATTATGTTGACAAAAGTAGGTGGCTGAATAAATTAGCAACATGCAAATTAGTCTGTTTGATGTGGTAAAATAGTCCAATATCGTATATTTAACGCTGTTCAGTACTTACTTGCAGGTAATAATCACCTTGTCTGCCATTGTCGATTTTTTAGTTGCAGAGCGTACCTCTATTATATTCTTCCCTTCACTTAAATTAACATTTTCCCAAATGAACGTTGCATACTTATTGGGAGTTTGTTTGCCTGAGCGTTCACCATTTACAAAAAGTTCCAGTTCCGGAAGACTGGAGAATACCATTATACTTGTTTTAAGATTAATCCGATTGTTGTAACGACGGTTTGCTATATAGATAAACTTCTCTTCTTTGTTCCAGTTAGCCTTGTAAAAGTAGAACGCATCTTTTTTTACCTTGCGGTCGAAAGTTACCAATCCTTTATCGTTGATGCCCGGACGATCTCCCTCGGTGCGATGAGCTGCTCCGAAATCGAACAAGTTCCAAACGAATGAACCCCAAATATAAGGTCGTTCGGCAATGGCTTTCCAATTTTCCATATGATAATAGGTCTGCCAGTTTTCCGGATGCCACCAACCGGATGCCTCTCCAGCCTTGACAGAATCCTGTTGATGATAGATACTTGCTCCTGCTCCGTATTCGCTGATACCAATCTTGAGCCGAGGAAATGACTTATGAACATTATCTGCCCATTTACCCATATAAGAGGGAGCGCCTCCGTACCATCCAAAATACTTGTTCCATGCAATTACATCCGTAATCCTGTTAATTTCGTTTTCATCTTCCAGAAAGGAGGCCGATGTAGTGAGCCGCGTAGAGTCCTCTTCATGTGCAATGGCATTTAGTTCTTTTACATATTCTATCGGATTATCTCCAAATGTTTTTAATTCGTTGAACAAGCCCCAAAAACAGATGGATGGATGATTATAATGTTGACGAATCATTTCCCGAAGCTGTTCCTTGCCATTAGAACGGAAAGACGGTTGGTCTACGAACCCTCTGTCCTGATAACCTCCCGGACCTATAAAAGGAATTTCCGCCCAAACAATAATACCTTTGCTGTCCATTAAATCATAAAAATAAGAAGCTTGCGGATAATGTGACAACCGTACGGCATTCGCTCCCATCTCTGCCATAATAGCGGCGTCTTCTTCATGATGTTCCTTGAATAGGGCATTTCCCCGCTCAGCTCTGTCCTGATGCCGGCAAACTCCTTGTAACTTTAGATATTCACCATTAAGAGAAAAACCTTTTTCTGCATCGATTTGGTAATAACGTAAGCCTAATGGCAGAACAACCTTATCCATTTCCTTGCCATCAGAAAGCAACTGAATTTCGGTACGATACATAAAGGGATCCTTCGTACCATTCCATAGGTGGGGGTTGTTTAATGAAAAGTCGACTGTTACCGGTTGGTTTTCACCTACAGGAACGAGATCCTTCTGTGATTGTTCTTGTATCAATTTTTGTCCGTCCCAGACTTTGACCTGTACTTCAACCGGTAGCGATGAATCTGAGGCGTTTGATATCATTACTTTTGCTTTGATGCAGGCCGACTTCTTACTTACCTCTTTTTGTATCAGATAAACACCTGGCGAAGCGTAATCTGTGAGAGAAATATTTACCGGGTCGGTTACAATAAGATTAACATTCCTGTATATGCCTCCATACATAGTAAAATCTCCTACCAACGGCATTATGTCAAGGGTCAGCGCATTGCTTACCTTTACATAAATCTTGTTGGATTTGTTATAGTTCACGTAATTGGTAATTTCGAACACAAAAGCGCCATATCCGCCGCGGTGTTCTCCTATGTGTACATCGTTTACAAACACATTAGCAACCGTATTTACTCCTTCGAAACGTAGAAAAAGACGTTTACCTTTCCATTCCGGCCCGACGAACAGGTCTTTTTCATAATTTCCCATACCCCGGTAATAATCCTGTTTGCCTGAAAGACCATCCTGTGCGTTCCATGTATGAGGAAGATCAATGCGATGTTCGCTCTTAGGTTGGAATTGATGCGAGAAACGAAATTTCCAATTCTCATTCAATAAGATCTCTTTTCGCGTGGCAAAACCGGATGTACTTGTCAAAAATAGAAGTAAGATTAAACAGGGGTATCTCATAATGTGTTTTTTATTGCAAAAATAGAGTTGCGATGAAGACTGCACCCGTCTAAATAGTCCTATTTAACGCATCTAATCGTCTAAAGACGAAATTTAACGTGATAGGTACAAGATTTTATTACATTATAAATTATTTATGCGTAATTGCACAAGTATGTCGAAATAAATTATATCTTTGGATAGTTAATTCTTTCAAATATAATGCCTTATGAATAGAATAAATGAAGTCGAATTGAATTCTTATTTGCTTTTGAAGAGAACAACAATGGTTTTGCTGTTGGTCATGTTTACCGCCTGGGGAACTCAAGCGCAGGAACGACTCCAAGGTTTGCTGTATCCTGATTTTCAGGAAGGAATTGTGTCATTTAAAGACGGACGACGTGTATCTGCTCTTTTAAATTACAGTGTAGATGTGGAAGAAATGATCTATAAAGAGGGAGATCAAATTCTGGCTATAGCTAATCCCGGAGATGTGATAGTGGTTAAAATTAAAGAAGACACCTTTGTACACGGTCCTAAAAACATATTTTATCAGGTAGTACAAGCCGGTAAGGGAGTAATCTATGTGCAGTGGAAGTCCACCATTATTTCGCAAGGCAAAGCGGCAGGTTACGGAGGGTATTCTTCCACGGCAGCAATTACTAATTATTCTACAATCGAACAGGCCGGAAGCGTAAAGAAATTGAAGGCTGATGAAAAACTTCTCATTAAGCCAAATAATCTCTATTGGATCAAGAATGTGAAAGGAAGGTATGTCAATGTTACAACAAGTAAGATGATGCAAAAGAATTTCCCGTCGAAAGACATCAACGCTTTTTGCAATCAGCATAATTTAGACCACACGAAACATGCGGATATGTTAAAGCTGATGGCTTACTGTTTCGAATAAGAAGTAAGGTACTCCAACTTAAAACTCTTTTTCGGTTTTTGCGTTATATATATAGGAAGGAGGGAAGTGTATGGACCTGGGGAAATGGCATAAACTTTCTGCTTATCAGGAGAAAGCAGAGGGCGGCAGTGTGAGATGCCACATCTGCCCTCATAATTGTTTGATACGTGAAGGAGCAGTGGGAATCTGCAAAACAAGGATAAACAACGGGGGTATTCTTTATTCCATCGCTTATGGCAATCCGTGCTCGGTAAGTATCGATCCGATCGAAAAGAAACCACTGTTTCACTTTTTCCCCGGCGAAAGAATCTATTCATTGGCTGTTGCCGGCTGTAATTTCCGATGCCTCAACTGCCAGAACTGGCATATCTCTCAAATTTCGCCAAGAGAACTGGATCATTTGGATCTGATGCCGCCTGAGTTGGTACAACAAGCCATTGCACACCGCACGAAGTTGATTGCATTTACCTACACCGAACCAACTATCTTCTACGAGTATGTATATGATACAGCCCAATTAGCACACGAGAAAGGATTGAAAACGGTTTTTATCTCCAATGGTTACATCAATCGGCAACCTTTGCTCGACCTTTGTCCTTATTTGGATGCCGCCAATATTGACTTGAAATGTTTTGATGATGCCATTTACCGTAAACTAACCGGCGGGCATCTGCAGCCTGTGCTTGATACGCTGAAAACCCTTAAAGAGAACAACGTTTGGCTGGAAATAACCAACCTGCTTGTGCCGACTTATTCTGATAACACAAAAATGATTGAAACCATGTGTGACTGGCTTGTCGAGAATGGCTTCTCGGAGACTCCGCTGCACTTCAGCCGTTTTTTTCCAAACTTCAAGCTTAGGGATTTGTCACCCACACCGGAATCGTTACTTATTCAAGCAAAAGAAATAGCAGAGAAATCCGGGCTGAAGTTTGTATACGTAGGCAACATCCCGGACATGCACAGTGAAAACACGCGCTGCCCTCACTGCGATCGCATGGTTATAGAGCGTTTTGGTTATACGGTGATTAAATTCAAATTAGAGAGGGGAATATGTGAATTCTGCGGAAAACCTGTAGCCGGTGTATGGCAATAAACACACTTACTCTTTCTCTCCAAAAACAGTAGCGGTAAAGATATATATGTCTGCATTCTTCCAGCCATCCCATCCTATGCCGGCTTTATCCCGGGCGCAATGTCCGAGATAGTTTTCCATATCCCAGCCAGTTTCTGTTGCTACCTGGGGCAAGAAAACCCCTCTGTAAAATCCTTTCTCGATAAAAATTCCATGCACACCTAACTTGATTTCAGCGATGTCCTTAATCTTTCGCAGAGGAGACAGCACCGATATTTCGATGTCAATATCCTCCAGTTCCTCTTCGAAAACAGGGACGAACCGGCTATCGCGTTTGGCTGCCCAGACTGCCATTTCATGTACATTCTGGATCAAGGGCTTGTCTTCTTCCATGTGGCCAAAGCATCCGCGCAGCTTGCCTTGGTTGTGTATGCTAACAAATGCCCCGCATTTTGTTTTAAGTTTGGCAGAACAATCCTGGATATTTAAGAGAGGCTGCTCAACTTTCCTGAACAGTTTTTCGACTGACTTTCTCGCCTCTTGAAGTAACAGCTTTTTCTCCATGTCTGTTAGATTGAACTCCTTTGTTTCTTCTTTTTTTTCCATCAATACAATTGACCAGTAACCCACCACCTGATCACGCTCTCCATAATTCCGTACATCGCCCGAATTGCTGTAATTGATTCCCTGATAAACAAATTGATCCTCACTTTCGGTCATATAAAGGAGCGTAAGCACCGAAGTCCAGCCACACAGACTGGTAGCCAGATTGGGAATGTGCTTGCGTGTATTTTCTGTCAAAACAGACAACAGTTGGTCTGGCTTGTTGGATACTATAGCCTGTTTAGTTGCCAGATCGACCGATTGGGCATTTTCGTAAGATGGGTAATGCGAAAAGTCGGAACTGATTATAAATAAATTGTCTTCGTTCAGATAAGGTTTCAAGGCCAGCGCAATCCGTTTGCATACAGGCGGCTTTGAAGTTCCCAGAATGATGGGAACGATCTTGTACTTTCCTTTCAGCACATAATGCAAAAAAGGAAGTTGTACTTCAACGCTGTGTTCATTCAGATGAGGCGATCTGTCGTCCGAGAATAACTCAGGATAAAGCTCCACCAACGTTTTACCTAATTCGGTATCCACGACCTCTTTCCCGTAAGGCATTATAAAATCGCCGTCGCAATAAACAGAGGCTCCTTCGAAGCGGGATTGATGCGAAGAGGCAATCAGAAAAACGCGTTTCCATTCCACGCTGTTATCAATCTGATTGAATGCCGAAGCCGCTATTTTCCCGGAAAAAGCATATCCGGCATGCGGACTGATAATAGCCCTTACATGTTCATATTGCTTAGGTGAAGCCTCAGCAAATAGCGTAGATAGTTCTTTCTGCAACACATCGGGATTTGCAGGATAGAATTGTCCTGCCACCGCAGGATGCCGATTGATCGTAATTTCATTGTCACTCATATACTTCCAGGTTAGAAACATAGATAACGCTATCTATATAACAATCGGAAGCTACGGTTTGATTTTTGTTTATAGTGCTCGTGAAAATAAGTTTGTAAAATAATAAAATGATGGGAGAATAGATCTGATTAACTGCGTACGGGTTTAAAACAAAACGATTTAGCTGACTGTTTACTAATTAATGTAGTCCTTGTGACGAATAATAATTACAAATATGAAAGTCAGATTAATCTTACTCTTCGGCTGTTTGCTTTATTCTTTTTCTTTTTTCGGACAGGAGTCAGTAAAAAAGAGTGGAGCGAAAGTTTTGACAACCCCGCGTCAGACTCAGGGGGCGACTTTTGGTGAAAAAGTTCAGCAGGGTAGTGCTGCTGTTCGCGAGTCAGACATATCGCAGCAATCTAAAATCAAAATTAATGACGGGATGCCTAACCGCATTTCGATGAACGTGACCGTGGCCTCCTCAAATAAGAGGAGTATTAACGACGGAAAAAAAGGTATTCTTAATATAATCCGTATTGAAATGAATTCGGAAGGATGCCAGGTAATTTTCCCTGATATAGTTTTTCATGTGAATACGGTTGACAAATTAATCACTCCGCATCCTGTCCAAGGATCGGCACGCGTGAACGCCGGCCTTCATCAGACAGGAGGTGCCATTGCTTCCGGAGCCCAGCTTTTGGGTGGAGCATTGCCTGGAGGTTCAATCATTTCCGCTGCAGTCAGCAGTGTGGGTAATCTTTCAGGTGGAGCTGGCGGTGGAGCCGCGTCGGCATCCTATGCTGCTACTGGCCGGCAGAGTGGTGAACAGGAATTAGTTTGTCCAATAGCAGACAGTGACATTGACGCTACGCTTGATTTACCGGACGGAGATTATCTGCTTAGCTTCGTTTTGGTTGAGAAAGCTACCTCGGGGTTGAAGGATACGTTGAAAACACAAGTGAAAATTTATTTTTCCAAAGTTGGAAATGTATTAAAAACTAAACACGATACAGCGAAGAATAGCATTAACAACGTTCGTTAATAAGTAAAGAGGAGGATATCTATCGGATAACCTCCTCTTTTTGGTAATCAAATTAATAGTAAGAGTATTACTGCAAAAACGATTCCGGCTAATGCAGTATACATACCCTTTCGAAATTGTTTTGAACGGGTCGTGAACATCCAGAATGAGGATACTGCCATAAAAAACAGAAGAATCCCAATAGCAAGTGAAAACCAATGAAGCGGATTCTTGCTGGGAATTTTATGTAAGCTGACTAACTTGTTGATTGGAAAAATCAACTCTTTAGTTGTATACTCAGCTTCTCCTGTAGATGTATTGAACGAGCCATCCTTAAAATAAATAACATCCCCTTGTGTTTCCAATATTTTGAAGTCTCTTATTTTAAGAGAGCTGCCTATATCGGACGACTTTGTATCGGTTGGTAATGTTACCTTGATCTTTTTTTCGTATTTCAGAAAATCGGAATCCCTGAATATTAAAGCAATTCCGCTGATCGCGTAAATAACAATAAACCCGAGGATAAAGAAGCCAATGTGTCGATGGAGCACACGCATAAGGTGATTAAAAGACTTTTTTGTTTCCATATAAAATGATAGATTGATTTTGTAGCTATTTTTATATTTACTTTTCAAATCTACTAAAAAGATAAGAATAATTGATTTAAAATAGAATGTAACTTCTAAATTGGGCGATGAACTGACTGAATGAGGTTGTAGAAAGTCGATATTCTGATTTCACCGTGATTTCACGGGAAAGAAAAAGCACCTGCGAAATGAATCGCAAGTGCTTTCTGGTTTGTGGTCCCACTTGGGCTTGAACCAAGGACTCCCTGATTATGAGTCAGGTGCTCTAACCAACTGAGCTATAGGACCTGTTCAGACACTGGGTCTGAAATCGGGTGCAATATTACGGGTTTTTATCGGAATACGCAAGCATTTTTGTAAAAACTTGTTTTATTCTTCCTTCTGTTCTCCTGCAAATTCCATCAAATAGGCCTTGATGAAGCCATCTATATCTCCATCCATTACAGCTCCAACATTGCTGGTCTGGTAATTGGTTCGGTGATCCTTTACACGGCGGTCGTCAAATACGTAACTTCGTATCTGTGATCCCCATTCAATTTTTTTCTTGGCACCTTCAATTTTGGCTTGTTGGGCACGACGTTTTTCAAGTGCTATTTCATATAGTTGTGAACGAAGAAGTCGCAACGCATTCTCGCGGTTACCCAGCTGTGAACGGCTTTCTGTATTCTCAATAAGAATTTCGCGCGTTTCGCCGGTATCCGGGTCTTTGTAGTTATAACGTATACGAACACCTGTTTCTACCTTATTAACGTTCTGTCCGCCTGCACCTCCCGAACGAAAAGTATCCCAGGTATAATCGGCCGGATTAATATTGATTTCGATAGAGTCGTCTACCAAAGGAGTTACGAAAACCGATGAAAAGGATGTCATACGTTTACCTTGGGCGTTGTAAGGAGAAACACGTACCAGACGATGTACTCCGTTTTCGCTTTTCAGATATCCGTAGGCCATTTCGCCTTCTACCTGCATTGTAACAGTTTTAATACCCGCTTCATCTCCATCCTGCCAGTTCGATATTGTAATCTTATATCCCTTGCTGTCACACCAACGTTGGTACATACGGCAGAGCATAGAAGCCCAGTCCTGACTTTCGGTCCCACCTGCTCCGGCATTGATTTTTAGAACAGCACCGAAACGGTCCGCTTCATCACGAAGCATATTTTTAAGCTCCAGGTTTTCCACCAGATTCAGGACACTCGCATAAGCAGCATCTACCTCTTCTTCGGTGGTAATTTCTTCTTTGTAAAAATCATAAGTAAGCTGAAGCTCCTCACATGCTGTATGCATTTCATTATACAGCTCAATCCATTTCATAAGGTCTTTCACCTTTTTCATCTGTTCTTCAGCCCGTTTGGCGTCTTGCCAGAATTCTGGATCTTCTGTGCGAAGTTTTTCTTCTTCTAGTTGAATTGTCTTGGCATCGATGTCAAAGATACCCCCTCAGCGCCAGATCGCGCTCCAACACATTGTGTAGTTGGTCTGATGTAATCATTTTATATCTGTTCTAATTAATATTGGGTGCAAAGGTACGAAAAAAGAGCACTACTCCTGATACATAGCTTCAATTTGCGCAGCATACTTTTCTGAAATAACCCTGCGGCGTAGTTTTAGCGTATCTGTAAGCTCACAACCTTCCATAGTAAAAGGCTCGGCAAGCAGCGTAAATTTCTTGATCTTTTCGTAGGATGCCAGATGACGCTGATGTTCTTCCACGCGCGATTCGATTAAACGAATTACTTCGGGATTGGCGATCAGTTCTTCTTTATTGTCGAAGGCTAGACCTTTCAGATTAGCATAAGCCTCTACCATTGGGAAATTTGGAATTATAATTGCACTCACAAATTTACGTTCGTCTCCAATTACTGCAATTTGTTCGATGTATTTATCACTTCCCAGAAGCATTTCGATAGCCTGCGGAGCAATATATTTGCCATTCGATGTTTTGTACAGATCTTTTATTCGCTCTGTAAAGTAAAGTACATCACCTTCAAGACGGCCGGCGTCACCTGTCCGAAACCAGCCATCTTCTGTAAATGCCTTTTCATTGGCTTCGGGTTTCTTGAAGTAGCCTGCTGTAACAGTTTTACCCTTTACAAGAATTTCACTGTTGGAAGGATCTATTTTTACTTCCACTTCGGGCATAATGGTGCCAATGGAACCAAGGGTATATCCTATTGCAGGGAAGAAACAAACAGTTGCGGTTGTTTCACTTAATCCATATCCGTAGCGAATCGGGATATTTACCGATTGCAAGAATTCATTGACAGAGTCCGACAAAGGAGCTCCGGCAACTGGAAATAGTTTGCCTCGTTCAAGTCCCAGCACTCGCTTTAGCATAGCAAACACTGTTTTGTTGTAGAAATTAAACTTCAACTCAAGCGAAAGAGGAGGAGTGATACTTTTGTTTTTATATTCCAGATTGTAAAGTCTGCCAGTTTTGATGGCATCGTTGAATATGTTTTTTATTAGACCCGGAGAGTTGTTAATTTTTTCCTGTACGCCAACATATACTTTTTCCCAGAAACGGGGAACATTACACATAAGGGTAGGATGTATTTCCGGAAGCGTCTGCTGGATCATTTTTGGATCCTTGTTGATCGCTATTTTTACCCCCCTGTAAATACAGAATGCGACCCATGCCTTTTCAAAAATGTGGGTCAGGGGTAAGAAGCACATTGATGTGTCCTTGTCTGTAACTTCAGGCAAACGTGCTTCGTGGATACGCATAGCTTGCATAAAGTTTGAATGATGAAGTAAAACGCCTTTGGGCTCACCGGTTGTTCCGGATGTGTACATAATAGTGGCAAGATCATCTTCCGAGGCTTCCTTCATTCTTACTTTAACAGTTGCCTCTGCCTGGGCATTGTTTCCGAGGCGCAGAAAATCGTCGAAGTAAATAGATGTCTTATCCTCTGGATTCATCTTTACAGCTGAATCAAAAATAATAAGCCTGGTGAGTCCGGGTGTAATTTGTTGTACTTTGAAGGCGTTATTGTATTGCAGTTGTTCGCCAACAAACAGGGTATGGATATCGGCGTCTTTTACGATGTATTCAATCTGTGCCGGAGAACTTGTTGCATACAATGGTATAGGAACCGCCCTGTTTGCGTAGGCTCCGAAATCAGTGTATAAGCATTCTTTCATGTTTTGTGAATATACCCCGATATTCTCTTGAACGTCTATCCCAAACTCAGCCATAGCTTCGGCTGTAAGCATAACCTTGTCTGCGAATTCTCTCCAGGATATTTTCATCCATTTCGATGTATCGTCATTGCGGTATTTCAATGCGATACGTGTTCCGTACTTGTCTGCCTGACGATGTACTATTTCGGCAAAGTGGTAATAAGACATATCTGTTTGTTTTATATTGATTTATTTTGTATTCATTACACAAAAGTAAGCTTTTCTTTTGATTTCAAACTGACTGTGGTTTTTTTTTACACAAAAGCCGCATTAATGTGCAATATATTTTTGATTCAACTGATTTTGTACTAATTTTATTACTTATTGTAGTGAAAGAACGTGAATAAACTGCGTTTGATGTTAAATAGTGATAAAATATCAATAAATAAAGGTACTATGTATTGCATAGTATAATGGCATTACATATATTTGCATCATAAAACAAGAAACAATGAATGCAGAAAACGTAAAATCACAAATGAGGAAAGGAACCTTGGAGTATTGCATACTTCTTCTCCTTTGCAAAGAGCCTGCTTACACTTCTGATATTATTCAGAAATTGCAGGAGGCCAAACTGATCGTTGTTGAAGGAACTTTGTATCCATTGCTTACCCGACTAAAAAACAGTGAATTGTTGGGGTATCAGTGGATTGAGTCTACTCAAGGGCCTCCCCGAAAGTATTACCAGCTTACTGAACAAGGAAAACTTTTTCTTGGAGAGCTTGAAAATGCATGGGAAGAACTTAATAATACTATCAACCACATTAGAAACAATTAATAATAACAAAAATGAAAAAAACGCTTACCGTTAATCTGGGAGGATCCGTATTTCATATTGATGAAGATGCTTACCAGCTTTTAGACAAATATTTGTCCAATCTTCGCGTCCATTTTCGGAAGGAAGAAGGATCGGATGAAATAATGAACGATTTCGAATTACGTATTTCCGAACTGCTCGGTGAACGGATAAAGCTTGGCTTTGAAGTTATTACAGTCGAACATGTGGAAGAGGTGATTAAACGTATGGGTAAACCGGAAGAGATTTTTGAGAGCGATAGCGAAAAGGAATTTTCTTCAGAAGAACCAAAAATAAAGACATCGACTGGTGGTAGAAAACGATTTTACCGCGATCCGGATGATAAGATTTTAGGGGGTGTGGCAGGCGGTTTTGCCGCATACATGGGGTGGGATCCAACCGCTGTTCGTATTGCCCTGTTTATTTCGATGTTTTTCTGGGGAGTAATGATTCCAATTTACTTTATTCTTTGGTTGATTATTCCATTGGCACGTACCGCCGCAGAAAAACTTGAAATGCGAGGAGAGAGTGTTACCGTCGAAAATATAGGAAAAACTGTAACGGATGGTTTCGAAAAGGTGTCTAATAATGTAAATGACTATGTTAGCTCGGGCAAGCCCCGTTCAACATTGCAGAAACTGGCAGATGCTTTTGTAATGGTAGTGGGAGCTTTACTGAAAATTGCAGTGATACTGCTCGCTATTATTTTAATACCGCCAATGTTGATAGCTCTTTTTGTATTTATTGTTGTGGCTGTTGCATTGATTTTTGGAGGAGGCTTTGGTATTTTGTATCATTTAATGCCTTTGGCCGACTGGAATACGATACAGAGTTATCCTGAGGCTATAATTATAGGAGCAAGTGTTTCGGCTGTATTGGTGGTTGCAATTCCGATTGTTACAGCGATTTATGCTATATGCAGCCAGATTTTTAAGTTTAAACCTGTTCCCGTACTTGCTAAGTGGATCTTGTTTATTATATGGATTGTAGCTTTAATAAGCTGTATCACTATTGGATGGAATTATGGATTGCCAGCTGTGCTGAACCTTGGATGGGATCAATGGCCTACCGGTTGGGATTCGGTCAGTATATCTCTTTGGTAATTGTTTTTAATGTAATGTGTGTTTAAAAAAGAAGGCCGCTCTGTCTCAGAGGGGCCTTTCTTTAAGGTTAACAAATTTATGAGTAAAAACCACTAATGAATCTTTAGTAAACGGTTCATGCGTATCATAAAACGTCTTATCTGAACCGCGTGCAAATATAATCAATCTTTTTATTTTCCAAATAATAATTGATTTTAAAACTCTTTTCTGATTTTCTCCGCTATTGCGGCTAGTTCGTCTGAAGAAACTGCCATTTTTTCTTTACCAAAATAAATATCTGACTCCTTGTTTAGAGGAACCAAATGTATATGAGCGTGAGGTACTTCCAGACCAATTACACTAAGGCCTACTCTTTTACATGGTATGGCCTTTTCTATTGCCTGTGATACACGCTTGGAAAAAATAATCATGGCGCTTAAATCAGCATCATTTAAATCAAATAAATAATCCACCTCTTTCTTGGGTATAACAAGTGTATGACCCTTAGCAAGTGGATTAATGTCCAGGAAGGCAAAAAAATCTTCGTCTTCCGCTACTTTGTGGCAAGGAATTTCCCCCGCCACTATTTTGCTGAAAATTGTTGCCATATATATTAAAATTAAATGGAAATATCTTCAACCTGGTAACTAACAACGCCTGAAGGAACTTTTATTTCAACAACATCGCCGACTTTCTTTCCCATCAATCCTTTTGCTATGGGTGTACTTACGGCAATTTTGTTTTCTCGCAAGTTCGCTTCAGAGTCAGAAACCAATGTATAGCTCATAACCATGTTATTCTTTACGTTCTTGATCTTTACTTTGCTCATGATCTGAATTACATCACTCCTTAATTGTGACTCATCTATCAGGCGAGCATTTGCAATCAGACTTTTTAGTTGAGCAATTTTCGCTTCCAGAATACCTTGAGCCTCTTTGGCGGCATCGTATTCTGCATTTTCAGAAAGGTCTCCCTTGTCTCTTGCTTCTGCAATCTGACGGGATATTTCCGGACGCTTTGTGGTTTCCAACAGACTAATCTCTGCTAAAATCTTGTTGTAGCCTTCCTCTGTCATGTAACTAACAGCCATACTAAATCCTCCTAATTATTTCTTATTTTGTGAATATTGAATACTATATAAAAAAAGAATCCCGACCAACGTAATGGCCGGAACTCATTGTCTTATTTTTACTATACAAAGGTAAGTCTTCTTTTTTGAAGAAGCAAATGTAAAGATGTGCTTTAAAACATAAATTTCTGAAACAGAGGATAAAAAGTCTTACAGGAGACTTTTTATCGAAGCTTCCATGTTGTTGATATTGTCAAGTCGTTTAACCAGATTGCCATTTTTGTCTAGAATAAAAACGGCTGGTAATTGCTTTACATTATACAATGCTGCTGCTTGCGAATAAACAGATTCCGGATCGCGAACACACATCCATGGAAGGTTGGAAGCTGCATTTTTCCAAAAGTGAACATCGGTATCAAGCGAGATCTGATATATTTCGAGACCTTTATCGTGGTAATTGGTGTAAACTTTACCAAGCTCCATATTTAATGACGGAGACCATTCTGCTTGATAAGCAGTAAAGTTAACTATAACCACTTTGCCTTTGGCCAAGTCCGATAATTTTGTATTCTGGCCGGTAATAGTTGGTAAATCAATATCAAGAAAACTTATTTCTTCCGTCTTGATGTTATCAAGATTTAGCGGACGCTGACCACGAAGGACTTTGATAGACTGCAGGGCCAAATTATGTAAATGCTTTGATCTGGGACTTTCTGGATAAAAGTGGTCATAGCTTGTTGCAACAGCGCCATAGGCCTTGGAATCAGCCTTGTCGTACAAATCAAAGAATAATAAACCGTCTATTTGTTGGAATAAGGCAAAATAGGCTGCAGCCGACATTGGTGCAGAGAAAATATATTTTCTTGCTACATTTTTGTAGGCTTCGGCGGCTTCAAGTACTTTGCTTTTATAAGTACTGTCTGCGATTTCTTTTGTGCCGTATGCTTTTCGAAGCTTGCTGATTTCCATATTGGCATCAAGCTGAGCCAAGGTGATGTCTTTAATTGCTTTGCAGCTTTCAGATCCTTCTACGGTGTATGAGGTGGCAAAAGTGCCGGCATCAGCAATAAGTTTTACAGTTTCGGTCGAGTCAATAGCAACGTTGATAAATTGTTTGTTTAGTCTAAGCCGGTAAAACTCAGGATGAGTTGTGCTAGGTCTTTTGAATTTGAATTTACCATCAGCTGCAAGTTTTACTGAGTCCAGCGTTTCTACAATCGAAACACCTACGTTCTCAAAGTACATGGTTTCTCCGTCTGCGCCGGATACAATCCCTTTTACGGTGAACTCGTTCGACTTGCCGCATCCTGTGCACAGAAACAGCAAAAGAGTAAAAGCCGAAAGCAGTAGTGTGGATATTTTTTTCATTATATTTTTAATATCGTTTTAATTTTTGCTGCAAATATACATTAATTTGCAATTGTAGTGCTACAAATCCTTCTTTCTTCCTCTTTTTTTTCTTTAAAATGCCTTTATTTATCGTTATTTATTTTCATTTTCACATAATTAGAGGTAAACTTTCATTACCTTTGCCCCAATTTAAGAGATTAGAAAAAAAAGAAAAGAAGATTATGCTTAATCCAATTAACAAGACGATCGAGTTAGGTGATGGAAGAACCATTACCATCGAGACCGGGAAATTGGCAAAACAAGCGGACGGTTCGGTAACTGTCCGAATGGGCAATACTGTATTGCTTGCTACTGTTTGTGCTGCCAAAGATGCAAATCCCGGAGTTGATTTTATGCCGTTGCAGGTAGAATATAAAGAGAAATTCTCAGCAATGGGCCGATTCCCAGGTGGTTTTACAAAAAGAGAAGGAAGAGCTTCTGATTATGAGATTCTTACTTCACGTTTGGTAGACCGAGCACTTCGTCCTCTATTCCCGGATGATTATCATGCTGAAGTTTTTGTAAACATCATATTGTTCTCTGCTGATGGCGAAGATATGCCTGATGCATTGGCCGGATTGGCTGCTTCTGCTGCCTTGGCTGTTTCAGATATTCCTTTTAACGGACCAATTTCTGAAGTACGTGTTGGTCGCATTAATGGTGAGTTTATTGTAAACCCAACTTTCGCTCAACTTGAAGAAGCTGATATCGATATTATGGTAGCTGCAACGCTTGATAATATCATGATGGTTGAAGGAGAGATGAAGGAGGTTCAGGAATCAGATATGCTAGATGCAATTCGCGTCGCTCACGAAGCTATCAAGATTCATTGCCAGGCTCAGCTGGATCTTTCAGCTGCTGTTGGCAAACTGGAAAAACGTCCTTATTGTCACGAAGTGAATGATAACGAACTTCGTAAAGATATTCACGATAAGTGTTATGCAAAAGCATATGCAGTAGCTACTTCAGGAACTGACAAACATCAGCGTTCGGATGCATTTGATGCCATTATTGAAGAATACAAAGCTTCATTAACGGAAGAAGAAATGGCTGGCAAAGGCGAAATGATTGGTCGTTACTACCATGATGTGGAAAAAGAAGCTATGCGTCGTGCCATTTTGGACGAAGGTAAGCGTCTGGATGGTCGTAAAACGACTGAGATCCGTCCTATCTGGTCGGAAGTTGACTGTTTGCCTGGTCCTCACGGTTCAGCTATTTTTACACGTGGAGAAACACAATCACTTACTACAGTAACGTTAGGAACAAAATCTGACGAGAAAATGGTTGACGACGTGTTAAATCACGGAAAAGAACGTTTTCTTTTGCATTATAATTTCCCACCGTTTTCTACAGGCGAAGCTAAGGCGAGCCGTGGTATCGGACGTCGGGAAGTTGGACATGGAAATCTTGCTCACCGCGCATTAAAAGGTATGTTGCCTGCCAACTATCCTTATGTGGTTCGTGTGATCTCCGATATTCTTGAATCAAACGGTTCCTCTTCAATGGCTACGGTTTGCGCCGGTACACTTGCATTGATGGATGCCGGTGTTAAAATTAAGAAACCGGTTTCAGGTATTGCAATGGGTCTTATCTCTGAAAACAAGGGAACGAACTATGCAATCTTGTCAGATATTTTAGGTGACGAAGATCACTTGGGAGATATGGACTTTAAGGTTACTGGTACCAGAGACGGTATTACAGCTACTCAGATGGATATCAAGGTTGACGGACTTTCTTTCGAAATTCTTGAAAATGCATTGGCTCAGGCAAAAGCCGGTCGTTTGCATATTCTTGGAAAGATTGAAGAAACAATGTCTGAGCCTCGTGAAGATCTGAAACCTCATGCTCCTCGTATCGAGACTTTGATTATCGCCAAAGAATTTATTGGTGCGGTAATTGGCCCGGGTGGTAAGATCATTCAAGGTATTCAGGAAAAGACAGGTGCTACGATTGCTATCGAAGAAGTTGATGGTGCCGGTCGTATCGAAATCTCAGGAACAAACAAGGCTTGTATTGATGCAGCTATCGCTACTATTAAGGGTATTGTTTCTGTTCCTGAAGTAAATGAAGTATATCAAGGAAAGATTTCTTCTATCATGCCTTATGGTGCTTTTGTCGAGTTCCTTCCAGGTAAAGACGGTCTGCTTCACATATCTGAAATCGATTGGAAGAGACTGGAAACAGTAGAAGAATCCGGTTTGAAAGAAGGCGATACAATTGAAGTTAAATTGGTTGATATTGACCAGAAGACAGGCAAGTTTAAACTTTCACGTAAAGTATTGCTTCCTCGTCCTGAAGGTATGCCCGAAAGTAGTGAACGTGGTCCCCGTCCGGAACGCGGCCCACGCCCGGAAAGAGGTCCCCGTCCAGAACGTGGTCATCGTGACTAAGTAATTTATTACATTATTATATAAGCCCCGGCAGTTTTCTCTGCCGGGGCTTTTTTGTCAATTATTTTTTAACCAACTATTAAATAACACCCCTATCTTGTGATTTTTTATTTATATTTTCGACTAATACTAAAAAGTGATAATATATGATAGATAATTCAAAAGTTCAGACTGATTTTATTAACCTTATTGAGGATAACAAAAAGTTGATATATAAAATCAGTTTTTTTTATTGCGATTGTTCTGTTGATAAGGAGGATTTATTTCAGGAAATTATTCTAAATCTATGGATAGCTTTCCCATATTTTAAAAATAAGTCTAAAATCAGTACATGGATTTATCGTGTAGCTTTTAATACAGCCATTTCATGGGTAAGAGAATACACAAAACAAAACAGAACAATTAAATACACTTCGCTTATTCCTAATCTTCCAATTGAATCTGATGAAAGTGACGCCGACGAATTATATACCCGATTGTATAAGGCTATCAATACTCTTGGAGATATAGATAAGGCAATTATACTTTTGCTTCTTGATGAGTATTCATATGATGAAATAGCTGAAATAGTTGGATTAACAAAGACAAATATTGCAACCAAGATCAACCGGATCAAAGTAAAATTAAGATCACAAATGTTTAACGTTTAAATATAAAATTATGGAAATAGAAGAATTGAAATTAATGTGGAAACAATACGATGAAAGATTAGATAAACTTGAAATGTTGAATAAAAAAGTAATTCAGGAAACTCTTTTAAAAAAGTCATATAAAAAGATCAATTGGCAAAAGTTTAAAAGTTCTTATAGCCTGATTGCTACACCAATCATTCTGCTTATAGCTCTCCATCCTAATTTTAAAATGGAGAATATTAACTGGATCTTTATAACAGGATGTATCATGGTAATTTCAGTGTTGATTTATGTAAGCTTCATTAGCTTAAAATGGTACATAATGCTTAAGAATATTCATCTTGATGCAGATTCTATAATTTCTTCGACAAAAAAGGTTGCAACCTTTAGTAAATGGTTTAATGTCAGATGGAAATATGTTTTCCTTTATTATCCGGTCATTTTTCTTGGAGCAGTCTTAATTGGGTGGAATAGCTTTAACTTTACTCCTAATATGATACTATTTCTGATTGGAATATTTGCTGTCACATTTTTGTTAAATATCAAAGGTTCGGTGGTTTTCAGAAAAAAAATTGAAAAGTTGGAAAAAGAAATACAAGAGCTGGATGAGTACATCAGATAAAAACGACCTAAATAAAGAGATAAAAAAAACAGGTACTCCGTTGGTCGGAGTACCTGTATATAATAAGGTGTATGAATACTTATTTGCTAAGTATGCAAAGAGGCTTCAGTTGTTTGAAGAAATCGTTCCCTTTATCATCTACAAGGATGAATGCGGGGAAGTTTTCAACTTCGATCTTCCAGATAGCTTCCATTCCCAGTTCAGGGTATTCCAGACATTCTACTTTCTTGATACTGTCTTGTGCAAGAATTGCAGCAGGGCCACCAATACTTCCAAGGTAGAAACCTCCGTGCTTCTGACAAGCATCGGTTACCTGCTGACTACGGTTACCTTTGGCAATCATGATCATGCTTCCCCCGTTCTCCTGAAACAAGTCAACGTATGAGTCCATACGGCCTGCTGTTGTAGGACCAAATGATCCGGAAGCCATTCCGGTTGGTGTTTTGGCAGGACCAGCGTAATAGATAGGATGATCCTTGATATACTGAGGTAATCCCAGACCTGCGTCAATACGTTCTTTCAGTTTGGCATGAGCAATATCGCGACCTACTACGATTGTACCGTTCAATGACAAACGGGTCGAAACCGGATATTTGCTAAGTTCTTTCAGAACATCGGTCATTGGCTGGTTCAGGTTAATTTGAACTGCTTCACCTTCACCTGCACGACGTAATTCTTCAGGAATGAAACGAGCCGGATTTGTTTCCATCTTTTCAATCCAGATACCGTCTTTGTTGATTTTTGCTTTGATGTTACGATCAGCAGAACAGGAAACACCCATTCCTACCGGACAAGAAGCGCCATGACGGGGAAGACGAATAATGCGTACATCGTGCGCAAAATACTTGCCGCCAAACTGTGCACCCAGACCCATGCGCTGAGATTCCAGTAATACTTCCTTTTCAAGTTCAATATCACGAAATGCCTGACCACCTTCGTTTCCTGAAGTAGGTAGGTTGTCGTAATATTTCGCAGAGGCAAGCTTAACAGTTTTTAGGTTCGCTTCGGCCGAAGTACCGCCAATACAGAAAGCAATATGATAGGGAGGGCAAGCTGCCGTACCTAATGTCTTCATTTTTTCAACCAGGAACTTAACCAGCGAAGTAGGATTCAATAATGCTTTGGTTTCCTGATACAGATATGTTTTGTTGGCAGAACCACCTCCTTTAGCAATGCAAAGGAACTTATATTCATTTCCCTGAACGGCATACAGGTCGATTTGAGCCGGCAGATTACAGCCAGTGTTGATTTCTTTGTACATATCCAACGGAACATTTTGCGAATAACGCAGGTTCTCTTCGGTATAGGTTTTGTAAACCCCTAAAGACAAGGCTTCTTCATCGCAGCCGTCTGTCCATACGTTCTGACCTTTTTTACCAGTAATGATAGCCGTACCGGTATCCTGACATGTAGGAAGCTGGCCTTTGGCAGATACTTCCGAATTGCGAAGGAACGTAAGTGCTACAAACTTGTCATTTTCACTTGCCTCCGGATCAGATAAAATTTTAGCTACCTGTTCCTGATGTGCAGTACGAAGCAAAAAAGAAGCGTCACGGAAAGCCGCATTCGCTAGCTTGGTAAGTCCTTCTGATTCAACTTTCAGGATTTCTTTTCCTTCAAATTCACTTACAGAAACATGTTCTTTTGTAAGCAGATAATACTCCGTATCGTCCTTTCCCATAGGAAAAGGCGCCTGATACTTAAAGGGAGGTGTTGCCATATCTTTACTATTTTTTAAATAATTGTTGATTTCTGTTTATCCCACAAATGTACAGAATTATTCTATACTTACAGTTTATACAAAACCTAAAAGAACTTAAGGATGTGTTTCGCTAAGGGTGTTTACCGTTTCAAAACAACGTTCAATCTATTGATCAATTCATCCCCAAGGGCTTTCTTTGTCACAATGTGTTCATTTACTGCTGCCACAAAAGGATTGTTTTCGAAATCTCCGCGAACACCTTCAAAATCTTTCATTTTATCAGATGTTGAACCATCTACTCCAAAGCTGATCTTGGATGTAAGAGAGAACTCTTTTTTTGCATCTGCGTACAATAATTCGTCCAGGCTTACAACTGATTCCTTCCATATTTCAACCAGAGAAATCAGTTTCTCCGCATTGATGGTTTGTAGATTCACCTTGTAAGCAGATTCGATAACACCGTATGCCCAAGTCCATTCCATGTCGTAATACTTTTTATGTAATCCATGAAGATAAGCCGAGATCTCTTCCAGCGAATGAATCTCTCCAGCCTCTATACGACATAAATACTCTTCAATTAGGTCCTTGGGGGCAATCATTCCGGATAAATCAATCCATTCACCTTCACCTTTGGCATCGGTTGGACGAAGTTGTTTCCAAACTTCCTCCATGGATGAGAAATTGGTTCCCTCTAGTCTTTTAATAAGAGAATTCCCAAGAAATTTATTAATAGCTTTGTTGTATAAGTCCAGCCCCTTTCGAAGAGAAGAGCCTTTGATACGTGTATTCTGATAATAATAAATCTCTGAAGTTTCGCCTACGAGCGATTGCAGGTTTTTCAAAACCTCTACCGCCTTTATCATCTTGCTGATCGTATACGGGCTCAGTAAATTATAATTAATCGGATCCAGGTGTAAGTCAGCTTTGCGCTTGTCTCGCTTCGGCCACTTCTGGGCATCGCGGATAGTACCCACACTTCGCAGATTCACCCCCGGAACCAGGTATGTTTCATCATCCTTTTCAATAAGGTACGAGAAAGGCATATCTGATGTATCACAGTGGCGATAATGTCTTCCCATTACTAATGAAAAAGCCCCGACTCTGGCTGGCCATAACAAATACGAATCGCTTGTTGTCTTCGAACCTCTTTCCACAATGCCTTGATGGATTGGACCAAGCTTGTACATGTGGTTACTTTGATTCGAACCGCTTCCTGCGTTCAGAAAAGAAAACATTCCCGCAATCAGCAAACTGCTTTTATGCATCGATACAGTGAAGGGACCTGCAAAGATAGCGCAGGCTTCTCCGTTTTCGAATACACAGTTACTGAATAGCAGCGAATCGTGCGCAGAAAAGTTATGTGTAACATGGCAGGCCTGGCCTACAAAGCAACGTACCAATTTTGCCGCATCCGCAAGCACTACACCTGAAGATAGAATAAAATCCTGGGCAATTACACTATCACCTACATACACCGGTTCTTCGGGACGGCTGTTTACCGATCCGTTTTCCAGTCTGGTACAGTTTTCTATTGTAGCATTGCTTCCAATATATACGTTTCTAATAGTTCCCGTATTTGTAATCCGGGTATTATTACCAATGGTCCCGAAAGAAGAGGATACTCCTTTCGAATACTCTTCAATAAGTTTGCTGATCTGGTTTATTAGTTCTGGTCTGTGGCGGTATAATGCAATAATATATGCCAGCGGGGCCGGTAAAGTATTGTACATTGGTACTTCCCTTCCTCCCGTTTCATTTAAAACAGCAACCGGAGTTCCATTTCCAAAAGAAGAGTAACCATCGACCAGCATCACATTTATATGTTGAATAAGGCAATTGTCACCAATAACATAATTCGCTATGTAATTCTGCACATTCTCGATAAGGCAATTATCCCCCAACGAGCAATTATGTAATGTTACATTGTGCAAACCTGCATGTTTTGTCAGTCCGCCAGGCAGAACAAACTCTTTGTTGAAAGCTCCCAGAGATACCTCTCCCGAGAAGTGGGTGTGGGTTACATGTTGAATATCAAATAAATCAGGCACAAATACGGAGTCCCAGTTGTCCGCTTTACATGCATTGGCCTGCAGTACGGCAATTTCTTCCGTCCGCAGGTTACGCTTATTACTCATATGTCTAACGAATTAAGATAATAGTATTCTATTCATCAAGATTCCCATCGTCAACATCATCATACTGTTGAAAAAGGAAATCATTGTAAGGGAAACGCGTGGTGTGGATCTCTCTAACCCGCGTATATAGCATTGTTTTTAGTTCATCTACATTTGTACGGTCTTTCGCCGAGATAAAGATACAATTATCTTGCAAACGGTTCATCCAGGTACGTTTTAGTTCGTCCAGACTCACGTTCTCGCGTGTGCTGGGAGTTAAATCATCTTCATCCTTTTTTACAAACGAAAAAGCATCTATCTTATTGAACACAATAATCATAGGCTTCGCTTGCTTATCTATTTCAGCAAGTGTTTTGTTAACTACTTCAATCTGTTCTTCAAATTGAGGATGCGATACATCCACAATATGTACCAGTAAGTCTGCCTCACGAACTTCGTCCAATGTCGATTTAAATGATTCTACCAGTTCTGTTGGCAACTTGCGGATAAAACCAACCGTATCAGATAACAGGAACGGGAGGTTCTCAATTATCACTTTACGTACAGTCGTATCAAGTGTTGCGAATAATTTGTTTTCTGCAAATACCTCACTTTTGCTGATAAGATTCATTAACGTAGACTTTCCCACGTTAGTGTAACCTACCAAAGCTACGCGAACCATCTTTCCTCGGTTTTTCCGTTGAATAGACATTGTCTTGTCGATGCTGATAAGGTCCCTTTTTAGCAACGAAATCTTGTCCAGGATAATACGTTTATCCGTTTCAAGCTGTGTTTCTCCGGGACCACGCATTCCAACACCACCGCGTTGCCGCTCAAGGTGTGTCCATAACCGGGTAAGACGTGGCAGCATATATTTATACTGAGCCAGTTCTACCTGCGTTTTTGCATGGGCTGTCTGTGCCCGTTTTGCAAAGATGTCCAGAATAAGGCTTGTACGATCCAGTATCATCACCTGCAGCTCCTTCTCAATGTTCCTTAACTGCTTCGGCGACAACTCATCATCAAAAATCACCACCCCTATTTCGTTTTCAACCACATATTCCTTAATCTCCTGCAATTTACCCTTACCTACAAAGGTTACCGGATTGGAGTAATCCAATCGTTGGTAAAACATCTTTACAGGATCTACCCCTGCCGTATCGGCCAGAAACGCAAGCTCGTCCAGATACTCTCTGATTTTCTGCTCGTTCTGGTCTGGAGTAATCAACCCCACCAATACAGCTTTTTCTGTTTGTGCGTCTGATATGATAAATTCTTTCATGGTACAAAGATAGTAAATTCAAAGATTCGTTTATCTTTGTAACTCATTTTGTAACCATAAATATCTTAACTATGAAGAAGAGCCTGTTATGCCCTGTCTTACTTTTGTTTTTTATCTCTATTCAGTTGCAAGTCAACGCACAAACAATCCCACCCAATCAATGGAATACATGGATAAGTGATCCTGCAAAAAATGTTTTAATAAGAGATACTTTTCGGGTTCAAAGTTTCGAGTCAGGTGCTCTTAATACCTGGGGGTATACGCTGTCGGGAAACGGAGCGGCACTATCTGATGTTGCAGCTTTTGGTCTTAACTGGACACATGGAACTCAATCGATGAGATTACCCTCCGGAAGTGCAATCACTTTCGATTCTTTAAATGTTTCAGGCTATATTAATCCGGTAATAAGAGCATATCACACAGGTAAAGATTTGGTTGCCGGTCAAAACCTTTCATGCAGTTATATTAAAAACAATGTGTTGACTACTTCAAACCTTAAAAATATTGCCTATACTGCTTTTTATGATTCATCGCTGATTGGACCGATCAATGGGGCGGTTACAATTCTGTCTTCTGTTTCGTCCTCTTCAGGAGGCTATTACGTAGATAATGTATTTATTTTCGGAAGCATTCCGGCTTATTCACTATTCACCGGAACAGGAAATTGGAGCGATTCAACAAAATGGAGTAATCTTCCTCCCGCACGCAGACGGAGTGCCTTAATAGCTGGAAACGTAACGGTTCAGAATTCACAGCAGCTAAACGGTCTAACTATTGGAAACGGATTACTTACAATCTCAGAAGGAGCAAAGTTAACAGTGGATAGTACGGTTACATTGTATAATAATGCACAGACAAGATCAGGTTTTGTAAATAAAGGGGATGTTATTGTAAAAGATAAAATACAGGTGATTACAACACTCGCTGAAAAAGGAAAATGGTACTTTATTTCTTTTCCTTTCGATGTGTATACGAAAGGCATTGATCCCCGGTTTATTTTAAAAGATAATCAGTCCACGCAAAGCGGCAATTATATCTACGCTCAGCAATACGACGGACAGCAACGTGCTGCCAGCGGGAGCAACGCAAATAACTGGAAACCATTGGCTTCATCCCTGGGTGTCGGTGAGCAATTGGTTTTTCAAAAAGACAAAGGCTATCTGATAGCGTTAGATGGAGCTGCCAGCGATACAACACTTACTTTTACATCTAAAGCAGAAACTGTTGGACTTGATTTTGCCAAGCAGGCACGGATTTCAGTTCCTCATTATAACTATAACGGGAATGCGTCATCCGAACATAGTGGGTGGTATCTTTGCGGAAATCCATTTCCGGCACCTATGTCTTTGAATAAAATTCAGCCAAATACTACTTTGGGTAATTTTGTGTATTGGTATAATGGTTCAACCTACGAAGTCTTCGATGCCGGAAGCACCCAATTGATACCTGCCTATGGGGCTTTCTTTTTTAAAACAACAGCTCAGGGAGAACTATCCGTTTCTTCATCCGATTCTTTCGATCCTAAAGCCGGGTATTCCGGGGATTACTTATCTTCTATTGGTATTACCTTACAAAATGAAACCTGTCAGGATCGGACTGAACTGAGATTTCGTTCGGATGCAACAGCTGGAATCGATGTGGCATTTGATGCATATAAATTAACCAGCCTGCGAACCGATGTTCCGCAGATAGGAAGTTATACTTCTTCTGGTAAACTGCTGGCAATTAATTCTCAGTCTTTGTCTGTAGATGAATTACATGTGCCTTTATTTATACAAACTCCGGTGACCGGAGATTACACGCTTTCTTTCCAGACAGCCTCATTTGTTGATTCAGATTACACTGTTTTCCTTTCGGATAAACAAACAAAGCAAATGCTCTCCGTTACAGAGAATAACACGTATTCCTTTTCAGCATCAGCAGATCAATCCGATAGGTTCGAGCTGATTTTGCAGAAGGCTTTACCAACCGGAATAACTCAAATAAGCGGATCATCTTTACAAATACAAGGCAACTCGATTGCATTAACAAATATGCCTCAGAAGGGACTGGCTACAGTAATGCTACTTACCGGTCAGCGGATTTGGCAACAACAGGTTCCTTCGGGAAGCAGCCGGATTTCCATGTCTCTTAATCGGGGAACCTATATTTTACAACTCCGGGCAGGTAGTTTTTTGGACCAACAGTTATTTATTATAGCACAGTAGGGATTGGAATACTTATTGTATATTTGCCAATAGAAAATAGGTTAGTATGAAAAAAATTAATTTTACGTCTTTAATCCTGATTGCGTATCTGGTAGTGATGAGTGTGATGGGATGGCCGGGAAACAAACCGAACCCGGATTATAAATCGTACTTTCTGATCATGGGGATTTCTGTGGTTGCTATTCTATTACTTCGCTATGTGCAGATTAGGCGTAAGAAGTTTCGTGATCAGCAGAAGAAAGAGTTTTAGGTAGCTGCTCTGTCCGGGGTTGAAGTATCCAAAATGTAAACCCAAACAGCGTAAATCCGTTCCAACACGAATTAAACGCGAAAACATCTGTTACCTGTCACCTTTGGAGGATAACAGATTGATTGTCAGTAAATAAAAAAGTGATAGATGCCTAAAACCCATCTATCACTTTTTTTCATCTGTCACCACGGAAAGCCCCACCATTCGTGCCACCCCTGTCGGTATAGTCACCGCCGATCTATTACCAACACAGAATCTTACCACAACACGTAAGTAAAGTAAGTAGAAGACTATATACACGTACCGTTTTGCTTCCGAACAACTAATCATCGGACCTGGGTCAAACATTCATCGGACCCAGGTCCGATGAAAAGTTGACCATGGTCCGATGATAAATTGACCCAGGTCCGATGATTAGTTGTTCGTATTGCCGGTAATAGTTCCCTGTATACTTAAAGATAAAGTACGAAGTATTAGCAATTAATCCTGCCTTCCTACTCTTTATTTACTGGATAGATAGTAATGAACAATCTATTAGTAAATACGTCTGATTAACAGGAATGTTTGATTGAAGAATTCCTTACTTTTAAAAGAGTAGGAATCACTACCTGTTCGGGGATACCACCCTCTTGTATTTGTTTTAGCAACAGCCGGCAAGCCGTGGTTCCCATTTCGTAGGTATTGTGTGCTATGGCAGTCAACGCCGGTTCTACATAATTTGAATGGGCATCGTCTGTGTATCCAATCAATGCGATATCTTGAGGAATACGCAGATTGTTATTCTTTATTTCCTTCATGGCAGCAAAGGCTAAAGTGTCGTTCATTGCCAGAATCGCATCGGGAGGATTCGGAAGGTTAAGGAGTCGTTTCGTTGCCTCACACCCTTCTTCGGGAGTCATTTTTTCGCATATAATTAGTGAGTTTTCTATTGGAACATTATATTTCTGTAAGGCTTCCACATAGCCTTCTTTCCTTTTCTTTACTATTCCAAGATAATCGGCTCCACCAATAAATCCCACTCTTTTGGACCCATTTTGTAATAAATGTTCAGTAGCTATGCGGGCTGACTCATGATTGTCTGCTACGACAGACGAAAATTTATCGGGCAGGCAAACCCGATCGAAAAAGGCTAAAGGGATATTTAGTTCTTCTAATGCTTCAAAATGCGAATAATCTGTTGTTTCTTGCGAAATGCATGCCATAACCCCTTCTACCCGTATATTTATAAGGTTTTCCAAGCATTGTTTCTCTTCCTCATATTGCTCGTACGATGAGGCAATGATTACAGAGTAACCATTTTGTTTCGCCATATCGCTAATGCCGCTAATGATAGAAGCATAGAAATAAGTTACCAAATCGGGAACAATAATCCCAATGATTCCAGAACTGTTTTTTAATAAGCTCATGGCAAATGGACTGGGTCGATAATTTCGTTCTTTAGCAAAAGCCTGAATCCGATTACGTAACTCCGGACTGATTTCGTAACTGTCTTTCAGTGCGCGGGAAACAGTAGAGATGGAAACATTAAACTCTGTAGCGATATCCTTTAGAGAAATGGGCTTCTTTTTCATACGATTAATCTTCTATGCAAATGTAATTATTCATGAGAGTTTACGCAAAGGTTTGCATAGATTTTCAGGCAGTTGTCTGTATCAATATCGAATTGAATAATCTACATTTGAGAGTGAAATAATAATAAAACGAAATGCTGTTATGAATTACAATGAAATTGGCAAGACCGGAATGAAGGTGTCCGATCTTAGTTTTGGAGCCTCTTCTTTAGGTGGTGTTTTTCATGATATCCGTGAATCGGAAGGAATTAATGCTGTATGTAAAGCAATAGAAAATGGAATGAATTTTATTGATGTCTCTCCCTATTATGGACATTATAAAGCGGAAACTGTTTTAGGAAAAGCATTGCAGTTAATTCCCAGAGAACATTATTATCTTTCCACAAAAGTAGGCCGTTATGGAAAAGACGGTAAGAATACATGGGATTATTCGGCCAAACGAGCAACAGAAAGTGTTTACGAAAGTCTGGACCGTTTACATATTGATTCCATTGATTTAATAAATGTCCATGATATCGAATTTGTTGATTTGAATCTTGTTATAAACGAAACTTTGCCGGCTTTGGTGGAGCTGAAAAACAAAGGAATTGTAAAACATATAGGTATTACCGATTTGCAACTGGAGAATCTGAAGTGGGTGATAGAGCATACTTCCCCCGGAACAGTAGAGAGTATTTTAAATTTCTGCCATTATTGTTTGAATGATGATAAACTTGTTGATTTTTTAGACTTCTTCGAGAAACACGATGTTGGAGTTATCAATGCATCCCCTCTATCCATGGGACTGTTATCAGAACGAGGTATTCCGGAGTGGCATCCGGCCCCGAAGGCATTGGTTGAAGTTTGTCGGAAAGCAGTTCAGCACTGTAAATCCAGGAATTATCCGATAGAGAAGTTAGCCATTCAGTTTTCGGTAAGCAATCCACGTATTGCCACTACTTTGTTTAGTTCGGCCAATCCGGAAAATGTTTTAAAAAACATTCGCTTTGCAGAAGAACCTATTGATTGGGATTTAGTGAAAGAGGTTCAGGAAATTATCGGCGACCAAAAACGAGTATCATGGATCAATTCATAATAGATGCACATTCTCACCTTTGGTTAAATCAGGATACGGAAGTAGATGGATTGCCTGTTCGTACGTTGAAAAACGGCCGGTCATTGTTCATGGGTGAAGTCCGGCAGATGCTTCCTCCTTTTATGATTGATGGTAAAAACAGTGCCGAAGTCTTCCTCTCTACTATGGATTATGCCCAGGTGTCTGCAGCAGTGGTTACACAGGAATATATAGATGGTATTCAAAACGACTATCTGGCCGAAGTGATTAAGCGTTATCCTGAACGTTTTTTCATGTGTGGAATGTGCGAGTTTCGTAAACCAGGATTCTTCGAAGATGCGAAACGATTGATTGCCGATGGATTTAAAGCTATTAAGATCCCGGCTCAGCGGTTGCTGCTTCCCGGGGGACGGATCATGCTGAATAATGAAGAGATGATGCAACTTTTTCATTATATGGAAGCAAGCCACTGTATTCTTTCTATTGATTTGGCCGATGGCGATACGCAAGTGGAAGAAATGAATGATATTATCAAGGAATGCCCCGGTTTGAAAATTGCCATTGGCCATTTTGGAATGGTTACCCGCCCAAAATGGAAAGAACAGATTAGATTAGCACTCCATCAGAATGTAATGATCGAATCCGGAGGTATAACCTGGTTATTTAACGAAGAATTTTATCCGTTTCCGGGAGCCGTGAAGGCTATTCGGGAGGCAGCGGATATTGTTGGAATGGATAAACTAATGTGGGGCTCTGATTACCCCCGTACCATCACAGCCATAACGTATAAAATGTCGTACGATTTTATACAGAAAACGAATTGCCTGACACAAAACGAAAAAGCATTATTCTTAGGAAAGAATGCCGCCCGGTTCTATGGATTCACAAATTTGACGAAGTTACCTTATATTAAAAACATGTCTGAATAAGTAGAAAAACACCATGAATAATAAAAAGAATTATGCCTTACCATTGGCTCTTATTTTTTGTCTCTTTTTCTTATGGGCAATAAGTAGTAATTTATTGCCAACAATGATACGGCAATTAATGAAAACATGCGAGTTGAATGCTTTTGAAGCCTCATTTACTGAATCGGCTTACTGGCTCGCTTACTTTATATTTCCTATTCCTATTGCGATGTTTATGAAACGTTACAGTTATAAGTCCGGAATAATTTTCGGGTTGGTATTGGCTGCTTTTGGGGGGCTTTTGTTTTTTCCAGCGGCTATTCTCAAAGAGTATTGGGCCTATTTATGTATATTTTTTATTATAGCGACAGGTATGTGCTTTTTGGAAACAGCTGCCAATCCTTATGTTATCGCGTTGGGTAATCCGGATACAGCCCCCAGAAGGTTAAACCTGGCTCAGTCTTTTAATGGCTTAGGTGCGTTTATTGCAGCGATGTTTCTAAGCAAGCTTGTATTAAGCGGCACGCATTATACGCGAGAAACTCTTCCAGCTGTTTATACTGGCGGTTGGGAGCAATATATCCAGATGGAGACAGACGCGATGAGGCTTCCTTATCTTATTCTCGGACTGTTCTTGCTTGTTATAGCAGTTGTATTTATTTTCTCGAAACTCCCGAAAATAAGTGAAGGAAATCATGAAGAAGGACGTTTGCAACAGGGTGAAAAGCTAATTGATTTCAGTGTGCTAAAACGTTCGCATTTACGTTGGGGTGTTATTGCTCAATTTTTCTATAATGGTGGGCAGACAGCTATTAATAGCTTATTTCTGGTTTATTGCTGTTCGTATGCAGGTTTGGAGGAAGACACGGCAACTACATTTTTTGGCCTTTATATGTTAGCCTTCCTTTCCGGACGATGGATTGGAACCCTTCTAATGGTGAAGTTCCGACCGCAGGATATGTTATTTGTTTATGCCATTCTGAACATTGCATTATGTGGCGTAGTTGTTAGTTGGGGAGGCATAATCGGTTTATACGCGATGTTGGCTATTTCTTTTTTCATGTCTATAATGTATCCCACCCAATTTTCATTAGCATTAAAGGATTTGGGAAGTAATACCAAGAGTGGGGCCGCTTTCCTTGTTATGGCTATAGTTGGCAATGCTTGTCTTCCACAGCTAACAGCTTATATTATGCATATAAATGAACAAATATATTATGTAGCATACAGTATTCCTATGATCTGTTTTGCTTTTTGCGCATACTATGGATGGAAAGGATATAAAATTGTTGATTGATAAATAAAACGATAAAATGAAAGCAGTTCAACTAACAGCAACTTCCGAAATGAAGGTGGTTGAAATAGAAAAGCCCTTTATGGGGCCCAACGATGTATTAGTTAAAATCAAGTATGTCGGTTTTTGCGGTTCTGATTTGAATACATTTTTAGGGCGTAATCCGATGGTGAAACTTCCTGTTATTCCAGGACATGAAGTAGGAGCCGTTATTGAAGAGACGGGAGCAAACGTTCCCGATGGATTTCATCAGGGAATGAGTGTTACTTTGAATCCTTACACAAATTGTGGAAGGTGTGCTTCTTGCCGGAATGGAAAGGTTAATGCTTGCGAACACAACGAAACATTAGGGGTGCAACGAAATGGAGTAATGTGTGAATTTGCCGTTCTTCCCTGGACTAAAATAATTCCGGCAAACAAACTATCACCAAGGGATTGTGCGCTGATTGAACCGATGAGTGTAGGCTTCCATGCTGTATCGCGCGTGCAGGTAACAGATATTGATACCGTGATGGTGATCGGTTGCGGAATGATCGGTATTGGCGCTATCATTCGGGCTTCACTTCGTGGAGCAACTGTCATAGCAGTAGATATTGATGACGAAAAGTTATCTTTGGCTAAACGTGTGGGTGCAAAGTTTACAATCAATTCCCAAATCGATAATGTACACGAATGTCTGCAAAAAGTAACAAATAATCTGGGTCCGGATGTGGTGATTGAAGCTGTGGGTAGTCCTTCTACCTATGTAATGGCTGTAGATGAGGTTGCTTTTACCGGAAGAATTGCTTGTATAGGCTACGCTAAAAGTGAAGTCTCTTTTCAAACAAAGTTTTTTGTTCAGAAAGAATTAACTATCTTGGGATCCCGTAATGCGCTGCCTTCTGATTTCCGTGCTGTAATTCACTATTTGGAACAAGGAACTTGTCCGAAGGACGAACTGATTTCAAAGATAGTATCTCCCGAAGAAGCGCTTATTGCTATGAATGAATGGGCTGCAAATCCAGGTAAAGTATTTCGTATATTAGTGAAATTCTAATTTAAAGTTAAAACCGTGAAAGAGTTAAATAGAAAAACAGCGAAAGCAAAACAATATCCGGAACGTATTATTCAGTTTGGAGAAGGTAATTTTCTTCGTGCCTTTGTCGATTGGATTGTATGGAATATGAATGGAAAGGCAGACTTCAACGCAAGTGTTGTTGTTGTACAACCTATTGCGCAGGGTATGGTGGATATGCTGAACAAACAGGATTGCTTGTATCATGTAAATCTGCAGGGACTGGATCAGGGAGTTGCTGTGGATAGTCTGACGATGATCGACGTAATCAGCCGGGCATTGAATCCCTATACCGAAAACGAGGCTTTTATGAAGCTGGCAGAACAACCGGAAATGCGCTTCATTATATCAAATACCACAGAAGCCGGTATTGCATTTGATCCTTCCTGTAAGTTGACCGATGTGCCGGCATCTTCTTATCCGGGTAAACTGACTCAGTTACTGTATCATCGTTTTAAAACTTTTCATGGCGACAAGACTAAAGGGTTTATTATCTTTCCTTGCGAATTGATATTCCTGAATGGGCATAAGCTGAAAGAAACGATTTTCCAATATATAGAGCTTTGGAATCTGGAAGAAGCCTTCAAGGCATGGTTTGAAGAGGCTTGCGGTGTGTACGCAACTTTGGTGGACCGTATTGTTCCCGGATTTCCCCGTAAAGATATTTTGGCTATTCAGGAGAAGTTACAATACAACGATAATCTGGTGGTGCAGGGGGAAATCTTCCATCTGTGGGTGATTGAAGCTCCAAAAGAAGTTGCGGAAGAGTTTCCCGCAGACAAAGCCGGGTTGAATGTCTTGTTTGTTCCGAGTGAAGAGCCGTACCACGAACGTAAGGTTACGTTGTTGAATGGTCCGCATACAGTATTGTCGCCAGTGGCTTATTTGTCGGGTTTGAATATTGTTCGCGAAGCTTGCCAGCACGAAGTAATTGGTAAGTATATTGATAAAGTAATGTTTGGCGAATTACTGGAAACATTGAATCTGCCGAAAGACGAACTGATTCAGTTCGGGAAAGATGTGTTGGAGCGTTTCAATAATCCGTTTGTAGATCATCAGGTAACTTCTATCATGCTGAATTCTTTCCCGAAATATCAAACACGCGATTTGCCTGGCTTGAAAACTTATTTTGATCGCAAAGGGGTTCTTCCTTCGGGTCTGGTTTTGGGATTGGCCGCAATTATCACTTATTATAGGGGAGGAAAGCGTGGTGATGATGAGATAAAGATACAGGATGATGTGAAAATTACTACCTTGCTGACAGATTTATGGGCTACTGGTTGTACAAAGAAGGTTGCTGAAGGTGTTTTAAATGCCGGATTTATTTGGGGTGAGAATCTTAACCTGATTCCGGGACTTACAGAAAAGATTGTTTATTATTTGAATACTATTCAGGAAAAAGGTATGATTCATGTAGTTAAAGAGGTTGTAAATGAATAAGTATATCAGAATCCATCCCTCCGACAATGTGGTGGTGGCCATTCAATCGTTGGTTGCTGGCTCCACGATAGAGATAGATGGCAGAAATATTGTTTTGGTGTCTGATATTCCGGCAGGTCATAAAGCAGCCCTTCAGGATTTATCGGCCGGCGATCAGATTATTAAATATGGTTGCCCTATTGGTCATGCCTGCGAAAGCATTGATTCCGGTGCTTGGGTTAACGAGAAGAATATAAAAACGAATTTAAGTGGATTGCTGGAATATAAGTGGCATCCGGCAACTATCCCGCCATTGGGTAGCAAGCGGGATTTAACCTTCAAAGGCTATCGCCGGAAGAATGGAGAAGTAGGGGTCCGTAATGAAATTTGGATTATTCCAACGGTTGGTTGCGTGAATGGTATTGTAAATAACCTGGCCGGAGAGCTTCGTGTAGAAACTAATTGCCAGGGAGTGGATGCCATTGCGGCTTTTCCTCATAACTATGGTTGTTCTCAGTTGGGCGAGGACCATGAGAATACCCGGAAGATTCTTCGCGATATGGTGCATCATCCCAATGTAGGAGCTGTACTTATTGTTGGATTAGGCTGCGAAAATAATCAGCCGGATGCATTCCGTGAGTTCCTGGGAGAATACGACTCCGACCGTGTGCGATTTTTGGTTACGCAGAAGGTAGACGATGAACAGCAAACGGGGATGAAGATCCTACGCGAATTGTATGCTATAGCATCGGCTGACGAGCGCACCGAGATTCCTCTTAGTGAATTGAAAGTGGGATTGAAATGTGGCGGTTCGGATGGATTTTCTGGTATTACAGCAAATCCATTGCTGGGATTCTTCTCTGACTTTCTGATAGTGCAGGGTGGAACGACCGTTTTGACGGAAGTTCCGGAAATGTTTGGAGCGGAAACATTGCTAATGAATCGTTGTCAGTCTGCAGTTATGTTTGATAAAACGGTGCAACTGATTAATGATTTTAAGGAATACTTTATGGCTAACAAACAACCGGTATATGAAAACCCATCACCGGGCAATAAGGCGGGAGGTATTTCTACCTTGGAAGAAAAGTCGTTGGGTTGCACACAGAAATCCGGAGCTTCGGCAGTGCAAGATGTGTTGATGTACGGCGATCGGTTAAAAACGAAAGGCTTGAACCTGTTGAGCTCTCCTGGTAACGACTTGGTTGCCAGTACTGCATTGGCTTCTGCCGGTTGTCATTTGGTGTTGTTTACCACCGGACGCGGTACGCCTTTTGGTACATTTGTTCCTACTGTTAAAATATCAACAAATAGTAATTTGGCCAATCAGAAACCGGGCTGGATAGATTTTAATGCCGGAACATTGGTCGAAGATGAATTGATGGATATGTTGATGGAGCGTTTTATTCAGTTTATTATCGGTGTGGCAAGTGGTACACAGGTAAACAATGAAAAGAAGAACTATAGAGAAATAGCTATTTTTAAAACAGGAGTTACATTGTAAATAGGTTTATATAATCAATATAAGAAGAAGGCCCTGCTTAAATGTCCAATTTGCAGGGCCTTCTCCAACTACTTACCAATCTACTTTCACCTTTGTGCCATTGGCCGCTACTGCATACACTTGTGTGAAAGGGCTCTTTGACGTGAATGACGAAGCCGGAGATATAAACACTAACTCCGAATTGTTATACACCTCGAAGGCTACTACATTCTTCCAGTTTGTAAAACTGAGCTGCAGACCTGTTTTGGAAACACTTCCCTTTTGAATGGCCCCATTCGTTTTGAATGTGGCAACCGAAAGATCCGTTATGTACTCCAAAGCATGGGCCGGTTTTGGATAGTTCATGGCTTTGATGGCATCTATCGTTTGCTGAGCCTGACTTTCAGTAATAAGAAAACGCTTTTCACCATAGTCGTCGAATGTATAATCGACAGCCGAAAGTAATCCCCATTTCAAAAAGAAATCAGTCAGATCCAGCTTTGCAACGTTGCAGCAAATCTTAGTGAATTCGAGCTGACTTAAACCGTCGGTCGACTGATTGGCTGAGGTGCGTACGGTTTCATGCACATCTTTATAAAAATCGGTTTTTCCCAGCACATTGCTCATGTAAAGTTGTAACTGCCAGAAAGGAACCAATTTACAGAATACATCCGATTCACGGGCATGAGCCAGTTTTTTTGCAATCATATTGCTCATTGCCTTTTCGTACCGGTTGGTATACCCTTCACCACTCATATCCTCACCCTGCAAACGCGACGTGTTACCGAAGCTTGTCTGCACAAACAACGAATAAATATTATTACTCACCTCCGTCATGCCATGCCATTTAAGTCCCGGCCGGGTTTGGTTTACATGACCAATCTCGTGCGCAGGTCCCCATATGGAAGAACTCCTTACTTTACTTGCATTGGTAAGCTCACCAAGCGTGGTATTGTTGTAAGCCGTCCGGTTATTTGTGGCATACATATACGATGTATAAATAACATGCAGGTACATTCGGTTCGGGTTCATTCGGTCGTATTTAGCCAAACCCATGAATTCTTGTTCCAAACGTGTAATGTCGTCATATACATCGATCAGCATTTTACCATCGGGTGTATTGTTTTTAAACTGATAAACCGGAAAAGTAAGGTGTGCATATTCGCCCAGTACATCAAAGTAATCGTCCACCGCATTATTCAGCAACGTACTCCATTGACCGGCCGTATGTTTTTTTACATCGAAATATCCGTTAACTTTCCCCGAAGCAAAGTGAATGGTAACAGGTTGAACCGAAGCATACTCTTTTGTATGGTACATCACATAAATCAATCCTCTGTTTGCAGGCACAATTTTGTTGATACCCTTTACCAGCGGGTAGGAGGAAGATCCGTCATTGTATCCGTCGCCACCCGCCTTATTCAGATTCTGGACTTTCAGACTCAGGGACTGATTGTGCGTTTCGCCAACACACACTATTAAGGTGTCGTATGCAGCAACACTTATTCCGGTTGGATTGTCAAGTAAGCTGTACGGATTTGTTTTATTGGATGCTGCTAATGTATTCGGATCAGGATAAGCTTTATACTGCTGGATCCTGAATTCCCGCGGATAAATCCCCCTTAACATGTAGTAAGCCATGTTTTTAAAGAATGGATTGGATACTGCCTGGATATCAGCCTCTGTAATACCTGCTTTCAATTCGGAGCAGGATTCATCGGTAAATAGTACAGCCGAATCGAAATTATCTGGATTCTTTCTGTAGAACTCCATCTCGGCACAAGCCGCAAAACCCTGTCCGTCTCCAACGCCCGACTTTACGATAAACCGGACAGAAGCAACCCCCCTGATACTTTGATCGAATCCGATCCGGGTAGCAGAACCACTTCCTTTAAAATCGTAATCCAGCAACTTCTCAAACATGTTTTGTCCGTATTTCTTTACCTGGATTTCCACTTCCTTAAAGTGTCCGTTTGAGCCGGAAGTGCGGGGATAGTAAATCAGATAATCTAAGTCGGAAGCCTCTTTCAGATTATAGGTAAGCGTAATAGGAAAGTAATTGGCAGCCGTATTGCTCCAATTGGAATGATAGATAGTAGACTTGTCATTGTCGATGGACTTGACCAGCTCCGATCCGCTCTGAAAAGAAGAAGCTTCGGCCGAAGCAACCGCTAATTTAATATCATCGTTTATCGCATTTTCGGTAGAAGGCTGGTAATCGCCTTCGCCTGCCTGGATAATGGTTACCTGAGCATTCGCTTTATTATCTTTTTCTCTGATATAAATAAAACCCGTGCGAGCCTCCTTGCTTGCATTACGCGAAACCACATATCTAACCGTGGTTGTACTCATTTCCGCCGACCTTAAAGTAGGCGCCGCATTTACCCAATCGAGAGAGTCAATCAGATTAAATGATACGTTTGCCGTAATTTTCAATTCAATTTGTTCGCCGATAAAACCGGGAGCAAACCTATCGGGCGACACCAATATAGTTGGTTTAACACCCAGTTGACTAATTTTGATGGAGTGAAGGATACCAGCACCTTTTAGTTGGATGGTAGTGGAACGGACATCCCACTCTTTGTTTTCTTCTACCTGAACAATGATTGCTTTTTTATTTCCGTTTACAACCGGACTAACTGTGCACCATTCCGTTCCGGAAGCATCAACGTATGATTCCCATTCGGAAAGGTTTGTTGTGATAAGGATTTCTTTCCCCTGCGCATCAGCAGAGAAATCTACGGACTCATCGGTAATTTCAAAGGTCTGAATCCCCTCCGGAGAATCATCACTACATCCAATCAAGAGCAGAAGGGAGATAATAAATGGCAAGAATTTTTTCATGTAATGTGTTTCGTTATTAGATTTAGCGTCAAATCCTCATTGAGGAATCTCCCCGCTTTGGAAAGATTCCCCGAAAAAAGATAGAACGGGTTGGCTTACCCGGTTTGCAAATATAATACACAAAAGGAGTATTATATAAATTCTCTTTGTAAATAATATTCAGCTATTCAGAAATCAAATGGAAAATAGGCTTCGTATTTATTTCATATAGTTTTAAGTGCTGCATATTATTGTCAATAGTTCGTTACTAGTTTTCCAGACGAGCTGAGGGACTATAGCCGCTAACTCACTGAGTTTTTTGAAAAGTTTGTCATTTATTTTTGTTTGGCTTAATTCCAGACTCGAGGATCAATTATAAGGCAGTAATGAGTTGTAAGTTAAATCTTTAGTGGATTAATTTGAATATTCAATACCCCTTTCTTTTGCAACGACTTTTGCTGATTTTATGGCTGTTGGCAAAGCATTAAAATTAAACTTGAGTTTTATCGACTTCTGGCATGGTACTGGGTTAATCCCGAAAATTGTTTGTCATCTCTTAAATTGTTATGAAAAGCTTTACAAAAGTTCTTTTACTGAAAGGGTATTGTTATTGAAGGTAATTATGTTTATATTACAAGAATAAAGTTGAATCCGTTAATATTCAACAATATAACCTCTTGTTTAATGAGCGATTAATGTTTGCTAAAATTAGACTTTGTAAGTCCGATATCAACTAATTATTAGTCGATATCGGACTATATGCTAAAATGTTAGATATTAGTAGATAAAAACAAATAACACTTGATCGTAATAGTTTGTTATATTTTCTTGATATGATTCAGTATACTCGTAGGTTGCACTTATTCTAAAACGTCTACTATACAATAAAGGCACATAAACATAGCCATCAGATGATCTTACATATGGAACTGGATTATAATATGGAGTTCCTCCATCTTCGGTAAGATAGTCAATCCTTAAATTTGTTGCATGCCTCAATTCAATTTTTAACCCAGGTCCTCCTGACGACCAATCAATTGATACTGTTTTAATTAGCGATTTATTCCAATCAGACATTTGAACGAGTTGTTGACCATAAATCCTGTTAGATGCAAGTAATGTTACTGCAAAAAACAAAAATAAATAAACCTAATTTTGCAAAATTTCGATGTAATTTCATAACTAAATTTTTTAATAACAAATTAATAGTACATATTTAATAAACGTATTTGATAACGAGATTGATTTATAGATTATTGTATAGGCTTGGTTTTTTATATATTATATCACAAATCCCCATTAAAATTTGTGCGTTGTTAAAAATCAAACAAACTTGGATTTTTAAATAAAAATTGTATTATGTCATTAAGAAATTTAGGTTTGTTAAAGATATCTCGAAGATGAGTTTTATCAGTCTGTGGGATGCTTAATGTTTGAGGAACGTCGTATGTACTTCTACCGAGCTGCATCTCGTTTTGCAAAATGCTACTAAGTTACTTAATATCAAGATTTAAGTTTGTGTTTCAACGGCGTCTCAGTAGTATTCCAGTCCAAGTTTGATTTTGAAACATTCTTGCTCATTTCTAAATGATAACATTCGGCGTGTTTGTATAAGTAGGATAAAAAGGCTAAGATTGTATTATTTTATGTACTTTTACCGCGGGGACATCATGGAAGTGCAAAATGACGACATATTATTATTAAAGCTGATTAAGCAAGATGATCAATTGGCTTTCAAGCAGGTGTTCTATAAATACATAGATCCTCTAAGTCATTTTGTGAGCTTCTATATTCATGACTTTGATATCGCAGAAGAACTGGTTATGGATCTTTTTTCATTTATCTGGGAAAACCGTAAAACACTGCAAATAAAAATCACGCTGAAAGCCTATCTTTTCAGGCCGCCAAAAATAACGCCTTTACATATATCAGAGATAAGAAGGATACGGTCGCCATTGATGAAATGCACAATCATTTGATTATCGGCGAAGACAGTCAGGTCGAGTTCAACGAGTTATATCGATTGGTTGAAGAGGCGGTTTCTTTACTGCCCGAAAAATGCCGTGAAATTTTCAGTAAAAGTCGCAATGAAAACCTTACCAACAAAGAAATTGCTGAAGAACTTGGTATATCTGTCAAGACGGTTGAAGGTCAGATAACAATTGCTCTACGTAAAATCAAAGCTTTTCTAGGAGACCAATACTCCTATTTGTGGTAAACCTTTTTTTTATTCCTATTTACTAACTGCACATAAGTAAGCTGCAAGCTGCAACTTATTTTCTTTTTGAATTCAATCCACTATTTATTTTCAATAAATGAGGAACTGGGTTAGGGGATACGCTCCCTTAGTGAGTCATAGGATGTAAACCAAATTAAACATTAATCGTGATGAAAAATAAGGAAATTATCTTCTGGTTGTTGATATTTTGCCTATTTGTGTTGTTTCTGCAGTTCAACTATAGCTACCAGTTTTATTACATGGAACACTTGCAGCTGTTGCTGTTTAATAAATTGGCCGCTGTTGATGCTGTTGGACAAATTGGAGGAGTCTCGCTTTATCTTTCCAGATTTTTAGTCCAATTCTTTATTCTTCCTTGGGGCGGAGCGGTTATTGTTTCTCTGTTACTTACAAGTGTTAGTATTGTAATGCGGTTAGCTCTTTGGCAATTAAAACCTCTCCATGAAATTTATTTGTTTTGTCTGCTGCCAGCGGTTGCTTTTTTCCCCATTGTGATTGACCCTGTTTATTTCTTACAAGGCATAGTGGCTTATCTTTTTGGGTTGCTTACCTTTTTGGTATATGGAAAAATACGCGATTACCGTACTCGCCTGCTTACTGCGGTTTTTTTGCTTCTGCTTCTTTATTATATGGCAGGTCCGGTTAGTGGTTTGTTAGCCGTATGTATTGCGTTAAGAGAATATTTAAATAAACAACCGCGTTCGTATATTTCTCTTTTGTTGGTGGCTGAAGTTCTTCTGCTCGGACTGTTAAGTCTTAATTTCTCTCTGACGGGCGAATTTCGTTTTGCTTTCCTTCCAGATGCTTACGCCGATCCGTTGATTCATGGCAACAAAGCCTATTTTTTCTGGATAGCCTGGCCGTCTTGTATGATTGTTGCACATTATATATGTAGTAGAAGAAAAATACAGGACGGAAAATTTAAATGGTCTGTTGTTTTACCCCAATTACTGTTGCTGGCAGGCATTGCCATTTGCTTAATTAGCAAGTATGGATTAAAAGAGTCGCTCCAGGAAAGAAGGATGAGTTACTACGCATATGCAGGGCAATGGGATAAACTGTTAGATGTTAAACTGGATCAACACAGTATGAATACAAAAATGAATCTTGTAAACTATGCGTTGGCAAAGCAACAAAAGTTAGGCGACGAGATGTTTAATTACGACCAGCGTGGGGTTAAATCGCTGATAGCCCAGTGGGATAATTCTATTAGTGCAGCCATGCAGCTTAGTGATATTTATTTTTGCATAGGCGACATAGCCTCTTCGCAGAAGTATGCTTTTGAAGGGTATGTCAGTTCTGTTAATTGTGGAAGCGGCCGTTTATTAAAGCGGTTGGTAGAAACAAACCTCATTTTCGGCACCTATCCGGTGGCCGAAAAATATATTAGATTGTTGGAGCAAACTATTTTTTATAAAACATGGGCGAAAGAACACCGTCGCTTTCTTTATAATGATTTAGCTGTTGCTAAGGATCCGTTGCTTGGTGGTAAGAGGAAAGGCCTGAACGGTCCGGCCGGCATTGCAGTGTCGGCCAACCTGATCGAAGAGTTGGAGCTACTTGCGCTAAATAATCCCGACAATCAGACAGCCATCCAATATTTGGCTGCATTTTATCTTTCAAATAAAGACCTGGCCCATTTCAAAGGACTTGTGGAAAGATATTATCCAACAAAGATATGGCCTCAATTATCGGAAAGCCACCAGGAAGCCATTGTTTTTCTCTCTCCCAATGATCGTAAATACTGGATTCAACATGGAATGAGCGGAGAAACAGAACATCGGTATAATTTGTTTGAACATGACTTTACAGCCAATTCCGATAGGTCGGACCTGCCGGAACAGATGGCTTCTAACTATGGGAATACCTATTGGTATTATCTTCTATTAAAATAATAATATTTTTTTTAATCCTTTTTAGGGGTAACACACTCTTTATGCGTCTCACTTTTATTAAATAGAAAGTATGAAAAATAATATACCTTGGGAATTAATAATTAAAGAACTAAAGCAGGAGATCTCAGACGAAGATAGGTCAGCACTCGCTTTGTGGAAGGCCGATGAAAAGAATCAGGCACTTTATCTTGAGATTGTTCAGCTATGGAATTCATTGCTTTTGAAGCGAATGAGTATGCCATCAAGAGCCGACAAGTGTTGGGAGAAGATGGAGAAGCGCTTGGCGGGAACGAAAAGCCGGGAAATCAAATTCCCGGTTAATAAATTCCGTTGGGTGGCAGTGGCGGCTTCATTCCTTTTGGTTTTACTGCTTTCAATTACCGGGTACGTTACAAACCAATGGATTCGTTCTAATAATATAGTACAAACCTATTCTTCATTTAGTGGCAAATCCAAAGTTATCTTGCCTGATGGGTCTGTTGTCTGGCTTAATAAACAAACCACTTTAGAATATTCTTCTTCTGTATGGAGCAACCAACGAAAAGTTCGTCTTAATGGTGAAGCCTGTTTTGATGTAACAAAAGATAAGAGCCGTCCTTTCATAGTGCAGAGTCATGGCGTGGATGTAAAGGTGTATGGAACCGTTTTTAATGTGGATGCAAAAGATGAAAATGCAGAAGTTAATGTGAGTCTCCTCTCTGGCTCAGTCGCGGTATCCTCTGGTAACGATGCTAAGATGATTAAACCGGGAGAAATAGCCGTTTGCGAGAAAAATACCGGACGAATAAGCGTTGAGAAATCAGATGTGAAATTTGCAGCCATGTGGGCAAAAGAATCAATCAGCTTTGAAAAGAAATCAATCAGGGAATTGTCAAAACATCTTTCCAAATGGTACGGTGTAAAAATGATTTTGGATCCATCTATTCCGGAAGAACAGGCCTATACCTTTACTATAACGGATGAACCGTTTGAGGAGATATTGCGTTTAATGGCTCGTATAAACCCTATTCAGTATAGTTTTAACGAAGATAATGTAGTTATAATCACTCCAAAAAAATAAACTTTCTAATTCTTATGCCTATGATGATAGAAAAAATGTGTTAGCCATTTTTGCTCGATGTTGAGCTAAGTAAGATTAATGTCAATTAAATAATTTATTTATGGAAAATCATTTCTCTAAGTTTTTTAAACGAGGAGGGCGCTTATTATTGCTTGTTGCCCTTACTCTTTACGTAGGAGAGCCGACTTATATTCGAGCCTCCGAACAAGCAAAGACAATTACAGTTGAGTTAAAGGATGTTTCGCTTTCAAAAGCTATGAATGAGATTGAAAAGGCCAGCGGATATTCTTTTTTTTATGATGAAAACAAAACTGATTTGTCGCATGTCGTTAACCTGAATATGCGAAATGAGGAAATCACAAAGGTTCTTACCGAAATGCTTAAGAATACCAATCTGACGTTTGAAATTTCAAACAACCAGATTGCTCTTATCCCAAGAGCTAAGACAGGCGAAGCTAATGTTTATCCTGAAGTATCTAATTCAGTAAACCAACAGGATAAAAAAATCAAAGGTGTTGTGAAGGACTCTTTTGGCGAAACAATTATCGGCGCTTCCGTAATTATAAAAGGAACCACCAATGGTACGGTTACTAATTTGGATGGCGAATTTGAACTGCTTGCTCCTGTAGGTTCTGCTTTGGAAGTTTCTTATGTTGGCTACATGACTCAACATGTTGTTGCCCAAAATGCGTTGATGAGCATTGTGTTGAAGGAAGATGCCCTGCAGTTGAATGAAGTTATTGTAACTGGATTTGGTTTGGCCCAGAAGAAAGCAACCCTTACAGGAGCAATTGCCTCGATTGGTAATGATGACATTGCCCGATCTTCTGCTTCAACAGCTTCCGGTGCATTAGTAGGTAAGATGGCTGGTATAAACTCACGTCAAACCGATGGCCGTCCCGGCGCTTCTACAAAATTACAAATTCGTAACATGGGTACTCCTTTGTATGTTATAGACGGCGTTGTAAAGGATGAAGGTCAGTTTAATAACATAGACTTTAATGATATCGAGTCGATCTCAATTTTAAAGGACGCTTCGGCAGCTATTTACGGTGTGCGAGCAGCCAATGGGGTTGTGGTTGTAAATACCAAAAAGGGGGCAAAGAATACAAAGAATACTGTGGGACTTAATATGTATTATGGTTTCCAGACACCTTCCACGTTCCCTAAACCTGCGGATGCGACAACCTATATTGGAAACTATATCCAGTCTCAAACCTTACAAGGTGTAACAGACTATAAGTATTCAAAAGAGGATTATGCAAAGTGGTCTGAGGGTAAAGAAAAAGGATATGTTCCATTTGACTGGTACGATTATATCTGGAATACATCTCCTCAGTATTATGTGAATGCAAACGTGTCAGGTGGTTCAGATAAGATTAACTATTATTTTAGTGTAGGTCATCTGAACCAAGATGCTATGATTGTTAATTATGGCGGTTTTGAGCGTACAAATATACAGATGAACGTAGAGTCTCAGATTAATGATAAATTGAAGATTGGAGCTTCGATGAACGGTCGTATTGAAAAGACTGTGAATCCAGGTGTTCCAGGTGGAGATGATTACTGGGCTCCAATTTTTGGGACATATAGAAATTTGCCAACGGCGCGTCCTTTTGCCAACGATAATCCGAATTATCCGACAATGACATCTACAGATGCATCTACCAATTTTGCCTGGCTTAACTACGACCTTTCCGGTAAATACGAACAAACCAAACGTGTTGTACAATTAAATGCCAATGCGGAATATAAAATATTTGACGGACTAACGGCCAAAGCACTGGTAGGGTATTATTACGCCAATCAGAATATGAATAATCAGGAGTATACTTATAAGTTGTATAGTTACGATGAAGCTACAGACACATATCCTGTTATGTTCGAAAATACTAATCCCTGGCGTGAACGCCGTATGGGGTATGATGAAGAAGTAACTGCGAATTTCCAGCTGGCTTACAACAAAAAGATTGAAGGTCATACACTGGGTGTTGTTGCTGGGATGGAATCTTCAAAATTAAATTCTCCTACTACCTGGATACACTCTATTCCTACTTCCAATGCGTTGCATTTGATTGATTATGAAACCATGGATACTTATAACGACGAAGGAAATGAGACCGAGGCGCGTTTAGGTTATTTAGGGCGCATAAACTATGATTACGCAAATAAATACATTTTGGAATTGTCGGCACGTTATGATGGGTCATGGAAATTTCCTCCCAGTCAACGTTGGGGATTTTTCCCGTCAGCTTCTCTTGGTTGGAGAATTTCGGAAGAAGGGTTCTGGAAAGATTTGAAAGTTTCTTCCGTATTCAATGATTTGAAAATTCGTGGATCTTATGGTTTAGTAGGAGATGATAATGTAAGCGGATATGCTGCTTTTGATTATATGTCGGGTTATAACTATAAGGATGGAGGTAGCGTGATCGACGGCGATTATGTTATTGGAACAAGCCCAAGAGGCCTTCCGGTAACTACATTGTCATGGATAAAGGCTAATATTCTGGATATTGGTGTTGATGCTGTATTTTTGGATAACCGTCTAAGTGGATCGTTCGACTTTTTCCGTCGTAAACGTACAGGATTGCCAGCTTCCAGATATGATGTGCTGTTGCCTTCCGAGCTGGGATTCTCTTTGCCTAAAGAAAATCTGGAATCAGACCTTCATATGGGATATGATGCTTCTGTTCGTTGGGCCGATCAGGTTGAAGAGCTTTCTTATTCTGTAGGTGCTAACGTTACATACGCCCGTAAGTATAACTGGAGCCAGTATAAACCAAGATATAGTAACTCTTGGGATGAATACCGCAATTCAAGTGCTCAGCGTTTTGCAAATGAAAACTGGGGATACGTAGCCGACGGTCAGTTCCAGAGCTGGGACGAAATCGCATCATATCCAATTAATATCGACGGGAAAGGAAATACAACACTTCGTCCGGGTGATATTAAATATGTGGATCAGAATGGAGATGGTCTTATCAATGATATGGACAAACGTGTAATTGGTTATAGTACGAGTTCGGACAACAACCCTATATTTAACTACGGATTAAACTTCTCATTCGGATGGAAGGGATTTGATTTGGCATTCGACCTTACAGGAAGTGCATTTTCATCTTATTTCCAAGAATGGGAAAACCGAAACCCGTTCCATGATGGAGGTAATAATCCTCAGTACTATATGGAAGATACATGGAGATTGTCTGACATCTGGGATGCAAACAGTGAATTAATTCCTGGTAAATATCCTACATTATTAATTGGTAACAGTAGTCATAGTAACTATTGGTCAAGTACATTCTGGATGCATAAAGTTCGCTATATGAAGCTGAGAAATTTAGAAATTGGTTATACAATTCCTAAGCAAATACTATCCAAAGCTATGATTTCGGATCTTCGGGTTTATATAGCCGGACAGAATCTTTTAACTGTGTCTAATCTTCCGGGAGTTGACCCAGAAATAACACAGACAAGTGGTTTGGTATATCCAACTACCCGTATAATTAATATAGGTATTAATCTTAAATTCTAACAAACTATGAAGAAAAGATATTTTTTGGCTGCTGCTGCTGCTGCAATATTGATGTCAATGAATAGTTGTTCGGGCTTTCTGGATCAGGATCCTGATAAAATATTGACGGATAACCAGGTGTTCAGTGATGCGACAATGATCAAATCTGTTTTGGCAAACTATTATGGACGTGTTACGTGGGGGCAGAATATTAGTGATTCTTATTCGTATACAATTATTGATGAGGCGGCTAAATCTGATGGAGGTCCCGATACTCGTCAGGATTTCGAAGATGATAGATGGCGTGTGTATGATTATACACTGATTCGCAATATTAATCAGTTCTTAGTAAGTCTTCGGGCAACGACAGCTTTAGCAAAGAGTGAACAACTTGCTATTGAAGGTGAAGCCCGTTTCTTACGTGCATGGACTTACTTTAATATGTGCCGCGGAATGGGGGGGATGCCTATTGTTGGTGATGAGGTGTTCGAGTATGTAGGAGGTATGGACATTACTACTTTGCAATACCCTCGCTCTACAGAAGCTGAAATGTATGATTATATTATCAGTGAATGTTCTGAAATTGCTGAATATTTGACAGAAACTCCATCTACGAATGCTGCCCGTGCAACAAAGTGGGCTGCGTTGATGCTGAAAGCCCGTGCAGCAGTTTATGCCGGTTCCATTGCCAATTATAACAATAAAATGGCAAATCCGATAAAAACAGCTGGTGGAGAAGTGGGTATTTCCGCTGATAAAGCTGCCGGATATTATCAGACTGCTCTTGCTGCGGCCAAAGAGGTTATTGCAGGAGGTAAATATTCGCTTCAGCTAACAAAACCTGATGATCGTGGAAAGAATTTTTATGAAGCAATCTGTGTAAAAGAAAACAATTCGGAGGTTATCTGGAGTCGTGATTATATTTATCCGGGTCAGACAACAGGGTTTACGCAATCCAATATTCCGGCATCTCATGCCGAAGATATTGATCGTTGCTATGCTGGTCCGATCTTAAATCTTGTTGAAGCATTTGAATATGTGAATGATCGTAACGGAGAGATTAAGGTTAAAGATGAAAATGGCAACTATATCTTCTACGAAAACCCTGAAGATGCTTTTGCAAAAAAGGATCCTCGTTTATGGGGTTCTATAATCTATCCAGGGGCTGAATTCAAAGGGTCTGAGGTTGTTTTACAGGCTGGACAAAAGTTGTTGGAAAATGGGAAATGGGTTACTCTAACTGGCGATGCCGATTCGAAGGATGCCAACGGTTTGTTGATTACATCTGTGAATGGTCCGGCAGTTAATAACAATCAATACATTAATAAGAGCGGGTTCTTCTTCCGTAAATTCCTGGACGAAACACCTCAGTCTTCTACACGTGGACGTGGAAGTGATATGTGGTTCCCTCGTTTCCGTATTGCAGAAGCATACCTGATTGCTTGTGAAGCTTCTTTTGAACTTGGGAACAATGGTCAGGCAACAGATTATATAAATGCTGTTCGCGAACGTGCCGGAATACAGGATTTAAGCTCTGTATCATTTGATGATATTGTTCGTGAAAATCGTGTCGAATTTGCCTTTGAAGACCACCGTTATTGGGATATGAAACGTTGGCGTTTGGCTGATAAAGTATGGAATGGAGTTACAAATGATGTAAATGCACAGCAGTGGGCCTTATTCCCATACAAGGTAAATGCTCCCGGAACACCAAATGATGGCAAATGGGTGTTTGAAAAACAAGCAGATCATATGTCTCCTTACGCTCGTAATTTCCAGTTAAAGAACTATTACAACTTCATCAATCTGGATTGGATTAATAATAATCCTAAATTTGTTAAGAATCCATATCAATAATCAAAAACGTAAAGTAATGAAAATAATATCTAATATTTTATCCTTTTTCTTGCTTGCTGTACTGTTTACAGGCTGTGGATTGGATAACTACGAAGAACCCCAATCGAAATTGATGGGAAAGGTGACTTATAACGGCGAAACTTTAGGACTAAGAGGAACTAATGAATCCGTTCAGCTACAAATTTATCAGGATGGGTATGCCAAACATGATCCGGTAGCGGTGTATGTTAATCAGGATGGAACTTTTGAAGCCATGTTGTTTGACGGTGAATACAAACTGGTAACAAGAAACAACAATGGACCGTGGGTAAATGACCGCGATACTGTTCTTGTAAATGTGAAGGGAACTACAGATTGCGAAGTGGAGGTTACTCCTTATTTTACCATTTCCAACGAATCGATCTCTTTGAGTGGTAATACGGTAAATGCTTCTTTGTCAATAAATAAAATTGTTTCTACCGCTACAGTCTCCTCTGTCATGCTATTGGTTAGCAAGACAGCATTTGTTGATGAAGGAACTTATATTGCCCGTCAAAATCTGACAACTGGAGCAATTGGTGCATCGACTCTTTCTTTGGATCTTTCCAATAATACAGATGTTGCTAAAGCTACTCAATTGTATGCTCGTATTGGTGTAAAAGCTACTGGTGCAGATCAGGCTATTTATTCTGATGTAGTAAAAATTAAATAGTGAGTATTTTATTAGAAAGAGAGAAAGAAGTCCACTTCTTTTTCTCTTTCTTTGTTTTTTATTAATTAATAGAGTCTTTTATCATGAAAAGGTATTTCCCATTTTTCCTGTTGTTTTTACTCTTTGTTTCGTGTGTTTCGAAGCAGGGTGAAACTTATTCACCGGCTAAAATAAGTAAACTTCGGGCTCCGGCTTATCCGTTGGTAACTATCGATCCTTATACCAGTGCATGGTCTTTTTCCGATCAGCTAAACGATGATGATGTTCGCCACTGGACAGGTAAAAAACATCCCATGTTGGGCGTTTTACGCGTGGATGGAAAGTCTTATCGCTTTATGGGAAAAGAAGAAACACCTTTGAAAGTTATTCTTCCTACTTCTGCAACAACAAACTGGGAGGCTTTGTATACAGAAACAAAACCTGGAAATGATTGGTATAAAGCGTCATTTAATGATGTTGCATGGAAAAAAGCAAAGGGTGCTTTTGGAACAGATGGAATGCCTAACCTTATTACTCCCTGGACAAGTAAGGATATTTGGGTACGTCGCAGCTTTGAACTAACGGAAGCTATTCAGAACAAGCCTGTTTATCTCGAATATTCTCATGATGATATTTTTGAACTTTATATTAACGGTGTAGAGGTTGTATCTACAGGTTACGAATGGAAAAATAATGTAATGCTTGAACTTTCGGACAGCATTAAAGCAACACTTAAACCCGGAAAAAATATTATTACTGCTCATTGCCATAATCAAACCGGCGGAGGTTATGTAGACTTTGGTTTGTTTACCACTCCCGAAACTAAAACATCTTTTGATACGAAAGCTGTTCAGAAATCGGCCAATGTAATGCCAACGCAGACTTTTTATACCTTCGAATGTGGTCCTGTTCAGCTGGATTTGATCTTTACTTCGCCTTTATTGATGGACGACCTGGAATTAATGACTACTCCGGTTAACTATATTACGTATCAGGTTAAGTCGTTGGACGGAACAAAGCATGATGTGCAGATTTATTTTGATGCTACGCCTCAATGGGCAACAAATACGGATAACCAGAAGGTGGTTTCCGAAAAGATAGAAAAAAATGCGATTACTTACCTAAAGACCGGAACTGCCGAACAGGCTGTTTTAGGAAAAAAAGGTGATGATGTTCGCATTGACTGGGGTTACTTTTATTTGGCTGCTGGTAATGATAGACAAGCTTCCATGAAACTTGGAGAATATCACACTGTTAAAAGTGAGTTCAATGAAAGCGGAGCTTTATCAGCAACTAACGGAAATGTTTCTCAGAATATGCAGGAAGAAATGCCTGTTTTGGCTTATAGTCGTAACCTGGGTAAGGTGGATGCTTCTTCAAGCAACGGTTACCTGATGATTGGTTATGATGATTTGTATTCTATTCAATATTTTAATGAAAATCTGATGCCTTACTGGAAAAGGAACGGCAAAGTGGATATTTATCAGGCATTCGAAAAAGCGGCTGGTAATTATGTTTCTGTAATGCACCGATGTGGTGATTTTGACAAGCAGTTGATGGAGCAGGCAACGAAAGATGGTGGTGAAAGTTATGCCGAACTTTGCGCACTTTCTTATCGTCAGGCTATCGCAGCTCATAAACTTGTTGAAAGCAAAGATGGCGAACTATTATTCTTATCTAAAGAGAACTTTAGTAATGGTTCGATTGGAACAGTCGATGTAACGTATCCTTCGGCACCGTTGTTTCTTGTTTATAATTCTGATTTGCTGAAAGGCATGCTTAATCCGATATTCTATTTCAGTGAATCTGGAAAATGGAACAAGCCTTTTGCCGCTCATGATGTGGGTACTTATCCTTTGGCTAACGGACAGACTTACGGTGGGGATATGCCAGTTGAGGAATGTGGTAATATGCTGACTCTTACCGCTGCAATTGCGATAATGGAGGGTAATGCTGATTATGCAAAGAAACACTGGACTGTGCTGACTACCTGGGCTGATTATCTTAAAAAAGAAGGTCTTGATCCGGAAAATCAATTGTGTACGGACGATTTTGCCGGACACTTTGCTCACAATGCCAATCTTTCTATCAAAGCAATAATGGGTATTGCCGGTTATGGTATCATGGCTGAAATGATGGGTGAAAAGGAAATAGCAGAACAGTATATTGGTGCTGCCAAGGTGATGGCTGCTAAATGGGAGACAATGGCTAACGATGGAGATCATTATAAACTTACGTTTGACCAGGCCGGAACCTGGAGCCAGAAGTACAACCTGATATGGGATAAATTGTTTCAATCCAATATCTTCCCTGCCGATATTACTGCTAAAGAAATGTCTTATTATATAACAAAACAAAATAAATATGGATTACCTTTGGACAGCCGGAAAACATATACCAAGAGTGACTGGATTTTGTGGAGTGCTTGTCTGACTGATAATCCCGAAGATTTTAAACAGCTACTTACACCTGTTTATAACTATGTGAATGAGACAACCACCCGTATGCCTTTAAGTGACTGGCATGAAACAACGGATGGTAATTCGGTTGGTTTTCGCGCAAGATCGGTTGTGGGAGGTTATTTTATGAAGATGCTGGAGAATAAGATGAAAGATGTAAAAGCAGCTTCTTCTAAGTAAATGGAATAATATGTTTTGGGGATGAATCAATAGTAATATTTTTGTTCAACTTAAATTGTAAAATTATGAAGAAGTTCTTATTTCTGCTTCCTGCTTTTCTTATATTGGCACTGTTTGTATCTTGTAAAGATGCCAACAAGGGTACTAAAGTGGAGATATTCCTTAGTAAAACATGGCCAAAGGAAAAGGCGGCGACCTGGATGGCAGAACAGCCCTGGTTGGTTGGGTGCGATTATATTCCGGCCAATGCAATTAATCAGCTTGAAATGTGGCAAGCCGAGACATTCGATACTGTGACTATTGCCAAAGAAATGACATTGGCAAAATCGATCGGTTTTAATACGCTCAGAGTGTATTTGCATAGCCTGGCATGGGAAGCCGATTCTGCTGGATTTAAGAATAGAATCAATACGTTTTTAGATATTACTTCCCGCAACGGAATTCGTCCCCTTTTTGTTATTTTTGATGATTGCTGGAATCCTTATCCCAAAATTGGCGCTCAGCCGCAGGGTATTCCTTTTACACATAATTCAGGTTGGGTACAGGATCCGGGAATGGACGCCCATAAGAATTGGGAGGCTGCATTTCCTAAACTGGAACGTTATGTAAAAGATTTGCTTACCTCTTTTGCTGATGATAAAAGAATCCTGATGTGGGATTTATACAATGAGCCGGGAAATGCTGGTCCTATCAGTAAAGATGTACCCCGTCCGGCTGCTTATGGTAACGAGTCAATGCCTTTGGTTAAAAAGGTTTTTGAATGGGCCCGTGCCGTGAATCCTTCTCAACCACTTACAATGGGGATATGGAACCTCGATTTGAAAGAGCTTAATGAATTCCAGATTGCTAATTCGGATATACTTACTTATCATAATTATTCCAATCTGGAAGACCATGCCCGGGAAATAAAGTTCCTTCAAATGCACGGACGCCCCATGATTTGTACGGAGTATATGTCCAGAGGCAGCAAGAGCACCTTTGCCGACATTCTTCCTTTGCTGAAAGAGAACCATATTGGAGCTATCAACTGGGGATTTGTAAATGGAAAGACGCAAACTATCTATCCATGGGACTCATGGGATAAGGAATATAAAGGGGTGCCTGATCTGTGGTTTCACGATATTTTCAATGCAGATCATACGCCGTATGATGCCAATGAAGTGGAGTTAATCAGATCGCTGACAGGTGTAAACTAAACAGATAGGGTATAAATTTTAATATATTTACTAAGAACTATATAGCATGAAGAAACAGGTATTATTATGTTGCTTGCTGGCAACAGTTGTGGGTGCAAATGCCCAATGGAAACCCGTTGGAGATAAAATCAAGACCAAATGGGCCGAACAAATTAACCCATCTGCCGTATTGCCGGAATATCCAAGACCAACTCTGGAACGATCGGATTGGAAAAACCTTAATGGCGAATGGGCTTATGCAATCCGGGAAAAAGGAGAAGTGGAGCCTGCCGCATTTGATGGTAATATATTGGTTCCTTTTGCCATCGAGTCTTCTCTGTCTGGTGTTCAGAAGAATGTAGGAGAGAAGAATGAGTTATGGTACAAACGTTTATTTACAGTTCCTTCTGCCTGGAAAGGAAAACAGGTGAAACTAAACTTTGGGGCTGTAGACTGGAAAGCGGATGTTTTTGTGAACGATATTCTGATTGGTTCTCATCAGGGAGGTTTTACACCTTTCTCGTTTGATATTACTCCTTACCTGAACGGGAAAGGCGAACAGAAGCTTGTCGTACGTGTTTGGGATCCTACCGAAAAGGGATATCAGCCTATCGGTAAACAAACTTCCAGACCAGAGGGTATCTGGTATACTTCTGTAACCGGTATCTGGCAGACTGTATGGATCGAACCTGTTGCAGTAAACCATGTGACAGCGGTTAAGGCTATTCCCGATATTGATAAAGAAGTGGTAGACGTAACGGTTTCTGCAGCCAAGTGTTGCGTTGCCGATTATGTGGAGGTAGCTTTATTTGATGGAGGAAAAGAGGTGTCGGTTGCAAAAGGTGTTACCGATAAGGCTATGCGTTTAGCTGTTAAGAGTCCTAAGCTATGGAGCCCCGAAAGTCCGGCTCTTTATACTATGAAGATATCTCTTTATAGCGCAGGAAAGAAAATTGATGAAGTTTCTTCCTATACGGCTATGCGTAAGATCTCGACTAAAAGAGATGCGAACGGCATCATGCGTATGCAGTTAAACAATAAGGATTATTTCCAATATGGTCCTCTGGATCAGGGTTGGTGGCCTGATGGTTTGTATACTGCCCCGACCGATGAGGCTTTGCTTTTTGATATAAAGAAAACCAAAGATTTTGGCTTCAATATGATTCGTAAGCATGTTAAAGTAGAACCGGCTCGCTGGTATTATCATTGTGATAAGGAAGGTATTCTTGTTTGGCAGGATATGCCCAGCGGGGATCATGGTAATGATTGGGCTCCTCATACTTATAACGGTGGCACTGATAAAGACCGTAGTTCAGAATCTATTGCAAACTATTATCAGGAGTGGAAAGAGATTATGGATCTTTGCATTTCTCATCCATCTATTGTAATGTGGGTACCTTTTAACGAAGCCTGGGGTCAGTTTAAAACAGAAGAAGTGATTGCGTGGACAAAGAAATACGATCCTTCCCGTTTGGTTAATCCTGCCAGTGGAGGTAATCACCGTCCTTGTGGCGATGTGTTGGATTTACATAACTATCCGGGGCCAGGTATGTTCTTGTTTGACGCTGTAAGGGTAAATGTATTAGGAGAGTACGGCGGAATTGGTCTTCCTTTGGAAGGTCACCTGTGGCAGCAAGGCAAAAACTGGGGATATGTTCAATTTAAGAACAGCGACGAAGTAACAGCCGAGTATGTTAAGTATGCTAACGAGCTGAAGGGTTTTGTTAAGCGCGGATTCTCTGCTGCGGTTTACACACAGACCACTGATGTAGAGGGCGAAGTGAACGGGTTGATGACTTACGATCGAAAAGTAATTAAAATTAACGAAAAAGCTGTAAAGGAAGCAAATCAAGCAGTAATTCGTGAATTAGAATAAACGAGACTGATAATTTGTATTTTAAGTCGGATTTCAAAGGTGTGACAGAAATGTTAAATCTTTGGATTCCGGCTTTTTTTTGTCAAAAAATGTAATATGAATGTAATGATATGTTAAGTATTAACTTCTATATTTGCACCATGTAGTATGATAACTTAATATTTATATCCTTGAACCATTTATGAAAAAGAATTTAGGCTTTCTATTGCTAATGTTGTTGTTTACAACAATTTCGCATGCGCAGGTTACAACTTCTGCAATTACAGGAAAAATTGTGGATACAAAGAAAGAAGTGTTACCCGGAGCTGCAGTTATAGCAGTTCATATTCCTTCAGGAACCATGTATAGTGGTGTTTCAAACGGTGACGGTTACTATTCTCTTATGGGTATGAAGCCAGGAGGTCCTTATCGGATAGAAACTAGTTTTATCGGATACGAGAAAGCGGAACTTACTGGAGTTACGCTTCCTTTGGGAGAAACATACATTTATAATCCGGTAATGTCTGAATCATCCATCGCCTTAAATGAGCTGGTTATAGTCGGAACTTCCGGATTTAATACACAGCGCACCGGAGCGTCTGCAAATATTTCTGCTCAACAGTTGCAGGTTATGCCTTCCATTTCCCGCAGCATAGGCGATTTTACCAGACTCATTCCCCAGGCTGCTTCAACAAATGGCGGTACCTCTTTTTCCGGAGCAAACAACCGCTATAATAGTTTTCAGGTGGATGGAGTTGTGAATAACGACGTATTTGGTTTGGCTGGAACAGGGACAAATGGTGGACAAGCCGGTATTCAGCCTATTTCTTTGGATGCCATCGAGCAGATTCAGGTAGTTATTGCACCCTATGATGTTCGTCAGAGCGGATTTACCGGTGGAGGTATCAATGCTATTACCAAGTCAGGAAGCAATGAATTTAAGGGAAGTGCCTACTTTTATGGCAATAACCAGGACTTTGTAGGAACTACAGCCGGTAAGGATGTGAAAGATAGAACAAAACTTGATAAACAAACCGACATGCAATACGGTCTTAGTTTGGGAGGAGCCCTGATTAAGAATAAACTGTTTTTCTTTGTAAATGGAGAAATTACAGATAAAAGTTATCCTACCTCTTATAATGTAGGTGATGGCTCTAATGTTACAAAAGAAGAAGCAGATCAGGTAATGAATCATCTTAAGTCGATATCCGGAGGATATAATGGTGGAGGTTATGGTTCGCAGGATGTTACAACAAAGTCTTATAAGATTTTGGAAAGAATCGACTGGAATATAAACGAAAACAACAAGTTTACTCTTCGTCATAGTTATGTAAGCGGAAAGCAACTAAACTTTTCTCTTTCTGCCAATGGACTGCGTTTTAATGACAACGGTTATTATATGAACAGCAAAACCCATACGTTTGCTGCCGAACTTAATACCAAACTTAGCAATACCAAGAATAACGAACTTCGTTTTGGGTATACCCGTGTAAGGGATAGCCGCGATTTTGGAGCAACACCATTTCCTTATATCAAAGTAAAGCTTGATAATCTTCGTTATATTGAGATGGGAACAGAACGCTATTCGACAGCCAATACTCTTGATCAGGATATATTTACGCTGACTGACAATTTCAACTGGAGTGTTGGTTCTCATCAACTAACTTTTGGTACGCATAATGAGCTTTTCCAGATGGAAAACCTGTTTATTCGTGAGAATTTTGGATCGTATGTATATAGTTCGCTGGCAGACTTTTTAAGTATTGGTACTGCCAATGAGGCCAAACCAGAGGAATACAATTATTCATATTCCAACGAAACTATTACGGGCAGCAAGAGTTGGGCCCCTTCTTTTGGAGCGATGCAGCTTGGTTTGTATGCACAGGACAAATGGAGTGTTACAGATAACTTTAATCTTACCTATGGTTTACGCGTGGATATGCCTATTTATCTGGATAAACCCGGAGTAAATACTAAATTTAATACCTCTGATATGGCTGTTTCGCGGAATCTGGCAACCAATAATATGCCTGGATCAACCCCTTTGTTTTCGCCACGAGTTGGTTTCCGCTGGGATATCAACAGCGATAACTCATTTCTTCTTCGAGGTGGAGCTGGTATTTTTACAGGAAGAATTCCTTTTGTATGGATATCCAATTCGTTTAGCAATACAGGAATTGAATATGTTCGTACCAGACTTAAAAGTTCGGACTTAAAGAATATGGACTTTAAGTTTAATGCAGATCCCGCCAACCAACCTTCCGGAAAAAGTATGACAAGTGAAGTGGATGTAGTTTCTGACGATTTTAAATATCCGCAGTCGTTTCGTGTAAATCTGGCTGTCGAAAAGATGCTTCCATACGATGTGCGGGCTACTGTTGAAGGTATCTACACTAAAAAGATGAATGATATTTTTTATCAAAACATTAATATTGAAGAGTCTGGTAAAACATTAAACAATTTTGGCGACAAGCGTCCGCTTTACGGTTCTTCTATATCATCGGATTATACGTCTGTTATTTTGTTAAGCAATTCAAGTGAAGGTTATTCGTACAACATAACCGGAAAACTGGAGAAAACATTCGACTTTGGCTTGGATCTTATGGCTGCTTATACTTATGGACAATCAAAAGGAGTGAATGATGGAACGTCAAGTCAGGCTTATTCAAACTGGTCGTATAATGAGAATTGGCGCGGATCCAATAATCCGGAGGTTTCTTATACAGATTTTGATCAGCCTCATCGTATTATTGCTTCTGCTTCTTACAAAGTGTCTTACGGTAAAAACTTTGCAACCTCTGTCGCATTGTTTTATAACGGGAACAGCGGTAGCCGCTATTCATTGTGCTACAACGGCGATTTGAACAAGGATGGTGTTAATGGGAACGATTTACTCTATGTGCCTACTGATGCCGAGGTTGATGCAATGAATTTTAAAACTTTGACCGGACTGACCCCCGATCAGCAAAAGATCGATCTTAAGGGATTCCTTGCCAGCGAGGAAAGTGGGCTAAGCGATAAACGAGGAGGTTATGCAGAAAGAAATGAATTGATGACTCCGTTTGAACACCATTTTGATTTGCGTTTGATGCAGGACTTTTATATTATGGTGGGCAGCCGCAAGCATACACTGCAGGTGAATCTTGATGTGTTGAATATCGGGAATCTGTTTAACAGGGCTTGGGGTACTGTTAATTCTCCGGGTTATTCATATACCCCGATCAAAGCCGAAAGCGTTACGGCAGATGGTGCAGCAACTTTCTCATTTACCAAACCGAGTAGTAATAAGTTATATAACCAGAGTGATTATAATTCGCGCTGGAGAGCTCAGATAGGGGTACGTTATATTTTTTAAAAACGGATAATCCGTATCTGATCAAAAAAAGTTTATCTTTGGAAAAGGCACTGCATCGCGCAGCCGCCTTTTCCAATTTTTTAGATAAAAGGATTTCTTTTCTCGTTACTTAGAACTAAAACGGTGAAACGACGAAGATACAAATCCTGCTTTTCCCAAATGTAAAAATAAACGATGACCCCCATGAATAAGAATATTCTTTTTTCACTTATAGCTCTGCTGTTTACCATCAGTTTTTCTTCCTGCCGTTCCACAAAACAGGAGCGCTATGTGGTGGTTTTGTCTATGGATGGATTTCGGGATGACTATCCCGGAAGAGGGCATACTCCGACGCTTGATTCTCTTGCCAGGGTGGGGGTAAGAGCTTCGTTTGTTCCTTGTTTTCCGAGTGTAACCTTTCCAAACCATTATAGTATGGCTACCGGTTTGCATCCCAATAATCATGGATTGGTAAACAACTCGTTTTATGATAGTACAATGGATAAAATGTACCGAATAAAAGACCGGGATGCAGTCTCTGATCCTTCTTTCTACGGAGGCGAACCTATTTGGCACACAGCCGAACGACAAGGCATTAAGGCTGCGACCTATTTCTGGGTTGGTTCGGAAGCTCCTGTAGGCGGAAGTCACAATTCTATATGGAAGATATTTGATAGCAAAGTCCCCTATAATGATAGGGCTGATTCGGTGGTTGCCTGGCTTTCGTTGCCAAAAGAACAACGACCTCATCTGGTGATGTGGTACATTGAAGAACCTGATGCCATTGGTCATGATGCGACTCCAGATTCCTCTGCGGTAATTGACAAAGTGGAAGAGCTCGACGCAGTTCTGACCCGCTTCTTTTCCAAGGTTAATAAGCTTGATATCGCCCCCAAAATTGATTTTATCGTGACATCCGACCACGGGATGGCCACCTTTACCCCTGATAAGTATGTAAATCTGGGGGATTATCTTCCCAGGGATAGTTTTAAGTTTGTTTTCGACGGAGTGCCTACGGTTCTTTATCCAAAACCCGGATACACGGATACCGCCTACGAGATTCTGAAAAAGGTTCCGAACATCACCGTATGGAAAAAAGATGAGGTACCGGCTCGCTACCACTATGGCTCTAACCCCCGTATAGGAGATTTAATTGTATTGCCGGATGTGGGATGCATGGTTCAATTCCGTGAAAAGGGCAAGCCGTGGCTAGGTGGAGCTCATGGGTATGATAACTTTGATCCTACGATGCAAGCCATTTTTTATGCTTCTGGACCATCTTTTAAAAAGAATGTAACGCATCCTTCGCTTCCCAATATAAGTCTCTATCCGCTCATCTGCCGGTTGTTGAAAATAAAACCGGCTCCCAATGATGCGGATAGTGTGAACCTTGATGGGTTGTTGAAGAAATAAAACGGACTCCCGGATTATTGGTTGTTGCATTCCATCAATAACCGGGATACTTCCTCTTTTCCCCAGGAAGGGTAGACTGGTTTATCTTTCCGGGAATCATACAACGTTTTTGCTTTTAGCAGTTCTGAACAAAACCCGGGAGATGTTTGTCCCATAAACCGTGCCATGTCGCGATTGAAGCGAGCCAGCAGATAAACCGGTCTTGGATTGGTTGAATCTAAAGCAATGGCTGTTTTATATGCGCCAATTAGTTCGCCGAAAAGAGCGGGACCATTATTTCCCGGATCGGCAGCAACCTGGGCGTTTAGGATGAATCCTATTAGCGTAGAGAGTTCGGATTTATCGGCATCCGGATAGGCTTCCAGCTTTTTTGTCATTTCTTTTGCTTCACTAAGATAGGCAAGTTTCTTCTCTTTGCTTTCGTTTGCAAAAGAAAGAGTAATGTCTGTAAAGCCTATGTAATAAACAGGGAACCATTGATCGGGGAATTTCATGGAAATTCGTTCCATTGTATTCCTTGCATTTATCATGTCCTGGGGGCTTTTTACTTCCTGCAGTGATTTAATAGCCATACCCATTACGTCTGAGAATTCAGGCTGTGGACTTTGTGCGTAAACAAATCCAGACCCGATAAGGGTAAGGATTAGCAATAAAGATTTCATTTTTTTCATTTTACAAGTGTATTAAAAGTTTGAAACATCATAGGCTGTGTTGCCACTGAGGGTGATAAAGATGCCGATCATAAAGAAGCTGTTGCGTGAAGCGTTGACCGGACTGCTTGCAAAGGCGCCGTCTCCTCCTCGTGAAGAGGAATAGGTATAATTATAAACATTATTCCGTCCCAGTATATTGGATGCCGAAGAGTGTATAATAATTTTTTTACTTAGCAGAAAGCTAATGCTAAAATCCAGACTATTGTAAGCAGAGGTTGTGTGTTGCATAAAACCCTCTTCATTCGGATTATGATAAGGCCTGCCGCTGGCGTAGCGGTTGGTTATTCCAATTGTTGAGCGAATACCCGAGAACCAGTATTTGAATGCAAGAGATAGGTTGTGTTTACTTGCATATTGCGGCATGGCTTCAACCGGATAGTCTCCGTATTTTCGACGGGAATCATTATAGGAATAAGCCAGCATATACTCCAGATTCTTTAAAACTTCACGGTCATTCAAAAACAGATCAATGCCCTTGGAAGAACCGTATCCATCGGATGCGTACTTATTATTCAGATTTGTTGCCAGTCCGTTATATTTCTTATAGTATGCCTCCAAACGATAGGTTTTGCCTTTTGCTTCGTGATAGGCTCCGGCTATATATTGCCAACAACGTTCGGCAGAAAGGGTTGGATTGCGGAGCAGAAAATTGTTTTCGGGAAGTTGTTGGTATAATCCGGCTATGGCCGACAGATAAAAGTCCCTCATCTTATAAGTCAGGGAAGCGCGGGGAAGCAATCGCCATCCGTCGTTCAATGTTGTCTGCTCCATCCGGGCAGAAACATTGCCTTGCAAATTGGAAGACAGGTTGAAGTCGTTCAGAAGAAAGAGTGAATTTATTCCATGACTGATCTCTCCTCCTGCAATGTTCGTTGAAGGAGCTAAGTACGAAAGCGTATCTCTGCGCAGCATACTTTCGACTCCTGCAGTAAGCTTGTATAGGTTGCTGTAACGTTTTTCAGTTCTTATCTTCAGATGGACTTCGCTTTCCGTTTCATTTAAGGCATCCAAAGGAAGGCGGGCTCCGTCTATTCGCTTCTTGTTTGAGGAAATGGCAATGCCGGAAAAGAATTTGTAATTTCGCCCCAGTGTCTTTCTGAAAGTGCTGTTCAGGTACAGGTTGTCTTCTTCGAAATCCATTGTACGGCTTATAGGATTAAACGATTCCAATGTCTGCTGAGCAAAAGTGGTGCGGTCGTAAGCCACATAAGTTTTCCAGATGCCCTTGTTCGCAAATGTTTTTCGAAACTGGCTCTCTCCCGAAATTCGCTGGTATGGGTTTATCCAGGAGTAACTGTCTGGGAAGAATTCATTGTACGGTCCGATGTTTTGGTAATCGCCGTTAAAAGAGAGCGACGAGTTTTTCCATGCTTTGGTTCCTCCTCCTCCCAAACCAACAGTTAAAAGATTGACTCCAATCTTGGTAACCGGACTTTCGTCTTTTGTGGTCAGGGGAAGCACGCTGGAAAGACTTTGGGCATAATCGGAAGTAAACCCTCCCGACGAAAAGTTAATTCCTTCGAATAAGAATGGAGAGTATCTGCCCCGTGCGGCCGAATTGGCGGGTGTATAGGTGTAGGGAGATAGTACATGCATCTCGTCAATATATGTCTGCGACTCGCGGCTGTCTCCGCCACGTACCATTAGTTTGCCGCTTTCCCCGGCGGCTTGTACGCCTGGCAACATGGCTATTCCGTTATATATATCGCCAACCGCTCCGGCTGTAGTTGCAATGCTGACCGGCGACATCTCCTTCCATTTGGAGCTTCCCTGCAAACGGTAACTGCCGGCAGTTACAAATACTTCCTGCAAGGCAACATTTTGAGGAGTAAGCACCAACCGGACATTTCCCATTACAGATGCTTTTCCTTTAAAAGTGGCAGGATTGTAGCCTAACATCTGTGCGCACAGCGTTACCTCTCCTTTGGAAGAAGTCTGAAAGCTAAATGATCCGTCCTCACCGCTGCTGGTCCCTTCAAGCGTTTCTTGAATATAGACATTTACGCTGATCAGAGGAGCGCCTTTGTCATCGGCAACTATTCCTTTTACAGTGTATGTCTGGGCAGACAAAACCGCTGGTTGAAATAAGGAAACAAAAAGAAAGATGAGAAAGCTAAAACGTGTTTTCATTATCGCAATACTATTTTGTTTGATGGCAAAGGAATAATATGTTTGCCTCGAAATCAAATAGTTGTGATAAATAACTAGCTTTTGATCTGATCGTCTAAATTTTATTGCTTTTGTGACGTAAGTACGCAGAAAAATTAAGGCTAATTGATTTTCTATTGATAAAAAAGAGAGGAAAATAGGTGACGGTTTAGAATCAACCAAGTTACCTCGTTCTGTTTAATTTTATAGATTCAATTAACTTTTTGAGTAAAGATTACAATGTTAAAGTAAAACTTTATCTTTGGTAAGTTTGTCAAATACTTTTAAAACTCCTGGCACTTGTGCAGGTTCTGATTGATACATTTCGCTATCGAAAAATTTGACTTCGTCTATTTCATTTTTTGGTTCAATTTTTTCATTTAATTCATATAGAAAACAATCTTGTTCCATTATAATATGGGGCAATTCTCCATAAGCTGGTGCAGTAATATGACAATAATATTTTAACCGCTCAGAGTTCAATTTAATAGTAAGTTCTTCAAAGATCTCTCTTTGCAAAGTATCTAAAGAACTCTCTCCATCTTCAATTTTTCCACCAGGCAGATACCATGCTTTTTTATTCTTACTATATGCTAAAAGAAGCTTGTTTCCTCTTACAACTACCAAACCAGCTGTTGGTAATGCTATATTTTCCATTATAGTTAAATTTCACTTTTATTAATCCATTTACCAAAAGCCGGAGCTTTGTAATTTTTCATTTTATCGATTAAATCATCAATATTATTACTCAATATTAGCATTTCTTGGTTGGCTTGTTTCAAAAAACCTTTATCAACCATTTTCTGTATAAGATACAACAGTTCGTCGTAAAATCCATTTGTATTTAGAATGGCAACAGGCTTTTTATGTAATCCGAGTTGAGCCCAAGTCAGCATTTCAAAAAATTCTTCGAGTGTTCCAAAGCCTCCCGGTAGTGTAATGATTCCGTCTGAAAGCTCATCCATTTTAGTTTTCCGTTGATGCATTGTTTCGACTATAATCAGTTCGGTTAAATTGTCGTGACCAATTTCAACTTTTTGCAGAAATGTAGGAAGAACTCCGATAGCTTTTCCCTTATTATCTAATACGCCATTTGCAACAGCCCCCATTAAACCAACATTTGCTCCTCCATAAACTAGTTCGATATTTCGTTTTGCCAAAGCTTTGCCTAAGTTATAGGCTTCTTGTTCATATATTTTTTCTGATCCAAAGCTGGAACCGCAGAATACGCTAATTCTTTTCATCATTTTATTATTTAGCAATTTTTGAGTCGCGTTACTATTATCAAACAAATATACGCAATACGCATTTTGTAAATAGCCTGCATTTTACTTATCTAAAGTACAAAATTATGAAATTTAAACCTTGATACAAAAACATGAACTCAAAATCCATCTTCAATCAAGATTAGAATGAATTTTTAGTTTTGATTTCGTAGGCTCATTTTGTGGTATTAATTTACGTATCAATCAGGTGTTATTAAATTTTATTAATCTGCTTTTATGTTGTACTTTTGTAAACGATAACGTTATATGTGTTATAAATGAATACAATAATTTCGACTCGACTAGCTAAAATAAAGGAAGTAGTTGATAAACCTTACCCTTATGTTGACAGCGGATGGAAGTCGGCTGTAGTTGTAGGGTTCTGCATCTTTTTGTTTTTATACATCTTTCAACCTCTTGGTCTTAATCAGTTTCCCGGTAATAAATTTTTATACACGCTTGGATTCGGTTTTATAACTGTCGTTTGTCTGCTTTTTGATTATTGGTTACTTAACTTTTTTCTGAAGCAGGTGAAGATTCTTTGGACAGTCTGGTGCGAGATAATTTGGGATATTTTTTTTCTGTCTACCATAGCCCTCGGAAATGGAATCTATAATTCTGCCGTTGGATTCTTCTTTTTCAAGCAGGATAATCTGCAACCTCTGCAATTATTGAATGCCTTTTTGGTAACCTTTCCCGTGGGAATCTTGTTTGTTATAGTATTTGCAATGATTAAGAATGCCCGGTTAAAAGCACAGCAAAAAGAAGAAACGGTTGATTGCAACCCTGCGGAGATGAGTGATCCTGATTTTATCAGTATCTCTTCTGCCAATAAGAAAGATCCGGATGTGGTGCTATCGGTTGGTAATATATTATATATCGAATCGATGGGGAATTTGCTTAAGATTCATTACTTGTCCGACGGGACTAATGTAGCCACACGGGTTATACGAAATACGCTGAAGAATCTGGCAGCACTCGAGCACCCGGATCTGTACCGCTGTCACCGGTCGTTTGTCTTGAACCTTCACAAAATAAATCAGGTAAGCGGCAATTCAAACGGTTATATGGTGAAGCTTATACATGTTGAGGACGAAATTCCGGTATCAAGAAAGTATGCTGCCGATTTTATTCGTTTACATAATTCAGAATGAGATTCTTAGAGCAGAAAACTAAAATTGAAATAGTGTTGTATTAAATAGAATAATAGAAATTGTTATGATAAAGAATATTGTATTTGACTTGGGTGGTGTTATCATGGATCTTGATACGGACAGGGCTGTTAAGCGGTTTATTGAGATTGGAGTTTCTGATGCAACAGAGTTTGTTAATGCCTATCAGCAAAAAGGAGTGTTCCTTGAGCTGGAGGAAGGACTGGCAGATCGGGAAACTTTCTGCAAAAAACTTTGCGAGCATACAGGTAAAGAGATTACAGAAGAAATGGCCTTTTATGCCTGGCAAGGATTTATTGTGGATATCCCTCAGTATAAATTAGACTATATTCTTAATTTGCGGAACAGCTATAAATTGTATTTGTTAAGCAATACCAATCCTTTTATTCTGGATTGGGCACGTACGCCTGCATTTACGGAAGCCGGTCGTCCTATCACTGCCTATTTTGATAAGTTGTACGCTTCGTACGAAATAGGCATAACAAAGCCTAATCGCGAGATATTTGAATTTATGCTGAAAGATGGCGAAATGATTCCTTCGGAAACTCTCTTTATTGACGACGGAGTGCGTAATGTGGAAGTGGCGGATCAGATGGGTATCAAGACTTATTGTCCTAAGAATAAAGAAGACTGGCGTACATCCTTAGATGCAATCCTTGCATAAGTAAGCTCGTTTATAGGTAGATCTCTGCCGTGCGCCCATGGGGGTAAAAAAATACCCCCATGGGCGCATTTTTTTACCCCCATGGGCGCACGGTACAAAGTATATAATCTTTGCCCTTAGTTGTTATTTGTTTCGATCTTAAAATAAGGGAGATTATCCCTAAAAGACAGTAAGCTTTTATTTTTCTATCGTTTGCTGTTTTGTTCTTCAAGTTGAAGCAGAAAACGTTTCATTTCTGTTCCGTATGCATATCCGCCAATATCTCCACCGGATTGTACCACGCGGTGACAGGGTACAATAATGAAAATCTGATTTTTCCCATTTGCTGAACCAGCCGCACGGTAAGCTTTTGGGTTTCCGGCACGCCTGGCTAGTTCCTGATAAGATATCTGCTTGCCATAAGGTATTTGTTGAAGCTCTTCCCAAACCCTTTGTTGGAACGACGTTCCTTCCTGCTGAATAGGCAAGTCAAAGTCAGTTCTTTTGCCATCAAAATATTCTTCCAACTGCCATACTGTTTCCTGAAGAATCGGATTCAGTATGCCATTGCTTACAGGCCCGGGCTCGGGAACCCAGCGTGCACAACAAAGATGTGTATCAGTAGCCTGCAGCTCTATCCAACCGATAGGAGTGTGTGTGAACGTAATGTAGTGTGTCATAAAAATACTTTTTTTAAAAGTCCGGAAAGGATGCCGACACCTTCGGATGCACCGGCTTTAATATAGTTAATATCTTGTCGGAAACTTTTTACTTCCATCGGATCAATAAGATAAACCGGTTGTCCGTGACGAATGTAATTAAGAAGTCCGGCTGCTGGATATACATTAAGAGAAGTCCCTATAATTACAAAAATATCCGATTGTTCTACCAAGTCTATAGCAGGGTCAATCATGGGGACAGCCTCGCCAAACCAAACAATATGTGGACGTAGCTGGTCGCCGTACGGATCTTTATCACCGATGTTTATATCGCAGTTGCTTTCGGTCAGTTCATAGATTCTTTCGGGATCTGTTACCGACCTGGCTTTCATAAGTTCACCATGCAGATGAAGTACATGCGTGCTGCCTGCCTGCTCGTGCAGGTTGTCTATGTTCTGAGTAATAATACGAACGTTAAAATATTGTTCAAGCTTAGCCAGACCAATATGTCCCGCATTTGGTTTCGTTCCAAGCAATTCGCGCCTTCGCTTATTATAAAAATCGAGCACTAATGCCGGATTGGCTTCAAATCCTTCTGGCGAAGCAACCTCTTCGATGCGATGCTTTTCCCATAAGCCTCCGCTCCCCCGAAAGGTAGAAATGCCGCTCTCGGCACTCATTCCTGCACCCGTAAGTACTACTAATTTTTTCATTTAAACCCCCTTGTAACCTTATTTTAATTTCCACGAAGTTACAAAATAATGCGAAATACGTATCACTGTGCTTATTTTTTTTGTCATAATGATATATTTTCAGCCTAAATGGACTGGCCTTAGGTAAAGGTGCAGAGCCAAACTTGTATTAATTTAACTTATATGCTTAATTTATAGTCTGATTCAATTATGAAATTTACACAAATAGAGGTGCGACTTTTTATTAAATCATAACAAAAACTTTTACTGTTTTGATATAGATATCATTAAATGTGTTACTTTTGTGGCTCTTAATAAGTTGAATTAGAAAAATAATGGATAAAGTTAGTTATGCACTTGGTCTAAGTATCGGGAATAATTTCCAGAACTCAGGTATCAATAATCTTCAGATCGAAGACTTTGTAAAAGGATTGAAAGATGTACTTGAAAATGCAACGCCGGAAATCGGCTACGATGAAGCTAAAGAGGTTATCAATGACTTTTTTATGAAGTTGCAGAATGAGAAACTTGAAATCAATCAGAAGGCTGGGGAAGAGTTTCTTAAAATAAACAAACACAAAGCCGGTGTAGTTGAATTGCCTAGCGGTTTGCAGTACGAAGTCCTTAAAAATGGAAATGGAGCAAAACCTTCTGCTTCAGATACTGTAAAATGTCATTACCATGGAACCCTTATAAACGGAACTGTATTTGATAGTTCGGTTGAAAGAGGTATGCCTGCCGAGTTTGGTGTTTCCCAGGTAATCCCGGGTTGGGTAGAAGCATTGCAGCTGATGGAAGTAGGATCCAAATGGAGACTATTTATCCCTTCAGATCTGGCATACGGACAGCACGGTGCAGGCGAAGCTATCGAACCAAACAGTACGTTGGTCTTTGATGTTGAATTATTGGATATTGTAAAGTAATATATACAAAAAATTAAAAATGAAAAAAGCAAGTGTTTTTGTTGCTGCTATGGCTGTTGCTGTAGGCGTTTCTGCTACTTCTTGTGATTCAAAGAAGAGCGCAAATTTAAAAAGTGCTATCGATAGCGCAAGTTATGCTATCGGTGTTAGCACAGGTGCAGGTTACAAAGAAAACCTGAAAACATTACCTGATAGTGCAAATGTTGACGCTTTAATCGCTGGTTTTACCGAAGCGCTTAAGGGTCAGAAAACAAGCATGACTCCCGAAGCTGCTCAGGCTTTCTTGCAGACTTATTTCATGGAAGCTTCTGCTAAACAAGCTACAAAAGCAAAAGAAGAAGGAGATAAGTTCCTTGCCGAAAACAAAACAAAGGAAGGCGTTATTACTACAGAAAGTGGCTTGCAATATAAGGTGATCACTGAAGGAAAAGGTGTAAAGCCCACTGCCACAGATAAAGTAAAAGTTCACTACAAGGGTACTTTGCTTGATGGAAAAGTATTTGACAGCTCAATCGAAAGAGGCGAACCAGCTGAATTCGGTGTTGGTCAGGTTATCAAAGGTTGGACTGAAGGTTTGCTGCTTATGCCTGTAGGTTCAAAATATACATTCTGGGTTCCTTCTGAACTTGCTTATGGCGAAAGAGGTGCAGGTCAGGATATTAAACCTAATTCGGTACTCGTATTTGAAGTTGAATTGCTTGAGATCGTAAAGTAATTTTATTGTTAATATCTTAATGGCGGGTAAAATATGCTTTTTAGCATCATTTACCCGCCATTATTATTTATTTTGCACTTTTTTCTTTCAGATTGATACGCGAATCAAAATAAATATATACTTTTGATACTTTGATTGAAAAGTATATACAAATTTAAAGCAAAATATGGAGAAGATCGACAAACTGGACCGGCAGATTCTGAACATTATATCTAAGAATGCCAGGATTCCTTTCAAGGATGTTGCTGAAGAATGTGGCGTTTCTCGTGCAGCCATTCACCAACGCGTACAACGTATGATTGATATGAATGTAATTGTTGGATCAGGGTATCACATCAATCCGAAAATATTAGGGTATAATACATGTACATATATCGGAGTGAAGCTGGAAAAAGGTTCAATGTATAAGGACGTGGTTCCCGAATTCGAGAAGATTCCGGAAGTTGTAGAATGTCATTTTACTACTGGTCCTTACACAATGCTTATCAAATTGTATGCTCGGGACAACGAACACCTGATGGAACTTCTTAATACAAAGATTCAGGAGATTGAAGGTGTAACGGCTACCGAAACACTTATATCCCTTCGTCAGAGTGTTAAGCGTGAAATACCAATTTGTAATGCTCTTTAATAATTAAGAAAATATAAAAAAGCCCGGTATCCAAAAGATACCGGGCTTTTTTGTTTAGCCTTCTCATTTTCCTTTTTTTTATTTAAAGAAGGATTAGTACCTTTGCTTACTAAAAATAGAATCATGTTTAATTCCCTGCGAAATATATGTGTGCTTGGCACATTTGGATTGTTACTTTCTTTTTTCTCTAATGGAAGCGAATCTTATAAGTTTCGGGTTTACCTGAAAGATAAAGGGGATGCTGGTTGCAGTATTGAACGACCAGAGGAGTTTCTGTCCAGAGAAGCACTTGACAGACGTATTCAGCGTAGAGTCCCGGTAACAGCTGCCGATTTTCCTATTTCGAATGCTTATATTGATAGCCTTACTTCTACAGGAGCCGAGGCGGTTACTCAAAGCCGTTGGATGTCTACGGTGGTTATGAATTCTTCTGATAGCTCTGTTGTTGAGAAGCTGAAAGCTCTCTCGATGGTCGATTCCGTAAAATGGGTATGGAAAGGAGAAAATCTTTATTTGCAAAGTTTTCAACAGGATACAACTACATTTTATCCTTCGGAGTTTCCCCTTGAAAATTTATACGGACATGCCGATGATCAGATTAGAATGCTAAACGGAATCAAGCTTCATGAAGCTGGTTTTCGGGGAAAAGGAATGCGTGTGGCGGTTATCGATGCAGGCTTCCAAAATGTTAACCGCATCTCTGTTTTTGATTCGCTGAACTTGTTGGGAACTAAAAATATTGTGTCGCCCGAACAAAGTGTATACGAGAGCGACGACCATGGTACAAAAGTGCTTTCTTGTATGGCTGCCAATAGTCCGGGATTAATGGTCGGAACGGCTCCTGACGCATCGTATTGGCTGATTAAAAGCGAAGATAACCGTTCTGAGTTTCCGATTGAAGAGGATTATTGGGTAGCAGCTGTTGAGTTTGCTGATAGTGTAGGGGTCGACGTTATAACTTCTTCACTTGGTTATTTTACGTTCGATACAGAGGAAGCTGTATATACTCAGGGCTCGCTTGACGGAAAAACGGCTCTGATAAGTAAAGCGGCCGCAATGGCTGCCGATAAAGGTATTCTGCTTTTTAGTAGTGCCGGAAATGAAGGAACGAGCTCGTGGGGGAAGATTACTTTTCCAGGTGATGCCGACGAAATAGTTACGGTTGGGGCCGTAACAGACGATAAAAAGAAAAGTACATTTAGTTCTGTAGGATTTACTGCCGATTACAGGGTAAAACCAGATGTGGTTGCTTTAGGTAGCGGATGCAGTGTGGTAGATGCTTCAGGAAATATTACTTATGCCAACGGAACATCTTTTTCTACTCCTATATTGGCTGGCATATCTGTTTGTCTATGGCAGGCTGTACCCGATCTTTCTCCTCGTGAGATGATTGAGGCCCTTCAGCAGGCAGGTCACTTAAGCAACCATCCGGATGCGGAGTTAGGATATGGATTGCCCGATCTCTATAAAGCCTATAAATCTCAATGTAAGCATGTTTCCGAACGATGACATGTCAAGTGTTAGGCAGGAAATTTCGTTACTCGAACTAAATAATCGGGTTAAAGGAGTCCTTCAGCAAGCTTTCCCTGCTACGTATTGGGTGCGGGCAGAGATGAGCGATGTCAGGCAAAACGTATCCTCCGGTCATTGTTATCTTGAATTTATTGAGAAACATCCGTCAACCGGAAAATTGCTTGCCAAGGTCCGGGGTTCTATCTGGGCGAAGACTTTTCATATGCTTAAGCCTTACTTTGAGAGCGAAACAGGACAGGCGTTTGCTTCGGGATTAAAAGTGCTGGTTAAAGTTACAGTCGAGTTTCATGAATTGTATGGTTACAGCTTAACTGTAGTTGATATAGATCCGGCTTATACGTTGGGCGATATGGTACGAAGACGCCTTGAGATTGTTCGTCAGCTACAGGAAGAAGGGGTGTTTACGCTGAATAAAGAATTGCCATTTCCAATATTGCCCCAGCGTATTGCAATTATAACGTCTCCTACGGCTGCCGGCTATGAGGATTTTTTACTACAGCTTACCAATAATAAGGCTGGCTATATTTTCTATACAAGGTTGTTTCCTTCTGTAATGCAGGGAGATAAAACGGAAGAATCTGTTATCTCTGCACTGGATAAGGTGTATGAGCAGGTTGGCAATTTTGATGTAGTGGTGATTATTCGGGGTGGTGGTTCCACATCCGATTTACATAGTTTTGATTCGTATTTACTGGCTGCAAATTGTGCTCAGTTTCCTTTACCAATTATTACTGGGATAGGACACGAGCGAGATGATACTGTAATTGATATGGTGGCACATACGCGGGCGAAAACTCCTACGGCTGTGGCAGAGTTTCTTATCGGACGATTGGATGAGGCAGCTGGTTTATTGGACGATTTGAAGAATAAATGCAGTAAACGGGCTTTGGAAGTTTTGAATGAACGTCGCTCATCGCTGCAGTTGCTTATGGCTACCCTGCCTGCTTTAGCCGGGGGAAAGATAGAAAGAAGCCAGATGTTGTTACAGCATTTGGGAATGAAATTGCCTGCATTGGCAAATACTTTGTTGGAACGAAAGAGAGGTTCTTTGATACGAATGGGAATTGCCTTACCCGGACTAGCTGTGCAAACGATTGATCGAAAACGGACGGTTTTGGATAAATCAGAAAATGCTCTTCGTCAGGTAACTTCCGAATTGCTTTCGCTACGCAGACATTCCTTACAGCTTAACGAACAGTTTATTACACTTGCCTCTCCGGAACATATTATGCAAAGGGGATATAGCATGATCTTAAAAGATGGATGCATTGTGAAAAGAGCGTCCGATATGCAGTCGGGCGATTTAGTTACAATACGGTTTGCTGACGGAGACAAAGATAGCCGCATACTTTAACAAAATAATACTACAGAGATATGGAACATAAAGAAGAGTCATATAATGAAGCTATCGAGAAGCTCCGGCTGATTGTAGAAGAAATTGAGCAGGGAGAACTGGAAGTGGATCTCCTTTCTGAAAAGGTAAAGGAGGCAACGCGGTTAATCAAGTTATGTAAGGATAAACTCTACAAAGCTGATCAGGAAGTTAAAAAAGTACTTGAAGAGTTAGACTAGTAAAATAGCGGTTGTAATAGTTTAATTACAATAAGAATAAGATGGATAAACAAATTAAATATGTACTTGTAGTGGCTGGCGGTCAGGGATTACGAATGGGGGGCGATCTTCCTAAACAGTTCATTCCTGTTGCAGGGGAACCTGTGCTTATGCACACTCTCGAAGCATTCAATCGCTACGATTCCTCTGTGCGATTAATATTGGTGCTCCCGGAGTCACATCAAGCTTATTGGCATGAATTATGTGAAAAGTACAATTTTAATATATCTCATCAGGTAACTTCGGGTGGTGAAACTCGTTTTCATTCTGTTTGTAACGGCTTGAAACTGGTAACATCTCCTGGTCTTGTGGCTGTGCACGATGGCGTCCGTCCGCTGGTTTCATCGGAAGTTATAGCAGCCTGTTTTAAGGAGGCAGCCTTGCATGGAACAGCTATTCCTGTTTTGCCTATGGTCGACTCGTTGCGTGAATATACAGAAGATGGAAGTATTCCTGTGGATCGGGCTCGTTATTGTGCGGTACAGACTCCTCAGGTTTTTAAAAGTGAGTTACTTCTGTCGGCATACGAACGTCCTTATGAGCTGTGTTTTACAGATGATGCTTCTGTTGTGGAGTCGTCTGGCTACGCGGTTAATCTGATACCAGGTAACAGAGAGAATATAAAAATTACGACTCCATTTGATCTGTTAATTACAGAAGCGGTGTTGAACCAACGTTCTCAATTCTAATTAGAAAACTATGATAGACCTGGAAAGAAGATCCATCGTTTATTTACCAGGAGTTGGTCCTAAAAAGGCAGAACTCCTTGAAAAAGAATTGGGTATTCGTTCCTATGCGGATCTTCTGAATTATTTTCCTTATAAATACATTGATCGTTCCCGTCTTTATCGTATCAGTGAAATTGAAGGGAATATGCCCTATATCCAGTTAAAAGGTCGCTTTCAGTACTTCGAAACGGTCGGAGAAGGTAGAACTAAACGCCTGGTTGGTAAATTTACGGATGGTATAGGGGTAATAGATCTTATATGGTTCAAAGGAATTTCATACGTGCTGGACAAATATAAGCCTGGTGCAGAATTTATTGTGTTTGGTAAACCGGTAGTTTTTGGTCGTACATATAATATTCCGCATCCTGATATCGATCCTGTAAGTAGTGCAGACCAGGTAGCTTCTGGTTTAACTCCTTATTATTCCACTTCGGAGAAAATGAAAAAATCTTTTCTCAATTCACGGTCTATTCAGAATTTAATCTTTACACTTCTAAACTCAATAACCGACGAATTTGCCGATCCGTTGCCCGAATATGTTTTAAAACGTATCGGCATGACTTCCTATAAGGAGGCGATGTATCAGATTCATTTTCCTGATTCTGCAGAAAAACTACGTGATGCGCAGGCAAGGTTAAAGTTCGACGAACTTTTCTTTATTCAGCTTAACATGCTTCAGACGGCAAAGCTTCGTCAGCTTCGTATTAAAGGATTGCTTTTTTCCAAAGTTGGTACCTATTTTAATACCTTTTATAAAGACTATTTGCCCTTTGAACTTACAGGAGCTCAGAAACGGGTTGTCCGTGAAATTCGTAACGATATGGGTAGTGGAAGGCAGATGAATCGTTTGTTACAAGGTGATGTGGGTAGTGGGAAAACGCTTGTCGCACTATTGTCTATGCTACTTGCATTGGATAATGGATATCAGGCTTGTATGATGGCTCCAACAGAAATCCTGGCGACACAGCATTATGCTACGGTAATCGGTTTTCTCGAAGATATGGATGTAAAAGTAGCTCTTCTAACCGGATCAACTAAGAAAAAAGAACGAGCAAAAATCTTACCGCAGATTGAGAATGGAGAAATACAGATTCTTATTGGCACACATGCACTTATTGAAGATACCGTCTCGTTTGCGTCTCTTGGTCTGGCAGTTATAGATGAACAACACAGGTTTGGTGTAGAGCAACGTTCGCGTTTATGGAAAAAGAACAAAGAGATCCCTCATGTTTTGGTGATGACTGCTACGCCAATTCCTCGTACACTTGCTATGACTCTTTACGGCGATCTGGATGTTTCTGTAATTGATGAGCTTCCTCCCGGTCGAAAGCCAATAAAAACTGTGCACCGCTACGATACACACAAAGCTCAGCTTTATGATTTTTTGCGAAAAGAAATTCAATTAGGGAGACAGGTATATGTGGTTTTTCCTCTTATTGAAGGCAGTGAGAAACTCGACTATAAAAATCTGGAGGAAGGGTATGAGCTTTTTAAAGAAGTCTTTCCCGAGTTTACAGTTTGTATGGTTCACGGAAGGATGAAAGCTGTAGATAAAGAAGCAGAGATGAAACGTTTTATATCTGGCGAAGCACATATGCTTATGGCCACAACTGTTATTGAAGTTGGAGTCAACGTTCCCAATGCTTCTGTGATGGTTATAGAAAGCGCTGAACGATTTGGATTATCCCAATTACACCAGCTTCGGGGCAGGGTTGGAAGAGGTGCGGATCAGTCTTATTGTGTTTTGGTTTCTTCTTATAAACTTAGTAATGATACCCGAAAGCGTTTGGAAATCATGGTTAATAGTACGGATGGATTTGAAATTGCCGAAGCTGATTTGCGTATGCGCGGACATGGAGATCTGGAAGGAACGCGCCAAAGTGGGGAAGGTATTGATTTAAAAATAGCCAACCTTGCTTCGGATGGCCAGTTGTTGCAATATGCCCGTGATATAGCTTCCGATATTCTTTTGGAAGATCCTGAATTATGTGCAGAAAGAAATATTCAATTGAATCAAAAGCTTAAGAGTCTTTTCTCTTCAAAAATTAATTGGGGAATGATTAGTTAATGTGTTGTTAAACATGCTTTGGTGTAATATATTGTAATTCAGTAAATTGTGCTTTTAATTTAATATTCGTTTAGATTTAATGCGGAAATTTTTATTCAATTAGTTTGGATGGTAAATTCTAAAATGCGAACTTTGACATGTTGGCTATTTAAACCGATGTGTAAATCGGCTGGTCACTCCCCTAATTTAAGTTAGAAATAATACAACAAATGAGCATAAGAACACTACTATTCCTTTGCGGTTCCCTTTTTATAGCTTCAGTGGCAAGTCCGCTGACTCCTGTAAAAAAGAAAACAGCAAACCGTATGCGTCACATCGACTCAAAGGTAACGGAACTTATGGCCGATCGAGTTGGCTTTAAGAAAGAGATGGCTACAAAAGAGCTGTCAGATCTAAATCAAAAAATGTTGGAAGCCGAATTGGCTGAAGAAGATATGATGTTTCCTGCTGATGAACTTTATGGATCTAATTGGGACAACCGTTGGGTTAATCCATATAAAAAAGAAAATATTGTGTTGCCGGATTCATTTAAAATAGACTGTTCCACTTTTGTCCTTCCTATCACAAGACAGGTAAATGTTACTTCCAAATATGGTCCTCGTCGTCGCAGAATGCATAGGGGTATTGACCTGAAAGTGGAAATTGGAGATACTATTCGTGCTGCATTTGACGGAAAAATCCGTATAAAAAACTACGAGCGAAGAGGTTATGGCTATTATGTTGTAGTGCGTCATCCAAACGGATTAGAAACAATTTATGGTCACCTATCCCATTTTTTAGTTGATGTGAATGAATCTGTGAAAGCCGGTGAACCTATTGCTTTAGGAGGAAATACAGGTCGTTCAACAGGATCTCATCTCCATTTTGAAACTCGCTTCCTTGGAAAAGATATTGACCCCGCTGATATTATTGATTTTGAAAATGGTGTTCCTCATCAGGATTTATTCGTATTTCACAATATGAAAATAAATGGAAGAAACAGTAATGTTTACACTTCGTCTGATGATCAAATGGTATTTCATCGTGTTAAATCCGGTGATACGCTTGGAGCAATTGCCCGCCGGTATGGAACATCTGTAAGTCAGCTTTGCAGACTAAACGGGCTTAAACGGACTTCTGTTTTACGATTAGGTCAGGCTCTTCGTTGCAGTGCAGGAGGCGAGAACGTAGCTTCAATTAGCAATGATTCCGACAAAGAAAACCAATCAACTGTAAAAGGTAGCAAAAAGAAAATAAAGGTAGATGCATCGGATGAAGGCAAAACTATTTATCACCGCATCAAATCGGGTGATACGTTAGGTGCTATTGCCCGGAAGTACAGAACCTCTGTAAGTAAAATTTGTGAATTAAATGGAATTTCAAAAACATCAACATTAAGTTTAGGGCGTTCATTGCGCTGTTCGTAATGTTACTTTTATATAACGAAAGGCACAGTTGCTTCCTTGCTTCTGTGCCTTTTGTTGTTTTTTATTATCTTTGTACCCTATTATATTCGTTTTATGGCAGATACAAAAGAACAGTTTGAAAGAGTTATCGCTCTTTGTCGCGATTTATTTCAGAAGAAACTTGCTGATTATGGTCCATCATGGAGAATTATGCGTCCGCAGTCGGTTACCGATCAGATCTATATTAAGGCTAACCGGATTCGGAGTCTTGAAATTAAGGGTATCAGTATGATTAATGAAGGTATTAAGCCGGAATTCATTGCTATAGTAAACTATGGCGTTATAGGTTTGATCCAACTGGCAAAAGGTTTTTCTGATACTACAGATATGAGTAAGGAAGAGGCAATGACACTTTATGATCGGTATATAACAGAAACAAAAGAGTTGATGTATGCTAAAAATCATGACTATGACGAGGCCTGGAGAGGTATGCGTATCAGTTCCTATACTGATCTTATTCTTATGAAAATATATAGAACAAAGCAGATTGAGAGGAATAATGGACAAACAATTGTTTCAGAAGGGATTGATGCAAACTATATGGATATGATTAATTATGCTCTTTTTGGTCTGATTAAGTTAGAGTTTGGAGAAGAGTAATGAAATACAAGGAAAAAACAATAAAGATTGTTGCGGAGTTAAGCCGCATCTTAATCGGGATAGTTTTTGTCTTTTCCGGGGTAGTAAAGGCTATTGACCCTGTAGGGGGTGCAATTAAAATTGGCGATTACCTTTTATCATTTGGTCTTACATGGTTTTCTCCATTTGAGATGTTGCTTTCCTTTTGCCTTTCTGCTGCTGAATTTTCCTTAGGGGTATGTATGCTTTTTGGCGTTTATCGTCGTTATTCGTCTTTTCTTGTTTTGGTGTTTATGTTGTTTATGACACCATTGACATTATACCTAGCTTTGTTTAATCCAGTTTCTGATTGCGGATGCTTTGGTGACGCAGTTGTTCTTACTAATTGGGAAACTTTTTTCAAAAACATAGTTTTGTTGACAGCTGCTGTTTTTACTTTTAAGTATAATCAACGATTAGTAAATATATACACGTTTAAGGCATACTGGTTTGTTGCCTTGTATTCGTACCTGTTTTGTATTGGATTTAATTATAGCAACTATATTCATTTGCCTATTGTCGATTTTAGACCGTTCAAGGTGGGCGCAAATATTCCTTCTTTAACAACTACTCCGGATAATGCGCCGGTTGATGAGTATAAATATGTATTTGTGTATGAAAAAAACGGAGTTCAAAAAGAATTTTCGCTGGATAACTATCCGGCTGAAGATAGTTCGTGGACTTATGTAAGTTCTCGTTCAATCTTAATTAAGAAAGGGTATACTCCTCCGGTATCAGGGTTTATGATTTTCAATAGTTCAGATGAGGATATTACTCAAGAGTTGCTTACTTATGACGCACCTATGTTTTGGCTTATATCCCCCAAACTCGAGAGCGCTGATGATAAGAATATCGATGCGATTAATAATGTTTTTGATTACGCTCAGGAAAAGGGTTATCCTTTCTATTGTATAACAGGCTCGTCAAAGGAGTCGATTAATGAGTGGATAAATAGTACAGGTTCTGAATATCCCTTTTGTAATTCAGACGATGTAATGTTGAAAACAATGATTCGCTCTAACCCAGGTCTTATCTTGCTGAAAAATGGTACGATTTTGGCGAAATGGAATCCAAATGATATACCGGATGAAGACTATATTAAAGGGACCATGGACAACTATCTGTCCGGAAATAGTGTTAAGGAAAAAGAAGATGACGGCTTATTATTCATTTTATTAAGTTTTGCCTTACCTTTGCTCCTTGTTTGGGTTTATGATTTTTTTCATAACCGAAGAAAGGCATCCCAAATAACAGAATGAGTGTATAATATTTTGTATTACATATTTAAATAATTTAGACATGAGAAAGAATATTGTTGCAGGTAACTGGAAAATGAATACCACACTGCAGGAAGGTCTTGAATTGGCAAAAGGATTAGATGCTGCTCTTAAAGGAAAAGCAATCAATTGCGACGTTGTAATCGGAACACCATTTACTCACCTTGCAAGCATCGCTGCAGCTATCGACACAACAAAGGTTGGTGTTGCTGCAGAAAACTGCGCTGACAAGAATAGCGGAGCTTATACTGGCGAAGTTTCAGCTGCTATGGTTGCTTCAACAGGTGCTAAGTATGTAATTCTTGGTCACTCTGAAAGACGTGCCTACTATCACGAAACAGCAGAAATACTAAAAGATAAAGTATTGTTGGCATTGGCTAATGGTCTTACTCCTATCTTCTGTATTGGTGAAGTTCTTGAGGAAAGAGAAGCTGGCAAGCATTTTGAAGTTGTAGATGCTCAGATTGCAGGTTCTTTGTTTGATTTATCTGCTGAAGACTTTGGAAAGTTGGTTCTTGCTTACGAGCCGGTTTGGGCAATTGGAACAGGTAAAACAGCTTCTGCTGACCAAGCTCAAGAAATTCATGCACATATCCGTCAGACAATTGCGGCTAAATATGGTCAGATTGTAGCAGACGATTGCTCTATTCTTTATGGTGGAAGTTGTAATGGAGCCAACGCAAAAGAATTGTTCGCAAAACCAGATGTTGACGGTGGATTGATTGGTGGAGCTTCTTTGGCTGTTGATAAGTTTATGCCGATTATTGAGGCATTCTGATAATAAGTCATTAGTACGGGGGATGCTTCGGATTCAGAAGTATCCCCTTTTATTTATTGAATAAAAAAACTGTAGTATGAGAAAATTTCTATGTATAATTCTTTTGTTGATTGGCTTGGTCGCCGTATTGCCTTTGACTGCTCAGGATATAAATACAGAATTAGCTGCTACTACCATTTTTGATTCGCTTCAGGAGCCGGCTACGGGTAAAGGAAAAGTGGTTGTACGTCAGGATCCTGCTATAAAGAAAATGGTGGGAGTTCGTTTATCGGGAGATAAATTGATGAAAGCAGACGGAGACTCGTTTATTAAAGTGCAAGGTTTTCGTGCGCAAGTTTTTACAGGGAATCAGCGTTTGTCGAAAGATGAAGCTTTCAAAAGAGAAAGAGAGATTAAAGAATTATTCCCTGATCTCGCTACATATGTTACTTATACTGCCCCTTTCTGGAAACTTAGGGTTGGAGACTTTCGTAGTCATGAAGAAGCATTTAATTTGAAAAGACAACTGATGGAAGCGTTCCCTTCGTACGGCAAAGAAATTTATATTGTAAAAGAAGAGGTTAATATTCCTCTGTAATAATAGTATACCCTAAATGAAAGAAGTAAACGAAGAAACGTTGCTGAAAAGAGAAGAGCTGGCTGTCCATTATTCTCAAATCCTTAACTTATTAGGTGAAGATGCTGATCGGGAAGGACTCCTAAAAACTCCTGAACGTGTTGCTAAAGCAATGCAGTTTTTGACGAAAGGATATAATGAGGATCCTCAAAAGGTGCTTTCTTCTGCCATGTTTGAGGAAGAAGGTTATAAACAGATGGTGATTGTTAAAGACATTGACTTCTTTTCTCTTTGCGAACATCACATGTTGCCATTTTTTGGTAAAGCTCATGTGGCTTATATACCAAATAAGTATATTACTGGTTTAAGCAAGATTCCACGTGTTGTGGATATTTTTGCCCGAAGGCTGCAGATTCAGGAGCGTATGACGTTGCAGATAAAAGAGTGTATACAGAATACGCTTAATCCTTTGGGAGTGATGGTGGTTATTGAGGCACAGCATATGTGCATGCAAATGCGTGGCGTCGAAAAACAGAATTCACTTACAACTACATCTGATTTTACCGGGTTCTTTCAGCAGGCCAAAACCCGTGAAGAATTTATCAATCTAATCAAGAATAAGTAACTGTGGCTAGAATATAAGCTATGTAATGATTGGATTCTGTAACCGGACACAGAGGAAGATAGCCAGAAAGCAGTTTGTTCCCTTCGAATAACTGAGGGTGTTTTTGCATCATCTCACAATGTTTTCTATAGGCATCTCCTGGCTTTTTATGAAAAGTTATGGCAAAGTAACCGGTGGTTGTTTCTGACATATAATTTTCATATAAATGAATGGCAAGCATACCCATTGTATAGCGCATATTTATTTCGATACATGGATGTATTTGGTAATTCTGGTCAATGTCTTTATATATAAGCATATCTACCCCCAGAAAACCTGTATATTGTCTTCCAAATATCTTTTTCAGAACTTCGGTAGCTGATTGTTCTGTCCTATCAAGCAGGTCACTACCAATTAACGCAGAAAGCTCATCTCTCAGGGCTTTCTGACTATCAAGTCTGTTGCCGGAATAGGCGCCCCTTCCTTCTGTAGTAAAGCATGAGATGCCCTTAAAAACGACATCACCCTGTCCGTCAGAATAAAACTCCATGGCGAAATCGCTGACTTTATTTAATGCCGGTTCCACACTAAGACTACCCTGTCTTTTTATGGCCCCATTAATCCAGTTACGTTCAGCAACAGCCAATTCTTCAGACTCCAACCAAAGTAGTCCTCTTCCTGATGAAGAATAGGGCATTTTGCAAAGAACCGGAAATTGGAACGAACCAAATGCAGTATAGATCTCGTCTAATGTTGTACAGAAGAGGGGTGTCTTTAGAATTCTTGCTTCCGGCAAGATTTCCTGCATCATTTTCATACAATCGGATGCTGTCTGCCGCCCGCAAAGTGTTTTGCAGACAGGATTCCATTTGGGGATTTGTAAGTCCCATCCACTTATTTTTTTAAGTTTGGAGAACATGTGCAGACTATGAGGAGATTCTCCCCACGGATTAACAGTCGCAGGAGGTAGTGATGCTCCATTCCGGAGAACTTCTTCCACGGAAACAGCTTTAGCAAAAGGGCCTAAAGCATCCGGTAACGACTGCATTGAAATTTTTTCAGATTCCTCAACAAGGACATAATCGTCGGGGCCTGCATACCATATAGGTAAAAGTTCCAGCTCCTTCATCATCTTATGTACATTGGATGGAGGAGTATATGATGGATGTCCCTTAAAAACAGCCATTTCATGTCCTGGATTAAAGAAGTGAACGTAGCGCATCTTTTTATAAAAAAGAAGCCGTCTCTGTTCGAGGCGGCTTCCATTGTACTATTCTAAGTTTTCGTCTATGGCGTCGATTTTTTTCACTGTCAGCGCCATTTCTTCTTTTAGATTTTCAATCTTTCGTTCCATCTCTTTAACCAAACCACTTCCGCCCTTGGAAGAGATGCTCAGGAATCCGATATTGTTCTCGTAGGTTTGAACCTCCGATTTTAGCCGATCAAACTGACGCATCAGTCGTTCTCTTTCGCCGTAAAGTTTGCTCTTTCCTCTCTCTCCAGTACTCATTTCATTGATGTTACTGCGGAAGCTTTGCATTTTACGATCCGATTGACCAACTTTTAATCTGTCGAATTGTTTATCTACGGCCTCATGGAATTCTTTATAAACCTTGTCCTTTTCTTTAAATGGTACATGGCCTACTGTATTCCATTCAGCAATAAGTCCTTTAAGAAACGAAACGGCTTCATCTGATTTCAGGGTTTCATCAAGCGTATTAACTTTTTCAATTAATGCTTTTTTTGCTGCCAGATTATCTTGTTCAATATTCTTCTGAGACGAAACATTCTTGTTCTTTTGTTCGAAGAAATAATCGCAGGCAGATATGAAACGTTTCCAGATAGCATCAGAGTGTTTGCGGGCAACCGATCCGATTGTTTTCCATTCTTTCTGCAAAACAATAAGTTTATCTGTAGCATCTTTCCAATCGGTACTATCTTTCAAAGCTTCTGCTTTTTCGCATAATGCTTTTTTTAGTTCCAGGTTATGCTCCATGTCATTCTTGATCGACTTGTAAAAGTCGTTTTTGCGGTTAAAATACGCATCACATGCAGCGCGGAAACGTTCAAATATTTTCACATTGGCCTTCTTTGGAGCAAAGCCAATAGTTTTCCATTTTTCTTGCAGGGTAATAACCTGCTTGTTCATGTCTTCCCAATCTTTAAAAGTTTTCAGGGAATCCATATTGATAGCCTCAATTTCTTCACAAATCGAAGTCTTGGCATCCAGGTTTTCCTGTTCGCGCGACTTCAGGGTTTCAAAATGAGTCTGGTGTTTTTTGTTAATAGTCGTAGACGCGTTTTTAAAACGGGTCCATAATTCTTCGCGCAACTCTTTGGATACCGGACCTATTTCTTTCCATTGCTGGTGAAGTTTTTGCAACTGGTGGAATGCAGAAATAACATCCGATTCTTCTTCCAGTTTTTCCACAGTTTCGCATAGAGCCGTTTTTAGTTCAAGATTTTTCTTGAAGTCGTAATCACGGAACTGGTTATTTATCTTGATGATATCATAGAACTTTTCGGAATAGATCTGGTAGCTTTTCCAAAGTTCGTTAGCGTGCTCCTGTGGAATCGATTTTATTTCTTTCCAGCGAACTTGCAAATCTTTGAAATCATTGTATAGTTTGTTAAAATCTTCCTGACTTTCAGTTAAAGTTTTCAGTTGCTCGATCAATTGAAGCTTCAGTGTATAATTTGCTTCTTTGATCCGTTCTTCTTCTGCTATCAGAGCTGCTCTCTTTTCTTTGTAAACATTAAGCAGATCCTTAATTTTAGTTTCAACTTCATCAACAGGTGCCGAAAAATCCTTTTCTTCGCCTCCCTCTTCCAGAAACGATTTTTTAAGTTCTTCTACTTCGTTCCGGCGAATTTTATAATACGCCTGTTTGAGCGCGTCAATTTCACCCCGCGACTCTTCTACCGAAACTTCTACTAGTTCGGATAGTTTGTTAAGAATTTCTTCTTTAGATAATTTACCTGCAGCTCCGGCAGTAACAGCTTCAGCAGATTCTTCTGTTTCTATATCCGTAGCAGTAATTTCCGGAGTAATTTCCGGAACGTTAGTTTCTTCCAATTTGCCTGCGTTTTCTACTTCTGGCAGATTAGTCTCAAGAGTGTCGCTCATATTCAATCATATTTAGAATAAGGATGATAATTCCTATATTTTTCACAAATTAAACTAAATATTTTTTTATAGCCACATTTTATTTCAATTATTTGTTACAAATTAATCAATTATTGTTTGTTGGAGACTAAAAAAGAGGGATTTTATGAAATGAATCATAAAACCCCTCTTTTCTGGAATTGTAAAAAATATTTTACGATAAGAATGAAATTAGTACACCGGCAGCTACTGCAGAACCGATAACCCCTGAAATATTGCTCGACATGCAGTATTGAAGCACATGGTTTTTTGAGTCATATTTAAGAGCTATTTCATTGGCAACCCTGGATGCCATGGGAACCGCACTCAGGCCAGTCGCTCCGATAAGCGGATTAATTTTCTTTTTACTCACCAAATTGAATATTTTAACCATTAAAATACCGCCGGAGATAGATAGAGCAAAGGCTAGGAATCCCCCTACAACGATACCAATTGTTTGTAAATTGAGAAAAGCAGTCGTTGTCATAGTGGCCCCAACAGATAGTCCCAGAAAGATTGTTGCCGCATTCATGATGCTGTTTGAGGCAGCATCGAACAACCGGAATGTATTTGTTCCAATTTCTTTTACCAGATTACCGAACATCAGCATGCCAACAAGAGGGACTGCTGTTGGTACAAATAGTGCCACAATGGTAGTAACTGCAATGGGGAACACGATTTTAAGCACTTGCATATTTTTAAACTCGGTATCACTCGGATACATCTTTTCTTGTTCTTTCATGTTGATTTTAAGCTCCTTTTCAGTGCAAAGGATTCTTACAACCAAGGGTATTATTACCGGAACAAGAGCCATATAAGAATATGCTGCAATAGCAATAGGACCAAGTAAATGGGGTGCTAGCTTAATTGTAGTAAAAATAGCTGTTGGACCATCTGCTCCTCCAATTATACCTAAAGAAGCGGCTTCCTTGGGGGTAAAACCCATAAGGATGGCAACCAGCAACACCGAGAAGATTCCTAGCTGAGCTGCAGCACCGAATATAGATAACCTTAAATTTCGAAGCATTGGTCCAAAATCAGTCAATGCACCAACGCCCATAAAAATAATCGGAGGCAGAAATCCTGTTTTAATAAGCATGTAGTATACAAAGTTCATCAAGCCTAGTTCGTGCGCAATTTCATGCAAAGGCATTTCCCAGATATTTCTCATTACACCTTTTACCAGAATCATTCCGTTTTCATCTGCCTGAATAACTCCCATATCACCTCCCGGAAAGTTTGCAAGCAATACTCCGAAAGCAATAGGTACAAGCAATAGAGGTTCATACTGTTTCTTGATTCCAAGATAAAGCAATACGAATGCTATGGCATACATTATAAGGAACTGTGGTTCAGCAATTATGTTGCTGAAAGCAGTCATACTATATAAGTTCTGAAATATTTCCTCCATTATAGTATGGTCATTATTACATCATCTTCAACTACCGAATCTCCGTTGTTAAGCGTGATAGCTGTTATTGTTCCGCTGAATTCAGAACGAACAGCGTTATAGGTTTTCATTGCTTCAATATAACAAAGAAGCTGACCTTCTTTCACAACATCTCCTACTTTAAGAGGTGTGTCGGACGTATTTTTTATCAGGAAGAACTTTCCTTCTAATGGAGACAAAACTTCATTGCCTGCACCTGCAGCTGCTGTTTGTGCCGGTGGGGTAGCCGATTCTGCCGGAGTTGTTACCGAAGCAGTAGATGTGTCTCCGTATGACACAGTTACACGGAAGGGCTGCCCGTTTACATCAACAGTCATAACCTGAGGTGAAGAAGGTAATGCTATCGTAACAGCAGGAGTTGCTGGCTCCAAAGCTGCCTGAATCACTGCCTTACGGTGTGCAACATCTGCTTTAAACTCCACCTGAGCTTTTCCTGAACGATAAGCCTCGTATTGGGCCGGATGCATGGCGTATTCAAACAATTCTTCATCGTCTTCACCAACACTCCATTGTTTCTCGTTCATCAATTTACGGTATTTGTCCAGCGCATCCGGATAATTCTCCTGAGGATCGCCTTTAAAGAACTGCCGTCCTTCGTTCTTGGCTTTTTCAATGATTTCCGGAGCTAATTCTCCCGGAAGTCTTCCCGCCTTACCAAGAATCATGTCCCAGATATCATCGGCAATCATTCCCCAACGTTCTTTTCCTTTTTCCATCTGCATTACATTCATCATGGCAAGGTTCTTTACATACTGACTGAATGGAGTAACCAGAGGAGGATATCCTATACGTGGCCATACATACGCCACTTCATCGAACAACTTGATTAACAGCTGATCTTGTGTCATCAACGGCTGGTTATTCTTTGTTTTATTTTTATTGATGGTGTCCAGATTTGTTTCCAGATCAGCCATGAGGCTTCCCATCATACCACCCGGTAGTCCCGGACCAATAAGCAACGAATTCATTAGCCGGTTTTTCGGACTGATATACAATCCAAGGAAATCGTCCATAAATTCCTGAATAAGACTGCGTACCTTCATGTATGCATCCATGTTGATTTCAGGAACAATAAATCCGGCGTCCTTAAGCATAGCCTGAACGGAAATAACATCGGCATGACCAGTACCCCATGAAAGGGGCTCCATGCCTACATCGATATAATCGCAACCGGCATTACAGACTTCCAGAATTGTGGCCATGTTAAAGCCTGGTCCGGCGTGACTGTGATACTGTATGGGTATTTCAGGATGTTTGGCTTTAATATTGGCAACAATTTGTCCCAGCGAGTATGGACGTCCAATGCCAGCCATGTCCTTAATGCAAATCTCATCAGCTCCAAGCTCGATAAGTTCGTAAGCCATTTTAGTGTAATATTCCACTGTATGAATGGGAGAGTGCGTAATGCTAAGAGAACATTGGGAAATCATACCTGCCTCTTTGGCATATTTAATGGATGGAGCAATGTTTCGTACATCATTCAATCCACAGAATGTGCGAGTGATATCAGTTCCCTGAGCTTTTTTAACTTTGTAAAAAAGCTGACGAACATCTGCGGGAACCGGACTCATTCGGAGTCCATTTAGTGCACGGTCTAACATGTGAGTCTGAATGCCAGCTTCGTGGAAAGGTTTTGTCCATTCTCTTACAGCCTTATTTGGGTTTTCGCCGAATAATAAATTTACTTGTTCAAATCCTCCTCCGTTTGTTTCAACCCGGGCAAAGCAGCCCATTTCAATAATTGCAGGAGCAACTCTTACCAGCTGGTCAACGCGGGGCACATATTTTCCGGCAGATTGCCACATGTCTCTGAAAACCAGACTAAATTTAATTTCTCTTTTCATGATATTTCAATTGTGAGTTTTTAATATTTAAGGATACAATAGTAATACTTTGATTATATTTTTTCCACTTTCACTACTTTTCCCTTTCCTTCAGTTGCAACACCAACGGCCGAAACAATGGCTGCCAAAGTGGTAGATGGAAGGGTGGATGAAGATCCGGAAGAATTTGATGGCGGTTGTTTTTTAACAATAACCTCTTCCGGCGCATACTTATTTACTAATACGATTAACCCTTTTCCAAGGTAAATAACTATCAGAAGAATGACAAATACGGTGGTCATTCCAACGAATAATAATAATAGGCCTAATTCCAAGTTTTCCATACAATTAGTTTAGATGGCTGCCATATACCGGAGAGTTGGTAACGACTACGCCTGGTTACAAAACGGAGGCAAAGGTAACCAAACGAGTGAAAGTCGCCTGCCCTTTTTTGTGAAAAAATTGAAAAACGAAACCTTTGAGGTGGTAAATATTTGATTTGATAGCAAAAATGGTCATAAAAGTTATATAATATAAATTATTAGATGGTGCATGCATTTAGTTTGAAACTAAAACCAAGCACTTATGTGAATAATAATATTAGAAAGATAAATGATTTTTATATATTTGCGTCATTAAAATAATTACTTATGGGAAATTTCTTTACATCGCTGTTTTCGGGGAATTCAGAATCAGCTGAAGAGACAAAGGCGAAAGAAGACAAAAAGAATTTTGATATCTTTAAGTACGACGGAATCAGAGCCCAAAAGATGGGACAGGTTGCTTATGCCATCAAATGTTTTCAGGAAGCATTGAAATTGCAATCCGATTTTGAAACAAAAAGTTACCTGGCTGCAGCACATGTTGCTATGAATCAGTTAGAAGAAGCATCGTTGATATATGATCAAATGGTTTCCGAGGAACCCGAGCATTTGCCTGTATGGATAAGTCGAGCCAATCTGGCTTATATGATGGAGCGTTATGAGGCAGTAATTGAAGGAAGTACCCATGTGATTGAGGCTGATGATGTAAACGCAAATGCTTTTTATTTGCGAGCCAAGGCTCATCAGGGATTAAATGATTTAATCAACGCCCTTGCAGATTTGACCCGTACAATTGCTCTGAAGGATGATTATATGGAAGCATATCTTTCTCGTGCCGAAGTCTTGTTGGCTATGAGGCAAGAAGCTGAGGCCCTTGAAGATGTAGAGAAGACTCTTGTTCTATCGCCTGAAGAAGAAGCCGCTTATCTGTTGCGTGGAAGCATTCATGAGTCGATGGGAGATGCCGAAGCGGCTCGCGAAGATTATCAGTATGTATTGGATCTTAACCCTTTTAATGAGGATGCATATTTAAAGCAAGGCAAACTCCTTATATCAGAAAATAAATTAGCTGAAGCAGTAGCATTCTTTACTGAAGCCATTGAATTGAAACCCGACTTTGCAAAAGCTTACGCCGAACGAGGTCGTGCTTTTAATCTGCAGGGAAAATCAAAAGAAGCGCTCGAAGATCTTAAACAAGCAATTAATTTAGATCCTCAAGGAGAGGAAGCAAAGAAATTAGAAGGTCAGCACGCTAATTTTGATTCCTTGTACAAAGGAGGAATATTCTAACTAAATGTAAGCAGGGATTGCATACCGATATCATCGGAATACAATCCCTGCTTTGCGTTTTGAACGAATGTTATTGTTGAAATAGGAATGCTACGATAATGCTGCTGTGATAAACATGTAGATCATCATGCCAATAATATCGTTTGTAATGGATATAAACGGTCCTGTCGCAAGGGCCGGGTCTATTTTGAAGCGATTCAGAGTCATTGGGACAAGGGTTCCGAAGATACTGGCGAACATGACTACGGCAAAGAGACTAAGTGACACCGAAGCGGTTATAGCCCGGTCGTCCAGCATGAAGAAGTTGTAAATGAATACGACTAAACTAATGATGCTGGCATTGATAAGCGACACAACAGACTCTTTAAGCACCTGATTCGTTATATTTCCCGGTTTAAGAGAGTTGTTTGCCAAACCCTGCACCACGATAGCAGACGACTGAGTTCCAACATTACCACCGGTTCCCCCGATAAGCGGAATAAAAAGAGCCATCTTTGGATTGGCAGCCAGTCCGTTCTCAAATCCTCCCAAAATGACAGAGTTTCCCAGTCCTCCTATCATTCCGATAAGGAGCCAGGGCAGACGAGCTGCAGTTTGCAAAAAGACATTATCCGAAGTTTCAACATCCTGCGAGATACCCGAAGCCAACTGATAGTCGCGTTCGTGCTGTTCACGTATTTCGTCCATTACGTCGTCGATAGTTATTCGTCCAACCAAACGTCCTATACTGTCAACAACAGGAAGCGCCACAAGGTCGTACTTCTCAATGGTCTGAGCTACCTCTTCAATACTATCGCTTTCCCTTACTGCGATAGGTTCCTTTTTCATTACATGTTTGATTTTGGAAACAGAAGGGCTGGTAATCATTTTCTTTAATGGAAGAACACCGCGGAGGCGTTCGTCGTCATCCACTACGTACACGTAATAGATCTCATCCATTTCTTCGGCTTGTACACGCATTTCTTCAAGGCATTTTGGCATACTCCAGTTCTCGTTTACCACGATCATTTCGGTACCCATCAACCCCCCGGCCGTATCTTCGTCGTATTTTAACAAGTCAACAATGTCGCCTGCCTGTTCAACGTCTTCAATGTGCGAAAGAATTTCCTCTTGGGTGTCTTCATCCAGCTCACGCATAAGATCTACGGCATCATCGGTTTCCATGAAATCGATGAAACGCTTGGCAATCAGTTCGCTGGGAAGTTCTTTCAGTAACTTGCGACGATCTTCCTCGTCGAGTTCCATCAGAACATCAGCGGCCTTTTCTCCATCCATCAACATGTACAGATAGATTGCCTGTTCCAGATTTAGTTCCTGAAATATCTCGGCAATATCTGCAGGATATAGTTCCTGCAACATATCTACTGTGGCCGTGTCATTCTTATTCTCAATGACATTTTTCACCCCCTCAATATATTCTTTCGTAAGCTCAATCATACCTCTATTCATTTTCAGGAAGAACGATTCCTCCAATAGTTTTCAGATATGCGTCGCTGATAAGCGTTAGTTCGATAAATTGTTCAACAGATAATTGCTCAGGTCGTTTATCGAAGATTGGTAAAGCGTAATTGGGAAATTCTTTACCAAGCAGCGGCTTCATTGAATTACGCAATGTTTTTCGTCGCTGATTAAAAGATGTCTTGACTACCGATTTGAAAAGTTTTTCGTCGCATCCCAGTGATACACGATTATTCCGCACCATTCGTATTACTGCGCTTTGCACTTTTGGAGGCGGATTAAATACGGATGCGTCAACAGTGAAAAGATATTCTATATCGTACCAGGCTTGAAGTAATACGCTTAATATGCCATATGCTTTTTTGCCCGGACCGGAAGCAAGCCTTTCGGCCACTTCTTTTTGGATCATTCCGGAACAACAAGGAACAACCTCTTTATAATCTAAAACTTTAAAGAAAATCTGACTAGAAATATTATATGGGTAATTTCCGATAACACAAAATTGTCCTTTGAATAAGGTGTCAAGATCAAGTTTTAAAAAGTCTTCGCCAAGGATTCTTCCTGCCAACGAAGGGAAATTTTCATTTAAATAGGCCACCGATTCTCTGTCTAGTTCAACAACAGACAAGTCGTGTCCTTCTTCCAGTAAAAAAGTCGTGAGTACTCCCATCCCCGGGCCAATCTCAAGAACGGGTAGGTGTTTGTATTCAGACAACGTTTCGGCGATTCTTCGGGCAATGCTCAGATCTTTAAGGAAATGCTGTCCTAAAGATTTTTTAGGTTTTACCGATCTCATCCACTTCTTTGGTGTAAATTGTTTGTATTTGAATTTTATGCTTATCTTTGCAGATGGACAAAAGTACAACAAATAATTTAAAGTACCCTATGTGTAATGGAATTTAAGAGCACGCTCCGTACAATTCTTAAGATATGTCTTCCTCTTGCTTTTGGAGTATTATTGCTCTGGTTTCTCTACAGAAAAATGGATGTTACCGTAATTATGAAGGTAATTAAGGAAGGTGTTCGTTATGATATCATCTTGTTTTCATTGTTATTTGGTGCCGGGGCTAATGTAATCCGCGGCTTACGTTGGGAATTGCTTATCCGCTCTTTGGGCGACCGTCCTAAACGAAGTAATGTAATTTGGGCAGTTCTTGGGAACTATGCTGTAAATTTGGTTCTTCCACGTGTGGGAGAGGTTTGGAGATGCGGAGTAGTGTCACGTTACGACAAAATTTCATTTTCCAAATTGTTTGGAACTTTACTGGTAGACAGAGTGATGGATACGATAACCGTTGGATTGATTACCGCGTTTATCTTTGTATCCAATTTTGGATTCTTTTTAAGTTTTTTCTCAAAAAATCCCGCTTTGCTTGAAGGATTTCAGGCAACATTCACCTCTTTGTGGATTTATGTAGCGGCAGTAACAATCGCAATTATAGTGTGGTTCGTATTTACCTATATGAAGCATTTTACTTTGGTGAAAAAAATCAAAGCCACCCTGTATAGCATGTGGGAAGGAATACGCTCGGTTTGGTTCATGAAAGAGAAAAGTAAGTTTATAATCTATACCCTGTTAATCTGGGTTGGTTACTTTCTTTACTTTTATATAACATTTTACGCGTTTGATTTTACCAAAGACCTGGGTGTTACGGTTGGATTGATTGCGTTTACAATGAGTAGCATTGGTGTAGCAGTACCTGTTCAGGGAGGAATTGGCCCGTGGCATTTTATGGTAATTGCCACTTTGGTGTGTTTTAGTGTAAACGAAAACGATGCCGCTGCTTTTGCTTTGGTAGTACATACTCTGCAGACTGTATGGTTCGGTCTTGTGGGGCTGGCTGGAATTGTGGCACTTTCGGTTACAAATAGTAAAAAACCGAAAGTTGCGAATAAGTAATCTTTTTTTATTTTATCAGTTCAATGTAAATTATTTACTTCTATTATGGCAGCAGAAATCAGAAATCTTTCTCCTCAGCATGTTTGGGGTTATTTCCATGACCTTACTCAGATTCCACGTCCTACCGGACATATGGAAGCGGTTACCCGTTATATCCTTGCTTTTGGAAAAGAATCGGGCTTGGAAACCCAGCAGGATAACGCCGGAAATATTGTTATCCGAAAACCGGCTACGCCTGGAATGGAAGGCTGCAAGACAGTAATAATACAGGGCCATCTGGATATGGTTCCCCAGAAGAACTCAACAACTGTTCACAATTTTGAGACCGACCCGATTGATGCCTATATCGATGGCGATTGGGTTACGGCAAGAGATACTACATTAGGAGCTGATAATGGCATTGGGGTTGCTCTTGCTCTGGCGGTACTATCCGACAAATCACTGAAACATGGTCCGGTTGAGGCGCTGTTTACAGTAGACGAAGAGGTTGGTATGGATGGAGCATTCGGTCTTAAACCCGGATTTTTGAAAGGACAAATTCTTATTAATGCCGATTCCGAAGAGGAAGGCGAACTATTTGTTGGTTGCGCCGGAGGTGCGGATTTGAATATTTCGTTCCAGTTTAAGGAAGATTTCCTTATTCCAGAAGGTGATGAGGCAGTTAAGCTGACTCTTTCCGGACTGAAAGGCGGTCATTCCGGTGTTGATATTCACTTGGGAAGAGCCAACGCCAACAAGTTGATGTTCCGTTTTCTAAAAGAAGCGGTACGCGATTATGGTGCTCGTTTATCAACGATAGACGGAGGATCCTTACGCAATGCAATACCACGTGAAGCCGTGGCAATCATTACTATTCCGGGTGATAATGTGGAAGCGCTTTGGGAACTGGTATCCGATTATCAGGATATTTTCCGTAAAGAATATACCAGTATTGAAAACAACATATCTTTTACTGCCGAACCAGCTGAGTTACCTGCCTCGCTTATTCCCGAAGAGATTCAGGACGATCTTATCAATGCGATCGAAGGATGTCAGAACGGAGTTACCAGCATGCTTTCGGATTTTCCCGGAACAGTTGAGACATCGTCGAATCTTGCTTCTGTAAAAAAATCCAACGAATTAATTGAAATAAAGATATTGACTCGTAGTTCTTCGGAAAGCCGAAAAGAAGAAATCTGCTCAAGTCTGGAAAGTGTTTTTGCGCTTGCCGGAGCTAAAGTAGAGTACGGAGGAGCATACGGAGGATGGCAACCGAATATAAAATCGGAAATCCTTAGCATCATGCAAAAGGTGTACGAAAAGAAATTTGGGAAAACCCCTAATGTGAAGGTTATGCACGCCGGATTGGAGTGCGGCATTATTCAGGGCGCCTATCCGGATATGGATATGATTTCTTTTGGTCCTGATCTTGAACATCCACATTCTCCGGACGAACGGGTAAATATTGCCTCTGTTCAGAAGGTTTGGGCATTTCTTACAGAAACACTCGAAAACATATAAGATAGAAGGTGCATAAAAAACGAATTGGGTGTGTTGGTTAACCGACACACCCAATTCGTTTTTTGATTGGAAAGTCAATTGTATCTCTTTCTTTTATTAGGATTTGCAAAAAAAATAGTATTTTTGTGCCTCACCAAAAATATGTAACAACAAAATGGCTAACGATGAATTAAAACTAAACTGGAAGGTACCTGAACCTACCCTTAGAAGGCTTCCGTGGTATCTGGCCTTTGTAAAGTTGTTAAAACAAAGAGGTGAGATGTCGGTTTCGTCTACACAGATAGCAAAAGAAATAAATGTCGATCCAAGCCAGGTGGCTAAAGACCTCTCATTTGTCAATATTTCAGGTAAAACCAGGGTCGGGTACGAGATAGATACTTTAATCGATGTGCTCGAAGATTTTTTGGGATTTAACAGTCAGCACAAAGCTTTTCTTTTTGGTGTGGGTAGTCTGGGAGCAGCCTTGCTGCAGGATACCGGTCTTAGCCAGTACGGCTTGGAAATAGTTGCCGGATTTGATGTGCGTAAAGAACTTTCGGGAACCAACATAAATGGAATTCCGGTTTATCACATGAGTGAATTCCCTGACAAGCAGAAACAATACGGAGCAACGATTGGTATAATTACAGTACCGGTTGATAAAGCACAAGAAGTAACCGATTATATTATTACCGAAGGTATTAAAGCCTTGTGGAACTTTACCCCGTTCCGTATTCGTGTACCCGAACATATTGTAGTACAAAACACGTCTTTGTATGCTCACCTTGCTTTGATGTTCAATAGAATGAAACCCTAATTCGGGTTCTTGCACTTCTGTACATAATTTAAATAAGAAAACAATGAAGGTTATCGCTGTTGGAATGAATTACGCGGCTCACAATAAAGAGCTGAATAATACGTTAGAATTATCGGAACCAACGATCTTTATGAAATCGGATTCCTCTTTGCTGAAAGATGGAAAGCCATTTTTTATTCCAGACTTTTCAAAAGAGGTTCATTACGAAACGGAGATTGTGGTCAAGATCGATCGTTTAGGAAAAAATATAGGCGAACGTTTTGCCCACCGTTACTATAATGAAGTAACTGTAGGAATTGATTTTACAGCCAGAGACCTGCAACGTAAACTTCGTTCGCAGGGATTACCCTGGGAAATCAGCAAGGCATTCGATAATTCGGCAGTGGTAGGTTCTTTTTTGCCGCTTAGTCATCTTGGAGATATAGGTAAGCTATCTTTTCATCTTGACATTAACGGTAAAAAAGTGCAGGAAGGGTATACCGGCGATATGCTCTTTACCGTTGACAGGATTGTTGCTTACGTAAGCCAGTTTTTTACGCTTAAGATTGGCGATCTGATTTTTACCGGTACTCCGGTGGGCGTTGGTCCTGTTAGTATTGATGATCACCTTCAAGGATATATTGGCGAACATAAACTGCTGGATTTCTTTGTTAGGTAAGATAACAAAGTCATGATAAAGCCTGTTTTGTCTTTTCTTATTACTATCTGCTTCCTGCTTGTTCCTTTCGGAGCCGGTGCGGTGAATTATGCTTCCTCTTCGGTTCTTTCTCAAGGCCGTTGGGTAAAGATACGGGTGGCAGAAACAGGTGTCTACAGGCTGTCCTTTACCGATCTTAAGAAAATGGGATTTACAGATCCTTCCGCTGTTTCCGTTTATGGCTATGGCGGAAATCCTTTGGAAGAGGACTTTACAAAACCCTATTCCGATGATGTACCCCAAACAGCCGTTTATAAAGGAACCGACTATATCCTGTTTTATGGACGCGGACCTGTTAAATGGAGGTATAATACTTCTTCGGCCGCTTTCGTTCACGAAAACAATCCCTATTCTTTGTATGGATACTACTTTCTTACGGATGGAGCGCCTGTAAAGACCATAACTAAAGAACCGGTCGCAAACGGTGCTTCTTTAGTTGTTACAACGTTCGACGACTACCAGGTGCACGAAAAAGATCAGGTATCAGTAAATAAATCAGGGAGGGAACTCTTCGGCGAGTCCTTTTCTCTTAATACAGGTCAGCTTTTTCCGTTCTCTGTGCCCGGAATTACCAACGATGCCGGAAAGATAGCTTTCCGCTTTATTGCCAAACCAACTACAGGTCCGGCAACAGTTTTCCTGACTGAAGGGACTACCATGCTGATTAGTGCTTCTATTCCGCGAAGCAGCAGCGACGATTCCTATATAAAGGCATTGGAACTTTCAAGAACTTCCGACTGGCTTGGAACTAAATCAGAAACTCCTCAAATAGGGATTACCTACAGCAGAAACACAAACGACCTGGCTCATCTTGATTATATTCGTTTACAATATAAGCGAACACTAAAGCTTTACGGACCTGTAACTTTTTTCAGAAGTATTGCTTCTCTTGGTAACGTAACCCGGTTTGTACTTCAGGGGGCTTCGGCGTCCGTTAAAATATGGGATGTAACCAATCCTTCCTCTCCGGTTGATATGGAAACTACCTTGTCGGGAACGGAATGCTCCTTTACGATTCCTTCCGGAAATGTGTTGCGTGAGTTTGCGGCAATCGATTTATCGCAGACCTTCCCAACACCCGAGTCTGTTGGTGTTGTAGCCAATCAGAACCTGCATGCCCTGGAACAAACAGATATGGTTATACTTTCGCATCCGGCATTTGTTTCGGAAGCAGAACGTCTGGCAGAAGCACATCGTACAAAATCCGGACTAAAGGTTACGGTAGTTACTCCCGAAGCCGTATACAACGAGTTTTCAAGCGGAACGCCCGATGCAACGGCTTACCGCAGGTTTATGAAAATGTTTTACGACCGGGCTTCATCGGATGCCGATGCGCCCAAATACCTTTTGCTTTTTGGCGACGGTGCTTACGATAACCGGATGATCACCAACGACTGGAACAAACTTACCAGTCTGAATCTGCTGCTTACCTATCAGTCGCAGGAGTCGCTTAATATGTATACGTATGTTACGGACGACTATTTTGGCTTTCTGGACGATTCGGAAGGGTCTTCCCTATCTTCTGATAAACTGGATATCGGCATAGGGCGTTTCCCTGTAAGAACAGTTGCTGAGGCAGCAACTGCCGTAAATAAGAGCATCGCGTACATGGAGAATAAAACGGCCGGAGCATGGAAGAATAACATCAGCTTTGTGGCGGACGACGGAGATACGAACCTGCATATGAATCAGGCCAACCAGCTTGCAGAGTCTATAGAAACGAATCACCCCGAGTTTCTTGTAAATAAGATATACTTTGATGCTTACAAAAAAGATTATTCAGGGGGAAAGGTCGGTTATCCGGATGTGACTACGAAAATTCAGAAAGAGCTTAAGAACGGACAGATGGTGATAAACTATACCGGTCATGGCAGTACGTCTTACTGGGGAGCCGAGGGTGTTCTTTCTCAAAATGAAATAAAGCAGTTTACCTATCCTTATCTTCCTTTGTGGATAACAGCAACCTGCGACTTTGCCCGGTTCGATGCCGTAAATACATCGGCAGGCGAGGATGTATTTCTTAACACCACTAGTGGGGGTATTGCTTTGTTTACGACAACCCGTGTAGTGGATGCTAATCCCAATTTCAAAATAAACAAGGAGCTGATCAATAACCTCTTCGTAAAAAAGAATGGAAAAAGACTAACACTCGGCGATATTATGCGCGAGACGAAAGTGAGTCTGGGCACCGATTTAAATAAACTGAATTTCACCTTGATTGGCGATCCTGCACTTATCCTCTCTTATCCTGAACAGGAGATGAAGATAACTGAAGTGAACGGCGAGCCTGTTGGAAGTGAGCCTATCCTTTTAAAAGCACTGGATAAGGTAACCATCAAAGGGGAGGTTCTTACAACCGGAGGCTCTAAAGCAACCGACTTTTCCGGAATACTTGCTCCTACGTTACTGGATAGCAAGCAGACGCTAACAACGCTGGATAATGATAATTCAGGGTACCCCTTTTCGTATACCGCTTATCCCAATGTGCTTTATTCAGGGAAGGATTCCGTAAGGCAGGGCGAATTCACCTTTTCGTTTACTGTACCTAAAGATATTTCTTATTCCAACGATTTTGGAAAATTAAGTCTGTATGCAGGCAATTCTGTATCCGGTCAGGAAGCGCAGGGGGCTTTCCTTAATTTTAAGGTAGGGGGAACCTCCGATACGGCAGAAAAAGATACGCTGGGTCCCGAAATTACGGCCCTGTATCTGAATGACTCAACTTTCACAGATGGAGGAAAAGTAAATACAACCCCTCTCTTTGTGGCCGATTTGCGCGATCAGAGCGGAGTAAATATCAGCGGTAGCAGTATTGGGCACGATGTCATGCTTATTATAGATGGACTGATTTCCAAAAGCTATACGCTGAATGCTTATTACGGATCCATCCCCGGAACATCGGGCGAAGGAAGGGTTGTTTATTCGCTGCCGGCATTAGAGCCCGGCATTCATACAGCCGAGTTTATAGTTTGGGATGTTCAGAACAATTCCACCTCCTATCCGTTTACATTCGAAGTTGTTGCCGGGTTAAAGCCCGGGATTTATAACCTTACAGCTGGTCCGGTTCCGGCCCGAAGCGAGGTTACTTTCTTTATATCTCACAACCGTCCGGAAACGGTACTTGATGTGCAGTTCTTCGTCTACAATATGATTGGTCAGCTACTCTGGTCTCACAAAGAGAGCGGCTCGTCCGACCTGTTCAGACAATATTCCGTAACCTGGAATCTAAACGGGAGCAACGGCGTACGTCTTAAACCAGGCGTGTATCTTTACCGGGCGGCTCTCCGTACTGATTCATCAAGAGAGGCAACCGAAACAAAAAAATTAATTATACTGGCACAATAAAAGCGCCATAAATGATGTTTAAGCTTGTAACAAGTATATATTCAGTATGACTCATCCAATAAAAAGCATTCTATCTGTTCTTGTCCTGTCTCTCTTTACTTTTGTTTCCGTAACAGGACAGAAGAATACCTTCAATCCAATTAATACGGCGGTGCCGGCTTTGTCAATTGCTCCCGATGCCCGTGGTGGTGGTATGGGTGATATTGGTGCGGCTACTACGCCGGATGTTCATTCGCAGTATTGGAATCCGGCCAAGTACGCTTTCCATTACAGCAAGGCGGGTGTATCCCTGTCTTATACCCCCTGGTTACGAAAAATAGTAAATGATGTGGCACTTGCTTACATTTCCGGGTTTTATAAACTGGGAGATAGCGATCAGCAGGCAATAGGTACTTCTTTACGGTATTTCTCATTGGGAGAGATTGCGATGACAGAATACGGAGGTGCAGTTTACAACCAGGTTACTCCTTATGAAATGGCCTTCGATATGAGCTATTCGCGCAAGTTGTCCGAAAACTACTCCATGGCTGTTGCCTTGAGGTATATCCGCTCGGATATGGGTGCCGGAGCTGATGAAGATTTACAGGCGGGGAATGCTTTTTCGGCAGACGTAGCAGGGTATTTAAATAAATATGTGGTTCTGGGAAACAGCGAATGCCTTTGGGCTCTTGGTTTTAATGTATCTAACATCGGAACAAAAATATCGTACGATGGAGGAACTACCAATCAGTTTCTTCCCACAAACCTGAAGATTGGTACATCGCTGCTTTATCCGTTGGACGATTATAATACCATTTCCTTTAACCTAGACCTTAATAAGTACCTGGTACCTACCTTGCCTGTTTATACAGGTTCTACTACGGAAGAACAGGCTGTTTATCAAAAGGAGTTGGATGATTACAACTCGTTGTCTCCCATTTCCGGTATTTTTAAATCTTTTGGGGATGCTCCCGGTGGATTTAGTGAAGAGCTTAAGGAAGTGATGGTGTCTCTTGGAACAGAATATAGCTACAATGAACAGTTCTTTGTTCGCGGTGGTTATTACTATGAAAACGTTAACAAGGGAAACCGTCAGTACTTTTCAATGGGTGCAGGTTTTAAGATGAGTGTATTTCAGCTTGATGCTGCTTATCTGATCAGTACGGTACAAAGCAATCCTCTTGATCAGACGTTGCGTTTTTCTCTTTCCTTCGACATGGACGGATTGAGAAGTCTAGTAAAATAAAAATTGTTGATGATGAAAATTCGTGTTGGTTTCGGGTATGATGTACATGCCCTTGTATCGGATCGTGACTTATGGTTGGGTGGTATTAAAATAGAACATACACTGGGGCTTTTGGGCCATTCGGATGCTGATGTTCTGATTCATGCTATTTGCGATGCCTTGCTGGGTGCCGCCAATATGAGGGATATCGGCTATCATTTTCCGGATACGGCTGGCGAATATAAAAATATAGACAGTAAAATACTCCTTAGGGATACCATGAAGCTTTTGCGGGACAAAGGGTATGAACTGGGAAACATTGACGCTACAGTTTGCGCCGAACGCCCTAAGCTTAAAACCCATATTCCTGTGATGCAGCAAACGCTGGCAGAGGTAATGGGCGTGGATGCCGATGATATTTCAATCAAGGCTACTACCTCCGAAAAACTAGGTTTTACCGGAAGAGAAGAGGGAATTTCTGCCTATGCAACCGTTCTGATAACGAAAAACTGAAATTAATCCCTCACTTCACGGCAAGCGTCGGTTTTGCTTCACTAGTAACTCTCTTTCCTATAGTATTTAACTTCCGGCATGCCTGTGATTACTGTTTTTCACTTAAGGGATTACTTCGTCCCACGTACGTGTGATCTATGTCCCACACCCGTGTGACGACCGTCCCGCATATGTGTGACGAACATCACACGTGCGTGTGACCAACTGATTGTAACCAGAGCAGAGCTTAAAGACTTAATGGTAGTGGTTAAGCACCTTGTATTATGAAATCTACAACTAGTGAAATTATATTGTTTATCCTATTGTATAAGTTAATAAATCGTGCTATATTTATGCCATTTACTAATAACCTTTTATGATGAAGCCAATGGAATACTTCAAAAAGAGCTTAAAACTTTGTTTCCTTCTTTTACTATGTACGATGTTATTGCCCGCATGTATGTACGATAGTGACGATGATAATTTTCATGAACTGCAAAAACCGACCGAACAAGTGGAAATAGGTGTCGATCTGGCAGGGGTTAATCCTAAAGAAACAATCTATTTGTACGAAAATAGTTTCTTATATTATACGCTGCATACAGGGGGGAAAGAGGTCGTAGCGCAAAAGTTCTATTTAGATGGCAAAGAAATTAGTTTAGCCCCCGGTGATAGAGGGGTGTATCTTCATGCTATAGCCGATAGCAGTATCCATGACCTGAAACTGGTAATGGGGTTACCAACCGGATCGGGAAGCCTGGCCGAGTATGCAGGTTACGAAATGTATGTGGGGGAGTTTAATTTTAAAGTGAAATTTGTGCCCGTTTCAACAATCAGCCTTAACATACGTCAGACCCTCGACGAACAGAATCACCTGAAATTAGTTTGGGATAAGCCCGAAGGGTACGAGATTGAAAGTTATTACGTGTACAACGGCGATGTTGGTTACCCAAAACCGAAAGCTATTATCACCAATCCCGATCAGACCTACTATGTGGACAAGAACTATGCATATGGCTATAAGTTCTATATAATTATAGCAAAGCTGAAAAATGGGAACGAGGTGGTGATTAGAGAGGATTTTTTGGTTCGCTATACCAATGTTAATCAGGATAATTTTGAAATAGAACGTATTTCTCCCGATAAATTTAAAATAAAATGGACTAATCCCAACCCATTTCCCTGTAAGTATGTTTTTCGGTCGTTATATGATAATAAAGTAACAGTGGCAGAGGATGCAACAGAGTTGGTAATTCCGGCCGAAATCTTCCCCTCTATTAGTTATCCTTTCTATTTATATATTCTTCCGGCCCAAGCTAATTCTTCGCAATATCAATCCTATGGATTCGCCTATGGAAGTTTCGGGGATAAAATGGTGGGATTCGACTTCTCTTACGTAGCAGATCCGGCTAACAACATCTTGCTCGGTCTTGATTATACTAATCTGACCCGGTATGATTTGTCAAAAATGGACAAACAGGGCGCTGCCACACATAACCTCATTTTACATTCGGGTTGCAAAGTAAAAACATCCAACAAAGGATTAGTCGCTATTGATGATCATAATGGAACAGTCCGGGTTTACAGCAATAGCACCCTAACTAACCAGCTTGCAGCTGTTAACACTGCTGGATTTGATTTTTATCTCACAGATGCCGACCAATTGCTTGCAACCAGCTATGATGGCTTTTCTCTATACGATGTACATACAAGTAACCTGATCTGCTCAAAAAAATGGAATAGTACCAACGAATGGACAAGTATGGTTAAGGTTTTTACCCGTATATCGGTTGATGGAAAATATATTTATACTGTTCGTACTAATTATTCTTCTAATGCGCAAAAAACGGAATTATATGAGCTTACTGAAGCCGATACACTCCGACTGGTTCGGTCGCAAGACGCCGAAAATATAACTAATATAGAGTTTAATCCGGTAAAGGCCAACGAAGTCGTGATTCAATATTCGGATTTCAGATTCAGTATTCTGGATGTCGTTACAGGAAGTATTGTAAACGGGGACGGAACTTTCCTTAACGTTGATGCTCTTACGGGAAATCTAATGTATTATGGCGCAGAGATTCAAAACGGGCAATTCAACCTGAATGTATGGGACACTGAGTATAAGAAGGTCCTATACAAACTAACAACAGCCTCTATGAATATTTATGCCAGATTGTGTAATAACCAGCTGATTTTTAACGGATACAGTGTAGATCTTTCTAAAATGACGTATCAATGAAAAAATATATAATTGCAACCATGTTCTTGCTTCTCTGTCTTGGCGCAAATGCCCAGTTCAACATAAGTTACGTTGTAGGTTATGGAGGCTATAAAATGAATGAAATGAAACAGTTACTTGAGACTGCATTTAATTCTGTGGTCACGACTATGCCTGTTGGAACTCGTATTGTGGACAACTTTCCTCCCTATATAACCCACAACCTTGATTTGTCTTATAAATTTAACAGGCATGAATTAGGTTTAAAAAGCTCCTTTCTCACAACAGGAGGTAAAATTGCCTATTCGGACTACTCCGGCAAGTATGTTGAAAAACTAACGCTCAATGGATACAGGGTGGGAGCCATGTATCGGATCAATTTTGGAGAGAGTAAATTCGATGCCTTCACCTGGTCCTTTTTTGGAGAGCTGTCGCCAGCCATTACGTTCACCAAGCTAAAATACAAGGCCACATTGGATGTATACGATCCGAAAGTACATCAGACGGCACCCGACAATGTAAGTACGAATGAAACTGGATTATCCCTCCAACCACTGGTTGGAAGCAAACTTAGTCTTACCCGTACCATCTCTTTCTTTGTCAGCCTGGGGTACGACTTCGAATTCGGATCAAAGTTATCAACAACCAACGATATATACAGAGCCGATTGGTCCGGCTTTCGTCTGAATGGCGGTACTACCTTTTCTTTTTGAAAGAAGGTAAAACCGAATGAACACTTACTGAATCTTTGATGTCAAATTTTTTACAAAAGAGATTAAAGAATTGCTCGTTGAAAAATAAATGTTGTTCTTTGTATTACAGAATATCTTTTTCCACCGGAAACAGCGGACTAGTGGAAATACAGGTTCTTTATAATTCAAGATAAGTAAACGATATGGCTACGAAAGATAACAACTGGAAAGACAGGTTGGGTATGATGTACTCTACCAACCCCGATTTTAAATATGATACGGGTGATGCGGAAGAAGAGGAAACTCTTCCGAAAGAGAAACAACTGCTGCGGATTTCGCTTGATAAGAAAAACCGTGGAGGTAAGGCTGTTACTTTGATTACCGGATTTAGAGGGACTACCGACGATCTTACCACTTTGGGTAAATGCCTGAAGGTGAAATGTGGCGTAGGCGGTTCAGCTAAAGACGGAGAAATTATCGTTCAGGGAGATCTGCGTCCCAAAGTGCTCGAAATATTGCAAAAAGAAGGCTATACTAAAAGCCGGATAATTTAATCGCAGATGCTGACGGTATACAGAGCTTCTGCTGGCGCGGGAAAAACACATAAGCTTACGGGAGAGTATCTTAAACTTCTGTTTGCTTCGCCAGGTGCGTACCGCCATATTTTGGCTGTAACTTTTACCAACAAGGCTACCGATGAGATGAAAAGTCGGATTGTGGAAGAACTTTTTATCCTGTCGTCCGGGCGTAAATCCGATTACGTTTCTTCGCTTTCTGATCAGTTTAAACTGGATGAGGCACAGGTTCGTGCTCGGGCCAAACGGATTCTGATTGCTATTCTGCACGATTATTCCGCTTTCAATATAAGCACAATAGATCGCTTCTTTCAGCAAACCATGAGGGCTTTTACCCGCGAGATTGGTCTGCAGGGCGGTTATGGAATTGAAATGGATCAGGAACTGGTGCTTACCGAGGCGATTGATAACCTGCTAAGTGGTCTGGAGAAGCCCGAAAGCAAAGAGCTGTTGGGCTGGTTGCTCCGTTTTGCCGCCGATAAGGTGGAAGCCGGTGGCGAGTGGAATCTGCGGAGGGACATTGCTGCTCTTTCACGCGAAGTATTTAAAGAGAGCTACAAAGCTTTTAGTGCCGATGTAGCCAAAGATATTGAAGATAAAACAGCGTTGGAGTCTTATAAGAACCAGCTGTTTGCCATTATTCGTTCGGTAGAGTCGGAAGCCCGGGATTTAGGTAGAGAAGGGATGGCGGTGCTTGACCAGTACGCGTTGCAAACGTCCGACTTTAAAGGGGGCAGCCGCTCGCCGCTTAATTTCTTTACAAAACTGATCGATGGGGAGATGAAGGAACCCAGCAATACGTTTGTTGGACTGGCCGATAATCTTGAGGGTTGCTTTACGGCTAAAACGGACAATGGATTAAGACAAGTTATCGGTTGTGCTTTTGACGACGGATTAAATGATTGTATCAAGAAGATTGCCACGTTATTTGCCAATCTTACTGACTATAACACGGCCAAAGAGATTGTCCGCTACTATTATACATTAGGAATTCTGAACGATATTGCAGCACAGATTGCCACATACCGTCAGGAAAAAAATGTAATGCTGATTGCAGATACTACCGAGTTGCTGTCGAAAGTTATCGGCGGAAGTGAGGCTCCCTTTATCTATGAGAAAACAGGAACGCAGGTAGATCACTATATGATTGATGAGTTTCAGGATACTTCGGGTATGCAATGGGGAAACTTCCTCCCGCTGCTGGAAGAAAGTCTGTCGCACGGCAGAGATAACCTGATTGTAGGAGATGTGAAGCAAAGCATTTACCGTTTCCGGAATTCTGACTGGAAGTTACTGGACGAACAGATTAAATACGATTTTGCTCCCGAACAGCTTCACGAAGAGACATTGACAGAGAACTGGCGGAGTTGCCGTCATATCGTTGCCTTCAATAACTCGCTGTTTACGGTTGCTCCTGCTCTTTTGCAGGACATGTATAACGAGGGGCTCTCTGCCTCGTCCTTATCAAAAGGGCAGAAGGACCGGTATTGTACTAAAATGATGTCGGCATACGATAAATCTTTTCAACAGGTTCCACCTCCTTTCCGGAACAAAGAAGGGCATGTACGCGTAGAGTTCATTTCGCAGGAAGACCAGGATTGGAAAGAGGAGTCCGTAAACAAACTCCCTTCTGTGCTCGAACAGTTACAGGATAATGGGTATAACTTAAAAGAAATAGCCATTTTGGTTCGTACCAACAGAGAAGGGGCTATGGTTGCTGATTCTTTGCTCGCTTACAAGGAAGAACACCCTTCGGAAAAGTACAAATACGATATTATTTCGGATGAAGCACTGTTTATAAGCAGTTCGCCTGCAGTTCGTTTTCTGATTTCTATGCTACGCTATCTTCGTAATCCCGGCGACCGTACCAACTATACGCTGGCTCTTTATGCGTATACGCTGGCCATACCCGATGCGGGCGAAACGGATGGGATACGCAATTTTATTCCTTTGAAGGAATTCCCTGCCGAAGTGGCTCAGGCATTACGTACACTGGGAAATCAGTCTCTTTACGAAATTACGGAGAGTCTGTTCCGCTTGTTTAATGACCGGTTTCCCGATAATGAACAGGTGTTTGTTCAGGCTTTTATGGATATGGTGTCCGAGTTCACCCAAAGGGAAAGTGTTGATATATCGCGTTTCCTTAAATGGTGGGATGATACGGGAAGCAATAAAACCATTGCTACGCCTGATGCGCAGAATGCCATACGGATTCTTACTATCCATAAATCAAAAGGTCTTGGATTTAAGGTGGTTATTATCCCGTTCGGTGATTGGGAAATAGATCATAAGCCCAGCAAACAACCTGTTTTATGGTGTCATCCGGCGAAGGCTCCTTTTAATCAGCTGCATCTGGTTCCGGTACGCTACGGAGCGGTGTTGGGTAATACTATCTTTGCCACCGATTACTTTAATGAAAAGCTTCATGCGTTTATTGATAATCTGAATACCCTTTATGTGGCGTTTACACGTGCGAAAGAAGAGCTGATTGTATTCTCTCCACGGCCTAAAAAACCTGAAAAGATAAGTTCCATGTCCGATTTGTTGTGGAATGGTTTGTCTGATGCTGGTTATGCAACTACCCGTGAAGGTGAACCGCTGGAACCTTTGGCTCCCTCTTTTGATCCTGAAGCAGGTGTTTTTGAATTGGGAACATGGTGGCATCCGGAAGCGAAGGCCGCTGGTTCATCCGTTGTAGATGAAATACCAATGCACCGGATCTCTTCGGTTTCGCCCAACGAAAGATTGCAGCTAAGACTTCATGGTAAAGGCTTCTTTTTCGACAACAAAGAGCGTAAACATGGATCGCTGATGCATGAGCTGTTGAGTCGCATTCAGACTAAAGCGGATATTGCTTCGTCTGTTGAGTCGTACCGCGTGTTGGGAGTGATAAACAAACAGGAAGCCGAATCGTTGTGCGGCCGGTTGGAGGAGCTTCTGCAGGATTCATCGGTTGCCGGTTGGTACGATGGAACAGCCCGTATATTGAATGAGGTAGATATCCTTTATGGCAAAGGCTTGTCTAAGCGTCCCGATCGTGTTATGATTTTCGAAGACAGGGTGGTAATTGTGGATTATAAATTTGGAAAACATGAAGATAGAAAATATGTTTCTCAAATAAAAGAATACGTCACATTGGTACGTCAAATGGGGTATCCGCATGTGTCAGGAAACATTTGGTATGTGGAATTAGCTAAAATAGAAGCTGTGAATGGCTGATATTTTTTTATTTCCGCAAAAAATGCATACTTTTGCAAATATTATTATACACAGATTGAAATTAGGAATGAAAGTACACAGAGAAGGGACAGGCATATTACTTACTTTATTTACGATTCTTTTCGTAGTAAATGTAGCGTTGTATTATTCATCAGGTAAAAGTACACTCTTTTATGCTGTGTGTTGCTTGTCGTCCATATTTTTTCTGTTGGTGTTAAATTTCTTCCGGAGTCCCTTTCGCCGCTTTCCATATGATTCGGAGGGCCTTGTTATTGCTCCTGCCGATGGTACCATTGTTGCTATTGAGGAAGTAATGGAGAACGAAATACTTCATGAAAAACGATTGCAGGTATCCATCTTTATGTCGGTGTTTAATGTGCATGCCAACTGGTTCCCTGTTAATGGCACAGTGAAACACGTATCTCATAACAACGGACGTTTTATGGCGGCTTATTTGCCTAAGAGCAGTACCGAAAACGAACGTTCGGCAGTGGTGGTTACAACTAAAGACGGAGTGGATATCCTTGCCCGCCAGATAGCAGGTGCTATGGCCAGACGTATTGTTACCTATGCCAAAGCAGGAGAGAAATGTCATGTGGACGAGCAAATGGGATTTATAAAGTTCGGATCACGTGTGGATATTTATCTTCCGCTGGGTACAGAAGTATTAGTTGAAATGGATCAAAAGGTTACCGGAAATCAAACACCGATTGCCCGTTTATATAGTAAAAAATGAATATAGCGAAGTACGTTCCCAATACGATTACCTGTTTCAACCTGGTATCCGGCTGCGCCGCAAGTGTTGCAGCATTGGAGGGTAATCTTTTATTAGCGGCATTGTTAGTTATTCTGGCGGCTGTATTCGATTTCTTCGATGGTTTCGCAGCCCGTTTAATGCACGCCTATTCGCCGATAGGAAAGGACCTGGATTCGCTGGCCGATGTGGTTAGCTTTGGTGTTGCTCCCGGAATGGTTGTTTACTGGGTACTTACCCAACTGGCACCTTCACTCCCTTTTGGCACGGCTAATGTATTTGTTCCGTACTGGGCATTTGTTATTCCTGCATTTTCTGCCCTAAGACTGGCAAAATTTAATATAGACGAACGTCAGACTACTTCATTTATCGGTTTGCCGGTTCCGGCTCACGCTTTGTTCTGGGTTGGTGTTGCCTATTCGATACAGCCGGTCTTGCAGATTAATCCTTCGCTATTTACGCTTGTTATACTAGTACTGGCCTTGGTTACATCGCTTTTGCTTGTGTCCGAAGTACCTATGTTTTCGTTAAAAATAAAGTCCTTAAAATGGAAAGGCAACGAATTGCGCTATATGTTGATTGTATGTGCAGTACTCTTTGTTTCGTTTTTTGGGCTCCTCGGATTATCCGGTACAATACTTCTATATATAGTATTGTCTATTTTTAACAAAAAGAAGTAATAAGACATTGTATCTTTGTGGCTGGAATCAATACGTATTGAATTATGTTCAAGTTTTTATTTTTAATCTTCGGTTTCTTTCTTTTGCTGGTTCTGTTGTTGGGATTCTCTGTGATAAGAACATTTAAAAGAGTTCTTTTCGGATCTTCAAACTCAGAAACGAATCGTCGTCATGCTTCTTCAGCTAACAGACAGCAGCAATCTGCGCCCAGAGAGGAACCTGTTTCTTCCAAAAAGAAACTATTTACCAAAGAGGACGGAGAGTATATCGATTACGAAGAAGTGAAGGAATAATGTTCCTTAGCGTTTCTTTTTGAAAAAGGAAACCATTTCATCGGCGCACTCTTTCTCCAGAATTCCCTTCTTTACGATGGCTTTGGGATGGAATGCTTTCGGGGCATAGATGCTGAAGCCTCTTTTTTCGTCGGAGGCACCGTACACTATTGTGCTTACCTGTGCCCAACCAATGGCTCCCGCACACATGATACAAGGCTCCACAGTAACATATAAAATGCAATCGGGTAAATATTTGGCTCCCAATACCCCGGTTGCTGCCGTTAAAGCAATCATTTCGGCATGGGCAGTAGGATCATTAAGCCGTTCAGTCTGATTATGTCCGCGGGCAATAATCTGGTTGTTGCAAACAACAACGGCTCCTACAGGAACTTCGCCTTCTTCGGCCGCAAGTCTGGCTTCCGCCAGAGCCTGCTTCATAAAATATTCGTCTGTCAGTGGATTCATCTTCTCATTTCATTTTCCCGGAAAAGAGTTGGATAATCTTCTTCCAGATTTTTCAGAATGTGCGAAATGATGGTCTCTCTGTACCACCTTGATTTATTCTCTATCTTGTATTTGGACAGGTAGCGGTCTACCGCCTTATGCTCGTCTTCATTGAGCATAAAGGTAATCTTATGTATCCGTGGCTGACCCGGATTTGTGTGTGCGTATTTCCTGTCCTTTTTCATACAATGCAAATGTAACGCTGAAAGGCCTAATAAAAAAGAAAATGATTACATTTGTACAAATTATAGCTATGGCTGCACACAATAATACAGGAAAAGAGGGCGAAGATATTGCCCGGACAGTCCTTGAGAAAAAAGGATATACAATCTTACATCAAAATTGGCGGTATCGGCACAAAGAACTGGATATTGTGGCTATTGATGGAAACGAACTTGTAGTGGTGGAAGTCAAGACGCGTTCGGAAAATTATCTTGTCTCTCCCCTCGATGCCGTTGATTCGGCAAAAATTAAGTGTATTGTGAGCGCTGCGGATGTGTATGCCCGTAAATACGATATGGATCTATCCATCCGTTTTGATATAATTGCCGTTGTTAAAGATTCTAACGGCTATCAGACAGAACATATTGAGGACGCGTTTTATGCGCCCTTGCGTAAGTAATTATATCTGGTAAAGCTATGAATATCGAAGAAGTAAGAGCCTATTGTTTGTCGTTAAGGGGAACCACAGAATGTTTCCCGTTCGATGATGTGTCGCTTGTCTTTAAAGTGGAGAATAAAATGTATTTGTTGCTCCCTCTCGATGCCGACGAGCCCCACATTGCGCTGAAGTGTTCAACGGATTATGTGGAGGAGTTAAGAGACCGCTACCAGGCGGTAACTCCGGCTTTTCATTTTAATAAAAAGTATTGGAATGCTATTTATCTGACGAGAGATATGGAGGAGGCTGAAATCAAACGCTGGATTCACCATTCTTATCGGGAAGTGATAGCAAAATTACCCCGTGCAATCCAGGATGAATATAAAGAAAAACCCTGATATGTCGCACATAACCTTTATTGAGGAAACAGATTCCACCAACAAGGCTCTACGGGAAAGAATGGCTACGGGGCAGATTGAAGAAGGTTCTGTTGTAGTTGCCGGTTTTCAAACGGCAGGGCGCGGACAGGTTGGGAATGTCTGGGAGTCGGAAGCCGGAAAGAATCTTACTTTTAGCGTTGTGCTCTATCCTGAGACTGTTCCAGCCAACCGGCAGTTTGTTCTCTCTCAGTTGGCTGCTCTTAGTGTTAAGGAGGTTCTTGATGCCTACACAGATCATATTACGGTAAAATGGCCCAACGATATTTACTGGAAGGATAAGAAGATTTGCGGTATGCTTATTGAAAACGATCTTTGCGGGAAGAATATTTACGCGACTATAATTGGAATCGGGATCAACTTAAATCAGCTTGAATTTAGAAGCGATGCTCCGAATCCGGTTTCACTGGCACAGATTACTGGATCTGTCTATGATGCGGATGACGTGCTTGACCGGTTTCTATCCATTTTATATAAGTGGTACTTGCGGCTGTTGAAAGGCGAAGAAGATGTTATACGCAATAAATACCGCGAAGCTTTGTACCGGAGGGGTGGTTATTATCCATTTTCGGACGACGATGGAGAATTTACTGCCCGAATCTATGATATTGAACCAACCGGTCACCTCGTGCTGCAACTTCAGGACGGCATTTTAAGGCGTTATGCATTTAAAGAGGTTCGTTATTGTAAATAATAAAGCGGCAGCAAACACTCCGCTGAATGTTAACCGCCGCATAAAGTTAGGAAAAAGGTTTTGGTTAGTACAAAAGTAGTTTTGGTAGATTACACCTTGATTACAATCCTCTTAAGTCTGAGTTAAGCGTTAGTATATATAAAAAACAGCCGATTGTAATTGCTTAATTAAGCAAATAGCTTACTTTTGTAAAATAATAAATGAACAAATAAAGGATTTCATGCTTCAATACAAAAGAATACTTCTGAAACTAAGTGGCGAATCGCTCATGGGCGGTAAGTCGTATGGTATAGATGAGGCTCGACTTACAGAATATGCTGAGCAAATTAAAGAAATTGCTGAAATGGGCATCCAGATTGGTATAGTAATTGGCGGAGGTAATATTTTCCGCGGATTGAGCGGTACATCCAAAGGTTTTGATCGGGTAAAAGGAGATCAGATGGGAATGTTGGCGACTGTCATCAATAGCCTGGCATTAAGTTCTGCTCTGGTATCGCTGGGCGTTAAAGCAAGTGTGCTTACTGCTATCCGTATGGAGCCAATCGGAGAATTTTACAACAAATGGCGAGCCATCGAATTGATGGAAAAAGGTCATGTGGTAATTATGTCCGGCGGAACCGGAAATCCTTTCTTTACAACGGATACAGGCTCTTCGTTACGTGGTATAGAGATTGAAGCAGATGTGATGCTTAAAGGAACAAGGGTGGATGGAATCTATACAGCCGACCCTGAGAAAGATCCCACAGCAACCAAATTTACAGATATAACATACGACGAGATATATACACGCGGGCTTAAGGTTATGGACCTTACTGCCACAACGATGTGTAAAGAAAACAACCTTCCCATCATTGTCTTCGATATGGATACAAATGGTAATCTTAAACGAGTGATGAGTGGCGAACAGATAGGTACTTTGGTACATAATTAAAAAAGAGTTTGTAAAGTCGGAAAACTTTCTTATTTTTGTTAGTCGAAAAACAAAAAATCAAATTTTATAAGCAGTTATGGTAGATACGAAACAGTTCGTAAAGGCAGCAGAAGAGAAAATGACATTCGCGATTGAACATCTGGATGAACAATTAGCTCATATTCGTGCCGGCAAGGCCAATCCCAAGATTTTGGATGGAGTACGTGTTCCTTATTACGGAAGCCTCGTGCCCCTTGCAAATGTGGCATCTGTAAATACACCGGATGCTAAAACGATTATCATTACTCCGTGGGAAAAGCCGCTTATCAAAGAAATTGAAAAGGCTATTATGAACTCCGAAGTAGGGATAACCCCCGAAAATAACGGAGAGATAATTCGTCTTGGAATCCCTCCTCTTACAGAGGAACGTCGCCGCCAGCTGGCAAAGCAATCAAAACAAGAAGCCGAGACTGCTAAAATTAGTGTTCGCAACGCCCGCCGTGATGCTATTGAAGCATTGAAGAAAGGAATAAAAGAGGGTATTCCGGAAGATGTGGAAAAAGATGCAGAAGCAGAAGTGCAGAAAATTCATGATAAGTATATCAAAAAGATAGACGATCTCTACGCAGCGAAGGAAAAAGAAATTATGACTGTATAATTTTAATGAGGCGTCAGGTTCTGGCGCCTCTGTTTTTAAAATAAACATATGAGAGGATTAGTTATTAAAAATACAGGAAGCTGGTATTCGGTTCGTACGGACGATGGCCGGACAATTGAAAGTAAACTTAAGGGTAACTTCAGACTGAAAGATATCCGTAGTACAAATCCTGTGTCAGTTGGCGATCGCGTCGACATTGAGATTAATAACGAAGGGACAGCTTTTATAACGGAAATTGAGGAACGAAAGAACTACATTATCCGCCGTGCTTCCAATTTATCCAAACAATCACATATCATTGCTGCCAATCTCGATCAGGCAATGCTGATTGTAACGGTAAATTATCCAATAACCACCACTGTGTTTATTGACCGTTTCCTTGCCACAGCCGAGGCATATCGTGTGCCTGTTAAACTTGTGTTTAACAAAATAGACCGTTACAATGACGAAGATCGCGAGTATATGGAAGCGCTGATTCTTTTATATACATCCATTGGCTACCCTTGTTCGAAGATTTGTGCCCGTAAAGAAGATGGGCTTGACGAGCTGCGTGCCGAAATGAAAGGTAAGATTACGCTTCTGTCCGGGCATTCCGGTGTAGGTAAATCCACTTTAATCAATAAATTGCTTCCGGGAATAAACCTGAAGACAGGCAATATCTCCGAATATCATAACAAGGGTATGCATACCACTACCTTTTCAGAAATGTTTGAATTGCCAGGTGGAGGATATATTATCGACACCCCGGGAATCAAAGGTTTTGGAACCATTGAAATGGAGGATACCGAAATATCTCACTATTTCCCGGAAATATTTAAACACAGTAAAACATGTCGCTTTGGCAACTGCACGCACAGACATGAGCCTGGATGTGCTGTAATGGAGGCTGTTGCTGATCATTATATCAGCGAATCCCGCTATCGCAGCTACCTGAGTATTCTTACTGATAAGGACGAAAGCAAGTATCGCGAGGAATTTTAAACAGCGGGTAAGCTCATCCCTGTGATCTTTCTGTATAAATCAAGCGCATATACATCGGTCATTCCCGATATGTAATCAAGTACGCACTGAATTTTCCCGTAGGTGGAAGGTGCGTTGGTGTTATACTGTTCCGGAATTCTCTTGAGCAGCAGTTTACTGTATGCGCGATCCTGGTTCATAACGGCTTCGGTCAGACTATCAATCAGGTAGCCGAAAATACGGTAACCTGCCAATTCTATATCCAATACCTCTTTTGCTTTGTATATTTTTTTGAATGCAGTTTCCGAACATAAGTCATATGCCTCTTTCGCTTTTGGATTAACCTGCTTGATCAGCGTAGATTGAAAAGTGCCTTTTAGCAGACTTTCTTCATTTTCCAAAAACACACGCGAACATTCGTCCACAAGTAGTCCGATAATACTGGAACGCAGGTAGGCAATCTTTTCGTTGGTGTCGTCCACCATATCCATAATGCGTTTAATATGAGGAAGCTTCTCTTCATCAAAGAAGTTTCGCAGCATTCCAATCGTTTCTTCGCAGGTAAGGAGTCTTAACTTAAAAGCATCTTCGATATCCATAATCTGATAACAGATGTCATCTGCTGCTTCAACAAGATAAACCAGAGGATAGCGTACATATTTAGATGGATTGTCCTGTATGCAGTCGATACCCAGTTCGTCGGCTATCCGGGCATAGCTGTTTTCTTCCGACTGAAAGTATCCGAATTTGCCGTTTTTCCCCGAGAGCTCAGAAGAGTAGGGGTACTTCACTATCGAAGCAAGTGTGCTGTAAGTCATAGCAAAACCACCCTTCCGCCGACCAATAAACTGGTGTGTAAGCAATCTTACGGCATTGGCATTCCCTTCAAAGTGAACAAAATCTTCCCATCTGCCCCCTTCTTCCCGTACCATCATCTCAAGATTCTTCCCGTTTCCTTCAGAAAAATAGGACGAGATAGCCCGCTCGCCGGAATGACCGAAAGGCGGATTCCCCATATCGTGTGCAAGGCAAGCCGCTGCAACAATAGCACCAATCTCTAAAAATGAGGCACTTTCTTCCGGATATTTCTTCATTAGTGCTCTGGCAATATTGTTACCCATAGAACGCCCAACACACGATACCTCTAAACTATGTGTAAGTCTGTTGTGCACAAAAATATTCCCCGGAAGAGGAAATACCTGGGTCTTATTTTGAAGCCGACGGAAAGGAGCAGAGAAAATGAGGCGGTCGTAGTCCCGTTGAAAGTCGGTTCTGTCGTGCTTCCTGTCATGGTATTCCTCCATTCCGAAGCGCTTATCGGATAATAATTGGTTCCAGTTCATGTTTTTTAACTTTTAAGACCTCATTATTTGACAAAGGTAAAAAAATATAGGTCAAGGCTAAATATTAACTATGAATTTGAATAACGAAATATCAAATAACATATATTTGCCAAATAATCGTTCAGGAAAGGTGATGTATGTTAATTTTATTTGAAGTTTAAAACAATAATAGAGGATAGGAACCTCTTCATGTTAAGGTTAAAAAGGGTTTTTAAGGAATAATTACACAGTTTCGCGGATTCATTTTGTTTAAGAGTCTATTCTTATGTTCTTTTGCGTGCGATTGTGTGATCTTTTATTAAAATAATAGGTATGAATTATATTTCAATGAAATATAGGATTAGTGTTAGCTGGATTGAAATTAAATTTAAAAAATCAAACTTTATGAGAAAGAGCTTTCTGTTTTTTGTGCTGTTCTGTATTGGAACATGTACGAGTGTGCTATATGCGCAATCTAAAAAGATAAGCGGAGTTGTGATGGATAAAGATGCCAACATGCCTCTGATTGGAGCGAATGTTATTGTGAAAGGAACCACAAATGGAACAATTACCGACCTGGATGGAAAGTACAGCCTGTCTGTAAATGCCAGTGATGTGGTTACGTTTTCATTCATCGGAATGGAAACTAAAGAAGAAACTGTAGGAGAAAGAACTGTTATCAATGTAGAACTTACTTCCGGTGCACTTAAAATTAACGAAGTCGTTGTTACAGCTATGGGTATTGAGCGTAAAGCAAAGAGTTTGACTTATGCTACCCAAAGTGTGGGCGGTGATGAACTGACCCGTGCCAAAGAAACAAACCTTATTAACAGCTTACAAGGTAAAACTTCGGGTTTAACCATTTCGCCCAACTCATCTGGTGCCGGTGGTTCATCTAAGTTGTTGATTCGTGGGAACAAATCTGCACAGGGAAACAATCAACCCCTTATTGTAATCGACGGTATGCCTATGTCGAACAACTCTTCAACTCAGTTGGAAAGTGAGTACGGTGGTCGTGATGGAGGTGATGCTTTGTCTAACCTTAACCCGGACGACATCTCCAGTATGAATGTATTGAAGGGTGCTTCTGCTGCGGCTCTTTACGGTAGTATGGCAGCCAACGGTGTAATTCTTATTACAACAAAAAAAGGCCGCGAAGGTGCTGCAAGAGTTGACTTCTCAAGCAACGTAACTATGGAATCTCAGGCAACAGCTCCAAGTCTTCAGAGTACTTATGGTGCTACAGTTTTAGGCGATGGCAGTTTGTCGGACAACAGCTGGGGCGACAAAATTACCGGCGAAGCCAAAGGTGCTAATCGTGTAGATGATTTCTTCCGTACAGGAGCCACTTTTATCAACTCTGTTTCTATTAACGGAGGTGGCGAGAAATTGCAGGGATTTGCTTCTTACGCAAATACGTATGCTAACGGTATTGTACCAACAAATAATTTCCAGCGTCATAACATGACTCTGAAAGAAACAATCAAGTTGTTTAACAATAAAGTTACAGTAGACGGATCATTGAACTATATTATTCAGAAAGGAACAAACCGTCCGGAAGGAGGACAATATTTCAGTCCGCTTACAGGTCTGTACACATTCCCGGCCAACGGCGACTTTGCTGATTATAAGAATAATTACAAGACATTCGATGCTGTAAATAACTACGATGCACAGAACTGGTATCGTGACGTTAACCAGGATTTCTCCGCAAACCCATACTGGGTGCTGAACAATAACAAGCACACAGAGAAACGCGATCGTATGATGGTTTCCGGAACAGTTAAGTATGATATTACAGATTACCTGAATGTACAGGGTCGTCTTAATTATGACAAAACAGCCGATAAATACGATCGTAAAGTATATGCCACTACTTCTAGTGTGTTGATGAACGGTTCTAACGGACGCTATACTGTAAACGATTACAATATGCGTCAGTTCTATGGTGATTTATTGGCTAACTTCAATAAAACATTTAATGAATGGGAAGTGAATGCCTCTTTAGGTACTAGTTTCCTTGACTATTCAACGTCTCGTTTTGATTACGATACAACCGGCGAATTGTTATTGCCCAACTATTTTGTAATCGCCGCCGATTCAAAGAATGGTGTTAAGAACTATGAATCACCGCGGAAACGTCTTAATGCCGTATTTGCAACAGCTCAGGTTGGTTATAAAGGAATGATTTATGTTGATGTAACAGGCCGTAACGACTGGTCGTCTACGCTGGCATTTACAAATAACAGTTCTTATTTTTACCCGGCTTTTGGTGTAACTGCATTATTGAATGAAATGATGCCGATGTCCGAAAAAATTAATTTGTTAAAGCTTCGTGGTTCGTACAGTATTGTAGGTAATGATATGCCTGCTTATATTACCAATCCGCTTAATGGATTTAACAACGGATCTGTAAGCATGAACAATAACATTCCATTTACTGAAATGAAGCCCGAAAAGCTAAAATCACTTGAACTAGGTTTCGATTTGGGTATGTTCGACAATCGCTTTAACTGGGATTTCACTTTCTATAAGTCAAATAATACAAACCAGTATTTTGCAATGAATGTACCAACAGGAACAGGATACAGCCAGTATTATTTTAATGCAGGTGATATTCAGAATGCTGGTTTCGAAACGTCATTTAGTTATTCACATCCTATCACAAGCGATTTAACCTGGAAGGGTTCGTTCAATATCTCTTATAATGATAACGAAATCAAGAATCTCGACGATCGTTTGGATTATGTAAATATCGGTAGCGCCCGTGGATACGACTTCCGTTTGGTAAAGGGTGGTTCATTTGGCGATATCTATGCTAAGAAACTAATGAAAGACGAAAATGGAGTGATTGTTACCGATAACAACGGCAGACCGCAGCTTTCTGCAAATAAAGAATATGTTGGTAATGTAAACTCAAAGTGGAATCTTGGATTGAGCAACACATTCAACTATAAAGACTATTCTCTTTATTTCTTGTTTGATGGTCGTATCGGAGGCAATACGGTAAGTGCTACACAGGCAACTCTGGACTCTTACGGTGTTTCTGAAGAATCTGCAAATGCCCGCGATAATGGCGGTGTAGATGCTGGTAACGGAACAATGATTGATGCTTATAAATACTATTCTACAGTTGGTGCTAACGGCGGAGCAGGCGATCAGTATGTATATTCTGCTACGAACTTCCGTATGCGCGAGCTTTCTTTGGGTTATACATTCCGTAACTTACTGGGTGTTTCAAAGAATCTTAGTATTAACCTTGTAGGACGTAACTTGTTCTTTATCTATAAGGATTCTCCTAACGATCCTGAGATGTCAATGTCTACCTCAAACGGATATCAGGGTATCGATTATTTCGCTCTTCCTTCAACCCGTAGTTTTGGTTTTAACTTGAAAGCAACATTCTAAAAACGGAATTATTTATGAAAACATCAATTATAATAAATATCAAAAGAGTTTCTCTTTTAATGGTTTCGGCAGCAATGGGCTTGTCGTCATGTACAGGTAATTTCGAAGAGCTTAACAGTAATCCAACCGGTTTGGGTGTTGCAGATCTTCCGTTGTCTACTTATTTCAACGAACCGCAGTTGTCTATTTATTACAACCAGTCGAACGGTAACTGGGAGTATCAGCTGATTCAGAACCTGAATGCCGACTTGTATTCCGGTTATCTTGCTGTACCAACTGCTTTTAATTCCAATAATAATAACAGTTTGTATTCTATGGTAGACGGATGGAACAGCTTTACGCTGAACTACGGTCTGCTTCATGTAATGAAACCTGTTAGCAATATTCTGAAATCTACACAAGAGCCCGATTATATCGCTATCGCCAAGATTTTGCGTGTAGCAGGTATGTCCAAGGTAACGGATGTATACGGACCTATCCCTTATTCAAAATCAATGCAGGGAGGTTTGTCTGTAGAATATGATAGCCAGGAAGATATCTATAAATCTTTCTTTGCAGATCTGGAAGAGTCAATCAATGCACTTACCGCTTTTGTGGATGCTAACGGCGATCAGTCAACACGTCTTACTTTCGACAAGATGTGTGGAAGAAGTCACACCACCTGGTTGCGTTTCGCCAATACACTACGTCTACGTTTAGCAATGCGTGTTGTTAAGGTTGCTCCGGCACTTGCAAAAGCTCAGGCTGAGGCTGCAGTAGCCAACAAATACGGCGTACTTACAGCTGCCGATGCTAATATCGAGGTAAAGGATGCAAATACCCGCAACCCGTTGATGATTATTGCACGCGACTATAACGACTGCTGTGTAGGTGCTTCTTTCGAATCTATCTTGAAAGGATACAACGACCCACGTCTAACCAAGATGGTGTTGCCTGTTGGTTGGAAACTGGATTCTAACAAACAACAGATCGATATTACAGATAAGAATGGTAACGCAACAAACTCAATTGGTGAGGTTCATGGTATCCGTAACGGATTTGCTGTCCCTTCGTCTGCAGTTTACAAGATGTATTCGATTCCTACGGTTGAGATTGGTACGACAGTCCTTTCTGATAAATATCCATTGCCAATTATGAAAGTGGCAGAAGCTTACTTTCTGCGTGCCGAAGGCGCTCTTCGCGGCTGGGCTATGGGTGGCGATGCCGAATCTCTTTATAATGAAGGGATTCGTGTTTCACTTGCGGAATATGGTGTCGAAGCTAGTTACAACGATTATGTAAACGACAATACACGTATGGCTCAGGATTACGTAGACCCATACAATTCTGATCTTAACATTGCAGCGATGAACAATGTAACCGTGAAGTTTGGCGGCGACAATGAAACAAACCTTCAGAAGATTATTACCCAGAAATGGATTGCTATGTTCCCCGAAGGTCAGGAAGCATGGAGCGAATTCCGTCGTACAGGTTATCCCAAGCTGTTCCCGATTGTAGAAAACCGCAGCGCTGGTTTAGTAGCAGAAGGCGATTTCATCAAGCGTTTGCCTTTTTGTCTTGACGAACGCAACAACAACCCTGCTGGTGTTGCTTCGGGTGTTAACTTGCTGGGTGGTGCCGATAATATTGGTACTCGTCTATGGTGGGATGTTGCAAAAGGAAACTTTTGATAATTAACCAACAATTATAACAAGCAAAGGGCTGTCTCTATACAGAGACAGCCCTTTCTTTTTTGCTTTATATCGTTTGTAACTGGTTACCGGAAGTCCCGCAAAGGATAAAATAAAGCCTGAATCTCACAAAGGAGATCCAGGCTTTATTATTGTTGATTGTTTTATTGACTTATTTCAATGCGGCCAATGCGTTTTTGATTCGTTTGATAGCCTCAATCAGGTTTTCGTCTGATGTGGCATAAGAGAAGCGAATGCATTCGGGTGCGCCGAAAGCTGCGCCGCCAACAGTGGCAACGTGACCAACTTCCAGAAGATACATAGCCAAATCGCCTGCATCGTTGATTGTACGGTCGCCCGCGCTTTTGCCATAATACGAACTAACTTCGGGGAATAAGTAGAAAGCTCCCTGAGGAACATTTACTTTGATACCCGGAATATCCTGACTCAATTTTACAACCAAATCGCGACGGCGAAGGAATGCCTGACGCATCTCTTCAACGCAAGACTGATCGCCGGAGAAAGCCACTTCGGCAGCCTTCTGTGCAACAGAGCAAGGACCAGAAGTGTATTGTCCCTGAAGCTTGTTACAAGCTTTGGCAATCCAAAGAGGAGCAGCGATGAAACCAATACGCCAGCCAGTCATGGCATATGCCTTGGAAACACCATTGATAACAACAACACGATCACGTACAGACTCGAACTGAGCAATACTTTCGTGTTTGCCCACGTAGTTAATGTGTTCGTAGATCTCGTCCGAAAGGATGATAATGTTGGGATATTTGGCCAGTACTTCTGCCAATCCGGCTAATTCTTCCTTGCTGTATACGCTTCCGGTAGGATTAGAGGGAGAGCAAAGTATGATTGCTTTTGATTTAGGTGTGATGGCAGCTTCCAGCTGAGCAGGAGTAATCTTAAAGTCCTGTTCGATACCTGCAGAAATAACTACATTTGTACCTTCGGCAAGTTTCACCATTTCAACGTAGCTAACCCAATAAGGAGCCGGCACAATTACTTCGTCGCCCGGACCGATAATGCTTAGCAATACATTACAAACAGATTGTTTGGCACCACCAGAAACGATAATCTGATCTGTAGTGTATGTCAGACCGTTCTCTTTTTTCAACTTGGCAACGATTGCTTTACGTAAATCAAGATAACCGGGAACGGGAGAATAGAACGAGTAATTATCGTCTACTGCTTTTTTAGCCGCTTCCTTTATATGATCAGGTGTATAGAAATCAGGTTCACCTACACTTAGGTTAATTACATCGATTCCCTGAGCCTTAAGTTCGTTACTCTTCTGAGACATCGCCAGTGTTTCCGATGGCGATAAACTTGCTAAACGATCTGAAACTTGTGTCATACCAATTCTATTTGTATTGATTGTTTTGTATTATCGTGACAAAAATAAACAATTGAATCGAAATGTGCAACTTATTGACAATTATTTGATATTGTGCAATATGTGACCCATACGTTCCTTCTTTGTTCTCATATAGAAAGCATTGTACTCGTTTGGCTTAATTTCCATGGGTATATTTTCTACAATATGAAGTCCGTAAGCCTCCAGTCCGATTCGTTTAATCGGATTGTTGGTAATCAATCTCATTTTTGTTACACCGATAGAGCGTAAGATCTGTGCACCCACGCCATAGTCACGTTCGTCGGGCTGGTGACCCAAATGAACGTTGGCATCTACAGTATCCAAACCATTTTCCTGCAATTTATACGCTTTGATCTTTTCCATCAAACCAATGCCGCGACCTTCCTGATTCAGGTAAACAACAACACCTTTTCCCTCTTTTTCTATAAGCTGCATCGACTTGTGAAGCTGTTCGCCACATTCGCAACGCATAGATCCAAAGATATCACCTGTAGCACAAGAGGAGTGTACGCGAACCAGGATAGGTTCGTCTTTTGTAAATTCACCCTTAATAAGAGCGATATGTTCGCGGCCATTACTTTTCTGACGGAAAGGAATTAACCGGAAATGACCATATTCTGTTGGCATGTCTACCTCTTCGCCCTTATCAACAATCGATTCGGTTTGCAAACGGTAAGCTATCAGATCCTTTATGCAAATAATCTTGATATCAAATTTCTTAGATACTTCCATTAATTCGGGCAGACGAGCCATGGTACCATCTTCGTTAATTATTTCAATTAACGCTCCGGCAGGCTGTAAACCAGCCAGACGAGCCAGGTCTACTGCCGCTTCTGTATGGCCTGAACGGCGCAATACACCACGTGAACGGGCGCGAAGGGGATTAACATGACCGGGACGTCCCAGATCCGAAGGTTTTGTTTTAGGATCAGCCAAAGCCAAAATGGTTTGGGCACGATCAAACATGGAAACGCCTGTTGTACAACCTCCGCCTAACAGGTCCACCGTTACGGTAAAAGGAGTTTCAAGGAGAGATGTGTTAGTTGTAACCTGCATATCAAGTTCAAGATCACGACAACGTTCTTCTGTAATTGGTGCACATAATACACCACGTCCGTGCGTGAGCATGAAGTTAACCTTTTCGGGGGTTATCTTTTCGGCAGCAACAATAAAGTCGCCTTCATTTTCGCGATCTTCATCGTCTACAACAATTAAAAACTTTCCTTGGCGGAAATCTTCTATCGCTTCTTCGATGGTGTTTAATTTAATCTCGCTCATATTTGTTTTGCTTGAATGTTTTCAATAATAATCTGTTTTACCTCAATACTTATCTTTTGTACCACTTTGATGTCGTGAATTAGTAACTTTCGGTTGTACATTTCAAAGAAATAGAAAGGTACACCTAAAGGAAGTACAATCGCAATAATGAGATTCAACGTTTCAGAAAGAGCTTCTCTACGTTTGCTATACCCGTTGAGATAGGGGTAATCCATAAGCTTGTTAAGCAGCAATATATGTTCCGAATTTGCTAATTCTTCCACGATATCTTCCAATAATGAGGCTATCAATACGGCCTCTTTGTTTCTTCCTCCTTTTCTCCAGAAGGAGATGTAGCCCACGCGGGATTTGTTCGATTCAAGAAATGATGCGCAAAGTCCTGTCAGGTTGTCGATACGCTCCAAAACATTGCTGTAATCCGGAGGAGTCATGATCACCTCTTTTCTTTCAATCTTTCTGCTTTCGCCTTTTCCGACTAATTTTTTGAACCAGTTAATATAGGTATCCGCGTTAAGTATTACCGAATCGTGGGCTGCTTTGTACGTAAGGAATATGCCAAGAGGAGCCAATACGGCCGAGCTTAACCACATTCCTTCCCACTCTTCCCATACACCACTGCGCGCCATTTTGAACCCAACGTTATCGATAATATAGTATATGATAAACAATATTACCGAAATAACCACAGGCGTACCCAGTCCCCCTTTCCGTATAATTGCACCCAGAGGGGCACCGATAAAGAAGAACACGAGACAAGCAAATGATAGGGTAAACTTTTTATGCCACTCAATTACATGACGGCGTATTTTGTATGCATCATCTTCGAGCGTAGAGGCTCTGAAGTAATAATCTGCTTTAATGGATTCCACAGCCGATTTGGCTCTCCCAAGTAAAGAAGCTTTTGTTGCCGGCGAAGAAACAGTATATAAGCTGTCGAAATTTAATGCCAGCGAAGCATTCTTCTTTCCTGCATCAGCAAGCATCACCGTGTCTGCTCCGGCCTTCATCTTTGCCAACCGTTCGGCGCTGAACGATTTCTTATAGGAAAACTCATAGATGGTTCGCGCGTTATCCATTTTAACGCTGTCTATACGCAGATTCATGGAATCGATGGAGGTCCGAAGATCCTTCAGATTCTTTCCGACATACATATTTTGCATGAACGACTCGTCTGTACGGGTGAAGTTGGCATTAAACTCGATAAGCACTTCCCGGTACCCGAAGGTTTCCCTTCTGTAAGGAACGGCAGTGGTAATATCGGACGACCCCTGACTTTTCAGGTTTTCGAACGATTCGCCGTTATAGAGTGAGAGTACCAGAAACATTTTATCGGCCGATGTTTTCAGCCTACCCGAGTCGGCTACAATTACCCGGGCGTTGTTGAACCCTTCCGAATAATCATATATCATCATGTCTTTAAGAAGTCCGGTCTTATTGTCTTTTTCTTTTACATAAACATTAAACCCGGTAATCCCATTATAGAACGTACTTTCCGGAATATCAAGCTCGGGCGATTTCTCGCGCATGGAAAAGAGAAGGGAGAATAATTTAACCTGCACCACAGGCATGATGTTGTTTTGAAAAACAAAAGCTGTCCCGCTAACAATCAACAGCGTAATTATCAGTGGACGCATAATGTGAGTAAGGGAGATTCCTGCAGCCTTCATAGCCAGTAATTCCAGCCTTTCGCCAAGATTACCAAAAGTCATTAACGAAGCCAGAAGGATAGCCAGAGGTAAAGCCGTGGGAACCATGAATAGTCCGGCATAAAAGAACAACTCGGCCAGGACGGGGAGCTCCAGCCCTTTTCCCACTAAATCATCAATGTACCTCCACAAAAATTGCATAAGTACAATAAACAGACAGATACCAAATGTCATTGCAAACAATGGCAGAAAAGTCTGTAGCATAAATGTATATAATCGTTTTGCTCGAAACATTGCCTATTCAGGTTGAATGGACAAAAGTAGTGCAAAAAACGATACAAATGTCATTTCTTATTGTGAAACTACGCTAAATGCCCAGAGTCCGTTTAAGCTCTTCTACTTGCGTATCCCATAAACTTATTGAGTCGCTCTTGTCTGCAGGTTCAGAAAAGTCTGTAATCTCCAGTGCTGTGCCACCGGTAAGCTCTATGCTGTGAATAATAAATTCAAAATAAACCGATTCATCTTCTTCGTCTTCCCACCTGTAACGGATGCTTGTTTCGGGTTTCATGGAAACAACCAATGCCCGTTCTTCTGTTTTATCCCACTTAAACGTATAAAGAGAATCGTCGATGATTACGTCGTCGGCAAACCAAGCTGATAATCCCGGCGGTGTAGTAAGATGATTCCACAAACTTCGTTGCGAAACTTTATCAAAAATGTATTCAATATGAAACTTCTCTTTCTTCATCAGGTTCATCTGTTTTATGCGGAGCAAGATACATAAAAGAATTGAATGAAGCCTAATTTTATACAGTAAAAAACACTTATGTACTAGAGTCTTAACTAAGAGGTATCTAAAACAGCGGATTTTTTTTCTTCAAACTGTTGCATATTATAAAATAAAGCTCTACTTTTGCACCATCAAAATGAAAATGATGGCGAGATAGCTCAGCTGGTTAGAGCGCATGATTCATAATCATGAGGTCCCCGGTTCAATCCCGGGTCTCGCTACACTGAAAAATAAGGCATTTGGGGGGCTCCACTCCTGGGTGCTTTTTTTCTTTTCCCCCAAAACGTAGGATGTTCTCCCCCGATAACGATCCTCGATCGACTGATCAATTGGGATCAACCCGAAAAGTTGGGGACTATGCATAAATATTGGTTAATCTAAAAAGAAAATAGGAAATATTCTTTACCCCTCTCAGGCATGCTCTGAAACTTTTTATTTTAGCGTTGAAAGATTCAGCCGAAGCATTTGTCGACCGATTGTCAAAGTAATTGATGATTGTTTGATAGTGTGCCGAGATTGATCTTTTTACAGTGTTGAACTGTTTAAACCCCGCTTGTTCAATCTGTTCATACCAGTGTGCCAGACGAGTAAACGCAACTACTTTTTCTTTCACGGTATGATAGATATGTCTGAGCTGCATGGTCAGGTTGTAAGATCTTTCCAGGGAAGGATACAAATGAAAAAGGACTTCAGCTCTGGCCCTTTGATTCGGAGTCCATTTATTCTCTGTTTTAAATAGCAGGTAGCGGCTTCTTGCCAAAAGTTGTTTACGGGTTTCACCGTTTTTCAGAATTTCAGGAGAATACTTTCTTCCGGCTTTTTTAGCTAACTCCATCTCTTTACTTTCCTGTTCGATTGCCTCCCAGCGATGTACCACACGGATGTCCTGCAATGCTTCAGTGGCTAGCTTTTGTACATGAAAACGGTCGGTAACAAGAGTTGCTTTGGGAAACGCCCGCCGAACGATCATCTCCATATTGGCGGCCATATCGATTGTAATTTCTTTGACTTTTAGTCGTTTAGAATGATTGATTCTGTTTAAAACGTCAAGAACATCAGAGGCCATGGTCCCTTTTACGATAGCGACGATACTTCCTTTTTTACCTTTGGCTTGCTTATTGGTGAGAATCGTATAAAGTTCATCATAAGTCAGAGCCGTTTCATCCAGACTCAGATGGGAGCCAATGTTTTCGGAGAAAAGAACCCATTTGTCTGCGTGTTCCCGTTGGTCCCACTCATAGAAGTCAGATAAGAAGAGCCGGTATTGTTCTTCCAATTGCTTCCCGTCTACACCATAAAATTCACCAACAGTACGACAGCTAACAGGATGAGTATCTATGTAATTCTTTAAAAAAAGACGCAAATTCTTGCGTCAAACGAGTTCCTTTGGCTACCATATCCCAATTCCTACAGACAATATCCCCTGTGCTATGATTGGTCCACCTTCTACGCCTTACCTGCAGAATCACCACTTTCCCTCGTAGGGGATAGTCTTGTATGGCTACACTGGGATAAAATCCTTTTGATTCAAGTTTATCTTCTTTATATTCCTCAGGAATAATATTGAGTTCATCCAGATGAATGGTAATGGTCGAACTTGTCTTTTCGGCAAATACTACCTGAAAGTATTTTAATACGCCTTCCGGCAATAGCAATTCATAGCCTGTTTCCATAGCTGCAAATGTAGCTCCTTTTCTATTGCCCCCCCCAACTTTTCGGGTTGATCCATCAATTGTTCAGGGTAACGAAAGGATCTCCCTCTTTAGAAGAAGCCACCACCCAGCGAAAAGCATTTACAAACAATAGTTTCTGTGTGGCATCCGTAAATTCCAGATCTCCGTGCCCCATATTTAAATAGATCATCCGGTACCTCTTGTTGGTCCACGCGATGGGGAAATCTCCGGATCTCACCACATCTTTGATACCTAATGGATAGTTGTCGGCAGTGATGCTCAACAGTACGTCTACATCCTTATTTTCACGGGGACTCGGATACCACTGGTACCATTCGCTTTCGGGCACTACAAAAGAAGCAGGCAAGTTCCTGGTAACCGGGTGAGCGGAGTTATCTGCCTGTACCTTTACCGGTTGGGGAGGCCAGTTGTTGCAATTAAAAACTCCTCCGCCAAGAAAGTCCACCAGCCAGGGCCAGTTGGTATTTTTATCATTATAAGCTGCTGCATGGAACCCCATCCAACCGCCACCATTTTCCATATATAGCTGAAAAAGCCTTCGCTCGTCCGGATTGGACGGCGTGCTGTTAAGCATGATAATCACGTTATATTCCTTTAGTTTGTTATAATCAAAGGCGGAGAAATCGGTGGAGATATCCAAAATGAAGCCATCCCCGTAATTAAGCCGTTTAAAGAAGTCGACTGCCTGTTCTGCAAATTGAACATGCGCCTCCTCGGCCTGACGGGTATAATAAATCAACGCCTTAAATCGGGGAGCCCTGGCGTAATCGGCCATATAATCTACTTGTTGCCCCCAACAGGTAAGCACGGAAATAAAACTTATAAATAGCACGAGAACAGGATAACAGCTATATTTTTTCATCAGAGTGTAAATTTTGGTGCTAAATATCAGAATTAATAAATTAGTACGCAACTTTTTCAGAAAACACCTGTCACCTGCCACGCTGGCAACATTAATTTAGTATATACTTTCGCCAACCAATCCTATATCTTTGAAACATCAGCTATATAATTATGGAAGGTCAAAGATATAATCAATTTCACTCCTTTTCATTAGGGAAGAAATTCGTATTTTTGCCCTAAAATTCAGAATAGGCAACAAGAAGGGTTGTTATCCTGTCGTTCAATACTATTAAGCTAGCTATAGATGGAGACAAATATATTGGAAACCGAAAGGTTGTATCTGCGTGAAATGAATCAATCAGATTATAAGGCATTAAGCCGGATACTGCAAGATGAAGAAACAATGCATGCGTATAACGGCGCATTTACCGATGCCGAGACACAAGATTGGCTCGACCGACAAGGTAAACGCTATCAGCAATACGGATTCGGTCTGTGGGCAGTTGTGCTGAAGGAAACAAATGAAATGATTGGGCAATGCGGCCTTACCATGCAACCCTGGTGCGATAGACAGGTGCTGGAGATAGGTTATTTGTTTCAACGGATTTACTGGCACAAAGGCTACGCAACAGAAGCAGCAAGAGCGTGCAAGGAATTTGCTTTCACAAAACTCGATGCGGACGAAGTCTGTTCGATTATAAGAGATACCAACACCCCCTCTCAAAACGTAGCGCTGAGAAATGACATGTCGATCACCGAGACGTGGACAAAGCATTACCGTGGCATCGATATGCCGCATTATCTATTTACAGCCAAAAGATCAAACCTATAAACCAAAACCAGAATAGCATTGTATGATTCTTTTAATATATAAAATGATACACTTAATGATAATGAAAAAGAATTTGTTGCTTTTAACCCTGTTGCTGACAAACCTACTGGTAATGGCTCAGGAAGATGTAACCACGTACCAACTCTCTAAGCCAGCCTATGGTTTTCGTTTTAGTCCGGACAGCCAATATGTAAGCATTGTTTTCTTTAACGAGAAAGACAATGGAAAGTTGGCTACCAAAGGCGAAATAGGAATTTTCGATTTGAATAAGAATCAACTGATTTTTACCAAGGAGCTGAACCGCAAAAAAGAATACTTTACTTTCGTAAATGAGGGTTTGCTGTTTTATTCCAGTAATAATATGCAATTATTCAGCAAGGATGATGGCAAACTTGTCTGGAATAAAGAAGGATACATTAACGGAATATCAAAAAAAGGCAATCTCCTATTTTTGAGTACAATGGGGTCTGCAAGATCGATAAGTACTATTCGCATCAGTGATGGAACTGTTTGCAGAAAAGATAAATTTCCAGGCCAATTGGTTTCTAATTTATGTGTTGTTGCCGGCATAGACGAGACAAGTACTCTTTTTGTGGGAAGGGAGCTGTATCTGCATAATCTGACTGATGGCATCTCAAAAAATGGTTTTGAACTTAATTACAATGCAAATGGCGTTCTGCCTTCTGTAAAAATCGATGCAGACGAATGTGTGGTTAACGATACAAAGAAAATATATTGTTTCGACAAGAACCTCAACCTGAATTGGTCTGCCGATCATCCTAAAGCCTGTATCAACACAATCATCGTTGGGAAAGATAGCGTATATCTTATAAACTATGGCTATATAAATGGAGGATTGCTTTTTCCACAAAACAAACTAACACGTCCATATATTGCATCGTTCAACAGAAAGAGTGGCGAGCAACTTTCTTTCGATTATCTTAGTGAGAACAAGGATGCATTGCAGGCATTCCGGTTACATAGAGATGCACACAGCCTGTTTGCGAAGTTGGACGACCATATGGTGTATCAGAAAATGGACGGATCTGCTACTGTCGTAAAGAAATGGGACGAGAGCGCTTATGGCAAGTTCAACGATATTAGCCCCGTCGAGGTGACCTATTGGTACGACAGGCAAGCCAATATTTTCCATCCAATCGAGTTGGGTGCAGACAAATGCCTGGTTACAGCAGAGAACGGAGATACCTATATTCTGGATACGAAGCTGGATATTGTGGACAGTCACAAGGATGCTGATAGCTATTTCAAAATGTTCGGGAAGGGGGATGTAATTTGTGTGGGCAGGAATTGTCCCGATGGCGATGACTTTTGGCTGATAGACAAAACGGGAAAGGCATTGCGTCACTTTCCCGACGGCACAAAGAACGTTCTGTTGGCTGGCAACAGGGTAATGTATATAGCCGGAGAGACTATCAATTGGTTTACAATTGACGGCTTCTCGAAATAGAGTAGTATATGGAACTAAACTTATTTATTAAAACCTTTTGCAGAAAGAAATTCCCATATACGCTCCAGGTATGTATAACTTCCTGTTCCCGGAGATGCTTTAAATTGGAAACAATGGTCACGGGTAGCTAACGTATGAAGTTCGCTCTGAATACCCATTTGTAACATCTTTTCCCAAACCTTTACTGAGTTCATAGCAGACCATCCGTCAGAATCTCCATGTATAAATAACATAGGAGCAGTTTTTAAATCAAAAGAGAATTCAGGGACTAGTATAGCACTATCATCATTACCCTTACCACTATTTGGTTGTTCTGCACCATCGGTAAGTGCATAGGCAGGATAAATACCAACTCCCCATTGTACATTGCAAGGAAGCTTATCAATATCATCAACCGGCAAGTAAGAGCTATGTAAAGATGAAGTAACACCCATCAAAGTTAAATGTCCACCGGCAGAACTACCCATAATTCCTATTTTATCAGGATCAAGTCCTCGTTTTGCGGCTTCGTTTCGTACTATTCTAATTGTACGTTGTAAGTCTTGCCAAGCAGTAGTATGTTTAGATAAATCTGTTTCAGGTCTGGGCGTACGATATTTTAAGGTTACTACTGTCATTCCCATTTCATTTAGATATCGACGAGCTGGAGCTACTTCAAAGCCATCAGGATCATTACCCTCATAGCTTCCACCGGAGTAAATAATTTGTATAGCTTTTGTCTTTAGATCTTTTGGCATATGCCATTCCAAATATGGAGTACATTGATTTGGCTGAAGATTAGGTGTCTTTCCTTCTGGCCAAACATTTATCTTTGTATAATTACTCCGATTTTCATCTGAAGGATACCGTTTCATCAATTCTATTTCATCTGATAATTTACCTATATAACCCATCTGTTGCATAAATTCAACTCCTCTTTCAAGTCCATAAGCACCATGATCTTTATCCGCATATAGATGTAGTTCTGCAGGAATATTCATTCGTCTTAATTGGCGATAAACTAATGTAGAAGTTAGTGAAGCATAAATATCTTTTCCTCCGTGATGAAGACTCATCGGACAGGTATATTGGTCAAATTTAAAAATACTACTTAACTTCACATCTGTTCCGTATCCTTGACGGCTCGAAGGAATACCTGTTTCTGCATCAGTAGTTCCATAGGCTGGAGCATTAATAATAGCCCAATTAATACGACAAGGTATTTCGTCTATTTGATCGACTTTTTCATAAGCCGAAGTTAGAGAACTAGTTGCTAGCAATAAAGCTAAATGCGAACCTGCCGACATTGAAATAACACCAATCTTTTCTGGATTAAATCCGCGCTTTGTAGCTTCACTTCTTACTTTACGCACAGCACGTTGTCCATCTTCCCATGCCGTTTGATAAATAGGAAGCCCTGCAGGTCTGGGAGTTCTATAGACAAGGTTTACACATTGAAATCCCAACTTAGTGAATTTTTCCTTCCACAGTTTAATAAGACCCACATCACAACATGATCCATAAGCTCCTCCTGAAATGAGAATCATACATCCTCCATTATCTACTTTTTTATCTGGAGCATCATACCATTCCAGGTAAGCTATTCTATTCTTATCTGCATTAAATTGTGTTTGGGCAACTTCGTCGGTCATAGCTGCAATCTGATGCTCTTGTTTGTGAGGCATTTTACCATTTGGCCAAATGGTCACTCTTTCAGCTGCAAGAGATGTAATACTAATAAGTAAGGCTAATAAGCATAAAATCTTTTTCATAATGTAGATATTTCAAATAGAGAAGAATGTGTTTTCATAATATTATGCAAATATACTATATGTTAGTTATTTGATCATAAGGTTTTCTTGTGTTTTTGCCGTTACTTTTGCGAACGTATGCGGCTGAGGGTATAAATGGAGATACCCAGGAAGACGGCTACATATTTTAGCTTTACCCTGTTTATAAGTCCGGGATATCGTTGCATGAAGTTCTCGTACCTCTCTTTGGGAGGCAGTTGCAGCCTGTCGACAAAAATATGGCTGAGCTCTTTGTTCACATCCTGATGCAGTATCCTTCCCCAGTTGGCAATATCTATATATTTCTCGTACAGTTCATTCAGCTTGTCGATGGGGATGACATACATTGTGCAGTCCTCCAGCGTTTCGATACTCTCTATCGATGGCCTGTTGTAATATAACGAATCCATGCCGAACGTAACATCACCCTCCTTGCTGAACCAGGTGGTCGTATCTTTCCCGTCGTGGTGGAATACCGACCGGGCGATGCCTTCTTCAATGAAATAGACCATGCGGTCGGTCGTGCCAGAATGAACGATACACGTATTCTTGGGATAATACTTCACCTCCATTTCAGAAACGAGCGCATCAAGCGCTTCATCGGAAAGGGGATGAACCTGATTTATCTTGGCAACAATATTTTTCATTGAATCATTATTTTATACTTTCTACAAAAATAATGAACTTTTCCTACCATCCGGCTACCTGTTCCCATAATCTTTTTACCCACCCCATCCTCAAAACGGGACTCTTACCTGCAAGAGGCTATTTGCTCTTCTTACTCAAAAGCCTGGCAGCTAACCATTTTCTTGCCGGTTCGTCGTATAACTTCAGGGCGAGATAGGCCACGAAGAGAGTACCTATATAAACACAAAGAGCTACTTGCCACGTCTCTGCAAAGGTATACAGTTTGTTCTTGATGAGCCAAGAGTAAAACAGGTACATAAATGGATAGTGTACCATGTAGAGCGGGAACGAGATATCTCCCAGGAATTTACAGATCTGGGTAGAACGTATGTCGGTTGTACTTCCGGATGCACCCACCCAGACAAGGATCGGGAAGACAACAAGGATGCAGAACACTTCGTAAAGTCCGTTCCACGATATGGGAGAAGTTCCTTCAAAGTAAGGAACCGTGAACAGAACCAGCAATACCGCCGAACAAATCCAGAAGGCACCCCTCACCTTGATCGGTTTAAAGTGACGCGATAGAAGCATACCCATGGTAAAAGGGAAAAGCATTCGTAAAGCACCACCCAGGAAATTCACCTTGTCCAGCGTCCATCCCACACCGATACTTCCGTAACCGGAGATGTCGAACAGGGCGAACCACGCCAGGGCTATCCCCAGAAGCACCGTGAGAATCAACAACCCTTTGTTGGACAATTTACGGATAAACAACGCATATAAGATATTGCCGATATATTCGAAGAACAGCGACCAGCTCGGTCCGTTCAGAGGAAACATCTCTCCATTGCCACGAACCTCGTAGTTAGCTCCGGGAAAAGCAGGGATAAAGAACATCGTGAGCAGCAAAGCCACCATAACCATCGAAGTAGCGATGTGCGTACCGTCCCATTGCACACTTCCCTGAATCAGAAAAGTGATGGCACCCAATACCGCCCCCATAACCACCATCGGATGCAGACGAATCAAACGTCGTTTAAAGAAATCTTTCAGCGTCATACTCTTGCCCCAGCGATCATCATAGGCATAACCGATAACAAACCCCGAGAGAATAAAAAAGAAATCTACGGCCAGATAACCGTGGTTGATACTTTCGATGAGCGTCCCACCGGCAAAGGCATAGCCCTCGAACACGTGATACCACACCACCAAAAGCGCCGCAACCCCTCTCAATCCATCCAATAAGTTATAATGAGGCTTGGAATCAGCAAAAGCAGCGGAAGCATAATTTTTCGACATTGTTAGATCAGTTTAGTTGGTTCGTTCTTCAATCAGCAGGCAAAAGTACGGATTGCCAATTAAACAGGAATTGCTTTAAAGCAAAAAAACGAGAGATAAGTAATTAATGCACATCGTGAAGTGCGTCACAGATTGATCCCATAATAACCTATTTTAATCTGAACCTCGCCTTCTTTTTTGCAACACATTTCTCCGTCAACTCTTGGATTATCTGAGTTGCTGACTGTTTTGACAGACCTATTTCAGTTGCCACCGCAATCGTATCGGCAAGAGTAGGCTCTCCTTTACCATTTATGGTCGTAGTGTGGTAGCCGTTAAATCCACTGCAAGGCAGTAGATCATAAGCCGGCGAAAGTTTCCACGCTCCATCAATCCATTGGAACGAAAAGTTCTTAGCATGATCGTCTCGATTTGAAATCATGATATTAAACACCATTAGCCGGAACATTTGAGCCACCTGTTCCATATCCTTGGTGAGATTCAGCGTCAGTTTCAACAGCAAAGAGTAGTCAAGACCAGGAATCCGATAATTGGCATTGAGCAGTCCAGCTGCACTTACGGTATGTATTTTACCTTGAGGAGTTCTGTCGAATCGTTCAACTCCGAAATAGCGATCATCAAACAAGCGGGTTTCCGCCATTCGTATTCCGCACTCTTTGGCAAGCAGCGAGTAGTTGTACTCTATTTCTCCAACATTAACTGGATCGCTGGTTGCTTTAAACTTCACAAGCCACTCACAACCATCTATTTTCGCAAATACTTTCGGACGTGCTCCACCGGACGAACCGCCATATTTATAGAGCAAATCGACAGAACCCGTACTTTCTTTGCTTTCGAGTATTTTTTCGGCCTCTTTTGCTAAACGATCAAAATTTAGAAACTCATCATCTGTGGCAATGCTTTTGTCTGGTCGATACTCCAATGCGCCACGTCCGATAGAACCGATCAGCGACAATCGTTCTAAAATATTCAATTTATATGGATCGACTCCTTTCTCTTGACAATAGCGATCAAGTAATAGATTGCCCCAACCATCCGGCAAACTATCATCGAACACCCCAAAGTTTCCTCCGAACGGATCTCGCTTGGCCATTAACAGACCTGGCTTCAACGGCAGATAGAATGGAGATATTGAAAATCCGCTCTGTATCCAATCAGCATCGTATTCAAAACCACACAATCCATCGGGCGTAAGAGCCATTCGCCCTACACGTCTATCATATATAAAAATCTCTATCACCGAGACACTATTCACTTTTAAGCCCTCTCTTTCTTTGTTTCGTTTGCTCCGCTTTTAATATATCGTCAATACTCTGATAGGACTTGCTACTGAAAAGAGTTTCGAACTCATCTGTCATATCCAATGCAAAAGCAAGCATCACCAACGAACGCACAGATATCTCTCCCGATGATTCAAAACGCCTGTAGGAAGGCAACGAAAGCCCTGCTTTTGCAGCAAGCATCTTTTGTGTCCATCCTTTTTCCAATCGCCTCTGTTTAACACGCTGGGCAATACCCGACATTAACAAGTCGGGAGTTTTATCTATAAGTGACAATATATTGTCATTTATGCTTGATTTCATCTATCTAATGCTATTATATGAGCACTTACAAAGTTAATCAAAATTTCTCAACTTATGTTCTCTATAACTTATATTCTGTATGCTGAGGCAAAGGTTGGATTTAGATGTTTAAAATATCCATGGGGCTATTAAAGCTAAACCTGGCATCTGTATGCCTTATCCTGTTATCACCCCACGAGGCCACCCCAAAGTCAACCTTTGCATTTTTGGCACAATGATAATCGTAATCACTATCACCTATATAGAGCACTTCATCCGGAGATAAACCACACCTTTCCATATAAACAAGCAGCGGATCCGGATTCGGTTTCGGACGGGGTGCATCCGTCACACATATAATCGTATCAAAATTGCCGATAATCTCACCTAAGGCAAAATCGTTGTTCAGTTCGTCGTGCGTACGCGAAGTGACCAACCCTAAATCCAACCCCTTACTCTTTAGAGCCGCGATTGTATGCTCGATATGAGGAAAAAGCTCTATCTCAGCCTTGTGCTTGATAAAGTTCTGTCCCCACACAACAAACGCTTCTTCCGGATTTTCAGCACCAAGACGCTCCATGGTAGTCACCCCCGGAATACCCAACACAAAATTAAGGTCCGAAGTCTCATAGCGCTTGCCAAATAACTGCAGTATAGTTTCCTGCCAAGTAGCAATAACCACTTTTTCATTGTCGACCAAAGTCCCGTCAATATCAAAAATCAAATGTTTATACCCCATATTATCTCGTTTTAATAGATTTCAATGCCTCTTATGTATCTCAAAACCAAGCATGTAATTTCATTACAGATTGATCCCGGCCTTTCTTGCTTGGGAATGCTGAAGGGGGCGTTTGATGAGGTAAAGTTTGCCGTCCTTTACGAACTTCGCTCCGGTCTGCTTGAACCAGAAAGATACCTTTTCCTTTTCACAAACCCCGCGAAGGCCCATCACCCAGTCGAAGTCGCAGGGACGGGCCTCGTTACCGGATTCTCCGCCGGCTACAACCTGTTCCACCCATTCGCCAATGTTGTACGGAGCAAGATCGATTCGCTCCAGCAACGGTTCGCAAATAATAATTTTGTGCCTGACTGGAGCGGAGCGGTAAATAGGCAACCGATAGTCGGCACGAGACTGGTTCTCTACCGTGCAACAGATGGTAACATGCTCGTAGCCCTCACCCCAGTCGGCCGGCAGGCATTGAGCCAGACGGTCTATCCGCTTCGTAATCATCAGGAACTGAAGGTCGCTCCGTTGGCGGATCATCTCCCAGGCATCGGGGCGCCATGGATCGGCATCCTCCACAAAGAAATCGGAAGTAAAGCAGGTGTAGACCAACGTGCCCGAGGGAATTTTGTACTCTCCGTTGCGTTTCCGGCGGACCGGCGCATCGAAACTTTTCGTTTGCGTAACCACCGAGCTGTCTATATCTCGCCGGGCATCCCCACGGTATACGTAGCAATGGCGACAACCCTCACTCAGCTTGTGGCAACCATGCCACGGATTCCAAAGGGCCGATTTCTTGTCGACGGCATTTACCTGCATAGAACTTATTTATAAAACCATTACCATTTCAAACTGCTTCCCTTTCAGTTCGATATTCCGGGCATTCAGGAAATCGGTAATATCAGTACAGGATGTATCCGTATTAATCACCTTCACGGCGGTATGCCTGTTCCGGCTCAAAGCCTCACCCAATAGAGCGGTTGCAATACCCTTCCGCCTATGCTGCGGCTCAACGGCCAACTGCGTTATATCACCAGATACCGGATCGAAAATACAATAACCCACAAGCCTGTTCTCCACAGATGCCCCCAAGCAGATGAAACTATCCCTAGCCCTTGCTACAGACTCAAAGCTGTTCTGCCAGGAAGGATGGAAGTCGGCAAACCCGGAAACCGATTGGCACGCCGCAACATCCACCTCATTTATCAAACAAGCCCTATCCGGTCTATCTATCCCAATTCGAACCAGTTCGTTGGTCTGTCCGAAATAATTAAACTCCCGGCTCACCTCAAACCCCAGGTTGCGGTATACAGACACCGCCTTCGTGTTATGCTGCAACACCTCCAGCAAATAGTTCCGGATGCCTGCCTCGCGCAAGAAGGGAATGGAATACTCAAATATCTTCGTGGCCAACCCCTGTCCGCGGTAATCGGACAGCGTCCCTGTCCCCGTATCATAAGCCGTTGGTATGCCGCCGAATGTACCAATCCCGTTCAGGGTAAAAGCAACCAGCTCGTCACCATCGAACGCACCAAAAGAGAGCTCCGGAAGATAACCGCGCCTGATGAGTATCGCCTGTAACTGAAGTTCGTTCAATTGAATTTCGTAATCGGCAAATGCCCTGCCGAAAGCCCTATAGATTGTACCGAAACCGGTATGGCGCAGCGATTTTATTTCCATTTTGCTCTGCATTTTACATTGCGTTGGTAGTTTGTTAGTTGTTTCTCCCTACAGCAGATAAACCAAGCACTTTACCATACCGTATTGATAACGTGCAAATCTACTGATTATATTGACATTTACACTATTGTTTATTACTTCTTTAATTAATACCCATTCTGAAGTACATCCCTTTTCTTTTTTTATTTCCTTTGTACTATCAATGATTTCTAAGCCATTGATACGTCCAAATTGTTTTTTACAGCAACCTATTTCCCATTAGCAATCATGTCGGAGATAATAAAAATGATAGTTAGAAAACATATCAATAAATAAGGAATAAGAAAATGGAAAATAACAATGTCGCCTACTGCGGACTCTACTGCGGAGCCTGTAAAAGTCAGCTTAAGGGCAAATGCCCCGGATGTTACGGAAACGAAAAAGCTGCCTGGTGCGAAATCAGAAAGTGTTGTCGGGAGCACGGTTACGCCACTTGTGCCGATTGCACACTTATGCCACTAAAGGAGTGTAAGAAATACAACAACATCTTTGCGAAAGTAATAGGCTTTGTAACACGTACAGAACGGAGCAAATGCATAGACCGCATCAAAACAGTTGGAGTAGCGGAGTTTGCCGCCGAGATGAAACTTGCAGGCAAAATGTCCATCAAAAGGTAACACTAAATACTGTCTGAAGATGGAAATCACCCAAATAGCCAACCATATTCCAGGCAGATCACCAATAAAAAGGCTTTCATAACGGAAAGCTTTTCTTGTGTTCACCCGGCATGGTTGATAACTTAAGGGTGCAAGTCTTTCCTGCGAAGACTGGATGATTGAACACCCTTTCTTCTGCGTATGTGCATCTGGAAAGCTCATCAGAATGGCAACACTTGTAAGGGTTATAGTCGTACAGCACGCACGGGTATTCTGAACCATATACTTACTAATACTGAACTCGAACGGCTTGCTTTCCAACCACAGCTTGTAATAATTAAATAAGGAATCATCCTTTCTATTCTCGACTCTTTTTTGTTTCAAGAGAAATAGACCATTTATCAAATTTAGGAGTTTCTGAGGAACAAAAAATTAAATCTAAAAAGAAAAAGAAGAAAGGACGTAGGCTATAATACCTTTATCTATTTAACTAGTCAGACAGTATAGGTCCCAGTCAAAATAAGGTTCTATTTCCAGTTTAAAGCAATTAATACAACTTTAATTTATTTTTATCTACCCATGATTAGAAAAACACACAAGTTCTCTACAATTAAGAGATAATTCTACAAGCAAATTGAATACAAAAGAATATATTTGCAAAATGCATTAATAATCTGTGTTTTACAGGAAACTACAAGGCAGAGATCATTGATTTAGAAGTATTAAAGTTTCGGTATAAGTATATACCGAAAAACTTTTTACTTAACAAGTAAAATCAACTTTAATTCAAATACTATGTATAGAATAGATTATTCATTGCTTGTAATAGACAACTTAATTATCCACGATGTTCCTAAACATAAAAAGGGAGATCTCAGTCTTGGTCCAAATCATAGTGAAAATAAAAGTACGATAACTGACGGATTGCGTATTTTTTTTCAAGATAAGATTAAAACAGCCTTAAATAGTGATCAGTCTTTCAATGTTTGTTTCAAAGAAGAAACATCGTCTTCTGTTCCAATATGCGTTAATTCTATAATTGATTCTGAAATTAGTTTTGTTGATCAATCAAAAGATATAGCCACAAACCTCTTCAATTTTCAAAAGGGTAACAATGCTGCTGGAATTCTATTAATTGTTAAAGGACATATTTCAGAATTACCTATTTGTGTTATTCTAAAATTGGAAAGAGATAATGGAGCTCAACTTGTATTAAATGAAGAAACAAGGACTTTTAATGTCGAAGAAGTTCACGATTTAATGCTTACAAAGAAAACCAAGATCTTTAAAGTTGCATTATTTATCAATCGTTTATCGGCAGAAACAGATTATGATGGTCGGTTAATGGATTATCAAATAAACCCTAGAAATAAAAAAGAAATAAATACATTTTTCCTTGATTTCATGGGATGTATTCCTTATTCTGACCCTAAAATATCAACGAAAAGATTTTACGAATTGACTCGAATGTTTTTAGACACAATTCCTGATGAAATATTACGTTCTCAATACATTCAAGACTTAAATTCATATCTGCGAAAGAATCAGGCAACTATAAGCTCAAGAGAATTTGCAGAAGATTATATAACGTCCACACAATATAAAAATCTGTATCGGGAATATTTGCTGAGTCGAGATTTTGAATTCGCAAATTACACAAAAGATAATACATTAATTGATTCACATATAAATAAAATTATTATTGAATTTGAAAATGGAATCTCAATTTTAGGAGCTAATGGTAGCTTTGGTGACAAGGTATCTTTTAGTAAGGACGAACAAACAGGAGAGTGCAAAGCTGAAATAAAATCTAAAATCAAAAAAGTAAAATAATGTTTGATATTGCTCAAATATCAAAACAATGGAATGAAGATGAACCCAAGATAAATAAATTGGGTGCGGAAGTGTCATTCCTTATAAGGAAAGGATTATACAGTAAAGAGTTGCACCCAGAAATTTCATACAGAACAAAGGAAATTCAAAGTCTTATAAAAAAGATTCAAAAAAAACAGAAAACTAAGGAGTATGGTTATAATGACTTAAGTGATAAATTAGGTATCAGAATAATATGTCCATTTATCTCTGACCTAGATATAGTAGATTCTTTTTTAAAAGAAAATTTCATTATCAGAAAAGAAGAAAAGAAAAAGGAAAAGATAGACTTCAATAAATTAGATTATCAGTCAAATCATTATGATGTTTCTGTAAAAGAGGAAATACTTACATTTGACAAAGATTTCATTTTTGAGATTCAAGTGAGAACAATGAATCAACATGCTTGGGCTAATTCTGCTCATATTCTATATTATAAACAAGAGATAGAATTACCAGATGAAATGAAGCATCGAATTTATCGCTTGTTATCATTATATGAACTTGCCGATGAAGAATTTACAAAAGTAAATGATTATTTAAAAGACAGGAATGATGATTTGATTTATAATTTGCTAAGACGATTAGAAGGTAAATTATACAAATATGCTGAAACGGATTTCGATAGAGAAATATCAATTAACAACCTTACAATATTGTTGAGTTTTTTCACGCAAGAAGAAAAGAACGAAATAAACAAAAATATTGAACTGTTCATTATAAATAATGATACTAAAATACAGCACATATTTAATGATAACCGTTCGCGCTATGCAGAGATTCCACTATTAACTCAGCCTGAAATATTTATCATTTGGTACGGTTTGGAAAAATATCTTTTTTCCATTACTGATAATTGGAATGATTTTTTTGATGAAGACGAATTAGAAATAGTACAAACTTTATGGTGTTAGAATTATGATAGATATTATTAACTGCAATATAGACAAACTTATATTACACAAAGTAGGTTCAAAATATGAAAGTGAAAATATACAGTTTTCTCGTTCTCTTTTAGATATAGAAAATCCGGTAACCCGTATTTCTTTACTTAGATATTTTACAACTCCTTTCAAGTCTAAGGAATATTATAGTTTTTTTCATTCATCTGAACTGATAATGAACGAAATATACGTCTATATTTCTAAGGTGTTTGAAAACCCTAACACCTTTTATGAGCAGTCAATAAACATCACCAAACATCTTTATGAACAAAGTTCTCACCCTAAAATTAAAGGAGGAGAATTTTATATGGCTTATATGAAAAATTGCATCTTAGATAATAAAGAAGTAGATGTGATCGGGTTATTTAAGTCTGAAAACAAAGATACTTTTTTAAAAGTATCTTCATCTAAAGATGGATTTAATATTGAAAGCCAGCAAGGAATCAATATCAACAAACTTGACAAAGGATGTCTAATTTTTAACATAGAAAAAGACAAAGGGTTTGTAGTATCTATTGTAGATAACGTAAATAAGGGTGCAGAAGCACGGTATTGGATAGATGACTTTCTACATATTCATCCTCGGCAAGATGAATATTCTGATACGCAAAATATTTTGTCAATCTATAAAAATTTTGTAAAGAAAGAAATTCCTCAACAGTTTGAACTCTCAAAAGTAGATCAAGTAGATTTAATAAATAAATCTATAAAGTTCTTTAAAGAAAAAACAGATTTTGATATCAATGAATTTGCTCATGAAGTCATTGGAAAGAAAGAAATAGTCAATAGTTTTAAAAAATTTGTTACAGATTACAAGCAAGAGCATGAAATAGATATTTCTAATAATTTCATTATTTCTGATAGTGCTGTTAAAAAAGGAACAAAGGCATTAAGAAGTATCATTAAATTAGATAATAACTTCGATATATACGTACATGGTGATAGTAATTTAATAGAGCAAGGGAGAGATGAAAAGGGAAAATATTATAAAGTATATTATAATGAAGAGTCTTAATACATTGAATATTATATACCTTAAAAAGACGGAATAATATCTAAATAGTAATTTGTAAGTTTTATATTTACACCGAAGACTTACAAATTACAACACCCACTAGATATCTTCTTTCATGTTTTTACCTCCAATTTTTTTATAATAAAAATCTTGAAAAGGATACATTGATACCACATTTGGAACATCAAATGAAGACATTGCTACAAAATGATCAGCTACACGTATATATTCTTCTCCCTTTAACGGGTGTTTTTTTATTAATGGATATATCTCTGGGTTATCTATTATATATATATTACTTTTTTCTCTATTGCAATAATATTTTCTAAACATATATATGAAATCAGACAATTGATTTTTATCTAATCCCTCAGGTCTTATATAGATATAATAGTTATCAACAAGTTTGCTGTTATCTACTTCTAAAATCTCAAATTGGTTTGTATCCAATTTATTATAAGAAACAGTCTTGCATTCAAATAAATTTAATTGTCCACCTTTTATATTTAGCAATTCTTCCAAAATTATTTTAGACCATTTTTCGAATTTATCAAGATTGATATCTCTTAGATTTAGAATTTTACCGCTTTCACTCGTTCCTGTTTTCTGAATAAATTCATATTCGTCAAGTTTGATTTTATGATGGTTGAAATCGGCTTGATATAAATAGCATATAGCTAAATGTTTCTCGCTTCTTTCATTATCTTTAAGCCATATGAACAAAGGTTCAGTACAGTTTGAGGCAATATTGAGTGAAAGTCCTAATTCTTCTTGAATTTCTCGACTAAGAGCATTAAATATTGTCTGGTTAAAATCATCGCTAACCTTATCTTCAAAGCGAATATGTCCGCCAAAATAAGCTAGTAAATTATCTTTTTCCGGAGAGTTTTTACCCAAGGAATTTGATTTTTTCTTAACTATTAATATTTTGCTTTTATTTTTATTTATTAAAATAATAACGGGAAGAGGTTGAACTAATTTAGAGTTTTTCTCTACTTGATCTCTATAGTCATATTTTACATTTAGACAAGAAATAAATGATTTGTCAAACCAATAATTTTTATTTTCATATTTAGATATACTATCACGGTCAATATATGCAACCTTTTCTATTATTAATTCATACAAACTCTTAAGTACTCCTTGTGTAACTTTATAATTTACAGCATTCTGATTCAAATTATCTGTATTTATTTCTCGTATACATCTGAATTTATTTTCATACTTATTTTTAGCAATATCTAAACATGTATTATATTCAGATAATACATTATCATTCATGATTGACCCCGTTTTCCTTGTCAAAAGATTTGCATATTCTCTATCTAAAGCGACTTTTGATGATGTTTTGAATACATAAATGAGATCAAACATTGACCTAAATCTATTCATTGTTAGAAATGTTTCTATAACATTAAAATCATCATCATTAATATGATCATATTGTTTAAACCATTGAAACCAACATAAACTATCAAAAACGCTTCTATCGCATAATATGACATCTATTTCCTTAGATTTTTCTACGAAATTTTCCAATAATTCTGCACTTGATGAAAAAAAGTTCCACAAGTTAAAAGATGGATTATATTTATCTTGTATAGGGCATATACTTGCTCTTTCTGACAAGACTTTTGTTTTAAACCCATTTCTTTTCAGAAATAAATTCAATGAAGAAACACATGAAGATTTACCCGCTTTAGGTGTTCCGCAAAATTCGATTACAATTGGTCTCCTAGGACGTGCGGTCTTTTTAGCTTCCAAAACTAATTTTGCAAGCTTTTCAAGATTTTGAATTTTAATTTCTTCGTTTGTCATTATCTTGTAATTTCAAAATTTTCAAACTTTGTGATTAATTTACCAACTTTAAACCCACAAAAGAAAGAAAGAAATATACATGTGTAAATGAAATTTAGGGGGTTCAATTCACTTTGAGGTGTCGCCACAATTTTAAATCCTGCTTTTAGTGCAATTACAACAATAAAAGAGAATGCAACAGCAAAAAATGGTCTTGTAATGAAGTAAATTATTGTCGCTGATTGTTTTAAAAACTGCTTATCTGTAGATATTTTATCATCTAAAAAGCAATCTTTGTATAATTTCCGAATATAATATATACAAGTTCCGAATAACCCACTCAATGGAGCATAGATGTATACATCATTATCGTTTATCTCCCCCTTGTAAAAATATAAAATGACAAGACTAACTGAAATTACAAATAGTATTGAGTAATATAAAAATATCCAAATACAGCTTTTGTTAGACAAGTAAAGTGTTCTCATAAGTATGTCAATATTAGTATAGTTTCAACTTGTTTATATACACAAGAAATTAAATAAATATTTGAATTTCAAAACAACACAGTCTTCATGTATATATTCAATATTATTGCAACCGTTTTAGTGTCATAGTAATAAGATGTACACAAACTATCTTATTTAACAATACTGAGCTCCTTGCTTAGCTCCTTACTTAATCATAATACAAAAATATAAAAATAACATTGATTAATCAACCTATTATATTTATTTTATCTCCTCAATAGAAATCTTTTATAAATTATATTTTATTTGTAGCTAATTATTGATTGAACCGTCATTACAATAAACATTTTTGATTAAGTATTCTCCTCGAGCAAACTATAGCGTAAGCACGTAGAAAATTCATAGGATATACTTTAAGCAATAAATATAAAGTTTTAAATCCCAGTATAGTAATTTCTATAGAAGAATCCCATGTGGATCACTAATAAGAAAGGCATTCCAAACGGAAAGCTTTTCTTGTTTTAGGGTACTTGCCTTTGTATCAATCTTTCTAATATCAAAGAGTGTGTCGGAGACAACTTCAGTTCAGAGATTGATTCCGGCCTTTCGGGATTTGGAGTGTTGGAGGGGGCGTTTGATGTTGAAGCGTTTGCCGTCTTTTATGAAGTTGGCGCCGGTTTGTTTGAACTAGAAGGATACCTTTTCCTTTTCGCAAACGCTACGGAGTTCCATCACCCAGTCGAAGTTGAAAGGGCGGGCTTCGTTGCCGGATTCGCCGCCAGCTGCTACTTGTTCCTCCCATTGGCCTATGTTGTAGGATGCAAGATCGATGCGCGCCAGCAGCGGTTCGCAAATGATGATTTTGTGCCGGATGGGAGCGGAGCGGTAAATAGGCAATCGATAGTCGGCACGAGATTGGTTCTCTACAGTGCAACAGATGGTAACATGCTCGTAGTCCTCGCCCTAGTCGGCCGGCAGGCATTGATCCGCCGGTCTATTCGCTTCGTAATCATCAAGAAGAGAAGGTCGCTCCGTTGGTGGATCATCTCCTAGGCATCGGGGCGCTATGGGTCGGCATCCTCCACAAAGAAATCGGAAGTGCAGCAGGTGTAGACCATCGTGCCGGAGGGAATTTTGTACTCCCTGTTGCGTTTCCGGTGGACCAGCACATCGAAACTTTTCGTTTGCATAACCACAGAGCTGTCTATATTTTGCCGGGCATCCCTACGGTATACGTAGCAATGGTGACAACCCTCACTCAGCTTGTGGTAACAGTGCTACGGATTCCAAAGGGCAGACTTCTTGTCGATGACGTTTACCTGCATTGGAATGTTTGTTTTATTCCCATTTTAGTGATTTACAATATAGTTTATATGTTCTGCAGGTCGGTGGATACATATTCTTTTAACAGCTTATATTTCCAGATAATGTTGCTTCTATGTTGGGAACCAATGGTGAACAATTTTCTCGATTTACAACTATATCACGCATTTTGGGTTTGTCATTAAAGTTACGCGAAATGTTTTTTATTAAATTGCTATAGTCATCTGGACCATCTTCAGGTTGTCTGTAGTATACTTTGATAGAGACACAATTGTCGTGTTCAAATAGAGTGTTTAACAAAGTTCTATCTGAATTTCCACAAGAATGACCCATAACAAACACTTGATATATTCCTGAATCTATAAACTTCAATAAGTTTCTATAATTCCTTGTTTGATGGTATTTTATAGATTTAATATTCTCTAAAAAATCATTATCTTGTGTTTTTTCAATTTTCTGATAATTGTCATCCAATTCATCACCATATCCGAAAATGATTGGGTTGTCGCCACTGTTAAGTTCTCCATGAATATTGATTATCTCATAATTCATTTCTTCATTTGTATATAGTATTTCAGCCGTTTTTGTATAATTGAAGTTTAGAAGTAATGTGAGAGGAATGCAATGACTCTTTTTAAAGCATTCATTATCTTTGTTTTTTTGAAAAAAGTGCATTCGCTCTTCTTCTACATTATTGCATACATTGTATTGTGGGTCATTGTATTTGTCTGCTTCAAACTCAATAAAATTTCCAAAACGTTCAATTTCAGAAAATATGGAATTAACAAACTCACGCTGCTTGCAAGTCGCTATATCATCAAACTCTACAGAGCTTGAAAAAGCATCTTGTATGGATCTGTGTTTTTCTAATTCTTTGTTTTTAGAAACATTGATCAAGTGTCTCTCTAAAAGGTTTTTAACAGCGTTCCATTCTTTATTCAACTCCTTAATCTTTTCGTGTCTCCTATTTGGATCAACATCCAAAAGAAGTTTTTTTAATTCATCATAATATTCATTTTCTATATCTAGCCAATTTGTTAATGAGCATTGTTTTGATATATGTTCAAAAAACTTATTTTCAAAACTTAATACAATTTTTTTTGTACCCAATATTTTGTTGCACTCTTCAATATAATCAATTAACTCTTTATAAGATTTTGGTTTTTCACGTGTGAAAGGAGGCATACCAACTATCTTTTGATCGGGCTTAATTATCTCCAAACTTACACAACCATCACTATAAGATATAATTTTATCTATAACATATTGTTTGACAGCTTTATCTGTCGTTTTATTAGTAAAGTCTCTCCAATAATCATCAATAAATTCTTTATACCCAGTCCTTAGATTGTGTGCCTTATCAAACCCATTTCCAACAATAATAATTCTATTCATGATTATATCTTTAATGTGAACTACTTCCTAATTATCTTAGTTATACATTTAATGCATTTATATGACCTCCCTTTATTATTAGTATGTAATATGGGTAATATAGAATACGTGGTTTTTGCAAAAATATAGATAAAAAAGTACCTCTCGAAATTAATTGATAAGTTTTTATACAAATCGATTAAAATGTTTATTTATAATCGGGATAAAGCTATTTTCCCATTTATCATTCCTCAAAACCAGAAACATACATGCAAGTGCAAGTGAAACTTATTATAGAAGAACCCCTTTTATATATAATTCGATAGGTTGATAAAATCTTATTGTTAAGTAGCTTTCTGTTTAATTTTTTGAAATGCTTTTTTAAGATTGAAATTCATCACCCTCTATTGCGTCCAATAGAGGGTGATGAATTTTCTTTTACTTGTACCAGACTACGGGTCTGTTTAGTTGTTTGCTTACTTCGGAGAGTTGGGAGCGGAGCTTCATCAGTTCGGTGTTGATTTGCATTCGCTCGGGGCCTTGTCCGAAAAGGAATCGTTTGCTTCCCAGGTGGCGCATTTGGTTTTGAAGTTCCTGTTCGCGGGCGATCAGCCGGGGGCGATCGCTTTGCATCACAATCATACTGCTGCTTCCGGCTATTTGTCTCACTCCTTTCTCTTTTCCCTCCCCACAAACAAATGCCAAATCTACTCCGGCACTTGCTTTTATCGATTGCAGATGGCCGGTTAGTTGGGATTCGGCGACGATGGTGCGGAAGGAGTGTTTTCCCAGGCGGCGGAAGAGGGAGTCGGGGTCTTCGCCGGGGGGGAGGAGCAGGTCGCTGGTTTGTATGCCGTGGCGGTGCAGGACGGTGATGGCGGAGGCTGCTATTTCGCGGCCGCGGTCGTCGGCATCCATTAGTACGGCTACGCGCTTGGTGTAGCGCTTCAGCAGTTGTGCCTGGTCGTCGGTAAAGGCGGCGCCGCACTGGGCAACGGTGTTTTTAAAACCTGCCGCCACCATGGCTAATGTATCCTTGTAGCCTTCGGTCAGGAAGGCGAAGGTCTCGGTCCGAATGGCCTCCGCCGCCAGATGCAACCCGTACAGGGTGCGGCTTTTGTTGTACAGGTCGCTGCTCTCGCTGTTCATGTACTTGCGGATGTACTTCTTGTTCTCCTCCGTGATGGTCTTGGTGGTTCGCCCGGCAAAGGCAACCAACCGGTTGTTTTCGTCGCGGATGGGGAATACAATGCGTCCCGCCATGGCTTTGAACTCCCTCGGCACCGAACTGCCCGCCATGCCTACTTCGTAATCCACATACGTTTGCGCAATGCCCCGGCAGTCGGGGTGGTACTTGCCGCCCTCCATCCAGGTAAGGTCCTCCAACCCGGTATCTTCCACCAATCTTATATCCCCCACCGAAGCCAGGTGCGGATGGAAGCCGTACAACGAACGCATAAACTTTACATTGTTGGCCTCCATGGCTGCCAGCTGTGCCGGCGAAGCGGGAGGTTTTTGTTCCTTTGCCTTCTCTCTGCGGAGGGTATGTTGTGCCGGAGGAACCGATCCGTTGCACCATTGCTGGCGCAACAGATTAACGGCCCCGGCAAACGAACACGATTTGATTTTGCTGATAAATGCAATCACATCGCCCCCTTCGTTACAGGCAAAACACTTAAAGATCTGCTTTTCGGTATGTACGTGCATGGAGGGGGAGGTGTCGTCGTGAAAGGGACAAAGTCCCAGGTAATTACCGCCCGTTTTGTTCTCCAGCTGCACATAGGTGCCGATCACCTGCTCGATGCGCACGGCATCCTTCAGCGCTGTTATCTCTTCTTTGCTGTTTTCCATGATGCTCAAAAGTCGGAGATGCGTGTCATGTGATTGTTGTAGCGGAACTGGGTAGCTCCGGTGGAACCGTTACGGTTCTTCAGGATGGTGATGTTGCCCACTCCCACCAGCGAATCGCCCTCCCCGGTGGTAACCTTGCCCTGCAGTTCGGGGCGGTTGATAAAGAACACCACGTCAGCCGCCTGTTCCAATACACCGGAGTCGCGCAGGTCGCTCAGCTTGTGCTTGTAGTTGTCGTTGCGCTTCTCAATCTCGCGGTTCATCTGTGCCAGAACCAGGGCCGGGATATTCTCTTCCACGGCCAGATCCTTGATGCGCTTCATCACATTCCCCAGCGAAGTGGCCAGGTTCTCGCCGTTGGCATTGCCCGTATCCACCTGGTTGATGTAGTCCAGAATCAGGAAGTCGCACTGCCGGCGCTTGCGTGCTAACTTCACCTTGGCGCGGATATCCTCGGGCCGTGCCGAAGCAATGTAATCGATGTAGATGGGCAGTTCCCTGAGGGTGGTCTCGTTCAGACTCTTTGCCACGGCAATCTCTGTGGCGGTAAGTCCGTGCATACGCAGGTTTTCGGGCGAAACGTCCGACAGAGCCATCAGGATACGTCCGTAAATCTGTTCCATGCTCATCTCGAGGGAGATAATGTAAACCGGCACCCCTTTGCTGGCAATCTGTATGGCCATGAAGAGGGAGAGGGCCGTTTTGCCGTGGGAGGTAAGGGCCGAGGCCACGGTAACCTCGCCCGCCATAAAGCCGCCCATAATCTGGTCCATTCCCTTCAGACCGGTGGAGTAACCCACCGATGCGCCGTTGTTTTCCAACAACCGGGTGTGGCGCTCTACCACCGCCTGACCAATATCCGCAATCTGGCGGGTACTTGCACTGTCTATCCCCAGTCCGGCTATCTCTTCCAGTCGGTTTCCGGCCAGCTGCAACAGCTGATCAACGGCTACCTCGCGGTTGCCACACTTGGCAGAAATCTCTATGGCTAGCAGACGTAGACAGTTACGCTGGTACTCGTCCACAATCAGATCGGCGTACGCGGTAACGTGCACATTGTCCACCACGGAAAGCAACCCGTCCGCCACGTAATTGAGACCGTTCATCCCGGCATATAACTCATTGTCCAGGTCTCGCATCTCTTGCTCCAACAGGGTATAATCCATGGCCTTCCCCTTGTTGAACAGCTCGATGATACCCTTGTAGATAAGAGCCAGTTCGCGGTTGTTGAACATTTCGGCAGTAACGCGGGGATATACCTGACTGCTTTCGGCCACTCCGGTGAGGAGAGAGCACACAAAGCTAATTTCATTCTTAAAACCAATTGTTTCGTTTTTCATACTATATTTAAATTTGTGGTTAACGGAATGCCTGCCGGCGCCAACCTGCCTTTCGCGTTATCCGGTTTGTTTATTTCTTCCCATCGGCCTTTCTGCATGATAGCCTTTGGGAAGATGTTTTTTATGTTTGTTTTTTACTACTCGGCCCGAAGGCTTTGGGTAGCTGATGTTTTCTTTATATTGAGCTCAATTTTGGGAATATCGCAACCCTTTACGTTGTGTTCGGGGTAGAAGATGCCCTCTTTGGAAACCGCTTCCCGGCTTGCCTTGGCTCTGGGTGCCGCTTCGGCCGCCACTTTATTGCCTGCATTGGCCAGCCTGTACTGAATACTTTTTTTACCCACAATGGCATCGTAGCCCACCAGGATAATACGGGAACCGCCTCTTACCCGTTCAATTTTCAGTATGTTTTCGCTTATGAATTCCCCCATGATACGATTCCATTGCTTGCGATCGAGATTGAAATGCTCGGCCAGCTCTCTTTGTTTGGCTATAAACTCGCCGCGGAAACAGACATAGATCCGGTCGTCGATAATTACATCGCCCTTTGCGAAGTATACCTTTTCGTAGAAATGGCGCAGGATTCTGGCCATAAGGGCCGTCTTCTCGCAGCTGCTCTTCTCGTTGTCTGCGATCACTTTGGGTATGTTGTAATACCCGCCTTTCAGTAAATTCTCCATGGCAAAAAACTTTTTCATCGTATCAAAATTTAATCATTTACATGTTCCTTTAATTAATTGTCCCCAAGGTTTTCCGTTTTTTTCCTTGCAATGAAGCGGCTTTCAGCGAAAAAATGTCCCCAAGGATGTCCCCTTCTTCTTAAATATATTATGCCAATTCTAATACTCTTTAAAAAAAACCGGAATTCAAAGACTTTTCCACTACCGGGCACGCTACAGACAATCGCTCTTGTCGTTCCGGATTTGTTTTTGCCATCCGGACAGGCTTTGGGTAATCGCTTCCGCAAGCGGAGGAGATTTGTTTCGTATTTCACCTGAAATTGCTTTCGGCTGCAATATTACGGCATCTGTTTGTAAAGACAAGTTATACTTTTTTGACGGTTTTATTAACCTTTAAATCATTGAGTGTGCTCCTTAATCTTCTTTATTACAGACTCATACGCATTTAGTACGGAGAATTTATCGATGAAATTGTACTCATTTTGTATACTTTGCAATCTATAATTTTTATTTAGCAGTTTGCTGATGCACTTAAGGACATACCTTTTGGAGGTAAATTTTAAGATTCCCGCCATGGTGAGTCCGTAAATGATTAAGAAGCACTCATTGGTAAGCAACTTGTTTTTCTCGCCGGGATTCTTACCACCGGAATGCTCCACCAGCTCGAGCCTGTAATTCTCGTAATGGTAATTTTTGTCCCATTCCTTGTGCATGGGGTGTAGCCTGGGTAGGAAATAGTCTATCAGTCTGTTTTTAAAAACGAGCTGTTCCTTGGTGGTAAAGTAGGCGGAATCGTTCACGTATCCCATTAATTCGAGAATGACCGATAGCGCATATTCATCCTTTTCCAGATTGATCACAAACAGATCGAAATTGTAAGGGTTATGTCCGCAATAGGTTTCAATTAATTGTTTAAAACGAGATCTCTTTTTCTTTAATTCATTCATAATCAAAATCAGTTTTTTCTTTAATTAGTAATTATTTTATAACAGCATTTTCAAAAAAAACGCAAAGGTTCCCCTGTCTTGAAATCAGTTGATTTTAAGACGCAGATAAGTTTATTTAAGTGTTGAAATAAGCTTATTTTGAAACGCAAATAAGCTTATTTAGAATAGGAAATAAACCCTGTAATTTCAGGGTTCGCCCAATACGGAAACGATGTGTTGTACCATTTTTGGGGTTAATCGTTTGTTACCCTTTTCCCATCCTTCCTGTAGAAGCAGGGAGTGGAGTTTTGGATTATTGACAATCCATCGCTTGAGTTGTTTGGAGGCCGAAGCCATATTTATATCGGGCGAAAACAGGGCAGAAAGTTCCCCGAATCCATAACTTTTTATAGTAAACGCTTTCATGTAAGGTTAAAAAAATTTGTTATTAATCAGTTTTTATTTATTATCAAAGATACATTTATTAGTCGGGGTTTGCAACTATTTAGTACTTAAAAACCGACAGATCGGGATGCTGTAAAGCATATGTTACGCAGACGTATCTGTACATATGTGTACTTAAGTGGACGTATCCGGACACAAGTGTACACAAGTGGATTCCGGATTTTGGGCGGTTGTATATTTGTATTGTTGATCAGCAAACAATTTAGTTACAAACAATTAAAACAATTAAAAAGATGGCTTTACAATTTACCGTTGTACGACGGAAGGATATGAGAAAGAATGCGGCAGTGGACAGTAAACTATTTTACGGTCAGACCAAGGCGAGTATGAAAATGGACTTCGATAAGTTCTGTGTGGCAGTTGCCAGTTACTGTACCGCCTCGAGTGCGGATGTAAAAGCGGTGCTGGACGCCACCACCCACACCCTGGCCTCCAGATTGGCCGAAGGATATGTGGTGCAGTTGCAGGACCTGGGAAATTTTCAGATGTTGGCCGGAAGCGGGGGAGCGGATACCGAGCTCGATTTTTCGACGCTGATGTTTAAGAGACCCAAAATCGTATTCCGTCCGGGTGCAAAATTGCGTGATATTATCAACAACGCAAAGTTCGAAAAGCAGGTGGTAAAAACGGTTACCGTTACCGAAGAGTGCGATAAAGAACACTTGGTTTAACCGACAGGCCTTGTCCGGAGGTTTCTTACCTCCCGGGCATGGCTTTTAGTTTCAAAAAATTCGATACAAACCTTCAATAATAAAACATGATAAAGGAGATTTTTGTACAACAGTTCTATCCGCTGGCCCAAGCGGCCGGAAAACAGTTTAAAATGAATCCGGTGGTGGTGCTTGCCCAGGCTGCCATCGAAAGTGGGTGGGCAGAAAGCAGATTATCCAAAGATTATAATTCCTTTTTTGGAATAACAGGCTATGGCGGAATTACAGCTTATTGGGCAGGCGAAAAAGTGCGGTTAAACGAAACGGGATTGCTGTTTCGCCGCTATGCATCGCCCAGAGATAGCTTCTTTGATTTCTGCCGACTCATACGGGCGTCGTATACATCCGCTGCCGACGTAAGCAACGTGCCCGCAGCCTACGCCCAGGAGATAGCCTACAGCCGCTATATCAGCGAAGTGAACGGCGACAACCGCCAGAACTACAAACGAATGCTTATGCAAATCTCCGCCGATATGAAACGGTTGATAGCGTTGCAATTTCCGGAGTAATCATAAAAGGCTCTGTTATAAATCTGGTACACCTTATTAAGGACATACTCCGATAGTGTACACCGCTATTATGGCAGGGTACTATTAAAAAAAACGATTCTCAATACAAACTATTTAAAAAACAAACAGAAAAATGAAACAAGTAAAACAGATCATTGAATTTATTCTGATAGTGGCAAGCTGCTTTTTTCGGAAAAGGAAACAGCAAGAAAGCCACCCTCTCGTTCCTGAAGATCCTTATCCTCCTGGCCCTTGTACTGGAAGAAAAGGAGATTGCCCTTGCCGCCCTGGGTGTAATTGTAACCCTGAGCCAGCGCCCGCCTCCGGACAGTCCGGACAAAGGTACGTGCCCGCCGTTATCCCCAACGAAGGATCAGACGGACCCTCCCCCGGCCCCGCCAACCTGCTCGGCTGGTGCCTGATAGCGGTAGCCGGAACCAGTTACCTGTATAAATTGCTGGCTTAGTAGTTGATATTATAAAAGAAGTCCGGCTCGTAAAGAGTCGGACTTCCTTGCCTTTATAAGATGTGAATCCAAAATAGGAGTTTAATTTCGATAGTATAGGAAAGGAATGTACGCGTTTATTTAACAGATTGAAATATATTATCATATATTTGTAAACAGAGAAATCTATTTGGTTCTTCTGTTTTTGCTAATAGAATAAGTTGCCATGTAGATACACAATACTAAAACCTTCAAATTTAATTTCATGACAGAAAAGAAAAAACTAAAAATCATGGTTTCTTCAACCGTATATGGGAGTCAGGATATATTAATCCAAATTGCGGCCATTCTAAGACAACAATTTGGATATCAAGTAATCATGTCTATGGAAGGAAGTATTTATATTCCGGTTGAATATATGGACTGTCCAGAAAAAGCCTGTCTTAAAGCTGTGGAAGAATGCGATCTTTTTTTAGGAATAATCTTCCCAAGATATGGTTCTGGTATAACTCATAAAGAGTTTAAAGAAGCGATACGATTAGACCGACCCAGATGGTTTGTTGCACACGAGAAAATTGAATATCTCAGGAAATTATTTGAACCTTATTTATTTGATAAACATTCAAGGAGAACCAATTTTGAAATAAAAACTAACTCAGTACTGGATAGTATAAAAGTAGTAGATATGTATAATGATGTGAAACATAATTGGGTTCAATCTTTTTCCAACCCGGGTGAATTGTTTTTCTTTATTGAGCAACAATTTAAAGATCATGAACGAAGAATTAACGAAATAAATAAAAGCATATGAACGACGAGCAACTCATAATAGACCTTATTAAGCAGGGGGAAAGCGAACAGCTTGAATTTAAAAAAGAGGTTCGCCCAAAGGAAATTGCAAATACTCTTTGTGCTTTTTTAAATACGGATGGTGGTATTATATTATTGGGAGTGCAAGATGATGGAACTGTAACCGGGATACAGAATATTGAACGGCAGGAGGCAGTCTTAAAAGACTTTCTAGTTAAATCTATTGTTCCCGAAGCTCCTATTACGATTTCGACAGAAACAATAGATAATAAAGACGTACTTTCTCTTAAGGTTTGGAAAGGTTCGAAGCCTCCTTATGTTAGCGAGGATACAATTTACTACAGGAGAAAAAATCAGACAAGAAAGGCAAACTTTAATGAGATATCAAAACTTATCAGTGTACGGCAAGAGACGGAAATCCATTGGGAACGACAGATTGCTTTTGGTTTTGACCTTAAAGATTTAGACGAATTAGAAATTAGGAAAACAATACAAGATTTAGAAAAATCGGGAAGAGGAAAAGCTTTTGCCGAGAATCAACTAATTGAGTTTTTAACTCATTACGGTTTATACCATAATGGCAATCTTACAAACGCTGCAGTTGTTCTTTATGCAAAAGATCCTGCTCGGTTTTTACCCCAATGTCGAGTGCGTCTGACAGTTTTTAAGGGATCGAAAACGTCTGATAGTTTTGTTTATGATAGAATTCTGGAAGGAAATCTTTTTAGGAATATAGATGAAATACTTCAGTTTTTTGATGTGAATATTGCAACTCAAAGTGTGTTCTCTGATAAAAAATGGCTAAGAGATGATCGTCCTTTTCCCAAGCTGGCTTTGCGTGAAGGGTTAATGAATGCATTGATTCACAGGGATTATTCAAATATTTCAGGGAGTGCAAACATCGCTTTTTATCCGGATCATCTTGAAATTACAAATTATGGCGAACTACCTAAAGAGTTGAAGCCTGCTGATTTAGGCAAGAATCATTTGTCTTTACCAAGGAATCCGGATATAGCCCATATTTGCTTTCTTAGACAAATGATTGAAAAGATAGGCCGAGGTACAATTAAAATAATTGAGGATTGTAACAGTAAAGGCTATCCTAAGCCTAAGTGGGAGAGTAGCCATGGTGTAACAACTCTTATCTTTAATGGTATTACTGTCCATTCGAAAACGGATGATGCTGTAAATGATGCTGTAAATGATGCTGTAAATGATGCTGTAAATGATGCTGTAAATGAGAATTTATTTAGCCCGTTAAGTGATGCAGTAAGCGATGCAGTAATTGAGATTGCAAAAGCGATAGCGGCAGATATAAATGGTCTTTCGATCAGCGAAATAATGGATATTACGGGAAGATCAAACGCAACCGTAAAACGGTATCTGCAAATTCTGAGAGTAATTGGATTTGCGGAGTTTAGGGGTGCCTCAAAAACAGGGAGGTATTTTATAACTAATGATGCGTTGAGTAAAATTAGTAAATAAATCTAACTGCTTTGCAGATGGTGCCTGATAGCGGTAGCCGGAACCAGTTATCTGTATAAATTGCTGGCTTAGCAGTTGATGTTATAAAGGAAGTCCGGCTCGTAAAGAGTCGGACTTCCTTTATTATTCTCTTTTGTCGCAATACGTAATTAATGCGTGTACAGAGTGCATGGCTTTATAAAATCGGCTTTGCTGATTTTTGTCCAATGTTTTGATTGGTTTCCTGTATTTACAACGATAGTTACCGAATCATTCCAGGCTTGAAGTGTAGCCAGATTTGAAATGTCGCACGACACAGAGCCATAATCCGTTTTTGTATTGGTCCAATTATCCGGAATGTTTGGGTTGAAGTAAAGTTGTAAATGAAGCGTATCAGGGTTTTGCTTCGCTGGATCGTACACCATTTTTAATGTAGCACGTACTTTTTCATTCGTGGCATTAAGAGTTGTGATTCCTAAATTTAAATCAAAATAACCACGATACCCATGGCTCATTCCCATTAAAGAGGGTATCTGATGATTATATTTATCAGCATCGTCGGTCTTTTCAAATGTATTTTTGTCGATGGGACAAATCACATCATATACAGACCATGCTCCTACCTGGGCATTGTTGATATACTTCGTGCCGTCTGGCGAAGTAGTCCAGTCGTTTTCGGTATAATTGAAGTTAAAGTAACCTCTTTCAATGCCTTTAAGTGACTGGTCGTACGAAATCACTAAACCACCTCCATCTAAATAACAGAAGTATCCGTTTATAGAATCGCCAGTAATTGTGGCGGTGCTCATAAAGGCCCGGAAGTTATCGTCGTTATCGTTATTACAACTTGTAAGGACGATCAAACTCATTGATAAAGCAAGGATAGACAAAAATCTTTTTTTCATAATCTTATTCATTAAATTGTACAAATAAGAAGTTGCTGACATATTCAGTTATTACTTACGAGTTGTAAAGGTAGAACTAATATTGAAAGAAAAAAGGAATGATTATAGATATTTTTTTATTCGAGCCCCCCCTGCTCTGCAGGTGCGCGATAGCCGTAGCTGGAACATATTTGCCACACGTGTGGCGGAATATGATTAAGCGTTAGTTTGTAAAAGCAATTACTTAAATGAAATCAGCCGGTTGTTTAGTATAAAATTATAGACCTTTTCACGCAGGTTGCGGGCAACCGGGATATTATGTGTTCCTATTTTCAGCATATTACCCTCAATAGCTTTCACCTGTACGGTATTTACGATATACGACCTGTGTACTTGCAAAAAAACATCACAGGGAAGAGACTCTGCTATGTGTTTGAGTGTTACGTATATAATTTCTTTGGATGATTCTGTATATATTATCACATAATTTTCCAGGCTTTCAATAAAAAGGATGTCTTTTAATAAAATCTTTATCAGTTGTTTGTCGCTTTTAACAAACACATATCCGTCTGTTTCTGATTTAAGTTCTTTCTCAATCTGATCGTGTACCTTGTTTACGGCCTTAAGGAAACGTTCGAACGATATAGGTTTCAGCAGATAATCAACCACATCGAATTCGTAGCCTTTAAGTGCATACTGTTCGTATGCAGATGTAATAATTACTTTGGGTGGATTCTGCAGGCTAGACAATAAATCGAGTCCCGACATGCGGGGCATTTCTATATCCAGAAAAAGCAGATCGGGCAGAGTGCTCTTAAGCATCGTATTTAGCTGCATGGCATTTTCGCATTCGCCAATGAGCAACAGGAAATCAACATCCTCCACATATTCGCGTAACCCTTTGCGGGCAAGAGGTTCATCGTCGGTGATTATACACTTAATATCCATATCAGGCTGCTTTTATAATTAATTCTGCAAAGAATGAATTTTCTTTGGGTACTATATTCAGACTGTATCTGCCGGGATACAACAGATCCAGTCTGCGCCTCAGGTTTTCTATTCCTATACCTTTGTTTATTTTATCATCGGGCATTGCTTCCAAAACGGAGTTCTCTATCGTAAAATGTATTTTATCCTCTTCCAGGCATACACTGATAGTAATCCAATAATCGCCATCTACATATTTAAAGGCGTTTTCAAGCAAGGGTTGAAAAAGCAGGGGACTCACTTTCAGCTCATTCACCTGAGGGTCGAAGGTCGTTTTCAGCTTTAAACGGTCGCTCATCCGAAGCTTCTGAAACCGGATATAAGTATTCAGGTACTCTATTTCCTGCCCTACGGTAACCTCCTGACTTACGTTATACAACTGATAGCGTAACAAATCGGATAGTAATTCGATGGTCTGCCTGGCCGGCTTATTTTCTTTATCCAACTGTACGTATACCGTGTTCAGGGCATTGAAAAGGAAATGCGGATGATATTGCGATTTAAGGAATTTGAGTTCCGTTTCCAGCTGATCCACTTTTACCTTTTCAAGCAGCAGATTCTGTTGTGTGTATGCTTTATCCACCTTGCTGCTCCGCATAAAAATATAATACAAAAACATAATTGGAATACAAATGGCATTAATAATCCCTGATTCTCCCCACCTGTATTCGGTTACATTCACATAATAGGTAACTAAAAGATAGATAATATTTGTCACCAGAATGATAACCAGAAATACCAGGCCATACTCGGCATTTCTATTTTTCGGTGCGTTTGCTCTGTTCTTTTTTATATAGTAGTCCGTAATCCGGTTGTAAATCCGGTTAAGGATCAGACAAGCTGCCATGACCAGAATAAATGCTTCCAGCCGGGCCCTCAGATTAGGCCATCCAGCTTCCCAGAAACGAACATCTTTGGCAATATCCGTAATAAGCCATATACTGCATGATGCAAATATCGCCACCAGCAACGGACTAAGCCATTTGTACAGGAACTTCATGATCGTATCTATTTTGTATCTGTTACAAATTTATTCTTTTACTTTCATCTATCGTGGTATCACGCAGCGTTTTTTTCGCTTGTTCGCCCTGTTTGAAATTGAAGGAGACCGACAATCCGATGGTAGTCATGTCGTGCCGTTGATTGGACCAACCCTTTAAGCCTGTAACGGCTATATTCATCTTGTCGCGGTTGGTAAAGAAAATATCGTTGGCAAACAACCTTACCGTTGCCTTATCATTCCATACCTTCTTTTGGATTCCGGCATTTACCGACCAGATAGGATGAATCAATGCCTGCCCTGCAACCATCCATCCATTATAAAAACCGGTAAGTTCGGCACTCCAGCCTTTCGGCAATATAAACTGACTGTTCAAACTAACGGAAGGTGTGAACCTCCGGCTCTCTTTTTTCATTCCGTATTCATCCCAGCTATACCATGAATAATAAAAACTTCCATTGGCATGAAGCTTCCACCAGGGCAGCTTCATCAGGTCTCCACCATCAAGCCGTACGCCTAAACGGGTATTGGAAGCCAGATTCTCAGGATAGATCAGTATCTTGCTGTTTTCGAGGGCATGAATGCTTGTGGCTATGGCATCGCTGGTGTGCGAGAAGAAGAGGCTTGCCCGATAGGCTTTCTTATACCCGAATACAAGCTCCATGTTATCGGTAAATTCGGCTTTCAGGTTCGGATTACCTTGCGAAACAGTATATTCGTCCCAGATATAATTAAACGGACTAAGATCGCGGTAACTGGGACGTATGATCCGTCTGCTGTATAACAGCGACAAGTTGTTTCCGCTGCCGCGGAAACTGTACTGCAACACTGCATTAGGAAATAAATTGGTGTAGCTGTTCTGATAAGACGAATCCTGTCCCCACGGATCGAAAGAAGAATGAGTACCGCTGACTTCCGTATTCTCCATACGCAGTCCGGCTTGTATGCCAATAGCCCCCATACTCGTATTTAATTGCACATAAGCTGCGCTGATATTCTCATCGTACGTGTATTGGTTGCTTAGCCCGTTATCGATTTCCCATCCGCTATTCAACGGATTTGTATACAGGGCTTTGTTATCAAGGGCTACTTTGGTAAGTTTGCCTCCTGTACGGAGTGAACTTTTTTCAGAGAATGGAAACACAAAATTTGTCTGCAGGGAGAACATCGTAATATCTCCGTTCAAATCACCTTTTAACGTATCCTGTCCGATTGGCTGCAAAGAAGAGCCGAGCATCTTATTATACATTATCAGGTCCTCTCCATGATCGAACAGCAGATAATCGAAAGAGAGGTCGGCTTCTCTTTTTGCATTATCCTTATAACCCAGATTTACGCCACCGGTGAAGGAATTCTGTCTTGTCACATTTGTGTTCGTTGTGTACAAAGAGGAATCAACAGGCTGTCCGGTCATGCTAAATTGAGACTGCGTACTTCCCGGCAACGTCTGCCGGTACAAATTTCCGCTCGTATAAGCTCCTGCCGAAATTTTATCAGTGATATCATAGGCAAAACCAACCCGGAAATAATCAGCCTTATCTTCATACTTCCTCAACGTATATTGCATTACATTCCCTCTATCACCGGCCCGTTCCCTTAAGATATCGAGCTCAATATTTTTATCTCCCTGATAGTGGTTGTAGTCGGCAAACAGTGTAAGTTTTCTGTTCTGGAAAGTAAACCGTCCGCCGGTATATCCTCGTCCATACTTTCCTTGTTCGTACCCGGCATTCAGGTTAAGCGTTATTCCTTGCATCTTTATAGCACGGGTCTGAATGTTGATCAGTCCGGATTTACCGGCCGCATCGAATTGCGAAGACGGATTGGTAATTAATTCAATCTTATCAACCGATACCGCCGGCATGGACCGTAACAGGCTTACAAGATTCTCGCCGGACAGAAAAGTCTGCTTTCCATTTATCAGAATCGTAGCTCCCACCTGACCGTTTAGCATTACCGTGCCATCTTCTTTAACAAACACGCCGGGTAGATTTTTCAGTGCGTCTAATGAATTTCCCTGCGATCCCATAACAGACGAAGACAGGTTGATAACCGTTCTCCCGGCTTCTAACTCTACCGCTTTCTGCTTGCCAACAACCGTTACAGTTCCCAGCATGTGGACATCTTCTTTCAGTACCAGTACGGGCAACTCTGTAATCTTCCCGTTTTGAACAACAACAGGAACCGATTGATTCTTATATCCCAGAAGAGAAGCTTCCAGAAGATAACTGCCCCGTTTTACCGCTTTGATTTCAAACTCGCCCTGCTGATTGGAAGCTGTACCTGTTACATAAGATGAATCTGCGCCGTTTAACAGCAATAAGGTGGCACTTTCCAACGGATGGTTACTCGTGCCTGTAATTCTCCCTGCGATGTTGCCATGGGTTGCCGGTACCTGTTGTGCCGGTATGGCTGCCGTATAAATAAGGCATGCCAGAATAATTGTATGCAACTTTACATTACACATATTCGTTTTTGTTTCAAAACTACATAGATGCAGAAGGAGGTTCAAATTAATCTGACCAATGGTAAATTTCACTTGACGAATGAAATATATCCAGGAGAAAATGAAGAAAGAAAGATCTGATAGTTTTCTTGTTCTTGACAAGTTGGATTAGGAAACAGACCGATTTTGTTTATTGGTAAAGAAATATCATTTTTGTATTAGATACAACTGTATTCGATAACCACACTTTTGCCATTAATGAGATACAATGATATGCAATTGCTTTATACATTTAATATGGATACTCCAAGTGAATTATTAGCTATTCTTTTGAACTATTATTTATATGACAATAGTTTGTACCACCCGGAATGGTGGTACAATAAGATAACCCTAATCTTTCAGGCAGCCAATTGGCACTACGTAAACGCCATCCTGGCGTCGATAAGCAAAATCACCTACCGCTGTAAGTATCATAAGAAATGAAGGGTTCTTCATTCTTGTGGTATCAATTTTTGAAGCAAGAGCATTCAGCGTTTTAGAACCTTCATCAATTAGTTTGTCTCCACCCAACTTAATCTCGATAAGACCATAGCTGCCATTGCGCAAATGAACAACGGCATCGCATTCCAGTCCGGTTTTGTCCCGGTAATGATACACTTCACCATCAAGTGCTTGTGCAAAGACACGAAGATCACGCACACAAAGTGTTTCAAAAATCAAACCAAATGTTTCCAAATCATGCATCAAGTCATCAGGGCCCAGACCAAGGGCTGCTGTTGCGATGGATGGGTCAACGAAGTAACGGGTATCCGTAGTACGAATAGCCGTCTTGGAACGCAGGTTCGGATTCCAGGCACGCATATCCTCTACCACAAATATTTTTCTAAGTGCATTGAGGTAAGTACTGATGGTGTTTTCGTCTAAAGCACCATGCTCATTGGCTGTCATATCCTTGCCTATTTCAGCAAAAGAAGATTGACTGCCTTGATACCGGGCGTAAGAGCGCATCAATCGTTTTACCCGTTCCGGATCTCTGTCAACACCGTCTACTCGCTGAATATCAGAATTCACTACAGCATCGTAATAATCAATAGCCTGATCCAGCGCAATGTCTTTATCATCACCCATAAGCGATGCTTGTGGCCAACCGCCTCTACAGGTAAGAAAGGCTATTCTTTTCAAATCTAAATCACAAGTTGCGGCAATGCTTTTAGGTGAATCGAATAGCTCGCGTAAACTTACACTACCATTAGAGTCGCCCGATTCCCAAAGGCTCATAGGCCGCATAATTAACCATGCAAAACGTCCTGTGCCTGAATGTAAAATCTCATCCCGCTTTGCCGGGACAGCAGAACCTGTAAGGATGAAGTGTCCTAAACCTTCCCGGTGGTCAACCTCGAACCGTATCAGATCCCACAGTTTCGGAGTTTCTTGCCATTCATCAATCAAACGAGGTGTATCTCCATTCAATATCATCTCCGGATCGGTATCTACAAATAGCTGGTATTGATCTCTGCGTTTTGGGTCGGACATGTAAATGATGCTTTTGGCCTGTTGCTCGGCTGTAGATGTCTTCCCACACCATTTTGCACCTTCTATTAATACGGCACCTTTACCTCTCAATTTCCTGCTGAGAAGCTGGTCTATTACTCTTGGTTTATACCTGTCTTTTGCCATATAAATGTATATGTATAAAGTTACTATGTATGTTACAAAGATAATATAAATTTCTGAATTCAGTAATTTGGCTTGATTCTATTCAGTCGTTTGGCATCATTCTATTCAGTAATTTGGCTAAAAAGTATTCAGTAATTTGGCACGAATGGCCTCCGCCGCCTGCTCCGGCATACCGGAGTATCGCAGAATAAATAAGACTGAAAAATAAATCACTATTTCTTTACTCATCCGTGTAATTCTTTTCAACTTTGAGCGACTAATATTGAAAAAGCAAAAGCAGATGAATAATACTGATCTTGAAAAGGCATTTATCGGGATGATTCAGCAAAATGAGCGGGTTATATATAAAGTTTGTTCATTTTATATCTCTGAAGATTCTACGCTCGGCGATCTTTATCAGGATGTTGTGAGTAATTTGTGGGTGGCTTACCCTAAATTCCGCAACGAGAGTGCAGTTTCCACCTGGATTTACCGGATTGCCCTCAATACCTGCATTTCCGGTATACGAAAGGAGATGCGCAAACCCCAGCGGGTGTCCTTTTCCCAATTATCGGATGTCTTCGAACAACCGGAGGATATGAGTGCCGAAATTAAAGAGTTGTATCGCCTTATTCATCAGCTAAAAATCGTTGAACGTGCCATCATTCTGCTTTATCTGGAGGAGAAAAGTTATCAGCAGATTGCGGATATCGTCGGACTTACTGTAAGTAATGTGGCGGTGAAGCTGAAACGGATCAAAGAGAAGCTTGTCGATATGTCTAACCATTAAAAATAGAGGATTATGGAACTGGAAGAATTAAAAAATACGTGGAATCTGATCAACAATCGGATGATGCAAAAAGAGGTTATGGAAGCTGCCATCATTAAGGAAATGTTGGTTGCTAAATCGGATAAAGCGTTTAGCCGGATGATAAATTACGACTATTTTAGTGTCATAGTCTGTATGGGTGTGATAGGTTTACTTACCTGGCAAATGAATCGGATTTATTTCGGGCCATTCAAGACCGGGATCTTTCTTTTAGCTATAGCCTTTTTGATTGTAAGTGCACTGCGGAGTATAAAGAATCTTCTTATTTTACATAAAATCAATTTCTCGAACCCGATAAGCGACAACATCCGCCTGGTTCAGAACTACAATATCATTATAAAGCGGACTCGTATTCTAAATTATAGTGCAGCTATTGTTATCGTTGCATTAGCGATTATCGCTTGCCTTTTGTCTCCCAATATGGAAGTATGGAGATGGGTTGCCATTGCAGTAAGTATTGTAATAGGCATTGTGGGTGCGTGGTGGGAATACAGGCATATGTATCGGAAAAATATTGATTCGATTCTGAAAAGTCTGAACGAACTAAAAGAGTTAGAGGAACACTGAAAGAGATTCCTTTTATGAATGGAATTTGGCTATTCTTGATGTGCCTCGCCGCAATGGTTTTGCGATAATTTGTGTGCTTACCAACGATAATTCTCAAACTATTGGCTTTGCCTTTGTGTTATAAATATTTGACAACAAATAAGTAAGGTATGAAAACGGTATTACACAAAGCGGCTTCAAGAGGTCATGCAGACCATGGTTGGTTGGAAAGTTACCATACATTTAGTTTTGCAAATTACTACAATCCCCAGCGTATTCATTTTGGTGCGTTGAGGGTGCTGAACGATGATAGGGTGAGTGCAGGTATGGGTTTTGGAAAACACCCTCACGACAATATGGAAATTATCTCTATCCCTTTGTCGGGCGAACTGGAGCATAAAGACAGTATGGGGAATGTGGCGGTAATTAAAGAGGGCGAAGTGCAGGTGATGAGCGCAGGATCCGGGGTGTATCACAGCGAGTTCAATAAAAGACAGGATAGTGATGCCCGCTTTCTTCAGATCTGGGTTTTCTCCAACAAGAAGGATGTGACTCCCCGTTACGACCAGCTATCTATCAGGGATGTAGAAAAAGAAAACGCATTCTATCAGATTCTTTCGCCCGATCAGAATGATCAGGGGGTGTGGATTTATCAGGATGCGTGGTTTCATCTGGGTAAATTCGAAGCAGGGAAATCGGATACGTATACATGGAAGAAAGAGGGCAACGGACTTTATATCTTTGTGTTGGAAGGGCAGGCCGATGTGGATGGTCAGCTTCTCGACAAAAGGGACGGATACGGAATATGGGAGACGGATAAGGTAACCATTAAAGCGACTCAGGATGCAAAGTTATTGTTGATGGAAGTGCCTATGACAAATTGATTGTTCCTTTTCTGGAGTATCAATACAATTTCCCGGAATTCTTCAGATCATTCCCATTTTTAATGCTTCTCAATTTGCACACGCTGTTGGTATAAATCCTTCTTTTAAGCACAAATATAAAGAAGAAATAGCATTTCGTAACCGAATAATAATGCACCTATAAGGATTTGAAATTTAATAGGGTGTAAAAGTATATGTTTTTAATAATAAGAGATACTGATTGTGAAATAATCTTTATATTTGCGTCGAAATTTTGGTGTCATAATTCCGCTTCTTCGGAAAAATGATGAAAAGGGAATCAGGTGTAAATCCTGAACAGACCCGCTGCTGTAAGCTCCATCAAAGTCTTTGAACAATACTCAAGCCACTGTTCGTTAACGAATGGGAAGGATGTTCAAAGATGGAGCAAGTCAGAAGACCTGCCAAAATAAATAGTTGTAAAGCTTTCGTGGACTAAGGCTAAAGAACAAATGCACTTCAGGTAACTTATGTCTGTACTTTTTTAGAGTACTAATGCTTGGTCTGTTTTTGAAAAAATCTTAGTTCGTGATGTTTTAAATAGTTAAACATTAATTAGAATGAGATTTTTAATCATTTTTGTCACATTAATTAGTTTGTTGCCAGCCTTGTATGCACAACAAAAAGTATTTGTCACCGGAGAGGTAACTGACAACGAAAATAACCCCATCCCCCAGGCTTTAGTAGCCATTGAAGGTACGACTACAGGGGTATACACAGATGATAATGGATCTTATTCTCTGGAAATCTCACAAGGCAAACGCGTAATCTCGATATCTGCTATCGGGTTTAAATTACTGAAAACCACCGTTGAAATTAGAAGTAATAGACAACAAGATTTCATACTTGAGAAATTGGTCATTAATCTGTCGTCGGTCGAAATATACGGTAAAACGAAAAGTCAGCAACTCAGGGAAAGCTCCTTCTCTGTAAACTCACTGGATGTGAAGGGTATGGCTAGTGAGTTGAATAATTTAAATGCTCTTGTAGGAAGAAGTAGCGGAATAAAAATACGTGAAGATGGAGGAGTAGGTGCGGATTTCGATCTCTCGATTAATGGACTATCCGGGAACTCGGTTAGGTATTTTATTGATGGCGTACCTCTTACGTCTATCGGAAACGGTGTATCGCTGGCCAATCTTCCTGTAAATATTGTAGATCGTGTTGAAATCTATAAAGGCGTTGTACCGGCCGACTTAGGTGCCGATGCCTTGGGGGGAGCTATTAATATATTAACTAAAAAAGAGGTAAAGAACTACCTGGATGTATCCTATGGAATAGGTTCGTTCGGTACACACAAGGCCGATTTTAGTGCGCAATATACAGAGCCCAAAAGCGGGTTGTTTATTAGACCTTCCATAGGTGTCAATTATTCCAAAAACAATTATAAAATGAAGGGGGTGGAAGTCTGGAATACCACTACCGAAGAGTTCGAAATGGTAACCGTAGAGCGTTTTCACGACGACTACTGCTCATTTTTCGGACAAACATCTATCGGCGTTGCAAATAAAAAATGGGCTGATCTTTTTTCTGTTACTGCTTCCTACTCCTCAACCGACAAGGATTTGCAAACGGGTAGCGTCCAGAATAAAGTATATGGTATGGCAACCCGAGAGAGCGACGCTTATAATATAGGAGGGCAATACCGAAAACGAAATTTCCTTACAAAAGGATTGACGACAGAGCTTTTTCTTTCTCAGACATGGGATTACTCGATAGTTGTAGATACTGCTTATCGAAAATATCGCTGGGATGGTTCATATACGGAAACATCACGTAATGAAATCACTGGACGAGGAAAGTCTATAAGGCATACCATAAGACCTCTGACAATCGGACGCGCTAATTTTGATTATTTGTTAAACGAATACCATTCTTTCAATGTAAATTATCTTTTCGATCATGTTTCAAACAAGCGAACTGATGATTTTGATAGTGAATTTGAACCCACAGAGGATTTTCTCAGTAAACACATTGTAGGTGTTTCCTATAAACAAAGTTTTTTGCAAGACCGCTTGGCGAATACTTTTTTTGTGAAAGAGTATATTACTCACCTGAAAGTTGGATAACAGGATCTAACAAAATAGAAAGCTCTTCTACAAATAATAATTGGGGGTATGGAATTACGTCCAGATACTTTTTCTCAGATTTGTTGGCTGTTAAAGCATCTTTTGAGCGTAGTGTAAGGTTACCCTTGACACGAGAATATTTAGGAAACGGATCTACTATTTATCCGAACTTCTTATTAACACCTGAAAATAGCCGGAATTTTAACTTAGGATTATTTGGAACTTTTAGGTTAGCCCCTCAACATAATTTACACTACGATGTTAACCTGTTTAATAGAAAAGTCAAAGATTATATTCGCTATGTTATATCTGATTCTGAGGGGACCGGACAATACGAGAATGTAAGCAATGTAACAGTTAGCGGTATAGAGGGAGAGCTTCACTATGACTATAACGACATGTTTCAAACAATTGTAAATATCAGCTATCTCGATGAAAAAAGTAAAACAAAATATCAGCTAAACGGGAAGCCTAATGCTACATATAATAATCGTGTGCCAAATAATCCATGGTTGTTTAGTAACATAGAATTGAATTTTAAGAAAAAGGATATATTCGGGCAGAAAAACAATCAATTGAAGGCTGCTTATTATTTTCAGTATGTACACTGGTTTTATCTGACCTGGAAAGACTACGGATCTTTCAATTCCGATTATGTAATCCCTACGCAGTATCTTAACAATGTATCCCTTACTTATTCCCTCAATAAAGAGAGTTATAATGTCTCGCTGGAGTGCACCAATATATTTGACAATAAGGTTTATGATAACTATATGATGCAAAAGCCGGGTAGAGCTATTTTCTGTAAATTAAGAGTATTTATTAATTAATATCAACAAAACAATGAAAATTTTAAAACTTTATTTTACGACATTCATTATTGCAGCCTTAGGTTTGCTCTGTTTTTCGTGCTCAAATGAAGATGATCCCAAACCTGATCCAAATCCCTTAGATACGTCGCATTTTGATATCTGGGTTACTGTAGGAGAAGGAACTTCGGGTATGGGTGCCGATCCCGGGGCTCAACTGGTTATGCCCACAAAATCGCTGGAAGAACAGGGAACGATCGATTTTGCGGGAAAAGGTGCAAATGTATCAGCAAAGCTCAATCAGGAATCAATCATTAAAGGTCAGTACTACTACCAGGTTCCAAGATCGGACGACCGTTTCGGAAAATATAAAATAGGTACGAATGGTATTGAAACGGTAAAAGAAATTGTATGGGGAACGAATACCTACAGTGCGCGTAAATATACCAACGCCTGGATTGATGATAACACGCTGGTGCTTCTGGCTGCAAACGGAGCTAAAGACAAGGTGCTCTGGACCAAAATAGATGTAGCGAATATGAAAATTCTGAGTGAAGGGGTGTTAAATCTTCCGGCTCTTCCTACAGGGGGAACGTTTAGTACTTCAGGTATAGCAAGCTATCGTTCAGCTGATAATAAAATTTTATATTCGTATTGCAACAACAAAGACAAAGTTCGTTTCTATATGGCTTTCGTAAATGCTTCAGATATGAGCGTTGAAGCAACTGTTAGTGAAGACCGTGCCGAATTTATGGCCGGAACAGCGTACGGAGAATTGCTTCAGAGCAAATCGTTCTTTGACAACAATGGTGATTATTATTTGGCATGTAATACAGTAATTCCGGGAGCACCCAGTACTACACAACAGTTCGGATCGCTTTTGCGTATAAAAAAGGGAGCGTTAGCCTTTGATAAAACTTATGTAGGCTACAAAACTCCATCGGGAGGAAAAGGAAAGATCATAACCGTTGAGCATTTAACAAGCGGAAAAGCTCTTTTATACATTATGGATCCTGCATATACCGGAGCCTCTGGTTGGGGAGCAGACTATAATTGTTATTATTCAATACTGGATCTGACTTCAGACAAGCTTACTGTATTAACAGAAGTTCCTTTTAGTCAGGGGAATTTCTCGCAACGTTCGGCTGTTTTAGGTAGTAAGGCTTATATTGGAGCCAATCCAAAAACATCCAATCCTTGTATATATATATACGATATTCCTACCGGTAAAATTACAAAAGGTTTGACAATAACAGAAGGGTATTCTTTTGACCGTATTGTCGCATTATTAGATTAATTATTTTAGATATACAGCCAAATGAAAAAGGTCAGGATATTCTTTTTTTCGTTACATAGGATAACAGGTACAATTATCAGTTTGTTTTTCCTTATGTGGTTTATAACGGGATTGGTATTGATCTATCATTCTTTTCCGGATGTAAGTCAGTCACAGAAATATGAAAAAATGGATGTCCTGCCTGATTCATTGTTGGATATAAATACTGTATTTGCTCAATTACCAGAGTCGGATATAAATATAAAAAGTCTTAGTCTGAGATGCTTTCAGGGACAACCCTTATTTACCGTTGAAACAAAAGACAGTACGTACACTATTTGTAATGATACAACGCAATCTGTAAACCCTGTAACAAGGGAAACAATAGAAAGTATTGCAAATAAATGGGTTGAAGCTCCTATTGTGAAGATAGATACATTAAACGAACGTGATATATGGATTATGTATTCTCGTTATGCCAGTGAAATGCCTATTTATAAATTTTATTTCGATGACGAGGATAAACATCAACTCTATATAGCGTCCCGAAGTGGTGAAGTACAACAATTTACTAACCGTGAACAGCGCTTTTGGGCATGGGTGGGTTCAATTCCTCACAAACTGTATATACCCGCTTTGCGTAAAAATGCTGATAATTGGGTTTTAGCTTTAACTTTTGGAGGCATAATTGCTCTGATAGCGGCTCTTTCGGGTATGTATGTAGGTATATACGCTATTCGCAAACAATATGTAACCAAGAAAATAATAAAAAGTCCTTACAAAAAAAGTTGCTATAAATGGCATCATATTTCAGGACTCATATTTGGCGTCTTCCTTATTACATTTGCTTTTAGTGGAGCAATGGCTTTACAAAGAATTCCGCAATGGATAATAAAAACGCATGGTGATTATAGAATTACCGGTTCGCAAGTAAGAGGAAAGCGCTTACCGATGCCCTCTTATTTACTGGACTATCGTACTTTAAAAGCAAAATATCCGGATATTAAGACTGTTGAGTGGTCTTATTTTCAGGATACGCCTATATATAATATCGTAACAGGAGACGAAGAGGTATGTATAGATGCTTCTTCTGCTGTTGTAAAAGAACTTAACTTACCCCGGGAACAGATAGAGAAGGCTGTCCGAAATATACATGGCAAAGATGAATCTTTTTCCGTCTCAATTATAGATAGTTACGAAGAGTACTATCTGTCGAGAGAAAAAGATCTTCCATTGCCTGTTTACAAAATTGAAGTTAATAATGTAGATAAAAGTTGTTATTATATTGATCCTAAAACCGGAGATTTTAAATATTTGAACCAAAGCCGGAAAGCAAAAAAATGGGTGTTTAGCGGATTGCATTACCTAAATATAAAGTGCCTGATCGAACGCCCTGTATTATGGACTATTGCAATCTGGATCTTATGTTTAGGAGGAGTGTGCGTTTCGCTATCAGGAGTTTGGCTTGGAATAAAATATATTATAAGAAAACTAAAATATTAAACATGTTATCTTTGTTTTAGCCTTATTTTAAAATATTTTTTCTATTTCGAATGTTTCTGAGTTTCGGAACAGGTTGACAGCCGAAGGCCGATCCAACTTATTATCTTGCATCAAATTGGTTGGGGATTAGAATTTTCTTTATACCTTTACCAGCTCAAAGTTCTTTCTAATATATAGCCGCTAAGGTATTCCACATTTGTGGAATTAAAAGGGAACCGTGTGAAAATCACGGACTGTCGCGCAACTGTAAGCTCTGAAAACAGTTCTGTACAATTATGCCACTGGAATGTAAGATTCCGGGAAGGTGTACAGAATAGAGCAAGTCAGGAGACCTGCCTTAATCCGGTTTGACAATGCTTTCGCGAAAGAAGCAGAGTCGAGCAAGGTCTGTCATGCATATGTACCTATTACCCTGAGGTGTTTTTGCGTGGCCTTTTCTCTCCTCTTCCTTTTTTCCGTAAAGTATTTAGTTCAGAAGAACTTTTAACTGATTCAATTATCATTTAAAAAGTTAAAAGTATGCGAACATACAATTTGGGTTACCCGCGTATTGGTAGTCAGCGTGAATTGAAAAAAGCCTGTGAGAGTTTTTGGGAAGGTAGTATCACCATTGATCAATTATTATTGATTAGGAAACAAATTCGTAAAGAAAATTGGAAACTACAACAAGATGCCGGAATCGATCTTATCCCGGTTAATGTTTTTTCATTTTACGATAGGGTGTTGGATACTAATTTAATGCTTGGGAATATTCCTTCCCGATTTTTACCTCTTGTGCAAGAAAAAAAGATATCTTTTCCCTCTTTATACTTTGCCATGGCTCGCGGATATCAAAAAGAGGGGATGAATATTGCAGCTCTTGAGAAGTCTAACTGGTTTGATACCAATCGCCATTATCTCGTTCCTGAATTCTACAGGAAACAAAAGTTTAGTTTTCTTTCAACGGATATTATTAATGAATTTCTTGAGGCTAAGCAGCAAGGAATAAACGCCAAACCAGTGATTTTAGGTCCTGTCAGCTATCTTTTATCCGGTAAAGAAAAAGAAAGCGGATTCCGTAGCATTAGTTTATTAGAATCACTTTTACCTGTATACAAAGAAGTATTTGATAGTTTGCATAATATAGGAGCAACCTATATTCAGCTCGACGAACCGTTTCTGCTACTGGACTTGGAAGAAGAGGTGACGCAAGCATTTGTTAGAGCATATAAATATTTAGCTGATGAATGTCCAGGGATAAAGATTTTGCTCGTATTTAATTCAATAAATAATTTATGAATAAAATTAAAAAGATACTTATTGCCAATCGAGGTGAGATTGCTGTTCGTATTATGCGTTCGTGTAAAGAGATGAAAATAGATACGGTGGCGATATTTTCTCTTGCCGATAGGACAGCCAAACATGTTTGGTACGCGGACGAAGCATATTGTGTGGGAGGAGCAGCTTCTAAAGATAGTTATTTGAATATCGAAAAGATAATTGAAATAGCTAAATCGCACCAGGTAGATGCAATACATCCCGGTTATGGATTTTTATCAGAAAATGCTCATTTTGCTTTTAGGTGCAGGCAGGCGGGAATTATTTTTATCGGGCCCACTCCCGAAACAATCCAAATGATGGGTGATAAAATTTCGGCACGCAAGCAAATGATGGAAGCAAAGGTTCCTATAGTTCCCGGAACAGAGCAAGGATTAAAAGATGCGGATGAAGCTACAGAGATGTGCCGTCGGATCGGATTACCAATAATGTTAAAAGCGGCAATGGGAGGTGGAGGCAAAGGTATTCGTTTAATCCGAAAAGAAAGTGAGGTAAAAGAAGCTTTTCTGAATGCCCAATCCGAATCCTTATCTTCTTTTGGCGATGAAACTGTTTATATCGAAAAATTTATAGAGGAGCCTCATCATATTGAATTTCAGATACTCGGAGATAATCATGGGAATATTATTCATTTATGCGAACGAGAATGTTCCATTCAAAGAAGAAATCAAAAAATAGTGGAAGAAAGCCCTTCTCCGTTTATAACTCGCAATCTTCGTAAGGAGATGGGGGAGAAGGCGGTGTTGGCTGCCAAAGCAGTAAATTATATTGGAGCCGGTACTATTGAATTTTTAGTTGATATGCATGGCCATTTCTTTTTCCTTGAAATGAACACCCGATTACAAGTTGAACACCCCATAACAGAAGAAGTTTTAGGTATTGACCTTGTAAAAGAGCAAATAAAAATTGCTGAAGGGCAGGTTTTAAGCCTGAAACAAGAAGACGTAGAACAGCGTGGACATGCTATTGAACTTCGTATTTGTGCAGAAGATGCCGAGATGGAGTTCAGACCTTCTCCGGGTGTAATAAAAAAAATCATTGAACCTAATGGTATTGGAGTCCGAGTAGACAGTTATGTATATGAAGGTTATGAGATCCCAATACATTATGATCCCATGATAAGTAAACTTATTGTTTGGGCGGTAAATCGGAAATATGCTATTGAACGTATGCAGCGGGTTTTGCACGAGTATAAAATTACAGGGGTAAAAACAAATATTAATTACTTAAACTGTATTATTGATACGCCCGACTTTGTAAAAGGAGAGTACGATACAAGTTTTATCTCTAAACACAGCGACCTGTTGCATGATGGGATTGTTTCAATTGAAAAAGAGACCGAAAACATAGCGTTGATCGCATCTTATATTGATTATATAATCAATTTGGAAGAAAACCGGCCTGACAATAAAGCAGAAAATCAGACTACCAATCGTTGGAGAAAATTTGGATTGCACAAAGGCATTTTAAGAATATAAAGATGGAAATACATATTGGAAACAGAGTTGCAGAAATTGAGCTGCTGAGTAAAGAGGATAATTTGGTTTGCTTGCAGATAGATGGAGAAGTATACGAAGTCGATATTGCTATGCTTGAAGATGGGGTATATTCAATTCTTCAAAATGGCAAGTCTTACAATGCAGAGCTTAGCCGTTCAGGTAACGGAAAAGAATATAAGGTTAACACCCGTTTCTCGTCGCATACTATTAGCATAATAGATTCCAAAGCTAAATACCTCCGAATGAAAAGAGGAAGGGCTGAAAGTCAGGATAATATAATTATTTCGCCAATGCCGGGGAAGATTATACAAATTCCCGTTAAGGTTGGGGATTGCTTGTCGACAAACGATACTGTAGTCGTGATTGAAGCAATGAAAATGCAAAATAATTATAAAGTTTCCTCAGATTGCGTAGTAAAAGAAATACTTGTTACAGAAGGAGATACAATACAGACAGATCAGTTGCTGATACGGCTGGAATTAATTGAACAGAAAATATAGGTTATGAAAAGAGAAGAACAATATAAGCTTTTTGAAGAAAAAAATAATTCATCTGAGTTAGGCGGTGGTGCTGATAAAATTGCTAAACAGCATGAATCTGGAAAAATGACAGCACGCGAACGCATTAATACATTGTTGGATAAAGGTTCGTTTGTAGAGTTAGATAAACTAATGGTACACCATTGTTTAAATTTTGGAATGGACAGAACTCATATTCCGGGTGATGGGATCGTTTCAGGATATGGGAAAATAGATGGTCGGAAGGTATTCGTGTATGCGTACGACTTTACGGTTTATGGGGGCACATTGGGTGCTATAAATGCCAGGAAAATAGTGAAAGTTCAAGAATTGGCTCTAAAAAACGGGGCTCCTATTATTGCACTGAATGATTCGGGCGGGGCTCGTATACAGGAAGGTGTTGAGAGTCTTTCGGGTTACGCCTCTATTTTCTATCAAAACACGATGGCGTCGGGGGTTATTCCCCAGATATCTGCTATTTTAGGCCCATGTGCAGGAGGAGCCTGTTATTCTCCAGCATTAACCGATTTTATTTTTATGGTTGATAAAGGTAGTTATATGTTTGTGACAGGGCCAGATGTTGTAAAAACGGTTACTCATGAAGACGTAAGTAAGGAAGAACTTGGCGGAGCTCGTACACATAGCAGTAAAAGTGGGGTAACACACTTTATTAGCAATACAGAAGAGGAGGTTTTGATGGGTATTCGTGAACTATTAAGTTTCCTTCCTTCCAACAATATGGAAGATGCGCCTTTGGCTATATGTACAGACGACGGAAGTCGGGAGATAGACTCTTTGCAGAGTATCGTTCCAGTGGATCCCAATGTGCCTTACGATATGAAAGATATTATTGAACCCGTTATGGATGAACATTACTTTTTTGAAGTGATGTCTCATTTTGCCAGAAATGCAATCACAGGATTTGGTCGACTAAATGGAGAAGCAATTGGCGTTGTGGCTAATCAGCCAGCTTACTTAGCCGGCGTATTAGATATTGATGCTTCAGATAAAATAGCCCGTTTTATTCGTTTTTGCGATTGTTTTAATATTCCAATCGTAACATTTGAAGATGTTCCGGGTTTTCTTCCAGGAACAGTACAGGAGCATAATGGAATAATCCGGCACGGAGCAAAAATCGTTTATGCTTATGCCGAAGCAACAGTTCCTAAAGTGACGCTGATTACCCGAAAAGCATATGGAGGAGCCTATATTGTTATGTCAAGTAAGGAGACCGGGAGCGATATTAATTTTGCCTATCCTACTGCTGAACTGGCAGTTATGGGTGCCGAGGGAGCTGTAAATATTCTCTATCGTAAGGAAGATGGGGCGACAAAGCAAAAAGCAATAGAAGCGTATCGGGAAAAATTTGCCAATCCCTACAGAGGAGCCGAATTAGGATACATTGACGAAGTTATTTTACCAAAACAGACCCGTATAAAACTAATACAAGCTTTGGAAATGGCCAAGAATAAAATAAAAACGAATCCTCCCAAAAAACATGGAAATATTCCATTATAAATACATTCAAATATGAACTTAATACAGAATCTTTTTACAATGCAAGGCATTGCTTCAACATTAGTGTATTTGTGCTTGACGGCATTTTTAGGAGTAATGTTAGGAAAATTAGAAGTCAAAAATATTAAATTAGGTGTAGCCGGGGTATTGTTCAGCGGGATTCTTATTGCTCATTTTGGAGCGCCTGTTGATGAACATATATTGCATTTTGTTCGCGATTTTGGACTGATATTATTTGTTTACAGCATAGGCCTTACGATGGGACCTCGCTTTTTTTCTTCATTTAAGAAAGACGGACTACTTTTAAATATTTTAGCTATTGGTATTGTACTCGGCGGATTTGGAATAGCCTGCCTTATTTATTATCTTACTGATTTGTCTCCTGCTGTAATTATTGGAATTTTAAGCGGGGCAGTCACCAATACTCCTAGCCTTGGAGCTGCTCAACAAGTTTTCTCCGAGCAAGGCGGGGCATTGTCGGCAACCACAGAGACAGCGATGGCCTACGCTTTAGCCTATCCTTTTGGCGTGTTAGGAATTATTATTACGATGATACTTATCCGCTTATTTTTTAGAATTAGTATAAGTGATGAGGTTAAACGTTATACCGAAGCGCTCGGAAGTACCGAAACAAAATTGCAAAGTGTCGATATTAAGGTGATTAATCCGAACTTGTTTGGAAAAGATGTTGATTATGTTAAGCATATAATGGACAAAGATCTTGCAATTTCGCGAATCCTAAGAAGCGGGGAGTCAATTCTGGCAACTGATAAAGAAATTATTCAGCCGGGAGATGTCATATGTGGAGTTTCAGCTCAAAATAGGATTGAAAGTCTGCAGGTTAAAATTGGTGAAGTCGAAATAGTAAATAATAGAGACGACCTTTCGGGTCCGTTAAGTATAATAAATATATTATTGACAAATAAAAAGTTAGCTGGCAAAACTATTGAACAAATAGGGATTTATCGTCGTTATCCTGCCAACGTAACCCGCATTTTCCGTTCGGGAATGAAAATTTTACCAACACTGGATACGACGTTGGAGTTAGGTGATACAATTCGAATTGTAGGAAGAAAAGAATCGTTAAACGATATTAAAAAAGAGCTTGGAGACTCTGTTAACGAATTAGCTAAACCTAATATTATTTCAATATTCCTTGGTATTTTTACAGGAATTATTCTTGGAAGTATACCAATATTTATCCCTGGTATTCCCGCTCCAGCAAAACTAGGCTTAGCGGGGGGGCCTCTTTTAATTTCAATATTGTTAGGATACAAAGGGCGTATTGGTAAATTAAATTTTTATATGACGCCCGGAGCCAATCTTTTTATGCGTGAAATGGGGATTATTTTGTTCCTTTCCTGTGTTGGGTTGTTATCAGGAGAAAAGTTTGTCGAAACAATTCAAAATGGAGGATGGCAATGGATGTTATATGGCGTTGCAATTACGTTAATACCCATTATGTGTGTTGGTATTATTGCCAGATTGCTTAACCTGAATTATTTGAAAATATGCGGTTGTATTTCAGGGGCGATGACAGATCCTCCGGCATTAGAATTTGCAAATAGTATTACTCCTGGTCAGGCGCAGGCAACTGCTTACGCTACAGTATATCCGTTAACAATGTTCTTGAGGATACTTTTAGCGCAGTTATTTATCTTGTTATTTATATAACCTTAATTCGTTAGCCGAATTGCCCGATCTTTATTATCTTTGTGTTGGAAGGGCAGGCCGATGTGGATGGTCAGCTTCTCGACAAAAGGGACGGATACGGAATATGGGAGACGGATAAGGTAACCATTAAAGCGACACAGGATGCAAAGTTATTGTTGATGGAAGTGCCTATGATAAATTGATTGTTCCTTTTCTATTTCCTGATCCGATTGGATTTTACATACTAAAAAGGGAGTACCTGAATTTTCAGATACTCCCTTTTGTTTTATATGGGATTGAATGCCTCAGAGATATCGAACCGCAGTTCCGGCGGCTGTTACCATCAGCATACTTCCGTTTGCTCCAACTGTTTCGTAATCGAGATCGATGCCAATCACAGCGTTTGCACCAAGACTCTTGGCCTGGTCGCTCATTTCTCTCATGGCTATCTCTTTGGCCTCGCGAAGTACGCTTTCGTACGATCCTGCGCGTCCGCCAACGATATCTCGTATGCCGGCAAAGAAGTCTTTGAACATATTTGCCCCGATAATGGTTTCGCCGGAAACAATCCCGTAATACTGGGTAATTTGTTTCCCTTCAATGGTGTTTGTAGTGGTAAGTAACATATGAATTGATTTAATTTACTGAGGCAAATATACGTTTTTTCTTATTATTCAATACATCAAAGCCCCATTCTTATAATTTATTTGTCATCTTGAATTCCAGCACGCCGCCTTTTACTATATCCTGGTAGGTTATAAAGGGCTTTTTCAGCTTCTTTCCGTTCAGTCTTACCTCTTTTACGTACTTGTTTGCCGGGCTATTGTTAATCGCAATTATTTTGAAAGTTCCTCCTTTTACAGGTATTTCAGCGCGATCGATCATTGGGCGCCCAAGCGAATACACAGGGTCTCCCGGACATACCTGATAGATACCTAATGCGCTGAGTACGTACCAGGCCGACATTTGTCCGCAGTCTTCGTTACCAATAATCCCGTCTGGCTCGTTGGTGTAGAAGTTTTGCATGATATAATCCAGCCGATCTTGTCCTTTGTAGGGCGAAGAAGTCCAGTTATACAGATAGGCCATGTGGTGGCTGGGCTCGTTCCCGTGGGCATACTGACCTATCAATCCCGTAATATCGCCGGAAGCTTCGGCTCCGTCTACCTGAGATGAGGTGGTAAACAAGGTGTCGAGGCGGGCTTCGAATTCTTTCTTTCCACCGATAGCCGTGATAAAGTTATCCATGTCGTGGGGAACGAAAAAGCTCCACTGAAAGGCATTGCCCTCGGTGTAATCGCTTTTCATGTGTGCCGAATAGCGTGGATTGAAGGGCGTGCGGAAGGAGCCGTCGGCCATTACACCACGCATCATTTTAGTTTCCGGATCGAGGTAACGTTTGTAGAATGATCCTTTTTTAGCATAGCTGTCTGCTACATCCGTTTTGCCTGCCTTTTTAGCAATTTGAGAGACACACCAGTCGTAGTAAGCCATTTCTACTCCCCATGAAACAGATTCGGGAAGCGAGTCGGCCGGAACATAGCCAAGCTTTTCTTTAAAATAAGCGTGACGGGTGATTAAATCGAGTTCGCGTGTTCCCTTAAATTTTTTGGCAAGGTCTTCCCTGTATACGGACGAACGGGTGGCCGCTTCGGTCCAGACGCTTAAATCTCCTTCTGCCAGATCTTTACAGATAAGGTCCGCCAGAATTGAAGTGGCTGGGTAGCCCACCATGCAACCGGTATAGTTGGAAGCAAGCGGCCATTTAGGAAGAATGCCTCCTTCTTTGTACCCCTGAACCATTACTTTGCCCCAATCGGCAGCCAGTTGAGGATTGATTATGGTCATCAACGGATGCAAGGCCCGGAATGTATCCCAAAGCGAGAAAACGCTATAATTGGTGTAGCCGGCTTCGGCATGGTGTACCTGCTTATCCATACCAAGGTAGCGGCCATCCGTATCCTGATAGGCAAAAGGCGCAATCATGGAATGATACAAGGCGGTGTAGAAGTTTTTCATAACCTTTGGATCGGCGCTTTCCATGGCAATGCCGTTTAAAGCCTTATTCCATACTTGCTGCGACTGATTAACGGTTGCATCGAAATCCCATCCCGGCAATTCTGCTTCCATATTCTTAACAGCCCCGTCGGTATCAACCGGCGAAAGAGCGACCTTTACCAGCAATGGTTTGTCGGATTCCGGAAACCGGAAGTGTATTTTAAGGTCGTCGGTCGATGTAAACGCTTCGGTAACAGAAAGATTGTCCTCTTTCCCCGCCTTGAATAAACGGATGCTTTCGGCCGGTTCAGAAAACAGGATTCGGTACGAAACAGCATGAAAGTGCGCCCAACCTTGGGTGCGCAACGTTCCTCTGATCTCTTTGTCGTTTACAAGCTCCACATCGTTGGATACCAGCTTATGTCCCCAGTTGGGTTGAAGGATGTGCCCAAGATCGAGCATTACCCGGCGATCCGCTCTGTTTTTGTAGGTATATTTGTGGAAACCCACCCGGTCGGTGGAAGTCAACGCCACGTCGACTCCGAAATTATCCAATGTAACTTTATACAGGCCCGGAGAGGCTTGTTCTGATTCTTTCTTAAAAGTCGCCACCGGTTTGATGGAATCTCCTCCCGAAAAAGGAAGAAGAGCCACATCTCCAAGGTCTCCAATCCCTGTTCCGCTAAGGTGGGTATGACTAAATGCGAATAGTTGTCGGTCGTCGTAATGGTATCCGCTGCTGGCGTCCCATCCCAGGATATGGGTGTCCGGACTTAGCTGAACCATGGCGAACGGGCGGGTGGATCCGGGAAAAGTATGTCCATGAAAGCCTGTGCCGATAAACGGGTCTACGTACTGTATCTTGTTTTCCGAATGTTGAATAGCCATCGTTTTCGGGCTTCCGGCAAACAGATAAAACGATATTGCAATAATAGATGCGATTGTTCTTCTCACTTTCTGAATATTATATTAAATTTGTAGTAATTATTTCAACGTGCGAAATGGCTGAAAAAGTTGATAACCGGCAACAAAGTTACTAAAAAGAATCGTTATGCTGCAACTTTCGGAAGTCTCTAGCGTCTTACTATAAATAGATGAAAATAGAAGAGTTTACGACGAAAATACTGCCTCTTAAGAATAATCTGCTACGGGTTGCTTTCCGTATAACGGGCAATACCGAAGAGGCCGAAGACGTCGTGCAGGAAGTTATGCTTAAGATGTGGAGCCAGCGAGAGAGCTGGGATACGATTGACAGTCTTCCTGCCTACTGCATGATGATGAGCCGTAATCTGGCATTGGACCGGATAAGGCACTGGCGTTGCCTTGACGAGGAGGTTGGCGATGATCAGGTGGTAGTCTCTTCTGATGTAACTCCTTATAGTGAAGCGGCTTATAATGATCAGCGAGAATGGGTGCGGCGCCTTGTGGCCACACTGCCGGAACTGCAGCAAAAGATGATCCAGCTGCGGGAAGAAGAGGAAATGAGTTATGCTGATATTGCAGGCGTACTCAATATTACGGAAAGTAAAGTAAAATCAGACCTGTTCAGGATACGCCAATATTTAAAACAGGCATTCGAAAAAGTAAATAGTTATGGATTACGCAATGATAAATGAGTTGTTAAACAAATACTGGCTTTGTGAAACCACGCTTGATGAAGAGCGTGAGTTACGGAGGTTCTTCGCATCAGACGAAGTGCCAGCCCAGTTGCAGGCTTACAAAGCCTGGTTTACGGGAAAAGAAGAGGCTGAACTTACTTTGTTGGACAACCGCTTCGATGCGATGATTCTGAATAAGATAAAGCCTAAACACCGGACTCTTTTCCATGTAGGAAAGAGGTACTTTATTGGAATAGCAGCATCTGCAGCTCTTCTTATTTCAGCTTCGCTTTATGTTTTTAACCAAACGGACTGGTCGTCGGACCCGTCTTATCAGGATACGTATCAAAGTCCGGAAGAGGCTTTGAAAGCAGCGAAAGTATCCCTTTCTTTTGTTTCTTCCGAGATAAAAAGGGGTCGTAAAATGGTTTATAATGAAATGAAAAAAACGGCACCCATCACTGATATGATCAATAATATTGAAAAAGTACAAGGAGAATGACTATGAAGAAGTTGCTGACTATTATTTTGATATGCACCGCTTCGATGACAACGCAGGCCCAACAGTTTGCCGGAAAATTTTTAAAAGAGTTTGATAATGACCGCAATTTCTCGGTGGTAAACATTACCCCCGAAATGTTTGGTCTTATGGGTGATATGAAGATTGATGATCCTGATTTAGAATCTCTGATTAACAATATAGATGGACTCCGAATTGTTTCGGCTCCATCCAATAAGCCTGTTTACGAAAAGTGGTCGCTTAAAACGTTGACAGGTTTCGAGGAAATGATGTCGATCCGTAGTCCGGGTGCATCGGATATGCGCCTTATGGTTAAACGGTCCAGAAACAAGGTGAAGGAGCTGGTGATGTTCGTTAAGAATGATACCTCTTTTGTTGTTGTTAATATTGCAGGAAATCTTGATATGAAGCAGTTGTCCAAATTGTCCGGCATTACCGGCGTAAAGGAATTGGAACAGCTCGACAAAGTAAAAGATAAGTAACAATTAAATCGCTGAATTATGAAAAACAAGTTTAAATTTCTGATTTGCACATTGATGTGTATTCTTTTGAGTGCAGGTGTTTATGCCCAAAAAGAGGTGAAAAAAGGGAGTGATATTACCGGAAAGTGGAATTACGAAGCGCCAACGGCTCCCTACGGATACAATCAGGGAAAGATTGACATCCTCAATAAAGCGGGTAAATTATCTGCCAAACTTGATATTCAGGGAAACATTACAGCGATCAATGAAATTAAACAAACCGGAAACACGTATACCTGTACCCTTTATATTGAAGGAGCTAATGTGGTTGTTACCTTACAACCGGAGGGTGCCAAATTAACAGGTAAGGCCGAAGTGAACGGCGATGTAATGCCCGTTACTTTTTCACGTATAAAAGAATAGAGCCGGCCACCTCTGTGTTTCCTGTTTCCCATACATTCTTTTGTGGAGATTCATTTGCAGTGCAAGTGGTATTCCGTTATCTTTGCTGTAAACTATAGAGAAGATGTTTACAGTTATCGGGATTATGTTCCTTGGAATCATTGCAGGTTATCTGCTAAGAAACCAAAAGCAACTACGTTATACCGGGAGATTTATCTCCTACACCATATTTTTGTTATTATTCCTTCTTGGTACTTCGGTAGGTAGCAACAAAGTGATTGTTACCAGTCTGCCGGATATAGGAGGGAAAGCTATTCTTATTTCACTTGCTGCCACTTTGGGAAGCGTGATATGTGCCTGGATCGTGTATCGCTACTTTTTTAAGAAAGGAGGCGAATCGTGAAGGGTAGCATCATTATCGTTTCTTTCTTTATTATAGGGGTCTTAATGGGATGGGCCGGATGGCTTCCCGATTTTCTGCTTGAGACTGATTACACCCAATATGTTTTGTATTTGCTGATGTTTCTGGTGGGGTTGAGTATCGGAGGTGATAATAAACTGAGGGAGATTTTACTCAGGCTTCGGTTTCACGTACTGCTTGTCCCGCTTGCTACGATCGTAGGTACGTTGCTCGGTTCGGCGTTGATTAGTCTGGTGCTGATTGATTTGTCGTTTACCGATTGTATGGCGGTGGGAACCGGATTCGGCTATTATTCGCTGTCTTCGGTTTTTATTACTCAGTACAAAGGGGCCGAGATGGGAACGATCGCTCTGATAGCCAATATCTCCCGTGAACTGATTACGTTGCTGGGAGCCCCTTTGCTGGTGAGGTATTTCGGACGTCTGGCACCTATTTGTTCCGGCGGGGCAACTACGATGGATACTACTTTACCGATTATTACCCGTTATTCGGGAAAAGACCTGGTGTTCGTGGCGGTTATTCACGGATTTGTAGTGGACTTTACAGTCCCGTTTTTTGTTACTTTCTTTTGTACGGTTTAAAAAAGCGTTTGAGTTCGGTTTGATTATTAATACTAATTCTGTTTTAAATTTTATCTTTATGAATAAACGATTTATGCTTGGGCTTTTTGTATTTGCCTCTGCTCCATTGTTCCTTCAGGCGGCAGATGAGGCGAGGTTATTGCGCTTCCCGGCTACCAACGGGAGTGAGATAGTGTTTACCTATGGAGGCGATTTGTATAAGGTTGCAGCCAAAGGGGGAGAGGCTCAGCGATTAACATCGCATGTGGGTTACGAAATGTTTCCCCGGTTTTCTCCCGATGGTAAAACAATCGCTTTTACCGGTCAGTACGACGGAAATACGGAAGTGTATTCGATGCCTTCGACCGGTGGTGAGCCGCTTCGTGTAACCTATACGGCCACCAATTCCCGTGATGATCTGGGCGACCGCATGGGGCCCAATAATATTGTGATGACATGGACTCCCGATGGTGCTTCCATCGTGTACCGTAACCGCATCAGCGATGGGTTTGCGGGTAAACTTTATACGGTTTCTCCCGAAGGCGGACTTTCTCAGGTGATTCCCCTTCCAGAAGGTGGATTCTGCTGCTACTCGCCCGATGGAAAACAATTTGCTTATAACCGCGTTTTCCGCGAATTCCGGACCTGGAAATATTATAAGGGTGGAATGGCCGATGATATTTGGATATACGACGAACAGTCAAAGAAGACAGATAATATTACCAACAATGTGGCGCAGGATATCATGCCGATGTGGATTGGCGACGAGATATTCTTTATCTCCGACCGCGACCGCACCATGAATATTTTTGTTTATAATACCAAAACCAAACAGACCAGTAAGGTGACCAACTTTACCGAGTACGATGTGAAGTTCCCAAGCTGCAATGGTTCAAAGATAGTTTTCGAAAATGCGGGCTTTATTTATATGATGGATGCTGCTTCTAAGAAAGCCGAGAAGGTTAGCATTACCTTGAAATCCGACAATATTTATGCACGTGCGGAAGTGAAGGATGTTTCCCGAAACATAAGTGCTGTAAGTTTGTCTCCCGCCGGCGAACGTCTGGCTATTACTGCCCGTGGAGAAGTTTTTAATCTTCCGGCAGATAAAGGGGTAACCAAAAACATTACCCGTACGCCTGGTGCACACGAACGGGATGCAAGCTGGTCGCCCAATGGCAAGCATATCGCTTACATTTCCGATGTTACTGGCGAAACCGAACTCTACTTGCAGCCTGCAGCTGGTGGCGAAGCTGTACAGCTGACCAAAAACAACGATACCTATATCCGTTCTTTTCAGTGGAGCCCCGATGCGTCCAAAATCTTTTATACGGACAGAAAGAACCGGGTGAATCAACTGGATGTGACCACCAGGCAGGTGAGTCTTGTTTTGCATGATTCTGTAGGCGAATTCAGGGATTTGGCTATATCGCCGGATGGCAAATGGCTTACTTATAGCCGTACAGCCGAAAATGAGTTCAATATTGTATATGTTTATAACCTGGCAGCCAAAAAAGAATATCCGGTAACCGACAAATGGTATAACTCCGACAGTCCTGTATTCAGTACCGATGGCAAGTATCTGTTGTTTACTTCGGCCCGCGATTTTAATCCTACCTACGGTGCCGTAGAGTGGAATCACGTGTACAACAACATGTCTAGTGTGTATATGGCTATTTTATCCAAAGATACCCCGTCTCCTTTCCTTGAAAAGGATGATGAAGTGGCAGCCAAGAAAGAAGTGACGGTAACTGTAACCGATGTAAAGTCCGGAAAGAAATCGGACAAGGCTGTTGATAAGACTGTTGATAAAGGTGTTGATAAGTCTGTTGATAAGGCAGCCCAGGCTGTGAAATTTGATGCCGACGGAATCATTGACCGTATTGTCCGTCTGCCGATACCGGGAGGATACTATGGTAATATCTATTCGGATGGAAAGAAGGTATACTATTGGGGCAGAGGAGCTACGCAGGTGTACGACCTGGATAAACAGAAAGAGGAAGTGGTTGCGGACGATGCCCGGATGTTTGTTGAAAACGGATCAAAGAAGGCGCTGTTCCTGAAAAACAATATGGTTTATGTTACGGACATTCCTTCCGGGAAGGCCGACCTGAAAGAGGCTGTTAACACGTCTAATATGAAGGTGACCACAGACTATGCAAAAGAGTGGGCACAGATTTACAATGAAGGATGGCGTCACATGCGGGATGGTTTCTATCTCGAGAATATGCATGGTGTGGATTGGAAAGCAATGAAGGCTAAATACGAAGTCTTATTGCCTTACGTGAAAACACGCCTCGACCTGAATTACATTATTGGAGAGTTGATTGGGGAATTGAATTGCGGTCATGCTTATATCAGTCCGGGCGAAACCGACCGTGCCGACCGGATTCAAACCGGACTACTTGGTGCTGAAGTGTCTCGCGACAAGAGTGGCTTTTTCCGCATTGAGAAGATTATTCCCGGAGCTTCCTGGAGTAAGGAACTACGTTCGCCGTTAACCGAGCCGGGCGTGAAAGCGAAAGAGGGTGATTATATTATAGCCATCGATGGCGTTCCGGCCAACAGTGTGAAAGATATGTACTCGCTGCTGACAGGTAAAGCCGGTGTTCCAACCGAACTTACATTAAACAGTACGCCATCGGCTGCCGGAGCACGTAAAGTGGTTATCAATCCTATTGCCAACGAATATCCCTTGTATCACTACAACTGGATACAAAACAACATCCGCAAGGTAGATGAGGCCTCAAACGGAAAGATCGGATATATTTATATTCCCGATATGGGTCCGGAAGGACTTAACGAGTTTTCGCGCTATTTCTATCCGCAGTTGGATAAGGAAGGGCTGATTGTTGACGATCGTGCCAATGGCGGAGGTAATGTTTCGCCGATGATTCTGGAACGACTTTCAAGAGAAGCATACCGTGTAACCATGCGCCGGGGTTCGACCCGTCGGGGTACGGTGCCTGATGCTGTACAGATTGGTCCGAAGGTTTGTCTTATTAACAAGTATTCGGCTTCTGACGGGGATCTGTTCCCCTGGGGATTCCGTTCCCTTGGCTTAGGAAAGCTTATCGGTACCCGTACATGGGGCGGTATTGTGGGAATCAGTGGTTCGCTGCCTTTTATCGACGGAACCGATATGCGTGTCCCCTTCTTTACAAGCTATGATCCGAAGACTGGTGAGTGGATTATCGAAAATCATGGTGTTGATCCGGATATTCTGATTGATAACGACCCGGCAAAGGAATGGGCGGGAGAAGATCAGCAGCTGAACCGGGCAATAGAGGAAGTAAAAGCTCAAATGAAAGATCGCAAGCCGTTGCCTCCGGTACCGGCTCCGAGAGATTTCAGTAAGTAATAAAAACAGAAAACCCTTTACTTCGAGGTTGCTTTAAAAAGCTAACCAGGAAAGTGAAGGGTTTTTTATTTCTTTTTTAATCGAGCAACGTACGTAGTAACCGATCCAGCTCGTAGGTCATCTCTTTTCCATCGCAGGAATAGTTGTTTACAAAAAGAGCCAGACAGTAACGCTTTCCATCTTTGTCCACATAGCCTGCATATCCTTTCACCCGGCTCATACTTCCGCTTTTTAAGCGGATACTTCCTTCCAGAGAGAATCCCTTTAAGAAATTACGAACGGAGCCTTCCAGACCGGCCCGGGGCAGTGAGTTGTAAAATGCCCGTGACGAGGAGGCATCCTTTGCCATGTATAAAAGCACGTCTGTCATAAATCGCGCGGAGAGTTTATCGCTCGACGAGAGACCGCTTCCGTCGAACATCCAAAGCGGATAAGTGTCTATACCCTTTTCATCCCAAAACTGTTTTACCCGTTTAATCCCATTACCGAACGAAGAGATTACCTCGCCGGGGAGAGGCTTGTAAGAATTACCAATGGTTTTGAGCAATGCATCCGCATAGAGATTCTGACTCACTTCGTTGGTTATTTTCACTATTTCGCTTACGGTGGGCGAGTACGTGGTAATCAGTTTTACTCTTTTCCCGTTGCTTTCCTGCTGCTTTTCATTCAATAACCTGAAGTTAGTAGGCTCGCCTGTAGCTTTGATTCCTTTATTTTTAAGGTAGCGCGTAAAATAATCTGCCAGAAAATAGGGTGGGTCAGGCATATCACCTTTTAGGGTATAAAGCGACCTGTCTGCCGGAACAACCCCGTACAGATAGCGGTCGTCCGAAAAAGGAGCGCCAAGCGTATAGGAACTGTCGGCGGCAACCGAACCGGCAATTAGGTAATTGTGAAAGCGCAAACTGTTCATGGCGGGTTCCGAATGTTTTATGACCGGCTTCGATCCTACTTCCCCTGTTTGTACATACAGTTTATACTGGTTATCGAATACAGAAAGGCCGTAACTTCCGGCTCCGAAATAACTACCCAGATCTTCGCCCACCCACTTGATTGAAACTCCTTCGGTGTCGAAACAACGTTCGTCTGCTATAACCGATCCGGTTACGGACTGTATTCCTGCTGCCTGTATTCCTTTAAGCCAGTCAGCCAGAAACTCGTCGTTATTGTCTTTAACAAACCGGGAACCAAGCGTAGGATCGCCGCTTCCTTCAATATACAAGTTGCCATGCAAAACGCCCTCTTTGATATAGCCGTCATATGATATGGTTGTCGGAAAGCGGTAGTCGGTGCCCAGCAATTCAAGCGCACTGGCCGTCGTAATTGTCTTCATTACCGAAGCCGGAATAACAGCCATATCCTGAGCGACAGCATACTTGGGTTTGTCGCTTCCCACCTCCTGGATTATCAGAGAGAGGGTAGCCCCTTTCATTGAGGGCATCTTTAGTAACCTTTTCACCGGTTGAGGTGTTTGTCCCCAGACCGATAAGGTGAGGCAGAGAAGAAGGGCGGAAGATAATATTTTCTTATTCATCCTTATATCACTAATTTCTTTGTTATATCTTTGTAGGAAGCAAAGATAAAAACTTTTACTATGAATCCGCTGTTTGATAAACCATTTACCTTCGATCGTGTGGCAAGGATCGTTTTTAGTATCCTTATGATCTCGGGAATTCTCTATCTGGTGGCCATCCTGAAAAATGCGTTGCTTCCGTTTCTCATCGCATGGCTTATGGCTTATATGATGCAACCGTTTGTTCGGTTCTTTCAATACAAACTAAAGCTGCGGAGTAGGGTTCTGTCCATTGTGATGGTGCTTTTACTGTCGGCCGGGATATTAACATTACTCTATTTTCTTGTCGTGCCGTCTATCGTTGACGAGATTCAACGAACGTTCGACCTGATTCAAACGCATCAGGGAAACCCCGGAGATGTACCGTTAATACCAGAGTCATGGCGTTTATATATTGCCAATCAGCTTGATGTGCTTCAGCTAAGTGAGCTGGTTAGCCGTGAAAATATGCTTAACGCAGTGAAACAGATAGCCCCTCAGTTATGGTCCCTGTTGTCGGGCACCTTCTCTTTGCTGTTTAGTATCACCATCGTTTTTGTTATTCTGCTTTATTTTATTTTTATTCTGCTTGATTATGAAAAGATAGCCGAAGGGTGGATAAAACTTATCCCGGAACGCTATCGTCCTTTTACAAAAGGGCTGGCCGAAGACGTTGAAGATAGTATGAACCGATATTTCCGCGGACAGGCACTTATCGCCCTGTGTGTAGGTATCCTTTTTGCAATCGGATTCCGGATAATTGATTTTCCGCTTGCAGTCTCTCTGGGCCTGTTTATCGGATTCCTGAATCTTATTCCGTATCTGCAGACTTTGGGTCTAATTCCCATGGCGTTACTAAGTCTGCTTAAATCGACAGAAACAGGCGAAAACTTTTGGCTGATTTTTGGATTATCTCTTTTGGTTTTATGTGTTGTTCAATCTATTCAGGATTTATTTCTCACTCCAAAGATCATGGGAAAGGCTATGGGACTTAATCCAGCGATTATACTTCTCTCGCTTTCCATCTGGGGAACCTTGCTGGGCTTTGTCGGACTTATCGTTGCCTTACCTCTTACCACGCTTTGTCTTTCCTATTATAAGCGATTTATCTTAATGGAACACAGTAAGATAGAGAAAGAAAATGCGAAAAGGCAGATTAAAAGAGAAAAAATAAGTGGAGATCAATAGTAAAAAAGTTTAGCGAAAGCTTGCGTGTTAAAAAATAAACCGTACCTTTGCACCCGCATTACAGAAGTAACGCACAGGATGATTCGCTAGCTCAGCAGGTAGAGCACATCCCTTTTAAGGATGGGGTCCTGGGTTCGAGCCCCAGGCGGATCACCAATAAAAAAGCCTTTCTGAAAAGAAAGGCTTTTTTTGTGTCCTATACTCAACTAAATCCGGCCCCAAAATAATCTTCTTTTAATCCATATTTCCATTTTTATTATAATTCTGGTTATTGCTGTAAAGTTTACGACCGTAAACTTTACAGCAATAACCAGAATTATGAACGATTGGCAGATATTATCATAAAGGACTATCCTCCGTTGCTAATATTCTATCAGAGAACTGTTATATCTATTTAGAACTGAATTTTATAACTTAGATTAGGTAACATATTACTTACATCTATTTTTTCTATAACTTTTTTCTGTTCGTTGTATTGATATCCATGTTGTCCGGTATATCCGGTTAAATTCAGAAATTGAAGCTCAAACTCGTGAGATACACGTTTCTTGTTTAGCTTATAGCTGACACCTAAATCGACTGTAAAGGCCGGTGAGAACTGCCTACTAAAGGCTTTTGTTTCATCATAGATAATATCTTTTTCAATCAGTGATGCAGCTTCATCAATAGGAGTATAGTGATCACCACCTTGATAAGACAAACGGATATTTGTATTAAATATATGTTGGCGTTGTTTGCCCCATATCCATTCTTTACCGCCTAATGCGTTGAACAAATAGCCACGGTCAAGCCGTGTATTGCGCCAAACATTATCACCACCAAGATATTCTGACTTAAAGACAGAACCAGTTAGCATATAATAATATCCTTTGTTTAGATAACGCTCTAAGGTGATGTCTACACCATAATTCCTGCCTTTCCCTTCATTAACTAATTGACGATCTAGGTAGTAGGTGTCGTGGTTAATGATAGAAAATGATGTTCCCGGTTCGACAGGTACATTAAATAATGCCTGATAGTAAGGTTCTATTTTCAGATGGGTGTTTTCTGAAAGACTTAAATCATAGGATAACATAAAATGGTGTGCTTTGGCAAAGTCCAGGTCTTTATTCACTGCATCTTTTCCTGTTTCCGTAGATTTTACATAGTAGTAATCCAGCTTTTCACGGCGACTATGTAATCCATAAGCAAAAGAGATAGATTGTTTAGAATTGAAATTCCACTTTAATGCCAAGCGGGGCTCTACCGTCCAATTTGAATTTAAAGTAAACAATTGGGTGTTTACTCCCACATTGGCAATCAATTTATCTGTCAATTTGAATATAGAATTACTATATGCCGATAATACAATTGCTTCACCATTACCTTTCACAATCCTTTGCATCGGTTTATTTTGCCCGAAGTTCGGTGATAAGTTAAAATCCAAATCATATAATAACCCAGTAATTGTAATTCCAGAACGGTTGGTATGCCGGGAGCTATACTTTTTGTTGAAATAAGAATTTAGAACAATGTCTAAATTGGTGCTTTTCATATCTACAACAGGCAAATAGTAGGACGAATTTTGAGAAAGAAGCTGTTCTATTTTGGGCCGATTATCTGAATAAGTTGCACCAAGAGATGTTTTAAGATAAGCATCAGAATCTAAATTATACCTATGCGTAATTCCACCTGCTCCTTTCGCCATTGTTGTTTTGGACTTTTGTCTGTCAGCAAACGTTTCCCACTCGGAGTGATTTTTTAATGCATCAGCTTTATTCATATCCAGTAACCCTATCCCCCAAACAGAGAATGTTCCAGCTTTACGCGTTGGGAAATTCAGTTTGAAAGTAAGATCTTGATAGCTTATGCCTGTATTTTCTGTAAAAGCTCCTATTAGTCCGGTTGTCGAATATCGGTAGTTGAAAATATAAGAACTTCCGGTTTTCCTATTTATAGGGCCCTCTGAAGCGAAATCAAGCCCCAAAAGCCCGATTTGAACAACGTGCTCAAACTTCTCATTATTCCCGTTTCGGATAGACATATCAAATACTCCCGATAAGGCATTGCTGTATTCTGCCGGAAAAGCACTATTAAAGAAGTCAGAATTACCCATTACCTGACTACTAAGTCCTGAAAACAGACCACCACCTACACCTGCGATATCGGCAAAGTGAGTAGGATTCGGTATTTCTATACCTTCCATTTTCCACTGCGAAAATTGCGGGGAATTACCACGTATGGCAATCGCATTTGTTCCCGGAGTTCCTGCCACGCCAGCAAAAGATGTGGCGAGCCGAGCCGGATCATTCAGCCCGCCGGCAAATCGGTTCGCTTCTTCAACACTAATCATATGTCCCCCAGTTAAAGCCATTGAATTGAGAGGATGTTCTTTATTTATTTTTGCACGTACCACTACTTCGTCCAACTTCTGGGAACTTTCAACCAAAGTTATATCGCAGTTCACTTCTTTGACTGAAGTAAGTAAAATTTCTTTCATTGCAGTAGGTTCATATCCCAAATAAGACACTTGAATATCATATCTGCCAATGGGTATATTATTGAACCTAAAACGCCCCAAGCTATCACTTGTAGTACCTACTTGTGGATTGGTATTTGAAAGAACGACAGTAGCGTATGGGATAGAAGAACCTGATGCCGCATCTTTGACAATCCCTTTGATAGTTTGTCGGAGAATATCTTGCGAAATATTAGTAGGTATTGGGACAATAATAATATGCAATCCATTGATTTTATAAGAAAATCCGCTGTCTTTTAGTGTTTGTTCAAGCACTTCTTTGAGATTGACATTTTGGACTTTTATTGTTATCTTCCTGTCTACATCTATTTGTGCTTTGCTATAGGCCACTGTGTATTTACTTTGTGCTTCAATTTGTTCAAAGATTTGTTTTACGGTGATGTCTCGCCCTGAAATTGTTAATTTCTCATTTTGGGCAATTGAATGAATAGAGATAAAAAGGAAAATAATCAGGCTGGTTATTTTATAGCCTGTGTAATTTTGCCTAATTTTGAATTTCAATAAAAACATATTTTTATTATAATTAAAAAGTTAAATACTACTTCTTTAAATGGAACAAGTTTGACTTTTATGAACCGGGAAGTGGCTTCGAAACAATTTCCGGTTCTTTTTTTATTTATTACCCCCTTTCTTAATGATGGTTATTTTACTATTATCTTTCTTATATTCAAAACCACCTACAACATCCTGTAATACGTTCAAAATATCTTCAAGGCTTTCGTTATGAATGAACTTAATGGTATATGGTGTATTCAGGAACGCCTGCTTGTTATAATCAACAGTTATACCATATCGACGTTCAATCGTATTCACAATATCATTGAACGTGGCATCCTGAAATACGAGCGAGCCATCTTTCCAACTACTGTTTTCTCCTGTAACTGTATTTATTAATACTGAATTGTCTATCTTGTTAATCACTATCTCCTGATTAGGTTTAAGGATATACTTACTATTAGTCTTTCTTGATTGGATATTCACCTGTATCTTTCCACTATTAAGGGTTGCAATGGTTCGGTCATTCGTTGGGTAAGCTGATATATTAAATTTAGTACCGAGAACTCTTACAGATAAATTGCTTGTTTTTACAATAAATGGTTTTGCGGAATCACTTGCTACCGAAAAATAGGCTTCACCTTCCAAAGTCACTATACGGGTAGTGTCTTTGAATTTAGAGGGGTAGGTTATTTTAGTACAAGAGTTTAATAGAATGGTTGTACCGTCCGCCAATGTGCATTGTTTCTGTTGGTTGATGGAAGTTGCCACCTCTATCATTTTTGGATCCTGATTTATATAGAGGTAACTCCCCAATATCAAAAGTATAGGGATAATAACCGCAGCACTTCCCAGCAGCATGCGGCGTATTCTTAAATGCTTTTTTTGGTTCTCTATTTGCTTAATTCTATTCTTTACTTTATCCAATGCCTTATAGGTATTATCATTCGAGGCGACTTCCATTTCAACCCAAATAACAGACATAGCATTATTCTTTTCAGTAATCCATTTGTCATTGACAATCCATTTTTGTACCTTTTTCTCTATTTCAGGAGGATATGAGTTTAAAAAGAACTGGTTGAGTATTTGATAAATATAATTCTCTTTCATGGCCGTTTTATTATCATTAAAAACCAATAGAAACACGTCCGGACGACTCTAATTTCCATTTCTGCGATTTATTGTCATACTGATATTCCGATCTGACACTCATTTCTGCATCTTTCTTAAAATCGACAGATACAGAAGACCCAACACCTGTCTGCGGAAATAGTGAGTTATAGGCAGAGAATGAAAATTCTTCTCCCGGAAAAATAGACTGCCCCCACATATTTAATCTGATATTATTAGCAAGAGCATATTGTATTCTTACATTCATACCCATAATATCCTGACGAAAAAGAGGCGACGCAAAATAGAATTGTCGGCTGAACATTCCCCCGATATCTATAGACAATCTTTTAGACGGTATCCAACGTATAGCACCGTTCAGCGAAATATATTCTCCCAGTCCTATATAAATTTTTTTTTCACCACTTCCGATAAATGAAAACTGTTTGTATATATTGTTTTGTTGAAACCGGTAAAAGTCCGTCAGAATAGGATTTGTTTTTAAAAGCATTCTATTAATTTCATTCGGTAGTTCGGGTTTGATTGGTTCTTCACTCAAAATTTGTTCCACTTCCTTGACAGAGGAATTACTTTGTATATCTACTTTTTTCTTATCTTCGACAGTTTGAGCAGAAATAGATGCAACAAATGTAAAAACTAAAAATAGTAATATTGTAATTCGTTTATTCATGATTGTTTACCTTTCTTTTATGGAGCTTATACTATATATACAATCATGTGCTTTGTTGCTCCCGACCTAAACCTGATATTTCTTCGTCATAGGAAGAATATCAAGAAAGCCGAAATAACACGTTTGATTTCCTGTAAAGCTAAACTAATCTGATTTTCAACTGTTTTCTTTGATATTCCCAGCTCTTCGGCTATTTCAATATTGGAAATACCTTTCTCCCGGCTCATTTGATAAATTTTTCTCCTTTGAACTGGCATACCGCATACTGCCATTTCTACTAAAAGGCTGATTTCCTTTGCAAATAGTATTTCGTCTGAACTATCAGCTTCTTCTTCATTCAAGTTATTAAAGCTGTTCTTAAAATTCTCTTCGACCAGTTTATGCTTTAGAAAATTTAAAGCTGTATTCCTTGTAATGGTATATAGATAGGTACTGAATGCGTTGTTTGGGTCTACAGATGTGTGATTCATCCACAACTTTACGAAAATATCCTGTGCCAGTTCTTCGGCATCACTTTCTGACTTCAAAAGTCCGGTCAAGAGATATTTTACCTTATCGTAGTAAGCTAAAAACACTTCTTCAAAAGCCTTATGATCGCCGTGCTGCAATGCTTCAATGGTTGATATTTCCATGGATATTGTGAATTAGTAACTATATTGTTGTGCAAATGTATAAAAGACAATGGGTAAACAGGAACGATTGTGAAAATAAAACGTTGTAACCATTATACTTTAAGTAATATTTGTTTTTGAATAAATTTATTAGTTCTAATATAATCTGTAAAGTTATTCTAGGACAAGAGTTGATACAAAGTTTCCTTTTACATAATTCATTTTTGTTACCATCGATTTCTCACCTGCTAATTTTATAAAAAAACTAAAAAGACTTACGGGCATAAAGATTTCCTTTATCTTTGCCGACTGTTTAGTCAGTCTTTAAGGTTTGATGTATGTTTTATCATACTGTTAGTTTGTGTGATTCTTGATGTATGTGTTTATTGATCAGTTTTTTAAATGAAGAAGATTATGCTTATTACAGCGTCTGTAACTATTTTGCTTTCTATTATAACTGTTCTGACTCTAAGACAGACTAAGTTTGGTAAATTACCATCGGGAGAGCGTTTAGAAAGAATTAAAAAGTCGCCGAACTATAAAAACGGGTCATTTCAGAATCAGAGTGAAACTCCTGTTATGGCAGAGGATGCCAGTTATTACTCCGTTGGTAAAGAATTCTTTTTTGGAGAAAAGAAGCGGGTTTACCCTATCGACGAAATTCCAACTGTAAAAACCGATTTGTTAAATCTGGATAAGGAGGAAGATATTTTGGTCTGGTTCGGGCATTCATCCTATTTTATGCAGATAGATGGCAAAAGAATCCTGGTCGATCCTGTTTTAAGTGAAAGCGCATCCCCATTTTCATTTACGGTCAAAGCTTTTAAAGGAACGTCGGTCTACAGCCCTGCCGATATACCGGAAATAGATTACCTGTTTATCTCGCACGACCATTGGGATCACCTTGATTATGAAACAATCATGGGATTGAAGCCAAAGATCAATAAAGTTATCTGCGGTCTTGGGGTGGGAGAAAATTTTGAATATTGGGGATTCAGCAAGGATTCGATCATTGAATTGGATTGGAACGAGCAGGTATCATTGGATAGCGGATTTGTTGCCAATGCAGTGCCGGCAAGACACTTTTCCGGACGCGGGTTAAAGCGAAACCAAACCCTTTGGGCAGCGTTTGTTTTACAGACACCTACTATGAAATTCTTTCTTGGTGGAGATGGTGGTTACGATAAACACTTTGCCGAGGTTGGAAAAAAGTTTGGCCCCATTGATTTAGCCATAGTAGAGAACGGTCAGTACGACAAGAATTGGAAGTATATTCATTTGTTGCCCGAAGATCTTCTAAAAGCGTTTCGTGATTTAAACGCTAAACAATTACTCGCTGTACATTCATCGAAATTTGCTTTGGCCAATCACCCATGGGACGAACCGTTGAAGAAAATTACTAAATCCAGCAAGAAACTTTCTATTAAACTTTTAACACCAATGATTGGCGATAGGGTGAATCTTAAAGACAGTACCCGGACATTTACAGAATGGTGGAATGGTATTGAATAGGGATTTCATTACGAACACGATAATTACATAATAGCGAAAGCAAATGGACAAAAAAGAACAAATACTTCAGGCAGCTCTAAAGCTCTTTGTGGAGTTTGGTTTTCATAACACGCCAACAAGTAAAATTGCAAAGGAAGCCGGTGTTGCAAATGGCACCTTGTTTTACTTCTTTCCAACTAAAGACGACTTGGTTAAAGTTTTGTACCTCGACGTGAAGAGTCGTTTGACCAATTATGTGACAGAAACCATGAGGGGAGAAAGTACATTAAAAGAAATCCTGAAAGTACATTATACCGAATCGCTTCGTTGGGCTTTGGAGCACAAAACTGAATTTCTTTTTATTGAGCAGTTTAATGCATCAACTTACCTGAAGCAAATATCCTGCGAAGAAATTGAGAAGCACACCAAGCCTTTCGTCGCAATTTTAAAGGAAGGAATAGATAATAAGATTATTAAGCCTATGGATATTGGAGTTCTCTTTACGCTGATTGGCGGACATACTTTTGCAATCAATAAATATTTAATTGACAATCAACTATCTGAGTCCAAACGGACTGAGGTTATTAATGATACCTTTGAACTTATTTGGGAAATGATCGCGTTAAAGGGTGATTAGTTGATTCTACCAAAAATTATTTGTAAATTCATCTTGTCCCGCATTATTATTTATTTTGGATCAGTTAAAACCTGTTTTAAATTAGCCAAAGTGATGTCATGCTGGCTTGTTGCCATGATGCCGACACCTCCGTTTATATTCGTAAAAATCCGGACAGGTTCAGTAAAACCGAATGTTGACAGATTTGTACTATTCGCTGCATCGGCAGATGTCTGCATAGACGTAAGATAATTATAGTAGGATTTCGTGATAGTGTATAAGAGTATTCTTCGATCCCAAGCCGGAGCATAATCATAATTGCCTCCTGGCAGAGTTTCTCTGATAACAAGCGTATAGCGTTGCCCGTTTATGAGATGGTCGGTAAAAGAACGCCCTCCCTGTCCCTGAATCGTTTTGTCGCCAAACAAACCATCTACCACCGAAACTTGCTCAACAAACACTGGATCTGAAGAATAGTCAAGGTTCCCCAAATCTTCAAATGGCGGTCTGGGATTATCGATACGAATAAAGTAGTAGTTCATTGTTTCGGAATTATCAGTAAAGGTAATTCGGTACGTTATTTCGATTGTAGGTACTTCAATTATATTCCCGTTGGGGTCTACATTAAAGTTTGTATGATCATAAATCAGCTTGCGAGAAAAGGTTACATCCTCAATCAGGACTTTGGGGGGAATGGTTTCTTCCACCCACGCTTCACCATAGGTTGTTGTCGCTTCAATTTTGATTAAGTCGCCCGTTTGCGGCTTATAACTGGAGGAATATATTCCTCCGCCATAAAATGATTTGTCCACCATCCATTGCATTTGCTCACGAAATATGCCATTCACAGACAATGATACACCGGCATCTTTAACAATTTCGTAACGGCTTGTATCAGTAAAAAACTTTGTACGGCTGATACTGAGTATAATATTTGTGTCGGCAGATATGATCCCATTGAGCACTAGTTCGGGCTCAGGACGGTATTTTTCCATGTCTATATCCTTGTAACAGGAAAACAATACTGCCGACAAAGTAGCAAGGACAAGAAATAGTTTTTTATTCATAAATCAAGTCAGAATTTATATGTATAGGAAACAGATGGAATAAGAGGAAACAGCCCTATTGTCTGAAAGCGAGGAGATATTTTTTGTTTATCTCTATCCGAATACATTGTATAGGTACGTATCGCAATCGGATTCATCCGGCAATAGGCATTCCATACACTGATATTCCAGATACCCATACGCCCTTTTTTTAAAGGACGGTAGATATTCAGACCTAGATCCAACCGATGATAGGCAGGTAAGCGGACGTTGTTTTTCTCTTTATAGTAATTGACCCAATCCTCTTGGAAGGGATTAGTAGGCGCGAGCGTAGGATCGAATCCGTCTACGGAAAAATTAAGATAGTCTTCAAACATAAGCGTCATCCGGTTTCCTGTAATATATGTCCAACCTCCGTTGAGTTCGAACGTTTCGTTCAACTTGTAGTTGACTACTATATTGATTTTATGTCGGTTGTCATACTTGGACGGGAAGCGATTTCCTTTATTGAGTTCCGCAAACTGTCTGTCCGACCACAGCAGTCCGTAACCAAGCATCCCAGTTAACTTTCCCGTCTTCTTCTCTACAGTCAATTCCGCACCGTAAGACCATCCCCGTCCCTGTGTCAGTTTCTGATCCCAACTAACAGAAACAGGCATATACGCATAACCTTCTTTATATTCGAGCAAATTACGCATATACTTATAGAAACCTTCTACAGAAAAAGAATAACCCCGAGGATGCTCGTAATACAATCCAGCTGAAACCTGATCACTCGCCAGCGGTTTGAAATTGCTGTTTACCGGCATCCAAAAGTCGGTAGGCAGACTGATGTAGCTGTCGCTTATTTGTTGTACAAATTGATTCATCCGCGAATAGGAAGATTTCAAACTTAACCGGTCTGACAATGCTGTGCGAAGTGAAATACGAGGCTCCAATGTTTGATAAATTTTCCTGTCAACATCGAATAAGCTCAGACGCAAACCTGCATTCAGGCGAAAAATGTCCGAAATAATCCAGTCGTCTTCGACATAAAAAGCCATTTCGTTAGCCATTACCGACTTGTTATTGGATTTGTATCTGATAACGGTGTCGAGACTGGAGGTCTGTATGTTGTTGAGTTCGGGCAGAAAACGGTGATGTGTATAGCTTGCACCAAAATTGATGTGATGTCGATCAGACAGTTGATAAGCGAAATGGATGTTACTGTTCAGGTCGCTTATTCCGTTCTCACTTGTTTTTTCAATCGTTAACTCTTTATAATCACTATCATCTTTTTGATTATTGCTTTCAAATACATTTTTTCGGAGTGAGGAGGCATAATCTACATACGAAGTGGACACATTGACGTTCATCCTGTCATTGAAACGATACTGCCATTTCCCCGCGACCAGCAGATTGCCCCAGTTCATATGGGTCATGTTTTCTCTTGCAAAATAGAACCCATCATCCATAAAAGTCTCATCACCTATTTTAAAATAGTCATTGCCATAATAAAACATCAAACTGGCTGTACTTCGGCTGTTGAAATTATGGCTAAGCTTTACATTGGCATCAGTGAAAGCATATCTCCCGAAGGTCTTTTCTCCCTTGCTCTTGTTTTTTTGGTTCTTAATAGCCAATCCGGGACCTGAAATGGCTTCAAGCCATGATCGGCGAACAGATGCTGTAAACGACGTTTTCCCCTTACTAATTGGCCCTCCGATATTGAAGTTGGCAGAAGTTAATCCCATCATCAGACTGCCGTGATAATTATACAGATCGCCTTCGCGCGTTCGAACATCGAGCACGCTTGACAAACGTCCTCCGTAATGTGAAGGAAAGGACGACTTGTAAAATGTTACATCCTGAATGGCCTCCACATTGATGGCAGAAAATAGTCCTCCTAAATGCACAATCTTATATACAGGAATGCCGTCTAGCATGTATAGATTTTCGTCTTCGTTCCCCCCGCGCACATACATTCCCGACATTCCTTCAGTTCCTGCCGATACTCCGGGCTGTGTCTGCAAAGCTTTAATAACGTCGGCTTCTCCAAACAGGGAGGGAATACTTTTAATCGCTTCTTGTGAGAACGAGAGAACGCCCATTTGCGGGGCATTCAATGTATTCGGTTTAGATCCTGTTATACTCACTTCGCCAAGCTGTATATCCGATTTGGCAAGCATAATATAAAGTAATGAATCTGACGTATAACTTGCTATTGAAATTGTTTTATCTTTATAGGCAACATGAGTGATTCGTAGCCTGAAATTCTTTGTCGGCGCCCGTAGATTGAAAAATCCGTTTGCATCTGTAGAAGAGCCAATTAGTGTATTCGTTTCAATAATATTTACATTCGCTAATGGTAGACGGTTTGAGGCATCATATACATATCCTTTTACAACTACAAGCGTATCCGTGGCCATTACGTACATATTGCACAGGAATATCATTGTTGTTGTATACAGAATGTGCTTTAAAAAAATTATACTGTTCATACTATCATATATAAAGAAACAGACTTAATTCCATTAAAAAAGACGCCTGTGAAGAAATATTCTTTTCTTCACAGGTGTGTATCAGTCATTTTTTATCAAATCTTTTATTCTTCGAGATTTAAAGATAATGCCATAGGTTCTACATATCCTGAATATTTTACAGAATGCGATTTTGTAGTATAAACACCTTCAAACTTTAGTCTAGTTAATTCAATGTTGTTAGGATTTACTGTTTTTGTTAGGTCTGCTATAATCTCGGTTTTTTCTTCACCGTTTATTATGTTTAAGAACGTCAAAACAGCTTGCGGTTTTTCTGAACTGCCCCTGGAGACAAATTGAACCTTCTTGTTTTCCAGCGTATCACCGTTTATTACCAGAATTAAATTTCGACCTAATGTTGCGTCGGGGAATGTCCCTTCCATATAGCCATAGGGATGGTGATAATCATCAGGATTAGCTTCATCGTTTCCGCATGAAAGAAGGGATAGTGGTAAAATTAAAAGGAAGTAAAATAGCTTTTGTTTCATAGGTAATAAGTATTATTAGCGAGGTGGATTAGAGACATTGAATCTTCTTTTTAAGAGTAGATTAACTAATTGCAAACATATAACAATAAATTATGAACCAAAAATATAATACGTTAATAAGTAATAATTAAGTTAACTTTCTCGGTACAGATCAAAATACGGATTTATAAAAAACATTTGTCATTCATTTAAATTCTGGTTATTTTTGTGTCAGTATTCTATATGATGAAAATACGGCAAAAGCACGTAAACATCATTGGATGTTTATGATAACTGTTGAATGGCATGAAAAACTCAATTATTGAACAGGTTCGTTTGGAACTTAAAAATAGTGTAGACGAGAAAACCCTGGATACTGCGCAGCATTTCTTCAAAGAGCAAATTACCGCTTATGGTGTAAAAGTGCCGGTTGTTAATAAAATAAGCAGTGCATTCCTCTCCGAAATAAGAAGTAAATCCAAACAAGAAGTCTTTGACTTATGCGAAGAGCTTTGGCGTTCTGGCATGCTGGAAGAATCGTTTATTGCCTGCAGCTGGTCGTATGCCATCTGTAAGAAATTTGAGCCGTCCGATTTTGAAGTCTTCGAGCGTTGGGTGCAAAACTATGTAGATAACTGGGCATCTTGCGATACTTTATGTAATCACACTGTTGGGGAGTTTATTGAAATGTATCCCCAATTTCTGTCTAAACTGAAAGAATGGGCAACTTCCGAAAACCGCTGGATGCGTCGCGCAGCAGCCGTTACGCTGATAATTCCGGCGCGGAAAGGTTTATTTCTGAACGACATTTTTGAAATAGCAGAGATACTTCTTGCTGATAAAGACGATTTGGTGCAAAAAGGTTACGGTTGGATGTTGAAGGCAGCAAGCCAAGCTTACCAGACAGAAGTTCTTGATTTTGTATTGAAAAACAAGACCACAATGCCCAGAACAGCCCTTCGCTACGCCATTGAAAAAATGCCGCAGGAGATGAAAGCGCAAGCCATGAAAAGATAAACCTGCGATATACAAATCAACCAACAAAAGTAGTCAGGTAGAAAGCAATTTTACTTTCGCCACTTGGGTTCGACAACAACCCTGCTTCCGTCATCAGTTGTATGTTCTTCAAGCGAATTTTCTTTGGTTTGGATGCAAATGTAAACCATGGGTTCGTTTGATGTGTTACACAGTCCTCTTTTACCTGCCGGAGCAACCCGGATAACACTGCCTTCGGTTATAGGAAAACAATCTTCATCTACTTGATAATACCCTGATCCTCTCAAGATAATATAAGTCTCTTCGTCCTTATCGTGAATATGAAAGTAAGGCAGTTCAGTCTGTGGGGGAATTGTTGTAAAAGAGATTTCCGAACCAGTAGCCTTTGTCGCTTCCTTAACAAAGACTTTCCCTGTAACTTCCTTTTGGGTTTTCGGATGAATAAAAGAATAATCGACGATACTGTCTAAACTACCGACATTGATTGCCGTGAAGTTTTTGTTTTCCGAAATTGTTTCTACTTTTTTCATTATAAATCAGGGTATTTATTGTAAATACAAAAATACAATTTATAATCAATACCAACAAATTCATGCGAACAAACTCAGCTGTTTGTGTTCAGGAAGTCACTTTTCTGGGAGTACTCGGAATTATCGGCATAGATATACAATACACTGCCGCCTTTAATGGCATCGATGATTTTGGCGCTGATTGCTTTGGGTAGTGCCGGACACCCCTGGCTGCGGCCTAGCCTTCCTGTATTGGCGATTACCGAAGGATTGGAATAGGCGGCTCCGTGGATTACAATGGCGCGTTCCTTGGCCCGGTCGTTGAACCCTTTTTCAAGTCCGTCCAGGATAAGGGAGTAACCGTTTTTCCCTTTATAGGTGTTTTCGGTTACATAAAATCCGAGGGAGCTTTGATACGAGCCCGTCTCATTGGAGAAGGAAGTGGCATAATTGGCACCGCTGTTTCTGCCGTGTGAGACAACAGAGGAATATAATAAACAGCGCTGATCCATATCCAATACGAAAAGACGTTCTTCCGAGGATGGTTTGGTGAAGTCGATCAGCGTCATAATATTTTTCCGGTGCGCGATCTTTCCGTAGCCGGAAAGCGCCTGCTCAAAAGCCGGATAACTTACCCGGCCTGACAACTGCATATCCATATACAACTGCATGCTTCCGGACAATTGGTTGTCGGCGGCTTCTAACCGGGAAGTTGTTGAGTTGAAATGAACAGGAGTCAGTAAAAACAATATAAAAAATAAAAATTTATACATAAAAAATAAATTACGTGTGCAAAGATATACTATTATTCTGTGCGACAACCTATTCCAGTACAAATACTACCGTTTTTTCTTTTGGCGCCCATTCGTATATAAATTTGGCGTGTGAGGTGGCATTACGCACACACATGTGCGAACGAGGCGTTGTACCCAGGCTCGGACTATACTCGATCATGGCCTTGCGAGGTACATTCACGGGTACGCCATGCAGGTAAGCTCCGGTGGTAAAACGGCTTGCCCAGGGAGCAAAACCTCCCGTTTCGGTAGAACCGTCTTTATGATATATCATCTTTTGTTTCTTATCCTGGATGAGGAAAATCCCTAATGGCGTTTCCTGCGCGTATGGAGGACGGTGCAAGCCGGAGGTTATGGGATTCATGCTCCGTACCAGCCACTTTGAGCCGACCTTTTCCAGCGTGGTGATATTCTGGTTGTGCCGATCAACAAAAACGGCATGGCTGAAAGTGATGGTGTCTCCGATCACTTTGACGTATTTTTTTGGAACCAACCACTCTTCGTCTGATGACAGGAGACATACACGGGCTAAACCGCCTTCTTCTCCGATGCATCTGACTGGCGAGCCGTCGCGCCCGTAACGTTCTCCGGTTACCGTATCAGCGGGATGAAACAGGGGAACGGACTGAAAACGCTCTACTTCCTGCATGTCTGTTATGCGCTTGTAGACGTTGCGTTTGAATTGTTTGACCAGCGGGGCTTCGCCATTCTTGTTTTTGTAGTTTTGCAGGATAGCCCAATTATTTTGTCCCTGTTGGACGGAATCCAGGAGATGTAACAGGTCGCGGATCTTGTCCCATTGGAAACTCCGGACCGTATCTTTGTAAGGGTATTCGTCGGTCAGTCCATGTTCGTTGTAAAGCAGTTCCTTTTCGATGACGATTATAATGGGCGCCGGCGGGGCGGTGGTTATGGAGTCGGTTAAGGAATCAGATATGACGGTGGAAATGGAGTCGGGTTCATTGCTTTCTTCCAGTACAGATGTACGCTCCTTTTGTGAGCAAAAGGTGAAGATAAATAAGAACGTCAGTAATGGTGAAAGCAGGTGTACTCGCTTCATATTTATCTATATTTCGTTAAATAATTGTTTTGCTGATAAGAAACAATATATTGTCGTTTGTCTTATTTTCTATAGGGAGAATGCTATTATATGTACTCTTACAAAGTTAATCGAAATTTTGTAATTATCAAATAATCCAATTTTTATCTCTCACTTCTCACTTTTAGGGTAAGAACCATTTGTTGATGGGGAAACAAGGAGTGACAGATGCAAGAGACAGATACTTTCCATCTGTCTCTTGCATCTGCCTTTTCGTCTAACCCTCCTCCTGAATTTGTTTGATATTTATACCTTGGTATGTCCTGTTTATAGCTCTTAATCGGGTATAATTAAGGATTAATCCTTGTTAGAGGTTTTGCGTTTAATGATTATTTGTTAATGATTTGAATGAAAGATATAAACAACCTGTTTTGGTTGATTTCAATAAAACAACTATTTTTGGTTGATATAAAATAAACAACTAAATATGATTGTATTGCTATATTTTTATTACTTTTGTTTATAATAGAATTCAAGTCATATGAATGGTATAATTACAGGAGATATAATAGACTCAACTTCAATTCCAATTGAACAGAGAAAGGATTTGTTGACCGCTATTTCTGTTATTTCAGAAGAACTACAAGTTTTTTCGCCATTGAAGTGCGAAATTTATAGAGGCGATAGTTTTCAGATTGTAGTTAATCGTCCAGAAATGGCAATGCTGATTGCAATTTTGCTAAGAGCCGGATTGAAAAGTCGTGTACCTAAAGGATCTAAACAAAATTGGGATGCTCGTATTGCTGTTGGTATTGGTGAAATTGAGTTTATTTCCGATAGTATTTTAGTTTCAGATGGTGAAGCTTTCCGACTATCAGGTCGAGAGTTTGATGAATTAGGCAAGCGAAATCTTGCAGTACGTACACGATGGGAAGATGCCAACGAAGAATTAAAGATTAGCACGGCATTTGCAGATGATATTATAACTAATTGGACTTCAAGTCAGTCTTTGGTAATATATATGTCTTTGGCATATCAAATGACCCAAAAAGAAATTGCAGAAAAATTAGGACAATCATCTCAGAATATAAGCAAATTATCAAATGTAGCAAAAGAAAAACTCATACGTACCTATATCAATCGTTGCACTCAAATAATTATGAATAAACAGCCATGACATTAGCACTTCTATTTCGACTGCTTTTTGCCCATATATTATCCGATTTCTTTTTGCAAACAGACAAGATGAACGAGGGAAAAAATGTATCAGATAATAAACGATGGCTGTATCAGCTTACTCATAGTTCAATCCATGCCTTTGTTACATACTTGTTTGTTTCTCAATGGAGCAATTGGATTATTCCGTTGGTAATATTCGTATCACATTTTATAATAGACAGTATTAAAAGTTCTCTGAAAGCTAAAGACATACAAGCTTTTGTTATTGATCAGGTGGCTCACTTACTTGTTATACTTGCTTTATGGTTGTACATCACGGATTGTGATTTATGGCAAGAATTGCAGAGTTTGTTGAATGTTGACAACAGCATGTTTTGGAAATTATTAATAGGATATGCACTTATGCTTAAGCCAAGTTCTCTTTTTATGAGTTTACTTCTAAAAAGATGGAATGTTGATGATAGTTTCAATAATAGCCTGCCAAATGCAGGACAATGGATTGGCTATCTGGAACGTATATTGATTTTTACATTTATCATATCCGGGAGTTTGGACGGAGTTGGTTTCCTTTTGGCTGCAAAATCCGTTTTCCGATTTGGAGACCTCAATAAAGCAAAAGACATCAAAACGACAGAATATGTGTTGGTTGGTACTCTAACCAGTTTTACCATAGCCATTTTAACTGGATTTATAATTAAGTAGCTTTGCTAGGAACGAATGTGTAGATTTTCTTGTACGCTATTGCGGTGACACTTCTATTTTTTGTGACTGATTGGTGAGGAATAGGTGAGGGATTAGTGGTAGATGAATCAGGGAAATGGGAGGGTATGGTGTTTATTTACAGAGGCCTGTTTGTAAAAGGTGGTGGGTGGTAGATCATTTCATGGTTTTTCGTTTTGGTTGAATGGAGTAAATCAAAGAAGGATGCCTTTTGGGGCATCCTTCTTGTTGTGTTTTAGCGTACGCTGGCGATAATATCCAGCGCTTCGCGGCAATATTGTGTGATGGTTTCCCACGATCTGGAGGCAATAACATCTGCGGGGAATAGGTTGGAGCCCATTCCTACGCAGGTGGCTCCGGCTTTCATCCAGCCCGAAAGATTTTCTTTGGTTGGTTCTACACCTCCTGTTACCATAAGCATCGACCAGGGCATAGGGGCTTTTACGTTCTTTACAAAAGAGGGTCCTCCTACATTTCCGGCAGGGAATACTTTACATAAATCGCATCCGGCTTCCTGAGCAAAGCCTATTTCGGACACCGAGCCACATCCAGGTGTATAGGGTATGAGTCTGCGGTTGCAGACTTTTGCGATTTCCGGATTAAACAACGGACCTACTACGAAATTGGCTCCCAGTTGAATGTACAGGGATGCGGTAGCAGGATCTACTATCGATCCGACACCCATGATCATATCCGGACATTCTTTTTGAGCGAACTTGACCAGTTCGCCGAATACTTCGTGGGCGAAGTCGCCGCGGTTTGTAAACTCGAATGCCCTTACTCCACCATTGTAACAAGCTTTGAGTACCTCTTTGGCTACTTCCGTATCTTTGTGATAGAAAACAGGTACCATTCCGGTGGTGGACATGGCTGTTATAACCTGAATTTTTGTAAATCTTGCCATATGTTTAGCTATAAACGATTACTGAATTTTATTTACCGGGATACTCGTCCGGATCCATCCCCTTTCATCAGATTCTCAACCTCGCCGACAGTAACCTGGTTATAGTCGCCGTAGATTGTATGCTTCAGGCACGAGGCTGCTACAGCGAAGCGTAATGCTTTTTCGTCGTCTCCCCAGTAGGTAAGCAAACCATAAATAAGTCCACCCATAAAGGAATCGCCGCCGCCAACACGGTCAACTATATGTGTAATGTCGTACGAGGGTGCTGTAAACAACTTTTCTCCGTTAAACAGAACGCCGCTCCAGGTATTGTGATTGGCATTTATTGAGCCGCGAAGGGTGATGATCACCTTTTTTGCACGGGGAAAGCGGCTCTGCAGCTGACGGCAAACCGACTCAAACTCACCTGCGTTAACAGTACCGGAAGTCTGGCTAACGTCAAAACCTTCGGGTTTGATGCCAAATACTTTCTCTGCATCTTCTTCGTTGCCTAAAAGAACATCGCAACCTGCTACAAGAGCAGGCATCACTTCGGAGGCTGTTTTGCCATATTTCCACAGGTTCTTGCGATAGTTCAGGTCGCACGAAACAGGAACACCCATTTCGTTGGCGGTCTGAATTGCCTCCAGACACGCATCGGCAGCACCTTGCGACAGAGCAGGGGTGATGCCAGTCCAGTGAAACCAGCTTGCCTCTTTCAATACCTCTCTCCAGTTAATCATGCCGGGCTGAATATCTGCGATTGAAGAATGAGCGCGGTCGTACACTACCTTGCTTGCACGGGCAACAGCTCCGGTTTCCAGAAAATAAATGCCGAGGCGTTCGCCTCCATATATAATAGATGATGTATCTACCCCATATTTATGTAAGTCCATCAAACAGGCACGTGCAATGTCGTTTTGCGGAAGACGCGTTACAAACGAAGCGTCCAAACCATAATTTGCCAATGAAACGGCCACGTTGGCTTCGCCCCCGCCAAAAGAAGCAATATATTGGTTGCTTTGATTAAAACGAAGGTTATCCGGTGTGGCCAACCGCAACATAATTTCTCCGAATGTTACAATTCTCTTTTTCATAAACTGCTGATGTTTAAATTATTTCCTGATGCAAAAGTAAAGGTTTTATAGGTAGCGCTACTTTGTTATTATGCCTATTTACTGTATTATATTATCTATGTTTTATATGTTATTCGGCAGAATAGCGCATATAATGTGTTTTTTTATGCCTTTATATTGAATAATAGTAGCATCTTTGCTTCTAAATACTGCAAAAAAGTAAAAAAGAGATGAAACCTGCTTTACGTCGTGTAACCCGCAATCCTGAATATTCATTTAATGTAAGGAAAGATATAGGTCCAAACACCCTGTATAACCTGTGGCATCACCATCCGGAAATAGAACTTTTTCTTATTCGGGGTGGAAAAGGAATTCAGATTGTAGGAGATAGTACCAGTAATATCACAGAAGGATGTCATATGATTATTACGGGGCCTTATCTTCCACACGCACTTTCGTACGAGCGGGCCGACGAGCAGAAAGAGGTGGAGGCCATTGTGGTTCACTTTTTTCCCGATGTATTGGGGACTGCTTTTATGGATTTACCCGAAATGGCTCCTGTAAAGGAACTTTTCTCCCTTACCACCTATGGCTTGTCCGTAAAGGGAGAGACGTTGGCTTTCCTTGAAAAAGAGATGTTTACCTTGTATGAAGCCGATTATTCAGAAAGGTTATTTATATTGCTAAAGATACTGCATCGGATTGCCCGCGATAAAGAGTACGATTTAATTGCCAGCAAGGGCTTTACCAACAGTTTTTCGATAAGCGACAATTCGCGTATTAATAAGATTTACAACTTCACGTTTAAAAATTTTCAAAAGGATATTAGCATTACCGATGTGGCAGATCAGCTTAATCTTTCGAAAGAATCGTTTTGCCGCTATTTTAAACAAAAAACCGGAAAGACGTATGTTCAGTTTCTGATGGAGGTTCGTATCGGGTATGCATGTAAGCTACTAATGGAAAACGAACTGAATGTTGCCGAGGTGTGCTACGCCTGCGGATACAACAATGCTTCAAACTTTCATCATCAATTTAAAGAGTTTAAAGGAAAAACACCTTTACAGTATCAAAAGGATTATTTACTTGCCACAGTTACAAAATAAGCTTCTTTAGTATATTCTTTTTAGTTATTAACACTATTTATACATCTTATATATTGTTTATTACGAAATATACGTAGATTTGCGAAGTAATCGTAATAAATAATGAATATGGAAAGATTAACCATGCAGGAAGAGGAAGCGATGCTCTATATATGGCAAACAGCTCCTTGTTTCGTAAAGGATATACTGTCGAAATACGACGATCCGAAACCTCCTTATACTACACTGGCTTCGATAGTCAAAAATCTGGAACGTAAGAAGTATGTTAAAGCCAAACGATATGGCAATACGTACGAATATAATCCACTTGTGTCCGAAGCAGAATATAAACGTATGTTTATGAGTGGTGTTGTGAGCAATTACTTCGAAAACTCCTATAAGGAGTTGGTGTCCTTTTTTGCCAAAGAGCAGAAATTATCGGCAGACGACCTGAAAGAGGTTATTGATATGATCGAAAAAGGAAAAGAGTAACCTTTAAATAAGTTAACCTATGTACCCTGAATTCATTTACTTTTTGAAGGTAAATATAGCCTTGGTGCTTTTTTACGCTTTTTACCGGCTGTTTTTCTACAGTGACACTTTCTTCAATTTAAGAAGGGGGATGCTACAGACTTTCCTGCTAATGGCTGTCTTGTACCCTTTGCTGGATATCAGTGGATGGGTGAAAGAATATAAACCGGTAACAGAAGCAGCCACCCTGTATGTGGCCATGCTACCCGAAGTTTTTGTTAACGCAAGTAAAACTCCTGCCGTACAGGCAAAAGATTTGATTACGGATTTACTTCTCATTGCTTACTGGTCTGGAGTTGTACTACTTGGAATTCGTTTTCTGGTTCAGCTGGGAAGTATTTTACTGATGTCTTTCCGCTGTAAAACCACCTGGATTAATGGATCAAAAGTGCATTTACTGAACGAACAAGCCGGCCCTTTCTCTTTCTTTCAGTTGGTTTTTGTTCATCCACAGTCTCATTCGGAAAAAGAACTGGAAGAAATACTTACACACGAACAAACACATGCAAGACAGTATCATTCCCTGGATGTTATGCTGGGTGAGTTGTTAACGATTGTGTGCTGGATCAATCCGTTTGTCTGGCTTCTGAAACGTGAAGTCCGCCAAAACCTTGAATACCTGGCTGACCAGACGGTGATTTTAAACGGACACGACCGCAAGAGCTATCAGTATCATCTGTTAGGGCTTGCCAATCAAAAGGCTGCAGCAAATTTATATAATAGTTTTAATGTCTTACCCCTTAAAAACAGAATTCGTATGATGAATAAAAAACGTTCGCACGACATCGGCAGAACAAAGTATCTGTTGTTTGTCCCTTTAGCCGCCACATTGATGTTAGTAAGTAATATGAACGCTGTGGCCAGTATTACTCCTACTGACTCCCAGCCAAGAGATACGCTAATGTCCGAAATTGTTGTTACAGGTTATGCCCCGGCAGATCAACAACAGGCTGCAAACCAACAGAAAAAAGTTGCCCAACCTCAGAAAAAAGCCGTAAAGAAAGGTCAACTCCCTATTAAGGAAGAAAAACCCAGAATGCTCAATGGAGAGGAAGTCCTTACTGTTGTTGATGTGATGCCCATGTTTCCGGGTGGCGATAAAGCACTGTTACAGTTTCTTGCCAAAAATATAAAATATCCGGTCGAAGATCAGAAGACTGGTACGCAAGGACGGGTTATTGCTTCATTTACTGTGGATAAAAAAGGTAATATAGTCGATCCTGAAATTCTTCGCGGTGTTTCACCCTTACTGGATGCGGAAGCATTGAGGGTTATCTCTTTGATGCCTGTATGGCAACCCGGAAAACAAGACGGGAAACCAGCTAATGTACGTTATACGGTGCCTATTACTTTTAGATTGCAATAAAGCACTTATATTGACTATTCCTTACTTTTAACTCTTTATTCTGATTGGTATCTATACGGTGTGTCTTAAAGGATAGCCGGATGTAATTAACACAAGAGTCTTGTTCCGCACGGCTCTTGTGTTTTATTTATTTATATCTTTGAAGCAATAAATACTTCATATTATGGTATCGGATATAATTTCTTTTCTTAGTGAACTGCAAAAAAACAATAACCGGGTTTGGTTTCAGGAAAACAAAGAGCGTTACGATGGATTACGCCAGCTGTTTATTCAGGATGTGCAGAAATTAATAGATCGTATTTCCCTTTTTGATCCCGAAGTATCCGGAATGGAAGCCAAAGATTGTCTCTTCCGTATTTACCGGGATATTCGTTTTTCTCCCAACAAACTTCCATACAAAAATCATTTTGCCGCGTATATTGCCCGAGGGGGCAGGTCGAGCGACCGTGGAGGTTACTATATTCATATCGAACTGGGAAACTGTATGTTGTCCGGCGGAATCTGGTGCCCGGAGCCTAAGTTACTCAAAATGCTGCGTAAGGATATTTATGATCATATGGATGAATTTGCAGGCATTTTGAACGATCCTACCTTTAAGGATTCTTTCCCGGAGCTGGAAGGGGAGCTGCTAAAACGAATGCCTGTGGGTTTTCCGGCAGATATGCCTTATGGTGACATTTTGAAACATAAAGATTTTTGCGTGGCAAGTGTTAAACCCGAATCTTTTTTCGCTGGAGAAGACTGGATTGACCGTGCAATAGCCGAATTTCAGAAGTTACTTCCTCTAAACCGCTTTTTGAATTATACGGTTGATGAATTTCATGAAAAATCGTAAGTGAATAAATCTTAGTTTTTAAAGGGCTAAAAGGATGTTTTATTTAGTATTTTAATATATTGCTTACAAATCGTAAGTTAAGCGTTAAAATTAAATAGGTGTATTTCTTATCAAAAGTTAAATATTGAAATTGTGCTGACAAAATGTAAACCAAAGTTGGATAATTCAACTTTTATACGGAGATTTGCATATCATTTTGTTGGTAAACTTAGTAATGATAATTTTTATGAAAACATCTATTTTGAGAAAAAGCATCTTTGCTTTAGTAATTGTTTTTGCTTTTGGTTTGTTTGCTTCGGCAACTTCTCCCCGTAACTATTTATATGATACGAAAGAAGTAGATGGCAAGATTGTCTCCAAAGTAGTATTCCTTCAGGAAGAAGGTTTGCTAAATAAAGAGGTGAAGTATGAATTCTCTTACAACGAGGCAGGTAAAGTGTCTGAAAAGAAGGCTTACCGCTGGAATAAGAGTACGGAAAACTGGGATCCTTATTATCTTATATCATATCAGTATAACCAGGAAACTGGCGAAATTAATTCGGTATACGGAATGTGGGATAAAAAGAAAAAAGACTTTAGCTTTAATAAGCAACAGCTGGTTACTCCGGCATCTGCTTACGATTCAATATTCTCTTAATATTTGACTTATATATACACACACACACCAAAAAAAAAGCTTTAAGGAGAAATCCTTAAAGCTTTTTTATTTGATCCTTTATTCTTATTTGATAATCTGTTCAAGTTGGTCAAGGTTCTGACTTATTTCTTCGTCCGATAATTCATGGTTGCTAAGATCTCCTGATAAATACTGATCGTAGGCTGCCATATCGATTAGTCCATGTCCGGATAGGTTGAACAGAATTGTTTTCTGCTTTCCTTCTTCTTTACAAACCAACGCTTCATTTATAGCTGCTGCAATGGCATGCGATGATTCGGGCGCAGGAATGATTCCTTCGGTCTTTGCAAAAAGCAACGCAGCCTTGAAAGTATCCATTTGTTTGATGTCTACCGCTTCCATCAGGTTGTCTTTTTTCAGCTGACTAACGATTGATCCTGCTCCATGATAACGAAGTCCGCCTGCATGAATGTTTGCGGGGGCAAAGTTGTGTCCCAATGTGTACATAGGAAGAAGTGGCGTATAGCCGGCTTCGTCGCCAAAGTCGTACTGGAATTGTCCGCGGGTCAGCTTTGGACAAGATGCTGGTTCGGCGGCGATGATACGGATGTCTTTTCCTTCCGTCAGTTTATGACGCAGAAAGGGAAACGAAATACCTGAGAAGTTTGAACCACCTCCAAAGCAACCAATTACAATGTCAGGGTATTCGCCTGCCATTTCCATCTGCTTTTCGGCTTCCAATCCAATAACTGTCTGATGTAACATGACGTGATTCAACACGCTCCCCAATGTGTATTTGCAATTAGGCGTTTGCATAGCCAGTTCGACTGCTTCAGAAATTGCTGTACCTAAACTCCCCTGATAGTTAGGATGTTTGGTGATGATATCGCGACCGGCACGGGTACTCATACTTGGTGAAGCAATAACTTCGGCTCCGTAGGATTGCATAATAGAACGGCGATATGGTTTTTGGTGATAGCTGACTTTTACCATATATACGGCAAGTTCCAATCCAAATGCCTGGGCTGCATATGAAAGAGCAGCACCCCATTGGCCGGCTCCTGTTTCGGTCGTAATATTGGTAACCCCTTCCTTTTTGCAGAAGTAAGCCTGAGCAATGGCCGAGTTTAGTTTATGTGAACCAACCGGACTTACACTTTCGTTCTTAAAGTAGATGTGTGCGGGTGTATCAAGCGCTTTTTCAAGACCGTAGGCACGAACCAGGGGGGTTGGACGCCATATCTTATACATATCACGAACTTCTTCCGGAATTTCTATCCAGGCATCGGTTTGATTCATTTCCTGATGAACCAATTCTTTCGCAAATAATGGGTAAAGATCTTCCGGATTAAGTGGTTCTTTTGTTTTAGGATTTAACGGAGGAAGAGGTTTAGTCTTCATGTCCGCAACGATATTATACCAGGCAGTAGGTATTTCGCTTTCTTGCAATAAAAATTTTTTTGTACTCATTTTGCTATATATGATTTACATTGTTAACTTTTTAGACCTCAGCGCTTACAAGCTGGTAGCAAAGTAACAAATAATATTTCGTTTATCAAATTAGATATTATGAAAAATGTATATCTTTGCCCCCCGATTCAGGCAATGTAACTAAGTTTTCCCCATTATATAATGAAACGAATTTTATTTCTTCTGATTATGGCTACGATTGTATCGGTAACTGTAACTGCTCAACTAAAAGATTTCAATTACAAATTTTATGGACGTGTGCGTGGTGATGTGTTTTACAATAACCGCCACAATGTTGAATCGGTAGAAGGTACATTTTTTTTATATCCGTCGGATATAAAGGCTGATGCCAATGGCGAAGATTTAAATTCGGTTCCTAATACAGGCAATTTCATTTTTTGTACCCGTTTGGGGCTAGATGTTACAGGTCCGATGCTTTTGAATGCCAAGAGTAGTGCTAAGATTGAAACCGACTTTGGTGGATTTTCGACAGCTGTGCTGGGCAATTTCACAACCTTGCGTATACGTCACGCTTATATCAAACTTGACTGGGAACATGCATCCTTATTGGCGGGTCAGACCTGGCATCCTTTGTTTGGCGATGTGCTTCCTAATATAATAAATCTTAATACCGGAAGTCCGTTTCAGCCTTTTAACCGGAGTCCTCAGTTTCAGTATAATTATAAATTTAGCAAGTTTAATCTGCGTGCGGCTACCGTTTTCCAGAATCAGTACCGTTCAAGCGGACCAAAGGGTTCTAAGTTGATGGATTATTCGCGTGATGCTGTAGTTCCTGAATTGTATGCCGGAATAGATTATAGAAGTAAAGGCCTGTTGGCCGGAGTAGGTGTAGATATGCTTACGCTTGCACCACGTACCCAGTCGACGAAGGGGGACCTTACTTATAAGGTTTCTGAACGGAATGTGTCGGCTTCGGTTACTGCCTTTGCCAGTTATACCAGCGAGTGGTGGAAGCTGAACGCTAAAACCATCTATGGTCAAAACAATGTGCATACCCTTTCTTTAGGTGGTTATGGTGTTTCATCCATCGATCCTCTTACTAACGAATATAAATATGTAAACTTTAATCACAGCACAAGTTGGGTAAATGTTGTTTACGGTAAGACCTGGCAGGTTGGAGTTTTTGGAGGATATACCAAAAACTTAGGAACCAACAAACCGTTGGCAAATTCATCTTTGGTGTATGGTATGGGGCTGGATATTGATCAGTTGTATTGTGTGAGTCTCCAGACTTCCTATAATTTCAAGCAGTTTACTGTTGGGGCTGAGTATTCGTATACTTCGGCCGATTACGGAACGATTCAGGAAGCAACAGGTAAAGTGGTTGATACACACGCAGCGGATAATCATCGTGTGGCTGCGCTGTTCTCGTATAGCTTTTAAAGATATTACTTATAAACACAATAAAGAGTTGATGGTGTAAAATACATTCCATCAACCCTTTATTGTGTTTATATTATTTCTATTTAAAGTAGCGGAAGCGTTTTCTCAAGCGTCATGCCTCTTGATCCTTTTATTAGAATATGATATCCTTTTAGAGGATTGCTGGTCAGCTCGGCTATTAATTCATCAATAGATTTAAAGTGCAGAAAGTTTGTTCCGGTGGTGGAAAAATGATCGCCGCAAAGGTATACCTTGTCTAATCCGGCAGCTTCGATCTGGTTTACAATTTCCGCATGAAGGAATTCGCTTGATGGTCCAAGTTCGCGCATATCTCCGAGAATGACAGCCTTCGGTGTTGTTACATCCATCGCGGCAAAGTTGTCTATCGCCACTTTCATGCTGCTTGGATTTGCATTGTAAGCATCTATAATCAGCTTGTTATTTTCTGTTTCTTTGAACTGCGAACGGTTATTTGTGGGCTCGTAGGCTGCAATAGCTCTGCTGATTCTTTCGGCCGGAATTTTGAAATAGCGACCTATTGCAACTGCTGCCAGTACATTGTCGACATTATATCCTCCAATCAGATGTGTTTCTACCGTATGTATTTTTCCTTGTTGTTTCCAGTTGAATACTAAAAACGGACTGCTGGATACGATGCAGCCGGAAGCAAATGAATTTTCGTCTGCCCCATAGTTGATTTGCTCGATACCCCTGGCGATGGACTGAAGGTATTCGTTTTCTTTTTTGATGAAGATTTTTCCCTTGGTCTGCCGTATGTAGTCGTATAATTCGCCTTTGGTTTTGATAACGCCTTCGAATGATCCAAATCCTTCCAGGTGAGCCTGTCCGACATTCGTTATTAACCCAAAGTTGGGAGAGGCTATTTCAACAAGTTCCTTTATATCACCCGGGTGACTGGCTCCCATTTCAATAACGGCCATCTCATGTTGATGATTTAACCGAAGCAAGGTTAAAGGAACACCAATCTGGTTGTTCAAATTTCCTTCTGTATACAGCAGGTTGTATTTGGTAGATAAAACGGCGGCAAGTAATTCTTTGGTTGTTGTTTTACCATTTGTTCCGGTAATCCCGATAACGGGCGTTCCGAGAGCTTTACGATGCTTGTGGGCAATCTGTTGAAGCGCTTTCAGCACATTTTCAACCAAAATAGTTCTTTCTCCAATGAAATATTCGGGATTGTCGATCACAGCATAGGAGCATCCGGAGCGAAGCGCCTTGGATGCATATTGATTTCCGTCAAAGTTTTCGCCCTTTAAAGCAAAAAAGATTGAACCCAAAGAACAGTTACGACTGTCGGTCGTAACTTTTGGATTGTGAAGATATAATTCGTACAATTCAGAAATACTCATAGCCTTACGTGATTAGCATTTTATCGCGTTGCAAAAGTAAAGCATATTATATTATTTCCTTACATTTGTGGAAAATTGTTTGAAACTTCAGAGAGAATTATAGCATGAACAGGAATAAAACGTTAAACATCAAGGGAACTCTTATTGATTTTAAAGAACCTGTAGTAATGGGAATTTTAAATATTACTCCGGATTCATTCTTTTCGGGAAGCAGAAAGCAGACTGAAATGGAGATTACCGAACGGATTGAAACAATTCTGGACGAAGGAGGGAAGATGATCGATATTGGTGGCTATTCTTCTCGTCCGGACGCGCAGGAAGTTTCTCCCGAAGAGGAGATGAAAAGACTTGTGCTGGCTCTTGAAATAATTAACCGTCATTATCCGCAGGTAACTACTTCTGTCGATACATTCAGAGCCGGGATTGCCCGGGAGTGTGTGGAAAAATATGGTGTTGCAATCATTAATGATATATCGGGGGGTGAGCTGGATGCCGATATGTTCCGGACTGTCTCTGAGCTTCAGGTTCCTTATATATTGATGCATATGCGGGGGACTCCGCAGTCCATGCAGAAGCAGACTCAATATGCCGATTTTATGGGAGAAGTAATGCTTTATTTTTCTGAGAAAATCCGGACTCTTAACCAGTTGGGTGTTAATGACATTATTCTTGATCCCGGTTTTGGATTTAGTAAAACCCTTGATCAGAACTTCGAGCTGATGAGCCGTCTGGATGAATTTGAAATATTCGAAATGCCTCTTTTGGTTGGAATTTCAAGAAAAAGTATGATATATAAGTTTCTTAATTTGACTCCGGCTGAAAGTCTGAACGGCACCACTGTATTAAATACGTTTGCATTGCAAAGGGGTGCCAATATCTTAAGAGTTCATGATGTAAAAGAGGCTGTTGATACGGTACGTATGGTAAGTAAACTCGCAAATATACATAAATAGTATGTGGATGAATTTTGGTATAAAGGACATCATTGATGTATTACTGGTAGCCTTCTTCCTCTATCAGACATATAAATTGATGAAGTCTTCGGGGACATTGGGCATTTTCAGTGGAGTCGTGTCTTTTGTAGTTGTTTGGATTCTGACGTCCCAAATTTTGGAAATGCGCTTGATGGGGGCTATTCTGGATAAGTTTATCAGCGTGGGTTTTGTTGTCCTGATTGTTTTGTTTCAGGATGAAATACGCCGTTTTTTACTTGCTTTGGGATCTCACAAGGGCTGGAAGTTTTTGGCCAAGCTTTTCTCTAACAGAGAAGATACGGGCGAACGGGAAGGGAAATATATTGCTCCTGTTGTGTTGTCTTGTATGAATATGGCCCGAAAGAAAACCGGTGCGTTGATTGTGCTGGAGAAAGAGATGGACCTGGCTATTTACGAGCATACCGGAGAAATGTTTAATGCAGATGTTAATGCCCGTCTTATTGAAAATATTTTCTTTAAAAACAGTCCCTTGCACGATGGGGCAATGATTATTTCTGATAATAAAATACGAGCGGCCGGTTGTATTTTGCCTGTAGCTCAAAATGCCAATATTCCCAAAGAATTAGGCCTAAGACATCGCTCCGGATTGGGAATGTCGCTGGAAACGGATGCGCTTGTTATTATAGTGTCTGAAGAGCGTGGTCGTATCTCGGTTGCACACTTAGGTAATCTTTGTGTAAATGTGTCGGCCGAAGAGCTTCAACAGATTCTTTCTGGTGAGCGAGAAGTGACAAATTTTTGTTAATGTTTGTGAAACTGTCAAGTTGAGGTGTAATTATCTTGTCTGTTTTGCAAACTCTATATTGCATTTTACCTAATTTTGTAGCCGAAATGAGATAATTAACTTAAGAAAATAAATATCTTCCGCTATGGACTTAATGCAAGACATTATTGCACGCGCTAAAGCTAACAAGCAACGTATCGTTCTTCCCGAAGGGACCGAAGAAAGAACTCTTCGTGCCGCCGACAAATTATTGGCAGATGGTGTTGCCAACATCATTTTAATTGGAAATCATGCAGAAATTAACGATCTATCTGCTGCTTACGAATTGAAAAATATTGGTCTTGCTACAATTGTTGATCCGTTAAATCATGAAAAGAAAGAGGCGTATGCCGACTTGCTTTTCCAGTTGAGACAGAAAAAAGGCATGACTCCCGAAAAGGCGGCTGTCTTGGTAGAAAATCCCCTGTATCTGGGCTGTTTGATGATTAAGGCTGGAGATGCCGACGGAGAGATTGCCGGTGCGCAGAATACAACAGGCGATGTATTGAGACCTGCTCTTCAGATTGTAAAGACTGCTCCGGGTATTAGCTGTGTTTCAGGTGCATTTTTGATGTTCCTTAAAGATAAGTCCTACGGAAGTGATGGAATTTTAGTGTTTGCTGATTGTGCTGTTATGCCTAATCCAACCTCTGCCGAACTGGCACAGATTGCAGTGTCTACAGCTCAGACAACACGTGATATAGTTGGTGTGGAACCTAAAGTGGCTATGTTAAGCTTCTCCACAAAAGGAAGTGCATCTCATGAAATGGTTGATAAAGTGGTTGAAGCTACCCGCTTGGCTAAAGAGATGGCTCCCGATCTAAAGATTGATGGCGAATTACAGGCTGATGCTGCAATTGTTGAAGTTGTTGCTTTAAAGAAAGCTCCGGAAAGTGAAATTGCTGGTCAGGCAAATGTATTGGTGTTCCCAACACTTGAAGTAGGAAATATTGCTTACAAATTGGTGCAGCGCTTAGCTGGAGCTGAGGCTGTAGGCCCCATTCTGCAAGGAATTGCAGCTCCTGTAAATGATTTGAGCCGTGGTTGCTCGGTTGATGATATTTATAAAATGGTAGCTGTTGCCGCCAACCAGTCAATCGGCTTAAAGGCTTCTGCAAAATAAAAGGCTAAAGACATAAATTAAGTAAAGAAATCATGATAATTTTAGTTTTGAATTGCGGTAGTTCATCCGTAAAGTACAAGCTGTTTGATATGGAGCGTCAGGAAGTGATGGCTCAGGGAGGTGTGGAAAAGCTCGGTTTACCCGGATCTTTTCTTAAATTTACCATGCCCAACGGCGAAAAGGTAGTTCTCGAAAAGGAGTTGCCCGAGCATAATGTGGCTATTCAGTTTATTTTGAGCATTCTTACGCACGAAAAATACGGTTGTATTAAATCGTATAATGAAATTGACGCAGTAGGCCACCGTGTTGTTCACGGAGGAGAAAAGTTTAGCAGCAGTGTACAGATTACTAACGAGGTAATTGGTAAGGTTGTTGAATGTATTGACCTTGCTCCCCTTCATAACCCTCCTAACTTAAAGGGTATACGTGCCATGGAATCGTTGATTCCGGGTATACCTCAGGTTGCAGTGTTTGATACGGCTTTCCATCAGACAATGCCTGATTATGCTTATATGTATGGCTTGCCTTATTCTTTGTATAAGAAATATGGTATCCGCCGTTATGGATTCCATGGAACAAGTCACCGTTTTGTATCTCAGCGTGCTTGTGATGTTTTGGGCGTACCCTACGAAAAGCAACGGATCATTACTGCTCACATTGGTAATGGTGGTTCAATTACTGCTATTAAGGATGGCAAGAGCATCGATACAACCATGGGGCTTACACCAGTGGAAGGTTTGCTGATGGGAACACGTTGCGGAGATGTAGATGCCGGAGCTTTGTCTTTTATTATGGACAAAGAAGGTTTAAATGCCGCTGGCCTGTCAGATTTGATCAACAAGCAAAGTGGAGTAATGGGCCTTTCCAATATTTCTTCTGATATGCGTGAAATTGAAGCAGCTATAGAAGAAGGCGATAAGAAAGCGATTCTGACGATGAATGTATTTAATTACCGCATCAAGAAATATATCGGAGCTTACGCTGCAGCATTAGGCGGATTGGATATTCTGGTTTTTACCGGCGGTGTTGGCGAGAACCAGTGGTCTACACGTACTGAGGTTTGTCGTGATATGGAATTCATGGGTATTAAGCTTGATGAAGCTAAAAACGACCACATGCGTGGAAAAGAAATGGTGATTAGTACGCCGGACAGTAAAGTGACTGTGATCGTTGTTCCAACGGACGAGGAACTTACTATAGCTAAAGATACGCTGGAAATTCTAAGCAAATAAGTTTAGATTACTACAAGATATAAAAAGAGAATGTCGACGCCGGAAATGGCTGAGACATTCTCTTTTTTTGTATAAGAATATTGTTACCCTGTTACCCTTCGAACTGATCCAGAAACAGGGTTGTTCCATCCCATTCAATATAGGAAAAGAACTGCATCCAGTCGCCGCCGATCAGTAAACGCGATGTTCGGGTTAGCAATAGGTCCAGCATAACATGCCGATGTCCGAAAATAAAGAAGTTGATATCCGGATGAGTCTTAAGATACTTTTTGGCAAAGGCAACAAGGTATTCGGAAGCTTCTCCCTCGTACTTATCTTCGCGTACTAACCCGTTTTTTCGGCTACTAAGAGACCACCCCATAGCAAATCCAAAAGTCCACCGGGGATGGATTCCGCCATACAGCCATTGGCAAAACTTGTTTCGGAATAACCCACGGATAAACCGGAAGGCAAGGCTACGGTCGTCAACTTCGTCTCCGTGAGCCAGAAAAAAGCGCTTTCCCAGTAAATCGACAGTAATGGGTTCGCGGTGAATCACTGCACCTATCTCTTTTTCCAGGTAATCGAACATCCAGATATCGTGATTCCCTATAAAAAGGTGAATTTCGATACCCATATCAGACAGCTCGGCCAGTTTTCCAAGAAAACGGGTGTATCCTTTGGGTACTACGTACTTGTATTCATACCAGTAATCGAACATATCGCCCAGCAGGTATATGGACGAAGCATTTTCTTTGATGCTGTCGAGCCATCGGACCAGTTTCAGTTCAATAGCTCTGGGGTCGGCATGAAAACGGGCACCCAGATGGGCGTCGGACGCAAAGTATATTTTTTTCCCTTTTTCCATTCCCGGTCGTTTAGAGAAATCCCAGTTCCAGCTTGGCCTCTTCAGACATCATATCTTTGTGCCATTCGGGTTCGAATACCAGGTTTATCTCCACATTCTTTACACCGTCCACACTTTCCACCTTCATCCGTACATCTTCAACGAGGAAGTCTACAGCCGGGCAGTTGGGGGCGGTGAGAGTCATGTCGATGCGTACGTTCTTTTCGTCGTCTACATCTACTTTGTATATCAGTCCCAGGTCATACACATTAACCGGGATTTCCGGATCATATACTGTTTTAAGCATCGCTACGATAGCTTCTTCAGTTTGCAGAAATTCGTTGTTCATAGTTCTACTAATTTATATACTGCAAATATACATTTTTTCTTTAGATTCTCTCCTCTTGCGGAGTCAATCGTCCTTCGTCGGCATAGCTATAGTAGCATCCGTCGCATACTATGATATGGTCAAGGAGAGAAATATCCATTAATTTGGCTGATTTATATAGTTTGTGCGTAAGACGATCGTCGCTCAGACTTGGTTGTGTATTTCCTGAAGGGTGATTATGGCAAAGAATGATCCCCGTGGCAAGGCTTGTAATAGCAGCTTTAAGCATTAACTGGATATCGGCTGATGTTTCGCCGGTGCCGCCCTGACTAATCTTTACCCGGTCGATCACTTTGGCAGATCGGTTCATTAATGCCAGCCACAGTTCTTCGTGAGGCAGATCGCAAAGATGGGGGTGAAAAAGCTGATAGCCGTCATTGCTGCACCGTATCACCGATCTCTGGAGCGTTTCGCTTGCTCCCCTGCGTTTTCCTAACTCCATCGCGGCGCAAATTGTTATGGCCTTTGCCTGGCCTATTCCCTTGAATTCGGAGATAAGGTCGTTGACTGATAGTTTGCCCAATGAATTTAGATTATTTTCTGCCCGATGAAGTATGCGCTGCGACAGCTGTACGGCAGTTTCATCGCTGTTGCCAGATCCGATAAGGATGGCAAGTAGCTCGGCATCGCTTAGAGCCGAAATTCCTTTAAGCAGCATTTTCTCGCGGGGACGGTCTTCCGTAGCCCATGATTTGATGGGGAGGTTGTTGGTTTTTTCAGACATAGATGTAAGGTTTAATTAAAAAAAGAAAGCAGAGATGTATGAGGGCATCTCTGCTTTTTTGTATTTGTATTTACAAAATTCGATTAACGAACACGTCCAAGATAGGATCCGTCGCGTGTGTCGATTTCAATAAATTCTCCTTCGTTGATAAATAAAGGAACACGTACTTCTGCACCGGTTTCAACAGTTGCAGGTTTCAGTGTGTTGGTTGCTGTATCTCCTTTAATGCCCGGTTCTGTATAGGTAACCTGAAGCGTAACCTTAACAGGTAATTCGCAGGTAAGCACTGTTTCTGTTGCAGCGTGAACCATTGCTTCTACAGTATCGCCTTCTTTTAAAAACTGTACGCCATCTATTGTGCCTCCGGGAATTGAAATCTGTTCGAATGTTTCAGGGTGCATAAAGTTGTACCCCATTTCATCCTTATATAAGAATTGGTAAGGACGACGTTCAATACGAACTTCCTCTACCTTAACACCCGAGTTCCATGTTTTATCGATTACGCGACCTGTGGTAACATTTTTAAGTTTAGTTCTTACAAAAGCCGGTCCTTTACCTGGTTTTACATGTAAAAATTCAACGATGAAATAGTATGTTCCATCAATGTCCAGGCACATGCCGTTTCTGAAATCTGCTGTACTAGCCATAAAAGTCTTTTATATAATAAGATTAATAATTTCTGAATTGACTGCAAAAGTAGAGTTTTTCATCCAATAAAGCAATATATATATTCCTTTTATGAATAAAATCGATTGCAAATCAATGTGGTATGAATTTAGAAGAGGCCTAAGAGTAGCTTGATGGCTGGAACCAGAAGAGCCGTCATAATGCCCATTAATCCGATGGCAAGACCACTAATTGCACCTTCAATAGCTCCGATTTGTATAGCTACAGAAGTGCCGATACCATGAGACGATGCTCCCAGAGCCAAACCTTTGGCAATGCGGCTTTCAATACCCAATACTCTAAGAATCATTGGCCCGGCCATGCTCCCGAATATACCAACCGCAACAACTATAACAGCTGTGAGTGATGGAATTCCTCCCGATTTTTCAGCAATTTCCATTGCAATCGGTGTTGTAACCGATTTAGGCTGGAGTGTGGCGATAAGGATATCGTTGGCGCCCATTAGTTTACATATGCCAATTACACTCACTATTCCGGTGATTGCTCCAATAAAAAGCGAAGTAAGGATTGAGATCACATTCCCTTTCAGATTCTTCATCTGTTCAAAAAGAACATATCCCAATGCTACGACTGTCGGACCAAGCATGAATTCAATTAATTTACTACCCTCTTTGAATGATTCATATTGAATGCCAGTCACCTTAAGAATGGCAATAATAACCAGAATTGAGGTGAGCAAAGGGTGCAGTATACTTAACTTTGTTTTTCTATACAACAAAGAGGCGGCAAGATAAGTTCCTATTACCAGCGTGAGTATAAAAATTTGGGATTCGAGCAGATTATTCATTGTCTTTTATCTCCTTACCCATTTTTTGTTGAACAATGGCTACACTTGCGATAACCAGAACCGTACTAATAACAGATGCTGTAACGATAACCACCCAATATTCGGAGATAATGCCCAATGAATTCATAAGTCCGACTCCGGCAGGCAGAAAGAAAAGACCCATGTTTTGAGTGAGAAGTGTCGATACTTTTTTAACTTTTACAGGATTCACAATCCCAAGAACAAGCGCCAAAAACAGAAGAATCATTCCAATCACACTTCCGGGTATAAAGCCCCCAAGAAAGTAGCTGATAAATTCGCCGCTAAAGAAAAAAAAGAGAATATAAAATACTTGGCTAAGCATAGGCTTATATTGTGTTTTTTTATACCGTTACAAAGATAACACTTATACCTCAATATATGTTTTACAACATGTATTATTAACCTTACTTTAACAAAAAGAAAGAGGATGAACTCTGTATAACCAGAGTCCATCCTCAAAATCATTTCTTCCAGTTGAAAATTAATTTCAAACGGATGTATGGCTTATCTTACTTTACGTCCCAGAATAACTTCGTGCTGCGGGTATCCTTGCCAGCTACACTTTTATAATTTTCTGAGTTGTTTGATACTTCTCCTGAAGGATATATCAAACGGGTAGGAGGTGTTGTGTACCCCGAAAGTTTACCTTCGGATGGGAATGTAAGTGCCGGTACATCTGTCCTTCTATATTCGGCCCATGCCTGGTTGGCCTGCCATAAGCCGAAGTGAAGCCACTTCTGAGTATAAATCAAGGCTAACTTCTGTGCATCGGTTCCTGTATAACTAACGCCACTTTCAATAAATGCTTCGATTACGCTGTCGGAAGGCTTAGACTCTTTACGTAAACCTGCTGAATTCAGGTTGTTTACATAGTAATAGAAAGATACGGATTGTTTTACTGCAGTTTCGAAAGCAGTCTTTGCATCCGAAGAATTTCCCCAACGTTGGAAAGCTTCAGCTTTCAAGAAGTTTACTTCAGAGGATGTCATTACAAAACCCGGCATCTGTGCGTTCTGCACAAACGTAGTTGAATCGAGATAACAATAATCTGCATAGTTTGCTTCGGCCCATGATGTGCTTGATTCTACAGGCATAGCACGGTATCCCTTGCTTGTGTTGTCAAAGAAAACCGGAAGGCGGGGGTCGTTACTTGGTGCCATTACCTTGTTCAGCAAATAATCCGGAGCCCAGTTGCAATTTAGTTCACTTAAAGCCGAGTTCAGGTTGTCTGTGTAGGTGGTAAGAGGGAACAATAATACATCCACATTGGCTGGATTATAGTTGCTTGCCATTGCACCGTCTACCAATGGGTAAGAAGCCGGGTTATTAAGCATTTCCAGGACCTTAGTTTTTGCTGTGTTTTCGTTCGCGTTAGACATTCTCATTAAAAGACGTAAGCGAAGAGAGTTGGCATACTGTTGCCATTTCTTTACATTACCGCTCAACAGAATATCGTATTTGCTAAAATCGGCCGTAGTAGAAGCTGATGCAAAATAGGTTGCGCATTCATCCAAACCAGCGATAAAAGTTGCATATAATTCGGCAGAATCATCAAATTTTGCATTTGTGATTGTACTGTTTGTTTCCAGACTTCCGGCTTCGGAGAAAGGAATGTCACCCCAAAGATCAACCATTTGAGAAGCTCTGTCGTATAATACAACTTTAACAGCTTTCATAAAGATCTCCTGATTCTTTTTGTCTGCGTCCGGTAGATTTGCGTAGGTTACTTCCATTGCTCTGTACAATGACATGATCCCTCTGCCATAAAAATCGTTCCAGTATTGTTCACAATAACTGTCTGCTTGTTGATAAGCCGTATTTCCGTTGCCAAAATAATTTGTCTGGGCATATACACCGGGTTGCATTTCCAGGAATGTTCTTACATTCCAGTATGAAGGGCGAACTCTGTCGCTGTTCAAAGCAGAGGTAAAGAATCCGGGTATGCTCATTGTCGTCGATTTTTCCGGATTGTAATATTTTTCTTCAAGCTGATCTGTACAACTACCGAAAATAAGGGTGGTAGCCAACAATAATCCTTGTACTATTTTCTTGTTCATAGTTTTTTAATTAAAAATTAGCATTAATAGAGATACCAAAACTTCTGGAAGCTGCAGTAGAACCTACGTCAATTCCCTGAGACCACCATTTATTTCCAAGAGGGGCTTCCGGATCTACATTTTCCAAAGTTTTCCATACATAGAACAGGTTACGACCGATTACAGATACGCGAAGGTTGTTTAATCCAAGCTTGCTGGTTACCTTAGAAGGAACGCGGTAAGCAAGAGATATTTCACGCATTTTGATAAAGCTGTTGTCAAAAATGGCTCCATCTTCATTCCATGCATCGTATCCCCAACCATATGTATTCATATAATAATCAGCGGCACCAATTACTTTTGTGTTCTTAGCTCCTGTATTCGCATTTACACCATTTAGTAATACACCATCATTCCAGGTACCGTAATCGTCAGTAAATGTGAGTCCTCCATGTTCCGCATCACGGTATTTCATTGTATTCTCAAACATACCGGCACCCGTTGCATACTTGGTTGGGGTCGAAACCATCTTACCACCAAAGCGGTAGTCAAGGGTAAAGTCAAGAGATAGATTGTTATACATGATTGTATTTGACCACCCACCTGTAGCTTTCGGCATAATATTTCCGACCTTAACATACTTTGACTTGTCAATAACATAGTATCCATCGTCATTGATCAAAAGATCTCCATTTTCATTCTTAGCACGATCGTAAACGTAAATATTACCCAGGTCTTCGCCTTCTTTGGCTACAACGCGTATAGCCGATTGTTCTGCGTCATAAAATATAAGCTGAGGTACCCCTGTAGCAAGTTTGTTTACTTTGGATTTGTTAAAGCCTATGTTAAAGCGAGTTGACCAATGAACTGTTCCTCGTACTGGAGTTGCATTTAAAGCCAATTCCAGACCATTACTTGCGATCTCCCCTACGTTTACAATCTGACTTGTTGCACCAACAGAGGCAGCTGTAGATAAATCCATAATCTGGTCTTTCACCACATTGTCATAGTAGCTGATGTCGAATCCGATACGATCTTCGAGGAACTTCATTTCCAAACCAAGTTCACGTTCATACTTCGTTTCTGCCTTCAGGTTGTTGTTACCATACGAAGAAGAAAGAGCCAACGCAGCAACCGATCCGTTGATTGATTGTAAAGCATCCTGTGTATAAGATACATTGGATACATACATCGGAGCAGCGTTACCCACGATACCGTATGATGCTCTTACTTTTCCGTAGCTGATCGCTTCGGGCATTGTAAATGCATCAGAGAAAACAAAACTACCATTTACAGAAGGGTAGAAGTAATTGTTGTTTTTAGGAGGAAGCGTAGAAGAATACTCTTTACGAGCTGTGGCTTCCAAAAACAGATAGTCACTGTAGCTTAAATTAAGAATTCCCAGATAAGCATATTTTAAAAGCTCTTGTCTTTTAGCACTTGCATTCAGAATGCCGTAAGAGTTGCTAAGTGAAAACCAATTTTCAGTAATCAAACCATTTTTTGTTGATGTTGACTGATCTTTGTATTCTTCGGAACGACCCTGATAACCTGCACTAACAGAATATCCCAGTTTTTCTCCAACCTTACCGTCCCATGTTAACAAAGCGTCGCCATAGAATACTTTATAAATACCCTTCGCTGTTGTATATCCTCCTGTACTTGAGCTTGTTGAATTAAATGCAGTAGAATATTCGTTGAACTGTTTGTTTTCAGTTGTAATGCCAGTGTAGTCATTACCAATTCTTCCTCTGAATTTTAAGTGGTCAAGTATACTCCAGTTTAATGTAACACTTGAAATCAAACGATCTTCATTTTCTTCGTATTTATTTCTTAACTGTTGCCAGAAGAAATCAAGCAAGTTGGTTGCACGGATGTTATATTTAAATGCTTCGTCCGAACGTTCCGGATGATCATAGGTAACATATTTATATCCGTTTGAGGTTTTATACTTATCAAGCATAACATCCATATCTTCGGCACGGCTAAAGAATCCACCATACGAACCCAAAACCTGTCCTAACTGATACGGACGATTTTCTGTATATGTATTAACATACGAAGCGATAGCGTCAATTGAAACATTGTCGGCCAACTTAATGGTACTGTTTAAATTGAAGGTATTCTTTTGAGAATTACTGCCTCTTTGAGTACCCTTGTAATCCAGACGAGAATAGGATAAACGATAGTTTAGCTTATCTGTCTGATTTGAAAGTGCAAGGTTGGCATTTGATGTGAAACCTGTCTGATAGATGCCCGCATAGTTGTCAGGTTGTGCTGAGTACGAACGTACAGAGCCATCCCACCACATTACATCCTGACCTTCCATCTTAGGTCCGAAGTTTCCGTAAGCGCGGAAGAAAGGTCTGTATCCGCTTGGTGAAGAAGTGTCGGCAATCCATCCTTCTGCGGTAGCACCGGAGGCAACATTGTTTGCTCTGTCGTATCCCGGACCGTACGTGTTTTGATATTTAGGAAGGAAAGCAACCTTTTCAGCCATAATATTATAGTTGAAATCGATGCCAAGACCTCCGCCTTTGGTTCCTTTCTTGGTAGAGATAACAACTACACCACTGGCAGCATCAGAACCATATAAGGCTGTCGCACTTGCACCTTTCAACACAGTTAACGATTCAATGTCTTCGGGGTTGATATCCAAAATACCGTTACCACGGATACGCTGGTCGTCCCAGTAGTTGTTATTGTTGGCACCCGTGGCCCCGTTTTGTCCGTCGTTACGGATCATAACCCCATCAACCACATAAAGAGGCTGTTGGTTATAGTTTAAGGAGTTAATACCACGGATCTGAACATTAACAGCACTACTTGCACCCCCGGGGGCGGTTGTAACTTTTACACCGGCAGCTTTACCATACATGGCTGAAGCAAAGTTAGTACTTCCGGATTCTGTTAACTGTTTAGAGGTGATGGCACTTACAGAATAACCAAGGGCCTTGGGTTGACGTTGTACACCAATCGGAGCTGTTACCACAACTTCACTGATTTTCTGTGCATCTTCTACTAATACAATTCGCAAACTAGATTGTCCTTCATATTTTATCTCCTGCGAGATATAACCTATAAAAGATATCTGAATAGTTTGTCCTTTATTTACTCCTTCGAGAGTGAAATTTCCATTCAAATCGGTAATTACCCCATTGGTAGATCCCTTAATAATAACTGATGCACCTGCAACAGAACCTAATGCATCCTCAACAGTTCCTGTAACTTTACTTCGTTGCTGCGCAACATCGGTACTCTGCTTAATTGGTGTCAACTCTGCATGCAAGACTCCTAAAGAGCTCAATGCACAAGCTAGTACAATTAATTTGCCCGTTTTAAACGTTTTCGTCATACTGGATTTTTTTAATGTTTATGATTTAGACCAACAGCTGTTAACTTTTGGTCTTGTTAACTTAATTTTGATTATTGTTTTTTCTATCTGTCAATTCTTTATTTTTGATTGTAAGAACTGCTGTTTTTTTATGTGATTTATTTTAGTGGCATCATGCAATACAATGAATTCAATTTAAAAATGAATCAGATCTGTTAATTGATCACCGGATTTTATTAACATCCGTTTATATTGATATTGCATTTTTGTGATTTGCTTACAAAAGTATGATAGGTGTGTTCTTGTATGTTATACAATTTGTCGATAGTGAATGATTCTGGTTCGGTGTACGATTTTGCTATGTTAACGTACGATATTTATAGTACCTTGTTTCTTAGGACTTAAGAGATCGGTTGCAATGTGAATTATTTTACTACTTTTGTGCATTCTTAAGTATGAGTGCCGTAATAAAATACTCGCATATGAGACCATTTCTTTTATTTTTGTTTAGTTTGTTTTCTTTATTTGCTACTGCAAAAGATATAAATTTTAACACATTAGGGACCATCCAGGGGCTTTCACAGGCATCGGCAATTTCTATATGGCAGGATGGGGTTGGAAGAATGTGGTTTGGAAATGATGCACTGAATCAATTTGATGGCACTAATGTAAAAGTATATAGACTCTCCGAATATTTTAGCGAAATAGAAGATAGCAATATACATGCTATTTGCGGAGACAACTCTTCAAATCTGTTTTTTCTGGCCGAAAATCAACTGGTCCAATTTGATTTAGTGCGTGAACGCTTCACTCTTCCCGGGATTCAATCAAATGCTTTATACTGTACAGGCGATTCTCTTTTTTATGCAAACGATAATAAATTGTATTATTACGATTCCAAAGCCACCGTTAATCGTTTAATTGCATCTTTGCCGAATCCGGAGCATATTATTAAATCTATTCAGAGTGCCGGCAATGGAATTTTTTGGTTAGGAACTACAGGCGGACTTTATAAAGTCAGCATAAAGAATCCGGAACAATCAATAAGAATGTTTGAAAATGAAAGTATATCATGCTTGTATCTGGACTCGAATAGTTGCTTGTGGATTGGCAGTAAGTCTAAACAGATACATCGGATTTTATCAAACGGAGAAGTTAAACACGTACTTTTGAAAATGACTGATGATTTCTCTTATATTGATTCTGATATCTATTGTTTTCAAGAAGATAGCAATGGCAATATTTGGGTTGGAACTTTGTCTGGCTTGTATTCACTCGAGATTAAAGGTGATAAAGGAGAAGTTGTTCAAGTCGAAAAACCATTGTTGCCCGAATCTACAATTTTTTCTCTTTTTTCAGATAAGCAAGGTACATTGTGGATTGGGTCGTATTACGGTGAGGTCCGCTTTTTTAATACAAAAACAAATTATTATTCTTTTCTGCCAAGCAATGATCGTGTTTCAGCGAATTTACACGGAGCTGTAATTGGCTCCATGACAGAAGATTTAAACGGGTCATTATACATTGCGACCGAAGGGAGTGGATTGAATGTTATTCATAAGAATTCAGCGTTAGTAGAACACTTTAAGAAAGGGACGAACGGATTAACACATAATAAAATCAGATCGGTCTGGTTCGATAAAGAATATAACCGGTTGTATTTAGGTGTATATATGGATGGATTATCCTATTTAGATTTAAAGAGTCAAAAATTCCATACAATTAAATCACCTATACTCTCCTCTATTCATGAGAAAATAGTGGAAGAGATTGTCTCGTATAAAAACTACCTGATTTTGTTGACTCAGGATGGTATTTTCAAAATGGACAAAGAATCTCAGATAATAACTCCTCTGTTTGATGAGGTCAAATTACAAAATGAATGCAAAGGGATAATTCGGGTTATCCATGTGGACAACCGCGAAGTATTATGGGTATCATCAATGAAAAAAGGTTTATTTACCGTGGATTTGAAAAATAAAAAAATACTCAGAAATTATGGCAGCGGACTCGAGCAGGGAAGTGTTATCCCAAGTGCTGTACGTGCAATTTGTGGAAACCAAAAAGATGGGTTATTTTTTGCGACCCTAAAATCGGGATTGCTAGAGTATGATTTTGATAAAGATACTTTCAAACCTTATACTAAAGAAAACCACATGTTGTTAAGCGATGTCTGCTACAATATGGAATTTACGAAAAACGGAAAATTGTTACTTACTTCAGATAAAGGGATATCACTGCTTGATGTTCGCAAACATTCTTCGAAACATATTCGCTTAACGGATTTTTTGCCATTGAAAGCTTTGAGTGGTGATTGTGGATTATTTGTGTCGCCTACATCCGGCAAGATTTATGTAGGAGGAATTTACGGAATGATGTCTTTTATGGAAGACGATCTAAATGACGAACAGAATGATTATAATTTATATTTTTCTTCTCTTTCTGTAAATAATAAAATGATCGATCCCAGTGCTGATGGAATATTGAATAAGGGTTTTGCTTATACAACTAAGATCAAACTTGCTTATAATCAGAATACGATTAATGTGACATTTGCTTCTTCGAACTATTCGTCATCATATAATTGCCGTTATGAATATAAGATGGATGGATTGGATGAATTTTGGACTAGCACAGATTATCAAACTATTACCTATACCTCTTTACCTCCGGGAAATTATATATTGAGGGTTCGGGAACTTGCTAATCCTTCAAAAATGATTTCGCTCGAAATAATTGTTTCCGCTCCGTTTTGGGCCTCCATACCAGCTTACTTTGTATATGCGTTTCTTCTTTTTTCTTTACTTTTCTGGTATGTCCGTTTTAATAAAGGAAAAGCATTGTTACAAGCTTCTCTGGAAATGGAGCAACGGGAAAATGTAAGGATAGAGGAGCTAAACCAAAAGAAACTTGAGTTTTTTACGAATATATCTCATGAGTTCCGGACACCGTTAATGCTTATTTCCGGTCAGGCAGACAGGTTGTTGCAGCAAGATCTTTCTTCTGGCAACAAGAACAAGATAGAGAAAATTAGGAAACAATCTCTGCGTATGCAGGACTTAATAACCGAACTTCTTGATTTTCGGAAATTAGAACAAGATCGGTTTGACTTAAAAGTCGATTCGCATGATATTGCGGCATTTCTGAATGAAATTTTCACTTCTTTTACTGAATATGCAAAGGAAAAACAAATCCGATATCTGTTTGAACATGCGAATGAAGAGGTAATATTGTGGTTTGATCAGATTCAAATGCAAAAGGTATTTTATAATCTGCTGTCGAGTGCATTTAAATTCTCTGTAACTCCCGGAGAGATAAGATTGATTTTGGAGCAAAAAAAGGGCTTTGCAGAAGTTAAGGTGTTTATCAAAGAGTCGATGTTGGAAGATAATGTATTGGAAGGGATATTCGACTCTTTCTATCAGTCCGACACATTTGCTTCAGATCCCAATTTGCCAGGTAGCGGTATAGGATTGGCTCTGGGTAAAGGAATTGTGGAGTTGCATAAAGGAACATTGTCGATTTACAAAGATGACAACGGAACTGTTTTGTCCGTTAAATTATTGTCCGGTGATAAACATTTCACAGCAGATCAGCTCGACGGGGATCAACAACAAGATATAGCAGGGTCTCTTTCGTATGGACAGGTTGCTTCTTATATTCCGGATGATATTTCCGTAAATTCTGAAAGCAGAAGATACAGAATGTTGCTGGTTGAAGATGATGATGATCTACGTCAGCTTTTAAAAGAAACCTTTTCGCCGGTGTATGATGTACTAGAAGCAAAGAACGGAGCGGAAGGGCTGGAACTGGCGAAAGACGAAAAACCGGATATTATTATCAGTGATGTAAAGATGCCTAGACTTTCCGGAATTGAAATGTGTTCCCGTTTAAAGTCTCACATTGATACATTCCATATTCCAATCGTTTTATTAACCACACAGACTTCAATAGAGCAACATATTGAAGGTGTAAAATGTGGGGCAGACGACTATATTGTTAAGCCATTCAATATTGAACTTCTGTTTTTAAAATGTAATAATCTTGTTAAAAGCAGAAAGGATTTATCTCAAAAATATTCTGAACATCAGGAGTTTGATAAAGTTGAACTTGCAACAAACAGTAACGATCAGCTTTTTCTGGAGCATTCGGAAAAAATAATTCAGGATAATTTCGAAAACGTCTCTTTCGATGTGTCTGAATGGTGCAAGGAAATGGGGATCGGGCGTACCAGCCTTTTTCATAAAGTAAAGGCAATTACCGGAATGACTCCCAATGATTATATCTTACATTTGAAAATGAGTAAGGGAATGATTCTATTACGAGAAGAAAATTCTACAATAGCCGAAGTGGCTTATTCGTTGGGCTTTTCTTCTCCAGCCTATTTTAGCCGTTGTTTTAAAAATCAATTTGGAATAACACCTCAACAATACCGTAAAAAAAGATGATATTTTTTACATATTTAAGTAATATTAATAATACAGAAAAAGGAAATGTAATAAAAAGCGTACTTTTTTTTGCAAACAGGCTGATTATTTGTATATTTGCAAGCGATAAAGAGACGATGAGGAGGGGGCGGGTAGTCCCCTTCTTTTGTTCTTAACCATATATGTATGATAGAAAAAAGCAGAATTACTCAGCTTGCGGAAGAACACTTGGCTTCCTCGGACAACTACTTGGTTGACGTAGTAATTAAACCAGGTAATATTATTATCGTCGAAATTGATAATGACGATGCAGTTTGTATTGAAGATTGTATATCTTTAAGCCGTTATCTGGAAGATAATCTTGACAGAGAATCCGAAGATTTTGAACTTGAAGTCGGATCGGCTGGAATTACATCTCCTTTTAAAATACTTCGTCAGTATATCAAAAATGTAGGAAATGAAGTAGATGTGCTGTTGAAAAATGGAGTAAAATTCTCTGGAGTTCTTAAATCTGCCGATGAAAATGGAATTGTTGTTTCGATAGAGAAACAAATCAAACCTGAAGGGGCAAAGCGTAAAATGACAGTCCAGGAAGATCTTGCATACACCTTTAATGAAATTAAAAATACAAAATACTTAATAAGATTCAAGTAAAATTAGACTATGGCCAAGAAAGAGGAAACAATCAGCATGATTGATACATTAGCAGAATTCAAGGATTTAAAAAATATTGATAAGGACACAATGATCAGCGTTCTGGAGGATTCTTTCAGAAACGTAATCGCTAAGATGTTCGGGACTGATGAAAATTTCGACGTTATTATCAATCCGGAAAAGGGAGACTTTGAAATCTGGAGAAACCGGACTGTAGTCGCTGATGATGAGCTGGAAAATGCGACTCTTCAGATCACGCAAACCGAAGCCCGTAAAATTGATGCCGACTGTGAAGTTGGAGAAGAGGTTACGGATGAGGTCCATTTTGCGGATTTTGGACGTAGAGCTATTTTAAATCTTCGCCAGACTCTTGCTTCTAAAATACTTGAATTGCAGAAAGATAGCTTGTTTGCAAAATATAAAGATAAAATAGGACAGATTGTTTCTGCAGATGTTTACCAGGTGTGGAAGAAAGAAATATTGCTTCTCGACGACGATGGTAACGAATTGTTGCTTCCAAAAACTGAACAAATCCCAACAGATTTTTATCGTAAAGGAGAAACAGTACGTGCAGTTGTACTCAGAGTAGACAATCTAAACAATAATCCTAAAATTATATTGTCAAGAACAGCCCCGGTTTTCCTTGAAAGATTATTTGAACTGGAAGTTCCTGAAATCAACGACGGACTTATTACTATTAAAAAAATAGCTCGTATCCCTGGGGAAAGAGCCAAAGTGGCTGTAGAGTCTTACGACGACCGCATCGACCCAGTTGGTGCATGCGTCGGTATGAAAGGATCCCGTATTCATGGAATTGTTCGAGAACTGCGCAACGAAAATATAGATGTTATCAACTACACATCTAACGTGACTTTGTTTATTCAGCGCGCGCTTAGTCCTGCCAAGATCTCATCTATCAGGTTAACCGAAGATGAACACAAAGCAGAGGTATATCTTCGTCCGGAAGAAGTATCGCTGGCGATTGGTAAAGGCGGATTGAATATTAAATTAGCTTGTATGCTTACCGAATATACGATTGACGTATTTCGCGATATTGAAGGTGCTGATGAGGAAGATATTTATCTGGATGAATTTGTTGATGAAATCGACAGCTGGATTATCGATGCACTTAAAAATATCGGATGTTATACAGCGAAAAACGTGTTGGCGATGACCCGCGCGGAATTAATAGAGCGTGCAGATCTGGAAGAGTCTACAGTAGATGAAATTCTGGCTATTTTCTCTGCTGAATTTGAAGATCAGGATAAAGAATAAAAAAGTTTTACGACAAAGTTAGATATGCCTATAAAATTAATAAATGTAACAAGAGATTTAAATGTTGGAATCACCTCTGTGGTCGAATTCCTTCATAAGAAAGGTCATCATGTTGAGAGCAATCCCAACACGAAGATCAGTGATGAACAGTATGCTTTGCTCGTAAATGAGTTTGGAAAAGGATTACAGGACGGAAAAGATCGTGAGCGTTTTCAGAAAGAGAAAAGAAAAGAAACAGTAGAAGATACTGCTTCAACTAAACATGAAAAATCTTTCGAAATTAAAACTGAAGTTCCGGAAGAGTTTAAGCCCAGAATTGTAACGAAGGGAAAAATAAATCTGGACGATCATCATAAAAAGCATGAAGCTCCTGAATCGAAAGAAGTGCCGGTTGTGAAGGAAGTACCCGTTGCGAAGGAAGTGCCGGTTGCGAAAGAAGAGGTTATGACTGTTAAGCCAGAGGTTGCTCCGGATATTAAAATTCAATCAGAACCTGTTGTCGAAATTCCGCAAGTTGCAGAACAACCTCCTAAGGTTGAAAAAACTGTGCCTGAACAGGTGGAAAAAGTAAAAGTAGTGGAAAAAGTAATAGCCGAAGATAAACGACCGATGGTTTCAGAGACTCCAAAAGAAAATAGATCAGAAAAGATAGAAGATAAATCTGTCGAGGTAGTTTCCGTAGATGCGGAAACTGAGACGGATGAAGGAAAGGATGAACTTTTCCGTATTAGTACAACCAAGTTTGAGTCAAATATTAAGGTTACAGGAAAGATTGACCTGAACGCGCTCAACCAGTCTACCCGTCCTAAAAAGAAGACGAAGGAAGAGAAGAGAAAAGAACGTGATGACAAACGTTATCCTGAGCGTAAACCTGTTGTGGCTCACAAAGGTCCTGGCAAAGATACTTCGCCCAGACCTGCTGCACCTGTTAAAGCCGGTACAGCACCTGTTAAAGTTGGAGCAGGACCAGTAAAACCTGGATCGGCACCTGTGAAAGCAGGAGATGATGCCGAGAAAAAGAAGCGTAAACGTATCAAGAAGGAACGTGTGGATGTAACTACCACGCCGGGTGCTAATCCCAACCCGAACTTTACGCGTCCTACTTTACGAACCGATCACAAGCCGCGTTTAAAGAAACCGGTGAAGACTGAGGTTAGCGAAGTGGATGTTCAGAAACAAATCAAAGAAACGTTAGCTCGTTTAACAAATAAAGGAAAGTCCAACACCAAGGGCGCCAAATACCGCAGAGATAAACGTGATGCTGCTTCCCGTCGTGAACACGATATAATGGATCAGGAAGAACGCGAAAGCATGGTATTGAAGCTTACGGAGTTTGTTACAGCAAACGACCTGGCTAACCTGATGGATGTGCCTGTTACAAAGGTTATCGGGACCTGTATGAGCATTGGTATCATGGTTTCCATTAACCAGCGTCTGGATGCCGAAACAATCAATATCGTAGCCGAAGAATTCGGATTCAAGACAGAATACGTTAGTGCGGAAGTAGTTGAGGCTATTAATGCGGATGAAGAAGACAACGAAGAAGATATGGTTACCCGTCCACCTATTGTAACAGTAATGGGACACGTTGACCACGGTAAAACATCTTTGCTCGACAATATCCGTAATGCCAATGTAATTGCCGGTGAAGCCGGAGGTATTACACAGCACATTGGAGCTTACAATGTGAAGCTGAAGAGCGGACGACGCATTACATTCCTTGATACCCCGGGTCACGAAGCTTTTACAGCCATGCGTGCACGTGGAGCTAAAGTTACCGATATTGCGATTATCATAGTTGCTGCGGACGACAATGTGATGCCTCAGACAATCGAGGCTATTAACCATGCAGCTGCAGCGGGTGTTCCGATGGTATTTGCTATTAATAAAATAGATAAGCCAAGTGCAAATCCTGAAAAGATTAAGGAAGAGCTGGCTAAAATGAATTACCTGGTAGAAGACTGGGGAGGAAAGTTCCAGTCGCAGGAAATTTCGGCCAAAAAGGGTCTGGGTGTCGAAGAGCTGCTTGAAAAAATATTACTTGAAGCAGATATGCTTGACCTGAAGGCTAATCCTAAAAAACGCGCTGTTGGTTCTATCATTGAATCATCATTGGATAAAGGACGTGGCTATGTGTCTACTGTTCTTATCGAATCCGGTACGTTGCGTATGGGAGATATCGTGTTGGCTGGTACACATCATGGTAAAATTAAGGCTATGTTCAATGAGCGTAACGTGCGAATTGAAGAAGCAAAACCATCAGAGCCTGTATTGATTTTAGGATTAAACGGTGCACCTCAGGCAGGTGATACGTTCAACGTACTTGAAACAGAACAGGAAGCCCGTGAAATTGCAACCAGAAGAGAGCAGTTACAACGTGAACAAGGTATCCGTACGCAGAAGATGCTTACGTTGGATGACATTGGCCGTCGTATTGCGGTTGGAAGCTTCCAGGAATTAAATGTGATTGTGAAGGGTGACGTGGATGGTTCTGTAGAAGCCTTGTCAGATTCTCTGATTCGTCTTTCTACTCCCGAAATTCAGGTTAACGTTATTCATAAGGCCGTAGGTCAGATCTCTGAATCAGATGTTGTATTGGCAGCTGCCTCCAACGCGATTGTTATCGGCTTCCAGGTACGTCCTGCAGTAGCCGCCCGTCGTCAGGCTGATAAGGAAGGTGTCGAAATCCGTCTTTACTCAATCATCTACGATGCTATCGAAGAAGTGAAGTCAGCTATGGAAGGTATGTTGTCTCCCGAAATCAAGGAGGTTATTACTTCGAATGTTGAAGTTCGCGAAGTATTCAAAATTACCAAGGTAGGTACGGTAGCCGGTTGTATGGTGAAGGAAGGTAAGATTAAGCGTTCCAATAAAATCCGTCTTGTCCGCGATGGTATTGTTATCTATTCCGGCGATCTGGGCTCATTGAAGCGTTATAAAGATGATGTGAAAGAAGTTGCTTTTGGCTACGAGTGTGGTCTGAATATTACGAATTATAATGATATAAAGGTTGGTGATATTATTGAATCTTACGAAGAAGTGGAAGTAAAGAAGACTCTATAATGAATTGGTTGGATATAACATTGGTTTGTTTAGCCGGTTTAGGATTTGTGAAAGGCCTGTTTGATGGATTCATCAAACAGGTTGTTTCGCTTATAGCCCTGATACTAGCGATCTATTTCTGCGGTCAGCTTGCTACATGGTTTCAGGCTTTTTTCCTCGAATCAGGCATGTTATCCAGTAAAGCCTCTGTTATTGTAAGTTATATTCTCGGGTTTGCGCTCATTGTCGCTGTTATAAATCTGGCAGGTTCAGCCGTCGATAAAGTAGTGGATGCGACACCAATTGGCGTACTGAATCATTTGTCGGGCGGAGCGTTCGGCGTGTTGATTATGATTCTATTCACAAGCTTGTTTATTAACTTTTACGAAACGGTAGATAAACATAATCTGTTTATTTCAAAAGAAACCAAAGAGGCGTCCCGTTTCTATTATTTCACCGAATCCATTATCCCTTCCGTTTATGCACCCTTTCATTTTTTTGAAGAAAAAGATGAAAACAAGAAGAGTTACAGTCTTCGATCCATTTAAATTATGGGCTTATCAATCAGACAGCAGGAACAAAATGAGTAGAATGGTTGTTTTTATGTAACATGTAAAGTTTAAGTTTATTATATGCAGGATTCAACAGATATTATAAGTGAGGTAACATCCGGAGATTATAAGTACGGTTTTGTTACCAATATAGATACGGAAGTAATCGCTAAGGGACTTGACGAGAACACAGTCCGGATTATTTCTGCTAAAAAAAATGAACCGGAATGGATGCTAGAATTCCGGTTAAAAGCCTATCGCCATTGGCTCACTCTTGAGATGCCAACATGGCCACACCTTACTATCCCTAAGATAGATTATCAGGATATTATTTATTATGCCGCTCCCAAAAAGAAAGAAGGTCCAAAATCATTGGACGACGTAGATCCGGAGTTGTTAAAAACTTTCGATAAGCTCGGTATTCCATTGCATGAACGTGCTCAACTAGCTGGTGTTTCCGGTATGGCAGTCGACGCCGTAATGGACAGTGTTTCGGTTAAGACAACTTTCAAGGAAAATCTGGCTGAAAAAGGAATAATCTTTTCTTCATTTAGTGAAGCAGTGCATAATCACCCTGATTTGGTGCAGAAATATTTGGGAAGCGTAGTGTCTTACCGTGATAATTTCTTCGCCGCTCTTAATTCCGCTGTCTTTAGCGACGGTTCGTTTGTGTTTATTCCAAAAGGAGTTAGATGCCCGATGGAATTATCTACCTATTTTCGTATCAATACAGCCAATACAGGTCAGTTTGAACGGACCTTGATTGTTGCCGAAGATGATGCTTATGTAAGTTATCTGGAAGGATGTACAGCGCCAATGCGTGACGAGAACCAGCTTCATGCAGCTATCGTTGAGATTATAGCTCTCGAACGTGCCGAAGTAAAATACTCGACTGTTCAAAACTGGTATCCCGGTGACAAAGACGGAAAAGGTGGTATCTACAATTTTGTAACCAAGCGCGGCTTGTGCAAGGGCGATTTCAGCAAGATCTCATGGACGCAGGTGGAAACCGGTTCTGCTATCACCTGGAAATATCCAAGTTGCATTCTGGCCGGAGACAACTCGGTCGGCGAATTTTATTCGGTAGCCGTAACGAACAACTATCAGCAAGCTGATACCGGTACCAAGATGGTTCACCTTGGAAGAAACACAAAGAGTACGATCGTATCCAAAGGGATATCAGCCGGACATAGCCAGAATAGCTATCGAGGGTTGGTTAAAGTTTCTCCACGTGCCGAAAATGCCCGTAATCATTCGCAATGCGACAGTTTGTTGTTAAGCGACCATTGCGGAGCGCATACATTCCCTTATGCGGATGTGCAGAACGAAACAGCGGTAATCGAGCATGAGGCTACGACTTCCAAGATTAACGAAGACCAGATATTTTACTGTAACCAGCGGGGTATCTCAACAGAAGAAGCTGTTGGTTTGATTGTTAATGGTTATGCCCGCGAGGTAATGAATAAACTTCCCATGGAATTTGCTGTAGAGGCACAAAAGCTACTGTCGATCTCTCTGGAAGGAAGCGTTGGATAATTTGATAAAACAACCTCTATATAAAATTAATAAATAAAGCTTCAACATATATATTATGTTACAAATAAAAAATTTGCATGCCAATATTAATGGCAAAGAGATATTGAAAGGTATCAACCTCACCGTGAAGCCTGGCGAAATTCACGCAATCATGGGTCCCAATGGATCCGGTAAAAGCACGTTGGCTTCTGTGCTTGTGGGTAATCCGGCTTTCGAAGTAACGGAAGGAGAAATTCTTTTCAACGGGAAAGATATTTTTGATTTGTCTCCCGAGGACCGTTCCAGAGAAGGAATGTTTTTAAGTTTCCAGTATCCGGTGGAAATACCAGGAGTAAGCATGGTGAATTTCATGCGTGCGGCTCTTAACGAACACCGTAAATATAATGGTCTCGAACCAGTTTCTGCATCCGATTTTCTTAAACTAATGCGCGAAAAACGTGCGGTTGTGGAAATGGATAACAAACTGTCAAACCGTTCGGTAAATGAAGGTTTTTCAGGTGGCGAAAAGAAACGAAACGAAATATTTCAGATGGCTATGCTGAATCCTAAGCTGGCTATTTTGGACGAAACCGACAGTGGTCTTGATATTGATGCACTGCGTATTGTTGCCAACGGGGTGAATCAGTTGAAGACTCCCGATAATGCGGCGATCGTAATCACACATTACCAGCGTTTACTTGAATATATTAAGCCGGACGTAGTGCATGTGCTTTATAAAGGACGTATTGTTAAGACAGCAGGTCCTGAACTGGCTCTCGAGCTGGAAGAAAAGGGATACGACTGGATTAAGAAAGAAATGGGAGACGAGTAATATGGCAGCAGAACAACAATATATCGATCTGTATTCGCAATGTGAAGAGCTGGTTAATCGTCATGCTTCCGATGTGCTTAATGCACCCCGGGCTAAAGCTTTGGCCGATTTTAAAGCAGCAGGCTTCCCGAAAGCGAATACGGAAGATTATAAATATACCGATGTCGCGCAGGCTTTTACTCCCGACTTTGGACTGAATATTAACAGGCTTGCCATTCCCTTTAATCCATACGATGTATTTCGATGCGATGTTCCCAATCTAAGCACCTGTTTGTATTTTGTTGTGAACGATTCCTTCTATGATAAGGTGAAACCGGACGTGAAATTACCTGACGGAGTATATGCAGGCGGACTGCTTGCTTTTACAAAACAGTTTCCCGATATTGCCGCTAAGTACTATGCGAAGGCTGCTTGCTCAGGAAAGGACGGAATCATTGCTCTGAACACCCTGCTTGCTCAGGATGGTTTTGTTCTTTATGTACCAAAAGGAGAGGTGGTCGAAAAACCGGTTCAGCTGATTAATGTGCTTCGGTCGGATGTGGATACCATGGCTAACAGCCGTATATTGGTTATTCTGGAAGAACAAGCACAGGCTAAATTGCTGGTCTGCGAACATACCATGGATCTGAATAACTTCTTGTCAACGCAAGTCGTAGAAATATTTGCCGGCGAAGGAAGTCATTTTGACTATTATAACCTGGAAGAAAGCAATGAGATGACTTCGCGTTTTTCTTCTTTGCACGCTAAACTTGAAGCTTCTGCCAATGTGTTGATGAATGGTATTTCTCTTAATAACGGCGTCTCACGCAATAATTATTATGTGGAACTTCTGGGAGAGTATTCCGAAGCTACATTGTGTGGAATGGCGATTATTGACCAGGAGCAGAAAGTGGATACATACAGCCATGTTACCCATGCAGTACCCAATTGCACAAGTACCGAGCTTTTCAAGTATGTATTGGACGATAAAGCCGTAGGTGCATTCAGTGGTCGTATTCTTGTGAAAGAAGGTGCTCAGAAAACCCAGGCATATCAGACTAACCGGAACCTGAGTTCCAGTCGCGAGGCACGCATGTATTCTAAACCGCAGCTCGAGATTTATGCCGACGATGTGAAATGTTCGCATGGTATGACTACTGGTCAGCTCGATGAAAACGCACTGTTCTATATGCGTAGCCGGGGTATTGGCGAATCGGAAGCAAGAATGTTATTAAGTGTTGCTTTTACAAGCGATGTGATTGATTACGTTCGTATGGACGCCTTGAAAGATCGTCTTCATCTGCTGGTTGAGAAACGATTCCGCGGAGAGCTAGCGCACTGTGCAGGATGCAGGGCATGTAAATAATTTAGTTGATGTAAAACAACCCCTTGCCTCGTGTATCACTACACAGACAAGGGGTTTTCACCTACTTAAAACAATGAGCCTATAATTCTAATACCAAAACTTCTTTTGCGGTAAGGTTAATTTCTTTACTCAAACTTACCGTCTTACCCGTAATCACATCCTTACCGGCAGGTGTATCTTTAAGAATTTCTTCGTAGCGATCCAGAGGCAGAACAGTTTCCTTCTCATTCCCGTTCATAATAACAACTACCTGTTTGCCATTAAGGTATCGGGAATACACGTAGACTCCCTGGTTGGGAACAAAGTGTTTCATCTTTCCCTTGGCAATCACGTCGTTTCCTTTGCGCCACTTTAGCAAAGTTTGCATATAGTTCCATGCTTCGTTCTGTAACTGCGTTCTGCCGGAAGCCTCAAATTGATTGACCTCATCGCCCGGCCATCCACCGGGAACGTCCAGACGGATGTAGCCGTCTCCCTTTTGTTTGTTCCCATTCATGAGCAACTCCGTTCCATAATAAAACTGAGGGATACCCGGAATGGTGAGCAAAAAGGCAATTCCCTGTTTGAACCCGTCAAGCTTTTCAGGCATAGCAGGAAGGAATCGGTCCGTATCATGATTATCCAGAAAGCGCAACACATTATAAATGTCGGCATACGCATAATCGTAGCACAAATGTTCGTATAAAGCTTGCATCCCGCCGGCATCACCAAAGAATACAGAATGAGCCAGCCCCATGAGACGGAAATCCATCACAGACTTTAATTCCGTATTGCCAACCTGGTTAAGCTTGCTGTCCTTCTGCCAGAAAGCAGTTCCCATCGTCTGATTCATCCAGGCTTCACCCACAATATTGTAATCCGGATATTCCCGATAGATAGCCTTACACCAATCTGCCATCATCGCGTAATCAGCATACGGGTAGGTATCCTGACGGATTCCGTCGACTCCACTATACTCAATCCACCAGATGCTATTCTGGATAAGGTAAGTGGCAACGTGCGGATTCTTCTGATTCAGGTCAGGCATGGAAGGAACAAACCAGCCATTCACCATTAGCTGTTTGTCGAATTCGGAAGCGTACGGATCGAACAGAACCTCTTTCACGTGGCTTGTCTGAACATACTTATCCAGGTTGTTAAACCAGTCTTTACTTGGAACATCTTTCATCCAGGGGTGATCGCTGCCGCAATGATTAAAAATCATATCCATCACCACACGCATACCTTTTGCATGTGTCTTCTCAATCAGACGAGCATACTCTTCGTTCGTCCCGAAACGCGGATCAACCCGGTAGTAGTTGGTTGTGGCATATCCATGATAAGCACCGCCTTCCATGTCGTTCTCCAATACAGGATTCAGCCAAATGGCAGTAACACCAAGGTCTTCTATATAATCAAGATGCTTCTCAATTCCGGCTAAATCGCCGCCATGGCGGGCGTTCGGGTTGGTACGGTCCGTTTTGTAAGTTGTTTTCAGGGGGATATTATCATTTTGCGGATTGCCGTTGGCAAAGCGGTCGGGCATAATAAGATATAACACATCCGACGAATCAAATCCCTTTATTTTACTGGCATCCGCTTTACGGGCTTTTAGCTCGTAAGGCATTTTAAATGTTTTCTTATCTTTTGTAAATATAAGGTCGAATGTTCCCGGTTTTGCATTCTTCACATCCAGATAAATAAGCAGGTAGTTGGGGCTTTCCAGAGAAACCGCACTTTTAAGAGTAACGCCGGGATAGGAAACCGAGGGCCGGAAACCAGCGATATTATCGCCGTATACCATTAACTGCAGTTCCGGATTTTTCATTCCGCTCCACCAGAAGGCAGGCTCGATGGTAATATCCTTCGCAAACAGCAAGCTTGGGATGAAAAGAAACAAGATCAGGCTTAGAAGCAGATTCTTTTTCATAATAATGATAATTAGTTTGTAAACAAGGTGACAAATACAAATATAGGAGGAATTATATAGTAAAGACAACTTTCCGTTTATTTATAACAGGATAAAAGGTGCAATCGTTTGCAAAGGGGTGCTGCTTAAGACATTCAAATTCATAAACTCTTTATTCGCATTTAAATTACAAATAAACATAGTATCTTTGACAAGTGTTATTAGACTGTAAACGAAAACGACTATGTTAGATATACAAGCTATCCGTGCAGATTTTCCTATTCTTTCACGTAAAATTTACGGCAAAGATTTGATTTATCTCGACAATGGAGCTACCACGCAGAAACCCCGCTGTGTTGTGGAAAAGATCGAAGAGGGGTATTACAATGTGAATGCCAATATTCACCGGGGTGTTCATTTTCTGAGTCAGGCTGCTACCGAAGCGCACGAAGAAGCCCGGATCACGGTTCAAAAATTCCTTAATGCAAGGTACGCGCGCGAAATTATCTTTACCCGCGGAACAACCGAATCCATTAACCTCATCGCCTCTTCTTTTACCGACGCATGTATGAAAGAAGGCGACGAAGTGATTGTGTCCGTTATGGAACACCATTCCAATATCGTCCCTTGGCAAATGCAGGCGGCAAAAAAAGGAATCACACTTAAAGTCATTCCGATTAACGAAAAGGGCGAATTATGTATGGAAGAATACAAGAAACTCTTTTCTGAACGTACCCGTCTGGTTTCTGTTATGCATGTCTCCAACGTACTTGGTACGGTTAATCCGGCCAAAGAAATTGTTGAGATAGCCCATAGCCATGGAGTCCCGGTTTTGATCGACGGAGCACAGGCAGTACCTCACCTCAAAGTAGACGTGCAGGATCTGGACGCCGAGTTTTATGTTTTCTCTGCCCACAAAATATACGGTCCTACCGGCATAGGCATTCTTTACGGAAAAGAAGAGTGGCTGGACAAACTACCTCCTTATCAGGGAGGGGGCGAAATGATTGCCACTGTTTCTTTCGAAAAGACAACCTTCAACGAACTTCCCTTCAAGTTTGAAGCAGGAACACCCGATTATATCGGAAGCACAGCCCTGGCCGAAGCATTGCGGTATGTGAATAACCTCGGTATAGAGAATATTGCAGCCTGGGAAAATGAGTTGTTGAGCTACGCAACCGAAAAATTGGAAGCAATTGATGGAATGCGGATCTTCGGCAAATCAGCACATAAGAGCGGTGTCATTTCTTTTCTTGTCGGGAATATTCACCATTACGACATGGGCATGTTGCTCGACCGACTGGGCATAGCTGTCCGTACCGGTCACCACTGCGCACAACCCCTGATGCATAATCTGGGTATAGAAGGAACCGTACGGGCATCGTTTGCGTTTTATAATACGAAAGAAGAAATCGATACCCTTGCTGCCTCTATTGTCCGTGTAGCCGGTATGTTTTAATTTCAAACAGTATGCTGGAGTCTTACTTAAACAAAGACCAGATCGAAGCCGGCTGCGACGAAGCGGGACGCGGATGTCTTGCCGGTTCGGTATTTGCCGCCGCCGTTATCCTACCGAAGGACTTTAAAAACGAACTGCTTAACGACTCAAAACAACTGAGCGAAAGCAAACGGTACGCCCTTCGGCCTGTCATCGAACGGGAAGCACTGGCCTGGGCAGTCGGAATTGTTACAGCCGGAGAGATCGATACCATCAATATACTGAAGGCCTCTTTCCTGGCGATGCACCGGGCAGTTGCCAAACTATCCGTATTGCCCGAATCGCTGCTAATCGACGGCAACCGGTTTACCCCCTATCCGGATATTCCCCATACATGCATAGTAAAAGGCGATGGCAAATACTTGTCCATTGCCGCGGCATCTGTTCTGGCAAAGACCTACCGTGACGATTACATGCTGCAGTTAGCCGACGAATTTCCGGAATACGGCTGGGCACAAAATAAGGGTTATCCAACACGTGCCCATCGCGAAGCAATTGGCAAGTATGGGATAACCCCTTATCACAGAAAAACCTTTACGTTACTGCCCGAACAGCTTACGTTAAAATTTTAATTCCTTCGGTCAGGCTTCCTCCCTGGCTTTGAAAGCCATGGCATACAGACGCATCTGTTTCAACATGGCTACAAGTCCGTTGGAACGGGTGGGGGAAAGGTGTTCCTTTAAACCGATCTTGTCGATAAAATAAAGTTCGGTATTCAGTATCTCGTCCGGTGTATGATCGGAAATTATATTGATCAACAAGGAAACAATTCCTTTTACAATAACAGCATCACTTTCACCCTGAAAATGAATAAGGCCGTCTTTGTAATCGGCCTGAAGCCAAACCCGGCTTTGGCAACCTTCAATCAGGTTGCTTTCTGTTTTATATTTTTCGTCCAGCGGAGCAAGCGAATTACCCAATTCTATAAGTAAAGCATACTTGTCCATCCAGTCGTCGAAGGCCGAGAACTCTTCAATAATCTCGTCCTGAATCTCGTTTATAGTCATTTTCTGTCAATTTATCGGTTATATACCACTTCAAGAACCGTTTGTCCCACTGCTTTCAGTGTTTCGCGGTCAATATTATCCATCGTATCGTTTTGTGTATGCCAATAAGCAGCAAAGCCAGTTTCGGCTTCAGGGTCATAGTTAATTATATCAATGCACGGAATATTCCGGCCTGAAATTACATACTGGTGATCATCTATTATAGGTCCGCCGGGAGCACTGATAAAGAACTTCCCGTAACCCAGGTTTCTGGCCGTACTCCACACCTCTTCCACAATGTTGGGCGCAAAGTGCAGCGAGGTTTGTTCCTTGAAGAAAGTGGCACCCTTAGCGCCAACCATATCAAGCAATATACCAAAATCGGCTTTGTACCCCTTCACATGAGGATTCTTAGCCCAGAACTGTGTGCCAAGACACCAGGTGTCAGGTTTATACTCCTGTTCGAATTCAGGGGTGCCGTAATCTTCCGCATCGAAAAAGATGATATCCACTCCAACCGAAGGAGCCTTTGCCGAAAACTGACGGGCAATTTCCAGCAATACGCCAACACCGCTCGCACCATCATCGGCACCATCAATCGCCTTCATGTGATTGGCAGGATCCGGATCGTGATCCGAATATGGGCGACTGTCCCAGTGGGCAAACAGTAAAATTCGTTTTGTATTATCGGGATTATACGAACCGATGATATTTTTTGATCTCAGCTGAGCGTTATTGTAGGCCGTTAACGTAGCTTCCTGCTCGTAAACCTTTGCCCCAAATCGTTTTAATTCGCCGGCCAGGTAGTTTCCGCAAGCAACATGTGCTTCTGTATTAGGTACGCGCGGACCAAACTTCACCTGCGTATCCACATACAACCAGGCACTGTCCGCATTAAATGCAGGAGCCGATGTTTGTTTCGTTTGAGGAACCTCCGCAGTTTCTGGCGACGGATTTTTGGACTGACTGCAGGATATCATTGCTGTGGCTAATAAGATATATAGCATTTTGGTAAGCATAATTCAATTTGTTGAAAGGTGATCTATTCGGGCGGACTCCTGTACTTTGCTCATTACGCGCAACAGGTTGCCTCCCCATATTTTTTCTATCTCCCGAACGGTATAACCCAGTCCCAGAAGTTTTACAGTAATCTGAATAAGTTCGTTGGCAGCACGACACCCGATGAGTTCTCCGCCGCCATCAAAATCCGATCCGATTCCTACATAATCAATTCCCACCAGGTTGATAATATACCGGATGTGTTCCAGTGCATCAGACAAACTCGCCTTATCCGGTTCGTTGTTGATAAACTCAGTATACAGGCAAACCTGAATCACGCCACCCTTTTCCGCAATGGCCCGTATCTGATCGTCGGTAAGATTGCGGGCATGGTCGCACAGAGTTCTCACAGACGAGTGCGAGGCGATTACAGGAACAGTGCTTTCTTTTAGTACATCATAAAAAGTGGCTTCCGATGCATGAGATACATCCACCATAATACCCAGCCGGTTCATCTCCTTCACAGCCTCTTTGCCAAGCGGACTTAATCCGTTCCACTCGGCATCACCAGCCGCAGAGTCGCAGAGATCGTTGCTACCGTTATGGCAGAGCGTAATGTAAGTAACCCCTTCATTGCTGAAGCGTTCAATGTTTTTCAGGTCTTTGCCAATGGCGTAACCATTTTCAATGCCGATTAAAACAGCCTTCTTCCCCTCTTTTTTCAGCGACATCAGTTCGGCGGGAGTAACCGCAATCCCTAAACTCCGGCTTTGCAGTTCCACCTGATTCTTAATCTGACGGATCCGCTTAAAGGCAAAAGCCGTCGCATTCGACAACGATTGGTCGTCGCGTTCGCCCTGAGCCTGATAAGCAACCAGAAAGGCCGCATCTATATGCCCCATTTCCATCAAAGGAATGTTTACTTTACTAAGACCGCGTTGTCCGATATCAAAATCCTCTTCGAAGAACGAAGGCGTATCACAATGGGAATCAAGGGTAATGATATCCCGGTGTATATCTTTGGCTAATTTAAAAAGAGAAGCCTCTTCTACGTGAAAACGAAATAGTTCGCTCATCAGCTCATCTCCGCCGGAAGCCATGGTTTCGGGATGCCATTGCACGCTGAAAACCGGATAGTGTGGATAAGCCTCCATCCCTTCGTTAATTCCGTCGGGAGCTGTGGCATTTGCTTTGAATCCGGGAGCAACCTTTTTTACAGCCTGATGATGCAGCGAGTTTACCTTCAATTTATCCTGATTGTCTGTCAGAATCCCCAAAATGGAATTGGGTTCCACCCGTACCGAATGCGAAGCAAAAGCTTTGTCGTGTTGCTGACTGTGCTTAATGGTCTTCTCCGTGTGCTGGGTATGGATATCCTGATAAAGCGTTCCGCCAAAAGCCGCGTTGATTAACTGATGGCCACGGCAAATTCCAAACACAGGCATACATCTGTCCGTTGCCAGCTTAAGCAAGATAAAATCGTAGCTGTCGCGAGTCGGATCGCCTTCCTGCAATTCAGGAACAGGCTCCTCGTCCCATAACAGCGGATTAATATCCCCTCCGCCGGTTAAAAGCAATCCATCGAGTTGAGACACAATCGCTGTTAACGCATCCAGGTTAGTCGTAACCGGAACGAGAACAGGAGCACCTCCCGCATCGATAACAGCTTGTATATACGTATTATTGATACAGGAAAGCCCCTCTTTTTGATTGGAAGACACCCCAATCAGCGGACGAATATCGCCCTCTTGCGGATAAGCATTCGATTCCACTGCCTGATGCAGCTCCTTAATTGTTAAAAGACGGGCCTCCCTGTTCATAATTTGTTAAGCATCAATTTTTGCATAGGTAGCATTCTCTTCAATAAACTCGCGGCGCGGAGCAACCTCTTCACCCATAAGCATTGAGAATACCAAATCAGCTTCCGCAGCGTTTTCGATTGTAACCTGGCGCAACGTACGGTTATCCGGATTCATGGTTGTATCCCACAGCTGGTGGTCGTTCATTTCTCCCAAACCTTTGTAACGCTGTGTGTGAATCGTGTTTTCGTTACCGTTACCGTATTTGTCGATAAACGCCTGTCTCTGTTGCTCAGTCCAGCAATACTCTTCCGTTTTACCTCTCTTACACAAGTAGAGTGGTGGTGTAGCGATGAAAACATACCCGTTCTCAATCAGCGGACGCATGTGGCGGAAGAAGAAAGTAAGAATAAGTGTTGCGATGTGGCTACCGTCCACGTCGGCATCGGTCATGATAATAACCTTATGGTAGCGAAGCTTCACAATATTCAGCGCTTTCGTATCATCTTCTGTACCGATAGTAACCCCCAGAGCGGTATAGATATTACGTATTTCCTCGCTTTCCAGCACCTTATGCTGCATTGCTTTCTCCACGTTCAGGATCTTACCACGCAGCGGCAGAATAGCCTGAAAGTTACGGTCGCGGCCCTGTTTGGCAGTACCACCGGCCGAGTCCCCTTCGACAAGGAATAGTTCGCATATCGCAGCATCCTTGGACGAACAGTCGGCCAGTTTACCCGGAAGACCTCCACCCGATAGCGGAGACTTACGCTGAACCATTTCGCGGGCCTTGCGGGCTGCATGGCGGGCCGTAGCAGCAAGAATTACCTTGTCCACAATGATTTTGGCCTCTTTCGGATGTTCTTCCAGGTAATTACCCAAAGCTTCACCCACAGCCATATCAACAGCACCCATCACCTCGTTGTTTCCAAGCTTGGTTTTGGTCTGTCCCTCAAACTGAGGTTCGGCCACCTTGATGGAAATAACAGCAGTCAACCCCTCACGGAAGTCATCGCCCTGAATGTCGATCTTTACTTTATCCAGCATCTTTGAATCTTCCGCATACTTTTTAAGCGTACGGGTAAGACCTCTACGGAAACCGGCAAGGTGCGTACCACCTTCAATCGTGTTGATGTTATTTACATACGAATACACGTTTTCGTTGTAAGAAGTATTGTAAGTCATGGCAACCTCCACAGGAATGCCTTGTTTTTCGGTGATGATATGGATACTGTTTTCAACCAGCTTTTCCTTTGTACGATCCAGGTAGCGGACAAATTCCTTCAGACCCTCATCCGAATGGAAAGTTTCTGTCTTAAAGGTGCCATCTTCTTTTGGAGAACGTTTGTCGGTCAAAGTAAGTGTGATACCCGCATTCAGATAAGAAAGCTCCCGCAAGCGGTCGGCCAACGTCTTGTATTGGTAATCTACTGTGGTAAATATGGACGCATCCGGTTGAAAAGTAATTTTGGTACCGGTCACTTTCGATTCACCAACAATCTGCAAGCTATTCAAAGGCTTTCCGCAAGAGAACTCCATCATGTAAAGCTTGTTGTTTCTGCGAACTTCCGCCTTCATGTAGGTAGACAGCGCGTTAACACAAGATACACCCACACCGTGCAAACCTCCGGATACTTTGTAAGAACCCTTGTCGAATTTACCACCGGCATGCAATACGGTTAAAACAACTTCAAGCGCCGATTTATTTTCTTTCTCATGTAAATCAACAGGAATACCACGACCGTTGTCAGCAACCGAAATAGAATTATTTTCATTGATAACCACATCAATCTTGTTGCAATAGCCGGCCATGGCCTCGTCAATAGAGTTATCTACTACTTCGTATACCAAATGGTGCAGACCTTTTTCACTAATGTCGCCAATGTACATGGCAGGTCTTTTTCGTACAGCTTCTAACCCTTCAAGCACCTGAATACTATCGGCTGAATACGAGCCGGGAGCATTCTTTAATTCTTCACTCATGAGTCTATATTTATTTTAAATCAGTTATTATCCATTTCGATGAAAAAACTAACAAATGTAGTGATAATAATTGACTTGACGCAAGCGGGGAGTGTGAAAATAGCGAAAAAAGGAGTAGGATAGGTATAAACAAAGAAAGCCGGATCTGAATGATCCGGCTTTAGCTTCTCGGTAGCCCATAGGGGAGTCGAACCCCTCTTTCAAGAATGAAAATCTTACGTCCTAACCGATAGACGAATGGGCCGTTAGGCCTTGTCAACCGGACATAACTGTCCAGCCTTACTATTAAAAATAGTAATAATTCCTTATTATGCTATAGCAAGTTTGTTAACGTGCTTAGACAGTTTGGATTTCAAGTTGCCAGCCTTATTCTTGTGAATAATGTTGTTCTTAGCAAGCTTATCCAACATTGAGCAAACTTTAGGAAATAAAGCCTGAGCTTCCGCTTTGTCCAATGTGCCACGTAAAACTTTAACGGCATTTCTTGCAGTTTTTGCATAATATCTGTTATGCAAACGTTTTGCGTCTGTCTGTCTGATTCTCTTGATTGATGATTGATGATTTGCCATTTTTTAGCTATCCTCTTTAATTTTTTTAATCTGTTTATTGTAGCCCATAGGGGAGTCGAACCCCTCTTTCAAGAATGAAAATCTTACGTCCTAACCGATAGACGAATGGGCCATTATGTCAAAGTGCTTTGTTATTAAGCGCTTAAGGGGGTTGATTCCCTGATTGCGAGTGCAAAGATAGGTCATATGTCCGAACTACCAAAACATTTCAACGGAAATTTTAATATTAATGAATATTTTAACTTCTATTTAGAACCCATGTTCTGTAGGTTTATCTCCAGTGCTTTTACCGAAATGTTTATCTCCCAAATACATACGCACAAAGAAGCGGCCAAAAGCAGTAGTCCGATCCCGAAAATATAAGCAGCGGCTATTTGCCAGGATACATAAATAAGGAACATGGCAAGCACGCAAAACAGTAAACTAAGCAGTCCCAGGATCTGCATGGAACGGGTAAGGTATAATCTTTTCTTTAAGTTTGATATCTGAGCCACCGCTTTCAAGTCCGGGTTTGTCTGGTATTTATCCTGTAAGGCACGAACAAGTTGGGCATAGGATAAAAAACGATTCGTATAAGCCAGTAATATTAAAGAGATGGCAGAGAATAACAGGGCCGGATCTGTAAGCGTAAGATTTTGCATGTTGCTACTAATTAATTTCTATTGTTATATAACCATTTTACCACTTAATTGGTTTACACTTTTGTATCTTTGTAATCGAAATAAACAGAAGTATGCTTTATAAAACCAGAGGAATCGTCTTACATTCCATACCTTACAGCGACAAGTATTCCATTATATATATGTATACGGAAGCTTTCGGTCGCGTGTCGTACCTGGTAGCCCGCACCCGGGGTAAAAAAAGCAATATCTCCCGTGCCTTGTTTATTCCGCTTTCCGTACTCGAGATGGAAGTGGACCATAAACAGAACCGCGACCTCCACCGCATTAAGGAAACCAAAAGTTGTTTTCCGATGAACGAGCTATCCAGTCACCCCATAAAAAACGTGCTGGCCCTGTTCTTATCCGAGGTCCTGTTTCGTGTGGTAAAGGAAACCGAACCCGATGCACGCCTGTTCGACTTTCTTTATCAGTCCGTTCAGCTGCTGGAACTATCCGAAAAAGGCCTGGCCAACTTTCATCTGGTCTTTCTGCTTCGGCTGCTTCATCACCTGGGGATATTCCCCAACACCGACTCGATAGCCGAAAACCGGTACTTCGATATGCTCAACGGCGTATTCGTAAGCGACATCCCCATGCACCGCCACTACCTGGATAAACCCGAGAGTCTGGCTTTTGCCGGATTGCTGCGCATGAGCTACGAAAATATGCACCTCTACCGTTTTACCCGTCAGGATCGCCTGCTCGTTATCCACCGGATACTGGAATATTACCGGCTCCATATGCCCGATTTCCCCGAAATTAAATCCCTTGCAGTCATGCAAACGCTCTTCGACTAGCAGAATAGTCCGTTAATGTTTGCCTGTTAAAGGAAAAGATTATACTTTTGTACTCCAAATACAAATGGCTTTGTAGTTCAATGGATAGAATAAAAGTTTCCTAAACTTTAGATCCGGGTTCGATTCCCGGCGAGGCTACACTTTTTGAATTTGCATTCCTTAAAACGGCTGTCTACAGAATCTGAACAGATTCTTTGCAGACGTTTTTTGTTTTTAGGGCTTTATAAGCAGCAAAGAGAAATAGGGGAACTTCCCGCATGCAATTTCTTCCTTTTTATCCGTGTAATATTCTTTATCTGTACCCACATTCTCGAAATAGTGATACTGGTAACCTGTATGCCCCTTTATAAACGCCGAAATCACATCACCGCATTGCGATAATTTCATAATCACCACCGTTAGTCCGCTTCCCAGATATTGTTCCAGTTCCTCGCCGGTAACAATTCCCGGTAGCACCAGTAACTTTTCTTCCTGTTTAACCACATGGATACCACCTAACGCCCCGGCAGCGATAAACGCCGGCACTCCGGCTATCCGTTCCGAAGAGATACCCGCATCGTTCAGCCGGTTCATTATATAATGGATGGACGAATAAAAACCCGCATCCCCCTCGGCAACAATCACCAGCCGTTTTTCTCCGTCGTGTTGCTTTACCACCTCCTCGTAAACCGAATCGTAAGCCTGTTGCGCATGACTGCGGTCTTTACTCATGGGAAGAAGAAACGGGCACAAAACGGACTCCGATATTTCCAGTGCACGGAGTATCGTGGCTGCACGGGATACCACCTCCCCTTGCTTGCTTTGGGTAGCGGGATAAAACACCGTGTGTGCCTGTTGAAGTATTTTCAAACCCTTCAGGGTTATCAGTTCGGGATCGCCCGGACCCAGTGAAACGAAATATACGGGAGTATGCATGGATGCTTGCTTGTTGTTTTCAGTGTGCAAAATTGGACAAATTGCACCGAACAAACAAGTATAATAAGTATCTTTGTAGTGAAATAACAAGTAATACCCACATGAAAATAGTTCTTGCCGGACTGTGCTTAGCTACACTTCTGTTGATATCCGGCTGCCATTCAAATACGTCCAGGTCCGATAGTAAGTCGGCTTCCGCCCTGCAGGATTCCATCTCTTCACCCATGAATCCAAGTTATGCCAAGGGATTCCGTGTTACCTCCCATGCGGGCTACCGCTTGCTGGATATACAGGATCCGCAGCAGGAAGAGAGTACCTCTTACCACTTCGCCCTGGTTCCCCGGGGTACCAAACCCGAAGGCATTCCGTCCGACTATACCGTAATCGAAACGCCCGTGCGCAGTGTGATCTGTATGACCGCTCTTCAGCTTTCCAACTTCATTGCCATGGAGGCGGTGGACCGGGTAATCGGTATCACCAGCAGCCGGTTCTTATTTAATAAGGAGATGAAGCAGCGTCTTAAGGAGGGTAAAACAAAAAAAATAGGCATGGAAGGTAACTTTGACGCCGAAGTGATCATGAGTGCAAATCCCGATCTGATTCTGATCTCTCCGTTCAAACGGGGAGGATACGATTCCCTGAAAGAACTGGGCATCCCCCTGTTACCTCATCTGGGATACAAAGAAATGACACCCCTTGGTCAGGCGGAGTGGATCAAATGCATCGGTCTGCTGGTGGGACTGGAAAACGAGGCCAATGCCAAATTTGAAGTCATCGAACATCGTTACAACGAACTGTTGCAACTAACGGCCAGCGTAAAAAAGCGTCCGGTTGTGTTTAGTGGCGAGCTGCGGGGCGGTAACTGGTACGCTGTGGGCGGCAAAAGCTTTCTTGCCCAGCTGTTCCGCGATGCGGGAGCCGACTACTTCCTGAAGGACGACAACCGTTCGGGCGGAGTGACCCTCGACTTTGAGACCGTGTATAGTCAGGCCGACAAAGCCGATTTCTGGCGGATACTGAATAGCTATCCCGGCGACTTCTCCTATAACGCCCTGAAAGCCGAAGATTCGCGGTATGCCGACTTTCGTGCCTTCCGCCAAAAGGGGGTGGTTTACTGCAACCTGCGCGAAAGGGCCTTTTATGAATCGTCGCCTACTCAACCCGAAGTGGTACTGGCCGATCTGATCCGGGCCTTTCATCCGGACCTGTTACCCGATCATACTCCGGTATATTACGAATTAATGAAATAATCCGGCATGAAGCGACCTACCACCCTGTTCATGCTATTGATTGTGGCATCCGTCTTTTTATTCTTTATGCTTAACCTGCTGTTAGGCTCGGTTGCCATTCCCCTTAAGTCGGTTTGGCATATCCTGATGCAGACAAACGACGAATCCCAGGTGTGGCAGAACATTATCCTGAAGTCGCGCGTGCCGCAGGCGCTCACCGCCCTTGTGGCTGGAGCCGGACTGGCCATCAGCGGACTGCAGATGCAGACCGTATTCCGTAATCCTCTGGCTGGTCCCTCGGTATTGGGTATCAGTTCCGGCGCCAGTCTGGGTGTTGCCTTTGTGGTGTTGCTGTCCGGCAGCCTGGGAGGAATAGCCCTCAGCAAACTGGGCTACGTAGGCGAAATTGCCTTATCGGTAGCCGCCATAGCCGGAGCCCTTTCTATCATGGCACTTATCGTTTACGTATCGCAAAAGGTAAAAGGAAACGTAACCCTGCTTATCATCGGGGTGATGATTGGCTATGTGGCCAATGCCATTATCGGGGTACTGAAGTATTTCAGCGTGGAGGAGGATATCCGGGCTTATGTAATCTGGGGATTAGGCAGCTTTTCGCGGGTGTCCGGCGATCAGGTTGTCCTTTTTGTCATCCTCATGGCGGTGCTCATTCCGCTCTCCTTCCTGTTGATAAAAACAATGAACCTCATGTTGCTGGGCGATGGCTATGCACGTAACCTGGGACTAAACATCAAGCGTTCGCGGTTGCTCGTTATCACCTCGTCGGGTGTACTGGTAGCCATTGTAACCGCTTACTGCGGACCTATTGTCTTTCTGGGTCTGGCGGTTCCGCACTTGTGCCGGGCCATCTTTCATACATCGGACCATCGCATCCTGATGCCGGCCGTATTGTTTGCCGGCGCTTCCCTGGCCCTGATCTGCAACCTGATTGCCCGCATGCCCGGACTGGAAGGGGCGCTCCCTGTTAATTCGGTCACCGCCCTTGTGGGAGCTCCCGTGGTGGCCTCGGTATTATTCAGAAAACGTAAAGACGACCTCAATGAGTAAGCAAACCAATCTACATACCATCCAGCTCTGTTCCCTTTCCATCGGCTATGTCGGAAAGAAGCAGACCAAAGTAGTGGCCGAAGATATAAACGCTTCCATTCACGGAGGCGAACTAACTTGCCTGCTCGGTGCCAACGGTGCGGGTAAATCTACCTTGTTGCGTACACTTTCTGCCTTCCAGCCTAAACTGAACGGGCAGACCAAGGTGATGGGGAAGGAAATAGGGCACTATACAGATAAGGAACTGGCCACCATTATTGGGGTGGTGCTGACCGATAAATGTGATGTGCGAAACATGACCGTGGAGGAGTTGGTGGGCATGGGACGTAGTCCGTATACCGGATTCTGGGGCCGACTGAGGGGTCGGGACCGGGAGATTGTGCGCGAATCCATCTCGCTGGTCAGGATCGAAAACCTTACCCACCGGATGGTGCATACCCTGAGCGACGGCGAAAGACAAAAGGTGATGATTGCCAAAGTGCTGGCGCAGGAAACGCCGGTAATCTTCCTGGACGAACCCACGGCTTTCCTCGATTTTCCAAGCAAGGTAGAGATTATGCAACTGCTGCACCAGCTTACGCGGCAGACAAACAAAACCATCTTTCTGTCCACCCACGACATGGAACTGGCCCTGCAGCTGGCCGACAAAATATGGCTGATGGACAAAGGCGGCGGCATTGCCACCGGCACACCCGAGGACCTGTCGCTGGACGGAAGCCTGAGCGGATTCTTTGCCCGTAAAGGCATTGTATTCGATACCGAAATAGGCCTGTTCCGGATAGACAACCAATACGATGCCCAGATCCGCTTAACCGGTCACGGCCAGAAGTTCGCCATGGCCCGCAAAGCCCTGCAACGCAACGGCATCCTGGCCGGACGAACCCTCGAATCCGCCTACTACATCGAAACCGGCAACCTGCAAACCCCCGGCTATGTGTTCTGCACCCCCAACGGTACCCACATCCCCGTTCCCACCATCGAAGCCCTGCTCGAAACCGTAGAACAATACCGCCCCCAACTCGATACCACTCCATAACACCGATTTATTCGAAAAACATCTGTCATCTATCACTTTATGCCCCTAAACCCTTTACTGGAAAGGGCTCTGCGAGTGATAGATACCTGGTGACAGATACAAATCATCTGTCATCTCACACCCATTTCAGGAACGCAATAAAAATAAAACACGCATTTTACGCACCCCGGAAATTTCCAACTAGCTAATAGTTAGTCCCCATTCAACGATAAACTAACCATAACACTACGACAATCTATCCCGAAGACTACGAACAACTATTCGTTTGCCATATCGCAAACGCAAAGTCAACATATGGATACCTTGCGTTTGACAATTGACAAACGCAAGGTATCCATATGACAAACGAATACTTGTTCGTACACAAAATAATAAAAGACTATAGTAATCGCGCTACTACACAGGACTGTAGCAGCTAAAGATACCCTTGATTTTGTATATTCCCTGTTTTATCGATTCACCATTAAATAAACACTTGAAAAAATAATTACAAATTAATTAGATGACTTATGCTTCAATTTAAAAATAAACATTATATTTGGGACGACTTAATTGATAAAAAGATCAATGTTTGAATAATCGAAAATACCACCTTGAGCACTATTTGTTAACCATGAATAAAAGGAAAACCACTTCATTCCACCCGGTTAAGAACTTTGCCTCATTTTAGTATAAAATCATAAACAAACATTCACCTATTCGCCAGCAAAGAAAATACAAGATTTAGAAATAGATTTTGCAAGCTAAAGAAGATAGTTAGATAACAAAGAATATGCCCCATGTGGAAGGGCTTGGCTTTGGGACTGACGGGGCTTTGTTGTGGATGAGCAATAATATCAAGTGAGAGCAAACAAAACAAAACGATTTTTTTTCATGCGAACAATATTCTAGAGCTTTAGTAAAAAAGATCAATTGCTTGTATTGGTGAGAAAGTTGACTAAGTTACTACTATGCCTTTATATATGCCGATGTAGCCCCTGCAAACACTAATATTTATGAATGAAATAGGAGAATATTGTGACAGCTAGTATTGAAGTTAAAGCGGACTTTTAACATTTAAGTGTTAATAATAAATTGATTAAACTTACTAAAATATGAGTATAGATAATTTTATGAAAATGAATATGTCTGAAATAAAAATTATTATTTCAGATTTACCTGAAAGATTTAGTTCCCATGATTTTATTGAGAAGTTCTCCAAAAAATATGAATCGGAATACATTGGAATGCTTGTAGAATATAAAGGTCAGGACGCTTTTCAAACAGTTCATTCCCAAATAGCAAAATTTCTTAGTCTAAATAAGAAAACATTTGAAATAGAGAAAGATGAAAGAAATTTTAGTGAAAATGTTTTTGGAGATAGAAATGTAATTCAATGGTGGATAAATGATAAAGAAAAAAACTTATGAGTGTTGAAGACCTTCAAACATACTAAGATGTTGTCCAATATTTAAAAAAGGAGAAACGGATAAAACATCTTTTGCTAGGTAACGGATTTAGTATGGGATACGATTCCAAGATATTTTCGTATAATGCATTAAGTACTTTTATTGAAAATTCAAGTGATGAATTATTAAAACAATTATTCAATAGCATCAATACCAAGAATTTTGAGGTTATTATGCAGCAATTGGACCTTTTTGCTGATGTTGCAAAAGTTTTTAAGGCAGAAGAATCACTAATCATCAGAATTAAACAAACAAGTGAGAATTTAAAGAGCAGTTTGATTGATGCAGTTCAAGTGATGCATCCTGAACATGTTTTTAAAGTACCAGAAGAAAAAAGTCTTGCTTGTTGTTCCTTTCTAGAAGACTATTTATCTAGTGATGGATATCTTTTTTCTTCAAACTATGACTTACTTCTTTATTGGGTACTTATGCGAAATACTATAAAAAATGCAGGAGATGGATTCGGCAGAGAGCTTGAAAATCCATTAGATGATGAATTTGTATCGGATTATGAACCTGAGTTTTCAGAATTGCGTTGGGGAAAAAACAAGGAGAGTCAAACTGTATTTTATTTACATGGTGCGCTCCCTCTTTTTGATACAGGAATAGAGATAATAAAAGAAAAATATGACGGAGAATACCTTTTAGAAAAAATAAAAAAGAGAATGGAAAAGAAGGAATATCCTATTTTTGTAACTGCGGGTAATGCAACTGAAAAGCTTTCACATATAATGCACAACAGATATCTTTCTTACTGCTATGATAAGTTTTCTTCAATAACAGGTTCACTGATAACATTTGGATTCAACTTTGGAGATAATGATACTCACATAATTAATGCGATTAACAAAGCCTCTAAACAACCAATTTCAAATAGGTTACATAGTATTTACATTGGTGTTTATTCTGATGCTGATTTAAAACATATCGAAAAAATAAAGGATAAATTCAAGTGCAAGGTTAAAATGTATAATGCTACAACTGCTAATGTTTGGCAGACCCCCCCAAAAGAGTAGGTTTCATTTGGATGGAGTTAACGCGTCTGCTTGACGACCCATTACCCAAAGGTAGCCTGATTACTAAGGCTCTCCATTATTTAAAGAACGCATGGACTTCTTTTATGGCTTATCGCAATTACGATCGGTATTGCATTAATAATTCTATGGTGAAACGTTCGATTCGTACTCTGACAATTCGGCGAAAGAACAAAATGGCTTTTGATAGTCATAAGGGTGCTGAGACCTCGACGGTTTATCATACCTTTGTTGCAACTTGCAAAATAGGCAAACTGTCATTTTCTCAATTCTTGAAGAATTATTTAACGGCTTTTATGGAAGGATGTTCAGCTCTTGAGAATCTTACCCTTACCATACTGGGTTAAATCATAAATATCAAAAATTTAATTGCCTTTATTTGTCTTGTGCGCGCAAACGAACAGAGAATAAAATGCTTTAAAATAAATAACATATGAATTGGACGTTTCTTTTTAATCAAGGGAGAAAGCGATTATCTGAAGCTTATACCATGTAATTGGGTTAAGAATAAAATTAAATTAGGTGAATAGCATAGCGATTACGTTTCAAGTGGCTCATTTCGATTTTGTACAGTAAAGATGAAAATAAAACAGTTAAGTCTATGTTTATATTAGAAAAATCAACAGCTTTGTACTTTAGGTCAAATTAAAAGTTGGTGTGAAGCAGATAAATAGGCAAAAAGTAGCTATCGTAAAGAAGAATAAGAGCGGAAAATGGTTTGAGAAAGAGTTAAAAAACTGTCTCGATTTCAAAAAGGTACAGTAACCACGCTCAACCATTAGTCATAAAATTTGCTCGAATTGCAGAGATACTAGAATTTGATGTATGGGAATTACTGAATAAAATTAAATAGATGAAAAATATACTTATTGATAAAATACGCATATCAGGTTTGAGGGGATTGAATGATTTCCAAATGTCGCTTAGTGAAACAACTGTATTGACAGGTATGAATAATACAGGTAAAACAACTGTATTAAAAGCTCTTCAATTGGCTCTGGGAAGCAGGGCATTCTTGGAAATCGATGATTTGCATATGTCTCAAACAGAAATAGCTGAAAAAATTATTGTTGACATACGAATAGTTCAAGTTGGGGATCAAGGTACATGTTCTGCAATTTTTGACGAAGACTGGGAGGTCTTATTTAAAGCAGAGAAAATTAAATTTTCGGAAAATATGTCTTATGTTCCGTTGCGTACTATTGCAAAGTATAATAATCTTTTAAGTAAATTCGACATCGAACAACAAATATTAAATAATTGGAATACGCAGGGCTCTGAAAAATGGCAGGATATAGTAGGAAAAAAACAAACATTTTCTATTGAGCAATTACCTTTTTTCTATATAAATGCGCAAAGAGATATAGTTGAGGATATGAAACTTAAGACATCTTATCTTGGAAAGATGTTGGCTGATGCTGCAAAAGGATATGATCCACAAGAAATTGAGGCATTAGAGAAACTTATTGCAGACTTAAATGAACAAACTATTGATAAAAGCACTATATTAACAACTATAAAAGAAGCATTATCAGGCATTAATTCCGCAATGGAAAATAATAGCAGTGGCGTCGAATTATCCCCTTTCTCTAAAAAAATAAGAGATTTAAATAAAGCAATATCTATTCATTATGGTGAACGCAGCAATAGTTTTACTATGGACTATCATGGAATGGGTACTCGTAGCTGGTCATCTTTACTAACTTTGAAAGCTTTTATTATGCATAGTTGTAATTTGGCAGAGGCAGAAGGTTCTGTGTTTTTCCCGATTATTGCCATTGAGGAACCCGAATCACATCTACACCCTAATGCTCAGAAGAAATTGTATCGACAAATGGCTGAAATGCCGGGACAAAAGATCATATCAACACACTCTTCTTATATTGCGGCATCAGCAGAGATATCTGAAGTATGTGGATTGTATAAAAATGAAGAGCAGGTAATGTGTGGTTGGGTAGCATTAAGTGATTTGGAGGATGGTGATGAAAGAAAATTACGGCAAAAAGTAATAAATACAAAAGGAGAATTATTTTTTTCAAAAGCATTGGTTCTATTTGAAGGAGAAACAGAAGAACAGGCTTTACCAATTTTTGCGGAAAAATATTTTGAGAGACATCCATCCGAATTGGGGATAGATTTTGTTGGAGTTGGTGGAGCAGGGCAATATCTGCCCTTTTTGAGATTTGCTGAAGCATTCAACATACCTTGGTTTATTTTTAGTGATGGAGAGACTCAACCGATAAGTAAGATGTCTAGCGCAGTAAAGAAGGTTATTGGGAGTTCTTTTACAACTATTAATAATGAGAATAACATTGTTATATTAGAAAATAATGCCGATTTTGAAAAGGATATTTTGAGTCAAGATTATATAGAAGAAATTGAGTCATCTCTAATCGAGCTCAATGGTGAAGGATATATTGAGAATTATATCCAAAGTAAAAATGGCACATCAAGTGGACGTGAAAGGACTAATGGTGTATGCCGCACTTGCAATCAAAATATATTTGTAGACACTAAAAGAAATTATAGTGGGACTGAAGGTTATAAAAATGCTTTATATGACATGATGGCTTCTCAAAAAACTAAATTTGGACTAACAATAGCACATACGATAGTCAAATCCGGAAAAGAGATACCTCAATCAGTCAAAGTGCTTTTTGATAAAATTAATACAAAATTAGCTTATGAATAACACTAAAATACAGCTATCCTCTAAACAAAAAGAAATAGCCTCTCATACAACAGGTGCTTTATTAGTATTAGCTAGTGCAGGAAGCGGGAAAACAAGAGTATTAACAGAGCGTATAAAGAATTTAGTTCAAATAACCAAACGAAAAATCTTGGCCATTACTTTTACGAATATGGCAAGTGAGGAAATAAAAGAACGGCTACAAGATGAGGTTGATGTAAATGAAACGCTGTTTGTAGGCACATTTCATTCATTTTGTATATCTGTGTTAGAAAATCACGGAAGTGTAGTTGGATACCAAAAAGTACCTCAGATTTTTTCAAGCACAGAAGACAGACTGAAAATAATTGAAGCAACAATATTAAATACTCCATCATTAAAGTCTGAATATGAAAATTATGACTCAAAAGAAAGATCTAATTTCAGATACAGAGCTTTAGAAGCAATAGCTCAAATCAAAAGGGATGTTATATTAGAAGAGGATCTTGATGACAATAATTTTAACGAATCCACTATTTTACTTTATCGAGGATACAAAGAACTTATGTCATCGTTGAATGCTATTGATTTTGATGATTTACTATTAATTACATATGAGCTATTTATGAATAATCCTCAGATTGTGTCACTATATAGGCGTAACTACGAATATATATGTATTGATGAAGCTCAAGATATGAATAAGGCTCAGTATATGGTTTTAAGAGCTTTAACAGGTTGTGAGCATAAAAATGTAATGTTAGTAGGAGATCCTAAACAAGCTATATATGGATTTAATGGTTCCTCAAGTGACTATATGACAACTTCTTTCAAAAAACATTTTTCTCCAATCGAAATTAATCTTACGGAGAATTACAGAAGCTCAAAGAAAGTTCTGGAATTAGCAAATAAGATTGCTCCAGATCCATCAAGTTTAGACAACATTGTTATTGAAGGAGTCTGTGAAATAGTAGAGTTTGAAAATGTTGAAGAAGAGGCAACATGGGTAGTTTCTAAAATTCAAACATTATTAAATAGTAAGTGTTTAAACGATATTGAAGGTAAGGTTACATTTGACAATATTGCTATCCTTTCACGCAATAAATATGTCCTATCTACTGTTGAATCAAAGCTTGCTCAGTCAAAAATCCAATATTATTACAAAAGTTCTTCTAGTGAGGTTATTTTTGATTCAGAAGGAATGAAGTTTTTGAACTTAGCGTTGCAAGTAAAAATTAATCCTATGGATAGATTGCATTTGTCTCAATTGCAAAGAATAGTAGGTCTGAAAGGATTGAAAAACCTTTATGATATTAAACAAAATACCAATCAAACGATATATAAAGATATCATAGATGTCGTTTTAGATGTCAATGATGATGGATCAAATATGAAACAAAAAATCAGAGTCTTTTTGGAAAAAATCAAAAGTGAAGATAATTATATTGAAATTGATGTAAATGAACGTGCATATATCTGTAATGACTGCAAAGAATTTTTAAAACACTGGCAGCGATACCAAAGCAACACAAACAATCCGTCAATTTCATCATTTAAAAATGCAATGGCATTAGGACAGACCTTTAAAAATATAGAAAATCATGGAATTACTCTAAGCACAGTTCATACGATGAAAGGTCAAGAAAATGATATCGTTTTTATTATTGGGATGGATAACGAAACTTTTCCTGATTATCGTGCTTTGGCTAAAGGTGGGATAGAAATGGATCAAGAAAAGAACAACCTTTATGTCGCAATAACAAGAGCAAAAAGATACTTGTATGTAACTTACCCCAAAAGCAGAACTATGCCTTGGGGAGGAGTTCGAAGGAGAGTAAAATCAGTTTTATTGCAAGGTATAGAGGCAACTATTATCCATAAAATCCAATAAATCATTACACATTAAATATTCTACTGAAAATTTGATGTGTATAAGTTTAATAGAGAGACTCTACAAGACAGAGGTAAGCGTCAAATTTCCGCGTTTTGCCTGGATTCTGTTGTCGTTATATCTTAGCATGGTCACACCATATATAGATCATGTACAGTAGTGAGGTTTAAGAAAAGCTATGGTCTCTCTACACTTTAGATTGTAATTTAAAGACCTAACTATAGAATCGTTTTGCTTGCAGAAGGGTGTTTCTTCTTAAGCATTTTAGAAATAGTTCGCCAATCGAAAAAGCGTAAGCGTTCAACACTCGCCTTTTGTATCAAAAATTAATTCCGTTTAGATTTATGGCATACAAAATTAAAAAATACGCTTATGCCTAAAATGACAGATTTATGTAGCTTTGTGTGAAAAATACCAAAGAGAGGGTGTTCCTCAAAAAATACCCATTGAACGCTTTTGTGTAATGAACGGTTATACGTACAAACAATTTGAGCAGTGGTACAAAACCGATCGGAATGTTAGTTTCAAGCCCCTTAAGCTTAGTGATTCAACCGTTTCTTTAGAAACTCCGGATACAAATTTTGTTCAATTTTCCAGTTTACAAATCAAATGTATTCGCTTGGTTTTGAGTGATGGGATTGAGATTCGTTAAAAGAATATCAACCTAGATTCAGCCAGCATGCTGTTGCATAAATTATCCGTTTGATATGTTTGAACTTACTTGAACTATCAATTACTATGCTAATTATACAAAAAAATCATTTTAAATGAATGAACAAGATTTTCCATACAAAGGTTTTTCGCTGGTTTCATTTGAGGATAGATATGCTATAGATAATCTTTTACTCGGTAAGCGTTTCTCCTGTTACATATCTGAATCATGTTGGATTGAGATATGTTTCCCTTTGATTAAAATTAAAGAAGACTCAAAGTCGGAGTTTGATCGTCCAATTTTGGTAAGTCCCTTCTCATTTGAAGAAATAGGTGTAGATCTAGACAACTGGGGGAAGGTGAATGGCCCTTCGGTTGATTCAAAGGGTAATAAATTATACCAAGTTTGGATAAATGCACTGGGGCTATTTTATCATTCAATTATACCTCTGACTGATGACAAGGAATGTCGATCCGTAGAAAGTGTGACAAACAAAATGTTGAAAGAATTCTTGTCCGCATTACAAGTGATAAATCCCGATGCTTTAAGATTCCGTACTGATGATTACCAAGAACCTATTTGTGAACATTTCCCTGTATGCCCAGCTATATGTGATGGTGATTATCTATGCAATATTCATATTACAGGAATGGTTGACGACCGAACTGGTATTGTACACGAGAAAGATATCAAAACGGCATTGGAAAATTCTGCGAAATCTTTGTCTGTGCAATATTTGTTGGTAACCAAGGCCAATAATGATCTTAGGAGTAACGATTATCGTGGATGTGTATTGAATTGCGCAAGTGCAATCGAAGTGACTATTAGAAGAGAATTAGAACGATATCTTGAAGATAATCATATTCCAGAAGAATTAGTTGTGTACATCTTTGGCCAAGCAAACGGTTACGTGAAGTATATTGAACTACTTAAAAAGCTTAAACTGCCAACAAGTAACAACGATCAAATAAAGATAAATGTCATGGATGTCAGAAACCGGGTTATTCACGGAGGTTTTACTCCAAATTTCAAAGCAGCAGAGAATTGTTTGAAGATTACCAGAGATTTTTTGCGTAATCAAAAGGTGAAAATGTTTGAATAAACGCTTTTATCAATATTGTTTTTATATCAGTTATTCTAAGCGGCTCGGTAGTTAAAGAGATAAATGGGTTGTTGTGGAAAATATCGGGTAACGGTTTAGCTGAACCTACTTATCTTTTCGGAACAGCTCATGGCGGGCCTTTTTTATCGGCTACTTTATTGTTTGACAGGTAAGCGTTCAATACTCGGCTGTTGTATCAAAAATTAATTCCGTTTAGATTTGTGGCATACAAAATTAAAAAATACTCTTATGCCTAAAATGACAGATTATGTAGTTTTGTGGGAAAAATACCAAAGAGAGGGCGTTCCTCAAAAAATACCCATTGAACGCTTTTGTGTAATGAACGGTTATACTTACAAACAATTTGAGCAATGGTACAAAACCGATCGGAATGTTAGTTTCACGCCTCTTGAACTTAGTGATCCGACCGTTTCGTCAGAAGCTCCGGTTACAAGTCCGGATCAATCTTCCAATTTTCAAATCAAGTGCCTTCGCCTGGTTTTGAGTGATGGAATTAAGATTCGTCAAAAGAATATCAACCTGGATTCAGCCATCTCGCTGCTCCGTAAATTATCCATTTAATATGTTTGGACTTACCGGAACACTCAATTACTATTTATGCGATGGCTTTACCGATATGCGTTGGGGTGATAATGATTAATCAAATTACTTCGCTACGAAAGTGATGCTTATATTCTCTACGAGAAACGTTTGGACCGTCATCGCTTTATGCGCCCGGTCTATGATGAACAGAAACGTTGTTACAGAATGAATTGGGAACGCTTTGTTTTACTACTTCAGGGCATTGTCCGAAAAGAGCTTTTGATTGCGAGTTAAATTATATATGGAAGAGCTGATTGAAAAATTGAATAAGGTTTATGAAGAATTATCTTCCATGAATAGCCGACTGATCCGCTACATGGAAGAGAATCACAGTTTGCAAGACACGGGGTCTTCCTTACGGGAAGAGAATCGTGATCTGAAGAAACTGTTGGAGTCTATGGACCAGCGCTCCGCTTAGCCAATGAAGCAAAGCTCCATAAGGGCAAGCGTTTTGGTCGGAAGTCGGAAATTGCCAAAAGTTTGAAACTCAAAGATACGAAAGACCGTGAAGAGGATAAGTCTGATTTATAAAATAAATACCGTAAAGAAACTGGTCTATTACCTTTATGAAGAAGGTAGTCGTGCCCGTAAGGTTATCGGCAATTTTCTGTCGGGTTTTCTCCTTCAGTCCCACCAAGTAGCCAGTAACGGTGCGTACATGTATACACTGGTGGAAAGCTGCAAGATGAGTGGAACGTCACCTGTCGCTTATATCAAGGATGTGCTTTGCTCTTTAATCAAGGGGAGAAACCGATTATTTACAGCTGATACCCTGTAATTGGGTTAAAAATAAATAAAATCAACAAGATGCTTTTTAATAATATGGCTTATTTGCCCCTTAAATCAAGGAGACAGCCGAATATTGAACGCTTACAAACAAAAATATATGGAGAATAAAACAAGAATTGAGCAACCGAAAAGTGTAAGTGGCGCTCTTGATGAACTGCTAAACAAGATGTATATTAGCAATGTGCAAAACAGATTGCGACAACTGAATGAGCCAACAGAAAATGATTGCAAGCGTTGGGTGTGGGAGTTAATTCAAAATGCAAAAGACAGTATTTCACAAGATGAGAGCAGAGATTCTGTTGATATAAAACTAATTGTCAAAGGAAAAGAAGTGAAATTTTCACATAATGGTACGCCGTTTTCAGCAAGAGCACAATTAGGATTACTTTATAAATATAGCGAAGGAAAGACAAATAACAGCGAAAGTACAGGGCGATTTGGAACAGGTTTTCTTACAACACATACCCTTTCAAAAATTGTATCTATTGAGGGGGACGTTTTTACAGATGATTCCCAAAACACGCTATGCGGATTTTCTGCAACTATGTATCGCGACGGATTAGACGCCCCTGAGTTATCAGAGGGTGTGGAAAAGATGAGAGAAAGTATGGTTTATACCCAAGAAATAAATAACTGGACTACTTTTACGTATCATTTAAGAACACCACAAAACGAAAATGCTTTGCGTTTAGGGTTGGAAAACTTTATTTCAAACATTGCCCAAACAATGTTGTTTTGTAAAGAATTGAATAGTGTGGAGTTGGACAATAATGGGCATGTTACCAAAATTATCCGAAAAGAAAGATATTTATTAGAGAAGGAAATTTACCTGTCTGAATTTGAGATAAATAGCAAAGAAATATATACTCGAAAATTCATTCATATATCTTTGAAAAAACGCAGTGAAGATTTAAGCAAACGATTTAAAACAGAACGAAATATACGACTTACTGCCACAATAGAAATAGACGAAAATAAAAATTTAATTGAAAATCAAGATATACCTTCACATTTTTGCGTTTTGCCACTTGTTGGTTCTGAAAAACATATTATGCCTATTTATCTTAATAGTCCCGACTTTGAGCCTGATTCTGAACGTGAAAGTTTGATATTGATTGGCGACGACATACACCTAGACAAAGATGTCATATCAGAGGGGGGTATTAATCGCCTAATTCTGAAAGAGAGCGTTGCTCTTTATGATTCTTTGGTTTCATACTTGTCCGAAAATGGCTATCATAAGCTCTTTCTATTAGCTAAAGGATTAAAAAAGGTTCCAAAATTTGAGAAAAACTTCAACAAAAAATGGTTTGAAGAAGAAATTATAGAATCCTATCGTGAAGTTTTGAAAAAGTATGCGGTTGTTGAAACTAAAATTGGCAATCAAAAACTTTTTGAAGAAAACGGAAATACAAATATTATAATTCCAAAGGATTCAAATATAGAAAATCTAACAAAAATATACGATTTATCTACGGAGATTTTTGCGAATAAGCTACCGATAAAAGAAGTCGCTAATGATTGGGCTGAATTGGCGTGGAAAGGTTGTGGTTTATTCAAATTAGAGGATTTATGTAAATATATTTCCGAAAAGGAAAATATTAGCAATTTGCCAGTTTCTTCAAATCAATATGAATGGTTAAATATTTTTTTGCTACTTATCAAAGAAAAAGAAGAAAGCTTATTGAAAGAATTTGCTTTAGTCCCAAACCGAAACGGAGATTTTGTTTCGCTAGAAAATGAAAAATTTGCAGAAGGAATTGGTTTAACCGATTATATGATAGAAGTTCTGAATGATTTGGGCGAAGATTTAACCCCATTACTATTAAATAACAATATAACAGCAATTAATCTTCCTCTGAAAATTGACTCTAAAAGCATTGCAGACAAAATAAATGAACGGGCAGATGGCATTGTTAAAGATAAAAATTTGTCCATTGAGGAAACCATAAAAGGATTGTTGCCATTGCTAAACACGATTCCAACTGACGCGTCAAAATATGAAATTGAATTTATTTGTAAGCAAAAACATATTCACAATTTTACAAAAATGCTCTATGGGAACTTAAATATTCACGAAAATACCAATAATGATATTTCCGAAAAAGCATATCAAGCATCACAAAAATGGATGATAACACAATTAATGGAAACTGTATCAAAATACAAAAAGGTAGAATTGTTGCCTGAAATGATAGAGGACAAGATAGAATGGATAAATTCTTTCATTTCTTTTGTATCAAAAGAAGTAAAAGTAGACGAATTGGATGAATGTGCAATTATCCCAAATCAAAAAGGAGATTTTTGTAACAAAGGAAATTTATCAAAAGACATAAATATTCCCGAAGAATTAAAATCCGAAAGAGCAGAAAAATTTGGAATAAAACTTAAAGACAGTCTTTTGCACAAAGAAATCAATTCTATCAATATTGCGAGCGAAAAAAATATTAATACAGTTGTTGAAATTGTAAATGAAATTTTCAAAAACAATAATTTTGAAGAAGATGATGACGATTTGGATTTTGCGATTTTTTTAGTTCATTTTTTACCCGAAGAAACAAGTCCACTATTACTGAGCTCCCAAAAAACGCTGTTGGCCATTGTTAAAAAATATTATTATAATCTGAGCAGTTCATATTCACAAGCAACGATTTCTTGCAATGTAGAAGATTTTTGGCGTAAAGCAAATGATAAAATAATCAGATCGCTACAGGCGAACATTGAGGAGGATGAAACAATAGACGGTTTGAAAAATTTCTTGTCAGCATCGGGAAAAACTTATGACGATGGAGATACCATTATCTTTTTAAATGATTTTTATGATTATCTAAAACGCACAGGTAGAAACATTACAGAAGAAATTGTACCGAATCAAAATGGAAATTTCTGTTCTCTTGATGAAATCTATAAAGATGATAATGTTCCAAATCCATTAAAAGATATTTTATACTTGATAAATCCCGAAGATGATTTTCGAAATATATTAGCCGATATTTCCTTGTCTATTCAGCCAACACACTATAAAAATATTGAAGATATTGCACAGATACTAGACAATAAAATAAACGATATTTTCAAAAACAAACCTTATATTTGGAGCGAAGAAAATTTCAGAAAAGCAATAGAATTACTTATGATCGATTGGTTTCCTAAACACAAGGAACAAGCCAAAGTCCATTTTCAGCATATATACAAGAAAAAAGAAACTATAGAAATGAATGTACTTTGGAGTTTGGAAGAACGCCAGAGAATGCAGAGAGCGAGGTCTATTGACCCCAAATTGTTGGATAAATTTATTGAATCAAATGGCGATATTGAAATACTTGAAAAACAAAAAAATGAGTTAGAGGCAAAAATTTCAGAATTGCAAGCGCAAGTTAACGATTCTGTTTCAAACGCAGTTAGCAATGAAATTGCAACAGAATTTCCAGATATTACAGCAGATAGAATTCGTGAATTGCTGAAATTAGAAGAGCGAATAAAAGGTTGGAACGGACAATCCGACTATCAACCTGCAAATGAAGTTCAAGAAAGGCGAAATTTTGAAAATGGTTACAAAGGCGAAGCATATATTTATAATAAGTTAATAATATCGGGAATATTCAAAAGTGTAACTTGGGAACATAAATCAGAAACACCGACAGATTTTAAGATAATTGATTATAATGGAAGCGTTCATTTTATTAAAGACAATTTCAGTAGATACGACTTGATAGCTGAAACTGTTGAAGGAAATAAAATTTACATTGAGGTCAAATCTACAAGAACAAGCATTGAACAAGCAGACACGATTGCTCTTCCGATTAGTTCCAGAGAATGGAAATTCGTAAATGAAATTAATGGAAATGAAAAGTATTGTTTGGCAAGAGTTTTTAATGTGGAAAATAATCCAGAAGGACATTTTTTGTCATTAATGGGAATAGGTATAAACCAATTTTGACTAGTTGAAGGTAAGAATGAAGAGTAAGCGTTCAATACTCGGCTCTTGTATCAAAAATTAATTCCATTTAGATTTGTGGCATACAAAATTAAAAAATACGCTTATGCCTAAAATGACAGTAAGCCTCCGGTGAACTCCATCTTTTTTGATTATTGTTAGGCTGTTATCTTTGCCAAAAACAATAAGATTATGATGACAAAAGAAGAAGTAGCCTCCATTGTGCTTCATTGTACGGAGCAAAAAGTAAGTTTTAAATCCCGTCTTGAAGAACTTGGAATTGCCCAATGGCGATTTTATGAGGCAAAAGGCAGGTACGAGAAGGCTAAAGATGCGTGTTCACCCAATGAACTGCTTGAACTTACTATATAGTGAGCCTACGGATATGCGAAAAAGCTTCCACACATTAAGTGGCCTTGTTACGAACAGGATGGGTTCAAATCCTCATAACGGGGAAGTGTTCATCTTTATTAATAAGAGCCGTAACCGTATCAAACTGCTTCATTGGGAACCAGGAGGAATGGTGATATACTGCAAGATGCTGGACAGAGGTACCTTCGTATTACCAGATTGTTCATCAGTGAATAATGCGTCATACCCGATGCAATGGCGTGACCTGGTTCTTCTAGTGGAAGGAATCATGGAGAACCCCGATAGTAGGCAAACCCGACTGGAACATCTGAGAAATCTGTAATTATAATAGCAAATAATTAGCCAGTAATTTGTATAAACAATTGATATTCATTACATTTACCCTGTAAATAAAACATGGAAATGACAGAATCGGAAGCAAAAATATTACGAGAAGAGAATGAACGACTTAAGGGTCTGGTAGCCAGTTTGGAGAACCAGCTCGCATGGCTTCGTAAAAAGATATTCGGCAGCATGAGCGAAAAACATCTGCCTCTGAATCCGGATAATCTCCAGCTTAACCTCTTCCCTGAACAGATGAGTGCCGATGAGAAAGCAAGACTTGAGGCCGAGGTGGCCCTTGAGCAAGAAAATATTGAAAAAACAGTAAGCCGCCATAATGAGAAACCTTCACGCAAGCCCCTTGATACTTCCAAGCTTCCAGTTAAGGAGGAACATATCTATCCCAAAGAAATAAACGAAGAGGAATATACGGAATTGGCACCTGAAGTTACAGATTCGCTTGAGAGGATTCCTGCAATGGTATATATCAGACGGATCATACGTCATAAATACGTTCTCAAATCCAACATCCGGAAAGAAGAGCATTTGAAATAGCAGAAATACCGCCTGTGGCAATAGATAAATGCATTGCCGGAGCATCAGTTCTTACCGATATCATCATGGATAAGTTCATGTATCACCTGCCTTTCTACAGGGTGATACAGAAGTATAAAGAAAATGGCTTCATACTTAATGATTCTACCATTAACGGATGGTTCGCCGCTACTTGCGAAAGACTAAAGCCGTTGTACGACAAACTAAAGGCAGAAATACTGTCAAGTGATTATATACAGGTTGACGAAAGTACAATCCCCGTAATAGACAATGAAAAACATCGTGCTGTAAAGGGTTATATGTGGTGTGTGAGAGACGCGTTGCATGGATCTGTATGCTTCAGCTATGACTTCGGATCAAGGAGCAAATCCACAGCTCAGAAGTTACTGCTGAACTATCATGGCAATATTCAGACAGACGGATATAACGTTTACGATAGTTTCGAAGGGAAAGAAGGGATTACGCTTTACGGATGTTGGGCGCATGCACGTCGTAAGTTTGTAGAAGCTCTTGATGAGGATGATGAAAAAGCCCCCAGGCAATAGTCTATATCAAGAAACTATACCGCATTGAAAGTCTGGCTGACGAGCAGAACTGTGGTAATGATGATGCAGCGGTACGTGCTGCCATAATTTACTCGCTTATCAGCAGTTGTAAGGCTGTAAATGTAGATCCTCGAGAATGGATGATAGATGTCTTGAGAAAACTACCGATATATAAAGAATCAAAAAAGAATATCTGTGAATTACTCCCAAAATACTGGGAGAAGAATTTAAATATGGCAAACTCGTAACGACTTGAACAAACTTTAAACAAGTTCCACCAACTTTAGACGACTTTGTTAAAGTTGGCGGAACTTGTAGTATATGATATGTACTTTACCAGGGGATTACTTTTAATTAGTGTCCACTTAAATTTAGTGAAAATGTTTCTATGTTGTTTAATAATAGTATTTTTTAGGAAGTATTTATCTGTAAGCGTTCGATATTCAGCTTTCGTATCAATAATTAATCTCATTTAGTCATGCGGAATACGAAACTAAAAAATACTCTTACTCCAAAAATGGCAGATTATGTAGCATTTTGGTGAAAATACATAAAAGGGTGTTCCTTTCAAAAAACTATTGAACGTTTACTTTTTTTATACTGATTTTCTTATTTGACATTTTATTAGTCATTCTCTGGAATTGTTAATTCTTTTATTTGTTTTTGTAATTGTTGTTTATATTTTAATTATGCTATAAACGAAATCCATAAACTAAAAATATACTATTATGAAAAAGTTAATCTTTGTTTTTTTTGTATTATTGTTAAATTGTACACTAATATTCTCGGTAGACAAGAAATCAAATACTATTTCTTTTGAAAAAGAAATAGAGGAGTATAGTATTTCGGAACTTCAGAATGATATAGAACAAATTAAAACAGAAAATGATAAACTAAAAATTGAAATTGAAAATTTAAAGATTAGACATGTAGAACAGTCATCTTTTTTTGAGAATATTATTAGTATGATTTTCTGGGTAGTTGGCTTCATTGGAATTATAATTACTTTGGGGTTCTCACTATTTATATGGGTATTTAAGGAACCTAAAATTGTATTTTCTAAAATAATGAATGCTAGAAAAGAAATCAAGGAATTAACAAAAAACTTTGAACATGATTTAGAGACAGAGTATAAACAACAAAGCACAATTTTTTTACTTGGGAAAAAAGGACTTTATTCTTATACTGAATACGATTGGGAAAGAATTAAAATATTTGCGAGTATTGCTGAAAAGATTGCAGAAGATAAACGCAAATCTGCTGATTGGTATTTTATTGGGTCATTGTATTTTCATAAAAGAGAATTTGAAAATGCAGTAATTGCATTAAAACAAGCTATTGAAATTGACAATAATAAAGAATATTTAGAAATTGCATATAAAGATTTAGGAAATACATATGACGAACTAGGGTGTTATAATGATGCAATAACTTATTACAAAAAAGCTTTATTGATAAATGATAATAATTATAAAGTACATAACAATATGGGGATTTCATATACAGGACTTGGTGAATACAAAAAAGCATTTGAGTGCTTCAATAAATGTTTGGAAATCAAAAATGATCAAGAATATGTATACACTAATTATTTTGAATATCAGTTGACTCAGTTAGGTGATTTTGATTCTAAATTGCTAAATCAATACAACCAATTATTCAGGGTAGATAATCCCAAATGTATTAAGACTCATTCAATCTTTGAAATGTTAGATATTTATAGAAGAATTATTAAAGGAGTAAACAACATAGAAGAACTATTAGATTCTTGGAAACAAAAAGGCTATTTCTTAGTTGAAGATAGTAATTATCGAGAAATAAAGAAATGGATTGACTCTCAACCAGATGTTGAAATAAAAAATAATTTATTAATTGCCTATAATTACTTTGAAAGAGAAAGGGTAACTGAAAAGAGTTATTAAAATGTAAAGAACCACGAAAGCAAATACACTATTTATAATTGCTTTTCAAATGTTATTCATGAAATTTGTGTCAGTGTATTTTAAGCGTTTGATATTTGCTTGGTGTGTCAAATAATAAATTTAGCTTGCGTAATCCTCTTGAGTTTTGCATTTGGGACAAATGCTCAGTATAAAAAGGATGGTACACCAGACATGAGATACAAAGCCAACAAATCTGTTTATGGCGGTAGTAATTATTCAAATTCATCGTATGTTTATAGTACCTGCACAAATTCAGATATCAGGTATCAAAGTGGATATACAAAAAGTGATGGAACATCCGTGGAGTCTCATTATAAAACAAACAATAATGAAACTAATTGGGATAATTTCTCAACTAAAAACAATTATAATCACACAAACGGAACTACAGGATCAAGAGTAAAAGATTATTCGATTGACGCATTAAATTACGGAAGTGGGAAAACAATATATTCCGGCAGCAAAGGAGGTCAATATTATATTAATAGTAGCGGTAATAAAACCTACGTTCCCAAACGATAATGTATCCAGGATCCCTTATCCGCTATACGTAAAATTGAATTGGACAATACTCTTTTAATTAAATCATATGACACTAGACGAATTGATAAATAACATATCAAAAGAACTTTCAACAAGAGAAGATTCTTCTGAATACAAATCCGAATTATATCGATTGCTGAATTTATACAATAAATATCTTAATGATATTCCTGATTCTGAAAAGCAATTAATTTTTCAAACGAATATAGATGACAGTTGGAATACATTAACAAAAGACATAGCAAAACTATCTAAGTCATTAAAAGAATCAGTAAGAGAATACTATAAAGGTTTCACTACGCCGTGCTTTAATAAGTTAAGCAACTGGCTGAAGGGTAATGGGACATATAATGGCTTATTAAGAACATCAATTAGTACGTATGTTATCCCTAATGGAAGTGATTTATACAGAGTAAGAGCTAATGAAAAAAGTAAATACTTCAAACCGACAGAAATGTTCCACATACCTTTTGAGAAAAGAGGCATAATCAAAACTCAAAGATATAGTGTTCCTGGATATCCGTGTTTATATTTGAGCTCTTCAATATATGGGTGCTGGGAAGAAATGAGGAAACCTAATTTGTCATCGTTTAAAGTATCTAGATTATGTGCTAGTGAAGAAATTACTCTTCTTGATTTACGCATTCCATCTGTTGGAAATATAGATCAAAGTAATTATATCAAAATATTTCGCATATTACCATTAATAATAGCTTGTTCAATAAAAGTAATTAATTCAGAGGATACCTATAAACCTGAATATATAGTATCTCAAGTGGTACTGCAAATTATTATCAAGAACAGAAGCGATACAGGAATCAACGGTATAATATATTCATCAACACAAAGGAATCTTGATTTTAAATTCAATGAATCAAATTTACTTGATAATATTGCTATACCTGTATACAAAAATGAAACTAAAGGTCTTTGTTCTAAATTGTCTCGAAAATTCACAATTACACCTCCGACATGTTATGAACATGAATTAATCAGAGATCCAGAAGGAATGGTTAACGGCCATGAAGTGAATGCTGGAAATTCATTTTCAGTCCCTAATGAATTTATTCCATACAGCAAAACAGCTTTTGGATTATTGGAATCAAGATTGAAAGAAAAGGAAACGGTATCATTATTATCAGAATAAAGCAATATACATTATTTTAATTTATCTTAATGTGAAAAAAGATTGTGAAATAGTAACCTTTAGACAAAAAGGCTACAAAATTATAGGAAATAAACCTTCAGGGGCTATCGGAGAAGTTGTATTATTGAAAGATGAAGTAATAAACGAACAATTTATTTGTAAAAAATATTCTCCATCACCTTTAATAGATATAGATGAAAAGTATTTTGACTATTTCATTGAAGAAATCAAAATACTATTTCTTCTAAATCATAAAAATATAGTCAGAGTATATACTTATTATCTCTATCCAGAGAATAATACAGGCTACATCTTAATGGAGCATATTCAGGGGTATAGTATTGCTGAATATGTTAGCAAAAATCCGAATGCGATTAATGGTTTGTTTAAACAAATTGTGCAAGCATTTTCATACATTCATAATGCGGGGATATTACATCGAGACATTAAACCTTCAAATATATTAGTTACTAAAGACGGTTTATTAAAAGTAATTGATTTTGGTTTTGGTAAAAAAATCGAATTTGATGAAACGTTTAATAAAAGCATTAGCTTGAACATAGCCTGTAATCCGCCCGCCGAATTCAATGAGAAGATATATGACTATTCTACAGAAGTTTATTTTGTAGGGCAACTATTTAGATCCCTCATTGAGGAAAATCATATACAGGATTTTTCCTTCACCGAGATAGTATATAAAATGTGTGAAAGAATAGCATCTTCAAGGTATACTTCATTTCTTGAAGTGGAGCGGGCAATTATAAGTTCAATGACAACTGGACTGGAATTTTTAAAAAGTGAAATTAGCACATATCGTAACTTTTCAAGCAACCTGTATAATATTATTAGCAAAATTGAGAAGAAGGCTGAATACAAAACAGATATTGCTGAGATTATAAGGCATTTAGAAAATATTCATCAAAATACACTTCTCGAGGAATGTGTGTATAATTATCCAATAATAATTAACGTATTCATATCAGGTGATTTTAAATATTATATAAAAAGAACTTTCCCGGAGAGTGTTTTAAAAGAGTTTGTTTCATTTATAAAAACAGTGTCGGTCGAGAAACAAAAGATAGTGTTAAATAATATATGGCAAAGACTTGACTCGATTCCCAGATTTAATAAAGATGATGAATTACCGTTTTGAGTTATTCCAAAATAAAACTTTATGAAATACGACATATCAGCACTTGTTGGTGTAGGCGAAGTACTTGAAATAGGCGGTCCTTCTACTAAATGTATTACATACAAAGTAATTGATAAAGAACAAAATGTGATTCGCCCGCAATCCCTTACTGGCTATACCGCTAATGTAGTTAATTTTAAGAAACGCAATACCTAAAAGAAACAATAAAATGAAATTTCCACAATCGAAAATAGATGTAAAAGAATATCATGAAAAGATCTATGAATTAATAAAAGATGATGATTGTAAATTATTCATTGATACAAACATAATTGCATTATTTTATGGAATTCACGATTCCGCTAGAAAAGAATTCTTTGATTGGCTCAAAACATTAATTCAAAAGAATCGTGTAAAAGTACCAGTTTGGGTAATAAATGAATATACAAATAGGTTTATTCGCAATCAGTTACAAGATTATTTAAGTCCCTTAAAAAAGGTGTCAACAATAAAAAAAGATTTTGTTCAGGTAAGTGCATTTCTAAAGATGCACATTGAGGATTCAAACTTACCACAAAATAAATATACTTCGATTAATGAATTTAAGGATGACTTAAAGGAGATTGAAGAAAAAATTGAAAAAATTGCTTTTACTGCTAAGAATAAGGATGAAAGGTACAAACTTAAAATTCACGATGAAATTGAACAGGTTTTTGCTAACTGTATCTTAGAAAGTGATACAGACAATATATTAAATACAACTAATGAACTTGGATTAATAAGATACAATCATAAGTTACCTCCAGGCTTTGAAGATGGTAAAAAGGATTTGAACTCTCACGGAGATTTAGTTTTGTGGTATGAAATACTTAATTACTGTAAAAGTGAAGGAGTAAAAAAAGCAATTTTAATCACAGATGATGAAAAGAAAGACTGGGTTTATGCTCCCAATAAATTAGTTGTAAATGAAATAGAAAAGAGCAATAATGTAAAACCACTTTTAAAAATTGCTGACCCAAGATTGATACATGAGTTTAAAATTGCAACTCAATCTGAAGACTTTTACATAATCAGCTTTGAACAGCTAACTCAGATGTTAATAGATAACATAAGTAATAGTTTCACTAATCTTGCAGGTGCATTACAATTAGTACGTAATCAAGCCGAAGACACTTATAATGAATTGAATGGTTCTGTATATGATATTGAATGTGATATATCAGTTATATCAACTATCGAAGAAACAATTGATGTAACAGAAGAAACTAACGGAAACCATGAGACTGTAGAAACAGAAACAGTTGACACCCTAATTCAAGAAGTTGTGGAGGAGGATCTACCATATCATAACTATGCATTAGCGGATAGGGATTTCCCTTTAATAGACAATAGCTATTTTTCAAATGTTATAGAAAAACTTAAGTCTTATAATTGGTATGTTCAAAATCCATGTATTGATAGTCTCTCAAAATATGATTCTAAAACACTGACTGAATCTAAATCCAATAATGATAGTATTTTTGTAATAGGTAGAAATATTTATCAATCTGCATGTGGCGGTTCTGGTTCTGCAATTGATTTCATTGAGAATTTGCACCAAAAATTCACCAAATACACAGACTATTTTATTAACCATTTGTATTCTGGAATTTTATATGAAATCTATTTTGATTCTTCAAATACTTTTAGGGGAGATAAATTAAAATCATATTATATTAATTCTGTTTTGAATGTGATTGAATTAGAAAGACTACATCCGTCTATTGAGTTCATCGAAAAAGCTTTAAAAAATTATGAAGCAGATTTACTTTATCTTCCATATAAAAATGAAAGCGTAAAACTTGAAATAGTATTTGAAGATGAAACTATTCAAGGGAAAGATTGGCTTGGAGATGAGGTGACTTATCTAAAAATCAAAGAAATAAAAGGTAATGGAGCCGACTTATTAACAGAAGGCGAAGATAATGTGCTAAATGTATATTATCCAGCTATGAATATTTTCGGTTTAGTTGACTTGTTGTGTAAGACATATGGCATTCCATCGAAATATTTTGAACTTGAAATAAAACCTGATATTGATAAAAATTCAAAAATAGTTATGGGAGATAAAAAACTGGCTACAACGCGCGGTTATAAAACATTGCGCGAGTAGTGCCAAAATTAAACGAAACAATATTTAACCAAAGAATCGTTATTTTAATGTGTTTGTGCTTCGAAATGCGCAACGTTTCAAACCGCCATTCGTTAGGGGCGATTCAAAAATAATAATTCTTTGAGTTATGAAGCCAACGGATATAGAAATAAAACAGTGAAATTTAAATAGTTATTATGGTCAATTATAAAAATACAAACTTGATAATAATTAGAATTTGAATGAAAAAAGTATTGTTGTTATTAGCGAATGGATTTGAAATATTTGAAGCAAGCGTATTTATTGATGTCATTGGGTGGAATCTTGTTGAAGGAGATTGTTCTACACAATTATTTACATGTGGACTAAACAAGGAAATAAAAAGTTCTTTTAATCAACGACTTGTGGTAGACTACCTGATAGACGAAGTAAATATTGCTGATTTTGATGCGTTAGCAATTCCGGGAGGATTTGAAGTGTATGGCTTTTATGACGATGCTTATGCTGAGAAATTCCTTGAATTAATTCGTGATTTTAAATCTAAGAACAAGATAATTGCATCTATTTGTGTTGGTGCTTTGCCTTTGGGTAAGAGTGGTATATTGAAAGACAAAAAAGGCACGACATATAATAGTAATGTTCGACGAGAGGCATTGAAGGATTTTGGTGTTCATGTGTTAAATCAACCTATTGTATTGGATGATAATGTTATTACTTCATGGAATCCTGCAACCGCGATTGAGGTTGCTTTACTCTTATTGGAGCAACTGACAACAAAAAATAATGCTGATAATATTCGAAAATTAATGGGTTTTTAAATATTAGTCAGGACTAAACAGAAAAAATCATTATTAAAATCAGATATAAAATTTAAATACAGCGAAATGAGAGTTGCAATAGCGCAGATAGAGGCAATAAAAGGAAATGTTGAGGAAAATATTGAAAATCATTTAAAGTGGATAAAACAAGCAATTCAGAATAATGCGGATATGCTGGTTTTTCCTGAGTTGTCAGTAACTGGTTACGAACCTGATTTAGCAGAGAATCTTGCAACCAATCAAGATGACACAAGATTAGATGATATTCAGAATTTAAGTGATAGAAATGGAATCACGATTGGAGTTGGATTACCAACTAAAGATGAGAGTGATGTGTTTGTAAGTATGATTATATTCCAACCTCATAAGGAGCGAATAACTTACTCAAAACAGTATTTATATCCACCGGAAGAATCTATTTTTAAAGCTGGCAAAAATCCTCTTGTTTTAAATTTTGAAACAGAAGTTGTATCTCCTGCAATTTGTTACGAAATTTCTAATAAAGCGCATTGTGAGTTTGCAAAACGAAATAAAGCAACACTTTATATAGCAAGTGTCTTAAGTTCTATTAATGGAATTGATGCTGATATGAAAAAACTGTCAGACATAGCTAAGCACAATAATTTGGTAACATTTATGGCAAATTATGTTGGTGAATCAGGAGGGTATAAATGCGCAGGAAAATCTTCTGTTTGGGACACAACCGGAAAACTGATTGGACAACTTGACAGCGAGACAGAGGGGATACTAATTTACGACACAGAAACAAAAGAAATTGTGAAGAAAACAGAATGCTGATCCTAACACACGCCTATGGTCACAGACTGGCTGACGTGCATTTGACCCTGGAAAATACGTGCTATATTCTGCAATGATAAACATAAACCGCTTGACCTTATGAAAATAAGAGTGTATTTCTTATTCATTATTATTTCTCTTAGTTGTTCTAGCCATGAGGGTAAAGAGCGTATAGTATTAGAAAGTGCTGAAGCAATTGTAATCAAGCCTGGTTTTTCAAAGAATATAGTGGATATTTATCCTAATCTGGATACGATTAAGTATGTTAAATTAGAGCTTTCCGATAGTTCGATCATTACGGAAATTACAAAAATCGAGGTGTACGATAGTTTGCTATACGTTCTTGACGCTAAAGCGTCCTCTTTGTTTGTTTTTGATATGGATGGGAAATACCATTTTAAGATTCATTCAATAGGTCAAGGTCCGGAAGAGTATACTCAACTTGATTTCTTTTCTATTGATCGGGATCTGAAACAGATTGTATTAACCGATTTAATGGGGTACTTTATTATGAGATATGATTTAAATGGAAATTATATCTCCAGACAAAAAATTCCTTTTTGGGCGGAAGGGGTTACTCCAATACAGAATAAAGGAGTGGTTTTATATGCCAATTACAGGAATAACAGCAAATATCTTAAGAAAGAATACAATATCATATACCTGGATTCATTAAATCAGATACAATATACGTACTTTCCGTATAACTCATCTTTAATAGGTAGAACAAGATTTATTACCCCAAGTGGTGGTGTTTCCTATACATATAATGATCAAAGTTATTTTTTTAATCCGTTTAATGATACAGTGTATCAGCTTGCTCCAACCGGGTTGGTTGTAAAGTACATTTTTGACTTAGGTGAGCGGAAGTTTGATCAATCCTATTTTAGTAAAAATCAGGATGAATTAAACAGCTACGTAAAAAAAGGTGAGTACTATAACATTATGGACGTGCTTGAGAATGATGATTGGGTCTGTTTTAGTCTCACTTGTTTTTCAAAGTTTGAATCATGGCATGGCTTTTATTCAAAGAAAAGCGGTGAAATAATAAATGCCGAATTCTATTATAATAAGAATCAGAATTTTATCCCTAATAATCTTGCAACCTTTAATTCTTGGTTTATTGCCGAACTTCCCATAGATTATTTATTACATAGTAAAGATCAGAATAAAACGGAACCACCTGAGGGGATGGCTAAAGATGAGCTAAATTCATTACTACAGACTCTTACTGAAGATGATAATCCTGTTCTTATGATGTATAAGCTAAAAGATAGTTGACCTCACTCTAATGATAAAACCTAATTATATGAAAAATAGATTAGTTGAAATTTATAGCTATATCCTGCTAATTGGCCTAATTTTGGTTTCATGTCAAGAGAGGGGCGTGGGAGTCGGAACTACAAATGCTATAGATATATCAATAAACTTAGATTTAAATAAACCGTTGAAATATAATGATCTATTTAAGTCTATTCAGTATATTCCTCTTGAGACCGAATCACGTTCATTAATACAAAGTATTGATAAATTGTTTGTGACGGATTCAGGCTTTCTAATTTTTGATTCCAAGCAAATGAATATTCTATTATTTAATAAAGATGGTTCATTTATTCGTCAGATAGGACAAAAGGGCACGGGGAATAATGAATATGTATATTGGAATGATATTTTCTTTGAGAAAAGTACACAACTTATTTATGCACATGAACGATATCAGAATCGAATATATGTTTATAATTTGTCCGGTGTATTAGTCAATAAAACTAAAAAGTCAAGATGTTCTTTTAGTTCATTTGTTAAGAGTCGTTCCGGATTTTGGGTATATAGTTGTTTTAAAAAGCCGTATAATTATGATGGATACAATCTGTTGTTGCTGGATGATAGTTTGCAAAATGTGAAAGCCTCTTTTTTCCCTCAGAAGGAATTTGTTAATGCTACAACATTATCTACATTTTTTACAGACAATAATGAAAATTCATATTTCTTTTATCCCTCTGGAAATAAAATATTCAAATTAGAGCAAGAGGTGCCCATTCCTTATTGTAAAGTTGATTTTGGGAAACACACATTACCATACAATAGTATTCTTCAGATTAGTAATTCAGCAGAATATGAAAATCTTGTTTCTAATCATAATTATTTAGGTGATATAAAGTCATTTAAGACAAATGGAAAGTTTATCTATTTTTCTTTTTGCGGAACAGATTATAATAAACCTGTAAATAATTATAATTGTCTTTATAATGTGAGTAAGGATAAGACATATTTGTACGAAAACCCATTTATTGAGTCATTAAAATATCCTGTTTCCAGTATGTTGTTACAAGTATCCGGAGAATTGTTGATCTATGCCTTGTATCCGATTGTATTATCTGGAGATAGTTTTACAATGTTATCAAAAGATGTCGGTAAACAAATATCAGAGGAAAGTAATCCCATATTAGTAATTGTAAAATCAAAATAACCCGCATATTCAATGTCGTTTTTTTGAGTCTATAAATGCTATCTTACTTTTTGGAGAAAAAGGACGTTATGGTGTAATGGATTGCACTACTTATTCCGAGAATTAAACATCAATATGAAAAATAAAATCATTATCATGCTGTTGTTTGATTTACCTCTGTTTATTTTAAAATTCGGTTTTGGGACCTTGCACAAGAGAGAGTAAATGCAACATTAATATTTTATTATGAACCCTTTAAAATTTTTTCAGCTTATTGTAATTGTATATTTTATATTCATTTCAATCTCATGTAATGGCGTTCGCGCTGGAGAGAAAGACGGATTTCTATGGAAAATTTCTGGAAACGGATTAGATGCTCCTTCTTATCTTTTTGGAACAGCTCATGGAGGACCTTTTTTTGCAGGACAAGCAGCTTTGGAAAGAGTCCCACGTTTAAATGAAATATTTTTGTCGGTAAATCAGTTAATTGCAGAAAAAAAAATTGATAACTCAAGTTCATACAATAAATCTGTTTTAGAAATGGATTCAACTTATGCAGATTATCTAAACAAAGAGGATCAGATAATTGTGGATAGGTTTTTACGAACTTACCTAAATGCAACATCTGATAAAATCAAATTAAAGCCGTTAGTCCTTATGTCCATAATTTATAAAAAGAAATCCATTGAAATTTATAGAGAAATCTTATTTGAAAAGTTTAAACCCAATACAAATGTTGATAGCATTACTTTATCTGAGTTAAAATATATTTCAGAGGTAGAAATGGATGTTCAAATGATAATGAGAGCAATGAGTTTAAATTACTCAATAATTGGATTGGATGATTTGATTGGTCATATTAATCCTAAAAGGACTATATCAAATGGAATATCATACAAACAGCAAATAGATTCATTAGTTTGTGAGTTTAAGGATAATTCTGTAGATTCGATAATTCGACATCAATTGAAGAGTTCTGAAGCTGTGAAAAATGCTTACTTTAACCAAGATTTAGATGATTTTGAACTACAAATGATTGAGTTAGATCAAAAAAATAATGTAACAGCAGAGTATAATGATATGATTTTATTTGATCGAAATAAAAAGTGGATGGAACATATTCCTAAGTTAATATCGGAACAAGCATCACTTATTGCTGTTGGTGCAGCACATTTACCCGGTAAAGATGGATTGATAAATCTTTTACGACTTCAAGGCTTTACCGTTGAGCCGGTGAATTAATTAAATTTATTGTTATCAATTTTTTATTCAGGCAGAATCGCTATTAGATGATCTTATTAATATTCGTTATATGTTAAGAACGTAATCTGTGGAACTAAATTAATTACCTATAAAATCTATGATTATGATTAATATTATTTTTCGACTTGCTCTGATTTTAATGTTAAGTATTTTTAATTAGAATTCAAGAAAAAATGAAAACTAGAATATTAGCAACAATTGTACTTATTTTTATTTCTAACTTTTGTTATGCTCAGAACAGGTATCTGGATATTCAATTAGATGGGGTTACGTATGATTCGCTCTATCTTTATGGAAATAATGTAAATGGAAATAGAATTAAGATTGCAGCAGAAAAGATAAATAATCAATGGCATTTTACTATTCCGGATTCTGTATATGATTTCCTGCCTGGTTTTGAATTTGCGCCTAAATCATTCGATTATAAAACGATGACAAATAATGATATTAGACTGTTATACCCATCAGGAAAAGATACTTTATTTGCATCTTGTTGGAGTTTCGAAAACAATACCCATATAATTAAGGCTCATTTCATTGATACACTTGAATTTAAGAATATACCATTCGGGACAACAATTAATGGAAAGTTTGAAAGTGTTCTAGGGAAAGAGGTTATTGACCGGTTTATAGTATCTGAACCTTTAAGTCCGGATTTGCGACTTAGAATGCAACATCCTTATTATAGTTATTTCTGGGAGGATACGACCTATACAGAAAAGGTAAATAGCTATGCATTGCTAGCGTCTAAACATCCGGATTCCAGATATTTAATTACTAATCTGGCCACTCAATTGGGAAATTATAAGACGCGAGAAGATGTAGCAAGAGTGTATAATCATTTCTCGGAAACCAATAAACAGTCATCCTGGGGTAAAATGATTGAAAAGTATCTGAACGCCAAACTTTTCGAGAACATTCTTTTACCCGACGCAAAGACAAGAAAGTTGGAGCCGATCATTCAGGATTCCAGCAAATATAATCTGGTTGTATTCTCCGCTTCCTGGTGTGGTCCTTGTCACAGACTAATACCAACCCTGAAGGAGGTTTATACCCATTTGAAAGGTGAAATGAATATAACCTATATTACTATTGATGAAGAAACGGGAGTAAAGAACTGGAACGAACTGATGCAGAAAGAACAAATATCCTGGACGAGTTTATTAGCTGCGAATAATATTGAGGGCATTAAAAACAAATACTATATTCAAGGCATCCCACATGCTATTCTGGTTTACCCCGATGGGACTATGGAAGTTATAGACTTGTATAAAGATAAAGAGAGACTATATTCTATTGTAAAGTAGGTGGTTGACATAGTAATTAAAATATATATTAGTATGATAGCAAGAATTGCGACTTTGATTTGTTTGATTGTTGGTTTTGTTTCATGTGAACAGTTACCGCCTGATAAGTTTGTGATAGAAGGGCAGGTAAAAAATCTGAAAGATTCGACCGCTATCGAGCTTGCTTATTTCACAATGCAAAATAATAAGTGGCAGAGATCAATCGATTCTGCGATTGTAATTGATGGGAAATTTCGTTTTGAGGGGGAAATAAAGGGAATTACTGCCGCTCAATTGTCCTTTCCCGATATTTCAGCTGCCAGGTTCTATCTGGAAGCTGCCCGAATGAAATTATGGATTGATAGGAATGCGCCATACGCTTACAAATTATCCGGGACTGAAGTTGAAGACGAGAATATTGTTTTTCGGAAGGATATGGAGCGTTATGAGAAATTGAACTTTGAAAAGTTGACGAATCTGCTCAATGAAATCAAACAGTTTCATTTGTTAAGAGAGGATGCACCAAATCGTGATAGCTTGAAAAATGAGATTAACTACCAGATTGCCGAACTTGGTAATCTAAAGGGTGCAATGGATAGTGTACGGTTGAATTTTAGTTCGCAGCATCCCTCTTTCCAAATAACGCCGGATATTTTGTATCAGCTTTTGGTGCAGGAGACTATGGATGTTGATACGATAAGATCTCTTTACAACATTCTTGCAAAGGATATAAAGAGTGGTTTAATGGGGAAATTTTTAGCGGAAAAAATAAAAGAGGAAGAATCGAAAAAGAATAGCTCGGTAGGAGGGATGGCGCCTGACTTCACAAGGAAATGCTTTTCCGAAAAGTCTATTAAGTTGTCGGATTTCAAGAACAAGAATTATGTGCTGCTCGAATTTTGGGCTAGTTGGTGTTTGCCTTGCCTGAAAGAAGTTCCAAACCTTAAAAGATTATACAGTACGTATCAGGGAAAAGGATTGGAAATTATTGGTGTATCTTTAGATGAAGATAAAAGCCGTTGGCTTCAGGCTATTGAGAAACATAAACTAAATGTGTGGCCTCAGGTATTGAACAACGAGCATAAGGATAAATCTGTTTTTGAAAATGATGATTTATCTAAAATTTATAATTTTGAAACAATCCCTTTTTATGTTTTGATAGATAAAAACGGCACAGTGATTGAAAGATGGGAGCACATTGGAGAGGAACAACAGCTTAGGTTAAATGATCTATTCTAAGAGTGCCTCGTAGATGTACTTAACACTTTAATAAATAACCCTATTATGACAATATCCAATCAGAAAATATTTATATTTTTTGCTTTATGTTACATTGTATTCTTACTCCCAGGCTGTAACCATTCCAATCGTCAGGATTTGAAAGAAAAGTATTCGGTAGAGGCTATAAATTACTTCTATGAAACAGTTTTTTATGAAGATTACGTTGGGAAGCTTGATATCTGTAAAAAGTGGAACAAGGATTTATATTTTTATGTAAATGGAGATTTTTCGGTGCATGATGCTGATGACGTGCAATCAGTTATTTCCCATTTAACTTCGCTGGACTTGCCCGTCAACTTCTACACGGCTTCCGATAGCTCATCCGCCAATGTGTCTGTATATTATGGTAGTTATCCTTATCTGGAGGAGAGAATGGGATTGAAAAATCGCGAATATGAACCATTTGCTGGTGTTGGCTATACACATAAAAGTAATTCAGAGATAGTATGGGCAAAAGTAGGGATCGCCAACGATGCCCGAAAATATAAAAGAGTTAGTAAGCAAGATAGCACAAAGCTTCGATATCATATTCTTTTGGAAGAGTCCGTACAAGTATTAGGTGTAACAGGCGATAGCTGGCAATATCCACATAGCTCTTTTTTTGAAGGAGCAGGATTGAGTCCAACCCTTAGTGATATTGATAAAGAGGTGGTTAAGTTACTTTATGAACCTTCTATCCCGGTTCGGTACACTAGACAACAGTTTGAAAAAGATTTTGGCGATGTGCTTTATCATGTTAATGCTCCTCAGAAAATTGCGGATTATGTATTTGCTAATAATATACCCCTTCATTTTCTTGATTATGTTCGGAGTTATTCTTTTCATGATAGTTTATTTGTTAAATGGCCATCGGAAATCTATATCAGTTTAAATGATAATTATTCGAAAGAAGATTCATTGTATTTTAATAAGGCGGTGGATGCTTTCAATTCAGTCAGCAAACAGTTGCGACTAATCGTTGGAAAGAAATCTCCGGAGAACTATCCTAGTATAAGCATTCACTATAGGAGTGGGACAAAGTTGGAGGGTATATTGTCTGATAGTGAAACCGTGGTGGGAGTAATGATGTTTCCAAGGCGATTGAAAAGTGATATTAGATCCGTAGCTAAGGAAATAGATGTCCGGAAACTAAATATGAATATATTCAACTCGCTATATTGTGCATTGGGTTTTGATCATAATAATCCTGATGACAATGTTTTGGAGATCGATTCTTTAGATAATATTGTAATTAAACCTGACTATAAAGAGATGTTGGCTCTTATTTATGACCCCGTTTTTTATAGTGGCTTAACCCTAAAAGAATTTGACGAAGCCTTGGAAATATTAAAAGCTAAAGGATATAACAATGATTAGTAAACTATCCCACCATTCTAATTGAAAAGTATACTAGATGATCAAAGAAATTGAGAAACGATTTGAAAATCCAGCAGAACTGACTTACGAGAGTGTAAATGGTTAATGCCAATTCAGGATTACGGTAAGCTAATGAAATATAGAAATTATGCCAATACTGCGTTCTTCAGTTTTTGAAGAATATACTCGCGAATCTCCTCTTTCGACACATGGTATTTCGGATCGAGTTGCTCGAAATTTTCGTCCGACATAAACCTGTCTGACAACAGCATCATTACGATGTTTTTGGTATTTAACTTATGCTGTGAGTATTTCAATGCAGCATCAATTCCTTTTGAAATATCATACCCCTCTTTCAGAATAGCATAAATATCGTAGTAGTCTCTCATTTTCATTCTACGAAGCATCACTTCCATCTTCATAGCCATAATCGAGTAGATATCCGCAAGACGAATATTTCCAAGGTATGGAACAGGTTCTGATACTGGGCAATAATTATTACTTACGTAAAATGAGAATTTAACACCCGCCACAACAAACTCTACCTGATCGAAACCAAGCATATTAAAACTCTCCACTTCGCCGATTTTCTCTATAAGTTCTTTTTCGATGGCGGTCCAATCGACCTCAGGCTTTTCTTTTTTTGACTTCCGCCACATCATAAAATCCAGATCTTCGCTTTTGCGATGTCCGATCTGCATGGCAAGCGCAGTTCCGCCACCAAGGATATAGGGTTTAATACTTTCCATGGCTGACACCTTCTCGATGATGATAGCTATTTTCTCTGTCAAACCTTTACGCATTGTTCAATATATGTTTTAGATGTTCACGTTCAACTCGTTTGAGATATTTTTCGGGTTGTTTGATGTCGAAATAGTAGAGGGCAATCATCACATTGAGATTGAATAGATAGTCGCCCTGAATAGCCATCTTCTCCCGCCAGATTTTTCGAATATAATCCCTTGTGTAAAGCTCAAATAGTTTAGCAATATCCTTTAAGTCGAGATATATAAAGACCTTTTCAATTAGCTCATCACTGGGTATATTGTCTGCTGATACATTCGCATAAGACCAAAAGGCGTTGACTTTAATCAACACCTCTTCTAATTCATCTTTGAGTTGATGTTTATAGTTGTGAATGCTGTTTTCTGTCTGCATTTTGAGGAGTTTTCCTTCGGGCAAGTTGAAAAACGATTCCAACTTCAGAGCCAACGGAATAGACAATTCACGCCGTCCGGCAATGATATAACTGAGCAACTGACGCTGTACGCCAATCGCTCTCGCAATGTCTGATTGCTTGTGTCTACCCTCTTTGATAAGGGAATCAATATATTGTCCAACATTATTCATGATGCAAAGATAGTAAATTGTCAACAGATATGTTCACAAATGCGATAATTATTTCCCCAACTTTTTCCATAATAATACATTCTTAATCACTATTGTCCGACAAAATTAATATTGGGGAAGCATACAACTGTTATGTGTTTTCTTCCAATTTGTCTTCAACATCACTTCTGTCTGCTTTGAGATATAAAAACCAAAATAAATAATTACTTTAGCAATGACTATTAGAATATTACACATTCTTTCAAATGTCCATTACAAGGAAGTCTGCCAGATTACAATATGTAATCCCTTTATAGTCGTCTCCTATGATTATATCATTGAGGGCAATAACATATTTCGGATAATTGTCCATTATTTCCATTAGATTGCCAAATTCTCGTGTGCGGGTCTTCTCGTCCATTGCAGTTAATGTAACCTGTATATAAATTTTTCGTCCATTTTTATCTGCCATAAAGTCAATTTCCTTATCGTTCATTCTTCCAACAAAAACTTTATAGCCAGATTGAGTGAGGTGTAAGAATACTGCATTTTCAATCAATTTATGTATTTCCGAAGATGTATCTCCTCCACGAATCATATTGCGTAATCCCAAATCTTCGAAATAATACTTTTCTCCTACTTCAAAGATTTTCAACCCTCCAATATCGGCCCGTTGTACACGGTGAATTATGTAAGCATTGGTTAGTCCTTTCAGGTAATTTATAATAAGCTGCGGTGACATTTGAATCTGCTGGGATTTCAGATATTTGCTGATGTTGTTCGAACTAAACAAACTGCCTACATTATCTGATACGTACACTACTAAGTTCTCAAGAAAAGATACATTGCGTATTTTTTCTTTGGCAACAACATCCTTAAGTAATATGGTAGAATAAACATTGCTTAAATATTCAAAGACTTGTTCTCTTGTTAGTTCAAGGTTTATAAGAAAGGGCATGCCTCCATAAGTAAGATACTTTACAAGGCTGTCTGATGAATTTTTTAACTTGTGGAATTGCAGAAATTCACAATAGCTAAGCGAATGTATTTCGAACTCCATGTATCTTCCGGAAAGATAGCTCGCCAGTTCACTAGAGAGTATATTTGCATTACTTCCAGTGCAGAAAATATCGCATTTCTGCTCGGCAAGCAGGCTGCGTAAAGCATCCTGAAATGAATCAATCTCTTGTACTTCATCAATGAACAGATAATTATGTCCGCCAGTAGTTAAACGTGAACTTATATAAGTATATAGATCGGAAGATGTTCTGATTACTCTGAATTCTTCCAACTCGCAATTAATATATATAGTAGTAGCTTTTTTGTCCATTGCTTTAACTTCATCACATAGCTGAAGCATAATACAACTCTTCCCAACTCTACGCTGTCCGGTCAGAACTTTAATTATTGGCTTACCTATATAGGGCTTTATGCGCTCAATATAACTATCTCTCTTAATATATGCCATTCTTCGTCGTTTTTATCTCTACAAATATATAAAAGTTTCATTTATAAGTGAAACTTTCGTCCGTAAATAAAGTTTTATACGATATAATTGATATTCGAAGAGGTTAATGTCTCATTTCGGAGGATTGATTGCTGTTAAAAGTGTATTCACTCCATTAAAATGATGAATCAATGAGACATAAAAGTCAAAATAAATAATTACTTTAGCAATCTAATAACAGTTTTTGAAAAGTGGCACATTTGTGAGTGATATGAGAGCGCACTTTTCCTTTTCATTACCAAATAAACTAATGCCGACCATTAAAAACTGGGAGCTTTAATTCTAATTAATTATGAAAAAAGTAATTTTTGTAAGTTTTCTCGCAGCCGCAATTTTAAGTCTTTCAAGTTGTGGAACATCAAGTAATCTTATTTCTAATCAGAACTAAAACCAAACGAGTGTGGTGCTTCCAGTTATTTATTGTACTATTGTTATCAAATTATTACCGAAGAAGGAGCGGGTTGTTGATAATATGATTCAGAAAAGAATGCAAATTGGAAATATTCCGGTTATTTTATATGGTTCTGCATCGGATAAATTATTCCTGTATGTTCATGGAAAACATTCGAGTAAGGAAGACGCTGAATATTTTGTTCCTATTGTGGAAAGATGTGGTTATCAGACGATGAGTTTCGATTTGCCGGAACATGGAGAGCGTATAAATGAGTCGTATCCGTGCACTGTTCAGAACGGGGTTCACGATTTAAAAGAGATATATTCTTTTATTCAAGATAAATACACCTGCATTTCATTATATGCTTGTAGCCTTGGGGCTTACTTTAGTCTGGTTGCATTTCAGGAGGTAAAGTTCGATAGATGTCTTTTCCTTTCTCCCATTTTAGATATGGAGCGATTGATTCTAAATATGATGAAATGGTCAAAAATATCCGAAGATGAGCTAAAAGAGAAAGGTGAATATCAGACCTCTTTCGGAGAAACATTGTCATGGGATTATTATGAATATGTTCGAAATAATCCCGTTAAGAAATGGGTTAGCCCTACATTTATATTGTATGGCGAGAATGATAGCCTGACTGAAAGAGGGGTGCTGGATTCTTTTGCGCAAAATAACAACTGCGATGTTACGATTATGCCGAACGGAGAGCATTATTTCCACACAAAAGACCAATTGGATTATTTAGAAAACTGGTTGCAAAGAGTAGCTTGTTTCTTGCGATTTGTTTAGCCTGTATAATGCAAGTGTCTTGCAGTCAGTCTAAATCAGAAAACTTTTCTAATTTTGCTCTTTTTTCTGCAGACGGAACTGGGTTACAACGTAAAGGGATTACTCCAGACATACTGGCTTACCCTACAATAGAGACAATTAAGGCTGGAAAAGATGAAATTTTAGATGCTGGGATCAACTATTTAAAAAAGATTCATAAATGTGCCACTCTTCCTATGCTTTAACAAATAAACTAATGCCGACCATGAAAAACTGGGAGGTTTAATTCTTATTAATTATGAAAAAGATAATTTTTGCATGTTTTCTCGCAGCCGCAATTTTCAGCTTTTCAAGTTGTGGAACTCTTATTTCTAGTCAAAACCAAAATCCAAACCCAACGAGTGTGGAGCTTAGAAAAAAGAACATCAGGGTGATTGGAACTTCCAAAGGTGAAGTTAAAAGTTCCTATGTTTTTGGTAGTGGGGGCTTGTCAAAGTGACAAATACGATTACATAATTTATAAATACAGAATATATGAAATTAAACGACTTATCAATCACTTTCCACACAGGTAAAATTAAAGAGTGTGTAGCCTTTTATGTCCGCTATTTTGATGTAAAAATAACTTTTGATTGCGAATGGTATGTAACTATCCAATTTCAAAGCGAAGTGAATCCTTTTATCTTTCTTTCGTTTATGAAACCCGAGTATGGATCGGCGGGAGCGGCATTTACGGGCGGATTGACTTTGAACCTGAATGTTGCTGATGTGGATGCCGAATATGCTCGATTGAAGCTTCACGGAATCGCTTTTTGCGATGAAATTGCCGACCACGAATGGGGCGACCGCTCATTTTCGATAAAAGATCCGATTGGCAATGTTTTGTGCGTTTATTCACCTCGTGAAATAGGTCCCGAATATCAAAATGCAGTAAAAGAGTAATAATAAATTTAATATGACTTCAGTTCTATAAATTATTTTTATGAAACAGTTTTTTATGTTTTTATAGTGGCTTAACCCTCAAAGAATTTGACAAAGCCTTGGAAATATTAAAAGCTAAAGGGTGTAAAAGAGATAAGTGATTGGATTGTAATGCGTTATTCCTGTCTGCGTACTTAAATTGCTAAAAAGAGAACCCGGATTTCTGGGTTCTCTTTTTACTGGATGCCAAATGGAATTCTTTATTCGTCAGGCTATATCGCTTACGGCTTTGAAATATCCGATTGATTCGGCAATGCCGAGGAAGGGATCTTTCATGTCTTTTTCGTATTCCAAGCTACATACGCCTGTATAATTTACTTCGCGCAGCATACGTATCAATGACGGAAAATCAATTTTGCCTCGTCCTATCTCAATTCCTCTTCCTGCTTTGGATGCTTCTGTTACATCTTTAATGTGTACATCAAATACGCGGGTATGGTATTTCTTGAGGTCGGCCGCGGGATCGCAACCGTTGCGCAGATCGTGACCCACATCCAGACACATGCCAATACGCGGATCAAGCATATGGGTGTGATTCCATACGTCTGTAGCGTCGGGATAGGTGGCGATGTCTGGCCCATGCAGGTGGATAGCATAATTAAAATTGTATTCTTTAACCTTCTTGTCTACATAGGGAAGAAGCTCATAGTTTGGAACACCTACGATTGTTTTAACACCTACTCTTTTGGCATAGGCAAAGGCCTTGTCTATATCTGCTTCACTTTTCATGTAGATGGGGCCAACGGCATAGCCCGTTACTTTTTTGGCCGTCAGTTTGGCATGGAAGGCGGCTATCTGTTCGTCTGTACTTGTAAAAGGTAAATGGAAATCCTTTATGCACAGGTAATGTACATCCAGTTTTTCCATGATATCCAATGTTTTGTCGATATCAAAGTTTACAAAAGTGTATCCTGCCATACCCAACCGGAATGGGTTGGCGGCTTTGGGTGCTTTGGGTTTAACCGGGTCGGTTATTCCTGCTCTGGCAAAGGAGGCCGTGCCCACTAAAAGTGCGCCGGCTAATCCTTGCTTAAAAAATTTTCTTCTGGTGTTATTCATTATCTTTCAACTTTGGTTTATTACGCCTTTAATGTTAACAAGTGAATGTATTCGCACACACTTTAATAAGCTTTGCAAACTTAAAGGTATTCAAAATAGTAAAATGATACTTTTTTCCCCAATTATAACACTATATTTGCAATCCAATTCAGGCCATAAATTCTACACTTTTTAAAACTCACGCATAATGAAAGACAAACTTATGTTTGAGCCAATAGCGCTCAATTCGCAGAGTCCTGTTATCGCCCGCAATTTTGATTACGACCATTTCTTTTTCCCTTTGCATTATCACGATGAATTCGAAATTCTTTACATTAAAGAGGGTACAGGTACAACCTTTGTTGCTGATGGGGCAACTGATTTTGCTCCGGGTACAATTATTTTGTTTGGAAGTGGTATTCCGCACTACTCCAAATCTTCTTCTCAATTTTATCAGAATAATCCCAATTACAGACTACGTGGCAGTATTATTCAGTTTGAGAAAGAGTTTATGAGCCATCCTATTAATAATTATCCAGAGTTTAGATCTACAAAAAATCTTCTAGAGCAATCTTCTCAAGGTATTTGCTTTCCTCCTGAATGCCAAAAACTTGTTAGTCAAATTGAGAAAACGACTTCAAGTCACGGCTTTTTAAGATTGACAAACCTTTTACAATTGCTTTTTATGATGAGCCAATCCCAGGATTTCCGTACGATTGGAAGTGTATTGTATAATACCCGTGAACAGTCGGCCGATAACAACCGGTTAAAAAAAATTCTTACTTACATTGAACAGCACTATCTTGAGGAGATAAGTCTGGAAGAAGTGGCAGAAATCGGAGCGATGAACAATAGCTCTTTTTGTAGATTTTTTAAAGATAAAACAGGAAAGACTTTGATTCAATACATCATTGAGATGCGTATCGCATATGCCTGTGAATTATTGAATAATACAACGCAAGACATATTTCAGATTAGCTTTACTTGTGGCTTTAACTCTATTTCGCATTTTAATAAAATCTTTAAACGCATTACACAGGTAACTCCCAGCCATTATCGGACAAATAATCTGGCAAAAATGCGATAAACAAATCTTGTTCAGGTCATGTTTTATATATGTACACTAACTAAAAATACTTGTCCTGCTTATTTTTGATAATTCAAAATTCAACGAACTACTAGGTTTCTTTGGTGAAAATAAATTATATTTGCAAAATTTTAGAAAAATAACCCTAGTCAGTAATTTTGGATGATTTAAGCTTAAATAGTAAATTTGAAGAGATATATCTTGTCTATTTTTCAAAGATGAAATATTTTGCCAAGGAGTATGTGGTCTCGGATGCAGACGCTGAAAATATTGTGCAGGATGTTTTTACTGAATTATGGGAAAAGAAAGAGATACTGACGATGCCTGTTAATTTGGTTGCATACTTGTTTACTACTATTAAAAACAAGAGTTTAAACCACCTACGTCATAAAATTGTCGTTCAAAAAACAACCAGCCTTATACAAGAAGAATATGCCATCACGCTTCAGATGAACCTGGATTCTTTAGAAGCATTCAATGAAAATCTTTTCACGGAAGAAGATGTCGAGATGATAATCTCCCGTGCCCTTGATTCACTTTCAGATAAATGTCGTGAGATTTTTATTATGAATAAATTAGAGGGTAAAAAACAAAAGCAGATCGCCGAAGAGTTAAATATATCTATTAATACGGTTGAGACTCAAATGGGGATTGCTTATAAAAAACTACGCGTAGAATTAAAAGACTATATGCCTTTGCTCCTGTTTTTACTTTCTCTTTGAAAAAGTTGAAATAAATATTTTTTTATTTGGCGGATTTTTTGGATAGAAGTGTCTACTCTATACAAACAGATAATATGGACGAACGAATACAAAAATATTTCCAGAAAGAATTGAGTGTGGGTGAAAGGCTTGTGCTGTTACGACAAATAAAGGCTGATGAAGAGTTGATGAAACAATTCATCGAATATAAAAATATGAATGCCTTGTTAGTTTTAGCCGATCAAACGGACCGTATGGATGCAAACATACAAGGTTTGCAGAGGTTTAATTATTTGATTAAAACAAATAAGCTCAGAAAATTCCTATTACATGTATCGAGGTATGCAGCAATTGTCGTATTATTTGTAATTGCTACCTATTGGTTTATTGATAATCATTATAGGTCTGATAATGCTTTGTGTGAAATTAACAATACCTTATTCGTACCAGCTGGACAACGAATCAAAATAACGTTGTCTGACAGCACTGAGGTTTGGCTGAATGCCCAAACAACTTTTACTTATCCCGCAGTTTTTTCTGGAAAAGAGAGGAGGGTGTCGGTTGAGGGAGAAGCCTTTTTTAATGTATCAAAAAATCCCAAAAAACCTTTTATCGTTTGTTCTGGTGGGGCGGAAATGAGAGTACTGGGAACGAAATTTAACGTACGCAACTATGCTGGAGAGGAAATGCGAACCAGTTTGCTTGAGGGATTATTACAAGTCTATCTACCTGATATAAAAAATAATGGCATTATTCTTAAACCAAATGAAGAGGTTACAATCAATGGAAACACTCTGAAAGTCGATAAGATTCCCAATAACGATTATTTTTTATGGACGGATGGTATTTATAGTTTTGATAATGAACCATTGGGCAATATATTGAAAAGAATGGAACTCTATTATGATGTTAAGATCGTGGTTAATGATCCGTCAATTTCTACCTGGAAGTATCGTGGAAAGTTCCGCCAACGTGATGGTATAGATGAGATCCTGCGGATAATCCAAAGGATCCATAAATTCAGAATTCAAAAAGATGAGGAAAATAATACAATCATATTAAGTAAGATGTAAACGATATAAACCGGATGCCTATGATATAAAAACAATCGAGTAAAGTTATAATGGATGGTTTCAGCGCTAGTCTTTGAAACATCAAAAAATTATTAGAATCATATTTATTATTTACATAATTTAATGCAGAAGTATGAGCTTAAAAACTTTGTTACAGTTTTTTAATGTACAGAATCAATCTATTAAATGTCCTTTTAGAATCACGAAAATTTCATTTTTTTTACTTTTTGCCTGTATTGTACAGTTACTGGCAGTGGGTACTGAGGGACAAAATACCGTTATTAAACTGGAAACGGATGTGTTGTCTATTGGCCAGTTGATTAATCAAATTGAACAGCAGACTGATTACCTGGTTGTTTTCCGTAATCAGGAAGTAAACATCAACAGAATGGTCGCTTTACGTAAAAAATCTGAAAAAATAGGCTTTTATTTGGATGAAGCCTTTGAAAGCACGGATATTGTATATGAGATAAACAATAAGTATATATTGCTTTATAAAAAAAATAATGAAGCAGGGCTCAAAGAGATAGCTCAGCAAGGGAAAAAAATCACTGGTGTTGTGATGGATGCTTTCGGACCAGTGATTGGTGCAAATATTATGGAAATTGGAAACATGAATGGTGTTATTTCCGATTCGGAAGGGCGCTTCGTTCTTAGCGTTTCTCCTGGTGCAACGTTAAGGATTTCCTACATTGGATATGTCTCTCAAGAAATAAAAATTACGGATCAGACTTCCTATACTATCACGCTAAAGGAAGACACGGAAACACTGGAAGAAGTAGTGGTGGTAGGTTACGGAACTATGAAAAAGAAAGATTTGACGGGAGCTGTGAAAAGGGTAAACCTGGAAAATTCGCCGGCTATAGCTAGTACTAATTTATCTCAGGCTCTTGTCGGATCTACCGCAGGCCTAAACACAGCTCAAAGCGGTTATGCAGGTGATAATGTGAGTTTGAGTATTCGTGGAAATAACTCGTTTTCTGCCTCTCAATCACCATTGATAGTATTAGATGGGATCATTTATAATGGATCTATGTCGGATATCAATGTGAACGATGTTAGCAGCATTGATATCTTGAAAGATGCAAGCGCTGCCGCTGTTTATGGATCGCGTTCAGCCAATGGCGTGATTTTGGTGACTACTAAAAAGGGCAAGGCTGATAAACCAACCGTATCGTTTAATATGTCTGTTGGAACACAAGGTGCTTCCAATCATAAAGCCGAATATATGAATGCAGAAGAATACACGATGCGTTTGGTGGACTATGCCTATCAGCAGAACTTGCGAACCTGGTATAAGACAAATCCGACCAGTGATATTGGGCGCCCTGCATATACAGACATTTCCAGCAAAGAGGCAAAAGCCTATTATTTGCGGTCTCAGGAAGAAAAAGACAATTATCTTTTGGGTTCGGACATTGATTGGATTGACAAAGTGATGCAAAACGGGTGGACGCAAGATTACAATCTAGGTGTTTCCGGAAATTCAGAGAATGTTAATTACTACCTGTCGGGGGCTTATCATAATGAAGAAGGGTTATTGAAGAATGACCAGTTTACCCGTTATACTTTTAATGCAAAAGTTGATACAAAGATTACGGATTGGTTGAAACTAGGGGCGAATGTGAATTATTCTCACCGGGATTATTCAGGCATCTCCGCCAGTTTTGATTATGCGACTAAAGCTTCTCCCTTGGCAACGTATGATTTTGAAACGCCGGGATATTACCGTACGGAATTTGCAATGGAATCTGCCATGAAGGACCCGTTACAATATTTGTTCATTGACAACTCGGATTTACGGAATACACTTTTCCTGACTATGACCGGACGCGTAGATGTGCCTTTCATCAAAGGATTGTCTTATGATTTCAACTACTCAACAACTCGCTATCATCGTGATAATAATTCATTCTATCCGTCAGACGTGGATGGAGGATTTATCAATAACGGTAAGGCGGTAAAGGTTCCCGAGAATGTGAATTCCTATTTGTTTAACCATATTTTCGCTTATCAAAGAGCTTTCGGTGATCATTCGTTAAATGCGACTTTCGTTTATACGACAGAGGAGAGATGGGGCGATACCACTATGGCTACTGCTGAATCGTTTGATACGGATAACTTGAGTTATAATAACCTGTCTCTCGGGACATTATTTTCTGAAGAAAGTTCGGCATGGCAGGAAACCAATCTTGGTTTGATGGGGCGTATCAGTTATAATTACAAGAGTCGTTATTTGTTGACAGGGACGGTCCGCCGGGATGGCTATTCTGGATTCGGAATCAATAATAAATATGTAACACTTCCTTCTGCCTCTATCGGCTGGGTAATTTCAGAAGAAAATTTTAATCCATTTAAGGATACTTATTTGAAGTTGCGTCTTTCTTACGGACAGAATGGAAACCAGGGAATCGACCGTTATGTTTCGTTGGCTAAATTGGGCATAGGGGCTTACAACTACGACGACGAAATGGTCATTTCTGTATATCCTTCATCCATGGCAAACAAGGATTTGAAATGGGAACGGACTTCTTCTTGGAATCTTGGTCTAGATTTCGGCTTCTTAAATCAGCGTTTGACTGGATCGTTTGAGGTATATAAATCGCATACGAAAGATGTATTGGTCAAGCGGACTCTGCCAAATGTTACCGGGTACAGCAATGTGTGGGCAAACTTAGGCGGTATTGACAACAAAGGGGTTGAAGTTGAATTGAACTCCGTGAATATCCAAAACCGCAACTTCTCTTGGTTATCTGGTTTTACTTTCTCGTTGAACCGAGATAAAATCACTGATCTTTATGGAGACGGGAGTACGCAGGATTTGGCGAACGGATGGTTTGTCGGTGAGTCGATCGGTGCTGTCTATTCGTATGAGATGTTGGGTATCTGGCAAGAAGAGGATTTGTTTTCAGGCAACATCTATGATGGCTGGTATCCGGGGCAGCAGAAATTTGCCGACTTGAATAAAGATGGCAAGATTGATGCCGAGCATGATCGAAAAATTATAGGAAATACGAATCCGAGTTGCCGTTTAAGCTTTAGCAATACGTTGACATGGAAGAACTGGTCTTTGTATTTTATATTGAACTCGATGCTGGGTGGCGGAGGTTATTATATTTCCGGCAACGGCCTTTTGACCCCGGAAAACAGTTCCGACTATGTGATTCGCTTGAACCAGCCTTCAGTAAGGGATTATTGGACTCCGGAAAATCATTCGAACGAGAGTGGTACTTTGTTTAGGAACCAACAGGTCTCTACTAATATTTATCAAAATAGGGGATTCGCACGTCTTCAAGATGTTTCGCTGATGTATACGTTTGACAAGAAATTGTTGCGGAAGACCGGAGTTCTTGGTTCGCTGCAATTGTTTCTGACGGGAAAAAACCTCTATACTTTTACCGGTTGGGAAGGATGGGATCCTGAATATACTTCATTCCCTTTGACTCGTAGTTTGCAATTTGGAATCAAGTTAACGCTTTAATTTCTAGAATCATGAAATGTAATTTTATATCAAATACGCTTTTATCAAAATGTGTGGCCGTTGCGTTCCTTTTAGGAGGATTATCAGGCTGTAATAGTGATTTTTTAAAAGAGACACCTTTGGACTTCTTGTCTTCGGAAAATACTTATACGGAGGTTTCAGGTATTAAATTGGGAATAAATGGTCTTCATAGTTCTTTGCGAGATGATTTGTATTATGGAGGGGATGCAATAGTCTATTTTTATAGTACGATGGCTGATGTCAGTTATAATGGTGAGAATCCGGGAGGAGTTACTTATGATGTCATGACTCCTTCCAACAGCTTGTTTTATAAGTTATGGAATAATATGTATAAGCTGATCAGCCGCTCCAATGAATTGTTGTTGTATATCGATGATGAGAGAACAACAGGTTGGGAGAGTGCCGAACAACAAGCGGCGTATAAAGGGGAAGCTCTTTTCTTTCGTGCTTATGCCTATCGTCTGCTTACTTCATTTTATGGAGATGTTCCATTGTTACTGGAAGCAGTTAGTACGCCAGAGACAGAATATGTTCGTACTCCATTGGAAAAAGTGTACGCCCAGATAGAAAATGATTTGCTTTTTGCGGCCCAGCATCTTCCTGATCCTGGCAAGGAAGAAAAGAAAGGGCGTGTAACGAAAGGGGCTGCTTATCATTTGCTGGCTGAAGTCTATTTGCAGGATGGCAAATATGCCGAAGCGATTGAAGCGTCTACGCATGTGATCAATGATTTTGGTTATCGGTTGATGACCGAGCGGTTCGGTTCTACAAAAGATGTTTTTGGAACAGGTGATGTTTTTCTGGACCTGTTTGCTTACGGAAATCAAAATTTGAATGAAAACAAAGAGGCAATATGGGTTGGCCAATTTGGGGCAAATCTGTCGGGCGGAGGCGGGCAAAATAACGGACCTCGCCGTCATGGTCCCCGTTACTATTCTTTGGGGAAAGACCCGGCCGGATATGCGTGCATATTAGGAGAACTGATCGATGGGAAATATACAGGATATTCGGATACGTTGAGTCGGCCGGTTTCTTGGTCACGTCCGACCTATCATGTCACACATGAAGTCTGGGCATCGGATTGGATGAATGATATTCGAAATGCTCCTCATAATATTAAAAGAACCTACTATTTTCAAAATCCTGCATCGCCTTATAACGGGAAAGTAATTGATTTTTCCTTATGGGGCAGTTATGAAACGAATGGCCGTAACCAAATGAAGGATACTTGTAATTTTATTTATCCTTATTGGATTGGTAAGGTTGGCGATCCTTGTCATATTCAGGCAGAACCACTTCGTAGCGGCGCCGGATATACGTGGAAAGATTGTTACTATATGCGATTGGCAGAGACCTATTTGAATCGGGCCGAGGCTTATATTCAGTTGGGTGAAATGCAAAAAGCGGCTGACGACATCAATGTTGTTCGTTCACGTGCAAACGCCAAGCCGGTGGCCGTAGGTGATGTCTCGATTGATTATTTGTTGGATGAGCGGATTCGCGAACTTTTCACGGAAGAACTCCGAGATGTGGTTTTGCGTCGTACAGGTAAATTCCTCGAATGCTTGCGCAAAAATAATGATAATCCGCAGGCTCCGGGAATGAATGTGAAAGATCATAACATTTTGTGGCCGATTCCTCAAACGGAAATAGATGCAACAGGTGGTGCGCTTATACAGAATCCAGGTTATAATTGATGACCGGATGTTGACTGTATTTGAAACTGAAAGCAAATTATCATGACTAGTCCTAAATAACCGTTACAGGTTTATTTGGAAAAATAAATTATTTTTCAAACAGTAGCAAGGCTAGCCTTGCTACTGTTTTGCTTTAACCATGAGAGACAGGGAGGTCTTTCGTTTATGAAACCCGAGTATGGATCGGCGGGAGCGGCATTTGGCAATGTTTTGTGCGTTTATTCACCTCGTGAAATGGGTCCCGAATATCAAAATGCAGTAAAAGAGTAATAAACAAATAGGATGTAGGTCTTGTTATATAAACATACACTAACTAAAAATGTAAAATTATGGACAAGTTGCAATTAAAAGGAAAATGGAATCAGTTGAAAGGTTCTGTTAAGCAAGAATGGGGTGATTTAACAGACGATGATTTGATGTATGTTGAAGGCAAAGAGGATGAACTACTGGGAAGAATCCAAGAGAAAACCGGAAAGGCAAAAGAGGAACTGCTTACCTGGTTTGACAAAAAGATAAAGGATCTTGATTAATTGAAATTTGTCTTTTCTCAATGAAAACTATCTTACAGAAAGAGAACCTAATGAATTGGGTTCTCTTTTTTTGCGTGATATGTTTGATTAATGAATTTTTTATGCAGCTTTTTTAATAAAACTACCGTCTTTATAACTATAATTGCAAGTGAAAAGTTAATTTTGAATTATCCTTTGTACATTAATACTGATACGATAACCATTAAAAAAACATATAAAATGAATCAGAAAAATATCTCAATTTACCTGTTCTTACTCTTTTTGCTTCCCATTTTAAGCTTTACATCATGCGATAAAGATTCCAACGAACAGTTGTCTTTACACCAGGTAGAGAACAACGAGATTGAACTTTACTATGGCTCTATTGGTGGTGTTACCATAGTTGGAGGAGATGGTATTTATTCTTTTACCTGCGAATCTCCACTTTTAAAGGCTGAGATGACACATAGTAATTATATTTTATTTGAACCGTTGGGGGTGGGTGAGGCTAGAGTTAGAATTAGTGACTCATCCGGAGATTCATATATTCTCAAAGTGAAGATGAATTACAAATCCGAAAAAATTGTTGTTGGCAAATTGGGTGTAACAGTTGTTGGGGATAATATGACCATTGGTGATCAGAAAGAGCTTAAAGAAAAAGCGCTGGCAACAATTCCTCTAAAAGTTGGAGGTGGATATAAGTTTACATATACCGAAAGTGATGAAAAGGAGGTGACTAAGGGTGTTGTTTTAATATATCCCGAAAAGGTTGATGCTGCAAGTATTAAGGGAACCTTTGAGCGGAAGATGGTGAAAAATGAAAGTGGGGGATATTCTTCCTATATTTATACGTTGCATTATAAAGACGTGAATCGGACTTTTATTTTTATGGAGTATACCGAATCGGTTACCCGGTCGACTTCAGCTTTTCGAGCTGTTCAGTTTGCTGAGGATCTTAAGGAACAGTTTAAAACAGCCTACCCTAATGTTGAGCAGGTATATACTTCGCAGGTAATAGAGAGTATAGTTGTCGAGTAATGTTGGAGGAGCATCATCTATACGATTACTAAATGTGTGTATGGATTAAGATCAATTTTTTGTTTGAATTAAATATATTTATGTAAGTTTGCGGAATCACTGTTAGGGGTGTTCTTTTAATAAAAGAGCTGAGATAATACCCTTGAACCTGATATGTTGTAATTGACATCGGAGGGAAACGGAAAGAAAAAACAGGAACTAGTAATATTTTATATTATTATTCAAGCCGTTTCGTATTATGCGAGACGGCTTTTTTTGTTAAGAGATATCTTATTTATAACGAGGCATTTGTGCTTATAAAAATGGAAGTATGATTGATATATCTGCAATTGGAAGAGACTTGAGATTGATTAAGGGGAAGTCTCCCTTGGTTCACAATATCACCAACTTTGTCGTGATGAACAATACGGCTAATGCTTTATTGGCTATTGGGGCTTCGCCGGTAATGGCTCATGCTATTGATGAAGTGGCAGAAATGGCTGGTATCGCATCTTCGTTGGTTCTTAACATCGGTACACTTGAGCCTAAGTTGGTGGAGGCTATGTTGCTGGCCGGTGAGGCCGCTTTGAAAAGAAACATTCCCATTGTATTTGATCCTGTCGGTGCGGGTGCAACATCGTATCGGTCCGACGTTTGCAAACAAATCATAACCGAATGTAAGCCTGCAATAATCCGTGGTAATGCTTCGGAGATAATTGCTTTGTGCAACGAGCATGTGAAAACAAAAGGAGTGGATAGTACTGAAGCGTCTGATTCGGCATTGTGTTCGGCCAAGCAGCTTGCCAGTGAAACTGGTGCTGTAGTTGTAATAAGCGGACAGACAGATTATATTACGGATGGAGAATTGGTTGAAATGGTGTATAACGGGAGTACGATGATGGCAAAAGTTACCGGAATGGGTTGTACTGCTACGGCTGTTTTGGGTGCTTTTGCTGCTGTAAATATTTCGATGTTCGAATCCGCTGTTCATGGAATGGCTGTTATGGGGATTGCCGGAGAAATTGCGGCTGCCAGATCGAAAGGGAATGGAAGTCTGCAAGTGAATTTTCTGGATGAATTGTATGCAATGGATGAGGAGGTTTTATGCAGAACGTTAAAGCAATAAATTTCGACTTGAGTTTGTATCTGGTGACCGACCGGTCTCTTGTCTTGGACAGGTCGCTTGAGTATGTTGTGAAAGAGGCGGCCGAAGGTGGTGTTACCATGGTTCAGTTGCGAGAGAAAGATTGCTCGTCGAGAGAGTTTCTGGCTTTGGCCATTCAGATCAAAAGATGTCTAAAACCCTATTCAATCCCGCTTATTATAAACGACCGGTTGGATATTGCACTTGCCTGCGATGCCGAAGGCCTGCATATTGGTCAGAACGACATTCCCTATGATGTTGCACGCAGGTTATTAGGGAAGGATAAAATTATTGGTTTGTCTGTCGAAAATATCGAGGATGCCATTGAAGCCAATAAACTGGATGTGGATTATATCGGAATTTCTCCGGTTTTCTGTACGCCTACCAAAACTGATACTGCAGAAGCTTTAGGATTGGACGGGGTTCGTGAGATTACAAGATTTTCGAAGCATCCCGCTGTGGGTATCGGAGGTATTAATCTGACCAATGCGCACGAAGTTATTCGGGCAGGGGCGGATGGTATATCTGTTGTGTCTGCAATCATGTCGCATCCTAATCCTAAGCACTCGGCCTTACAGTTAAAGGATATAGTTATCAAAAACAAATTAAAATAAAGCAAATGAAATGGAGTGATAAGGCCTGGAAGGCGATTGAGCCGATATATGAAAAGACGGTGACTCTACCTTTTATTCAGGAGTTGACTAACGGGACGCTGGATAGAGAGAAATTTATCTTTTATATTCAGCAGGATGCGATGTACCTTTCGGATTATGGGAGTGTAATTACAGGAATTGCCTCCAGATTAAAGGATCCGGCTCATACGGAGTCGTTTATTCGCTTTGCCGGAGACAGCATTGTTGTTGAGAGGGCTTTGCATGAGTCTTTTATACACGAAATAAAGGAGGAGGATCGTTTAAAGCCGTCGCCTGCATGTTTGCTTTACACGTCGTATCTGTGGCGTCAATTGGCTAATGCTCCTATTGAGGTAACTGTTGCCGCCGTGTTGCCCTGCTTCTGGATATACAAGGCTGTGGGGGATTATATTTTGGCTAACCAGATAAACGAAGATAATCCCTATCAGAGTTGGATTGATACCTACGGTGGCGACTATTTTTCCAAATCAGTGAGTCGGGCCATTGAAATCTGCGATGAGTTGGCTGACAACTGTACAGAGGTTCAGCAAAAAGAGATGTTGGAGTCTTTTGTTGTCTGTTCCAAAATGGAATACCTGTTTTGGGATTCGGCACATAATAAGGAACAATGGAAAATATAGAAAACAAATAACGATGAAAAAATATAGAATTGCTTTAAGTATTGCAGGTAGTGATCCGAGTGGAGGTGCCGGTATTCAGGCGGATCTGAAGACTTTTTCGGCTTGTGGTTGCTATGGCGCAACTGCCATTGTTGCTGTGGTGGACGAAAATACGGTGGGGGTGACGGGTGTTCATCCTGTTCCGGTTCCTTTTGTAACCGGACAAATAAAATCGGTTCTGGATGATATCGGGGCGGATGCGATTAAAATAGGTATGTTGCATTCTTCCGAACTTATCGTTGCCGTAAGAGATATATTGTCAAAATATAAGATTCGGAATATTGTATTTGATCCGGTGATGGTGGCTACCTCGGGCGACAAGCTTTTACAAGATGAGGCTATTGCTACATTGAAAAATGAGCTGATTCCTTTTGTCCGGGTTATTACTCCGAATATTCCGGAGGCAGAAATCTTATTGGGTAAGAAAATTGCCTCGCAGGAGGATTTGCCTTTGGTTGTTAAGTCATTGTCCGTTGGAGGTACTGTATCCGTATTGCTGAAAGCCGGGCATTTATCGAATGAGGAACTAACGGACGTGTTTTATAATGCAGAGACGGACGAAATAATAAAGCTAAGTTCAAAAAGAATCCATACAAAAAATACGCATGGAACAGGTTGCACATTCTCCTCTGCCATAACTGCTTTTCTAGCTCACGGTAAGTCGTTGAATGAATCGATCGGGCTGGCCAAAGAGTATATAAATCAAACAATCGTAACCGGTGCTGCATACGAAATTGGTAAAGGACATGGCCCGGTTCATCATTTTTTTAATTTCTGGGAATAAGCTGTTTTGAGTTAGGTGTATATTTCTTATGAGGTGAGGGTTTGTTTACAGTCGCCATTGTCTGACAAAAGTAACAGTGTAAGGTTGCTGTTCGATAAGAGCTTGCTGCAATGTGTGTAACATTCCTGAAGCAGATAGGGGAAGAGCTTTTCTTGCTCCTCTTCCGGGATTGTCCATAATTCGCGGGCAAGCGTGAGGTTGCGGATTTGTTGTTCTGTTTCCTGGTCGCACCCGGCTTGTTGTGCAGCCCGGATTAGAAAGTCTTTATTCATGGTTACCTTCTTACTATGGGTATCCAGATATCCTTCGGCTAGTTTTACGGCTTTACCAAGCATAATACCCATGGTTACGCGGGGCATATTCAGTTCGTTGGCAATGGCGAGTGTTTCTCCTATAAAATTACCAAAATGAACAAATGCCTGCGGTGGTAATTCCGGATAGTGTTCCTTTACATATTTTTCGCTTTTTGCTCCGGAATTGATTACCAGATGTTCTATACCCAAAGCTTTGGCAACCTCTATCTCTTTGCGGATGGAACTAATAAATGCGTCGGAAGAGAAGGGTTTTACAATTCCGGACGTACCTATAATTGAGATACCTCCAATTACTCCAAGCTTTGGATTAAAGGTTCGTTGGGCGATAATTTCCCCTTCGGGCACTGTGATGGTAACGGCCAATCCGCCGCTGTAAAGCAGTGTTAGCTCGTTGGTGATCATTTTTCGGGGTGTGGCGTTGATTGCCGGTCCGCCAATTTCCAACCCCAGTCCCGGAAGTGTTACAATGCCTACTCCTTTGCCCGTTAAAAATTGAATACCCGACTGGTTGCTATATGCTACGGTTGCGTTAATTGTGCAGCCGTTTGTAACATCGGGGTCGTCGCCCGCATCTTTAACGACTGCGCAGGTGGCCGAGTGCTTCCGGATGTCGGTCTGAGTGATTGGAAGAGAGATATGCTCGCCGGAGGGAAGTGAAATTGTAGAGGAATTCTGTTCTTTTCCGGTTAAAAGTGCAATAAGTGCTGCTTTTGAAGCCGCCGTGGCGCAAGTACCGGTTGTAAATCCGCTGCGTAAGGGAAAGAATCCGGGTGCTGCTTTTTCCATGGCTTTGCGTAACCCCAACTGTCCGGTCACGGTTATGAAGTTGGCTGGCAATATGGGCCTTGTAATAGCAAAGACAGGAATTCCAAACTGTCTGGCTGCTTCGGCTTTCTGAACAAAATAACCGCTTTGGCCACTTTCTTTGGTTAAAATGGCATTGGGGGTAAGTTTGTGTAGCAGAGCAGATTCGTCGTCTCCCGGAGTGTAACAGAGAATTTTTTCGGTCGGGAATCCTTGTGCGGTTGCCAGGAGATGGGATTCTTCCCTGTCTAATATCCGGAACCAGCAATCATGTTCTTGCCAGTAGGGGCGAAGTTTTTGTATGGTTTGTACTCCTGTAAGGGCTAAAAGCTTGTTAATCTTATGCTTTTTGAGTTTATAGATTGCCTCATCGTAGGAAGAACACCAGATAATATCCGGATCGCGGGGAGGATAAACGCGTTCGTACCTGATAACCGGGATATGCATATTCCCGGCTACATCGCTCACCGTTTGATGTAACAGTTCGGCGAAGGGATGGGCTGCATCGATCAGCAGACTGATTTCATGTTTCAGACAAAATCCGGTCATCTGATTTTTATTCATTCCTCCGGTTATCCGGATTCCGTTTTTACATGTTACCTCCTGCTTATCTCCCTTTGTGGAGTAATAGAATGGATGGCCGGCCTCGTCGAGGATGCGTGCTACTTCTTTTCCTTCGGTTGTTCCTCCCAGTATAAGTATCATTAGCGAAACAGATGATGAAAGTTGGACGAATAGAGTTTGGATAACCCCTCGCGATTGTCTATGGCTTCGCCTACTACAATCATGGTGGTCAGGGTGAGGTTGTTGTCTTTTACGATTTTTGCCAGATTTTGTAGCTCTCCGCGGTATATCCGTTCGTCTTTCCATGTTAAATGGTAGCAGGCAGCAACCGGAGTAGTGGGCGGATAGTGCTGGAGTAGTTCTTCTTGTACCTGATCTGCCACTCCTGCACTCAGAAAAATACACATGGTACTTTGGGATTTTGCCAGCAAATGAAGTTTTTCTTTTTCTGGCATGGGGGTACGTCCTTCTCCTCTGGTTAGTATAATGGTTTGGACTTTCTCCGGTATGGTAAATTGCGACTGGAGTGCGGCTGCGGCAGCTTGAAAGGAGGAGATGCCGGGAGTAATATGGTAACTCATACCGTTGGTGTCAAAAAAGGCCATCTGTTCTTGTATGGCTCCATAGATGCAGGGATCGCCGGTATGGAGACGGACTATGAATAATCCTTTATCGTAGAATTGTTTCATTAATTCGAATTGTTCTTCCAAATTAAGGGTGGCCGAGCTTCTTACCACGGCTCCTTGTTTTGCACAGTGGGTTAGTTCTTCCGGAACCAGACTACCTGCATAGAGAATGAGATCGGCTGCTTCCAGCATACGACGACCTCTGACGGAGATAAGTTCCGGGTCGCCCGGACCGGCTCCTACGATTTCAATGTGCCCTTTTCTGTATGAAGCAGTATCTTGAGCCAGGGCAAAGGTAAAGTCGTTTTCCTCTTTCAGTATTCCTTTTTGTTTTTCGATCAGAAGGGGCCCGTTTCCTGCGCTTTTCTTTGCTGAAGCTTCGGCAACTCCGTATACTCCGGTTACTTCAAATACTTTATCGGAGGGATTGGGTATGTTTATCTCTTTCAACTCGTCTGCCTGATAAATGTGGAGTACCGAGTCTGGGAAGTGTGCTTGAAGTTCCTGTAAAAGAGGTTCGTCTTTTTTCAATTCGATGGTTGAAATGCTTCGAATGGAAAGGGGACTGAGTTGTTGTAGCCGGATAGCGTTTTCGATATGGTTGCCTATACCTTGGGTAAAACAGTTTTTCCGGCATCCGATTCCTAAATGAAACACTTGCGGATGAAAATGGAGTGTAGGAATACCAGAACTGTAGAGGTAGGGGGTAACCGCAATCAGAATTTCGAAGTTCTGTTGAGGGATTTCTTCGTATCGATAGAATAGGGTTACATGATCAGGTTTTGTTCGTTCGAGGTAATCGGTGCCTTCGTCTTTTATGTCTAATAAAAGGGCAACCGGATGTTTGTTTACGAAGGAGGCGATTAACTTGTTCATGGTTGCATTGTGAACCGATTCTTTCCAAAGGTAAGTTTTGCCGAGGGTGTCCAATGCCCAAAGGTCTGTATTGTCGCTTTGGGTGGTAATAATAGCTTGTCCTCCTGTGATGCGTGCGATTTGCCTGGTAAGACTGTTTGCTCCGCCTATATGTCCCGACAAGACGGATACAACATATTTTCCGGTACTGTCTACATTTACGATGGCTGGGTCTGTATGTTTATCCATTACATAAGGGGCAATGGTGCGGACGCATATGCCAAGTGATCCTATAAATACAAATGCTTCGAATCTGTTGAAATGTTCCTTAACAAAGGTCGCAATGGATGGAATAGGATGGGTGGCTGCGGAATCGAAACTTGAATAAAGATTCGATCCGGGCAGGTCCCCTGCGATTGTACGGGCCAGCGCAAGGCTGTTTTCTGAAACAACTAGAATAGCTATACCTGTTTTCATAAGGATTGTATTGTTGAGTGATTGTCCGCATTCTGAAAGCTGGCGGATAACACGTGGATTGTATTGTTATTATCTATTGTAATGCTTGTTTTTCCTACAAGCTGCAGACCTGCATGCCGAACGCCCTCCTGGAAGAGTATTTTGCTTTCGGGAGATACGGCATTAAACACGATGATTCCATTGGAAGATAGATGCTGGCTTACTTTTTTGAGTATAGGGAGCATTTGTCCTCCGTGTCCCCCGATAAATACGGCATCTGGTGCGGGCAGGGTGTTATGGTCTGCTTCCATGAAATCGCCGGTAAGGGATATGATTCCCGGAGTGCCGAATTTCCGGCTGTTGATTTCCATTAGCTCTCTTCCTTCTTCTCTTTGTTCGAAGGCTATTATCTTTAGATGAGGAAACTGCATTTTTGCTTCGATGGATACAGAGCCTGTACAAAAGCCAATGTCCCAGAAAACATGTCGGTGACGTAGATCGAGCATGCTTAAGGTCAGTAATCTGACCGGCATTTTAGTAATCATCTTTTTTCGTCCGTTCAGTAAATGGAAGTCTTCTTCGCGGATGCCAAAGGGGCGGGGTCGTAATGCTATTTGTTCCAGAATGAGGCAATTGGGGAAACGAAAGCTGGTACTTACTGCTTCTTCGAGGGGGTAGGTCCGGATACTTTCTGTTTCATTGCCAAGTAGTTCTCCAACGGTTATCCGGTAGTTGGTATAGCCGTAGTGCATCATACGGGTTGCAATTGTTGTGGGAGTCTTCTCCCGGTCGGTCAGTATGCCTATTTTCTCTTTGCCTTCAATCAATGCCTGATCCAGGGCATCCCATGGACGACCCGTAAGTGATACGATTTGCATGTCGTGATAGGGAAGAATCATGCGGTGCGCCAACATTTGGAGGGAGTTAAATGTGGGGAAAAGCACCATGTTTGCTTCGGGTAATTTATTCTGTATGGTATTGGCGAAACCAAAGAACAGCGGATCGCCAGAGGCGAAGACCACAATTTCGGAGTGCGCCTGGTATTGTTGGAACACTCGTTCTAAAGGTACGGTAATATCTATCCATTGAGAATGGACGGGAAGTAATTCCGCTACAATACCGTGGTGACGAATACCGCCGGAGAAGATTTTCCCCGAGCGGATTACCGAAAGCACTTCGTCTGTAAAATGCGGGTTTGGATTGTCGTTTATTCCTATTACATAAAATTTCATAGATTATACATCCCTCCCCGGACGAAGTTGTTCTGCATCGTTATAACTGAGAATGGCATTAACCAGTGTGGCGGCCAGATTGCTTCCGCCTTTACGCCCTTCGATAATGATTTTGGGAATTTCGTGAAAGGGTTTTACCCTATGTTTGGATTCTTCTACGTTAACAAAACCTACAGGTGCTGCGATTATTCCCATAGGGGTAGCTTTGTTTTTCCTGATGAGATCGCATAATTCCATCAGGGCGGTTGGGGCATTTCCAAAAACAAATAGGGCATCCGGATGTTCGTCTACGGCAAGTCTGATACCTGCTTGGGTACGGGTAATTCCTTTTTCGGAAGCGATTTGGGCGATCCGTTGGTCGGATAGGTAGCATTTTACTTCGATCCCCATCCGCTGTATAGCTGCTTTACGGATACCGGCTGCTGCCATGGTAACATCTGTAACGATGGTGATTGTTTTGCCTGCGCTCAGTTTCTCGTATAACAAGGCTACTGCACCCGGATCGGTATAGAGAAGCTGTTCCATTTCGAAATCGGCTGTGGTGTGGATCGCATGGAGCAGTGCCCATTTATGATCTAAGGGTATGTCTTTGTTTTTTAGTTCTTTTTCGATTGTCCGGAAACTGCGAATCATTATTTCTTGTCCGATGCCAGCTTTGCCGGTGTTTGTTTCCCTAAAATATCCACGGGGCGTAACCATCTTGTTCTCAAATGATCTGGTTTGCGAATTACCGATAATAACTACGGTAAACATATCTACCTGGTCGGGATTAAAGGCTTCCAGTGTGGTGGTACATACTTCTTGTTCTTCTCTTCCAGCCTGACGAACAAATCCGACGGGTGTTAAGGGGGAACGGTCCCGGAGAAAAATCTCTTTGAGGCGGTGAAGTTGCCAGTACCGTCCGTCGCTTCGCGGGTTATAAACGGCTGTTACGAAGTCGGCCGTCGCTGCCGCGACAATTCTTTTTTCAATCTTTTCCCAGGGGGTCATCAGGTCTGAAAGAGAAATAATACAGAAATCGTGCCCGATAGGAGCTCCTAGTATGGATGCTGCTTTTTGAAAGGCACTTATTCCGGGCAGGACTTCCACAGGGATGTCGCTCTTGCGTTCTTCTTTCATTTCATAAATCAGAGGAGCCATACCGTAGATGCCAGCATCTCCGGAACTTATCACACAAACCGATTTTCCTTCTTCGGCATAGTTGAATGCTTCTTCCGCCCGTGCTTTTTCCCTTTTCATCCCAGTGTCAACACAATGCGTTCCGGGTGTAATAAGCGCAGTAATAAACTGAAAGTAATATTTATAACCAACCACTACGTCGGCTTCGCCAATGGCAGCCTGAACGGCAGGAGTTATATCCTGTATATTTCCCGGACCAATTCCGGCCACCACTATTCTTCCTTGCTTCATCTGGTCAATATCTTATTGTTCATACAAACGTATGGATTATTTTGTAATTAAGCCTGTTTTCGCTGTTTCAATTTCCTTATTTTACGGGTGCAATACCTTATCCCCAACACTACACCGGATACAGAAACAACAGTCCCCCCCAGCATCAGTATCCATTGAACAATCAATCTGAGTAACGGACGGGTAACAAGCCATTGTATATCCAGGCTGTGCATCCCTTTGTATAACCAGAAGTCCCAGCGTTTTTGATTGTTATAATAACGGTACATGCCGGTTTTAGGATTGATGTAGTAACAACTTTTATCGCTGTTGTCTACTTCTACTTTATAAACCGGCAACGGCAGATGTCCCGACTTAGCTAGATAGTACGTGTCGTATTCCTTAAGTAAAGACGTATGTATCCGGCTCTCTTTTCCATGGATGACAGTAATGGCTTTTGTTATATATGCTTTCGGAAGTTTTAGTTTACAGATTTTGGGAGAGGATGCATCCAATGTTGTTTTCTTTCCTGTTGTTACAAGATGGTATACGGGCTTGCCGTAAAACCGTCCCCATTCAATTACTTTCACTGTTCCGTGCAGTTGGTTGATTACTTCTCTATAGTCCAGCGGATACTGTTCCGGATATATTTCGTTGCCTTCCAATACCTGGCGTATTGGATAATGTTGCTTTTCTTTGGCTATCCACTCAGGAGTGTCCACAAGCGACATCATGCCACTGAATATCCATGTCAGGACTAATATACCAAATATCAATCCGGTAATATGATGTAACCAATACCATTTCTTTTTATAGGGTGATCCGAAAATACGCTTGTTCTTCCGGCGCTGAACAAACGCATGAATACCAACATACAAACCCGCCAATGTCATAACTACTCCGATGGCCGATAAAATGACGACAGACTTTATCCATAGTTCCCGGTTTTGTCGTAATGAGGTAAAGTAAATCCAGTGAGGAATAGCCCCCAGCCACGACCAGAATCGCTCTTTTACAGTGGTATATTGTAGTACCTCTCCGGAGTGGGATGAGATATATAATTCGTGTTTCTCTTTATCAGAGAAGTAGAATTTTATTATTGGCAGCTCTTTTTTTAGCTGACCGAATGGAATCCACTGATCAAGCTTGTGTAACGTATCAACACGCGCCACCGGGGCACTGTTCCAGCAGTGAGCGATTTGGTTGATTCTTTCGCCAGTGATGTTCGGAAGCTTTTCCATTGAATCGGCCGGCAAGAGATATTCTTGCTTATCAGTACGGATTCTAAATATAGTTTGCTTCAGGAAGCGGCTTACCTCAAGATTCACTATCTTTTCGTTTGAGGGAATCCGTGCAGTAACGGATTCTATGGACGGAAGAGATGTATCCAGCACTTCCATCTTCTCCATTCTTTCTTTCTCCCATACCTTGGGAAATGTGTGATACATCATGACCAGTCCCGAAAGGAACCACATCAAAAACAGGACACTGAGGAGTGTCCCCAGTATCCTGTGAATGGAATAAACCAGTTTGGTTATCATCGGCCTAATTCTCTTCGTTTGCATACCGTTTTTTCTTATCCATAATTTTAATCATTTTATGAGTGCTGATAAAGTGGGCATGGTCGGTAAAGAGATTCTGAATATCCGGATTTTCGCCTAATCCTTGCAGACTTACTGTTACGTTGAATCCTTCTTTTTCGAGCATTTCTTTCCAGTTGGCAGCAATGTCATTATTGGCATGGTCGCCGGCTACAAACATAAAGGGGACTAAGGTTACCTGCTTTTCTTTGCTTGATTTTAACAGACGTAACATTGAGGAAAACGACGGATAACCTTCTATAGTCCCAACATACATTTGTTTATATCCTTTATCCTTTAACATATACTCCAACATGGAGTAAGTCGCGGTAGCTGGTGTATAGGTTCCGTGTCCGACTAGTACAACCGCACCCTTTCCGGAATATTGTTTTCCCAGAATAGAAACCACTTTCTCGTAATCTTCGACGGTGTAAAGGAGTGGATTTCCCACACGGATATCTTTGAATGATGATTCCATGTTTTCGACCTCACGACGTAAAGCTTCCATCTCGATTCCCTCAATAATATTGGTTGATTGTATGAGTACATGCGTGTATCCATCTTCTTTCAATGCAAGCAATGCTTCTGTTGGAGTTTGTTTTACTATCTCTCTTTGTTTAAGCCGGTTAATTACAATGCGCGAGGTGTATGCTTCCCGAACTGTTACGCCAGAGAATGCCTTCGTTATTTTAGTATTGATTGCTTCGATTGTAAGTTTTCGTGTATCATCATAGGTTGTCCCAAAATGGACAATCAATAAGGCGGCTTTATCTCCTTGTTTCATGGATTTGAATATATCCGATTCCATGAAATTGCTCCCACCGTTTGCCTGACAGATTAAACTAATCAATAAGCTAAAAAGAATAATTAGTGTTTTCATTATTTGCGGAATTTAAGAAGCAGACTTACATAAAATGTACGCCCTGGTGAAAGTGTTGCATAATTACTGTTATACGGACGGTCGTCCCGGTAATTAAATATATTTTCTACTCCAATACCCGGCTCAAGAATGAAATTTTTAAGGTTGTTGAACGTATGACGTGTTGAGAGATTCCAGAGTTGATAATCCGGAGCGTTTCCATAGCTTCCTGTTTCGTATCGTTCACTTTGCAGACGACCGCCCAGATTAATATTCAGGGTATAGGAATCCCAGGTTTTATTCCAGTTCGTATTTATACTTCCTGAATGCTTTACGCTACGTGGTAAACGAGTCTTTGTGTTTGTATCTTTCGCATCGGCAAAGTTGTAAGATCCGCCCAGTGATAATCCGTAGCCAAGATAGCTGTTTATGGAAACATCGACTCCCTTAACCTGAGCTTTGTCTACGTTCTGATATTCAGTTCTTTTACTTATCCCGTTTGCTACGTCTGCTTCCGTAAGATCGACTTGCTTACTGGTAATTAGGTTGTTTAATTTGTTAACATACGCAGTAGCCGAAAGAGAGAACAGTCTGTTAATAAATTCACCGTTCAACGAAAAGTAATTGCTCTTTTCGGGTTTCAGATTTATATTGCCGGCACTAAGAGTTCCGTTCTTTTCTTTGTTGTAATAAAGTTCTTCCAGCGAAGGGGCTCTGAACCCACTTGAATATGTTGCCCTGAAATTTAATGCTCCGGGAGAGTACATAAGTGAGACTTTTGGGGTAAGCTTGCTTTTAAATGTTTCATGATATACGTATCGTAGTCCCACTACTGCCTGAAGTTTTTGCCAGAGTTTTATTTCATCTTGTGTATACAAAGCCAGCGTATAAACCTGTTTATCTCCGGAAAGGGCTTCGGGGTTCTTTAGTTTGTCATTTACATATTCAGTTCCGATTGTGATTTTGTTGAAATCTCCTGCTTTGAATACTCCTTTTAGGTTCGCATTGTAATAATGCTGACGTTTGTTTAAGGCAGATGTTCCGTTGGCTGTAGTAACATTCCCTTTTTTGTCAGTAACATCTTTGATGTATTCCTTCGTTCCCTCAAAATTGTCATTATACAAATCGAGACTAAGATAGTTAGCGTTACCCAAAAGATATTTTCCGCCTAATCCCAGACTATAATCTTGATAAGCCAGATTGTAATCGTATTCAGTTACCGGACGGTCGTTTTTTTTATTATAAAAACTTCCACGGGCGTAAAAAGACAACGCTTTGGTTGCGGTATACGTAAAGTGTTGGTTAATAACATTTGAGTAGAACTTGTCCGAGGCCTGTTTATCCGTATCTGTCAGCTTTTCATTGCCTTTGGAATCGTAAGTAACAGTCTGCTTGTTTAGTTGCCAGCCATCAGCCTGCCGTCTGTTGTAAGACGTAAACGATCCAAACTTACCTGTATTAATATCCAGATTAACCGTCTGATCGAACTGATTTTCTTCTGCATAACGAGTCTCGGATGTTATATTGATCAGATTCTTTGGCTGATCGGTTATGATGTTAATCACGCCCCCCATAGCTTCTGATCCGTAAAGTGATGATGCAGCTCCTTTTAGGATTTCTATACGTTTGACATTGCTTAGGTTGATCCGTGAAAGATCGATATTTCCTGATACATCTCCGGCTAGTTTTTGCCCGTTCATAAGAACTAAAATGTGTTTGTTTCCTAATCCGCTTACCGTCATATAGCTGGCCATAGCCGTAGTGGAAAATGAAAAGGAGGGATTTAGCATGGTTAATGCATCTTTAAAATTAGTAACTCCTGCTTTTTTTAAATCGCTTCCATTAATTACTTCTACAGCGACCGGACTGTCCTGTAACCGGTGGTGAGTACCTGTCCCGGTTATAACCACTTGATTTAGGTTAATGCCTGTGCTTTCCATTTCAATCAGCATGCCTGACTTGCTCCCATTTACTTTCCTTATAACCGGGGTATAATTAAGGCAACTTGCCCTAAGTTGATACTCGCCTTCTCCTACATCTTTCAAGGAGAACTCTCCTTTACTGTTGGTAGCGCAACCGATTGTAGTTTGTTCCAAACGTACGTTAACACCCTCGATTGGATCTCCGTTTTTAGCGTTCACAACTTTTCCGTTTAGCGTTATCTGCGCTAACGAATTCATTACAACACAAACCCCTAGCAGGGTTGTTAGTAAACTTTTTCTTTTCATGTTTGAGAAATAATAGTTAATAAATAGCATTCTTTAACCCGAGAACGCGGAATTTATTTATTGACTGGCAGGTTTCCTGACTATGTCCTGAAAGCGGCCTTCCCATTTCTTTCGAAACAGTGGCATGAGTTTGCTTTCCTTTATTACCTCCATGGATGGAAGTAAGGACTTTACAGTAGCGGGTACTGTTCCGGATTTAAACCGGATTCCCTTTTATACAAATCGCAGAATGCGATCGTATCACCAAATCAAGGGCAAAGTTAAGATGTTTATTTATATTTGCACAAAATAAATTAAGATTAAATTATCTATGAAGCCTCAATTGTTAATTGGTGCAGCTTCTTCGGGAAGCGGAAAAACTACCTTCACACTTGGTCTGCTAAGGGCATTGAAGAATAGGGGAATGAAGGTGCAGCCTTTTAAGTGTGGTCCTGATTATATTGATACAAAATACCATCAGTTGGCTGCCGGAGAAGAATCTGTGAATCTTGATTTGTTTATGTCGTCCGATTTGCATGTCCGGGATATTTATGCCAACTATGGCAATGATGCGGATGTTTGTATAACTGAGGGCGTTATGGGGCTTTACGATGGCTATGATGGTTCAAGGGGTAGTAGTGCGGAAATTGCGCAGTTGTTGAACTTGCCTGTCGTGTTGATTCTAAATGCCAAGTCTATGGCTTACTCGGTTGCTCCGATTCTGTATGGGTATAAGCATTTTAATAAAGATCTAAATTTGATTGGCGTCGTTTTTAATAAAGTTTCTTCACCTGTTCATTATGCTTACCTTCGGCAAGCCTGTACTGATACAGGTGTTGAATGTCTGGGTTACCTGCCAAATCAAAAAGAAATTGAGATTCCTTCGAGACATTTAGGCCTTTCTCTTGATGATGGGTTTTGCTTGGATGGATTTGCGGACCGGGTGGCTGACTTGTTGGAAGAGTATGTTGATATTGATCGTTTACTGCAAATTTCGTCTGTATGTTTCCCTTCATCTTCCCAGATATATGTTCCCGTTTCACCTCTAAAAAAGAGTGATCTTTGTATTGCTGTTGCCCGTGATGAGGCTTTTAATTTTATATACAGAGAGAATCTTGCTCAACTGAACCGGTTAGGAAATGTTGTTTTCTTTAGTCCGCTTACAGACGAAAAACTACCCTCTGCCCATCTGGTCTATTTGCCGGGTGGATATCCTGAATTGCATCTCCAAACACTTAGTGAAAATAAAACTATGCTCGCATCTGTAAGAGAATACGCTGAAAATGGTGGAAAACTTTTTGCCGAATGTGGAGGTATGATGTACCTGTGCAGAGCAGTAACAGGGATAGATGGTAAATCATATCCGCTGGCAAGTGTTTTTAATCAGGAAGCAACAATGGGCAACATGAAACTTACGCTTGGTTATCGGACTTTTACCTATAATGGTATTGAAGAGTTAAAGGGTCATGAGTTTCATTATTCGCAAATAATCAATTCGGATAATACTTCGGTTACCGATACTTGTTTGTATAATGCAAGAGGTTCCAAAACAAAAACGGTGCTTTTTCGTTATAAGAATACAATAGCAGGTTATACCCATTTATATTGGGGGGATATGGATCTAATGGATTTGTGGAATAAAAATCATAATAAATAATTACTTTAGCAATCTAATTATGTCCTATGAATGTGGAGGTTTCTCAAATCTACTAGATAAAGAAGGCAACTAATCTTGTATGGATTAGTTGCCTTTCCTCTGCGTTGTGTAGGTTATCCGTTGGACTTTTTGAATAATTTGTCGGCTGGGATAAGCTGTTTCGGAATGCCGGGACCTTTGTAGAATGCATCAATCCAGCCTCCGCCCCCGTCGTTGGAAAATTCGACGGTTAAGGCGTGTCGTCCTTTTGCAAGGACTACGGATCCTGTTTTTTCAATTACTCCATGTGATCCGCCATTGTCCACTATTTTCTCGCCGTCTACATACAATTTACTTCCATCGTCCGATTGCAGATAGAAATGGTATTCACCTTCTACATCAATTTGGATATAGGTAGAAAAAACCAGACTGAATGCAGTTTGTTCGGGTTCCAATAATTGGGCAATTTGATTTTCGTCGACCCGGATTTCGTTGGTTGTCCACTGACTTACTGCTTTCTCTTTCTTTATGGAAGACTGCGTACCCTGGCTTTTTACCTGGTGGTAGTTAACAGTTACTCCATTCTCCTGATTCTGGTGTAAAAATCGGAAGTAGGCAACTGTCGCCTTACTCTCGCTACCACTGTTTCCATACGACTTTGCTTTCAGAACGGTTGTTTTGTCCAGTTTGAAGGGAGCCTGATAGAGCTGTGATTTTTGCGTGGGTTCCGATCCGTCTGTAGTGAAGTAGACTTTCTCTCCTTTCGTATATGGCTCGATCACAACTTCGGCCTCTTTATCCACAAACAATCCGCCGGCTTGTTCAAACAGATGGCGTTCTCCATTTATACGGGGACCGTAGGACAGTTTCTTGAAAACGACAGGGTCGGCTTTGATTTCCACACCTTCGAACGCGGAATGGATTGGACGCCCGGTCCATGCGTAGGGGACATCCAGACCTAACGCGTATGCGATTGTCGGTGCCACATCGAACATGTAGGTCTGCTGTTGTATCTCAAAGCCTTTCTTGATATTTTTCCCGTAGAGGATGAAAGGTACGGTCATTTCTTCCCAGGATTCACCTCCGTGACTATATCCGATGCCACCGTGGTCTGCTACTACAATGATTAGCGATTCGTCTTCTATGCCGGCGTCTCTTACGGCCTTAAGCACCATGCCGACACATTGATCTGCTTTCTCGATGCACGCCAGGTATTTGTCGGTCATGTGTCCGTACTTATGTCCGTAATGATCTACGTCGTCCAGTTGGGTGAACGTAAATGCCGGTTTTTCCGTACGAATATAATCCGCCAGTGCTTCTGCTGTTTTTTGTTGCGTTTCGTACGACTTGTCCACATTCGCTACGTTCTTTTCAAATAGGTTGCCAAAGCCGCTCCAGTGATAGATCATACCGATTTTAGCGTCGGGCAACTGTTTGCGAACAACCTCAACAATCGTAGGGAACATCCCATAGTCTGTGATGCCGACAGGTTTTACAGAATAATTAGCTGGCGTCCAACTATTGGAGGTTATCCCATGCGCTTCTACACCGGCTCCTGCCAGCATAGACGCCCAGTTCGGCGAACTGCTGGATGGAATCACTGTACGGACACTCCGGCAAATGGCTCCGTTTTTTATCAGGTAATCCATAGTTGGAGTAGAGGCTTTCTCCATCCCTTGCGTACTCATCGCATCTATGCCCACCACAAACACGTGTTTGATTCCGACGGGAGCCTTATCTGCTCTTTGTCCGCAAGCCCAAAAAAGCAGGCAGAAGCAAAGTCCTAAACTTACGTTTCTTATCTTATTCATGGTAGAGATGTCTATTTATTCCACCATAAACGCGTTAATAAATCGTCTGCTCCCTGTCTGGAGACTGCTATCTGGTATTGCTCCGTATTGTAAACCTGCTCATTTTGAGGATACGGTATACGTCGCGGCCATTCTTTGATATTACTGGATGAAGGAAGATTCCGGGGAGGAGTAACCGATATTTCTTTAGGGAAACCGGTTCGGCGCCATTCTGTCCAGCCTTCGATGCCGCACAGGAAGAGGGAGATCCATTTCTGCACACCTATTTTCTCTAACTTTTCACTCTGGGTACCGGTGTAGTTCACTTTGGGTTGTTCATAATAACTGGCATCCGGAATAACATCCGATGCTTGAAGTGCTTCGGTAGGAGGGAAAGGCAGCGATTTCATATCTTTGAAATTCGATGGGATGCGGCTTGCCCAATAGTCGAAACTTGCTGTAATACCTTTTTTGTAATAGGTGGCAGCATCGCCGAGGGTGATGATTCCTTTTTCGCGGGCTTCGGCCAAATTGAACATGACTTCCGAGTATGCCAGTAACACGGATTGTGCGGCTGTAGGAGACGCATATTTGGAATCCAACTGACGAGTTGCGAAGAGGTATCCTTTGCGCGAGTTGTAACTATCTCCTCCGTTATAGTTGGCTTCATCCGCGTCGCGTACGCAGTTTGGTACACCGGCGTAGATATATTCGCCCTTTTCCACCCCTTTTACCGTAGGCGAGAAAAACACTTTGATGCGAGGGTCGTTCATGGACTTGAGATGTTCTTCGATGATGACAGACATGAACTCGGTGTTATTGAATTTTTCGAGCGTGGCTTTGTACAAGGGACACCAATGGGATTCTTCGTCACTTAGGTACGAAATTGCTGCATTGTCATTTGTACTCGACATTAACGGATACTTATCCGGTTGCGACAGCATAGCGCTGATTTCCTTGCTTACATCCTTCTTTCCCGAAATGCGCATGTATAAACGCAATTTGAGACTGTTGGCAAACTTCCTCCATTTGAGAATATCACCGTTGTACAGGCAATCATATGCACCAATTTCCTCTGCGCTGCTTTTTATAAGCAGGTCGTTGGCCAAGTCCAATTTGGCCAATAAATCGGTGTAGATAAATTCCTGCGTATCGTATGTAGGCGTAAATATCCCATCCGTTTTTCCCTTAAAGGCTTCCGAATAGGGAAAATCACCGTAAGCGTCTGTCATCTGCTGGAACATGAGCGATTGGATGATAATTCCCATCGCTTGAACATGCGGTTGATTGTATTTTTCCGCCAGAATGATCATGTCCTGCACATCACGTCCATCGTAATAGAGTTGTCCCGTCTGGGTATTGTTGAATGCATCGTTGAACATACTCACGAATTGGTCCACCCAGTAATCTCCCAATACTGCACCGTAATATTTGATATTTCCCAAATTGTCCAATTGCCGGATGACACCGCTCAACAATAATTTGGGTTGATCGATACGGTCCGGATTATTAGGATTGGTATTGATTTCCTCGAAGTTATGGGTACAACCGAAAAGAAGGGAAAAAACCGAAACCAATAGTATGAATTTATAATTAGTTTTCATAGGATTCATTTTTTAATGATTAGAAGTTGACATTAACCTGGATTCCCAAACTCTTGGACGCGGGCACAGAGAAAGCGTCGATACCTAGATTGAGATTGTTCATTCCTCCGCTTTCCGGGTCAACATGTTGATTTTTTGTCCATAAGAACAGGTCGCGTCCGATGAATGCGATATTGATGTTCTGCAGGCAGACCTTTTTAGCCCATTTTGTTGGAAGAGAGTAGCCGAAACGGAGCTCCCTCAATTTTACAAATGAGGCGTCTGTTAGTTGCGCTTCGGTGATATGGTCGTATTTTGTTTTGATGAAACGACGTGCGTCATTCCCGGCAATCCCTTTACTGTATGTTCCGTCGAATATCTGAAGATTCTGTTTCCATTCTCCGTCTACCATAATGGCTCCTTCGGAGTAATACAAATCATCGTATTCTTTGCCAGCCTCGCGCGCCCCGCGCCCTTCAAGCGATTCGACGGTTTGTCCGGCGCCCACAAATTTGTTCAATGTTCTCGAAATGAAGTATCCACCCTGGCGTATATCGAACAAAACGCTCAGGTCGAATCCTTTGAACGAAATCGAAGTGCTTGCTCCTGCTGTCCAGTCCGGGTTCACATTCCCCAGATAGTGGTTATTTTCCGATACATATTGTCCGGAACCGTTTAGGATAGGCTGACCTTTCAGCGCACCTTCTTCCACCCGTTTGTAGGCTGTGCCATAAATTTGTCCCATTCTTTCACCTTTACGCGCCACGATTTTGGCATCTTCCAGTCCGTCGGAGGTCAAAATCAACTCATTCATCCCTTCTGCCAGGTAAACAACCTTGGTTCTGGAACGACTGAAGTTGAATCCGACGTCCCATTTCAAACCGTTGGACAGTTGGAGAGGGGTGGCGTTAATTACCAATTCGATACCCGTGTTGGCTGTTTTTCCCGAATTGATCAGCCGGCTGCCGTAGCCTGAGGTTAAGGCGGTCTGTAGATTGATGATCTGATCTTTGGTGATCGTATTGTAATAACTGAAGTCAACGTTCAATCGGTTTTTAAACAGATTGATCTCTGCCCCGACTTCCCACGTTTGCGACATGGCTGGTTTCAAGTTGCTGTTAAGCAGATTGCCTGGATTGTTTAATGTCGGAACCCCGTTCCAATATCCCCCTAAAGAATAAGAGTTGTACAAGTTGTATGGCCCGGTATCGTTACCAACAGATGCGTAACTTCCTCTTACCTTCGCGTAATCGATAAATGAAGGTAATTTCACCATTTCGCTAACCAGACCGCTTAACGTGACCGAAGGATAAAAATAAGAATTTGTGGATGAGGGCAACGTGCTTGACCAGTCGTTACGGCCTGTAAATTCTGCAAAAAGCGTCCGTTTGTAATCTAAAAGAAGGCTGCCGAACAAGCTGTTTACTACTTTTTTTGATCTTCTGTCGGATACCGATGGCTTTTCTTTCGAGTTACTAAAAGAAAAGATATTCGGAACAATTAAACTGCTGGTACTTGACAATAGTTCTTTGTAGACGGATTCCATCCGGTTACCTCCAAAGTTGACGGTCATTCCGAATTTATCTCCTAATTTAGGCATATAGTTGATCAGGAAATCGTAGTTGTTATTGTACGACTGGAATTGATTATTGTTATAATATCCGTTTCCTCCGTTTTTATAATAACTTTCTTGTTTGCTGTTGGTTTCCCATGAATTATCCGTACCTCCGCGGAATAGAACAGACAGACCCTCCGTTGGCTTTATTGTAACGCCTAACTTTCCGAAAAAACGATGGGTTTCGGAATTATTCGCCATTTCGTTCATCACGAAGTAGGGGTTGTTGTACGAAGCCATGTTCTGGAATTGACGCGTACCCTCCAAACCTCCTCGTTGCCAGTATTCTTTTAAACTGTTGATGTTATGGCTTTGAGGCATCCAACAGAAGAAGTACATAGGAGAAATACCGCCGTAACCTAACGTGGGAACGTTAGTTCGGTTGGTTTTCGTGTAGTTGGCTACAACATCGACATTGATCCATTTATTTAATTCGGTCGAATTATTCAAATTGAAAGAATGTCTGTTGATATCATTGTTGGGAGTCAGACCCTCTTGTTTGGTGTTCGTGTAACCCACGCGGAAATTATGTCCGTTTACGCTATTACTTAAAGCTACACTTTGAATGCGGGTACTCCCGTGGTCGAAGAAATCACGTATGTTGTTCGGATGGCCTACCCATTCAGAAGGAATGGCTTCGCCGCGGATCTCGGGAGACAGATACGTATCGCCTGCTCGATAGCCGTTTGTTGTGGGAGAGTCGAACTGAACCATTTTTTGCCCCATAAAACGAGGGCCCCAACTTTCGTCGTAGTTGTCGTTTTTACCGGAAGGGTAGTATCCGCTGGAACTGCCGAAGTTACTCCCTATGTAAACTCCGTTGTTCCCTTGTCCGAACTGATCTTGCAATTTGGGCAGGATTAATGGTGTTTCCCTGGAGAATGTGCCGCTGTATGATACTCCCAGGCCATTGCTCTTTTTCCCCTTTTTGGTTGTAATGATAATGGCTCCGTTGGCTGCAGCCGACCCGTACAAAGCAGAAGCCGCGGCTCCTTTAAGTACGTTCATGCTTTCAATATCGTTGGGACTTATTTCATTAATCCCGGCGCTACCTGTCTGTGAACCGGCTCCCGAACCAATGGGTATACCATCGATGACAAACAGCGGAGAGGAGGGTCCGGCACTCAACGCCCTTTCTCCACGAATGGAGATACGACTACCTGCACCTGCTACTGCTCCCGTATTGATGTTTAGTCCGGCTACTTTACCACTCAACATACTAACCAGGTTGGAGTTTTTATTTTCCAAAGCATCCGCTTTGATTTCCTGAGTGGCGTATCCCAATCCCTTTTTTTCACGCGTGATACCTAAAGCGGTCACGACGACTTCGGATAATGTTTCGGAAGTTTCGGACAAAACGATTCTGTAACTTTCTTTATCGGTTACCTGGAATGTTTTATCGGCGTAACCGATATAAGAAACTAAAATCGTTGCTCCAACGGGAGCTTCCAGGGAAAACGAACCTTGCATATCAGTAATCACCCCCGTTTTTGCTTCCTTTATAACGATGTTGGCTCCGATGATAGGTTCATTTGCTTGATCCACAACCGTGCCCGTTATCTTCTTTCGGATAGGCTGAGAAATTTCTGAAAGATTTTCTTTTTTCGTTCTTTTTCCTTCCTTCATCAGCATGATATTATTCCCTTGCATCGCGTAAACAATATTCGTATTTTCGAAGATGTTATGCAGGACTTCGGCCACGGACTTATCCTTGGCGTGAATGGAAACTTGCCGGTTAAGGTCTACTTCATTTATATTATAAATGAAAAGATAATCGGTTTGCCGTTCGATTTCGCTAATCAGGTCGTTGACATTTGTGTTGTCTTTGGATAGGGAAATCTTTGCTATTTGCGAATTAGCTTCCGTAGCAAAAATGCCCGCTATGAAAACAAACAGAGATAGAAAAACTAATTTCATAACTCGCAAAATATGTTTATTTTTTAATATTATTGGGATATAATACTCCCTGTATAAATTATTATTCATAAATTTATAGTCTCTTTAAGTTGATATTAAGATGATTCGAAATGTGTCTGGTATCGACTTCAGCCGGAATGTGTTGGACGCGCGTTCCGGCTTTGTTTTGGTATTCTTTATGTGATTTTTTCCTTCATAGGCCGATTTGTTTTAATTGTGATGATTTACTTGATTATAATTACGTTATCCTTGTCGTCCGGTTTTTTATATTGGAATTCCGTACGTAATTGAAGTGTTTTCAATACTTGTTCTACACCATCGTCGATACGGAATTTCCCCGAATAACGAGAATTCAATAGTTGATTGTTTTGTACGATTATGGTAACGTCAAAATAAAGCTCCAACTTTTCAAATATTTCACTGATTGTATTATTGTCGAAGCAAAGAAGCCCCTCTTTCCATCTGTAGGTGTTGTATTGTGTGATAGGAGTTATTCTTACTTGTCCATTCTCCAAATTCATTTTGTTATTTGGTTTTAGCAGGATGTGCTTTCCACATTTTTTGGATTCAATTTGTACGGACCCTTTTAATAAAGCAGTTTCGAAAGCATCCTTATCCTTATAGGCTTGGACATTGAATTCCGTACCAAGCACTTGTATATCGTAGCGTCTTGTTTTTACAATAAAAGGTCTTCTTTTGTTATGGGTTACGCAAAAATAGCCTTCTCCATCCAATGTGACAGTACGGTTGTTTGCTTCGAAATAACTTGGAAAAGTGAGCTTTGTTTTCGCATTCAGCCATACTTTGGTACTATCGGATAAGGTGATTAAAGCTCGTTGTCCAGCAGGAACATAGATAGTTTGCAGACCGGCTTTTTTCTTTTGCGCATCGTATTGCATGAAGAAGCAAAGGTAAGCTATAGGAAAAGCGATGATAAAGATGGCTGCGATTTCTATGATTTTCTTAAGAACGAACTTTTTGGTGACGGAGGTGGAAATGGAATTTTCGTTGGATAAAATGATATCTGTATCTTCTTGCCAAATAGTGAGAGTATATAGCTTGCGGAGAGACTGGTATTCTTTCAGGTTTTCTTTGTCAGCATCTATCCAATCGACCACCTCTTTTTTTTCTTCGACGGTAGCGTCGCCCGTAATATATTTGTACAGTGTTTTTTTATCCATTCCGTTTTATTCTCGCATTTTTTTTTGCGATCAGTTATAACACGATTCAGGAAGCCAAAACCCTAAAAGAGGAAAGATTTTTTTTAGGAAAGGAAGATATGCAGAATAGGAAGGTAATCTTTCAAGTTGACTCGCAAACATTTCAAAGCTTTTGTAATATGGTATTCAACCCCTTTTATTGTCGTATCCAATTGGCTGGCTATTTCTTTGTTTGTTTTATTCTGGAAACGGCTCATGACGAATACCTGACGCGTTTTTTCTGGTAATTCGGCTAGGGTTCGCGCGATTATTTGTTTGATTTCGTTCGAAAAGACTTCATTGGGATCGCATGCATGAAGCGAACAAATCCGGATTTCCAATTCACGTTTTTCCTGATCCATCAACTGACTTATCGTCTCGTTCCGGATCGCTTCGTGTTTTAAATGATCAAGGGACTTGTTCTTGAGGATTGTTAGCAACAGTGCATCCACATGATCCGGATCCTTAATTTCTTTCAGATTTTCCCAGCATTTGATAAGGGAATCGGAAACAATATCTTCTGCGATCAGCTCATCGTGTACAAACGATTTTGTAAATAGAAGAGCTTTTTTATAATATTTTGCATATAAAGTATTAAAACTATAGGGGATCTGATTTGTTACAACGTTCATTTTATGTTTTCTATTTCAGATTAAAGGTTGAATTTATATCCATCAAAAAATGAAAATGTGATATTTTAAATAGCGGCTAAGTTAGCGATTTATTTCTTTTTAAAGTCCGTTGACAAAATTAAATTGTTATTAAGTGTATGTTTCAAAAATAAGACAGATGTATGCTGAATAAGATTATTGTTTTAATCTTTTCCCTATATTAGCTGAATGAAACAAAAACAAACAAAATGAAGAAAGAAGTAATTATTGTCTTGTTAAATGAATTTGCCGATTGGGAAGGAGCTTTCATTGCTCCCTTATAATAATATGATGTTCTACTTATTTCTTGCCCAATCGTAGTGACTGGAAGTGGCAGAAACAGTGTAACTCCCTAAGTTAGGGTTTACTATTTTCGCCAATATAGTAGCCGAGCTCCTGATCGTGATTTTTATCTATGAATAGATACGCATTCCCTTGATCTGATTCTATGTAATAGATGTTTGTATAGGTGAAATCGGGGTTGTTTTGCTTCAAGACTTTGGACACATTGTCCGGTACAATAGCGTCTTTACTTAATTCGTACCTTGTTTCTTTCCAAAACATTCTATCGTTTGCAACTTCTCCTCCAAAGAAAACATATTTGATGGTATCTTCATGAAGGATGATGTATTCGTGTTCGCCTGAGTTGTTTATATATCCTCTTATTTCTGCTCCGCTATATTTTTTTGCGATAAAGTCGAAGTGATCTTTTGGAAGGGTAACAAACCAGCGAGGGTCGTTGGGTGTCCAGGTAAAAGTGGTTAAATATAGTCCGTCGTCGTTAATGAAAACATAATGCTCAACATTGGCTGTCTTTTTCCACTGATACTGAAAGTGTAACGTGTAGAGTGCTTTATCTATACCCTCTCGTTCGGTTTTGTATATATCTATGATTTGTGCATTCCCGTATTCGGAGTTTTTAAAAGTACTTTGTGCTTTAAGCGGGAGATGTTCGAAATTGCTTATTCTGGTATGTGTCATTTTCCATGTTTCATTTACATACCAGATGGATGCTTCATTTTGTTCGTTATCAATAAAATCTAATTGACTTTGTCCATCTGAATAGTTCTTGAATGTTTTGATCTGTGCTAAGGGATATCTCGCTGTAAAATCGCTTTTAATGATAACAGGAATTTCTTCTTCCAGTTGATTCTCTTTTTCGCAAGCTGTTAGAATACTCATAAACGCCACGCATGCCAAGGCGTAGTAAAAATAGTTTAATAGTTTCATCGGTCTTTATTTTTCTGTTATTTATAGTAATAAATGCATAAGTTTGTGATCAGAACATATATCCTACTCCTGCATTAATTCTGAATCCGCTGAAGTCCATTCGGTAACCACTGCCCAAGCTTGCTCCGAATTCGAAATCGTATCCTGCACTTGCTGTTAACAATAAGTGATTATAAAGTTTGAAGCGTGCTCCAGCCAGTGGTTGGATGGAATAGCCAGCTTTTTTTTGATTTATTTCTTCCGCTTTTTCTGTGAGTGTGGTGTTGTCAGATTTGTTAATTTCAAGCTTACTTTTAGTCTTCATTGTAGCGATAGTTAAAGCCGGAGACAGTTCCGCAAAGAAAGAGAGGGAATGTTGCTTGATAGTCATATTACAAAAATGGTATCGATAGAAAACGCCCATTCTATAACCATTGGTTATCAGCTTTTCTTCGTACGAACCTGAATAGTCGGCAACGGCTATTTTGGACCCTGTGGTCATATATGATAATTTTAATCCTCCTTCTTTATTACCAGACTGATATCCAACATCCACAGTATGCATTACATATGCCGGAAAGATGTCGACCAATTTTGCATTAGGAGGCAAATTTCCACTGGATATTCCCATTTGTAAGGAAAACGTCATCAATTCTTTCATTTCATTCATCTTGTATGAAGCGTATCCAGCTGAATAATTGACGCTAAACTGCGATTTTGCGCCTAAAGAAATGATTGTTAGGAAGGTTATTATAATGATTCTTTTCATTGATTTTTAATTTTATCGGTGTGAATGAAATAATTGTTAATCATAAAATAGCTGTTGAATAATCGGGCACCCGATTGATTCCCTGTACTAAACGAAAGGATTTCGTCTGTATAGTTAGAATCCAGAATTTTATACTGATTTGTTAAAGATCCGGTAGTTGAATTAACCTTATAAAGTAAATTTCCGGTTAGTATATCCACGTCCCTAAAGGCTCCCGTGATTGACTTTTTTGTCTGCATGGTGGTTAGGTCAACAATGTCGAATCTAGTGCTATAGCATATAAACACTTCATTCGGGTTATTATAATTGAAAACAATGTTGTTGACCGGTACATTGATTTCCGATTTCTTCTCTGTCAATGTATTACCTTGTATTTCGTAAATCTTGTACCAAGCCAGGCGAGTGTTAAAGTTGTAGTTCAATACGGCTATATATTTATCATCGTACGATAAAAATGGAGAAAACCATCTTGAGTAGTCTTGTTCACCCCCATAATTGTTTGTAAATAGCTTAATAGCTGTTGCTCCTTCATAAACTGATAATGTATTATTTACCGGATCGGTTACAGCTATTTTGTCTTTTCCGGTTACAAAATGATCGGTATAATTCAGCGGTAAAGCATATAGCTCTCTATTAAGTGTATTGTCGGAATAAATATGAAGAAAATAATTGATGTCCTGAATTGCTACCAGCCCATTTGTCAGAGAATTAATTTGGCTTCCTGTCGACAAATTGTAATGGATCGTGGCATTATTAATTGCATTGAGATTCTTGTCGTAAACATAAAAACTGGAGAAGTTAGACCCAATGAGCTGTTTTTTAACCACATCTACTGTCGTAATATTAGGGATACCTGTGAGGATATCATCCGAAAAATAAAAATAGTAATTATCAAAGTTCAAATAATCAGCTTCCTCATTGTTTGCCGGAAGAAGGTACAGTCTTAGCAATTCATTATAGACAGGGAATATAGATTTAGAAAATGAAACACGATTTCCATCTCTCATTTTGTAGATGTTGCCCAATTTATCCTTTACCACCAGACAGAAAGGATAAGGATTGGGGTTGTTGAATAGTAGCTCTGCCTTATTCAGACCCTGTATTTCCACTTTGAAATTATCTTCGTTAATTGTAGTGTATTCCACAGTATGAAAACCTTCAAGATAAACATCCGATGAGTTTGATACATGAGCTGCCACCCTGTACTGTTGGAATCCATACACATAGTTTTTATCTACACACCAATTTTGAGTTGGATCGTTAATTGTGCCGATTAATTTTTCATCTCCGTTCCATGTTTTACTATAAACGTCGTATCTATCTACTGGTAAAGTTGGTTTATCCCAGGTCAGCTTCAGATAGTTGTTTTCATCTATAGTCTGACTTACTTTTAAGCGGTTTTCTGTAGAATTCTGGTCTACAAATTTGATTTTGAAATTATATTCGCCTATATATTGTTCTAAGTTTGCAAAATCGGCCACACTTCCTGAACCACTTCTTAGCATAATAACTACTTTCAGGTCATGCTCTTCATTATTTATCTGATTAACAGAAAGATGTATCTTGCTGATATCTGATCCTATACTGTTTCCATCAAGATATAAATTTACTTGCAACAGGGCTTTTCCTTGCGTGCTCAATGAGTAAAAAAGGTTGGTGTTATTATAGATGTAAATAACCTCATCTTCCCTGACTCCAGCCAAATCGATGCCCATTGTGATATCCTGAGGTTTTTCCAGTTCAATATAATTTTTATCATTGTTGTCCCACTCACAAGAATAAAAGAACAGGCAAAATAAGCATATTAAATAGATTGAATTAATATATTGTTTCATAGCAGTTATATGATGTAGAAAATCAGTTGTTTACATTGAACCGTGTTTTGCTATTAGAATAATGGCGGCACAAATGTAAATAAAATATTCATAAGTTATTTCAATATATACTATATGTGTAATTTATTTAGTTGACATTTCCAGAAATCTTTTAGCTAAATTTGCCGATAAGAATTAACTATTTATTCTCTAGTCGATATGAATACAGGGAAAAAGTGCGTAGAGGTGGTGGCTGCTATTATTCAGTGGGAGGATAAATACCTTTGTGTGCAGCGCGGACAGACAAGGTTTGCGTATACTTCGTTTAAGTTTGAGTTTCCGGGTGGCAAGGTTGAGTGTAATGAGTCTTTGCAGAGTGCGCTTCGAAGAGAGATTATGGAGGAGTTGGGTTACCCGATAGTGATAGGTGAAAGGTTGCTGATTGTTGATTACTCGTATCCGGATTTTGATATTACCATGCATTGCTTTCTTTGTTTTGCCTCGAATAAAGATTTTGTAATGAACGAGCACATTGAAGCTCGCTGGCTCTCTCCCCGTGAAATGCTTGAATTGGATTGGGCTGAAGCAGATAAGCCTGTGCTGGATTTCCTTGTTAGGCAAAGTCCGGCGGACTAAGGCGGTATTTTATTAATACCGCCTTTTGTAGTTAATTGTTACTTGTCTGAATATAAGCCAACTTTATTTCCTTCGCTGTCTATAAACACAGCAAAGTATCCCCTACAGGTTGCTTCAATCTTTGTTTTGGGAATAACTATCTTTCCTGCATTTTGTTCAATGGCTAGTAAGGTCTGTTCCATATTGTTGACCGATAGACTGACCAATACTCCGTCTTTGGATGGATTGAAGCCGGATGCAGAAGATATGGCCCCGGGATATTGTCCGGATTCTTCAGGAAAGAATGCCATTTTCTCAGTTTCCCATTCCATTGGAGACAGCTTTAGTCCTAATATTGTTTCATAAAATTGGATTGCCCTGCCAAAATCCGTGGCAGGGATTTCAAAAAAAGCTACTAAGTTTTTCATCTCATTTCATTTAAATTTGTTGATTTTGTAAAGTCAATTGACACGACAAAAGTAGGAATGAGTATTTCGTTTGACTTGTAAAAAAAGGACATTCTCTATGTTATGAAAAATAGTCGGAATAGGGGGCGCAAACAGCGATGTATTCTCCTGGCGTAAAACCGGAAAAAGATTTGAATTCTTTGATCAGATGCGGCTGGTCATAGTACCCGCATTCAAATGCAAGCTGGGTAAGATTTGTTTGCGGACGGATCTGGAGTGTATAGAGTGCTTTCTGAAACCGGATAATCCGCAGGAAATCTTTTGGATTTGCACCTATATATTCGGCAAATATCCGTTTAAACTGTTTGTAACTTAAACAACTGGTATTGGCAAGTTTTTCAATATCCATTTGTCCGTTGTTAATTGATTGTATTACGTCGGACATCCGTTGCTGATTATAGACCTTGGTTACACATAATCGCTTTATCAAAAAAGATTCAATCAATCGTGTACACAACGCATTGTCGTGCAAATTGATAAGTCGGTCTTGTAATTCATTTAAGTCAGGATCATTTATTTCACTGATAGAGATGGTTGCCTCTTGTATTTCGGTCATCGGCATCGAGAAAAATGCTTTGGCTCCGTGAGGTTGAAAAGTAACAGAAATCATATCAACTGTTCCAGTTTGCAGCAGGTCAGAATATCCAGTGGATTGTCCGCTGATAAATGCCATGGGCTGCAATTCATGTTTTGACAAAGAATACAAGTTGCTTCCTTTATGGAAAATGAGACAAATACTTCCGTGAGGAATAATACGTTGCTGCGGCTGAGAGGCAATATCTGTTTTCAGAAACCAATATTGCTTTACATAGGGGGCAAGCAACAGCGATGGCTGTATAATTTGAAACTGTTCCATTTATTGCAAAAGTACGTTTTTATAGTTAGAAATTAGCAAAGATATAACTGTCCCATTTCTCAAACTTGTAAAAAACGGACATTTCTAAAATAAACATTACATTTGGAGAATTATTGTGATAATCTTAACGTAAAATAATATGAAAGCCAGGTATTTATTTTTAGTGATATTAATTAGCGGAATTCTATTCTTTTGCTCGTCGGATTATAGAACTGACAGTTTCTTGATTACCTCAAACAAAGCTGTTTATGTGGTAAAAAATGATTTACAAAAACATTTTAAGAACTGCAATGCGAATGGTTCGATCGTGATTTTCGACAATAATAAACAACAATGGATTGTATCTGATACCATTGGACCGAAAATGGAAACGCTTCCCGCATCAACCTTCAAAATACTAAATCTTCTTGTTGCGTTGGAAACAGATGTTATTGCTGATGAGAATGAGATAGTGCAATGGGCAGAACGAACAGATACGGCCGAATATGGGTATAGACCGGAAATTTATCATGATATGGCTGTTAAAGAAGCTTTTGATGTTTCTGCAGTTTGGGTGTTCATTGAATTAGCGAAAAGAATTGGCAAGGATAATTATAAAAAGTATTTGACCAGTTGTAATTATGGGAATCTCAACCTCTCTCATCGGGGAGATGATTTTTGGAACTTCGGAGCATTAGGTATTTCGCCGGTTAACCAGGTTCAATTTGTGAGAAAATTGTATGAAAACAAATTACCTTTTTCAAGGGAGCATATGGAAATTGTAAGAAGAGTAATGGTTGTAGAGCAAAAAGATGGCTATGTTATTCATGCTAAAACAGGCTGGACAAGTAAAAATGGAATTAATATCGGTTGGTGGGTAGGCTATTTAGAGAAAAATAAAACAGTTTATTTTTTTGCCACACGTCTTTTACAAGACGAAAAATCCAATAACCCCAATTTTGGAACTTGCAGAAAAGAAATTACAATGACTGTTTTCAGAGATTTGGGTATTATCGAGGATCAACCCGAAAAGTTGGGGGCTATGCATAAATATTGGTTAATCTAAAAAGAAAATAGGAAATATTCTTTACCCCTCTCAGGCATGCCCTGAAACTTTTTATTTTAGCGTTGAAAGATTCAGCCGAAGCATTTGTCGACCGATTGTCAAAGTAATTGATGATTGTTTGATAGTGTGCCGAGATTGATCTTTTTACAGTGTTGAACTGTTTAAACCCCGCTTGTTCAATCTGTTCATACCAGTGTGCCAGACGAGTAAACGCAACTACTTTTTCTTTCACGGTATGATAGATATGTCTGAGCTGCATGGTCAGGTTGTAAGATCTTTCCAGGGAAGGATACCAATGAAAAAGGACTTCAGCTCTGGCCCTTTGATTCGGAGTCCATTTATTCTCTGTTTTAAATAGCAGGTAGCGGCTTCTTGCCAAAAGTTGTTTACGGGTTTCACCGTTTTTCAGAATTTCAGGAGAATACTTTCTTCCGGCTTCTTTAGCTAACTCCATCTCTTTACTTTCCTGTTCGATTGCCTCCCAGCGATGTACCACACGGATGTCCTGCAATGCTTCAGTGGCTAGCTTTTGTACATGAAAACGGTCGGTAACAAGAGTTGCTTTGGGAAACGCCCGCCGAACGATCATCTCCATATTGGCGGCCATATCGATTGTAACTTCTTTGACTTTTAGTCGTTTAGAATGATTGATTCTGTTTAAAACGTCAAGAACATCAGAGGCCATGGTCCCTTTTACGATAGCGACGATACTTCCTTTTTTACCTTTGGCTTGCTTATTGGTGAGAATCGTATAAAGTTCATCATAAGTCAGAGCCGTTTCATCCAGACTCAGATGGGAGCCAATGTTTTCGGGGAAAAGAACCCATTTGTCTGCGTGTTCCCGTTGGTCCCACTCATAGAAGTCAGATAAGAAGAGCCGGTATTGTTCTTCCAATTGCTTCCCGTCTACACCATAAAATTCACCAACAGTACGACAGCTAACAGGATGAGTATCTATGTAATTCTTTTAAAAAAGACGCAAATTCTTGCGTCAAACGAGTTCCTTTAGCTACCATATCCCAATTCCTGCAGACAATATCCCCTGTGCTATGATTGGTCCACCTTCTACGCCTTACCTGCAGAATCACCACTTTCCCTCGTAGGGGATAGTCTTGTATGGCTACACTGGGATAAAATCCTTTTGATTCAAGTTTATCTTCTTTATATTCCTCAGGAATAATATTGAGTTCTTCCAGATGAATGGTAATGGTCGAACTTGTCTTTTCTGCAAATACTACTTCAAAGTATTTTAATACGCCTTCCGGCAATAGCAATTCATAGCCTGTTTCCATAGCTGCAAATGTAGCTCCTTTTCTATTACCCCCCAACTTTTCGGCTTGATCCATTATCGATTAAAGTCAGAGTATTTCGAAATCTACGTTGTACGTAATTCCTGGTCTTGTTTTGGATGGTATTCTATCATAGTAAATGTACTCGTAAAAACCACCTTCACTAAAAAATATTTTTGTACGTGATGGTCTCATGCGCGGATTGTAATCTAAGTCGTTAAACATGTCGTCTATTAAGGGTGCGCATTCGCCTTTTCGCTGATCAATCAGGTGTAATAAAGTAAGTTGGCTAAACGGAATACCTTCACCCATTCTTGGTAGATATTCGTCTGTTTCGTCTATTACAAGAACGTCTCCGTAAAATGACAGAGGCACCCGCAATTGGTCGAATCCTGAAATTTCCCCGCCTAAATCAAGTAATTCTGTAACTCCTACAGTCGCTACCTCTGTAGTGTTATTGTATCTGATAAAGTAGTCCCATACATCTTGTTGGTCGGGAGTGAGACTTTGATAAACAGCTTCACTGTCTACTTGTTCGGTTTTTGTGCAGGAGAAAAGCATTAAAGACAAGAATAAATATACAGCAATTTTCATAGTGCAAAAAAGTTAATTCGATTGAGTTGCCAAAGATACTATTTCAATGTTAATAATCCAGCAACATTAAGGAGATAATATACTTATTCATTAAAATTTCTGATCTTTTTATTCAACATAAACAAATATTCATACAACTTCAATTCGTAATGGCATTAGACTATTCAGTATTATTTGATTTTTATCTCTGCCATATTAGGTGTACTTTTGTTCTGTTATTATGGAATAATTCCATATTACCCTGTCTCTTATAAAAGTTCAAAAGTAAATATAGAAATGAAAGTTGTAGCAGTTAACGGAAGTCCTCACAAAGAAGGCAACACTTATCAAGCACTTAATGTGATTGGAAGGAAATTAAAGGAAAATGGCATAGATTTTGAAATTCTCCATGTGGGAAACAAAGCTGTAAGAGGTTGTCTGGCTTGCGGTAAATGCAGCAGGACAAGAGACGAGAAATGTAGTATTACGACCGATCCGTTAAATGAGTGGATTCAAATAATGAAAGATGCTGATGGCATTATTCTTTCCTCTCCTGTGTACTATTCAGGTGTGGCGGGAACAATGAAAAGCTTTCTAGACCGGTTGTTTTACGTTTCACTTAGCAACGGGGGCTTTTTCCGTCACAAAGTTGGAGCGGCCGTTGTTGCGGTACGTCGTTCTGGAGGTTCGTCTACACTAGATACGTTGAATCATTACCTCACTTACTCCGAAATGATGTTGGCAACTTCCTGTTACTGGAATATTATTCATGGAACAAGTCCGGGCGAAGCTGTTCAGGACGACGAGGGTGTACAAATAATGGAAGTGCTTGGAGATAATATGGCATGGCAACTAAAGATGAGAGCGATGACAAAAGACACGTTACCTGCGCCTGCAAAAGTACAAAAAGTATATACAAACTTTATTAGGTAAATGAAAGGTTTAAGAAGGCGGTATTAATTAGATACCGTCTTCTGTAAATATGTTCCTTTTCCGAATTATTCAACTAATTATAAAAATGCTTCTCGTTAAAAATTGACAGCTCTTTTTGCTCTTTCTTCTTTTTCTGTTGAAGATTGTTTTATCAAGCTTTTTACATTTCCACTGTTAAATCTCAAATTGAATTTGACCATGAGCATATCCCTATAGGGTTTTAGGCTCTGAGTCTGTTTTTCAGTGTAAAAAGGTGTATTTATTTCTTTATCTAGTTCATCTCTTACGCCCCATGATAAAGGTGGAAAGTAAGTAATCATTAACGATGCCTGTTTTTGCCAAAATTGCTTGTTGATAGTGATTTGCCATGAGTCGAGATTAATCATCTGATATCCTTGAAGCATCGCGCTTTTGTCTATGTTGCGATAATAGCCTATCTGCGCACCGAAATTCCATTTCGGATTGAAATACCCAACTTCCGAATCGAACATCCATCCGTTGTATGAGTTACTTGTTTCTTGATAACTGGCTTTATTATAATAATATGTTAGTGTATTGCTTAGGTTGAAATAGCAGCCTAAGGATTGATCGTAAGTAGCCTGAATGACATATTGTTTGCTATTAATATTCTTAAAGGAACTGAACAATGTATTATCCCAGATACCTTTTGAATAAACTTCGCTGATGCGCTTGGGGGTGAACTTCACCATAGGTTTAATTGTAAACCTATTCCACAGGGTAAGTTTAGCTGAAATGGTATGCCGAACTGCTGATTTTAGTTCTGGATTACCGGATTGCCTTGTCAATGAATCAAGAACTGTGGTAAGTGGGCTTAACTGGAATAATGTAGGGTAATAACTGTTGGTTTGATAAGACACATTCAGGTTGACATTTTTGTTTGCTTTATAATTCAATTGAAAATAAGGGAGCATACTCCAATCGTTGTTTTTTGTTTCGCTGTAAGTTCTTATATATTCCACGTTGACTCCGGCTTTAATTGTCAATATGTTACTAACCTTGTATTGCAAATAATTAAAAATCTGATTTCTCCATTCATTGTAGTATAAGTATAAAAAGTTATCGTCGTTTTCTGATTTATATTTTCTCCACACATTTGCATAGCCAAGATTTAAAGAGAGCTTTGGGGAAAAGATATACTCTCCTTCCAAATTGAATTTTATATAGTTTTTACTTTCGTTATAAGCGTTGGTTGAGTAATCATATTGTCCATGCTCGAATTCGTTGGTTACATTGTTTGAATAATAGTTGTAAGTAAAATCGCTGTATATCTTTAGCCGTTGTAATAATTCGCCTTTATAGAAAACTGTCGCAACGTAATCTTTATCTCTTGTTGCATCTTCTCTAAATGTGGACACTTGCGACCAAATGTCATTTTTTATATGTAGGACATTATACTTTAATCTGTTTCTTTCTTCAGTATTTTGGTAAGTATAATCCCCCTGAAATGAGATGCTATGGCTGGGTGTTAACTGATAGCTAATGCCTCCTCCGACATAATTTGCTTTATATTTATATCGATTATTCGCATTGCCGACTTCTGCTTTTATAGGATACATTTCTAATAAATCGGAGAAAATTTGTTTTTTCCAAACGGGCGTGTTCATCTGTATATGCGCAAAGGAATAGTTGGCGAAAGTATTTATTTTATTCTTAGTATAAGTTATTCCGATCCCGGGTTGATCATTTATTAGCCAGTTTCCAGCATTGTTATTCCCCAAACTAACCATCGAAGAATTGCGCGTATTAATGTCATAACCTACATAATCTTTTTGCAGAATGAAATTAATGATCGCCGAATATCCGTCAGATACGTATCGTCCACCAGGTTCGGTAATTACTTCGATTTTAGAGATTCGATTAGGTGGTAGGTTTTTAATATAAACGGCCGACTGTTGTATCCCATCTACCAGGAGAAGCACAGCCGTTTCAGTTCCCACCATAATAGAATTTGTCAACTTGTCAAAACGAACGCCGTGTATCTGATCCAATAATTCTTCTGCATTGGACGCTTTCTCTCTCATTTTTTCGGTTACAAAGTAAACGTCTCTGTCTACTTTATGCTCTATAAAGTTTGCAGTAATTATTGCTCCCTTGAGTGCCTGAACGCTTGGAGATAATTGTATTGTACCAACTGATCCGTTTCCTTTTATATTCATTGAGAAGGTTGAATATCCAACAAAACTGATAACTAGACGAGATGGCATTTGAGATGTTTTTATTTTAAACAAACCTTTGTCGTCTGTTATGCCAACTGCTTGTTTATTTCCTTGTTTGTCAAGTAGAGAGATAGTGGAATAAGCAAGCGCTTCTTGGCTGATGCTGTCAACTACTTCTCCCGTAAAAGTATAGTCTTCCTGATTCTTTGTAACAATCTTTTCAAAACTCAATTGTTTTTGCTTTGACATCATCTTCGATTTACGTTTCTCCGAATCGATGAACAGAATAATATGATAACCTTTAATTTTAAATGTATATTGGGTGTCATTTAGTAATTGTTGCAATGCTTGATTAATGTCTCCTTCTTTTAAAGATAAAGACACAACTTGTGATAAATTTAATCCCGACTGCTCGTATGCGATACTATAACCTGTTTGCTTTTCAATTTGGCTGATTCCCTCTTTAATGGTAACGCTACCACTTGCAAAAGATACTGTTTTAGTTTTTTGTGCTATACCCGATTCTATTGTTAATAGTATAAAAAAGAGTGTACACAAGAATATGTTGTGCATATAACTTTTAATTATCTATACTGATAAATACCTTGTTCTTTTCTATCTTATATGAAAAACCGTTGATAACTTCTTGTAGTATATTTAGGATGTCTTCTAAGCTATCATTTTTCAAAAACTTTACTGTACAATGTTTATTGCTTAAGGACTCTAATTTGTCAATTTTAAATGCAACATCAAATTTTCTTTCCAGAGTTTGTAATATTTCATCGAGCGATGTATTGGTAAATATCATTTGCCCACTCATCCAGGCAGTTGTCTCTTCGACAGATACCCTTTTTATGTTTTTTTGAGATGTTTTATTGTTGAGAATAAGCTGTTCATTTGGCTTCAATATTGCAACCTGATTTGTTAGAGTGTTAACTTCTACTTTTCCACTGGTCAGGGTTGTCACAGTGTTTTCATCGCCAGTATATGCTTTTACATTAAATTTTGTTCCAAGGACCTTAACATTTATTCGTTCGGTACGCACAACAAATGGCTTTTTGGGGTTTCTTTTAACAGAAAAATATGCCTCTCCATCTAAATAAACAGCCCGTAGATTCCCTTCAAATTTTTTTGGATATTTTATTGTTGTACCGGAATTAATCCAAATTTCTGAACTATCAGGTAGATACAAATGTTTTTCTTCCCCATAAGCGACCGATATTTTTGTCCAGTTATTATTGTCTGACGTGTAATATAGGTAGCCTCCCAGAAGCATAATCAGAGGAACAAGAGCCGCAGCTACACGTAAAAAATTTTTGTAAATCGGAATTACTCTTTTGGGATTTACATATCCGATTCTTGAATTTACTCTTTTCAATGTATCGTAAACCATTTGATCAGGCTCAACATTCAGATCCTTCCAATATTCATAAGATGACTGTTCTGTTTTATTTGCATTGCTATTCTTAATTATCCATCGCTGTACCTTTTCTTCCGTTTCAGTTGAAAATCGGGAAGAAAGATAGGTCCGTATTATTCTTGACTTCCTATTTTCCATTCTAGTTAAGTATTACCTAGTTTATTCCTTATATACAATTAAGTAAATAGAAACTCAGTGAGAAAAGTGCATTTTTTACAAATATATGAGTTCTTAAAAAAATAAAAAATTGAAATTTACTATTGAGTATTTCTTCTTTTGACTGTATTGTAAGATAAATGACAGATTCTTTTGCAATCAAACAAAAATATGAAAACAACAAATTATTTATTATTGGCTGCTACATTTATCATGTCGCTACTCTCTGTGGCCTGTGACGATAAGGATGAACCAATCCCTCCCGCTCCAACAAAGGAAACAGTAGATGTCTTAACTAAAATTCCTGATCCGGTATTCAAAAAGTATATTCAGGATATTTTAAGTGAATACGACCAAGATGAAGATGGCAAACTATCGGAAGGAGAAGCTGCCGATGTAGATCAACTGGACTTGACTCATTGGAGGGGTAATTCTAAAATTGAATCGCTTCAAGGGATCGAATATTTTACTGGATTACGAATATTAAATTGTGGATGGAATAAATTAACTACAATTGATTTGTCTAAGAATGTAAAGCTGATAAAATTAAGTTGTGGAAATAATAATTTATCGACATTGAATCTTACCAATAATCCAGAATTGAAAGAAGTGTTGTGTAGTGACATGAATCTAAAAAAACTGGATATTTCTAAGAATGTAGAATTGGCGAAACTATATTGCCAGAACAATAAGTTGGAGACATTAAGTTTTTGCAAAGAATCGCTAATTTCAGAATTGTATTGCCGTAACAATCTACTGAAAATACTAGATCTAAACAATACATCTCGCTTAGATATTCTAGACTGCAGTATCAATCAGCTTGCGACATTAAATCTTAATGAAAATAAATGGATTTCGCGCCTGATTTGCAATAATAATCAGTTAACGAGTCTTGTTATTGGTGATAATAAACTTGTTTTCGAAGTGAATTGTTCTCATAATCAATTGAAAACAGTTGATACAAAAATGTGTACAGAATTAGGGTTGTTTTATTGCGAAAACAATCTGTTACAAACATTGAATCTTACATTCAATACTTGTTTGGTTGAACTTAAAGCGAAAGAGAATCCTTCTTTAAATGATATTTGCGTTTGGCGAGGATTTAGTACTTCTGAAATAGAATTGTTTGAAGTACCTGCAAACGTAAAAATTATAGAACAAGATAAGTAATAATTAAGGATAGTAATTAAGCTTTACTTTTAATAGAAAATAAAAACATTATGAAAAATATGTATTCTCTTTTATTAGTCATTTTCTCATTCGGATTTTTCCAATCATGTGATGATGAGAAAGATTCCTGGAAAGAACCACCTGCTGTACCTGAAAAAATTGATGTTCTGGAAAAGATTAAAGATCCAGTATTCAAAAGCAGGATTCTTCAAAATATGGATATTTATGATACAGATAATAATGGGAAGCTTTCAGAAGAAGAAGCTGCAGCTGTTACTAGTTTATTCCTCAATGGAGCTAACAACATAATAAAAGATAAAATAAACTCATTAGAAGGGATTGAGTATTTTATAGGTGTAAAATCGTTAGATTGTGCCAACAATGAACTGACTTCTTTGGATTTATCTAAAAATCTTAATTTAGACTACCTCGCCTGCAGTTATAACGAACTGACTACTTTAAATATAAAAAAAAATAATGCACTAAGCTATATCTACTGTAACAACAACAAACTGAATGAATTGGATATAAACAATAAAAAGCAGTTGAAATATCTAATGTGTAGCAATAATCAGATTGAGTCATTAGATTTGCAAAATTGTGCAGCGCTTGAAGAATTATATTGTTATAAGAATCAATTGAACAACCTTATATTGGGGGAACATAAAATGTTAACTAAATTATATTGTTATAATAATAAATTAAAGATTCTTGATACAGGTAATTGTGAATCGGTAAGAGAGTTACTATTAGCCACCAATTTATTAGAAGAACTGGATATCAGTAAATTTGATTATCTGAAACTTAAGTGGCTAGATGCCGAATACAACCCAGCTTTAACAAGATTGTGGGTGTCAAAATCATTTCATAAATCTATGCTAACGGATTATAATGTTCATGTACCAGCAGATATAAAAGTTACTGTTAAGTATTATTTGTCGGACGAAAAGGATATAATAAAAACAATGTTAGGTAATATGAAAAAGTATTTTGAGGAGGCTATTTTAAATAAATTAGCTAAATATGATACTGATGAGTATACAGGAGCTTTATCAACAGTTGAAGCCGCTCAAATACCAACACTTAATATTGCAAACAGAATTATTTATAGACTTTATAATATAGAGTATTTCACAGGTTTGAAAGAGTTTGATTTCTCAGACAATAAGATAAAAACAGTTGTGAGTTTGTCAAATAATCCAAAGCTAGAGGTGATAAACTGCTCTAATAATAATATTCCGGAGATAGATTTTTCAGAATGTAAACAGTTACAAAGGTTAAGCTGCAATGTCAATAATTTGACGGCCCTTGATTTGAGCCAAAATACAGAATTAGTTTTTCTTTCTTGCGAACAAAATGAGCTAACAGAGTTAGATATTAGCTGCAATAAGAAGTTACTTGTATTGTATTCCACCAAAAATCCTCAATTAAAAACCATATATGTGTGGAAAGGTTTTAATAGAAAGCAGTTGACACATTTCGAAATTGAGGAAGGAATTGAGATTATTGAAAAAGGAGAATAATAATTACGTAATTTTAGATGAATAAAAAAAACAAAGAGATTGTTTTTCTTATTTCTTTGAGAGCCAGGCTTAACTGGCTCTCAACATTTCTTTTTGTAGTATTTAATCGCAAGGCTATTTCTTCGTTACTAAGGCCTTCGTTTCGGCTCAGATTATAGATTTGTTTTCGCTGGGCAGGCATGCTATCTACTACATCATCAATTTGTAAGCCAAGTTCTTTGGCTATCATATCATCTTCGGCAGTAGAAGTTAGTTCTTGAAATGTGGCATTGGATAAATAAATCTGATGTATATATTTACGCTCCAGAAAATTTATAGCTGCATTACGAGCCATGGTATGCATAAAAGCACTAAATGATTTTGAGGTGTCGATTGACTGTCGTTTTGTCCAGAGAGTAACAAATAAATCTTCAGCCAGTTCTTCGGCGTCTTCTTCAGACTTTATATATCCAAAAATAAAAAGCTTGATTTTTTTGAAGTAAGTAATAAAAACAACTTCGAATGCTTTATGGTCTCCATTTCTTAATGCATCTAATATTTCGGTTGTAATTTTATTGCTCATATGATTGGATAAAGCTCTGTATTTGAGACAAAGGAAAGGATAATTTATTGGAAAACGAAGTGATTTTCTTGTAAAGTTGAGATATTCGTCATAAGGATTTTGGAAACTATGTTTCAATTTAACTTATTTATCTAATTCTTCTATCTTTGCATCGGAAAATACTTTTATTGATGCGAATAGTTAAATATTTCCTTTCTTTTTTTCTCCTGGCTGCTCTGTTTGGCTGCACACCACAACCTGAAGCGAATGAATTGTTGGGACGGGCAGACCGTTTGCTCGACACAGAACAAGCAGATAGTGCTCTCAACCTAATTGATTCTATTTTCTATCCCGAAAAAAGTTTTAACAAAGAGCAGTACATGCAATACTTGGTTACCCGTGTTCGGGCCCGGTATAAAACGATGCATAGTATAGCGTCCGATTCCGCTGTTTTCACTGCATGGAATTATTATCGTCGAAAAGCGGATAATCCCAGGTGGACGGCATTGGCTGCTTTTTATAGTGGCTGTGTTTATTATGAACAGAAAGCCCTTGATAAAGCTATGTATGCTTATAAAGAGTCTTTGACCGAAGCAATAAAAACAAATGATAATAACCTTAAAGGGTTAGTACAAAATAATATAGGGGATTTGTTAGAACAGCAGGGACTTTATGAGCAGGCACTAAGGGCATATCAAATAACAAATCAACTCTACTGGAATAATAGTAAGAATAAGATTACGTCCATTAGTAATGAGGGACGTTCCTATTTGTTGATGGACGAAACGGACAGTGCTTTGGTTGTCTTTCAACGAGGAATTGAGTTGGCTAGAGAGATAAACGACAGAAATGGAGAATCGTTGTTGATGCAAAATATCAGTTTGGCATACTCCCAAAAGCAAGAGTATGAAAAGGCTCTCAGCTACATTCATCTTTCGTTCCGGATCAATACAGATTCAACGGAAATTCCACGATATCATCTCAATTTGGCTCAGGTATATTCCTGTCTGGAAATGGAAGATTCAGCTTCTTTCTATTATGATTGTGTAAAGAAAGAGGTTGATAATTTAACTGATAGTTATTTGCAAGGGAGTATTTATATAGCCTTGGCAAATTGGGAAAAGAGTAGAAAAAATTATACAGCAGCTTTCGACTATCTGGATAAACGGGTTTCTTCAATTGAACGGATCATGGATGAGCGAAATCAAAGTTCTGTATTGGATATAGAAAAAAAGTATGATTTTGAACGGATGAAAAATATCCATGATAAACAAACTATAATTTTGCAGTCTTGGCTGCTCCTGTTGGCTGCTTTACTTGTAATTAGTGGTACCATGGTTGCCATTCATCTGTTGAAACGAAAGAACCGTATAATTGAGGCGCAACAAACTATCAATACATTAAAAGAAATGAACCGAGAATTAAATTCTTCTATTTATCGTCTTAATGCCGATCTGCACAATGCTGTCATGGTACAATGTGATATTGCAAAGAAAATTATTCACTTCAATCAGAATATCGAAAAATATGAATCTCTGCAGACTAATCCTCTTCAAATGATACAGAGAGTCAACAAAATATTTTATGGTGAGAAAAATATTGAAGAACAATGGGAAGCCATACTGAAAACTATAAATTTGGTGCGTCCTGGTTTTGCAGAAAAAATAGGAGTTTCTTTTCCCGGCTTGTCTGTATATGAGCATCGTATTTGTTTGTTAACATATGCCGGATTCAAGGTCATGGAAATTGCGATTATTTTAAATCAAAAACCAAATACTATCCAAACTCGTCGGACAAGTTTGAGGAAAAAAATTGGAATAGAGGCTGGAGCTGATATAGCTGAATTTCTAAATCGTCATCTGAATTAATGGAATTTTTTTTCGTTGTCGCTTTACTTTCCCATATATAAGGAACAGAGTCAGGACCTAAATCTTTTTTTATTCTTACAAATACCTATATCTAGACTTGTTTATCTGGTTGATTATAAATGGACTATGATATAATCATTTCTAAAACCTATATTTTGGACACGAACCTCTTGATCACTCTTTTTAACCCTTTTCTTTTAGTTTACATTTGTGATCGAATAATAAATAATATAACCATGAAAGTTCAAATACTAAAGAAGAATTTTGGTTCAACCAACCGGATTAATGGAAATACCGGGTATGCTTGTAAACCAATTGTGCTATTTACATTCATCCTATCCATGTTTTTATCTTGTTCGAAAGATGACAATCCTATGGATAATAACCAACAACAGGATATAAAAGGCCGATTCGATAATTCTCCATTTGTTTGGGATGAGAGCAATTCTAGTCGTCCTGCTGATGATATTTATATCGGTGATATGAATGTTTGTTTGGTAAGTGATGATGGTAGTCTCACAAGAAGTGCAGCTTCTACCGGAAATTCATCGGATAATTTGTTTATTTACATTCCAGTCAACATCTATGCTGGTGCTGTTTATCCTAAGTCTTCATTCCCTAATGAATTAGGTAATGAAATAGCACGGGAGAGGAATCCTATTGATGTAGTGTATAATTTCAATGATCCTTTCATTGATTCAATAACGAACGAAACCGGCTCTTCAGGATATAAAAAGTCTTTTAAGGCAGCTATGATTTCGAAAGAATACCGCAAGCATCTGGAAGCCGATAAAGCTGATTTGGAATATTATTTTACACAATACAAATCATCTTCCGATTTAGAAAAAGCTCTCTCTGGAAATGTATCTCTTGGTCGTATATTTAGTGAGAATACGGTAAAGAATAGTAAAAAGATTAATATTCAAAGTCGAGTATTCGTAAAATTGTTAAGTGTTAATTTTTCAGTGAATATGGATGCTCCTGCAGCAAGTAAGGGCTTTTTTAAGGATTCTTCTTACAATAAGAAACTTGGATTCAAAGATGAAAATTTGCCGGTTTATATACGGTCGTTGACATACGGAAGGGTGGTTTATATGGCTATTGAAAGTGAGTATTCTTATTCTGAAGTAGGGCAGGCACTAAAAGCTGCCATCAAATATAAATTTAAAGGGGTCAGTATGGATGCAGATAAACAAGTAACAAAAATATTTAGTAAATCGACTGTTACCATATTTGCCATTGTAGATGACACTCCGAGTGCGTTCTTTGTGGGCGGACTGTCTGATTTGAACAGTATATTCGAAACCAGTTATTCATCCATCGCTTATGGGTATCCTATATATTTACAAGGAAGGTATGTTTATGACAATTCTGCTTATCATCCTACCAATCCTGCTTCTGGCAATCGAAACAGAAGGCATCAGTGAGAAGGCACAATGCTAGGATAATACAAGAGCTTTCAAAACAAAAACGGCGTTTTTTCGTTATAAGTATACAATAGCTGGTTATAACCATTTATATTGTGGAGAGATGAATCTATTGGATTTGTGGAATAAAAATTAATACAAAATGAAGATTTATACTAAAGGTGGCGACAAAGGTCGTACGGGAATTTATGGTGGAGAACGTGTCGATAAGGATGATATCCGAATTGAAGCCAATGGTTGTCTGGATGAATTAAATGCAACAATAGGAGTAGTGCGGTCATTATTGCCAGAAAACCATGAATGGCAAGAATTGTTGTATACTTTACAGATGGAATTGATGGTGTCTATGTCGCTGGTGGCAACCCCTTCTGCAATCAGGGAACAGAATTTGAATAAAATACGTGAAGATATAGACATATACTGTGAACAAGAGATTGATCGTATGACCGGAGAGATGTCGGATAGTGAATATTTTATTCTTCCCGGTGGTACTCTGGTTTCCTCACACTGCCAACTGGTACGAACTGTTGCCCGTCGGGCAGAAAGACGACTGTGGACTTTGCACAAACAAGACCCTGTTCCGGAAATAATTCTTCGATTTATTAATAGATTGTCGGATCTTTTCTTTACCATGGCCCGATACGATATGCAGAAACAGGGCAATAATGAAGAACGCTGGAAGTTGTTTCTTTATAAGAGAAAGTGATTTAAATAAGTCCGGCGTATGACTCATTAACAATCATACGCCGGGTTTGTTTTAATCGATCAATGGGATATCAATCGTTTCGCCCCAATTAATATTTTCCAGATAGAGGTTGACAGACTCATTGCTGGATCTTGGAGAGTATAATTTTCCGGAATATCGAAGGATTTTGTTAACCTGAGGAATTACTGATTCGATTGAGTAACTCCAGAGGTATCTGTCCAACATGTCCGTTGCCGTTAGTTTAACAACCATGGATTTGTTTTCTTCCGGGATAAAGGAAAGCAAAGAGTGAATGTTATTTTCTTTACCAGTCTCTTCCGGTGTAAATAAATGGTTAATAGTGAATTCGTTGACTGATGGAATCCCTTTTCCTGTAAGCAGGTTAAACTTATTGGGATAACCTGTAAGCTGGATTTTGAACTGTTTCAGGTTGGAATGAATTGTGTCGGTTGCCATAAATTCAACGCGACCAACAATTCGTTGCAGGTTTATATCCTTTGAAATCTTTTCTCCAGAGCCAATTATTATCGAAGTCTGATTATAAAATGCGTCTGTAACTTCATCGAATGTCAAACTATTTTCAGTGAGTTCATTTGTTGCGGACGAATGGGCGAGAAGGCGTATTTCGTAATTTCCCATAGGCAATGAATCATAAACAATGCCAAAGTCTATAGTTGCATCTTCGCTTTTATATCGTTTGTGTTTGACTGGAACCAGTGGGTTTTCTGTGTTGTAAACGACATAGTCAATACGGGAACAAAGACTTTGAACATCGCCGGAGTTGGGACTCGATATCGGATCTTCCGAGCTTCTGGGCTCGGGAACAGAATCATTTGGAAAACTCCGTGTATTTACATAAGGGATAATTTCTTTGTTTAGTTGAATACTAAACTGTACGGGGAACGTTTCCGGAACTTTCTCTTCTTCATCAGAAAGAGGGTTACTACAGTTGCAAAAACATAATAGACTTAAAAGAAAGAGAATCTCCTTTTTACTCATAGTTGAGGTTTTTTGTTGGTTAACAATATAAATGTTTGCCGAATAATTATTTCAGCATTAATGCCACAAAGAAATACTAATTATTTGATAATAGAAAAAAAATAAGGACATAATTAACCTCTCATCGTATCTTTTTATTAGATTTGTTCCAAAACTTACAAAACCATAAAATCATATTGTTATTATGAAAAGAAAAATAAAAATGGGAATGATAGGCGGTGGAAACGGTTCATTTATTGGAGCGGTGCACCGTATTGCGGCAAATTTGGATGGACAGATCGAATTGGTTTGCGGTTGTTTTAGTGGAACTCCATCCGTTTCGGTGGCTTCTGGCAGGCAACTTTTTTTGCCCGAAGGTCGTATCTACAGCACTTATCAGGAAATGTTTGAGGAGGAATCTAAATTGCCGGAAGACGAACGTATGGATTTTGTTTCTATTGTAACTCCTAATCATGTTCATTTCGAACCAGCAATGATGGCTCTAAAAAATGGCTTTCATGTTGTGTTGGACAAACCTGTTACTTATTCGCTTGAAGAAGCAAAATGCTTAAGAGAGCAGGTGAAAGCATCCGGTAAATTATTTGCATTAACTCATACTTATACAGGATATCCGATGGTTAAGGAAGCCAGGATGAGGGTGCTTCGCGGCGATTTGGGAAAGATTCGCCGGATTTATGTGGAATATCCCCAAGGATGGTTGTATAGTGATTGTGCGGGAGTAAACAAACAAGCAGCTTGGCGTGTAGACCCGAAACGTTCCGGTAAGGCAGGTTGTATGGGAGATATTGGTACACATGCGTTTAATTTGGTAGAGTATATTACCGGACTAAAGGCCGTGGAACTTTGTGCTGAATTGAATACATTTGTTCCGGGTCGCTTGCTGGACGATGATGGTGCTATGCTAATCCGTTATGAAGGTGATGCGCGAGGTGTGCTTACGGCCACTCAAATTGCAGTCGGAGAGGAAAATGCACTGAAAATAAGAGTGTATGGAACATTAGGCGGATTAGAGTGGTGTCAGGAAGAGCCTAACACTATGTGGATGAAATGGCCTGACCGCCCACGGGAAATGATCCGTACTTCCAATTCTTACATGTCCGAAATTGCCGCCCATAATTCACGGACACCTGGCGGTCATCCTGAAGGTTATATTGAGGCGTTTGCCAATATTTACAAGAACTTTGCATTAGCATTGCAGGCAATAAAGGAAGGAAAAGAACCTTCGGCGGCTTGTGCGGATTTTCCGTCGATTGAAGAGGGAATCAGAGGCATGCAGTTTATCGAAACGGTTGTTGCTTCAAGTGAGAGTGATGTGAAATGGGTTAAAATGGTAGACTGATAAATAATAAAATATGGCACGTCCGGTTACATTATATACTTTGCAATGGGGTGATCTTTCATTGCAGGAGGTTTGTGAAAAGGCAAAGAAATTTGGTTACGATGGAGTAGAACTTGGACTTCCGGATCATCTGGATGTTCGCCGTACCGATGAGGAATATTACAGGCAGATTAAAGAACTTCTGGCTCAATATGGCATGCAATTGCATACTATTTCTACTCATTTAATTGGTCAGGCAGTGTGTGACCGCATTGACGAACGGCATAAGAGTATATTGCCTGACTATATCTGGGGAGACGGAGATCCGGAAGGAGTACGTCAGCGTGCGGCCGAAGAGCTGATCCGGACGGCCCATGCTGCGAAAGCTCTTGGAGTTGATACGGTTGTAGGGTTTACAGGAAGTTCTATCTGGCATTACCTTTATTCTTTTCCGCCGGTTACAGAAAAGATGGTAAACGACGGATATGCCGATTTTGCAAACCGGTTTATTCCTATTCTGGATGCGTATAAGGCATTAGGCATACGCTTTGCGTTGGAAGTTCATCCAACAGAGATTGCTTTTGATACAGCAACCGCTCGTCGTGCGCTTGAAGCTGTTAACTATCATCCTGCTTTCGGGTTTAACTATGATCCGAGTCACCTCGGATATCAGGGTGTCGACTATGTCGATTTCATCTATCAATTTCCCGAACGTATTTTTCATGTCCATATGAAGGATGTGTATTGGAGTGATTCCCCTAAGCAAGTAGGAGTCTTTGGTGGCTATGTAACTTTTGGGAGCCCGGATAGATTCTGGAATTTCAGGAGCTTGGGACGAGGGAAAATCAAATTTGAAGAGATTATCCGGGCGTTGAATCATATTGGTTACCGCGAACCTCTGTCGGTCGAATGGGAAGATAGTGCCATGGACCGTGAGCAAGGAGCCGAAGAATCATGCCGGTTGGTTAAGCATATCGACTTTGTGCCTTCCGCAAGGGCTTTTGATGCAGGTTTCGAAAAGAAGTAGTAATTTGGTTAATCCTTGAGATTGGATTGGCGATATTAAATAATTGAATTCATTAGTCTGAGGCTGAATTAGAATGTTAATTCAGCCTTTTTCTTGTTTTTTCGCGTTGAATTCGTATTTATGATACATTAAAAAGTCTGCGCTATCTTGTTGTATCTCCCTATATTATGATTAACTTTGCACTCTGAATATAAAGTAAACACACGCATGAAAAAGATTAGAGCAGCCATTGTTGGATATGGCAATATTGGAAAATATGTTTTAGAGGCTTTGGAAGCTGCGCCAGATTTTGAGGTAGCAGGCGTTATTCGTCGTAATCCGGGTGAGGTTCCTGCCGAACTCCAGGGATATAAGGTGGTAGGTAAAATTACTGAACTTGAAAAAGTGGATGTGGCTGTTCTTTGTACCCCTACGCGCAGTGTAGAAACACACGCAAAAGAAATTTTGTCTTTGGGAATTAATACGGTAGATAGCTATGATATTCACGGAGGAATTGTTGCTTTACGTCGGTCTCTTACTGGCGTAGCCAAGGCACACAATGCTGTTTCTGTAATCTCTGCCGGATGGGATCCGGGAAGCGATTCGATCGTTCGTGCTTTACTTGAAGCAATGGTTCCCAAAGGAATTACATATACAGATTTCGGACCAGGAATGAGTATGGGACATACGGTGGCTGTAAAAGCTATCGAAGGAGTAAAAGCTGCTTTGAGTATGACAATCCCAACCGGAACAGGTATTCACCGCAGAATGGTATATATCGAAGTGAAAGAAGGATATGATTTTGCAAAAGTAGCAGCTGCTATTAAAGCAGACGACTATTTTGTTCATGATGAAACTCATGTAATGCAGGTTGAATGTGTGGATAATTTACTGGATATGGGTCATGGCGTTCAGCTAAGCCGTAAAGGAGTATCCGGAAAAACACAGAATCAGCTGATCGATTTTAAAATGAAGATCAATAATCCTGCGCTTACAGCACAGATTTTGGTGGCTGTTGCCCGTGCTTCTTTTAAACAACAACCGGGTGCTTACACCATGATTGAATTGCCCGTAATTGATATGCTTTACGGAGATAAGGAAGACTTAATCAGAAGACTGGTTTAACACCAGTTTTCTGTTACAGAAATAAACAGTATTATTATGTTATCATTTATTACCTGGACAGCAGACCCTGCTATTTTTTCCTTTGGTTCGCGCGAGATACGTTGGTACGGTTTGGCATTTGCCTTCGGTTTTCTGATAGGCTACAAGATCGTAGAGCGAATGTGGAAAAATGAAAAACTTAATCCGGTTTGGATTGATCAGTTGTTGATTTATACCATGATCGGTACGGTGGTAGGTGCTCGTTTAGGGCATTGCCTTCTTTATGCTCCCGATTTCTATCTCTCTAATCCAATCGAGATTTTGAAAATCTGGGAAGGAGGTCTGGCTAGTCACGGAGGAACACTGGGGATAATTATTGCTATGTATTTTTATTCCAAAAAGGTTAGTCATAAAAGCATGATGTGGTCTTTTGATAAATTGGTTGTGCCAACCGGACTTGTCGCTGCTATGATCCGCCTGGGTAACCTTATGAATCACGAGATTTACGGTCATCCAACCGATGCTCCATGGGGTTTCCGTTTTATTGATAATCTTCATCAGTGGAAGATGGGTGCAGAACCGGTTTTTACACTTCCTTGTCATCCTACCCAACTTTACGAGGCAATTTGTTATTTGATAACATTTGTTCTTTGTATGTGGCTTTATTTCAAAAAAGAAGCCTATAAGAAAGAAGGATTTATTTTTGGGATTTTCATGATTTGCATTTTTGTATCCCGTTTCTTTATTGAATTTTTGAAAAACGACCAAGAGGAGTTTGAAGCTTCTATGTTGTTAAATATGGGGCAATTGCTCAGTATTCCTTTTGTTTTGGCAGGATGCTGGTTTGTGTATCGCTCCCTGCAAAAAAAGAATTAAATTATGTACAAACTGACAAGTATTGCGGATAAGGTATATTACGTTGGAGTAAACGACCGTCAGAAGGCCCTCTTTGAGAACCTGTGGCCGCTTCCGTACGGAGTCTCTTATAACTCGTATTTGATAGTAGATGATAAAACAGCGCTGATAGACACAGTTGATGTGTGCTATTCGGATGTTTTTTTAAGAAAAATTGCAGACGCGTTAAACGGACGATCGTTGGATTATCTGATTGTAAATCATATGGAACCCGATCATGCCGGCAGTATTCGTTTGCTTCGTCAGCAGTATCCGGATGTACAAATTGTTGGAAATAAGACAACCTTTGGTATGCTTGACGGGTATCATGGTATTACTACCGGATTGCACGAAGTAAAAGAAGGCGACACTATTTCGCTTGGAGTACGCAAGCTAATGTTCGTAATGGCTCCTATGGTGCATTGGCCGGAAGTGATGTTCACCTACGAAATAAATGATAAGATTCTGTTTTCGGCCGATGCGTTTGGAACTTATGGCGCACTTACCGGAGCGGTAATTGACGAAGATATGAATGTTGATCGTTTCTGGGATGAGATGGCCAGATACTATTCCAATATTGTTGGAAAGTATGGCAACCCGGTACAACGTGCGTTAAAGAAACTGGAAACGCACGAGGTAAATACTATCTGTTCGACACATGGTCCTGTATGGAGAAAATATAAAGACAAAGCCATTTCAATTTATGACCGTATGAGCCGTTATGAAGGCGAAGACGGGGTATGTATCTTGTATGGAAGTATGTATGGAAATACAGAGCAAATGGCCGAAGCTATTGCTTCAGCGCTTGCTGCCAACGGAGTTCAGAATATTGTTATGCACAATGTGTCCAAATCGCATGCTTCGTATGTTTTGATGGATGTATTCAAATATAAAGGACTGATAATTGGTAGTCCGACTTATAGCAATGCCCTTTTCCCCGAAGTTGAATCTATTCTTTCCAAGATCGAAATAAGGGAAGTGAAGAATCGCTATTATGGCTATTTCGGAAACTTTACCTGGTCGGGAGCTGCTGTTAAAAGACTGGCTGCTTTCGGCGAAAAGATGAACTGGGAAGTAGTAGGTGCATCTGCCGAAGAAAAGATGGGTCTGAAAGAAAATAAATATGCCGAATGTATTGCCTTGGGAGAAGCCATGGCCGCCAAACTGAAAGCAAACAAATAACCGATTTAAAATTACGTGATATGAGATTAATTATTGAGCCCAATTACGAGCAACTGTCAAAATGGGCAGCCAATTATGTTGCTGCCAGTATTAAAAAAGCCAATCCAACGGCAGAGAAACCTTTCGTATTGGGATTGCCTACCGGTTCATCGCCTCTTGGAATGTACAAGAACCTTATTGAACTGTACAAAAGAGGAGTTATCTCTTTTCAGAATATCATTACTTTCAATATGGATGAATACGTAGGCCTTCCGAAAGAACATCCGGAAAGCTATCATTCATTTATGTGGAATAATTTCTTTAGTCATATCGACATTAAAAAAGAAAATGTAAATATTCTGAACGGAAATGCTGCTGATCTTGAAGCCGAATGTGCTTCTTATGAGGCAAAGATGAAAGCTGTAGGTGGAGTAGATTTGTTCCTTGGTGGAATTGGCCCCGACGGACATATTGCATTTAACGAACCGGGTTCGTCTTTATCTTCCCGCACTCGGGTGAAGACTTTGACAACAGATACGATTATTGCTAATTCACGTTTCTTTGATAACGACGTTAACAAGGTTCCAAAAACTTCCGTTACGGTTGGAGTAGGTACTGTGCTTGACGCCAAAGAAGTGCTGATTATGGTAAACGGTCACAACAAAGCCCGCGCATTGGCTCAGGTGGTAGAAGGTTCTATTAATCAGATGTGGACAATCACAGCACTGCAACTTCACCCCAAAGGTATTATTGTTTGCGACGAAGCTGCTTGTGCCGAACTGAAGGTAGGTACTTATAACTACTTTAAAGATATTGAGAAAGCTCATCTTTGTCCTGATACGCTGATTTAATATAGCTGGCAGGAATTAGCAAAGACTATGCTTTATTCCAGGTTTCCATCTGGGTTTTATCCTAAAAGAAACCATAACATTATAAAAGGATGTACATGTAAATGAAAAAGCATGTACATCCTTTTTCATTTACATGTACATGGTTTTTATTTTACATGTACATGTAAAATAAATAGCTTGCTTACCTTTCAGAAAAAAAGATACGGGATTAGAAGAAAAAGGAAGCTATCTATCGTATAAACACTCTTCGCATTATTGAATAACCAAGTAAGTTCTGTTGTACAAAATAATTCTTTATCTTGCAGTCCGAACGAAATTATATTAAATAATAGTTGTATGAAACAATTCGCATACGCCTTACTTAGTTCTTTTATTCTATTTGGAACGGTTGCAGCTCAAACTGAAAGTACCGACCTTGTTCCCGAAGGAACTTTTACATCCGGTATAGAAGGACCTGCAGTTGATGCTAAAGGCAACCTGTATGCCGTAAATTATGGCGATAAAGGTACGATAGGAGTGATAACTCCCTGCGGAACACATAGCCTGTTTGTTACCTTGCCGGAGGGATCAACCGGTAATGGTATCCGTTTTAATGCAATAGGAGACATGTTTGTTGCCGACTATACCGGACATAATATACTTCGTGTCGATATGGGTACGAAAGCTGTTTCTGTGTTTGCTCACGAACCTTTAATGAATCAGCCCAACGATATAACCATAGCTCCCAATGGAACAATCTACGCCAGCGATCCTGCATGGGCCAAAAATACGGGAAAGCTTTGGATGATTACACCTTCAGGCAATGTGAAGCTATTGTTGGACGAGATGGGAACTACCAACGGTGTCGAAGTTAGTCCCGATGGACGTTTGCTCTATGTGAATGAATCGGTTCAACGAAATGTTTGGGTGTTCGATATCGAAGCCGACGGATCTTTGTCCAATAAGCGGTTATTCTACTCTTTTCCCGATTTTGGTATGGACGGGATGCGCTGCGATGAAAAGGGAAACCTATACATATGCCGTTACGACAAAGGAACTGTATTGGTTGTTAGTCCCGAAGGCAAATCTTTGCACGAATATTGGTGTAAAGGGAAAAAACCTTCCAACATTACTTTCGGTGGACAAAAGAACAAACAGATTTATATCACGCTGCAAGACAGAGGGTGCATCGAAGTTTTCGAAGCACTTAACCCCGGGGCAGTTCTATTCCCTAAACCATGATCTCCACTCTATTCTAAATAAAGAGGCCTTTTAATATACGCTTTTGCGTACTTTTGCGTTATAAACAAACATTTAACTGGTTAAACGCAACATGATTGAATATTTAAAAGGCGAAATTGTTGAGCTTTCTCCTGCCCGTATGGTGATGGAGTGTGGCGGTGTAGGGTATGAGTTGAATATATCATTAACTACGTTCAGTGCCTATAATGGGCAAAAACAAGGTAAAATTTATGTCTTCGAGGTAATCCGCGAAGACGCTCATTTGTTGTTCGGCTTCTCTGGCAAGGAGGAGCGTGAACTTTTTTTGTTACTAACAAGTGTCTCTGGCGTTGGTCCTAATACGGCCCGAATGATTTTGTCTTCTCTTCCTCCCTCCGAACTGGTTCAGACCATTGCTACGAATAATGAAGCAGCCCTTAAAGCCGTTAAAGGTATCGGACTTAAAACTGCACAGCGAATATTAGTGGATCTTAAGAATAAGGTAAAAGTGCAGGGTGCTGTTACCGAAATGATAGCTTCAGGCGCTGGAAACGGACAAGTGGCAGAAGAAGCGGTGGCTGCTTTGGTTATGCTTGGATTCCAAAAGGCTGCTTCACAAAAGGCTGTTACCTCCATATTAAGGGCATCTCCTTCTATTGAAGTTGAAAAGGTGATTAAAGAGGCACTTAGAATTCTCTGATGAAAAAAGGGAGCCACTACATATTACTTATATCCGTACTGTTATTCGGGGCCGGTCTTTATTCGCTGAATGCGGATTATCTGACCTATACCTCCTCGTTGCCAGAACTAACTGTGCTGGACGAACCGATCATGGAGGGCGATACGATTGCTCCCCGTTACCCGGTGGCGAAGACGGTTCCAGAGGAATATAACGATATTGTAAAGAAGTCTCCCATGGATTTGCGTAATCCTGATAACGTAAAGACAACAATTGAGTATGATATTAAAACCAATACCTATGTAGTAACAACGAAGTTAGGCGACATGGAGCTGAGTACTCCCATGTCTCTTACTCCGGAGGAATATCAGGATTATAGTCTGCAGGAATCTTTGCGGTCGTATTTCCGGCAAAAGAACGAAGAGAGTTACCTGGAAGAAATGAACAAGGAGTTCAAAATTACAGATATGGGTTTTGATCTTGGTCCGGCAGAAAAGATCTTTGGAAAGGGAGGGGTACGTGTAAAAACCCAAGGAACTGCAGAGATTCAGATGGGGCTTAAAAGTAACAAAACCGATAATCCATCTCTTCCGCAGCGCTCCCGTAACCGTACTTTCTTTAATTTCGACGAACAGGTTCAGCTAAATGTACAGGCTAACGTGGGCGAGAAGGTCAATTTTGGTATGAATTACAATACGGAAACTACGTTCGATTATGATTCGAAAAAGCTGAAGCTTGCTTACGAAGGTACAGAAGATGAAATTATTAAAGTACTGGAAGCCGGTAATGTAAGTATGAATACCTCCAATTCCTTAATTCGAGGAGGTTCTGCTTTGTTTGGTATTAAAACCGAATTGCAGTTCGGGAAATTACATGTGGGAGCCCTATTTTCACAGCAGGAGTCGGAATCGCAGACAGTATCTTCGAAAGGAGGCGTGCAAACTAAACCGTACGAGTTCGCGGCAGATCAGTACGATGAAAACCGACACTTCTTTCTCTCCCACTACTTCAGAGATACATACGACGATGCAATGTCTAAACTACCTTACATTAATTCGGCTGTTAGCATTAGTCGCGCTGAAGTGTGGATTACCAATAAGCGAAGTAGTTACGATCAGGCTCGCAATATTGTGGCTTTTTCCGATCTGGCAGAGAACAATCATATCAGTAATCCTCAGTTTACGCCTTCGGGCTCGCTCGATATTCCGTATAACGGGGCAAACTCTTTATATCAGCAGGTGGTGTCGGGTTATCCGGATGCAAGAAATATAAGTACTGTTTCGCAGTCCTTTTCCGGCTTTATAGAAGGGGGAGTCGATTATGAAAAGGTTGAAAGTGCTCGTAAACTGGACGCATCCGAATATACCCTGAACAAACAATTGGGATATATCTCGCTGAAAACCCAACTTCAACCGGATGAAGTGCTTGCTGTTGCTTACGAATATACGTACCGTGGATCAGTCTATCAGGTGGGAGAGTTCGCTACAGATAATTCAGTAAATACGAACAACTGTTTGTATGTAAAGTTGCTTAAAGGTACCGCCATGTCGCCCAGTTCTCCGTTTTGGGATCTGATGATGAAGAATGTTTATTCACTTGGTGCCTATTCAGTACAAAAGGAAAAGTTTAAACTGGATATTTTGTATCAGAGTGATACTACAGGCGTTTACCTGCAATATCTTTCTGAAGGAAATGTAAAAGATAAGCTGTTGTTGCGCGTAATGAACCTGGATCGCCTTGATTCAAAAAATGAAAATTATCCTGATGGTATATTCGACTTTCTGGAAGGATATACAATGCTGTCCGAAAATGGCCGGGTATTCTTTCCTGTAGTTGAACCTTTTGGGGCACATCTTCGTAAGATGATCGGTAACGATGCTATTGCAAATAAGTACGTGTATCAGGAATTATACGATTCTACGTTAACTGTTGCCCGTCAGATTACAGAGAAAAATAAATTTCTTATCAAAGGTGAATATAAGGCCTCTTCCAGTTCGGAGATACAATTGGGCGCAAGCAATGTGGCAAGGGGTTCGGTTCGTGTTACTGCCGCAGGGGTTACTCTTCAGGAAAATGTGGATTACTCTGTCGATTACACTTCCGGGATTGTTACCATCCTGAATGAAAATATAATATCCAGTGGAACTGCGGTAAGTGTCTCTCTTGAAAATCAGTCGACTTACAGTATGCAACGCAAAACGATGATGGGGGTTGATCTTAATTACGAGTTTAATAAGAACTTCAACCTGGGTGCAACCATTATGCATATGTCTGAGATGCCTCTGACTACCAAAACTTCGTTTGGAGAGGAATCTGTCAAGAATACCTTGTGGGGATTAAATACCTCGTTCAAAACAGAATCACAATGGTTAACCAACCTCTTTGATCGATTGCCCTTGCTTACACTAACAAAGCCTTCCCAGATAACTTTGAAAGCAGAATTTGCTAACTTAATTGCTGGTCATTACGAAAATAAATATACTGGAGGATATTCCTATCTGGACGATTTCGAGTCAACGCAAACAGGTATCGATTTGCTTAATCCTTATCCGTGGACTTTATCCAGTGTGCCATACAATGATGCAGCCAACTCTTTATTCCCGGAAGCTTCGCTAATTAATAACGTTGATTATGGAAAGAACCGTGCTTTGCTTGCCTGGTATTATATTGACGGACTGTTTACGCGAAAGAATTCTTCAATCGCACCCAATCATATAAAAAACGATTTGGAACAGTTGTCAAATCATTATGTGCGCGAAGTAAAAACCCAGGAGCTATTTCCTAACAAGGATCTTGCGTATAATGAAAATAACACTTTGTCGGTCTTGAACCTGGCTTATTATCCAACGGAACGTGGTCCGTACAATCTGGATGCAGACCAGGTCAACAGTGATGGAAAGTTGGCTATGCCCGAAAAACGCTGGGGAGGGATCATGCGTAAAATAGAACAAAGCGATTTCGAAGCAGCCAATATAGAATACATTGAGTTCTGGATGTTGGATCCCTTTATCTATAATACCAACGGCGATGGCGGCGATCTGTATTTTAATCTGGGTGAAATCTCAGAAGATATATTAAAAGACGAAAAGAAGTATTTTGAGAATGGTCTTCCTATCGATGGAGATGAGACGGCTGTTGAGCAAACTGTATGGGGTAAAGTGCCCAAACGCCAGTCTACTGTTTATGCTTTTGATAACACTCAAGGAGCCCGTAAACTTCAGGATGTTGGTCTCAATGGGTTGTCGTCCGAAGAAGAAAAAACATTCCCTACCTATCAGGACTATCTTACCAAGCTACAAGGCCGTCTTTCTGGCGAAACACTTGCTGAAATGACATCAGATCCCTTTTCGCCACTTAACGACCCAGCCGGGGATGATTATCATTACTACCGGGGATCAGATTACGATGTGCAGGAGACTGATATTTTAAAACGTTATAAACGCTACAATGGGCTGGAGGGTAACTCTACGGCTTCGGAAGATTCTCCTGAAAAGTATGATATATCTGCCCGTACAATTCCAGATGTGGAAGATATTAATCAGGATAACACCCTGAATGAAAATGAAAAATATTATCAGTATAAAGTGTCTTTGCGTCCGAAAGATCTGGTTGTTGGTAGTAACTATATTGTAGATACCCGCGATGCAACTGTAAATCTTCGTAACGGAAAAGAGGAAACTGTTCGATGGTATCAGTTTAAAATTCCTGTAAAGAATTACGATCATAAGGTCGGGGCGATCAACGACTTTAAGACAATCCGGTTTATGCGTATGTTTATGACGGATTTTAAGGAAAGTACTATTTTGCGTTTTGGTTCTTTCGATTTGGTTAGGGGAGAGTGGCGTAATTATACGCAGGATTTGTCTAATCCCAAAATGCCGCCGGTAATCAATGCAACCCTCGATGTTTCGTCTGTAAATATAGAAGAGAATGGCGACCGTACTCCTGTTAATTATGTATTACCTCCAGGTATCAGCCGGATGTTGGACCCAAGTCAGCCACAGCTTCTCCAGCAAAACGAGCAGGCATTGTCCATGAAGATATCTAATCTGGCTCCGTCGGATGCCCGGGCAGTATATAAGAACACTTCTTACGATTTAAGACAATACAAGCGAATGCAGCTTTTCGTACATGCCGAAAAGTTTATTAATGATGTTTCCAATCTTTCTAATGGAGAGATGTCAGTGTTTATACGACTGGGATCAGATTATAAAAATAATTACTACGAATATGAAGTTCCTCTTTCGCTGACACCGCATGGGAATTACAGCACATACAACGAAAGTGATCAGTTTACTGTATGGCCTTCGGGTAATACTATGAACTTTAATTTTGAATCGTTGACGGATTTGAAGATTAGCAGAAACAGAGCCAAGAGAGAAGGTAATAACAATGTTACTTTCCAGACACCATATTCTGAATACGATCCCGATGCCCCGCTTAATAAAATAACTGTGGTTGGTAATCCTTCTTTGTCTGAGGTAAAAACCATCATGATTGGTGTGCGCAACAATTCGAAAGATATTAAGAGTGGCGAGGTTTGGGTAAATGAGTTGCGACTTACCGATTTTAACGAAGATGGAGGCTGGGCTGCCAATGCCAGCATGCAGATTGCTCTTTCTGACTTTGGAACTGTAAATATGGGAGGCCGTATGGAAACTGCTGGATTTGGAGGGTTAGACCAATCAGTGTCCGAACGCCGTATGGATGACTATTCGCAATATAATATGGCTGCGAATGTGGAACTTGGAAAGCTATTTCCCGAAAAGGCGAAGGTCAGTATTCCATTATATTATGCCTATTCAAAAGAAACCACTAAGCCCAAATATAATCCGCTGGATCAGGATATCATGTTGCAGGATGCGTTGGATGCTGCGGAAACAAAACACGACAGAGATTCAATTTTAAGTTTTTCGCAGGATAGGACTGTTATTAAGAGTATAGCCCTTAATAATGTGAAGGTGGATGTGCGTAGTAAAACACCTATGCCTTACGACCCGGCAAACTTTTCATTTGGTTACTCGTTTAATGAGTCAAATAGGAAGAATCCTGAAACGGAGTATGAAACAACGAAAGATTACCGGGCTAATTTTAATTATACATATTCTCCTTACGTTAAGCCGTTTACTCCTTTTAAAAATATAAAGGATAATAAAAACACGCGCTATCTGAAGGAGTTTGGATTGAATTATCTGCCCTCAAACATCTCATTTCAGTCGGCATTGATGCGTAATTACTATGAACAGCAATTGCGCGATTTAAATAATCTAACCGGAGAGAATAACTTGCCTGTTTCATTTAGTTCCACATTCTATTGGGACAGAGCTTTTAGTCTGCGTTGGGATTTCACTAAAAACCTCAACATTAATTTCACATCAGGAACAAATTCCCGGATCGAAGAACCAAATGTGCAGGTAAACAAAGAGCTGAATCCTGATCAATATCAGGTGTGGAAAGACTCCGTGAAACAAAGTATTTCTGATATGGGTAAGCCCATGAAGTATGATCAGACTTTTACTGCTATGTATACTTTGCCATTTGCAATGATCCCTGTAATGGATTGGACCACTGGTTCCGTATCCTATAATGCAACCTATAATTGGGAAAGAGGAGCGGAAATAGATTCACTTACAGAAATTGGAAACACAATTACCAATCAGCGTCAGATTGATTTTACGGGTCGCTTTAATTTAGTTACTCTTTATAACAAGAACAGCTTTCTGAAGAAAGTTAATCAGAAGTTCACTCCTTCAACACGTGTTGCTACAGTCAATGCCAGAGGAAGACGTACCCCGGAAACGAAATCTAAAGTTGAGAAAGATATACAGCTTAGTCCGGACAGTACAATTAAAATAAGACATAGCCTTTCGTCCAAGAGAGTTAAGGTTACAGCCCGGGGAGCTGATGGGAAAGTATATGCTATAAAATTTAAGCCGATAAGTACCGGAGAAGTGGAAATACTTAATAAGGATACAGCTTTAATAAAAGTGTCGATAGTTCCCGGACCGGATTTGTCGGATGAACTTTGGTACAAGGTGGCCGAAAGAGGAAGCCGCTTCCTTATGATGCTTCGAAGCATTAATATTCAGTACGCAGTAACAGATGGTATGATGTTGCCCGGATTTAGCCCGGGCATAGGCGATTTTATTGGTCAGGGGAATACCACAACAGGAACTGCCCCCGGACTGGGATTCGCTTTTGGGTCGGTACGCCGTAGTTATATTGATGAAGCGGATGCTAATAACTGGCTTATTAAAAATGAAGATAATGTCTCTCCTGCCATTATTAATCATGCAAAAAACTTTACTTTGCGTGCTACGCTCGAACCTATAGTGGGCATGAAAATTGATTTGAATGCCAGCAGAGTAGATACGCGTAATACAGAAGTTCAGTATATGTATGAAGGTATGCCTGAAACATATGGAGGGAATTTTACAATGACTACCGTGGCTATTTCTACCGCTTTTAAACGTTCCAAAGCGATTGACGGGTATGCGTCGGATGCCTTCAATAACTTCCTTGCCAACCGGAGTGTTATAGCATCTCGATACGAGGCAGCTTATGGTACTATGACATATCCGGACAAAGGATTTTTATCGGGGTCAGCATTAGCCGGTGAACCATATGATGCTGAAGTTGGCAGTATTAGTCTGAATTCAACCGACGTTCTTATTCCTGCATTTCTGGCTGCATATACAGGTAAAAAAACAAATAAAGTATCTTTATCGCCTTTCCCCACACTCTCCAGTTTGTTACCCAACTGGAAAATAACCTACGACGGTCTCATCCGTTTAGGGGCATTAAGTAAATACTTTAAAAGTGTCATATTAAATCATCAGTATAGGTGTTCCTACAGTGTGGGGGCTTTCTCTTCATACCTGAATTGGGTAGATGCAGAACAGGACGGCTTAGGGTTTATTCGCGACGTGCTTACAAATAATCCAACGCCTTCTTCGCCCTATGAGATATCGGCAGTAAGTATTACAGAGGGATTCAGCCCTCTTATTGGGGTAGATGTTACTTTTCAAAATAATATAACTGCCCGTTCGGAATATCGTTCTACGCGTAACCTTAGTTTGAATATTTCATCTTACCAGTTAGTCGAAGCCGTTTCAGATGAATATGTAATAGGTTTTGGCTACAAACTTACTGAGTTTAATAAAGTGCTTAAAATGAAACAAACGAAAGATTACAGTAATGATCTAACGCTTCGACTTGATTTCTCTTATCGGAAAAACCAGTCCCTTATCCGTAAAATAGAAGAGAATTTCACTCAGCCCACCGCTGGTAATATTGCTAAAACGATACAACTTTCGGCAGATTATGGCTTGAGTAAAACGCTTACATTACGTGCATTTTACGATTTACAGATTAACGAACCACTGGTATCATCGGCTTCATATCCTACTTCGAACTCAAATTACGGAATAAGCCTTCGTTTTTCACTGGCACAGTAATTGTTTTTGACATTCAATGAATCCTTTTAGAATAACAATAGCCGTATTTATTTAATCTCAGGATCTGTTATTTTTAAAAGCATATATTTAATTTCTCTTAAATAATGTGAATTATATATGTGTTGGCAGTTGTTCAACAGAAACTAATGTGTAACTTTGTGCCGTTTTTAGCGGGAGAAGTGCGAAAATAAGTGGCTAACTTGTTTGGTTTCACGTAAATAATACGTACCTTTGCTGCCTGAAATTGAAACAAATAGATATATATAATAACACATTCAAAGTTTAAAAAGAAGAAAAATGCCTACAATTCAGCAATTAGTTAGAAAAGGAAGGGAAACTTTGGTCGTTAAGGGTAAATCTCCTGCATTGGATTCATGTCCTCAAAGACGTGGTGTTTGCGTGAGAGTTTATACAACAACACCGAAAAAGCCGAATTCAGCAATGCGTAAAGTTGCCAGAGTTCGTTTAACAAATGGTAAAGAAGTTAACTCTTACATTCCGGGAGAAGGACACAACTTGCAAGAACACTCAATCGTATTGGTTCGTGGTGGTCGTGTAAAAGACCTTCCTGGTGTACGTTATCACATTGTTCGTGGTACCTTGGATACAGCTGGCGTTAACGGACGTACTCAAAGACGTTCAAAATACGGAGCTAAACGTCCGAAACCAGGAGTAAAGGGAGCACCCGTAGCACCTGTTAAAGGAAAGAAGAAGTAATTATTACATCCCTTCAAACTGAGAATTTAAATTTTAGTATTAAAGCTGGTTTGAGTTTATTTGGATAGGCTACAGGTTGAGTAAATGGTTCGGCGGAACTGTTGAAGACAAAATTAAGGCAACCAAGAACAAGAACAAAATTTTTGAAAACAAATGAGAAAAGCAAAACCAAAGAAAAGACAGATCCTTCCGGATCCTGTTTTCGGTGATGTTAAGGTTACGAGATTCGTTAACCATTTAATGTATGATGGCAAGAAAAATACTGCCTTCGAAATTTTCTATTCCGCACTGGAAATCGTTAAGAAAAAATTGCCTAACGAAGAGAAGTCTGCTCTCGAAATTTGGAAAGCCGCACTCGACAATATTACTCCTCAAGTCGAAGTGAAATCCCGCCGTGTAGGTGGTGCAACTTTCCAGGTACCTACTGAAATCCGCCCCGATCGTAAAGAATCCGTTTCTATGAAGAACCTTATTCTGTACTCTCGTAAGAGAGGTGGAAAAACTATGGCTGATAAGTTGTCTGCAGAAATCGTTGACGCTTTTAACAACCAGGGTGGTTCTTTTAAGAGAAAAGAAGATATGCACCGTATGGCCGAAGCTAACCGTGCATTTGCTCATTTTAGATTTTAAATAAGGCAAAAAGATAAACAATGGCTAAAGCTTCAGATCAATTATTAAAGTATACTAGAAATATCGGTATCATGGCGCATATCGATGCCGGAAAGACTACGACTTCTGAGCGTATTCTTTTCTACACCGGTTTGACTCACAAAATTGGTGAGGTGCATGATGGTGCCGCAACAATGGACTGGATGGAGCAGGAGCAAGAACGTGGTATTACTATCACTTCTGCTGCAACTACTACTTTCTGGAACTTTTTGAACGACAAATATAAAATTAACCTGATTGACACCCCGGGACACGTTGACTTTACTGTAGAAGTAGAGCGTTCATTACGTATTCTTGATGGTGCCGTTGCTGCTTTCTGTGCGGTTGGTGGTGTTGAACCTCAATCTGAAACAGTTTGGCGTCAGGCTGACAAATACAATGTGCCAAGAATTGGTTACGTAAATAAGATGGACCGTTCTGGTGCCAACTTCTATGAAGTTGTAAGCCAGGTTAAGACTGTTTTAGGTGCTAATCCTTGTGCAATTCAGATCCCAATCGGTGCTGAAGAAACTTTCAAAGGTGTAGTGGATCTTGTTAAGATGCAGTCTATCCTTTGGCATGATGAAACTATGGGTGCTGAATACGAAGTTGGACCGATCTCTGCAGATTTACTGGCAGAAGCGGAAGAATGGAGAGACAAGATGCTTGAAACTCTTGCTGAATGCGATGATACGCTGATGGAAAAGTATTTCGAAGATCCTTCAACAATTACTGAAGATGAAATCGTAAATGCAATCCGTAAGGGTACTCTTGCTATGCAGATTAACCCGATGATTTGTGGTTCTTCATTCAAGAATAAAGGTGTGCAGACATTGCTTGATGCAGTTTGTGCATACTTACCAAGTCCTGCTGATACCCCTGCAATTGAAGGTACTGATCCTGATGATCCAGAAAAGATTATCACTCGTCACCCAACAGGAGATGAACCTCTTTGTGCTTTGGCATTTAAGATTGCAACTGACCCTTATGTAGGTCGTCTTTGTTTCTTCCGTGTATATTCAGGTGAACTTCCTGCTGGTTCTTATGTATACAACGTACGTTCTGGTAAGAAAGAACGTATCTCACGTTTGTTCCAGATGCACTCAAACAAACAGAATCCTAAGGATGTGATTGGTTGTGGTGACATTGGTGCTGGTGTTGGATTTAAAGATATTCGTACAGGTGATACACTTTGTGATGAAAATAATCTGATTTCTTTGGAATCAATGGATTTCCCTGAACCAGTTATTGGTATCGCTATTGAGCCTAAAACTCAAAAGGATATGGATAAATTAGGTATGGGCTTGTCTAAATTGGCTGAAGAAGATCCAACATTCCGTGTACAAACTAACGAAGATACCGGTCAAACTGTAATTAGTGGTATGGGTGAGCTTCACCTTGACATTATTGTGGATCGTTTGAGACGTGAGTTTAAGGTGGAATGTAATCAAGGTCGTCCTCAGGTTACTTATAAAGAAGCTATTACTAAATCAGTTCAACTTCGTGAAGTTTACAAGAAGCAGTCTGGTGGTCGTGGTAAGTTTGCAGATATAATTGTTCGTGTTGAACCTGCAGATGCTGCTTTTGAAGGCGAATTGCAATTTGTTGATGAAGTAAAAGGTGGTAATATTCCAAAAGAATTTATTCCTTCAATTCAGAAAGGTTTCTTAAAGGCAATGAAGAATGGTGTTCTTGCTGGTTATCCATTAGATCAGTTGAAAGTTACTGTTATAGACGGTTCTTTCCACCCGGTTGACTCTGACCAGTTGTCTTTCGAGATTTGTGCTATCCAGGCATTCAAGAGTGCTTCAGAAAAGGCTTCTCCTGCATTGATGGAACCGATCATGAAAATTGAAGTTGTTACCCCAGAAGAAAATATGGGTGATGTGATCTCTGACTTGAACAAACGTCGTGGTCAGGTAGAAGGAATGGAATCAAGCCGTACAGGTGCACGTATTGTAAAAGCTACAGTACCTTTGGCAGAAACATTTGGTTATGTTACGACATTACGTACCATTTCATCAGGTCGTGCTACTTCATCTATGCAATTTTCTCATTATTCTGAAGTGTCTTCTTCAATTGCCAAACAAGTTTTGACAGAGGTTCAAGGTCGCGTAGAATTGATCAAATAATTTAGAAACATATAAATAAATATGAGCCAAAAGATCAGAATTAAATTAAAGTCTTATGATTATTCTCTTGTAGACAAGTCTGCCGAGAAGATTGTAAAGACGGTGAAGGCTACCGGTGCTGTAGTAAGCGGCCCTATACCTCTGCCTACGCATAAGCGTATTTTTACTGTGAACCGCTCGACTTTCGTTAATAAAAAGTCTCGTGAGCAGTTTGAACTCTCTTCTTACAAGAGATTAATTGACATCTATAGCTCAACTGCTAAAACAGTTGATGCATTGATGAAGCTGGAGTTGCCCAGCGGTGTAGAAGTTGAAATTAAAGTGTGAGTATTTAAAAATTAAGTGAAATGCCAGGATTATTAGGAAAAAAAATCGGAATGACATCCGTTTTCAGTGCCGAGGGAAAGAATCTTCCATGCACTGTTATCGAAGTGGGTCCTTGTGTTGTTACGCAGATCAAAACTCTCGAAAATGATGGTTATGAAGCTGTGCAGTTAGGTTTCCAGGATAAAAAAGAGAAACACACTACACAACCTGAAATGGGCCACTTTAAGAAAGCAGGCGTAGCTCCCAAGAGATTCTTGGCCGAGTTCAAAAATTTTGAAACCTCTTATAATTTAGGAGATGTTATCTCTGTAGATTATTTGGAAAGTGTAGGTTTCGTAGATGTTATCGGAACATCAAAGGGTAAAGGTTTCCAAGGCGTTGTAAAACGTCACGGATTTGCCGGTGTTGGACAAGCAACACACGGTCAGCATAACCGTTTGCGTGCCCCGGGTAGTGTTGGTGCTTGTTCTTATCCTGCAAAGGTTTTTAAGGGAACTCGTATGGGCGGACAGATGGGTAACGAACGTGTAACTGTTCAAAACCTTCAGGTGATCAAGGTGATGCCGGAGCACAATCTTTTATTAGTAAAAGGATCTGTTCCAGGAGCAAAAGGTTCAATCGTATTAATTGAGAAGTAATGGAACTGAGCGTATTAAATATTAAAGGCGAAGATACCGGAAGAAAGGTAACTTTGAATGATGCTATTTTCGGCATAGAACCCAATGATCATGCAATTTATCTGGATGTTAAACAACATTTGGCTAACAAGCGTCAGGGAACTCATAAGTCGAAAGAGAGAAGCGAACTCTCAGGTAGTACCCGTAAGCTGATCAAGCAAAAAGGTGGTGGCGGAGCTCGTCGCGGTGATATTAATTCTCCTTTGTTGGTAGGTGGTGCACGTGTTTTTGGTCCTAAACCAAGAGATTACGAGTTCAAACTAAACAAAAAGGTTAAAGGATTAGCCCGTAAATCTGCATTGGCATATAAAGCGCAGACAAATGCTATTGTTGTAGTGGAAGATTTCTCTATGGAAGCTCCTAAAACAAAAGAATTTACTGCAATTGCTAAAAATCTGAAAGTGGCTGATGGAAAGTTACTTTTGGTATTATCAGAGAGAAATAATTTTGTATATTTGTCGGCTCGTAATTTAGAGAAGTCAAATGTAATAACAGCCTCTGAACTAAACACATACGCAGTACTTAACGCTACAAGTTTGGTGCTGACTGAAAGTTCTGTTGCTGTTATAGATAATTTATTTAAAGCATAAGGAGTAAAATAATGGGAATTATTATTAAACCTATAGTAACAGAGAAACAAACAGCGATTACTGAAAAGATGGCTAATCGCTATGGTTTTCGTGTTTCTCCTGATGCCAACAAGTTAGAGATAAAGAAAGCGATCGAAGATATGTACAACGTAACCGTAGTTGATGTTAACACCATCAACTATGCGGGTAAGTTGAAAAGTCGTTATACCAAATCTGGTGTTATTAGCGGAAAACAAGCATCTTTTAAGAAAGCAATCGTAACGTTGAAAGAAGGAGAATCAATCGATTTCTTTAGTAATATCTAAAAAGAAAAATGGGAATACGTAAATTAAAGCCCACAACACCGGGGCAGAGACACAAAGTTATTGGTGCATTTGATAATATCACTGCAAGTACACCAGAGAAGTCTCTTGTAACAGGTAAAAATTGTTCTGGCGGTCGTAACAATACCGGTAAGATGACTATGCGCTACATTGGTGGTGGTCACAAACAAAAGTACAGATTTATCGATTTCAAGAGAAATAAAGATGGCATTCCTGCAACAGTAAAAACAATCGAATACGATCCCAATCGTACTTCACGTATTGCTTTATTGTATTATGCTGATGGAGCAAAGAGCTATATTATTGCTCCAAACGGCTTGGAAGTTGGCCAGACAGTGGTTTCAGGAAGCGAAGCAGCTCCTGAGGTTGGAAATACTTTGCCATTGCAAAATATTCCAGTTGGTACAATTGTTCACAACGTAGAATTACGTCCTGGACAAGGTGCTAAATTAGTTCGTTCGGCAGGTGCTTTTGCACAGCTTACTTCGAGAGAAGGTAGCTATGTAATTTTAAGAATGCCTTCCGGAGAAACACGCAAAATTCTTGCAGCTTGTAAAGCTACTGTTGGTAGCGTTGGCAATTCAGACCATGGTCTTGAAAAATCAGGGAAAGCCGGTCGTTCTAGATGGTTAGGCCGTCGTCCTCGTAACCGTGGGGTTGTTATGAACCCTGTTGATCACCCAATGGGTGGTGGTGAAGGACGTGCTTCAGGAGGTCATCCTAGATCACGTACGGGCTTATATGCTAAGGGCTTGAAGACAAGAGCTCCTAAGAAGCATTCTTCAAAGTATATTGTGGTTAGAAGAAAGAAGTAAACTGATTAATTAAGTAAACTATGAGTCGTTCGCTAAAAAAAGGCCCGTATATCAATATCAAGCTTGAAAAAAAGGTTTTGACTATGAATGAGTCAGGCAAAAAAGCTGTGGTAAAGACATGGGCAAGAGCTTCAATGATTTCGCCTGATTTTGTAGGCCATACTATTGCAGTTCATAATGGAAATAAATTTATTCCTGTTTTTGTTACCGAAAACATGGTTGGTCATAAGTTAGGAGAATTTTCTCCTACACGTACTTTCCGTGGTCACTCCGGTGGTAAGAAAAAGTAATATCGGTAGTAACAGGAATTCAGGAATCTGAAAATTAAAAGAATCAATAAAATGGGTGCTAGAAAAAGAATATCAGCCGAAGCAAGAAAAGAAGCCCAAAAGACCATGTATTTCGCAAAATTGCGAAATGTGCCAACTTCTCCACGTAAGATGCGTCTAGTAGTAGACATGATCCGTGGAATGGAAGTTTTCAGAGCACTTGGTGTTTTGAAGTTTTCTAACAAGGAAGCTTCTGCAAGAGTAGAAAAATTGCTACGTTCAGCTATTGCAAATTGGGAGCAAAAGAATGAGCGTAAAGCAGAAACGGGAGAATTGTTCGTGTCTTCAATTCAAGTAGATTCAGCTACTATGTTGAAGAGAATGCGTCCAGCTCCTCAGGGAAGAGGTTATCGAGTTCGTAAACGTTCGAACCACGTTACCTTGTTTGTTGATACACGTAGTACAAACGATAGTCAAAATTAATTGTAGATGGGACAAAAAGTTAATCCGATTAGTAATCGTTTAGGAATCATCCGTGGATGGGATTCTAACTGGTATGGCGGAAATAATTATGGTGAAACTTTGTTGGAAGACAGCAAGATCCGTAAATATCTGAACGCCCGTCTGGCTAAGGCTAGTGTATCACGTATTGTTATTGAGCGTACACTTAAGTTGATCACAATAACAGTTTGCACATCACGTCCGGGCATTATCATCGGTAAAGGTGGTCAGGAAGTTGATAAGTTGAAAGAAGAGTTGAAAAAAATTACTGATAAAGAAGTTCAGATTAACATCTTTGAAGTAAAAAGACCCGAATTAGACGCAGTTATTGTAGCAAACAACATTGCACGTCAGCTAGAAGGAAAAATTGCATATCGTCGTGCTATCAAGATGGCTATTGCCGCTACCATGAGAATGGGTGCCGAAGGTATTAAAGTGCAAATCTCTGGTCGTTTGAATGGTGCTGAAATGGCCCGTTCAGAAATGTATAAAGAAGGAAGAACTCCGTTGCACACTTTCAGAGCTGATATTGATTATGCTTTGGGAGAAGCGTTGACAAAGGTTGGTTTGATTGGTATTAAGGTTTGGATTTGTCGCGGTGAAGTGTATGGTAAGAGAGATCTTGCTCCTTCATTTACTGCTTCAAAAGATTCAGGTCGCAGAAATGACAGCAATACCTCGGGCAACAGAGACAAGAACTTCAAGAGAAAGAAAACTAATCGTTAAACGTTAGAAAAAACAAGAGATGTTACAACCTAAAAAAACAAAGTTCAGAAGACAGCAGAAAGGTCGCATGAAGGGCGAAGCTCAACGTGGCAACCAGCTGGCATTCGGATCGTTTGGTATAAAGACTTTAGAATCCAAATGGATTACTGGTCGTCAGATTGAAGCTGCCCGTATTGCTGTAACACGTTACATGCAACGTCAGGGTCAGGTTTGGGTACGTATTTTCCCAGATAAGCCAATTACTAAAAAGCCTGCAGAAGTACGTATGGGTAAAGGTAAAGGTTCGCCAGAAGGATTTGTGGCACCTGTTACTCCAGGACGTCTTATTTTCGAAATTGAAGGTGTATCTTTCGATGTAGCTAAAGAAGCTTTGCGCTTAGCCGCTCAAAAACTTCCCGTTACTACTAAGTTTGTAGTGAGACGTGATTATGACTTTCAAAATCAAAATGCGTAATTGTTATGAAGATTGCAGAAATTAAAGAATTAAGTACAAAGGAGTTACTCGAAAGAGTTGAAGCTGAAATTACAGCTTATGATCTGAAAAAGATCAATCATACCATTACTCCTGTTGACAATCCTGCTCAGATTAAGCAAGAACGCAGGTCGATTGCGCGCATGAAGTCTGAATTGCGCTACAGAGAACTTAATAATAAATAATTGAGCCTGATGGAAACTAGAAATTTAAGAAAAGAAAGAACGGGCGTGGTTTTAAGCAACAAGATGGAAAAAAGCATCACTGTTGCTGTTAAATGGAAGGAAAAACACCCCATTTATGGTAAATTCGTTAATAAAACGAAGAAATATCATGCTCATGACGAAAATAATGAATGTACAATTGGCGATACTGTAAAACTTATGGAAACTCGTCCTTTGAGCAAGACTAAGAGATGGAGATTAGTTCAAATAATCGAAAGAGCTAAGTAAGATGATACAACAAGAATCAAGACTAGTAGTATGTGACAACAGTGGCGCAAAAGAAGCTTTATGTATTCGTGTTTTAGGCGGTACAAGAAAGCGCTATGCCACTGTAGGGGATGTAATTGTAGTAGCAATTAAGAGCGTAATCCCTGCAAGTGATGTAAAGAAAGGTGCAGTTTCAAAAGCTATCATCGTTCGTACAAAAAAAGAAATTCGTCGTCAGGATGGTTCATACATCCGCTTCGATGATAACGCGTGCGTTTTGTTGAATGCCGGTGGTGATATTCGCGGAAGTCGTATTTTTGGTCCGGTAGCGAGAGAGCTTCGTTTAGCAAATATGAAAATTGTTTCACTTGCACCGGAAGTACTTTAATTCTGTAAAACTTTAGGTAATGAGTAAATTACATATAAAAAAAGGCGATATAGTTTTTGTTAATACTGGCGAAGACAAAGGTAAAACAGGTCGCGTGCTACAGGTTATTGTAGCTGATCAACGTGCCGTTGTTGAAGGTGTTAATATGGTATCAAAGCATACCAAGCCTAATGCAAAGAATCCGCAAGGAGGAATTGAAAAGAAAGAAGCATCAGTTCATATTTCAAATCTGAATGTGGTAGATCCTAAATCAGGAAAAGCTACCCGTATCGGACGTAAATTGAACGCCGAAGGCGCTTTAGTTCGTTATTCAAAAAAATCAGGGGAGGAAATTAAGTAATGAGCAATACTGCAAATCTTAAAAAAGAATATCAGGATCGCATTGTTCCTGCTTTGACGAAAGAATTTGAATACAAGTCTGTAATGCAAGTTCCTGTTTTGAAAAAGATTGTTATCAACCAAGGTCTGGGAATGGCTTCTGCTGATAAGAAAATCATTGATATTGCTATCAGCGAACTTACGACTATTACAGGTCAGAAAGCTGTAGCTACTGTATCTAAAAAGGATATTTCAAACTTCAAACTTCGTAAGAAAATGCCTATTGGTGTAATGGTAACATTACGTCGTGAGCAGATGTACGAATTTTTGGAAAGACTTGTTCGTATTGCACTTCCTCGTATCCGCGACTTCAAGGGTATTGAAAGCAAGTTCGATGGAAGAGGTAATTATACGTTAGGTATTCAGGAACAAATTATTTTCCCTGAAATAAATATCGACAGTATTACCAAAATATTGGGAATGAATATTACCTTTGTAACCTCTGCGCAAACAGATGAGGAAGGGTATGCTCTATTGAGAGAATTTGGCTTGCCTTTTAAAAATATTAAAAAAGATTAAGTAGATATGGCTAAAGAATCGATGAAGGCCCGTGAAGTTAAGAGAGCTAAGCTTGTAGCAAAATATGCTACAAAAAGAGCTGAACTTAAAGCCGCAGGCGACTATGAAGCTTTACAAGCTTTACCCAAAAATGCTTCACCCGTACGTTTGCACAACCGTTGCAAAATAACAGGTCGTCCGAAAGGCTATTTACGCCAGTTCGGCGTTTCTCGTATCCAATTTCGTGAAATGGCATCAAATGGTTTAATCCCTGGTGTAAAGAAAGCAAGTTGGTAAGAATTTTTTTTAGTTTAAATATTGTCCGGAAGTCCGGATCAATTTAATTATTTATTATATGACAGATCCTATTGCAGATTATTTGACAAGATTGCGTAATGCAATTAAAGCCAAGCACAGAGTTGTAGAAGTGCCGGCGTCAAATTTAAAAAAAGAGATCACTAAGATCCTTTTTGACAAGGGCTACATTCTTAATTTTAAGTTTGTAGAAGAAGGTCCTCAAGGTACAATTAAAATTGCTTTGAAGTATGACCCCGTTAACAAAGTAAACGCAATAAAGAAACTCGAAAGAGTTTCTTCTCCGGGTTTACGTAGGTACACTGGTTACAAAGAAATGCCAAGAGTATTGAATGGTTTAGGTATTGCTGTTCTTTCTACTTCTAAAGGTGTTATGACAGACAAAGAAGCCCGCGATTTGAAAATCGGTGGTGAAGTTTTATGTTATGTTTATTAATTAGGAGGAAAGTAGAATGTCAAGAATAGGAAAATTACCAATCCAAGTACCAGCCGGTGTTACTGTTACTATCAAGGATTCTGTAGTGACTGTTAAAGGTCCTAAGGGCGAACTAGTTCAATCTGTTAATCCAGCCATTCAGGTATCAGTTGAAGCCGGAGTGATTACGTTAACAAGACCGACCGAAAGTAAAGAACATCGTGCTATGCACGGTCTGTATCGTTCATTAATCAACAACATGGTTCTTGGTGTATCTGATGGATACAAGAAAGAATTAGAACTTGTAGGTGTTGGTTACCGTGTTTCAAATGCAGGCCAGTTGTTAGACCTTTCATTGGGTTATACGCACAATATTTTCTTACAGTTACCTGCAGAAATTAAGGTGGAAACCAAATCAGAGAGAAATAAGAATCCTCTTATTATCCTTGAATCGGCTGACAAGCAATTATTAGGACAAGTATGTGCTAAGATTCGCTCATTCCGTATGCCAGAGCCTTACAAGGGTAAAGGTATTAAGTTTGTGGGTGAAGAAATCCGCAGAAAGTCTGGAAAGTCAGCAGGTAAGTAATTTACGTAAACTGAAATTATCATGACAACGAAGGTAGAAAGAAGATTAAAGATAAAACGTAGCGTACGCAGCAAGATCTCAGGAACTGCTGAACGTCCACGCTTGACTGTGTTTAGAAGTAATAAACAAATCTATGCACAGGTAATTGACGATACAACAGGCCGTACATTAGCTGCTGCTTCATCTTTAAAGATTGAAGAAAGTGCCTCAAAAAAGGAACTTGCAGCTAAGGTTGGAGAACAAATTGCAAAGAGTGCTCAGGAAGCTGGTGTACAAGTTGTAGTTTTTGACCGTAATGGTTACCTGTATCATGGGAGAATTAAAGAATTAGCAGATGCTGCACGTAACGGCGGCCTTAAATTTTAATCAAAATGGCAGGAGTTAATAATAGAGTTAAATCGACCAACGACTTAGAGTTGAAGGACAGATTAGTTGCAATTAACCGTGTGACAAAAGTTACCAAAGGTGGACGTACATTTAGTTTCGCTGCAATTGTTGTAGTAGGAAACGAAGATGGTATTGTTGGTTGGGGCTTAGGTAAAGCCGGCGAAGTAACGACAGCAATTGCTAAAGGTGTAGAAGCTGCAAAGAAAAATTTAATCAAGGTTCCAGTTCATAAAGGTACTATTCCTCACGAACAGCTTGCTAAATTTGGCGGTGCAGAGGTATTTATTAAACCGGCATCTCATGGTACCGGTGTTAAAGCTGGTGGTGCTATGCGTGCCGTACTTGAGAGTGTTGGTATTACCGACGTTTTGGCAAAATCAAAAGGATCTTCAAATCCTCATAACCTTGTGAAAGCAACTATTGCTGCATTAGGTGAGTTGAGAAATCCTTTTACCGTTGCTCAAAATAGAGGTATATCTGTTGAAAAGGTGTTCAGAGGTTAAATAAGGGAGATATAATTATGGCAACAATAAAGATCAAACAAGTTAAAAGCAGAATTAAATGCCCTAAAGTACAGAAGCTGACACTAGACGCACTTGGACTGAGGAAAATGAATCGTGTTGTAGAACACGAAGCTACACCTGCGATCCTAGGTATGGTTGAGAAAGTGAAACATTTGGTTTCTGTAGAGAAATAATAATTGGTTTAAAAAATAAATTATACAAAATGAATTTATCAAATTTAAAACCTGCTGAAGGATCTATCAAAACCAGAAAAAGAATCGGCCGCGGTACCGGTTCAGGATTAGGTGGTACTTCAACAAGAGGACACAAAGGAGCTAAATCCAGATCTGGTTATTCCAGAAAGATTGGTTTCGAAGGAGGTCAAATGCCTATTCAGAGACGTTTGCCTAAATTTGGTTTCAAGAATATTAACCGTGTAGAATATAAAGCCATCAATTTAGAGACTTTACAACAATTGGCAGAAGCTCAACAGCTTTCTAAGATTGGTGTAGCCGATCTGATTGCCGCAGGTTTCATTTCTAAATCACAATTGGTTAAAATTTTAGGAAAAGGCGAATTAACTGCAAAACTTGATGTTGAAGCTCATGCTTTCTCAAAAAGTGCAGAAGAAGCCATCCAAGCTTTAGGTGGAAATGTTGTTAAACTCTAAGTTATGAGAGCAGTTGATACAATAAAAAATATCTGGAAGATAGAGGATCTGAGAAATCGGATCCTCACCACTCTTTTATTAGTGTTGGTATATCGTTTCGGAACGTATGTTGTTCTTCCAGGTGTTGATCCCAAAGCCTTAACCGCTTTGCAGGAGCAGACAAGGGGTGGATTACTTGCTCTTCTTGATATGTTTTCAGGAGGAGCCTTTGCCAATGCATCTATTTTTGCATTAGGTATCATGCCGTATATTTCCGCATCCATTGTTATGCAGTTGTTAGCCATCGCTGTTCCGTCTTTCCAAAAACTTCAAAGAGAAGGCGAAAGCGGACGTCGTAAAATCAATCAGTGGACTCGTTACCTAACAGTTGCCATTCTTTTATTCCAGGGACCTACGTACCTTGTGAATCTAAGCGTACAACTTAAAGCTGTAGGCGCAAGTTTGCCAGCAGGTTTCTTTTTCACTATTTATAGTACAATTATTTTAGCTGCAGGAAGTATGTTTGTCTTGTGGCTTGGAGAAAAAATCACAGATAAAGGTGTAGGTAATGGTATTTCATTCATTATTCTTGTTGGTATTATAGCACGTCTTCCTCATTCTTTGTTCCAGGAATTTATTTCAAGAACAACAGAAAAAACAGGAGGATTGGTTATGTTCCTTTTTGAAATGTTATTCCTTTTGTTTGTTATTGCCGGAGCAATTTTGTTGGTACAAGGTACACGCAAAGTTCCAGTTCAATATGCAAAAAGAATTATTGGAAATAAACAATACGGTGGAGCAAGACAGTATATTCCGTTAAAGGTTAATGCTGCTAACGTTATGCCAATCATTTTTGCTCAGGCAATTATGTTTATTCCTATTTCAATTGTTGGTTTTTCCAGCACACAGGAATCTAGCGGATTTTGGACAGCTTTTATGGATAACAGCGGATTTTGGTACAACTTTGTGTTTGCAGTGTTGATCATTCTCTTTACGTATTTCTATACAGCAATAACCATCAATCCAACACAAATGGCTGATGATTTGAAGAGAAATAATGGATTTATCCCAGGCGTTAAACCGGGAAAACATACAAAAGATTATCTGGATACCATTATGGATCGAATAACTTTACCTGGTGCATTATTCCTTGCTTTGGTAGCTATTATGCCTGCCTTTGCCAGAATCGCCGGTGTAAGTATGGAGTTCTCTCAATTTTTTGGTGGAACATCTCTGTTGATTTTAGTTGGTGTAATTCTTGATACATTACAGCAAGTTGAAAGTCATTTGTTAATGCGTCATTACGACGGATTATTGAAGTCAGGTAGAATTAAAGGACGTTCAGGCTCTGTAGCCGCTTATTAGTAGAATGATCTATTTAAAAACAGATGAAGAAATTGAGTTGATGCGTGTGGCAAATCAACTGGTAGGCAAGACACTTGGTGAATTAGCCAAGCATATTGTACCTGGTGTCACAACGCTTCAACTTGATAAAATAGCCGAGGAATTCATTAGGGATAATGGCGCTACTCCGGCATTTTTGGGATATGGAGGCTTCCCAAATTCTATTTGTGCCTCAGTTAACGAAAATGTTGTTCATGGTATTCCATCATCTAAAACAGTGTTGAAGGATGGCGATATTATTTCGGTTGACTGTGGAACTCACATAAATGGATTTACTGGAGACTCGGCCTATACTTTTTGTGTAGGTGAAGTATCTCCCGAAGTTAAACATCTTTTGAAAACAACCAAAGAATCCCTTTATTTAGGAATACAATCGGCTGTTGAAGGAAAGAGAGTTGGCGATATAGGTAATGCTGTTCAATCTTATTGTGAGGCCCGTAATTTTTCTGTTGTTCGCGAATTGGTAGGACACGGATGCGGTCGTAACATGCATGAGGAACCTGAAGTACCCAATTACGGTCGCCGTGGTTGTGGTCCGCTTCTCAGGAATGGAATGTGTATCTGTATTGAACCGATGATTAACCTTGGAAGCAAAAATGTCGTATTCGAACGTGATGGATGGACTGTCCGTACAAAGGATAGAAAACCCTCAGCACACTTTGAACATTGTATCGCTATACGTCCGAATGGGCCAGATATTTTGTCTTCGTTTATGTTTATAGAAGAAGTACTTGGAGATAACGCAATTTAATTTATTTGAATTTTATGGCTAAACAGTCAGCAATTGAACAGGATGGAGTAATTATCGAAGCATTGTCTAATGCAATGTTTCGGGTAGAATTGGAGAACGGACATGAAATTACGGCACATATCTCAGGAAAGATGCGAATGCATTACATTAAAATCCTTCCAGGTGATAAGGTGAGAGTTGAAATGTCTCCGTATGATTTATCGAAAGGTAGAATTGCTTTTAGGTACAAATAAAAAAAACAAGATATGAAAGTAAGAGCATCTTTAAAGAAGCGCACCGACGAATGCAAAATTGTAAGAAGAAAAGGTCGCTTGTATGTAATTAACAAGAAAAACCCGAAGTTTAAACAACGTCAGGGATAATTTATTAATTTTGCAAACTAATTTTAGTAAGTAATATGGCTATAAGAATAGTTGGTGTAGACTTGCCACAAAATAAAAGGGGCGAAATTGCTTTGACTTATATTTTCGGAATAGGTCGCAGTCGTTCAAACTATATTTTAGATAAAGCGGGCATAAATCGTGATATTAAGGTAAAAGACTGGACAGACGAACAGGCTGCTCAGATTCGTGAAATAATCGGTGCTGAATGTAAGGTAGAAGGGGATCTACGTTCTGAAGTTCAGCTGAACATTAAACGACTGATGGATATCGGTTGTTACAGAGGTGTACGTCACCGTGTTGGCTTACCACTTCGTGGTCAGAGTACAAAAAACAATGCACGTACACGTAAGGGTAAAAAGAAAACTGTTGCAAACAAGAAAAAAGCTACTAAATAATAAGAGTTAATATGGCAAAAAAAACAGTCGCAGCAAAGAAGAGAAACGTAAAAGTTGATGCTTTTGGACAAGCACATATTCATTCTTCTTTCAACAACATTATTGTATCACTTGCAAATAGTGATGGCCAGGTAATTAGTTGGTCTTCTGCCGGTAAAATGGGTTTCAGAAGTTCAAAGAAAAACACTCCTTATGCAGCACAGATGGCAGCTCAGGATTGTGCTAAAGTAGCTTTTGATCTTGGATTAAGAAAGGTAAAAGTATTTGTTAAGGGCCCAGGTAACGGACGTGAGTCTGCTATCAGAACAATTCATGGTGCAGGTATCGAGGTAACTGAAATTGTTGACGTTACTCCATTGCCACACAACGGATGTCGTCCTCCTAAAAAGAGAAGAGTTTAATTAACAATAATTTGCTGCACATGAATCCGGAATTGTGATAAGATTGCACATTATCCTCTCTGCAGTCGCGGCTGCACGATTCCAGATTCATACAGAACATTTAAAACAATAGAAAAATGGCAAGATATACTGGTCCAAAATCAAGAATTGCCCGTAAATTCGGTGAGCCTATTTTCGGTGCTGATAAGGTTCTTTCAAAAAAGAACTATCCTCCGGGACAACATGGTAACTCCAGACGTAAAAAGACTTCTGAGTACGGAATTCAGCTTCGTGAGAAGCAAAAAGCTAAATATACCTATGGTGTATTAGAAAAACAGTTTAGAATCATGTTTGAAAAAGCTTCACGCAGTAAAGGTATTACCGGTGAGGTTTTATTGCAGTTACTTGAAGTACGTTTAGACAACCTGGTGTTCCGTTTAGGATTAGCACCTACGAGAGATGCTGCACGTCAGTTGGTTTCTCACCGTCACATTGTTGTTGATGGTAAAGTTGTGAACATACCTTCATATTCTGTAAAACCTGGTCAGGTTATTGGTGTGAGAGAGAAAGCAAAGTCTCTTGAAATTATTACCGATGCTTTGGCTGGCTTCAATCACAGCAAGTATCCTTGGATAGAATGGGATCAGACTACTTTAAGCGGAAAACTACTGCATACGCCTGAAAGAGCTGATATTCCTGAAAACATTACTGAGCAGTTGATCGTAGAATTGTATTCTAAATAATAATTGATTCCATGGCGATATTAGCATTTCAAAAACCCGATAAAGTATTAATGTTGGAAGCGGACAACTTCTTCGGAAAGTTTGAATTTCGTCCGTTGGAACCCGGCTATGGTATTACTGTAGGTAATGCCCTGCGCCGTATCCTCTTGTCGTCACTTGAAGGTTTTGCTATTACATCAATTAAAATCGAAGGAGTAGAACATGAATTTGGTACTGTTCCCGGAGTTTTGGAAGATGTAACAAACATCATTTTGAATTTGAAGCAAGTTCGATTCAAACATATTGTTGACGACGTAGAGAATGAAAAAGTAAGTATTACTGTTTCGGGTTCGGATGAGTTCAAAGCCGGAGATATAGGTAAGCAACTTAACGGATTCGAGGTGTTGAATCCCGAATTGGTTATTTGCCATCTAGATTCTAGCGCTAGTTTACAGATTGAATTAACTATAAATAAGGGTCGCGGGTATGTACCTGCTGATGAAAACAGAGATCCTAATGCAGACATAAATGTGATTGCAGTTGACTCTATTTTTACCCCTATTCGTAATGTTAAATATTCAATCGAGAACTTTCGTGTTGAGCAAAAGACGGACTACGAAAAATTGGTTCTTGAAATAGCCACTGATGGTTCTATTCATCCGAAGGAAGCGTTGAAAGAAGCTGCTAAGATTTTGATTCACCATTTTATGTTGTTTTCAGATGAAAAGATTGCTACAGAAACAGTTGATACAGACGGTAATGAAGAGTTCGATGAAGAAGTTCTTCACATGCGTCAGCTGCTTAAGAGCAAATTAGCAGACATGGATCTTTCCGTTCGCGCATTGAATTGCTTAAAAGCTGCAGATGTTGAAACGTTAGGTGAGTTGGTTAAATTCAACAAAAATGATTTGTTGAAATTCCGTAACTTCGGAAAGAAATCACTTACAGAACTAGATGAACTGCTTGAAGGCTTGAACCTTTCATTCGGTATGGATATCACGAAATATAAATTAGATAAAGAGTAAAGCGATGAGACATAATAAAAAATTCAATCACTTAGGTCGTACAAATACTCACCGTGAGGCGATGCTTTCCAATATGGCTACTTCTTTGATTATGCATAAGAGAATTTTCACTACTACTGCGAAAGCTAAAGCTCTTCGTAAGTTTGTAGAGCCTCTTATTACTAAATCTAAGGACGACAGCACACATTCACGTCGTATTGTCTTCAGTACATTACAAGATAAGTTTGCTGTAACTGAATTGTTCCAGGAAGTATCAAAAAAGATTGGCGATCGTCCAGGTGGCTATACAAGAATCCTTAAGACAGGCAATCGTTTAGGTGACAATGCTGCAATGTGCTTCATTGAACTTGTTGACTACAACGAAAACATGTTGAAAGATAACGTAGCTAAGAAAGCAGCTAAAACACGTCGTTCAAGAAAGAAAGCAACTACAGATGCACCTGCTGCTGAAGTAGCTGAAAGTTCTGCTGAATAAGTATTACGGCTTTTAAAAATAGTAAAAGGGGGAATCCATACGGATTCCCCCTTTTTTATTGTATTGTAACCAGATCTTGCATTTATTTTGCACATCTTTATATAAATTTCACCAACATTCCTATGCTCGGGTTTGTTTTATATGAGTAGATTATTTATAACTAATTTCTAAATATGATAAGTATGGATATTGCAAAAATTATCGGACGTGAAGTGTTAGACTCTCGTGGTAATCCCACAGTTGAAGTGGATGTATGGTTGGAATCAGGAGCATTTGGTCGTGCAGCTGTTCCTTCCGGAGCTTCTACCGGCGAAAACGAAGCTATTGAATTACGCGACGGAGACAAAAAACGTTACGGTGGTAAAGGCGTTCTTAAAGCTGTAGCAAATGTAAACACTGTTATAGCACCGGCATTATTGGGTTATAACGCACTTAAACAAGTTGAAATTGACCGCAAGCTTATCGAATTAGATGGTACTAATACCAAATCAAATTTGGGAGCTAATGCTATGCTGGGTGTATCTCTTGCAGTTGCAAAGGCAGCCGCAAACTATTTGGATATTCCTTTGTATCGTTACATTGGAGGTACTAATGCGTATGTATTGCCAGTACCAATGATGAATATCATTAATGGTGGGTCTCACTCTGATTCACCCATAGCATTTCAGGAATTCATGATTCGTCCTGTTGGAGCTACCAGCTTCCGTGAAGGATTACGAATGGGTGCAGAAGTTTTTCATTCATTAAAAAAGGTATTACACGATCGTGGTCTTAGTACAGCCGTTGGAGATGAAGGCGGTTTTGCTCCGGTTTTAGACGGAACAGAAGACGCTCTGAACTCTATTCTATCTGCGATTAAAGGAGCAGGATACGAGCCGGGTAAAGATGTAACAATTGCTCTTGACTGTGCTTCTTCCGAGTTTTATAAAGATGGTATTTATGATTATACTAAGTTTGAGGGTACTAAAGGTGCCAAGAGAACAGCAAAGGAACAGGTTGAGTACCTTTCTGAATTAGTAGCTAAATTCCCTATTGATTCTATTGAAGACGGTATGGACGAAGGCGACTGGGAAGGATGGAAATTACTTACATCTGCTCTCGGAGATAAGATTCAGCTTGTGGGAGACGATTTGTTTGTGACAAATGTTGATTTTCTTAAAAAGGGAATTGAAACAGGTTGTGCAAACTCTATCCTTATCAAGGTAAACCAGATTGGTACACTTACAGAAACTCTGGATGCTATTGAGATGGCTCATCGTAACGGATATACATCTGTTACATCTCACCGTTCCGGAGAGACAGAGGATGCAACAATTGCTGATATCGCTGTGGCTACCAACTCGGGTCAAATTAAAACGGGTTCACTTAGCCGTTCAGACCGTATGGCCAAATACAACCAGCTTCTTCGCATTGAAGAAGAATTGGGTAATCGTGCCGTTTACGGATACGCAAAACTTAAAAAAGCAGCTTGCTGCTAAATTTTAGACAAACTTTCAATTATCTGAAAAGGGGCTCCTGTGACGGGATTCCCTTTTTTTTATTTATTAGTCCGACCGGGCAGAAGGTAATTATATTCATCTAATACAATGCATTACTATATTCCACAAAGTATATTGTTATGCAAGGTAGTGTATTTATATTGAAATCTATGTAACGCTTTCTATCCTTATTGCGTCTTATATTCAGAAACTTGAAAATTAAATAGTAAGAATATGAGTAAACTACTTTTTTCCACCTGTCTGTTGTTCCTTTGTACCATGATTCTTTCCGCACAAAATATACAGATCTTCGGACGTATAATGGATGCACAAAGCAAGCAACCTCTCGAATTTGCGAATATTGTATTAACAACAGCAGACACCACCTTTGTAGGAGGTGCTTCTTCTGATAAATCAGGCGATTTCATAGTAGCCAATGTTCCCGCAGGCGATTATCGTTTGGTTGTATCAAGCATTGGGTATCAAACAGCCGAAACTGTTTTACCCGGAGTAACCAAAGCACTAGACTTAGGATCTCTGGAGCTTGAAGAAAATTCTGTATCGCTTAGCGAAGTTACAGTGAAGGCGTCTAACGAAAAGAATAAAGCCGACCGTAAGATCGTGTTTCCATCCGAAAGTCAGCGTAAGTCATCTGCCAATGGAATAGATTTACTCCAACAATTGCAATTGCCTCGTTTGCAGGTAAACAACCTGTATCGTACTATTTCTGTACCCGGTGGAGGAGAAGTACAGCTTCGAATCAATGGTATTATAGCTACCAACGAAGAAATTATTGCGCTTTTACCTGACGATATTATTCGGGTAGAGTATCATGATAATCCAGGCTTGCGATATGGTAATGCAGCCGTTGTACTTGATTATATTACCCGCCGTAAAGTATCGGGAGGGAATGTGTCTGTCGATTTCACAAATGCCGTTAACAGCGTTTGGGGCGAAGATCAGATCTCGGCCAAGTTGAACAATAAGAAATCGGAATTTTCTGTTTCATACAGATTAGCTACCCGTGATTTTTATCAAATGTGGCGAGATAATGAGGAGCTTTTTACTTTTGCTGACGGATCAATGCTCCACCGCAAGGAAACCGGTCATCCGGGCCACCTAGGAATGTATTGGCAGAATGCTTCCATGCAGTATAACTATCAGCCTAATGATAAGGCGGTTTTTAATGCAACCTTTCGTTACTATGGAAATAATCAGTCGCATTTTGACTACAACAGTGATCTGTATGTAGTTGAACATCCTGAACAGATGGTAAAGCTAACAGACAAGAGTACAGCTATTACTAACCGACCTTCGCTCGACCTCTACTACCAGCAGAGTTTACCTAATAAGCAGCTGCTTGTATTCAACCTGGTGGGAACCTATATCGGCTCAGAATCAGGGCGCTTGTATCAGGAACGACGCGACAATCAGTTGCTTTCCGATATCCAGAACAATGTGGACGGTAAAAAATACTCAGTGATTGGTGAAGCAATATATGAGAAACAGTTTGAAGCTGGAAGTTTGAGCGGAGGACTTAAACACACGCAGGCCTACGCCGATAATACCTATACAAACGGACACAGCTATCTAACCGAAATGGAACAGTCAGATACCTATGCTTACCTCTCATTTAAGGGAAAATTTAAACAACTGGAGTATATGTTCGGGGTAGGGGGAACCAGATCATGGTTTTTCCAGAAAGGAGATGGAGACGGTTATCAGACTTATTCTTTTAACCCTAAACTGACGTTACAATACAATTTCCCGTCAAATGCTTATCTACGTTTGCAAGGTGGTGTGTACAATACTGCTCCGTCTCTTTCAGAAATTAGCGCTGTAGATCAGCGGATCGATTCATTGCAGATTTCGCGTGGTAATCCAGGGTTACGACCCTATACAACTTACAGCTTGAATTTATCGGGAGAGGTTCGCAAAGGTATCTTCACCGCTAATTTTTGGTCGGCTTACGAATACAAGCCAAAGGCTATCATGGACGAAAAGTTTATTGAAGGAAACAGCTTTATCAACACCTTCGATAACCAGAACAAATGGCAAAGGCTATCTGCCGAGACCACACTTAAGGCTCAGCCGTTTAAAGATGTGTTGCAATTGTCTGTTACCGGAGGCGTAAATCATTACCTTAGTGACGGCAACAGTTACAGCCACGAATATACGAATTGGTTTTACCGTGCGGATATGTCGGCCAAGTACAAGAAATTTATGTTAGCATTCCAAATTCAAAGTAACTGGAACTGGTTCTGGGGCGAGAATATATATGGTGGCGAGAATTATCATATTCTTCAACTCAAATACAACCACAAAAATATATCCGTTGGGGCTGGCGTATTTAATCCGTTTGCCGACAACTATAAAACAGTAAACGAAAACTGGTCGAAGGTAGCCTCCGTAAAAAGAGCCTTGTATATCAACGAATCTTCAAGAATGATAGCCCTTTCATTCTCCTGGAACCTTAATTTCGGCCGAAGCTATCAGAGTGCCCAGAAGAAGTTAAACAACAGCGACAACGACTCGGGTGTTATCTCTAATGGTAAGTAATATTTCTGGATTCCACTAAAAGCTGGCAGATAAAAACGAATTAATATCGTTTTTATCTGTCACCTATCACCAAATACTTCAGATCCCTTTGCTGATCAGGGTTTGATGGGTGATAGATGTCTTGTGACAGATGCGGATGATCTCCCACCTGTCACTTTTTAATTTCAGGCAGGCAGCATGTAGATACCATTCTTTCCGGAGTCCGGTAACACTACCTTTTCCACATCAGGTGGACTCACAATCAGCTTATATGTAGCACCCCTTAAACGATAAAGTATAAGAAAGGATTAAGTAAACTATCGCTAAGACTACGAACAAGTAATCGTTTGCCATATTGCAAACGCAAAGTCAACATATGGATACCTTGCGTTTGCGATATGTTAAACACAAAGTATTCATATCGCAAACGTAAAGTATCCATATGACAAACGAATACTTGTTCGTATGCAAAGTAATAGATGTATATTAGGATAATGCTACTTTACAGGATAAGAGGAGATAAAAGACTGAGTAAAAAATAAGCGAGCCGACTAACCACTAGCCGGCTCGCTCCCCTATTGAACCTATTATTATAAGAAAGCAAAAAATGTTTCCTTTACATATATACGGTATAAATTGAAATTAATACTCAATATAAGAGGACGAATCAATAGAAATAACCGGATTATTGCTCTCGGATATAGCTTCAACCTCCAAATAGCAGGGCTCATCAAAGGGCCAGTATTCCTTGAAGTCGACCGCGTTTCTATCGTATAAATAATCATCATACACAAAAAAGAGTATTCCGTCCAGGGATAAATGAATTTCATGTTCTTTCCATTCACAGACAAGCGTATGCAATTCGCCAGTAAGCCCCGATACCTTTACGGATGTTCCTTTTTTATTGTCTGTTTCTTCGTTCAATTTGCGGGTAAATACACCGCCCTTAATTATTTCAGGCTGTGTTCCGGAATAGGCCATCATTGTAATTTCTTCGTTCCGAAGACTTGATTTCCCGGATGCCCTAACCGGAACAAGCCGGATATATGCTTTGTCGTTCGGCGATGTAGAAAGCAACTTCAACTTTATTTCAAACTTTCCCCTTGTTTTTTCCAGTTTGCCGCGTGTATCGGCTATGCCTGTACTTATTAAAACCTTCCCTTCCGGGTTAACCGAAATTGTCCGATTATTTATGCCATTCCATGGAGAACTGCCTAAATCGTCCGAAACTATTTTCATCCTTTCTCTTCTACTCTTTACAAGTAGCGAAAGCCGATCCATCAAAGCTCTGTCTTCGGGATTAGCCGAGCGGGCAAAATCGATGATAGCTCCACCGCCTTCATAGTAGGCAATAGCCGCATCAGCGTACACGTTATTCGATTCAAACTTATCCAGATAGGCAACCAATCGCTTGCGAAATGAATTTTTTGCTCCGGCCAAAGCCCGATCGTCGAACTCAACTTCCAACCCCATATTGTGGGTATAAGCCAAAGCACACGTATTATCAATCCGTTGGTCCGGAATCTGAGCATCAAAAAAATGATTGGGCTGGGCATAAGCAACATCGAATCCAAGGCTTTTCCAGTCGCTGTATCCCATGGCATTCCAATAAGGAATCCAGTAGAACTTTTTGTTCAGCGAACGCACATAATCACCCAAAGGAACAGTTTGCAGTCTGCTAGTTACAATATCTTCGGCTACCCAATAAAAACCGGACAGCTCAAGATTGCTGTATCCGGCATTGCGAAACCGTTTTTCGACTTCATCTATAAACCATTTGCAAGCAGCGTATTTGTCGGCATCCTTCGAAAAATCCAACGCTTTTCCGTTAAGCACACCCCAATCCTTTTGATCCGGAATTGCTTCCGGAACACTGATAACTACCCTGTGCTTAAAGCCAGGATTACCCTGAATTTGTTTTTGTTTACCAATGCAACTGTTAAGGGCAGATAAAGCCTTACCCTCTTCAAAAATACGCCCTAACAACCATTCCCATTCTTGTTTTCGGGCACTAAGTTTTTCGTAGCGGGATGTATAACAACGCCCTTTCCCATCTTTGAATTCCAAAAACAGGAAACCGTCGAAAAACCAATCCTTATTACCTTTAGAATCTTCATGTATTACATAAGGCAGAAACTGATCCTCTGTCCAATCCAGCCGATGACTCCCTCCCTGATATATTAGCACCAAATCATGGATATCGGTACTCATATATCCTTTAACAACAGGTTGAGAAGATATAGCCCCACTCCCAAGTAAAAGGCTCGCTGTAATTGCTATGTATTTAAAATAGCAGGTACTCATAGTATGTACATTTATTTCTTGTATACTTTTACATAGTCCACTTTAAACGTATCAGGAGCGCAAGCTTTCTTGAATCCCTCAAGTTTGCTCTGTATTTCCATACTGAGAATTATGTATTCATCTATTTTAGAAATGCCCTTTGTTTCTTCAAAATACTTAAGGCCATCAATAAAGAAAGCATATTTTTTATCTGTCCATTCAAGTCCAAAGGTGTGAAATCCTTTGTCCAAACCTTCTAGTCTGCTATTCATCGGACCTATTGATTGCATATCCGGACCATATGCCCAGTGTAATGCGTGCTGCAAGGTATCTTTACCCATACCGTTAAAGTATTCAAATATATCGACCTCAGTTCCAAACTTAGCAGGATCTTTTCCATCTGCTAATTTGGGTGTCATCAACCAAAAAGCAGCCCAAGGTCCCACTGATTTCTGGAGTTCAGCCCTGCACTCGAAATAGCCATAGGTGGTTTCGTACTTTCCGATAGATCCAACCATAGCACCCAAAATACTGTCGCCTTTAATATCATACATTAACAACAGGTTGCCATTTTCAAGTTTAACCGTTGATGAATCGTTATATCCAATCCGTCGTTTGCCTAAACCGTGTAAAACCCATTTGTTGCTATCTAGTGCTGTGCCATTAAAATCGTCTTGCCATGCCAGTTTGTATCCATTATTTTCGGGAACAAACACTTCTTGTGTCATGGCATTGTTTGCCGGAAGAACAGTTCCTTTCTGGGCAGGCTGGCAAGCCCAGCCTACTAACAGAAAGAATAACGGAAGAAAAGTTGTTTTTTTCATACATATTCTAAATAGAGATTCCAAGTCTAAGATATCTTTACTATTCTATTTCTTGTATACTTTTACATAGTCCACTTTAAACGTATCAGGAGCACAAGCTTTCTTGAATTCCTCGAGTTTACCGCGAATTTCCATGCTGAGAATTATGTATTGATCAATTTTAGAAATGCCTTTTGTCTGTTCAAAAAACTTTAGTCCATCAATAAAGAAGGCATATTTTTTATCTGTCCATTCAAGTCCAAAGGTGTGAAATCCTTTGTCCAAACCTTCTAGTCTGCTATTCATCGGACCTATTGATTGCATATCCGGACCATATGCCCAATGCACTGCATGCTGCAAGGTATCTTTACCCATTTCATTAAAATATTCAAATATATCGATTTCAGCTCCAAATTCAGCAGGATCTGTTCCTTGCGATACTTTGGGAGATTGCATCCAGAATGCAGCCCATGGACCAACGGATTTCTGTAGTTCGGCGCGGCATTCGAAATAACCGTAGGTGGTTTCATACTTTCCTGCAGATCCAATCATGGCGCCAAGAATGCTATCTCCAACAATATCATACATCAACAACAAGTTTCCGTTTTCAAGCTTAACCATTGATGTGTCGTTATATCCAATTCTACGCGGACCTGTTCCGCGGTATTCCCATTTGGTTGTGTCGAGTTCTGTGCCGTTGAAATCGTCTTGCCATGCCAGTTTGTATCCGCTGTTTTCGGGAACAAACACTTCTTGCGTCATTGCATTGTTAGCAGGAGCCTTAGGGCCTTTCTGTGCAGGTTGGCAAGCCCAGCCCACTAATAGAAGGGCCAATGGAATCAAAGTTGTTTTTTTCATATGTATTTTAATTATAGATCAAAAGCCAAAAGTAAAAAATAAAGGGGAGAAGTTACTCCCCCCTTTATATGAATTTTTGAATTATCAATTATATCGGGAAGTATCCCACCAAACGCGAACATTTTGTCCATCCCCCTTACCATTATTCAGTGTAGATTGTTTTGAATAACTGTTCAGATTCAGTTCATCGTCTATATAACGAAGTTTCTTAATAAATTCTCCTGATTTAATCAGATCATTGTCGCTTTGAACCACAGGAGTCAGCTCCGGATAACCTGTACGTCGGAATTCAATCCATGCTTCTGTTCCATTAGGATAGATTCCAATCCACTTTTGAGTAATAATCTGTTTCAGTTTAGCTTCGAAGCTTGCGGAGGCATTCCATTTTACATTTCCTCCGTTGATGTAAGCATCGTCGTTGGCTGTTGAATAAAGAGAAGCACTAACTCCCGAGCGGGCTTCAGCAAAGGAAGCTCGGATTCCGTCTTCGTAATTAGTTTTTGCATCACCTGCACCGCTCCAGCCACGTAATGCGGCTTCAGCTTTCAGCAAGCAAACTTCCGCATAGTTCATGATGACTTGCGGTTTTACGATTGTACCCGAAGGAACAGTTCCTGTCTGTACACTGCCTTTTGCTTTTTGATTCCATTCAGGATAGACGTAGAGGCCCCAGATGCAAGAGTTGTTTGTCGGATCGTATTCCGATTTGGTCAGTTCAGAAGAAGGTAGTCCATTGGGTACACCGCGGTATTGTACTTCAGATGTACCATACGCGTAACCTTGTGTCTGGCTGAACCACAACGGAAGACGAGGGTCGGCAACAGCACTTTCTCCCAGCATAATGTCAATCATAGTTTTGCTGGCACGGAATTCATTCCAGAAACTTATTGTCCATAAAGAGTTACCAGCATTTGCTTCAGCATTTTTTATGCCTGCATTGTCGTCGTTGCTGCTCATCATGGATCCTTTCAAAGCTGCTTCACCTTCTGTTTTTGCTTTTTCTGCATCAACGAAAGACAGGCGTAAAGCATAACGTAAACGAAGTGAGTTTGCCAATTTTACCCATTTGGCAAGATCACCGCCAAAAATTATATCTTCATTGCCATATGATAATTGATCAGCCTTATTGCTTTGCAGAGCCGTAGCAGCTTCTGTAAGTTCTTTGAAGATATCATAGTAAATGTCTTTCTGATTGTCGTATTTGGGCTCAATGATACCCTGGCCGGCTTCAAAATAAGGAACATCACCAAAGCAGTCTGTTGTGCGGGCAGCACCCATTGCTGATATAATACGCATAACCTGATACATATTGTCGTATTCAGGATGATTCTTAAGCATAACCTTTACCTCATTAAGGTTCTTGGACAGGTATACATAGTATGAACGCCAGAAACCGTCTTTTGCCCAACCATCTTTCCATTCGTAACGATCGGTGGGAAAATAGGGAGCTGTATTGGCAAAATATTGTGAAAATAGATTGGTATGAAGATTGTCTCCTACCTGATATTCCCAAGAACGACAATTGAAACCATAATCTATCATCTTTGGAAGAATAAGACTTGGGCTAACTTCAGTTGCTGCAAGCGGGTTTTTGTTCATATCTTCAAAATCGCCTGTACATCCGGCTGTTAAACCGCTAATGAGACAAATAACGCTTAATTTTTTTATCGATAGTTTCATTGTAGAATGACGAATTAGAATTTAACATTAATAGTAAAGCCATAAGAACGTGTTGGAGGCAATGACGAATATTCGAATGCCTGTGCATAGTCTTCACGAGAGAAAGAACCTTCTGGGTTTACCGGTGCGTTCTTGAAAATATAGAAGAGGTCTCGGCCTACAGCAGATACTTTTACATTCTTGATAGGTAGATTTCTCAACCAAGAAGCCGGGAAAGTATAACCTAAAGACATTTCACGTAATTTTCCGTAAGAAGCATCATATAGAAATTCTTCGCCTATACCATAAGCACCACCAATGCTTGCATAATAATCTTCAGCTTGTACCTTCTTCGTATTTTCTGCACCTGTCGAATTCATTATACCGTTGATTACCATGCCATCAGATCCACGGCCAACCAATGTCTTAGCAGAAGTACCGGCAGTGCAAGCATACATATCTGTAGTAGAGATGAAATCGCCTCCTGCATGCATGTCTACTAATGCGTTAAATACAACGTTTTTGTATCTTAAAGAGGTTGAGAAAGAACCTGTCCAGTCAGGAGTCATATTACCTATTACCTTATCAGTTTCTGAGATAGGCATACCATTGTCTCCAATCAGGATGCGTCCGTCTGCATTACGTTTGTAAGCTTTTGATACGATGTCGCCAAATCTGCCACCTTCATCTACAACAACTTTACCAACGCGGGTTTCACCAATAACGAAACGTTTCAATGTAGGATCTAATTCCACACACGTAGTACGGTTAAGACCCCAGTTCAACGTTACATCCCAGTTCCAGTCTTTTGTCTGAATAGGAGTACCAGTTAACATAACTTCCCAACCGTGGCTGGACATTTTACCTGCATTGATGGTTTTCAGTTCATAACCGGATGATCCGGGCATTGTTACACTCAGAATCTGGTTGATTGTGTTAGAATTATAGTATGTTGCATCCAAACCTACACGACCCTTAAACATACGCATTTCAAAACCAATTTCAGAAGAATTTGTTTCTTCTGGTTTTAAGTTGTAAAGAGGGTAGGTAGAGGATGTTAGTGCATTCAGAATATTTCCGTTTGTTTTACCTAAAGAATATACATTGCTTAATGCATACGGATTGGTGTCGTTACCAACTTTAGCCCATGATCCGCGTACCTTCATATAAGAGATCTGTTCCGGAAGAGTTACCATTTCTGAAATGATACCGGACAAACTTACAGATGGGTAGAAGTAAGACCAGTTGCTGGAAGGTAATGTAGAAGACCAGTCGTTACGAGCTGTAACGTCTACATAAACCATACTCTTGTAACCAACGGTTGCATTACCTAATACCGAATTTACACGTTTTTTTGTGTAACCTTCTGATACTGTCTGGTTTCTTCCGTTTGCAATGGCTATAAGGTAAGGAATGTTGAATATACCGGATGAACCAGAAAGATTGTTCCATGAATAGCTGGTAGTAGCAGTTCCGAAGTTAGCCGTAATGTTAAAGTCGTTGAAACGTTTGTCGAAGTTTAATATAAGGTCGGCGTTGAATTCCTGATTCGTTGCCTGAGTATTCCAATACTGGCTTCCGTCGGAAGTCTGTGAAGATTGTACGTAAGTATTGTAACTCTTGATCTGATCGTTATACCAGTCAATCCCTACACGTCCTGTCATTCTCAGATAATCAGTAAACTTAGCAGTCATCTGAACTTTTCCGATCAAACGATTACGTGAATCTCTATTACCGTTAGCAGGTAATGTTAATGCGTAGGGATTCAGATATTCGTTGTTAGGGCCTGTCCAGTTAACAATATGACCGTCCTGACCTACCGGATTCTGCAAGTCCTGTAACCGAATACTTCTTGGCATGTTGACTAACATTTTCATCACACCGTATTCACCTTGAGCTGGACGGTTCATCCCTTTCTGGCGCATGAAGTTAATTTTAGCACTCAAATCGATAAACTTGCTGGTGAATTGTGTATTCATATCATAATATTGACGATTTAGCTGATGATTGGGCGTAATGCCTTGATTTCTTGCATCCGAGAATGCAAATCTGGACGTTAGATTTTCTGTACCGCCCGAAGCTGTCAATGTGTTTGTGTAGTTAGCCCCCGTACGATAGAAATCAGATATATAATCTTTTTGCGGAGTCATTGCATAATCATTATAATTAGAGTCTCCGTAAAATTCATTACGCCAGTTGGCAACAGTCGTAGTTCCATCCATTTTAGGACCCCAGCTACCTTTAGCATTTGCAGAGAACACCCCGCCTGAACCCTGTCCGTATACGTTCTGGTATTCGTAAGGGTTATAAGCCTGACTGAAGTTCAAGTTCCCGTTGTATTCGATCTGAAGCGCACCGCTTTTACCTTTTTTGGTAGTAACGATAATAGCACCGTTTTGTGCACGAGAACCGTACATGGCAGCCGCATTGGCACCTTTCAATACAGAAATGCTTTCAATGTCTTCAGGGTTGATTTCAGAAGCTGCACCAGAATAGTCGACCCCGCCCCACTGGCTGGCTGTACCTGTTTGATTGTCGCTAACAGGAATACCGTCTACTACCCATAATGGTTGGTTCTTTCCGCTTAAAGAGCTTGTACCACGTAAAACAACACGTGTAGAACCTCCCATACCTGTTGTAGATTGGTTGATCTGAACACCTGCAACCTTACCTTGCAGCATATTTGCTACACTTTCTGAGCGGTTTTCCGTCAAGGCATCTGTTTTGATTTCTTGCATTGCGTAACCCAATGCTTTCTTTTCGCGTTTGATACCCATGGCGGTTACTACTATTTCGTCTAATTCTTCAACGGAAGAAGCAAGTACTACGTCTACAACCGAACGGTTGGAGACTGCTACTTCCTGAGGTTTAAAACCAATGTAAGAAACCACGAGAATAGCATTACCCGAAGGAACTTCGATGGAGAATTTTCCATCCAAATCGGTAATAACCCCATTTTGTGTTCCTTTTACTATAATATTAGCGCCAATGACAACTTCGCCGGATTTGTCTGTTACAACACCAGTTACTTTTTTAGCTTGTTGAGCAACAGTCGCAATATCATTTTTCCGGCTCAGCACAATTTGCCTGTTGCTGATAGTATAGGTCACATCTTCACCGGCGAAAATATTATCCAGAATTTCTGTGATATTTTTCTTTTTAACCGAAACGTTTACTTTATTTGCAACGTTTACCATTTTTTTATTATACAAGAAGCGGAAATCCGACTGTTCTTCAATTTGATTGAGAACCTCTTCAATTGTAACATCGGAAAGCTTCATAGAGAGTGTGGTTGTCTGCGAGTAGGTGTTTGATGCCATTCCTTGTAGGATACCACAAAGCAGGAATAATAAACATAATCTCATAATACGAAATTGTTTAGAAGCAAATACTTGCCGTTTGATTTCATAAATCGAAACTGAATTCATATTTTTGTGTGTTAGGTTTGAAAAATCTGGTTAACGATAATCTTTTTAGTCAAGCTAAGCATTTAGGAGGGAGGGTGTACGAGACCTTCCCTTCTCTTGTTTTAATTTAGCCGGACTCATTTATTAAGCGACGCTATTCTTTATACCATAGGCTACAAGTTTAAATAGTAAATAAGGTTAAATTTTCTTTACATCTACATATAAGACAGTCGGAAGCTGAAAAGCCACATTCAAAAATGTGATTTTTTTAATTCAATTTATAAACTTCCAGTTTTCGCTTTCTTAAACTATTATTGGATGTCGGATCTTGATCATGATCGACATATCTTATCGGAGCTGATATTTTTAGCAAACGAAGTATTTCACTTAGAGATTCTTCTCTGAAAGTAGCGCGATAGAGTTGATTGGCAATCTCTTTGTCCATCACTTTTATTTCAACATTAAACGTCTGTCCCAGACGCTTGAACACATATTCTAAGGGATCATCCCGGAATACCATTAAACCATCTTTCCAGGCATACCATTTATAAGGATCGGTTTTTTCAATTCTACACTGTAAGGTGTTTTTATTAAACGAAGCCCGCTCGCCAGGAATTAAGCCTATCTGGCTTTGATTATTCATTGTAACACCTAATTTTCCGCGTACCATAGTAACTGACGCAATCGAATCAGTTGGATAAGCCTCTACATTAAAGGCAGTTCCTGTGGCACGTACATTTACATGACTCGTATGAACGGTAAACGGGTTTTTCCGGTCAGACTCAACTTCAAAATAGGCTTCGCCATTCAAAGAGACTTCTCTCGATCCTTTTTTAAAGCGGGTAGGGTACTTAATAGAACTTCCTGCATTCAACCAAACCTTGGAATCATCAGGCAGATTAACTTGGGTGTAAGTTCCGTAGGGAGCAAAGATTTCCTGAAAGGTTACCTTTTCCGGCTCATGGGATGCCAACAGATAAATAACTGTAAGTATTAGGGGGATTATCAGAATAGCAGCTGTTCGCTGCCAGAATATCATTAGCGGATGCTGTTGCCAAAGACGTTTATTTATTTTTTTCAAAAGGCCTTTTTGAACTGCCTCAACTTCAATCTCATTAGGATCAAAGGGAGGATTGAGCCCTTGCCATATATTTTGTAATTCTTTAAACTGCAAACGGTTCTCTGGACTCTCTTTTATCCATGAGATGAGTAGTTCCTTCTCCTCGGCAGAAGCCTGCCCGGAGAGAAACTTTATAATAAGGGATTCTATAGAATTGTCTGTGTTCATGCCAATATTCTTACAAATAAGACAGATTAGTCCTGTTTTTCCACATAGCTATAACATTATTTAATAATATAATTGATAAAAAGGAATGAAGTAAACATATAAAACTCTTTAAGACTAACACGCAGAAATTTTAAAGCATTGGCTATGCGAACCTCTACAGTTCGTTCAGAAACGCTCAGTCGCTCGGCTATCTCTTTATATCGAAGCCCTTCAAACTTATTAAGTTCGAAGGTTTCACGCACTGCAGGCGATAACTTGCTCAAAGCCATTTCCAATTGTTGATTCAGGTCCGAATAAAGGATATAGTTTGCTGTATCATACTCATTCATTACTCCGTTAAGTTCTTGTTCTGCTACGGATAAATCTTCCTGATTACTTCCTTTGCGGCGTAATTCATTCAGACAACCATTACGAACGGCTGTAAGCAAATAAGACTTTAGTGCAGTTTCAATTTTTATTACTTCGCGGTCGTTCCACAGCTTTAGAAAAATAGATTGGACAATATCTTCACAATCCTTTCTGTTAGTCAGAAAATTACCGCCAAACATAACCAAGTCTTTGTAATAGATAGTAAACAGGGTAGAAAAAGCATTTTGGTCGCCTTTCCGCAACCCGTTCAACAGATACAATTCGTACGATAGATCCCGTTGTTTCATCCTGCACGTAATTCCCCCTCGTCCTTTAACAGAAAGCGGGTTTTTATTATTAATCAAAAATAGTGTTTAGCAAATAAGGCAACCTACCTGGTTTATTTTTATAGATGTGGCAAAGGTAGTCTTTTTTTGGTAAGGTAGATGTATAAATGAAAATAATGTAAAGTATTCTTAAAAGAAATAGAGAGCCGACTAACCCCTAGCCAGCCCTCCCAGTATAGAACCTTTTATTTAAAAAAGAGAGAGAGTGTGCTCAACCTCATCCTTCGTTACAGTGAAATTCTTGTGATTCTTCACCTTTTTCAAAACGATTTTTCCCACGGCCGCAGCCGCTTTTTCTGTAGGGAAAGCCATCACAGTGTCAATAGCAGGGATGGTTGGCTGGTTGATTAAGATCTTTTTATTAAGACTAATCTGGTAACCCCATCCGTCCATCGAACGAACTGTCTGTAACGTAGGCTGAGATGTTTCCGAAGTTCCCAGTTCTCCGGAAAAAATAAAGAAAATCAATAGTAGTACCGGAAGCAGTAGCAGGCCCCAAAGGGCCTTTCTACCTTTAATACTCATCATCGTCATATTCATATGGGTGTAATTCCCAAATGTCATCAAAGCGGTATGTACTGCTTTTCCCGGTTACCACAAAACCTCTTTCTCCTGTAGAGAAAGAAACAGTAGCTGTTCGCGCTGTTCCCTTAAACTTCGAAACATTCTCCCACAAATCGGTTGAGGGGTAGTATTTCCATGTATCACTGCGTACGCTTCCGCTTTCACCACAAGCAAAATAAGCTGCACCATCAATCACGAAAGCAACGCCGTTAGTACGAACAATACTGTAATCATCATCGTAGTCGTCGTCCGAAGTATCCGTTATATCTCTAAGCTGAGTCCATTGTCCGCTTTGAGCATCATACTTCCAGAAATCGTCTACATATTCACCGTTATTCTGACCGCATACAACGTATGCCACATTATCAATTACAAAAGACGTAGCTCCCATACGCTTTGAACCACCAATACTGATTATCTGGTCCCATGTGTTGGACGACGGATTAAATGCATAAAAGTCTTTCAGGTAATTTCCATCGTACCCGCAGCCAATATATCCTTTGTTATTTGCCCCGAAGGCTACTGCTCCATATCGTGCAGAACCTGGGAAATCAGCCCGTTGTGTCCATGAATTACTTGTTGGATCGTATTCCCAAAAATCTTTCAGGTAATTTTCACCATCGTATCCGGTACCCAGATAACCTTTACCGTTTACAGCAAAACTCACGGCAGAGTTACGCGCTGTACCAGGGAATGAAGCTTTCTGTGTCCAGGAATCCTGATCCATATCATATTCCCATAAATCAGAAAGTCTGTCTTTTCCATCATAACCACATACAAGATATCCTTTATTCCCAATCGTGAACGACGAGGCGTCGCTACGCGCCAAACCGTCTAGATCGGATACCCGGTACCAGGTACCAATTAAATCATCGTCGTCGTCGCTGCTGCAAGCTCCAAAAACAAATGGGAGCATCGCCAGCAGGATTGTCACTAATTTTTTGTGTCTCATATACGTTTTCTGTATCAATTTTTCTGCCGCAAATGAAAGGAGATAAGCCCATCGCTACAAATCTAATCGGTAGGCAGTGTTTTTGAATCGGTCAAACACGTTGCCTGTTCGCCAAACACCTTTAACAGATGCTTTGCCTTGCTCACCTGCTTTAATTCCCTTTTGATGGATTCGGAAGGGGTATCTGCAAGTTCAAGTTGCATGCAGAAGCCGAAACTCCGTTATTTGCGACCAAAAGTTAAATATAGGTATATGCGCACATTCCTTACATTTGCCGGACTGATAATTATGTTTGCCGGACTTTCATCCTGTTACGACGAAAGTGCAACTTTCGGAGAAAGCCTGGTCGATTCTTCCTTCCGCAACGTTACAGCCGATACCAGCACGGTTACCGTTACCAATGTCCGGATAGACTCCCTGGAGACTTCCGGCACCAACACCGTACTGTTGGGACAGTATACGCACCCATTATGGGGAACTGTTACTTCCATGAGTTACATTCCTTACGAGCGTCCAGCCTATGGTACCGATATTGAAGAGACTGTAATACTCGATTCGCTCATGCTCACTCTTCATTACAATGGTTACTACCTGGGCGATACAACGCTCATGCAGACGCTGTCTGTTTATCCCCTGAAAGAAAAGGTGGTACTTAACGACAACGATTATCTTTATTCCAACGCATCTTTTGCTTACGGTACGGAAGCGTTGGGTAAGAAAACATTCAAGCCCCATCCCGGGCGTGGCGAGCCAGTGGAAATTCGTTTATCGGACGAATTGGGGCGGCAATTGCTCACCAGTTTTCATAACCGGTCCGAAGCCGTTTCGGTGGATAAGTTCGAAGACTATTTCAAGGGGATAGCTGTGGTGCCAGATGCCTCAAGTAAAAATCTGTTAGGGTTTTCGGTGGGTGATACATTGTCGGTTATCACTCTGTATTATCACGTTAAAGATGAACTTGAAAATCCGCAAACATTGGTATTTTCTCCCAATACGACTACGCAGTTTAATCATTTTGACCATGATAGGTCCGGCACATTGTTACCCGCGGTGGCTACCAAAAATGAAGAAGTCTCGTCTGCTCAGTTAGGCGACCGTGGTATGCTTTTTGGCGGGTTAGGCTGGTATACAAGACTTGAGTTTCCACACCTTAACAACATCATGCAGCAAGGAGTGCAGGTCGACGTGCAGAATGCCATCTTGCGCATCTATCCCCAGGTCGATACCTATTCTGAATTCAACTCTCTCCCGGATAGTATATATCTCTATATTGCTGACGAAAATAATGTTGTCACGGAGGCTGTTACAGATTACCTTGGAACCCAGGTTCAGGGGGGTGTCTTGGTTAAGGATGATACTTTTCGTGAGAAGACTTATTACTATTTTGATGTATCAACCTTCATGAAGGAAGAGCTGGGGGCAATTGGAACAAACAAGCATAATCTTCAACTGGTATTTCCTTCCGCAAAATATAACTCTACTTTTAATAATCTTACTTTCTCGAGTCAGAAAGGAAAGAATCCTATCACATTGCAGTTAACATACACCATTTATGAAAGTTATTAAAAAGATACAAGTACTCCTTACGGCGACCTTCCTCTTTTGGGCTGGCAGTGTAGCCGGGCAGGATATGACAACCTCTCCTTATTCCATGTTTGGCATCGGCGAACTTATTGATGGTCAATACGGTCAGAATGCTGGTATGGGGGGAGTTTCTAACGGGATGCGTGAATCCATGTTTATTAATAGTGTTAATCCGGCTGGATTAACGGGTTTGGACAGCCTTCGTCTTATAGCCGATGCCTCTGCATTTGTTAAACAGGAATGGTACAAATCTCGCGGAACATCTACGAACGCGGCTTCTGGAAATCTTTCTTCTTTTTCTCTTGGGGGACGAATCATGCCACGATGGTATATGGCGGCAGGTGTGTATCCATACAGTACAGTTGGATACTATTTCCAAAGTAAAGAACCGGTAGAGGGAACCGACGGAAGTTATTATTATAGTTCTTTTGAAGGAAGCGGTGGATTATCAACGGCCTCTCTTTCCAACGCCATCCTTGTGGGGCGTCACCTCTCACTTGGAGCAACTGTTAGTTACGTGTTTGGTAATTTGTCGCAAGTCGAAACACAGGATGCAATGACTGTTACACAAAAGATGTATACCAGTACATTTAATGCCCGTTTCGGGATGCAGTATAATCGACAGATTGCTAAAGATTTGGGCCTGACAGTCGGACTCACTTTTGGATTCAAGCAAAAGCTTTTTCTGGATAACAGCACAACCGTAGTTACTAGTTCCAGCTCTACGGAACGGACAGAGAAGACGGTTAAGCAATACATTCCTCCTTTTGTAGGAGTCGGGGCATCCATAAAGTATAAACGTTTTACGTATGGAGCCGATTATACATTTCGTCAGTACAGTCTTCTGGAGTCGGGAGATAGTCGTGTTTCATTCAATGATGTGCACGAGGTAAAGGCAGGAGTCAGCTATTTACCAGCAACCTATGCGTCGGATAAATACTGGAAACGTGTTTCATACAAAGCCGGAGTAAGCGTATCTAATTCCTATTTGTCTGTTTCAGGTAAATCTGGAATATCCTGGCGGGTTAGTGCCGGGTTAGGTTTTCCTGTAAGTAACGGACGAGTGCATACATCCTTATTTTATGATAACACGCAACTTACAGGTAATACATTGCGTTCGTCGGCATTGGGCCTTTCTGTATCCTATACGCTTAGTGAATTGTTCTATAAGGTTAAGCTATAAAGCAAAAGGAGGATTGCTAAAAGCAATCCTCCTTTTATGGTTTCTATTCCTGTAACGCCAGCCTGTCCAGAAAAGCCGGCATATACGATTCACTAATCGGAATCAGATCGTTTCCAATCTTGATTCGCTTGCGTTCAATGTAATTAATCTGAGGTAACGCAACAATGTACGAACGATGTACCCGGCAGAAGTTTCCATCTGTCAGGCATTCTTCAAACTTTTTCAGGCTTACCTGCGAGAGAAGCGGTTTCCCGGTTGTGCGGTGAATCTTTACATAATCGCCGTATCCTTCCAGAAAAAGAATCTCCTCTTTCTTCAGGCGGATGATTTTGTTTCCTTCTTTGACGAAAACAGGTTGTTCAGCGCTTTCTTTATGCAATACTTCGTGTACATCGGCCAAAGCCTTGTCCAGTTTCTCAAAATAGCTCATCAGGGTGTCCAATGTGGACGAATCTCCGTCGAATGTAATACATTTAAGCATGGTCCTGTAATTTTTAGTTCTGATGCAAAAAAAGCGCTTTATTCTGCAAAGAAAGGTTAATGGCCGTCCAGTAAGCCTCTTTCGGCGGTGAAACGCCCTTGATAAACGGCGAAACGGAAAATCCTGATCGGCGAAATGCTCATATTTTCTTGTATATTTGTGGTATGTTATAATTTATTCTGCATGGAATCAAAAACGAACGATCTTTTGATCGGATTTGTAGTCTCCGGACTTCTTAGTCTCTTCGTAAACTTCCCGCTTGTAACGCGGAGTTATGAAATGGCTACCGGAGTTGCCAGCTCATTTCCATCGGCTCCCGAGCAGCAATACATGCTCCTTTTTGCTATCAGCTGGTTTTTTATTTACGCCTTTGCTTTGTTTGTGATAAATGGGCAGATATATACATTGGGTAATCGCCTTTTCCGTAATTCTGAATACGGTGCGATTCTATTTTTGTTAGTAGTTGGTATGTTTACCGGTTGGGCTCTCTGTAATTTATTTCCGGTAGCCCGTCAGTTTGTCTTAAACGATTTACTAGGAATTGATATTTTACCAGGCGAAAAGTTTATTTTCAGACCAGAGCTCCATGGAATGAGAGAGATGATAAACTCGGTCCGTCCCGAAGGAATGCCGGATAGTAACGATTTGCAGAATAGATTTAAACCAGGGATGCATGGTCCCTTCTTTTTTCCAATGTTTTTTGAACACCTCTTCGTGACTTTTGTGATTATGCTGAGTGTGATTTTGCTCCGTTTGCTGCGAAGCAAACAACAGATGCACCTGGCTTACGAGCAGCTCAAATCCGAAAAGTTGCAAACCAGCTACAATGCGCTGATGGGGCAAATTAACCCTCACTTCTTTTTTAATTCACTCAACGGTCTCAGCGCACTTATCCGGCAGCAAAAGCAGGAGCAAACACTCACTTATCTGGACGAACTATCCAGTGTATTCAGATATATTTTGCAGAGTAACAACAAGGAAATGGTGACATTGGCCGAGGAACTCCAGTTTGTGAAAGCCTATACATATCTGCTTCAAGTGCGTTACGAAGGTAAATTTGGCACCTCTATTCAGGCGGATCCTTCGATGTTACTTTACAAACTGCCCATTCTCAGCATACTTCCATTACTCGAAAATGCGGTAAAGCACAATGTAATCAGCCGGCAATATCCGTTGCAGATAGATATTTATACAACATCCGACAATAAGGTGGTTGTATCCAACCGTATTCAACCCAAACGGGAACAACCGGAAGCGGGCGGACTGGGTCTGAAAAATCTTTGGGGGCGTTACCGAATGCTTACCGGTAAAGATTTGGAAATATCAAACAGAAAGGAGTACTTTAAAGTCTTTCTGCCCTTAGTTAACTCATGACAAGTAATAAATTAGAAGTGTATGAAAGCGATTATAATAGAAGATGAAACTGCGGCTGTTCACAGCCTTAAGGCCATTCTGTCCGATAACCAGATAACGTCGATTGATGTAATTGCTGAGCTTGAAAGTGTGGAAGAGAGTGTGTCATGGTTCAGAAACAATCCGGCGCCAGACCTTATCTTTATGGATATTCATCTTGCTGATGGTTCAGCTTTCAGTATTTTTGAGCAAGTTGATATTCTTTCGCCCGTTATCTTTACAACTGCCTACGATTCCTATGCTTTACAGGCTTTTCAGGTAAATAGTATAGATTATCTGCTCAAACCTATTACCCCTGTTTCGTTGGCGCGGGCACTCGAAAAGATGAGGCGTTTTACCAGCGAGGAACGGCTTCGTCATATACAGCAGACTAATACCAGTATCCGCACGCGACACCAGCTGAAAAATCTTCTTATTATGCGCGCGGACAAGTTTTATCCGCTGCCCGTCGATGAGGTGCTTTTCTTTTATACCATTAACGAAAAAGTGACAGCTTACACCGCAGATGGGAAGGTTCACCCGGTAGACCGTACGTTAGATGCTTTGGGCGAACAACTTGACGAGTCAACATTTTTCCGGGCAAACAGGCAGTTTATTGTGGCACGTAAAGCCATTCGCGATATTGATCTTTGGTTTGGCAGCAGACTGTCGGTTAATCTCCATATTTCTGTGCCCGAACGAATTATTATCAGTAAAACAAAAACACCTCTTTTTAAACGTTGGGTAGCGGCTGAGGTTTAAAATGCTTTTAGGCATACACTATAGTCCTTAAAACAGAAAAGGCTGCATCCCGATGGGAGCAGCCTTTTTGTATTCTTCAAAAAGTGAGTAAGAATTACACTCTCTTTTCTTTGATTCTTGCCTTTTTACCGGTAAGCGCACGTAGGTAATACAATTTCGCTCTGCGAACTTTACCAACTTTGTTTAACGTAATGCTTTCGATAAATGGAGAATCCATAGGGAAAATTCTTTCTACACCAATGTTGTCAGACATTTTACGAACGGTGAAACGTTTTTTGTCTCCGTGTCCTGAGATACGGATTACCACACCGCGGTAGTTCTGGATACGTTCCTTGTTACCTTCTTTGATGCGATAAGCAATGGTAACAGTGTCACCACTCTTAAAAGCAGGATGCTCTTGCTTTGTAGAAAAAGCTTCCTCTGCAATTTTAATTAAGTCCATCGTGTTATAGCTTTTTTAATTGATTTTTTTAACGAAACGCAATGTAACGGGCTACTTTTCCCGACAGAGATTACGTAAAGCGATGCAAAGTAACGGAATATTTGCGAGTTAACCAAATTGGAGGATAAGTTTTTTGGAAAGTCTAAACTTTTAACTATATTTGAACGTAAGAAAGGAACCGAGAAAGATGAAGAAGTTGATTATAGCCCTTTGGCTTATGTTGTTTGCCAGACCAATTATGGCTCAAACAGAACCTGCGTTGTATCTTGCAGCTGATAAAGTGAAGATGACCCAATGGGTAGATTCCGTGTTCGACGCACTGTCGTTTGATGAAAGAATCGGACAGCTTTTTATGGTTATTGCAGATCCGGCAACTGATACGCGTAATATGGCGCGCTTGCTTACTTATGTAAACGAACAGAAAATAGGAGGGATACTATATTATAAAGGCGACCCTGTAACCCAGGCCACTGTTACCAATCAACTGCAAAATGCAGCACGAGTACCTCTGCTGGTTGCCCTCGACGGCGAGTGGGGGCTTTCGATGAGACTTTCCGGAACACCCCGTTTTCCCCGTAATATGATGCTTGGTGCGATCGAGGATATTTCGCTTTTGCGGGCTTATGGTTATGAGATAGGCCGTCAGTGCCGCGAAATGGGTATTCATATCAACTTTGCTCCTGTTATCGATGTAAACAGTAACACGGGAAATCCTGTTATTGGTATCCGTTCCTTTGGTGAAAACCCTCAGTCTGTAGCTGAGCGGGGGAGTGCCTATGCGACCGGACTCGAATCTGCAGGGGTTTTGTCTGTCGCCAAGCACTTTCCAGGCCATGGCGATACATTCGAGGATTCCCATTTTACGCTTCCCTCTGTATTTCATGATCGCTTTCGGTTGGATAGCATCGAGATGCCTCCTTTTCGCCGTTATATCAGTGATGGCTTTGCCGGAATCATGACCGGGCATCTGTTTGTTCCGGCTCTCGGAAAACGTCCGGGAATACCCACCTCCCTTTCCCGGGAAGTGGTAACCAACCTGCTGTATGATGAGCTTGGGTTTCGTGGACTCCGGTTTACCGATGCCCTGGCGATGAAGGGAGCTACAGATGCAGTAAAAGATACCAATGTTTGTGTGATGGCGTTGTTGGCTGGCAACGATGTGTTGTTGGCTCCGGCTGCACCGGCAACGGATTTCGAAGCGGTAAAGGCGGCCGTTATGAACGGCACGCTGGACATAAGCGACATAGAGGCGAAATGCATCAAGATTCTTCAGTATAAATATATTGCGGGTTTGTCTGATTATAAGCCGTTGGATGTTAGGGGATTGCGCGGAAGGCTTAACACTTCCCACGCTGCTTACCTGGCGAACCGGCTCAATTCGGAGGGACTCACGTTATTGAAAAACGATAACGAGGCTATCCCTGTCCGTAAGCTGGCAACTAAAAAGATAGCAGCCCTGGCCATTGGCGATGATACAGGGAATCCCTTTCAGAGCATGTTAAACCGGTACGATACAGTTGCCTGTTTTTCTATCACCCGTACTTCTACGCCGGCCGAGATTGCCAAAGTATACAAGGCTTTGAACGATTACGATCTCATTCTTTGCAGCGTTCATACCGTGAGGATACCTGAGAACGATGTGTTGCGCAGGCTTACAGAAAAAAAAGAAACTCTTTTTACTTTCTTTACCCTGCCATACTTCTGTAAAGAATATGCTGCTTCTTTGGCTAATGCAAAAGGATTGATAATGGGGTACGAGAATACGGAGGCAGCCCAGGAATATGCAGCCCAGCTGATTTTTGGAGGAATTGCAGCTAAAGGGAAATTGCCGGTAACCATCCCCGGTTTGTATTATGCCGAATCGGGTCTTTATACAGAGGCTGTGCGCTTGAGCTATCAGGAGCCGGAAGCAGTGGGGCTTAATTCCGACCGGCTCTCCGAAATAGACGCCATTGTGAATGAAGGTCTCCGGGCAAAAGCCTATCCGGGCTGTCAGGTCCTTGTCGCAAAAGACGGAATAATTATCTACAATAAATCTTTTGGATATTATACATACGATGGAAATCAACAGGTAACGGACAGAGCTGTTTACGATCTGGCCTCATCGTCCAAAGCAGCCGGAACACTTACTGCTTTCATGAAGGCCTACGAAAAGAACGGTTTTAACCTTAATAGCAGGGTCTCCGAATTTGTACCAGTGCTTCAGAATTCCAATAAAAAAGATACACGCATCCGCGAACTTTTATACCACGAATCGGGCATTGTACCCTCTATAACGTTCTATACCTCTGCTATCGATTCCTCTACTTTCAAGGGGAGTCTTTACAGCGAAAAGAAAGATGCAGCCCATCCCCGCCGCTTTGATGCCAGTTCGTTTGTCAACACAACATTCAGGTATCGGAGCAACTTTGTGTCGGATACTTTGCGGCCGGGATTCACTACTCAGGTGGCACGAAATTTTTATCTCAACACCGCTTTCCGCGATACAATGATGCACATTATAGCCCAGTCTCCGTTGGGCCCTCAGGGTAAGTACCTGTACAGTTGCATAAACTTTATTTTGTTGCAACAGGTAATCGAACAGCAGATGAACATGTCGCTCGACAAAATTCTTCATAACTATTTTACTTCGGGTTTGGGGGCACAGACAACCATGTATAACCCTTTGAAAAAGATAGATAGTTTGTGGATAGTCCCTACCGAAGACGATTTTTTTGTGCGCCGCCAACTGCTTCGGGGATATGTGCACGATGAGGCGGCTGCTTTTATGGGGGGAGTATCAGGTAATGCCGGACTTTTCTCCAATGCAGGCGATCTGGCCAAACTGCTGCAGATGTTGCTTAACGGAGGAAGCTATGGTGGAGAAACCTTCCTGCAAAGTGAAACACTGAGGCTTTTCACCCAGAGCAAGAGTCCTAATTCGCACCGCGGACTTGGTTATGATAAGCCCCGTCCCGAAAATCCAAACCTGTCTTCGTGCGGTTTGCTGGCTCCCCGGTCGGTTTACGGACATACCGGCTATACGGGTACTTGTTTTTGGATTGATCCGGATAACCGGCTGATATATATATTCCTTAGTAACCGAGTAAATCCAACCAGAGCAAATAATGCTTTGGGGGCAATGGATATCCGTACACGTATTCAGGATGCAATCTATAAGGCTTTTAATGGGGAAATTAAAAAATAACTTGTACTTTTGTTCTCAGTATCAAGGTCTCTGATTTTTTAATTACAAAATATACAATTATGCTATTCGGTCACGGTGACGATTATTTTAACTCCCAGACAGAGGTGAAAATCAATTTCAGCTCCAATGTCTGGCATGGCGCAAACCTCGAGAAACTAAAAGAACATCTAAACACGCAATTCGACAAGCTTTCACGTTATCCGGAACCGGATGCAGCGACCCTTAAAAGGTTGTTGGCCCGCCGGCATGAAGTAAGCGAGGAGAATGTAGTTATGACCAACGGTTCCGTAAGTGCTTTCTACCTTCTGGCTCAGGCATGGAGAGGCGCCAGCTCGCTTATTGCTGTTCCTTCGTTTTCAGAATACGAGGATGCCTGTCGTCTGCACGAACATACGATAAGCTTTTTCTCCACTGGCGACGATCTTCAGGAAGTATCTTTCGAAGGATATGATTTTTGTTGGATGTGTAATCCAAACAACCCCGACGGAAGGATGATTCATCGTTCCGAACTGCTTGCACTCATTGCGGCCAACCGTAAAACCATGTTTATTATTGATCAGGCTTATGTTGCCTTTACCACCGAAGAGCTTCTTAAGCCCTCCGATGTAAAGAACAACCCCAACCTGATTATCATACAGTCAATCTCCAAGGCATACAACATTCCCGGACTTCGTGTCGGATACATAATTGCCTCGCAGGAAATTACAGAACGTGTAAATAAATACCTTATTCCATGGTCAATTAATGTATTTGCTATCGAAGCCAGCAAATATATATTGATACATCCGGCTCAGTTTACTTTGCCTGTACGCAAGTGGCAGCGCGAAACTGCCGAATTTATCTATCAGCTTAACAAACTCGATGGTATAGAAGTATTACCTACTGCTACTACTTTCTTCCTTGTCCGGCTTAAGACAGGGGTAGCTGCCGATTTAAAGGAATGGCTATTGGTTAACTATGGCATACTCATCCGCGATGCATCTAACTTTCGCGGACTTGATGAAACATACTTCCGTGTTTCCACGCAGACGGGAGACGAAAACATGCAATTGGTAGAAGCTCTTCATGAGTGGCTCGACCTGCAAAATAAGTAAACAAAAAAGAGGCTGCATTCTATTGAATGCAGCCTCTTTTTCCCTTGTACCCGGCAGACCGACTATTCCATTTTCTTGTTAAGGAAAATATGAAATAAAAATCCGGCAACAATAAGTCCTAAACCAAGCAATAAAGGAGAATTTGATGTAGCTCCAGTGTACATGGAACCAATCAGTACAAGTACACCTATAAGGAGTACAATCACTCCCAGTGATTTAATTAATTCATTCATGGGTATAGATTTTTATAATTATTTTCTTTCTAGGTGCAAATAAAGTAATAATATACTGATTCAAAAAATATTTTAGAATAAAAATACCAAAACCTTGAAAAATTGCGTTTATCTTTGGATTACTAAACTAAACACTATGAAGCGCATACTGTATATACTATACACATGGATTATTTTTGTGCCTGTGTTTCTTGTGCTAACTTTATTAACCGCACTTACAACAATTGTTGGGTGCTTTTTGGGAGGAGAACGAATATTTGCCTATTGGCCGGGTAGAATATGGTCCTGGCTTACATGCCATTTAGCTTTGTGTCCTGTTAAGGTACGCGGGCGAGAAAACATACCTTCCGGGCAATCCTGTATTTTTGTGTCCAATCACCAGGGAGCTTTCGACATCTTTCTGATTTATGGATTTCTGGGTGTTCCCTTTAAATGGGTTATGAAGTCTGGTATTAAAAAAATTCCTTTTGTTGGAGATGCTTGCCGGGCAGCAGGCTTTATTTTTGTAGAGAAAGCCACTCCAGGGGGAACGGCCAACATCATTCGAGAAGCAGAAAAATATCTTTCAAACGGTGTATCTATCGTAATTTTCCCTGAAGGATCCAGAACGTACAACGGGAAAATGGTTCGCTTCCGCAAGGGAGCATTTCAGTTGGCGACAGACCTAAACATGCCCTTGGTTCCGATAACGCTTAATGGCCCTTATGAAGTACTTCCCATAGGAAGTCTTAACCTGCGCAGGCATTCGCTGGAGATGATTATCCATCCTGCAGTTTCTCCTGCAGGAGCTGATTCCAATCATAAAGGGTTGGAATTATTGGCCGAACAAACCAGGCAGACTATTTCTGCAGAGCTATGGAATTGTTACCGTTAATTACCTATTTTACCAGGCTTTGAGTAACCCGGTTTTAGTAATCCTAAGACTTACTCCCAGACTTCTGCCAAACAATTCGCGACCATCAGCAGCCACTGTACCGGTAAACTTCCACCCATTCAGTTGCGGATGTCTGTAAGTAATATCCAGCAAGCCGGAAACGCCTCTTTTAATATTGCGGAAAGGCTGACTGTGCGATCCGTACGTATTCATCACCGTACCAAGCAAACGATATTCAACCTGATCCGAAAGTGCCCCCGCTAATCCCAGATGCCAGTCGCTTACCCTGCTGTTGGGAAATCCAAGTGTACCATTATTATTGTATTCGGGCGATGGAATCAATGGCGAACCCAAGCCCCTGTTAAAGTAAGAAACTCCAGTCGTATACTCTCCGTTATTATAATAACTATCATTTCCACCACCCCGGCCGGGATGTGCTTCGTGATCAAATTCAAGGAAATGGAATTGTCCGCTTTGATTGCGCGTCACAACATGTTCCACTACCACCTTTCTAAGCAAAGAAAACGAAGGCAAATCAACCTGAATACCCCACAATCCATCTGTGCCATTGGCAAGTTCCATGCCCGATTTATCCTCAAAATATTTTTGATGGTATCCCTTCAACGACCAACCCTTTCCTTTGTAAGCAATCTCCATATCATACGATCCGAAATGATTACCCAGCACATTAATCTTGTCAGACGCCGTTGCCCCTTCGCCTCCTTCGCTGCCTGCTATTACCCGTAAAAAATCACCTAAAGACTGAGGTTGCTTTCCAATGCGTGGGTTGTTGGACTCGCCTCCCCACTGTACCCGGTGCTGAATGCCCACAGTAGCCGAAAAAGGGAAACTTCCCCGGCTGTCGCATATCCGAAAGTAGCCTGACTTATGATGCCAAAACACATTCTGTACATAGGTAACTCCATTTCGTATATACTGATCAAGGTAATCCGTGTCAAAAGAACGTCCCACAGCAAAATCCCCCTTTATCTGCAGCCATCCCTTGGTATACGGCACCACCGTAAAAACAGGCATGCTCAAATTTATTTCAGGAATGGGCCGCGCGTTCGTGGAAAGGACCATATCTCCCGAGCTCAGCTCCCTATCCCATAGAGATGTATAGTTTTCTTTGCTACCCGCCGTAAGCTGTAAGCTTTTATAAGAAATTCCGGCATATAATTCCTGAACAAGAACAGAGCGGTAACGTGGTTCGATGGCAGCCATACTTACACCAGCCTGCCACCGCCAACTGTTACCCAGTCCCCTTTCGTGCTTAACTCCTGCCAGAAGATAACCATTACCCGCTTCCAAAGGAACGAGCCCATATCGGTTGCTTGCCATCCAGAAAGGGGTATACGTACCACTAGCTATCGAACTAAATGCTTCTGCCTCCCAGGTAGTACTATCAGATCCCGTTACGTTTTGAGCTTGTAACTCTGCCGTAAAGAAAAAAGCAGCCGCGATGGTTGCCAGTAAACCATATAATTTCATCTTATTCTCAAATTTTATAACGCTCATCGCACAAAGATACATTTAATAATTAAACAGATGTCCCTTATTGTTAAAAAGGGCAATCTTAATCCAGAATGATCCTTTTTGCACAAGTTAAAGGATATTAGCACTAATATACATCCTATTAAATAACAATCACTTCTAATTCATTGTTATAATTGTAGATAGATTGAATAGTCCTCTTTCTTGGGAGTGACGTTCTCTTTGAGTGTCTTTTATTAATCTTATTTCAAGTTACATGCTATCTGTGGTTTTATGATTTTTTTTCAATAAACAGTGAACGCTACCTATTCTTTTCTAAACTTTTGTTTCCAAAAGTTAAAATTCAACCCTTTTTTTATGTATTGATTTTGAAGGAATAGTAGCACCTTTTCAAACACGACGGTACATTATTGTACAGTAAACACTCCTTTCTTTATCAATGAAAGTCCATTTCAGTGGAACACCATATTCGGACTCCACTGTAGTTTTACTTATGCTTTTTACCTTATTAGTAATCAAGAAAAATACAAACAAGTATGATTCGTGTCGGCATTACCGGACAATCCGGATTTATAGGTACAAACCTATATAACACACTGGGACTCTATCCCGGCGAATTTGAACGAATCCCTTTCCACGACGATTTCTTTCATGAAGATATTGCGTTGCGAAAATTTGTAAAACAGTGCGATGTAATTATCCATCTGTCTGCTTTGAACCGACATTCTTATCCAAAGGTCTTATACGATACCAACATGCGTCTTGTAAAACAGCTGATTTCTACCTTGGATGCCGAAAAGGTAACTCCCTTTGTAATTTTCGCCTCCTCTATTCAGGAAGAACGCGATAATGCTTTTGGTAAATCCAAACGTGACGGTCGCCTGATGCTGGAAGATTGGGCTGTACGCCGGGGTGCCTCCTTTTCAGGATTGATTCTACCCAATGTATATGGACCTTTTGCCAGACCATACAACAATTCCTTTGTTGCCACTTTCTCTTATCAGCTTACCCATGAAGAAATACCAGAAGTACATCAAGACAGCGATGTAAAGCTGGTATATATAAGCAATCTTTGCGATCTTATTATTCAAAAGATACGTACACAGGCGCGAAAAGTAGTCCGTCTTGTTTCGCGTTACGAGGTATCATGGGATTTTCAACACAAAGTATCCGAAATACTAAGCTTGTTTCAGCAATATAGAGAACTCTATCTAAAGCAAGGAATTATTCCGGAGATGAACGACAGGAACGACTACAACCTTTTCAATACATTTCGCAGTTATATTGAATTGTCCTCCCATTTTCCTGTAAAACTGGATCAGCACCCCGATTTGCTGGGAATGCTTGTCGAAAACTCACAAATGGGAGTAGGAGGTCAGCTTTCATTTTTCACCACCCTTCCCGGAGCGACTCGTGGTAACCATTATCATACCCGTTCCCTGAAGCGGCTAACAGTTATTAAAGGAAAAGCTCTTGTCAGGATGCGTCAGGTAGGAACTGATGAAATCTTCGAATTCGAACTTGATGGCAACATTCCTTCCTATGTAGATATACCGATATGGCATGTCCACAACCTGACAAACACAGGTGATGAGCCGTTGTACATCCAGCTTTGGAAAAACGAATTGTATCAAACCGACAACGAAGACACTTATTATGAGCAGGTCTAGAATTTTATGTGTTACCGACGACCTTGGATCCGGTGGTGCGCAGCGTCAGCTGGTCGAGATAGCACTCTTTCTCTGTCAGATAGGATATGATGTCGAATTTCTGGTTTATAAACCGGAAAATTCGCAGGAACCAATACTCAAACAGCAAGGCATCAAGGTTATGCGGATTCCTGCTTGTGGTTTCTTTAGCCGTATTTGCCGTATGCGGAAAATCATTCGGGGAGGCAATTACAATCTGGTTGTCGCATTCCGTCGCACACCGGCCTTTATCTGCGAAGTGGCAGGATTGCCCAGGCGCAAATGGAAACTGGCAGTCAGCGAACGAAGTTCCCGCCGAAATAAGGCCAAGACTTTACTGGGGCGCTTTTATCCTTATTTTCACAAGTTCGCAGACTGTATCATATGCAATACGTTCACAAACAGTACGGTGGTGATGGAATCAAACCCGCAGATTAAAGCCGAAAATGTACATGTAATCTATAACTGTCACGACTTTTCAAACTGGCGGCAACCCCGGCCTGTGCCTACAGAAACAGATAGTTCAACGCTCCGGATGGTTATCGCAGCACGGGTAAACGACATAAGCAATCTAAAGGTACTGATGGATGCCATGCTCCATCTTACCCCCCAGGAGCGTGCTGCGCTTAGGGTTGAATGGTATAATTGCGGTTCAAAAGAGATTGGAAGCCCGGAACTACTCGAAAGCTTCAACCAGCAGATACAGCAAAAGAGATTGCACCTCTTTGTACGGCGTGCCCCCTACGATATGAACGAAATGATTGCCGATTCCGACATCGTTGGCCTTTTTAGCTTTTCCGAAAAGTTGCCCAGGGAGCTTTGCTCGGCAATGGCAAGCGGAAAGCCCATCATCTCTGCGAACGTATCAGACATGCCCCTTTTGGTGGAAGACGGCAGGGGCGGCTTTTTGTGTGATGCCTCCGACCACTTAAGTGTAGCATCAGCTCTTCATAAAATGATAAGAAGCACCAATTTGCAACGCCACGAAATGGGTCGCTATAACACGCAGCGCGCACGTTTCCTCTTCAGCAACGAACACACAGTACAGCGGTATGTTGTACTCTTTCAGAAACTTCTGAATAATTTCTCTACTTAAACGCATTTTCTTGTAATCTATCGCATTAAACACAATAAGGTATGAAAAACTTTAAGCTTTTATTGGTTGTCGGTACAGTATTGTCTCTTGCCTCTTGTGGATCTACAGCCCATATCCCCTATCTTATCGGAGCAGAAAATCTCAGCGAACAACAATTTAAGGAAACCTCCAGAATTTACGAAGGCAGAGTCATGCCCAACGATATTCTCACTATTACTGTAAACACAACGGTCCCCGAAGCAGCAGTCCCTTTTAACCTGCCATTGGCTCCTGCCAACGCAAACGCCATTAATTCATTGCAAATAAGTTCCGGAGCAGGACTGCAAGCCTATGTAGTCAATAATCAGGGGCAAATCGAATTCCCTGTATTGGGGAAACTATTCGTAAACGGACTTACCCGTGTAGAGCTTCAAAACCTTATCAAAAGCAAAATATACCCCGAGTACCTGAAAGAGGAACCCATTATTAATGTACGCTTTCAGAATTATAAGATATCCGTATTGGGAGAGGTGGGTCGTCCCGGTTCATTTACTTCACCCAGCGAACAATGTACCTTGTTCGATGCGCTTGCCATGGCGGGCGACCTTACCATTTATGGAAAACGCGAAAATGTGCTACTTATCCGCGAATCCACCGATGGGAGCAAAAGTGTGTTCCGTATAAATCTGCAGGACCGCGACCTGATGCTCAATCCGGAACTCTACTACCTCCGGCAGAATGATGTAATCATCGTAGAACCCAATAAAACAAAAGCACGTGCTGCTGGGATCGGTTCGTCCGAAATGTTTACCATATCAATCGTTTCCACCCTTATTTCAGTGGCTACGCTTATAGTAACAGCACTCCGATAAAATTACCTTCAACCTCAAATGCAGCTACCATGCAACCCGACAATAGTCAGACGTATCAGCACCCTACTGCTGATAACGGGCTGGTAATCCGAACGTTTATTTTAAATTACCTTTCTTACTGGAAATGGTTTCTTATAAGTATTGTTCTTTTGGTGACGCTGGGATTCCTGTATCTCAAAACCCAGTCCTACATCTATGAGAATAGTGTTGCGGTTTTACTGAAAGACGAGAATACGGCCTCCGAAGAGACCCTTCTTTTGCAAGATCTGGGAATGAACGCTGGTAAGAGCAACATCGAAAACGAGATAGCCTTATTCAAATCTCCCGACCTGGCTGCGAAAGTAATTACTTCACTCGAATTGTATACCACGTACAGGAAAGTGGGGAAGTGGGGATTCAACGACCGCGAATTATATGGCAATGCACCGGTGTATCTGCGATGGGAAGACATCGAGCCGGAAAAAATACCTGCCCCCATTACTTTTACCTTTATTCCTGATGGGAAGGAATATAATGTAAACGGAATCTACAGAAGTGTTCCTTTCAAGGCCAGAATCAAAACATTTCCTTCGTATCTGAAGCTTTCCATGGGTCGCTTTTACATCAGCAAAAATGCGGTAATTGATCCGGAGTTTGTTCGTATGCCTTACGAATTTACTGTAAGCATCAGTAATCCGGCTTCGCTTTCGCGTGCTATGGCAGCCAGTCTCTCTGTAACCCAATCGTCAAAACAATCGTCGGTGCTAACTTTAAGTATCCAGACTGAGAATCAAAGCAAGGGGTTGGATTACCTGAAACAGCTTATCTATTTTTATAACGAAGATGCCAAGAACGACAAGAACATGGTGGCCCACAATACCGCTGTTTTTATAGACGAGCGTATCAGGGAAATATCTGTCGAACTAGGGGTGGTCGAGAAAAGAGTAGAAAATTTCCGTCAGGAAAAGCAATTGACAGATATCTCTGCCGAAGCACAACTCTTTCTTGGTCAGACAGACATCAACGAGCAGAAGCGGCTGGAGGTGGAAACGCAGCTAAACCTGATCCGTTTTGTGGAAGAATTTATCCGGCGCGAGGCAAATACAAATAAACTGATCCCCAACCTCGGAGTAAGCGATGCCGGTTTGGTGGCGGTAATCAATAGTTACAATCAGCTACTGTTGCAGAAAGAGCGGCTCGAGTCCTCTTCATCAGAAAGCAATCCCGCGCTAATCCAGCTGAAAGGTCAGGTTGCCGGCATGCGGCAGAGCATTCAGGCATCCCTTACCAATGTGAGGCGTGCCTCCGAAATAGCCTTGCAGGAGTTGGACCGGCAAAATACGGTAACCAATGCCCGTATCCAGAATATTCCTGCTGTCGAACGTCAGTACAAGGATATTCTCCGTCAACAGGAAGTAAAGAACAACCTGTTTGTGTTTCTGTTGCAAAAACGCGAAGAAACAGCTCTAACTCAGGCAGCCGTAGCACCCAAAGCCAAGATTGTGTCTAAGCCATTTACAACCGATCAACCTGTTTCACCCAACCGTTCTGTGGTGATGCTTGTGTTTCTTTTAACAGGCTGCGTTTTACCCGTTGCCGGTATCTTTGTCCGCGATCTTTTTCATACACAAATAGAAGGAATTAAAGATCTGGAACCACTTCAGGATATCGACGTTATTGGCGATATCCCGGCTATCCGTCAGCTAAAAGGAGTCTCTTTGATTGTGAAAGAAAACGACGATAGTCCGGTTGTGGAACTTTTTAGAACACTACGCAACAACCTGCTCTTTATGCTAAACGAACCCCGAAAGAAGGTTGTAATGGTAACCTCCACCGTTCCCGGCGAAGGTAAAACATTGATCAGCATTAACCTGGCCCGCAGTCTTTCGCTGATGGATAAAAAGGTATTGCTTATCGGAGGCGATATACGTAGTCCAAAACTAAGCCACAACTTATCCTTAACCAAAGATTCGCATGGCTTATCATCCATCCTTGCAGGAATGGACGACGATTACAAAACTTTGGCACACGAACTGTTTCCTAATTTTCATGTGTTGCAATCGGGAGCAGTACCCCCTAACCCCAACGAGTTGTTTTCAAGACATACCCTCGAAACACTCTTTCTTCGTTTGCGGAAAGAGTACGATTATATTGTAATTGATTCGGCACCGGTAGGAGTGGTGTCAGACTCCTTTATGCTAAACCGGGTGGCAGACCTTACCCTTTTTATCATGCGCGAAAAGTTAACGCAGAAAGATACGGTTCATTTTCTGAACAGCATCAAGCGCGACAACCGTCTAAAAAATCTGGCAGTGGTACTCAATGGTACAACTGTCGACGGCAATTACGGAAGTTATAAATACGGATATAAATATTCTTACAGGTATGGATATAGTCAGCACTATGGCTATAAATCCGCCGAGAATCACAAATAAACTTTCATTAACCTGTTCAATGTACCTTTACTTTTTTAATGAATGCCATCAGACGGATATATAGCTGTCGGGTTCCGTTCTGATGTATAAGAGTCGGCAGCACTCAATTAAAAGTTAAGGCTATGAAAGTTTTAGTAACCGGAGGCGCCGGATCAACAGGATACAATCTCTGTGAAACATTGCTAAACAGAGGAAACCATGTTACCTGTTTGGCTGATTCTCTAAACGGAAAGATCGAATACTTCCTGCCTCTCATTTGTCTCTATCCACTTACTTTCAGTTTGATTGAAGGCGATTTGTGCCGAATGGCGGTTTGTCGGCAAGCAGTAGCCGGCAAGCAATGTGTATTTCACGATGTACAGATCGGAAACTTTCTTTATCTCCTCATCGCATCGCGCGATGCAGGCGTAAGCCGTTTTGTTTGTTGCGAAAATCCGGACCAGACCAACTTGCAGGTCATCAACCAATACATTCCCGATGTGGAGAATCAGGTTTTCAATACCACCTTGGGATATCGTACCACTTACAAACAGCAAATAAGCAATCTTCTTAAATGAAACCATTCGTATCTGTTATCATCCCTATATATAAGGTGGAGGCCTATTTACCCAAAACCATCGAATCCTGTCTCGCACAAACACTGCGCGATATAGAAATCATATTGGTAGACGATGGGAGTCCGGATAATTGTCCGGCTCTGATAGACCGTTACGCCTGTGCCGATACCCGCATAAAAGCGATACATAAAACAAACGAAGGAGTAACACTTGCACGTAAAGCGGGTCTGAGTATAGCAGAAGGAGAATACATTTTCTATCTCGACGGCGACGACTATCTGGCACCTGATGCTTTGGAATCGCTCTATTATCCCGCAAAAGAAAAAGACGCGGATTTTGTAGTAGGCGATTTCATTATAGAGGAACCGGATGGGCGGCATCGCGACAAGAAGTTTTACAATTTCAGAGAAGCTGATAATCTTACTTTCCTGCGCTATTGTTTCCGTGAAGGCGACTTCTATTTTACCGGGCGGCTTATCCTGCGCAATTTAATTGTCAACGCCCGGCTAAACATCCCTTCGTCAATCACATTTGGCGAAGATAATGTGGCAGTGGTTCAATTGGCTTACAAACTGCGCAAGGCCATAAAAGTAAATCAACCCATTCTTTATTATGTCCAACGAGAAGGTTCGGTAACCAACATTCTAAAAAAATCGGATCTGAAACAGCGGTTCAATGCCTGTAATTTTGTGATCGGGTATGCCCGTCAAAAAGGATTTTACGACCAGATGAAAACCGAAATCCAGATTTTTGCGCTTAGGCAGATTTCTATAGGGCTGGTGGGTGGATATATAGACAAAGGTCTTGCCAACGATTATCTTACACTACCATTCAACCGGAATATGTATTTGAAAGATAATCTGGATAAAAAAGAGCGGTTTTTCCTTTCGCTGGCTTCTGTAAATTTAACAGGAGCAATCTGCCTGTTTCACCTTTTGAAAACTATAAAGAGAATATTCCATCATTCCTATGAAAAATAAAGTACTCATTTTTTCATACGATTTTCCTCCAAGCGATGGCGGAATAGCACGCTTGTGCAGCGAGATTGCCTCCAATCTTAATACAAGGGAATACGACCTGATGGTGCTCACAACCGATCATCAGGGTGCCAATAACGCAACCTACAACCTAAACGGTATTCAGATCGTGCGTAAAGCAAGTAAACGGATTCAATGCGAGTGGGAGATGTTCGGCTACCTTCGAAGCATCCGGAACAAAGCCGATTATACGATACTCTGCGGTTTGTGGTATCCCGAAGGACTGTTAGCCTTGCTTGCCGGCTTTAAGAATGTGTATCTTTTAACACATGGAGCCGAACTCAGACCTGGCAAATCCCTTTTTCGAAAACATGTATGGCAACCCATAGTGGCCGGATGGGTACTTAAACGAGCCAAACGTGTTGTTGCCAATAGTGAATATACAGCAGGGTTAAGCAAATCCGTTTCTCCCCATTCCCATGTTGTTGCCTTGCCGTTGGCCGTAAACAGCCGCTATTTTACCCCCGATCATACCCTCCGTAAAGAGGATGGAAACCTTACCTTATGTACGGTTTCACGCATTTGCAAGTTTAAGGGGCACGACACCATAGCCGGGGCCATTAATCTGCTTCCCGCAGCTTTGAAAGAAAAGATACGATGGAAAATCGCAGGAAACGGACCCTATAAACAAACCCTTATGCAATTGGTGGATAAACTGGGGTTGTCGTCGCAGACAGAGTTTCTGGGTTTTGTCTCCGATGCCGATCTGCCTAAGGTGTACCAATCATCCGACGTATTTGTATTGTGTACCCGCGAAGAAAAAGATTCGGAAGATGTCGAGGGCTTTGGTCTTGTATTCCTCGAAGCACAGTCCTGCGGCATCCCGGCGATTGGAAAAAATGCCGGAGGAATACCCTCTGCCGTAAAAGAGGGGGATGGAGGATGGCTTATTCAAGATAAGGACGATTTGTCAAAACTGCTTTCCTTACTGATCGAAGATAAAGAGATCTGCAGGATAATGGGGAGCAAAGCCCGCCAAAGAGTCGAAAAAGAGGCTACGTGGACAATTTACACCGATAAACTGATTCAATATCTGGGGTTATAATCATGCTTGCTGCTACTACACAATACATGATTCTGTACAATTTTATATTGTTCCTTGTCATCGTTACAGCGATGAACTATATAAAGACTGCCCATGGATTTCGTCCGGAATCAGCCATTGCTCAAAAAGAGGCCCTGTTCCTGTTGGTTTTTATGATCGTTATCATTGCTTTCCGCGATTGGAGATCTCCGCTTTACGGCGACTCGTTTGTTTACGGACGGTCCATAGCGCTGGCGCGCGACGGAGCAAATAACCTGTGGGACGACTGGGGCTTTAACCTGCTGTTTATTACCTGGGCAAAGGTAGGATTATCTCCCGAATCGTTCTTTATCCTTACAGCTACGGTTTATTGCGTTCCCATGTACCTGATAGCAAGAAGACTCGATATGCATTACACCTTCTTAATCCTTCTCTTTTTTGCCTCTTCCTTCACATTCTTTGCCTTCGGGGTAAATGGAATCAGAAATGGCATGGCCTCTTCCCTTGTCCTGCTTGCCATGACATACAAAGACCGCAAGTTTCTTATGGCTTTATTGCTGTTTATCGGTTTTTCTTTACACGATTCAATGATGTTGCCTATCGCAGCCCTGATTATAACCTTACTCTATACGAAAACCTCCTTTTATATCCGGTTCTGGATTGCCTCTATCCTCGTATCCGTATTTGTAAGCGGCTACTTTCAGCAATTATTCTTACAACTCGATTTTGTATCCTCTTCAGGCAGCGGCTACCTGGGAACAGCAGTCGATATGGAAGGGGTGAAATTTGCCCGTACAGGGTATCGGTGGGATTTTGTGATGTATAGCGGTGTTCCTGTACTTCTGGGATATTACATAACAGAGATAAAAAAGGAATCCAACGAGATGTATACGTTTTTATTAAATACCTACTTGCTATGCAATAGTATGTGGATTTTGGTTATCAGAGCCAATTACTCCAATCGCATCGCCTATCTTTCCTGGTTTATAATGCCAATAGTGATGGTCTATCCGATAATCAAATTCAATGGATTTAAAAATAAAAACATAGCAGTTGCCCTCATTCTCTTGCCCTACTTCCTTTTCTCCTATATTATGTGGGTGATTAAACCCTATTATTAAGCACATCAATTATATGAAGGTTACCGTTTTTACAGCCACCTATAACCGGGCTTCCCTGCTTGGAAATCTCTATAAGAGTCTTCTTGCGCAAACCTGCATGGATTTCGAATGGCTTATCATAAACGATGGAAGCACCGACAATACCGAATCCGTAGTTCAAACATTCATGGACGAAAATAAAATCAGGATCGTGTATCGGAATAAATCAAACGGGGGCAAACATACGGCCATCAATCTGGGTGTAACAATGGCCTGTGGCGAGCTGTTTTTCATTGTGGACAGCGACGATTACCTGGCTTTCAATTCAATAGAGCGGATACTCTATTATTATGAGACCATAAAGAACGACGAAAGTTTTGCCGGAGTATGCGGACTTAAAGTGTTTGAGTCCGGAAAGCCTGTCGGAGGCGGACCCGATTTTGGCATATTGGATTGCAATGCACTTGACTTCCGTTTTAAATACAGAGTAAAAGGAGACATGGCCGAAGTGTTTCGTACAACCGTTCTTCGCGAATTTTCCTTTCCCGAGATTCCCGGCGAAAGGTTTTGCCCCGAGGCATTGGTGTGGAACCGGATTGCTCAAAAATACAGGCTGCGTTTCTTTTACGAAAAGATCTATGTCTGCGATTACCTGCCGGATGGTCTTACGGCAAAAATAACTCAACTAAGAATGAATAGCAGAGAGGCATCACTCATACACTATTCCGAACTATATAAATTGAAGATTCCATTATTGCAAAAGATAAAGGCCGCAATAAACTTCTGGAGGTTTTCATTCTGTTCAGACAGAGCACTTCCTTCTCTTATCAATCAAATCAGCTTATTCTCCCTGGTTTATTATCCGTTAGGTTTTCTACTCCACGTAAACGATCAAAGGAAATGAAAATACTGCATGTCATCACCTCCTTGCGAACCGGAGGTGCCGAAAAACTCATTCTGGATATGGTCCCCCTGTTTAAGGCAAGCGGACATCAGGTGGATGTATTGCTATTCGACGGCGCAGATACGATGTTTAAGGATAAACTTGCCGGTTTAGGCTTGAAAATACACAGCCTCGGCATCAACACCTGGTTGTATAATCCGCTTATCATATTCCGGTTAATACCCTATCTGAACAGGTACGACATCATTCATACCCATAATACGGCTTGTCAGTATTGGATGGCGTGTGCCAAATTCATTACAAAGGGAAAGTCCGTTCTCGTAACCACCGAACATAACACAAACAACCGTCGCCGCCACCTATTCTTTTTTAGACCCATCGATAAATTAATCTATAAGCAATACAGCAAAATAATAGGGATATCCGGCAAGGCATCAGATATCCTGAACCACTATATCGGAAACGGCTATCCGGTTGTTACCATTCAAAACGGCATCAATCTTTCCACTTACAAGAATGCCCTGCCGGTTAGTAAATCTAAATTGTTGGGTATACAGGAAAGCGACTACCTTATTGTTAAAGTAGCGGGATTCAGACTAGAAAAGGATCAGGATACATTGATTCGCGCCATGGCATTATTACCCGTCCAATATCATCTGGCCCTGGTTGGCGATGGTGTACGGCTCTCACTATGCCAGCAACTTGCCGAAAAGCTGCAGCTTGCGGACCGGATTCATTTCCTCGGTATACGAAGCGATATTCCCGGGATACTCAAAACGGCGGATATTGTGGTCATGTCGTCCCACTACGAAGGATTGTCACTCTCATCCATCGAGGGAATGTGTGTGGGGAAACCCTTTGTCGCAAGCGATGTAGACGGTCTGCATGAGATTGTGGAAGGAGCCGGCCTTTTATTCGAAGAAGGAAACAGTACCCAGCTGGCAATCATTATCCGTCAGTTGATGACAGACCAGCAGCTTTACAGCACAACTGCTCAGAAATGCATGAACAAGGCAATCCAATACGATATCCGGAAAACAGTAAATGAATACGAGCAGGTTTATAAATTGCTATACCACAATGAAACCCAAGTTAGTTAGAGTAACCACTGTTTCCGGAAGTATGGACTCTTTGTTGAAAGGTCAGCTTGCCTTTTTAAACCAATACTACGACGTAATTGGATTGGCATCGGGCCAGGACATCCTCCGCGAATTGGGGAATCGGGAAGGAATCCGCACCATCGAGGTGAAGATGCACCGCGAGATTAGTCTGTTGGCTGATTTGAAATCGCTGTTCAATCTTATCAAGGTCTTTCATCAGGAGAAACCATTCATTGTTCACACCAATACACCCAAAGGCAGCCTTTTGTCTATGGTGGCTGCATGGATTACCCGGGTTCCCCATCGTATTTATACCGTAACCGGACTGCGATTCGAAACCACGACAGGACTCTTTCGACGGCTATTGATTCTCATGGAAAGAATCACCTGCTTTTGCGCAACCAAAGTAATTCCGGAAGGCGACGGGGTGAAAGAAACATTGATTCGCGAGAAGATAACCTCCAAACCCCTACGTAAAGTTTTGAACGGCAATATCAGTGGAATAGACATGCATCACTACACACGCAGCGATGATGTACTCAACAGAGCAAAAGAACTGGGGCATGAAAAGGACCACTTCACATTCTGTTATGTAGGCAGGATGGTCCGCGATAAGGGAATCAATGAACTTATACGGGCATTTACAAGGTTATATAAAGAATGTTCATCCGTACGCTTATTGCTTGTGGGCTTTTTCGAAAATGGTTTAGATCCAGTATCGAGAGATATAGAACAACTTATACAAACACATAAGGGTATTCTGTTTACAGGTTATCAGAGCGATGTACGCCCCTGGTTCGTACTATCTGATGCGTTGGTTTTCCCTAGTTACAGAGAAGGGTTTCCGAACGTAGTCATGCAGGCGGGAGCCATGGAATTGCCATCCATCGTAACCAACATAAATGGGTGCAACGAAATAATTGTGGAAGGAAAAAACGGAATCATCATTCCACCCAAAGAGGAAGATGCGCTCTATTATGCCATGAAGTATTTTATCAGTCATCAGGAGGAGGTAAGCCTCATGGCAAAAAACGCCCGTCCAATGATCGAGAGCCGTTACGAGCAGAGCCAGGTATGGAACGCGTTATTATCGGAATACAAGCAACTAAAATAAAAGCCATGTACAGGCATTTCTTTAAACGATTGCTGGACATCCTTTTCTCGCTTTGCGCGTTAATCGGAAGTAGTCCCGTTTTGTTTGTTCTTGCCATTTGTTTGTTGGCTGTCAACAAAGGATCCGGCGTCTTCTTTATTCAGACACGCCCCGGCAAAGACGGCAAACTGTTCCGATTGGTCAAATTTAAAACGATGACCGACCAACGCGATGCGCAAGGCAATCTGCTGCCGGATGTTCAACGGCTCACCCCTGCCGGACGATGGATCCGTTCCACCTCCCTCGACGAACTTCCGCAGCTCCTGAATGTATTGAAAGGAGATATGTCGCTCATAGGGCCCAGACCTTTGCTGCCACAATACCTCAGGCTGTATTCGGAACGGCAGGCACGACGCCACGAAGTGCGGCCGGGTATATCCGGTTGGGCACAGGTTAACGGGCGCAACGCCATTCCCTGGCCGCAGAAATTGGAATACGACGTCTGGTATGTCGATCATATAAGCTTCCGGCTCGATCTCCTGATAGTGATCAGGACTTTCACGAAAGTTTTTTTTCGCGAAGGAATCAACGCCGAAAATAGTAGTTCCATCAATCCGTTTACTGGTAACGATTAAAACGCTTTCGACTATGAAAGACAGAATATGGCTATCTCTCGGCCACATGTCAGGCAGGGAGCTCAATTATATAAAGGAGGCATTCGATACCAACTGGGTGGTGCCCCTGGGACCCAATGTGGAAGGATTCGAGAAAGAACTTACCTCCTTTCTCGGACACGGGCGGTTTGTGGTAGCCCTTAGTGCCGGAACAGCCGCTTTGCACCTTGGTTTGATCCAACTGGGCGTTCAACCCGGCGACGAGGTGATCTGCCAGTCCTTTACCTTTGCCGCTTCGGCCTTCCCAATCGCTTATCAGTATGCCACACCGGTCTTTGTGGACAGCGAAAAAGATACCTGGAACATGGATCCCGTCTTGCTCGATCAAGCCATCCGCGACCGTATCCAAAAAACCGGAAAGAAACCCAAAGCCATTGTGGTGGTCCATCTCTATGGCATGCCTGCCAGGATGGACGAAATCATGACCATCGCCAACAGCTGGAACATACCCGTACTCGAAGACGCCGCCGAAGCCCTGGGATCCGAATTTAACGGACAGCGATGCGGCACCTTCGGCCATTTTGGTGTGCTCTCGTTCAACGGCAACAAGATGATCACCACCTCGGGAGGCGGAGCCCTGATCTGCCGCTTTGCCGAACAAGCCAAGCGCACCCTCTTTTATGCCACCCAGGCAAGAGACGACGCGCCCTGGTACCAGCATTCTTATATCGGATACAACTACCGGATGAGCAATATCAGCGCAGGGATTGGCCGGGGACAGATGACTATCCTCGGCGAACACATAGCACGCCGCCGCCGGATACAGAAGCTTTACACCGCACTTCTGTCAAATGTCCCCGGTATTTCCGTGCATAAGGAACCATCCCCGCTCTTCCGTTCAAACCACTGGCTCAGCTGCATTCTGGTAAACCAGGCACGTGCTGGGGTAAACTGTAATCAGCTGAGGCTAGCCCTCGAAAACGAAAACATCGAATCCCGGTTGCTATGGAAACCCCTCCATCTGCAACCTGTATTTGCCAATGCCCCCTGGTACGGCAACGGCACCTCCGAACGCCTCTTTGGCACAGGCCTCTGTCTGCCTTCCGGTCCGGCGCTGACCGACGGCGACATCCAACGTGTTGCCGATACCATCCGAAACTGCGTAGCCGCCGCCCGTCAACGGCGCAAACTCCATTTTGTGGTTCTCTTTATGCAGGTAAAGAAAGGACTTATTGCCCAACCCCACAGAGCCGAAGTCCCGTTCAGGAGAAGCAAGGCCATCTAAACGATACAAAAAATTCCTATGTAGCCATGCAAAAATCAGTAGTTGACTATTTAAAAGCGACAGCACTGAAGCATCCCCATAAACTAGCTGTAAAGGATGCTTCGGGCGAACTTTCATTTGCCCGATTGCTAGCCAACAGTTACCTGGTAGCAACAGCAATCGCCGACAGAGGAATAACGAACAAGCCTGTTTGCGTGTATATCCCAAAAGGATGCTCAGCCATCCAGGCATTTGCGGGAATAAGCTTGAGTGGAAACTTTTATGTTCCCCTCGATACCCATTCGCCGGTTACCCGAATTCAGTCCATACTCCAGGTTTTAGAATCTTCCGTAATCCTGACAGACAAAAAGAACGAAGAAAAAGTACGATCCTTTAGCGACAAAGAAATACTGGTGCTGGAAGATATCCTGACAAAGGGCGCGATCGATTATTCCCTTTGCGAACAAGTGGAAAACAGACAGATCGACACCGATCCGGTCTATTCGATATTTACGTCCGGATCAACAGGTACCCCCAAAGGAGTTGTTATCTCCCACCGGGGCGTTATCGATTACATCGATTGGGCGGTAGAAACGTTTCAAATAGATGCAACCAGTGTAATTGGGAATCAGGCACCCTTTTACTTCGACAACTCCACATTAGACATTTATCTGATGTATGCCACCGGAGCCACCCTGATCCTTATTCCCGAAGAAAATTTTATATTCCCGGCCGCACTGGTCAACTACCTGAACGACGAAAAGATCACCTTCCTGTTCTGGGTCCCGTTTGCCTTAATAAATGTGGCGAACCTGGATATATTTTCCAAAAACAAGCCCCTGTATCTGAAAGATGTATTCTTTGCCGGCGAGGTAATGCCCAACAAACACCTCAATTACTGGCGCAGGCACCTGCCCGGCAGCAGATACGTGAATCTGTACGGACCTACCGAAATAACGGTAGACTGTACCTATTATGTGGTGGAGAGAGAATTCGCGGACAACGAATCCTTACCCATTGGCTTCCCCTGCAAAAACAGCGAGGTGCTTATCCTTACGGATGAGAAGCAACCAGCCGAAACCAACCAGCAGGGCGAACTCTGTGTACGAGGTACTTCGCTGGCAATGGGATATTACAATGATTGGGATAAAACAAAAAACGCCTTTATACAGAATCCATTGAATCCCCATTATCCGGAGCTCATTTATTGTACCGGCGATTTGGTTTACCGAAACCCACTGGGTGAGATTATGTATGTTGGCCGAAAAGATTCCCAGATAAAACACAATGGCTACCGGATCGAATTGGGAGAGATCGAAACAGCGGTATTGGGTACACAAATGGTAGACAACTGTTGTGTGGTTTACGATAACAACGTAAAGAAAATTGTGTTGTTCTATCAAGCATCACAAGAGTTAGCTCTCAACGAGTTTAGAAAAGCTGTATTAAAACAACTCCCCAAATACATGATGCCGGAGCAATCCATCCGGGTGGACGACCTAAAGCGCAATGCCAACGGCAAGATAGACCGCCTCTATTACAACAAGCAAATAAACGACCATGCCTAGCAAATTACTGAATATTGTTTTTTGGGGCGAAGACTCGTTTAGCGACGTTGTGCTCAAATCGCTGGTCAGGGAGGGATGCCAGGTTAGATTGGTCATATCACCGTTGTACGACAATTCTATTTACAAGAGACTGGAAAACACCTGCCGGAAATTCGATATTACTTTCCGGCGATACCCGAATGTAAATTCGGACGAAGTAGTAGAGCAGGTAAAAACGGTTTCTCCCGATCTGTGTGTCATCGCTCATTTCGAAAAAATAATAAAACCACCCCTGCTTGAAATTCCCCGATTGGGATTTATCAACCTGCACCCGTCCCTGCTTCCCGATTACAGAGGGCTTGCTCCCCAGCACTGGCCCATCATAAACGGAGAAAGTAAAACCGGGGTAACCGTGCACTATGTAGATTCAGGCATCGACACCGGCGATATCATCCTGCAAGAGCACATCGAAATTAGTCAGGATATGTATGTGTCCGATTTGCAGGAAAGATGGATCGGAATCTACAGTCATATTGTAATCGATGCCATTCAACGTATATTGAATCATTCGCCAGTCATACCCCAGTTGGCAAAAACCGGACGGTATTATGGAAAACTAAAAGAGGAGCAATGCCGGTTTAAGTTAACGGACAATTGCGGCTATGTCTACAATTTAATACGAGGCGTATCCATGCCCTATCATGGGGCGGAGATTAACAATATCCTACTCTGGAAAGTTCATTACCCCGATTCTGCAACCCAAAACAGAATTATGGGAAACTACACATCAAACGGAATCTACCGGAATACAGATTTTGGCGATTTCCTGCGATTAAGTGATGGCGTTTTACTCATTGACAAATACCAACTAAAAGATGGAAAAGACAATAATTGCCATTTTGAATGAACTAAGGCCCGAATTCGACTTTAGCGAGTCTGTCAATTTTATTGAAGAAGGGATGCTCGATTCGTTCGATGTAATTAACCTGGTTAATGCGTTGGACAACGAATTTGGCATCTCCATCGATGGATCCGATATCTTACCTAAAAACTTTTCATCAGTTGATGGAATTATCGAGTTACTGAAAAAAAACGGAGTTAAAAATGCAATCAAACAATGGACCTGATTTTTCACAACAAAAAGATAACCGGCATTCTGGCAATCCTGCCCGAAAAAGAGGTGAGATTCGAGGACGAGATCGAAAACTATAATTTCTCCGCCTCACAATCCATGAAGCTGAAGCTGATCATGGGATACAACAAACGCCGTATCGCCGATCCGGAAACCTGCGTTTCCGATCTCTGTTGCCGCGGACTGAATTACCTGTTCGACCAGGGTAAGCTGGCCAAAGATGAGATCGACGCGATGATACTGGTAACCCAGTCGCCCGATTACTTTATGCCCCCCACAAGCAATATCATTCAGGGCGCTTTAGGGCTTAAGCATGATATGATCTGTCTGGATATAAACCAGGGCTGCACCGGATATATTGTAGGTTTGATTCAGGCATTTATGCTGTTGGAACAACCTGCAATCAAGAAAGTGGTACTTTTAAACGCGGATATCCTCAGTCATAAGGTCTCCGGGAGAGATCGAAACAGCAACCCGCTTATCGGCGACGGAGCCGCCATCACAATCGTAGAAAATTCGAAAGAAGAAACCACCATCCGTGGCAACATTAAAATGGACGGAACCAGAGCATCCGCCTTAATGATACCGGCGGGAGGATTCCGTTTGCCATCATCCCCCGAAACCGCCGTCATGGAAGAAGATGCCAACGGCAATTTCAGGTCAAAAGACAACCTGGTAATGAAAGGCGAAGATGTCTTTAACTTTGTCCAACTGGAAGTTCCTCCGTTAATTGAGTCATTGCTCGAAAAAGCAGCGGTTACCAAAGAAGAAATCGATTACTACCTGTTCCATCAGCCAAACCGGTTTATGCTACAGAAGCTGGCGGATAAGATGGAGATACCCCGGGACAAGATGCCCTCGAACATCGTCGAAAACTTTGGCAATGCCAGCGGCGTTACCATACCAACCAATATAGCCTATAACCTGGGCGATAAATTAGCAGATAAGGAATATCAAGTCTGCTTATCCGGATATGGAGTAGGGCTAGCCTGGGGGAGCTTGCTCCTGAAACTTGGTAAATTGAATTTCTGCGAGATGATTTACTCGTAGAAGACGTTATCCCATTCTTGATTTTACAATCTCAAAAAGATCATTGATAGACGAAGAATTACGAATATCATCCCCCTGGAATGTAACGTGATATTTTTCGTCTATCATGGCAATAATAGACAGCGCTGTCAGCGACGACCATTCCTCGAAATCCCTGAATTTGGTATCGGCCGCGAATACGGAAGTATCCGTTTCGTCAAACTGAGCCGCAATATTTTGTACAAAGTCTTTAAGTTCCATAGTTTTGTTTATTAAATGGTTTTGTTTAGTAACTTGATTCTTTTAGCTATTTTCATCAGTTCGTACTCACCGTTCACTATATAGCCGTAATACTCCTCTCTGAGTATAGAATAAATAAGTTCATTGTGATAAGTCCCATTCTTATATACAGCCTCCCTTTTGCAGCCTTCCAATTTATAAAGAAAAGACTCCATTATTAACCGCGAATATTTATGATCTTCCAGGCAGTAACCTGTAAACCGGTTTATGTTCAGTGTGTCGAAAACAAAAGAAAGCAAAATCTTCAGGGCATCAATTAACGTCGCCCCGTCCCGGTAAGTGTAATTTCCTATCACAACAGCCCCGCCGTCGGCAGTTCTGTGCAGGTGATTAATGTTGTTAACGGAGATATACCCAATCATTTCCTGCGAGTCATTATTTAAGCAAATAGCCAGATAATTATCCGTCTGATTGTTCATCATCTTATCTCTTACCCACTCCTTTTCCCTCTCGGAAGAAACGTATCTGAAATCTCCGCAAGTCAATTTCTGAATCTGAGGATCATTCCTCCATTTGTTGATCAAAATGTAATCATTTTGTTCAAAAGCCCTTAAAAATACGCTGCTCATATAGAATGATTATTAAGCAAGCCATTAGGAACGATATAATGGAAAATAAGATGAGTCTTCGGCAAACAAGGCATCTTTTTTCCTCCTGGTATCTACAAGAAAATCATAAGCATCCGGGTTACCAATTAATCTTCCCACCGAGAATTGATTACTGGAATGACGATTATACTCCTGTTTGAATTTATATAAACAATCCTCTTTCGAGCCCAGTCCACCTCCCAGATGAAACTTTTTGAACCCCTGCTCATTCCCCCAGCAGGCAGCTTCATACAAAAGCAGGCTAAAAGAGGCCATTTGCAGGTATTCGGCCAGCGACCCCGACAAATGATAGTGCATGTACTTATTGGCAAAAATAATAAGCGCCATCGAAACAATTTTGTCACCTAATACGGCATAAAAAATTTCATAATTATCAATCAAGTCGTTATGGATAGAATGATAAAATGAATTTCCGAAATAGTAGTAGGGATGCGCCTGGTCCCTCTCCATTGTCGCTTCATAGATCGGTTTAAACCTCTCGAGCAGATCCATTCCCCTTCCATGTGCGATCTTAATACCCAATTTTTGAGCCTTGCGAATCCGGTTACGCCTCTCTCTGCTTATTTCGGACCAGATACAATCCGGCGAAGCAAGGTCTATGGAAATTGTTTTTCCCAAATCAATCACTTCCAGCATCGGGCGCATTCTGTCGGCATTATCCAAAAGCGGATGGAAACGTATAAATTCGCAGACAACCTTTTCATTTACCAGCAACCGGAGGTACTCCTCCATAAACAGCGTCATGTTTTCGGCACATACATTACCCTCAAAAATAAACCCGCCGTAACCATAAGGCGATGCGTAATCGTAGTAGGTACCGGCGGGTAGAAGCCCGTTGAAAGGAGTGGTCTGCGAAACGTCCCTTTTCATAACCACGTTTATCCCTCTCAAATCATTGTTGTTGTAATAAATTAATAGAGGCACACCATCCCCGTGCAAAAAAAAACCTTTCACATACCCAAACAAATAGTACACATCATACCCGCTAAACGATTTTACGAGCACATCCCATCTGTCTGACTGGTTGCCATTTATTAATTCGAAAGACCCCATTGTGTTCACTGTATTTGTTCGGCGTTATGGCATACATCCATTTAGAAAACACTGATTTAATGCCTAAAGTTCTACATTTCAAATTTTATTTTAAAAAACATCCTTCACATCCTTCACCTCTTTAGTTAAGGTACATGATGTGAGGATGTTATACGTTTTTTCATCGAAAATATCCTTCACCTTTCGGGCAATATCCTTCACCTAAGGGGGTTAATCCTTCACCTTTTCCTTCACCAGATACACATTCCCGCTTTTTGTATGCTTGCGGGCAACCTGATTTTTGAGCAACAAGCGACCGAACGATGCGGCGGAAGTATTACTGAAGGTAGCACCACTCAGCACACTAACCCGTTCCAGCACCTCGGTGGCCGACAACCATTGTCCGCCGCCCGTCTCCTCGCTGCCAGCCTCATAGAACCGCATAAAATACTGCTCTTCCAGCGGTATCCGCTGGAACTCCCGGTTGTTCTGCATCGTAGTCCGTTCCTCCTCGGCCGTAAACCAGAAACGTTCGCCTTTACGCACCGCCTCCATGGCCTGGGCATACAACTGTTCGTAATCAATAGCCTGCACCGGCTTTACGTACCCCGTTACCTCAACCCCGATAAAACGGCGGCTCCCCGACGGGTCGGTCAGCGTATCCATGGTGTTACAGGTAGCAATAAACGAAGCATACCGGTTCAGCTTGCGCACCCCCTTTTCGTGGGGCATACGCACCTTCACCTCCGGCATCTGGATAATACTTTTCAGGTAACTCTGCTGCGAGGCACGCAACGCGTCAAACTCGTCCAGGTTAATCAGAATATACCGGCTCAGATTCAGGGTAGCCTCCTTGCGGTTGCTCATGTCGGTAGTCTCAATATAAAAATCCTGCAACACCGGCGGCAACAACTGCCGGCACCACGACGACTTACCCGCACCCTGAAAACCCACCAGCAAAGGCAACGTACTGTTCGCATGCAACTTGTCCAGCTGCTTCCAGTGCGCCACCATACTCAGAAACCAGGTATAAAACAAATCGGGCCACGCCCCGTTCTCCGTAGGCACACACCGGGCAAGAAGTCTGATACGGTCCACGCCATCCCAGGCCGGCAAGCGGTCCAGGTACTCATCCACCGGATTGTACTCCGGAATCCGGTCCGACAACACAAACCGCTTTACGTCACGGTCCCACACCTTCAACCCCTCCAGCAACGCCTTTTGGGTAATCGAATACATCACCTCCGGCGTAACCGGACGGAAATCAAAATAGTAACTCCTGCGTTCGCGGAACTCCACCGCCTCAGTCAGCGTATTGCGCCGCAAATCGAACCGTCGCGCCAGAAACTCCTCCAGCCAGATCACATTCTTCTGCTCCTGAGGCATGGCAGGCTTCACCCCGAAACCCTCCTTTGCCGACAACTTATACACATTTCCCACAACCGTACGCAACGCTGTTTCTTGGTCCGAAAGCCAGGGATACAACAACGCCCAGCGAATCACATCCTCCTCAGGGATACCCGATCCCCAGCAAAACCGGGCCAGCCGGGTAATAAATACCGCTGCATCCTCCCCGTAATCGGCAGGCGAACCGCAAAACAAGATGGTCTGCTGCAAAGCCGAATCAAACAACCCCGAAACCAACCGGCTTCGTTCGCGTCCCGGCGCCATGCGCATCAGCGCATTGGCTTCCGCCGTACGGCTCTCCACATAAGCAAGCTCCCCTTTGGGCATACCCAGGGGTTGTTCCATCACGAACGGAACCGCCTGCGGATTGTAGTACAAATCCGGATCCCACGATTGCCGGCAACCCCTGGCAGGGTCGGGCTTCTTAAGCGTAACCTCACACCGAAGCTGCGCCTCGTAATGCGCGGCCGCCATTTTGTAGGCATGGGCATGGAAATGCTCCACCTGCAACGGATTGTCGGGCAACGAACCATCGGGTAGGGAAAAGGGCACCAACACCTTGACACTCCGACCGCTCACCCCCACAAACGCCGCCAATGTAGCCAGCGAATCCGAAGCGATTCCCCGTATTTCCTTTGCCTCCTTCAACCCCGAAAGACGGTTGAATTCCAGCAACACCACACCATTGTATTGTTTTATTTCGTGGGCATCCAGCAAGGCACCGAACACCACCACCGGAATTTTGTCCATGCCAACCACTTCGCCCGTCAGGGGGCGACTACCAATATTCTCTCTAGCAAACGCGACCGGGTTACTGGTCGTTTCCTTTTTCATTGACTCAAGCAGCGTACACAGATCCATCACTTTCCGTGATTTTCCGTCTCCGCTGTAACGGGTTATTTTCATTCCAGTACTAATTTAATTAAAGCTATAAAGATAACTCTTTAATTTCATTCCTGCAAATAAAATAGCAACAAGGTGAAGGATAATTTAACGGGTGAAACAAAAGGTGAAGGATATTGGGCAAAAGGTGAAGGATAATTGAAAGCATCCGTATGCCCATACCGTTGGAGGAGAGAAAGATAACTCAAGAGGTGAAGGAAGTGAAGGATTTTTTCGCAAAAAACAATAGTACATTTACCCTTAAAAGATATATCTTTCGTTTCTCATTCATATATCTTTGGTCATTCATTCATATATGAATGAAACGCAGAAGATATATCTTTCCTTTTTTTATTCATGTAAATCATAATCTCAATTCAATATTGTGTTATATTTGTAACATGGCAAACATGGATTTATTTTTAGTGTTATGATTAAATATATTAAAGGAAATTTATTGGAAAGTGATGCGGAAGCATTGGTAAATACCGTGAATACTGTCGGTGTGATGGGGAAGGGCATTGCTTTGCAGTTTAAAAACCAATACCCAGTAAATTATAAAACGTATCAACAAGCCTGTAAAACAAATAAAATCCAAATCGGACGAATGTTTGTGACTAACGAATCAACCTTATTAAAGGGAGCAAAAACGATCATTAATTTCCCAACCAAGACAGACTGGCGTAAACCATCCGAATACATCTATATCGAACAAGGGCTGAAAGACCTGAAAGAAGTGTTACTATCCAACCGTATTCAATCAGTGGCTGTTCCACCTCTGGGAGCCGGAAATGGAAAACTTGATTGGATTAAAGTGAAAAATTTAATAGAGTATTACCTTTCGGACATAACCTGCGAAGTATTGGTATACGAACCAAATGCACAAATAGAAGAGGTGATGCGTAAGGAGAGGGTGAAATTGACTCCAGCCAGAGCAATGTTATTAGCTTTATTATACGAGCTGGTACGAAACGAGGAATTTATTTCGGAATTTGCGGCAGAGAAGGTTGCTTATTTTTTATCAAGATTTGGAGCAGATGATAATTTTAAACTTGATTTTCAACCCAACTTTTACGGACCTTACTCTGGAATGGTAAGACATGTGTTGTATTATCTCAATGGAAGTTATATAACCGGGTACTGTGCCAAAGATACTAAACCTTTTCAGGAAATTTGGCCGGTGATGGAAGGAGAAAAAGAAATTGAAGCATATCTGAATGCAGCAGAAAATGCACGCTATAAAGCAATAGTGCAAAAAACGAAAAAATTCCTTACCGGATTTTATTCATCTTTTGCACTAGAGTTATTATCTACGGTAGACTATATATTACATAACTACCATGCTATAAGTCCGGAAGAGGTTAAAGATCAACTTGAATCATGGAACAACCGCAAACGAACTTTGTTTGCCAAAGATTCCTTTATCCAATTAGCATATAATCACCTGTTGATTTACAAGGATGAGATGAGTGCGGAGCACTTCAAGATCTCTTGAATTGTTTCATCAGGTCTTTAATAAATAGAATCCAACCCACACTACCTACAAAAGCAAGGAATACTAAACCGATAATAATCATCATTTTTTTAGGCGATTCAGGTTGCAAGGGAACCGAAGCCGGTTGAACTACCGTATAAACCGGAGTAACCTCCTGCACCTTTGCCTTGGCAAGTTGCAGCTGCTGCGATATCTGATTGTACAAACCGTAGGCCAGCGTAGCCTCGTTTTGCAACCTTTCCAACCGCGTACGGTAACCCGTAAGCACGATGTCTAAATTGGAGTCCGCAAAGTTGGCATACTTTTGTTGCGCAGAATAGTAATCCTGTTGCGCTTCCTTATACAATTTCTCCGTATAAGCCAGGTCACGTTTTGCCTTGTTGGTGCGGTATTCCGTTATATAACTCTGCAGATTCTGCATCACCGTATCGGTAAGTGCTGCCGAAACCAACGGATCCTGCATAGTAACGCTTAATGATATCATCCCGCTTTTTTTGTCAACGCCAACCATTATGCGATTGCTAATACTCTTTGCTATTCCCGCCTGGTCTTGTGTAAGCCTGAAGGCATCGGGTTTGGTTTCATCCAATACCTTCGATTCTTCTTTAAATAAGGAAACCATCCATCCCAACGCTTTGAATGGAGCAGATGTTACCATTCCCCACCACGGAGCCCGCTGGTGGTTGTCCATATACTCATAAAGAGTAATAGGCTTGCCACTCTCCAAGGTTGTTATCCTTACCGGGAAAAGATCCAGTAAAAAAGGGGTAGACCTTACAATATCCGGATAAAGATCTGGCGAAAGAGCCTCCTCTCCTGATCCGGAGGCAAGATTGATACCCGCCATACTGGCGAGAGCCCCTAAATTTCCCGCACCACTTTTTACACTTACCTCAGGGGCCAGTGTAACGGCCGTTGTATATTCTTTCGGTATACTAAAGGCAACAACGAGTCCAATCAAAACAGCAGCACAACAGGTTTTAAAAATAAGTTTCCGACCTATCCACACTTTCTGTGCGAGCTCTAGCAGATCAATTTCCTGTTCTTCTTCTGTTTGCGAAGCGACAGGCTGTTTTTCTATATCATTCATAGTTTTCTTACGATTTTATTTGGTAAGTGTAAGAAGAGTGGCTACAATAGCTCCAAGGGAGGCAATGGAACTGCTAAGCCCTATTATTTCTCCCAGCGACATCCCTTTCTTATCCGGTTTGTCAGGCACAATGATTTCGCATCCAGGTTGGATATGTTTGGAAGAACCACCTTTTAACTGTGCAACAGTTCCATTCATATACACCACGTAGGCTTTGTTTTTTTGCGCACGTTGTCCATAACCACCGGCTTGGCTAATATAATACTTTAACCTTTTGCCCTTTTGGTAAAGCACAGTATTAGGAAACATGACAGTTCCATTTATTTTTACTGTGTTTACATACTGCGGAACAATCAACTGGTCTCCCTCGCGTAATACAAGGTCGTAATCCGAACCTGGAGTAGCCAACGCTTTTTCCAGATGAATTCCCACAGGGTAAATACTATCTACATCCAGTTTGTTTATATCAATTGAATCATTGCCTGTGTCTTTTGTGGCTATTTGAAGTGTTTTTTCCTGGCGTGCTATTTCTTCGGGAGTCATCCGGCGAAGCAGACGCGCCCCTTGCGGATACGCTTCCGGAGTAAGCCCCCCCGCCTTGCGAACAAGTTCACTCAATCGTTCGTTCTTTTCTGTCATAGCGTGTCTGCCACCAAATACAACCTCACCTATAATTGTGACGTTTTGTTGAGCCTGATATCCCGGGCTTTTGCGAATATACACCTCGTCGAAAGGCTCCAACACAAAGCCGGGTGTTCCATCCACTACTAACCCATCCTTCAGCGAAAAGGAGAATGTTTGTCCCATTTGGCGACCTACTCTTGTACTTTTAGGGGCCTTTATCCGTCGGGCAATATCTACCCGAACCGTCGATGCTGCCTCCAATAACCCTCCGGCCTGTATAATTAAATCCTCCAAAGTTGTATTCTTGGCAAAAGGAAACATTCCCGGAAGTGCCACTTCCCCGTGGATCGTTAAAATGCCCGCTTCCTGTAAATCGTGAATACTTGGGATCAAGAGGATATCGTTCTTTTGCAAAGGTACGTCCGCAGTTGTACCCTTCAACAAACCTTTAAGGTCGATGGAAATTATCTCCAGTGTCAGGTCTTCGTGTTGACGGCGCAATTCGGCACGATTCATAAAGGCATCACCTGTTATTCCTTCCGCTTTTTCAATCAATGTCTTTACACTGTTTACCCCGGCATTCAATTCATACAAACCTTCCCGGTATACAGCTCCTTTAATTTCCACTCTATTCTCAAAGCGGTCCAGAACAGCACCCACCTTTACTGAATCTCCATCTGTTAGTTCAAAGGTCGCAAAATCTTTCTCATCGATATTAAATATCTGGTGTTCCCGGCCACTCTTTCGTAACACTCGTATCGTTTTGCTGTAGGCATCGCCTTTAAAACCTCCGGCATAGTGTAACAAGGTCGCCGCGCTCTCTCCTGTTTTCATTTCGTAAAACATGGGGCGTTTTACATTTCCGGAGATATCCACCAGGCAATCGTAGGGAGGTACAATAATCACATCCCCCTCCATCAATCGTATATCGTCATTGAATTTTCCTTTTAGAATATAATCGTACACATCCAGCGATGCCATCTGCTTGCCGGCCCGCATCACCTTCACATTACGAAGAGTCCCAATTTGGTTTACACCACCGGCACGATACAGGGCATGGAAAACCGAAGAAAAAGCCGAAAGGGTATATGTACCTGGTACCGACACTTCCCCCATGATATTAATCTGGATGGAACGAATCTGACCCAATGTAAGTTTAATATTGGAAGAAGCCCCACTCATTACCCCGGCGTAAATACTATTGAATTTCCTTTTTACGTAGGCGTTCGCTTCATTTACTGTAAGCCCGTTCAAGTACACGGGTCCCAGATTCTTTACATTGATATTTCCATCCGGCGATATTGTTTCGGTAAAAGTATTTTGCGAAGCACCCCAAATATCGATAATCACCTGATCACCGGGACCAAGTAAATAATTCGTAGGAGTAGCCATATTACTGTTAGGTTCGAACGATAGATTTTTGTTTGTAAATACATCCCGTCCAAAAATCTTGGGCAAAGTATCCTGTATAGAGTACAGGTTGCCGGGATCGCCCGTTTCCGATTGGATCTCATCCAGCGAACCCGGTGTAAGCTCTGTGTTCGCATTTTTTGTCCGGCTTCGTGAGATAGAAGTCGCCGATTCATTTTCTTTGGTAACCCCTTGGTTGGTTTCGTATTTCTTTTTGATACGCTCCACCTGCTGGGTAGTAACCCCTTTTGTCTTGAGTTCAATGGCCATCTGATTCTGACTCTTTCCTGCCATCTGTGCCTGTTTTACATATTGAATTACCTGTTCGTCGGTCATACTTTGGGCAAATAAGCCGCCCGAATAAACGAAAAAGCATAGGATCAATGTAATGATTTTACGCATAATTATTTTTTGTTGTTGTTTTTCTGATTTAAAAATGCAGCAAAGTTCTTATATTTTAATGATATCTACAAGAATCTACTGCGTTTGAAAGAACAAGTTAATCTTTGAAACTTTTGATAGTCCGTATTAATCCTTCCTTAGCACTTACGGGCATCCTTTCAATGGCAAGTGCGTTTTTAATTTTGGAATTACTAACCACATAATTTTCTGTTAATTTTCGAAGTCGTTCAGTATTCAAGGGTAGCTTGAACATGCTGCCAAGTGCGGCTAATCTTGTCATCAACCCTTTCGGTAAATGCCAAATACGTGCTTTCTTTCCCAACGACTCGCACATTACCTCGATAAGTTCGTTTGTAGAAAGCGCTTCATCATCACCCATGTGATATATACCAGATAAAATATTTTTTGAAACCAAGCCATTAATCACAAAACTGAGATTCTCTACCGATGTAAACGACCTCCGGTTATCAAATTCCCCTAGCGGCCATGGAACACCTTTTCGAACTACATTATACAGTAAATTCAGATTACCTTTATTGCCCGGACCGTGAATCATACATGGACGTAAAATGTATACTTGTTTTTCTTGTGGCGTATCGAGATCAAAATTTTCCTGAATATATTTTTCCGCAGCAATCTTGCTCTCCCCGTACGGCCCTTTAGGAGCTGGCACAACCTCTTCTGTAAGTACATCTCCGGTAACTGAATCCGCCGCTGCTTTTACCGAACTAAAGAAAATTAATTTTGAAGCAGACGATGAAAGGAAATAATCGAATACCTTTTGTGTAAGCCCGGTATTTATATCAAAATATGTCTGAGCCACACTTTGGTTTTTAGTGTCATGTGCCTTCCCTGCCAGGTGAATAACCACATCCATTGCCGGCAAGCTGTTTTCCTCCATGTCTTCCCAGCTAAAAGTCTTTATCACCCCGTCTTTCTGTGGAGCCACAATATCCAGTCCATACACCACATGTTTTTTGCATAGCGCATTCACTAGATTTGACCCGACAAATCCATTGATTCCGGTAATAAGTATATTCATTGTTTTATTCTGATAAATTCAAATACCTTGATGAAATATTTAAGAAGTAGCAGAGGAAACCAAGTTTTGATACCATTTTCTCTACATGCTCGAACAATTTCTTTGTTAAGAAGAATATTACTCTTGATAGATGCTGTACTTGCCCCTCCGGTACGCATTTTCATTACATCTAACGGAATGTATTTATAATTGAGATTGTTGGTGAACAAAAAGCGGATTAGAAGTTCGTAATCTGCTGCAATTTTATAGTCCGTTTTGTAATAACCAAACTCATCAAAAAACTTTTTATAGGTAAAGAATGTTGGGTGAGCCGGCATAAAGCCAAAACGGAATCGTGCAGGAGAGAAGTTTTTTGAAGAATAATACCGAACTGTTTTATCTAGATTGTCCGGATTAACAAAACGAACATCTGCATAAATAGCCTCAACAGTCTGATATTTAAAAATATTCGCTATTTTAGAAATTACATCCGAATGGTGATAGTAATCATCTGAATTTATAATACCAACTACTTCTCCCGTTGCCATTCGGAGACCCTTATTCATGGCATCATACAACCCTTTATCTTTTTCGCTAATCCAACGCAGTCTGCCGTTGAATTTTGGTTCGTATTCTTTTATAATACTAACAGTATTATCTTTTGATAAACCATCAACAATTATATATTCAATGTTCGAATAACATTGACTTAAAACAGATTCAATCGTTCCCCGTATGGTCGTTGAGCTATTGTAGGATACAGTTATGATTGATATTTTCATTTTTTTGAAGGAGGGGTTGTTTTCAAAAGAAGAGTTTCATATAAATTTAGATATTCTATATAACGATCGTCTTTGTTATATAAATTTACGGCTCTTTCACTACATGCAATAGTGTACGTTGATTTTCCTTTCTCTTTAACTAGCCTTATAGCCTCTAAAACAGCATCTAAATCTCCCTTTTTAACAACAAATCCTGTATCTGGCGATACCGCTTCAATACTACCTCCAGTATTATAAGTTAGAATAGGAGTGCCGCAGGCAAGAGATTCAAGGTTAGTTGTTGGAAAATTGTCTTCGTACGTTAGATTGAGAAATAAATCAGCAGTCGAGTAAATTTCAGCAAGTTGTTCAACATTCTCCGTTTTGCTGATACCTATAATATTAGATGGCAATCTCTTTAATTGTTTCTCATTCAATCCAACTAGTATAATTACACAATCTGGGTTGATAATTTTACTTAGTCTAATAAAATCATTCATTCCTTTACGGCTACTCCAACTTGAGGCTACACCTAATATTTTAAAGTTATTTTCAATTCCTAATTTATGGTTAATTAACTTGTCATATCGTGGATAAAATGTTTTCAGATTTACTCCGTTATAAATTAGTTGAAGATAGTAATTTTTAAGGAATGATTCCTTTACAAGATTTGCAAGCCAATTGGACACTGGTACAATAGTAAGATTTTTTACCGACGTGAAAAGTTTTAGTTTGTTTAGGTAATTACTTTTAGAATTATCAAATGCCAGACTTGCAGGGTATTCTTTTTTTTGCGGGCATGAATAACAACCAGTTTTCCATTTACTGCAACCTACAAAGTCAAAATGTGAGCAGTGGCCAGTAAATGACCAGCAATCATGTAGCGTCCAAACTACAGGAATCGAAGCAGATGCCAAATATTTAAATAAAATTTGAATGTTAATATAATAACCATGTATATTATGTAAATGAATAACATCTGGTTTTATTTCCTTGATTCGTTCAACAAGTTTAATGGTGGCTTTTTCTGAACCAAATCCATGTCTGTCTAATAATCTAGTTTTTATGCCGTGCATTTTAATGTCAACATCATTCCCTATTTTTATTAATTGGGATTGACTAGGTCTATCATTACGACCATAAGCGATATAGCTATTCCAGCCTTTAGCTAAAGCTAATTGTCCTATTTCTTCAGCTATTCTACCATGAGATCCTGAATTGACTACTGTATTTATTTGGAGTAAAGTTGGCATTTTGAATGGAATTAATACTTTTTTGTATGACTGATAAAATATTTTACATGTCGTACCGGCCAGTATGGCTCAAAATGTCGTCTGTTAATGACGCGCCCATTATATGAGAAATAGTTTTTATAATCGGACTGACTAAATATATATTTGTAGTATTTTGAGGCTATATCAATTGATTTTGGACTAGCATGTTCCAGTCTTCCATAAGGGAAGGCAAAGTATTCACAAGGAATTCCTAGCTTGCTTTCAATAATACCTTTACAATTCCCAATTTGGCTTTCTAGTTCTAAGATGTTATTTCCGTTAATCATGTAATGGTCCATTGTATGAGCTCCAATAATATGTCCTGCTTTTTGAATTTTTATAATATCATCCCACCTCATAGGCTTTTTGCCTGGTGTCAAAACAATATTGTCAGTAAAATTCCTTATGTATTCATTATCTCCTTCGACAAAGTTCGGATTTATAAAAAATAAACCATTCGTGTTAAATTCTTCTAGTGTAGGAGCTATGATTTTAGCACATTCATCAAACCCATCATCAAAGGTAAAAGCAATAAGGATATCATTTGTTTTTTTTCGTTCACAAATCATTCTTACAGCATCTTCTGCTCTTATAAAAGTACTCATCTTTTGTAACTTTTTGAGCTGAGAGCGAAATGTTTCTTCATTCGGTTCTCCGTTCCGACAAATAGTATGACCGTTGAGAATGTGAATTCCTACTGCGGGTTTTACGGATAAACTCATTATGTCAAGTGATAAATTCCGTAAAATCATTCGTAGGTTGGATCTTAATCCCATTCCAAATTCTTTATTCATTTATAATTTTTTTTAGGTGAGAAACCTGACAGTGTGGATTGTATCTTGTGTCAATTATGTTATAACAATTCTTCCTTATTGCATCTCGGTCTGTAGATTTTTTAAACCATCTAATTATACTTTCAGCCAGAGAATCACTATTTCCGTATTCAAAAAAGGTCCCAGTTATGCCATCTCTAACGGCTTCAAATTCAGGACCCTGGTATTTATAGTTGTCGTGAGTTATTACAGGTGTTCCATAAACCATTGCATGCATTGCGGTAAGCCCTATATTACCAGGTGAAACACAAATGTCTGCATTGTAAATCAAAGCCGAAAGTTCCTGATCATCATAGCAGGCACCGTAGAACCAAACATTATTTTCCAATCCAAGTTTTTTGGTTAGAATCATTAATTTTTCTTTTGCCTCTCCATTACCTATCAATGTAAGGTTAAAATTATAAGATTGACTTTTAAGTTTTGACAGAGCTTGAAGTAGCAGATCAAATCTTTTGGACTGAGTTAATCTTCCAACAAACATTAGATTCTTATTTCCGTTTTTGAAATAGTCGCTGTATATAGTCGAAGGTTTCAGCTTTTCTCTGATAGCCAATTGATTGTCATAGTCTAGCGAATTATAGATACACGTTAACTTTTCGGTATCAAAACCTTCCTTGAGCATTAGCTCTTTTGCATAGTCACCATAAAGAAGAATATGATGAGCCATACTAAAGAATATTTTTTTTATCAACTTCTTAATGACTGACTCTCTTCCATACCATCCATGAGTCCATGTGTATGTTTTTTTACCAGATAATTTGGCAAGAAAGAGAATTAACCAGCTTGAAACACAATAAGGTTCTCCTTCCATGATAATATGCTTGTATGGTTTAAATACAATTCCGACAGAATTACATTGCCAATAGTAGTTTCCAATAATCCATACATTTTTTAATGTATTTTTAAATCCAATTAGCGATTTATAATCCATCGCTTTAATATTACCTGGTATATAGTCTCCAAAATAAAAATCACATTTCAGTTCTTTGTCCATCAGTTGGTAAACAGATGTTCTATAGTGGCTTCCATAATTAAAAACACAGCATACACTAGAGCTCTTTTTTTTCATTTTTATATTATTAAAGCCTTGCATCAACCATTTCTTTAGGAAGGAAATTTTTTACGTCATAAATAACACCACCAGATTTCAAATACTCTTTAAAATCTAAATTTTTAAATTCATCGTGAGTAACTGCTAATATTATAGCAGAGAACTTATTCTTAAATTTGTTCAAGTTATCAGAAATAATTTGAATCCCATATTCCCTTTCTACACTTTCTTTTTTTGCCCAAGGATCGTAAATTGTGATATTCCTAGTGTAATCAAGTAATGTTGTATATATGTCAACGACTTTTGTATTACGAATGTCGGGACAATTTTCTTTAAAAGTAAAACCCAAAATCAAAATATTAGCATCTTTAACCAATACTCCTTTTTTATTCATCAATTTTATTACTTGATTTGCTACATAATCTCCCATACCGTCATTTAATCTTCGGGCATCAGACATAATCCGAGGTAAAACACCGTAAACCTGGGCTTTTTGAATTAAGTAATATGGGTCAACGCTAATGCAATGTCCTCCTACTAAACCAGGTTTCAATTTAATAAAATTCCATTTTGATGCTGCGGCTTCTATTACTTCATTAGTATCAATACCCATAGCATTGAATATCTTTGCTAATTCGTTCATAAAAGCAATATTCACATCTCTTTGAGAATTCTCAATTATTTTTGAAGCTTCTGCTACACGTATTGATGGTGCTTTATGTGTTCCATTTAATAATACGGAATTATATAAATCATCCACAATTGTTGCAATTTCAGCTGTAGATCCTGATGTAACTTTTTTAATTTTTTCTACTGTATGTTCTTTGTCTCCCGGGTTTATACGCTCAGGTGAATATCCAGCGTAAAAATCAATATTAAATTTTAGTCCTGAAATATTTTCTAAAACGGGTATGCATTCTTCTTCAGTAACACCTGGATATACTGTAGACTCATATATTATTATGTCTCCTTTGGAAATAACTTTACCAACTGTTTCGCTTGCCTTTAGTAGTGGCCTAAGATCTGGTCTATTATTTTCGTCAACAGGTGTAGGTACTGCAATAATGTAAACATTGCATTCTTTTATTTTTTCCACATTTGTTGTACAAATAAAGCCGTTCTTTAATGCATCTTGTAGTAATTCATCAGCTACTTCTAATGTGAAGTCATTCCCGGCGTTTAAGCTATTTACGCGAGATTGATTCATATCAAAACCTATCGTTCTATACTTAGTAGAGAATAAACGCGCTAATGGTAGTCCGACATAACCTAGACCAATTACCCCAATTATAATATCTTTCATTTTTTATTATTATAATATTTTATTACTTTGATAATTTCACTGTAAAATTTCAATTTTATTTCATCTCCATGGAAAAAGGAATATAACCATAGAAACCGATACATATTAGTCATTTTTTTAAGTTTGCTTTCAATATTGAAATTTAACATGTTGCATACATATATATAGGAATTGAGTCCCATTTGAATATTTTTAGCAGAAAATTCGCGATTTTCTTTAGGATGTAAATATCCAATGCTTTTATCATACAATACCTCCCATTTTTTTAAAGACAATATTTTATAATGTAATAACCTTTCCTCTCCATATAGAAACATTTGCTCATCAAACATGCCAACATCATTAAAAACAGATTTTCTAATGGCGAAGCAGGCGCCTGATAAGCAAAATAATGATTTATTAAACTTATTTATTTTGGCATAAAATTTATGCAACAACAAATTTTTCACTGATTCTTCCAACATCAAAAAGGACTGGCTTTTACGTAAGTTAGATTCATATTGCTGCATTCCCAAAATAGCTGTATCATTTCGTTCAAACGCATACAATATCTTTTTAAATATTGGCTGTATTAGAACTACATCTGGATTCATAATCAATATAATCGGACTTGTTGCAGATTTTACTCCTATATTATTTCCTTCTCCATAACCTCCGTTTGTTTTATTATGGATCAATAAAATCTCATCATTATAAAGACTTTTTACTTTATTAAACATGGCGGAAGCATTCTTACTATTATTATCAACAATAATAACCTCCAATTTATCGTATATATCATTATATTGAAAGATTGACTCCAGACAATTTATAATTAAATCATCAGAATTATAAGTTACAATTATAATTGAAAGTCTTTTTGTCTCGGTATTTTTAATCATAATCCTAATATTGTTCTATAAACAAATAAAAATTGAATAAATACAATTAAAGCGACACTCGCTAAACGTTTATTCTTATCATGTATAGCACAAAGCCTTATACCTAAAAGAATAAACGAATATATTAAAAAGAAGTCTGAAATTCGAGCAAAAGCTTCAATAGAAGAAAAAATTGCACCAATGATAATTCCAATAATATATACATTCAAATACTTATAGTATATTAATGGCATTTTTTTCGTGGCTATCAAAAACAATGCAATCAAAAGACAAAATATATAACGAAAAGATATTTGTGATGAAGTTTGAACATCTTCATATGATTCTAATTTTTTCAAATCAGTATCAGCAACTAAAGAAAAAAATAAAGATAAATATTGAAGTAAAAATTCTACTATATAAGTACTTATTCTTGTTAGAAAGATAATAGAGGCTATCAATAATAGTAATAAATAGGATTTGTTAGTTAGCTTCCTAAATGTTTTAATAATAATGATAGCAAAAACACCAAATAAAGCAGTAATATGAAATGTGCAAGATAAAATTGTTAATCCTACAATTTGAATTTTCTGAGATCTAGATAGGCTCGGTAGACAAACCAAAGTGGAGATATACACCAAAATAGATAGAGCAATACCTGCTCTTAATACAATAGCACAATAATATAGACCCCAATATGAAGCATATAATAGAAAGAATTCAATAGTATTGAAATTAATCAAATAGCTTGGTGATAGTTGATTTAAATCTAGAATTTTTTTTAAATTATTTATTGAAAAATAAATAATTATAAAATTAACAAATGATATAATATATAAATATAAGAAACTATTGCTACCAATAATATTTTTAGATAATTTAGTAAATAGTTGAAATCCTGGTTCAAATGAAAAGAAAGGTATATCTAGTAATGAATTCGATAACGTTTGTTCAAAAAATTCGAGATAACCTTCTGTATCAGGAACGGACAAATCACGCATTCCTATGAAGATCGAAAGAATTATCGAAAGATATATATATGTGTGTTTCACATATAATTTACGAGTATAAGTTAAGATAACGCCTACTGTGAAAAAAAGTAAAAGCAGAGATAGATTCATAACCTTATATATGAATAATCTTTGCAGGACAACCTGCAACAACAGTATTGGATGGAATATCTTTAGTGACAACAGCATGAGCTGCAACTATCGTATTATCACCTATTGTAACATTAGGTAAAATAACTGCCCCTTCTCCAATCCAAACATTATTCCCTATTACAACTCTACCTTTAGAATACAATTTCCTATCTTGAACTAATACTTGCATATCAGCATAAGTAGTATTACCATGATAATGATCAGTTATAAAAACTCGACTAGCCATAACAACGTTATTTCCGATAATAATCTCATTTATAGCTCCAATATGACAGCTATTATTAAGAACGACATTATCTCCTATTTCTATATTGGGTGAATAACAAATTCCGTTATAAGTTCCTATTGCTTCTAAACGAAGGCCTCCTAAAGCCCGAAAATTCAAACCAAGACGTATATATTTTGCACCATTTATATAGAAAGGGAGAGAAATTGAAATTTTTCCTTTAACATTACAAAACCAATAGCGTATTATTCGAGAAACAATAAATGTCTCTGCTCTTTTAAAAATATAGAATCTTTTTTCAGAAATAACTTTTCCTAAGAATTTAAATATAAAATTTAACATATAAAATAGAATTAAAAAGGCATTTTTGATATTATATTGCACCAACACTCAGATGAAACATCTATATCATCATATATATTTATATCCAAATCGCCTTCGATAATAGATAATAAAATATCATGTAGTGCCTTCACATCTTCTTGCATAAATAATTTCCCTCCCCATTTTGATATAATTTCAATAGAAGAAGGTAATTCTGAAGAAACAATATAATTATGGAATCTTAAGGCTTCACCAAAAACGATAGGATATCCCTCACGTCTAGAAGTTAATAGAAAAACTTTAGATTTATTGTAATATTCCCATAATTCTTTTTTAGAGTTAATATTACCTGGAAAAATCACTTTATTCTCTAGTTGTGGATTGTTTTGAAAAAAAACATTTATTGTAGGTTTAAAATAATCGTCAATAGGACCTATTAAATAGATCTTCCAATCTTTTAAATCTAACCCATTTAATGCATCAAGAAGTAGTTTAGTGTTTTTTTGTTCAGTACCCAATCGCCCAACCGTGAGCATAGTATTTTCTTTATTAATACTATCATTTACAATAATACCTAAATTTTCTCTCATTTCATCATCAAAACCATTAGGCATGTATAGTAGCTTTGAACTTATATCTACACCAAATGTTTCCTTAGTATACATCTTTAATCCTAATTTTGTCTCGCATGAAACATTGTCAACCAATGAAAACATCTTCTTGTATAGTAAAGATCTAATAAAACTTTTAACATCTTTCTTGTATTTGAAATCAATAAGACCTGCATTGTCAACTTTTAAATATGCTATTCCGTTTCTATTCAGCATCTTATAAATTATAATCATAATTGCCGTAGTAATAGTAACATGAAATCTCATAAAGCAGTCAATATGTTTAGCGTTCAAAAAAAGATACCACATTAGCTTGAGGCCAAATATAAATGAGAAAGGAGTAAGTTTCTTTTTATATAATATAGGATAAGGTTCAACGTCTCTCCATGATGTTTTTTCTACTAAATTATTGGATGGGAAGACTATCTTGACATCATAGTTATGAATTTTTCCAATATAATAAGGTACTAAAAACACATCCTTCCCAAAAAACACATTATCCCAAGGGTGATTCACAATAAGTGTTAATTTCTTTTTCATAGAGTATGCTTTTTATAACGCTTAATGTAAAAATAAATAAAACTATTTCTTATAATATTAAAAATGGAATCTTCAATAATTTTATATTGAGCAAACAAATATCTTCCAATCGAATAATTATTTGGAATTCTAATCCATGTTTCTGGAATTAAATCATCAGTTTTAAGCTTGATAGATAAGCCAAACCAGGTTTGAGGCGCAATTACGATTTTATTAGGATTTTCATTAAGCCACGCTCCCCACCAACTGAATGAACTATTGCTAATAATATTATGGGAACATAGTGATTGTAAATATAAATCATTTAATGGAGATGAATTTTCTACAAAAATAAAGGACCCTTTCTTAAAATTCTTCTTGCACCATTTAATATCATCACTACAGACCAAAAAGACTTTATCAGAGCCAATATATTGAATCGCTTTTAAATAGTATTTTATGCCACAAAAAGGTAATGCATGAGGTAGTTTCAGATAATCTCCTCGTCTAACATGAATACTTACAACTTCCTTCTTTAATAGATCTCCATAATTATTTAGAATATCTCTTCTTATATTATTCGGTATTTTCAATAAATTTAAAACAATTTCTCTTTTAAAATATTTTTCTGATTGAAAATAGCCATCAATTATAAGATCTTCTCCATGTATATATGGAATTTTATTATATTCAAATGAAGGTTCCTTGTAATACTTGATATTCTCAGGAATTCCATTGATTGTTTTTATATTTTTAAAAATAGAATCACGATATCTTTCTACTTGTTTTATTTGATCATCATTAATCAAACAAAAAGAGAAGTCTTTAGTCAAAGAAGATACAGTCGCTATTTGAAAAAGATTATTTCCTAAACGACCACTTAATATTACATATATCATAATGTTAAATAATTTAATTTAAAATGGCAGTTTTTACCCTTTTGATAAAACACCTGATTCCATAAGAAGAAAAATATAATATTGGAGTGCTTACTAACATATAAATAAGAATATTAATGGCAGCATTAACAATCCATTCGAAATAATTTTTGCAGCTACCATAATCTAAAAAATCAACTAATATTAAAGAAATAACAAATGATATTATTGCAAGAGCTGCACATTTAAAATATACTATATAAAATGATAAACACTTTTTTTGGAAACCAAATTTAAATAGAAAATATGGTTTCCATATTAGTGCAATAACAATTAAACTAATAACACCTCCTACTAATATACCTTGTATTCCAAAAAAGTATCCCAGCAATAACGATAATGATAAATTTAAAAAGGCTTCTAATATTGCGGCCCAAACATCTTGATATAAACCATAAGCAGCTATAAATAAATCAACAAGTCGCGTTAATGAAATAAATGCTATTACAAGCATGCATATAAGTGAAAAATTATCAAGGATATAGTCTTTCCCAACCCATAATTCAATAAATGAATTTGATAATTGATAAATACCAAAACATAGAGCGGAAACAAGCCAGATTCTTGAAGTAAGTAGTTCGTTAAAAATAGAAGTGATTTTTGAATCGTCACCTTCAGCGACCAGATTACCAATTCCAGCACCAATACTACTAAAAACGGAGTTAACTAAAAGGGTTATGCCGGAAATTATCAACAAATAGTTACCATAAATAGTAACCATAGTTAAACTAATATACATATAAATGATAATCGGGCTACTTTGAGTTAAAACAACATTTGCTATTTTATGGAAAAAAAGTTGTTTTGTCTTTTGAAGAATATGTGGATATTTATCTTTAACTTTTTCGCCTAAAGCTGGTGTAGCTTTAAGCCATGGATATTCTTTTTTCACTAAAGTATTCAATAGTATTGACGTAAAAATACTCATTAAAAACTCAATAGCCAGCCAGTAAATATAACCATATTGCAAATATAATATTGCTAATATCTGTAGTATAACCTTTACAATCTTCAGTCCTTGAATATTAATGGTCAATTTATATTCTTTCTGATCTGCAACTAATACAAACTGTTTATAGTTAAAAAAATAACTAAACAATGATCCAGACAATAATACAATAAACGTGCTATAAGCATACCATAAGGGAAGATCTGTTTTTCCGAAAATATAAGGAAATAATGTTAATACTATTCCTGAAAGGAAAATGACAAATAAAGCTATTTTTTGATATAACCACCCTTGAATTGAAATAATTTCATTTACTGATTGCTTATTATTATCAAACATCGGTTTATATAATGAATAGCCAATAGCGTAACCAATCCCAAGTTCTGCAAGATTTAAATAAACTAATATATTTGATATCGTGGAGTTTAAACCTAAAACATCTGCACCCAGAAATACGATAAAAACTTTTCGAGAAAAAAAACTTAAAATTAAATTTATAAAATAAAAAGAAAGAGATATTTTCGCATTTTTAAAACTTTTTGCAGTTCTAGAATCTTCCATTTTTATTAAATTTTATACTTTTTATTACTCGACAAGGATTTCCTGCAGCAAACACATTAGCAGGAATATCATTAGTAACAACACTTCCAGCTCCTATTATTGTATTTGCACCTATTGTGACACCTGAAAGTATTGTTACGTTTGAAGTTATCCACACATTATCCCCAATAACAATCGGAGATGCGACTATTTTATAAAAATCATCAATATCATGTGTAGAAGTAATTATCATATTACGAAAAGAAAAAGAAACATTATTTCCTATAGTAACTCTTGCATAAGCTATAATATATGTATCTGCTAAACCTACATTTTCTCCACATTTTATATTTGGAACATGACAATAGAAATTAGAATTAAAACTGCTACTTTTAGGAATTTTAATTTTTTTCTTTAACAAGCCTAGTGTTAATAGTCTTAAATATGGAAACTTGTTTAAAAATAATAATAAACGAATAAGTTTGCTATTCCATGGAATAATATCTTTTCTTGTATCAAATATCATTGTCTCCATCTTTTTAAAATTTGATTATAATTGATTTTAAGCCTATCTTGGTTACCTAGTTTTTTATTGTAAATGATAGGACATTAATATCTTAGATCACAACAATTTATTCATCTTTGGATTTTGGATTTTCTTACCTAAATGGATAATGTCGTCTGTATCCGTTTTATCCTTTTATTTTATGAAAATTATATAACTAATTTTCTAATTCTTGCTTTGGCAGGTTCTTTTACATCGAACTGTTCGAATATGGAATTCTGACTGATGAATTCGGAAACGATGGCTTTCATTTGCATGACGGTTTCGTTTACCTTGCTGAGAAGGGCGGTTAGTTGTAGTTTGTCTTCAACGTAGTATAGCAGCAGACCGCCAATGCTCATGACTTTGCCCGTATTGTTTAATATGAAGTTGTAGACGTTGATAAGAATTACCCTGAGAGTTACAAGCAGTCCGTTGGTGGTTAGGGCATCGATAAAGAAGCACTTCATCCAGAACTTGATGGTTTTGGGAGACCCCCAGAGGTAAATGGCCGTAAGCAGCAGGAGGGCTTTAAGCAGTGCAGCCGAGCCGATGCGCCACAGCTCCTGCAGGGTGGAGTGGCGAACTACTCCTTTGTAGGGGTGAAACAGCATAAATGATAATATGCTGGCAGCGCAGGAAAAGATTCCCATGCGTACAAACATAGCAAGATCAGCATTGATGCTGATCGCGTAACGAAGAAACAGGATGGTAAACAGGGATAAGACAATAGAAGTTGCCAGGTCTGCGGAAAATACGACCCACCGGCTCAGATACTTAAGCTGAGCTAATTTGTTCAATTTCTCTTTAATGATGGTTTTCATTGTTACGTATGTTAGGGTAAACACGGTATAAGTCTATGTTATTAATAGTCGAAAAACGTTAACATACCAAGGTCTCGTCACTCCCAGGGGGGGTAACTTTCAGTTGGGTGTTATTCAGAAAGACGACGTTTTGTATTTTAAAGCTGCAAAGGTGGGACTATTTTTTTTAATTGCATAGTGAATGTCATTCATTTGATACATTTTTGTAATCCGTAACAAATTTTATTAAATGATTAGGTGGCGGAGTTTAATGTAGGGGGTAGGTGGCTGGTGTTTAATGGAGGGGGTGGGGGAGTAAAGTATATGGGTTGGCTTGGGTGTCTTTTAACATTAAAGTGTTATCAGAGTTAAAAATTAAAGTTACATTTGCATCTTGTATTGAAGGTTTAGAATTAAAAAAGAATTTTAACTGATATGAAGCTCATCAAACTTACATTTTTCGTTGCCGCGATGACTGCCCTTGTCTCTTGCGGATCTACCAAGAACATCCCTTATCTTGTCGATGCAGAGCAGCTTTCGGAAAAGCAGCTGCAGGAAACGGCCCGTATTTACGAGGCTAAAATTATGCCTAAAGACATTCTTACCGTAACGGTAAACACTACGGTGGCCGAGGCTGCCGTGCCTTTTAACCTTCCACTGGCTCCGGCTAATGCCAACGCTATCAACTCAACCTCGATTAGTTCTGGCGCGGGGCTGCAGACGTATATTGTGGACAATGCCGGTAATATCGAATTTCCTGTGTTGGGCAAGCTCAGCGTGGCCGGACTTACCCGCGTGGAGCTGCAGAGCCTTATCAAAGGCAAGATCTATCCCGAGTTCCTTAAGGAAGAGCCTGTTGTAAACGTGCGCTTCCAGAATTACAAGGTTTCGGTGTTAGGCGAAGTGGCCCGTCCGGGATCTTTCACCGTTCAGAACGAACAGTGTACCTTGTTCGACGCCTTAGCTATGGCGGGCGACCTTACCATTTATGGCAAGCGCGAGAATGTGATGCTTATCCGCGAGTATGCCAATGGTACTAAAAGCGTGTATCGTATCAACCTGCAAGACCGCGACCTGGTTCTTAATCCCCAGCTCTACTACCTGCAGCAAAACGACGTGCTTATCATCGAACCCAACAAAACCAAAGCACGCGCTTCGTCTATTGGTCAGTCGGAATCGTTTACTATTTCCATCGTGTCTACCCTTATTTCGGTGGCAACGCTTATCATAACTTCAACCAAATAACATTTTTAAATTTAACTATCCAAAAGAATGCAAGAAGATATCAATCAACAGCAGCAAGCTGCCGATGAAAGTGAATTGGACATCCGTGCTCTTATCTTAAAATATTTTTCCTACTGGAAATGGTTTTTAGTCAGTATCCTTTTATTTACTGTGCTGGGGGCAGTGTACCTCAAACGGCAATCCAACATCTACGAAAGCAATGTCATCGTTTTGCTGAAAGACGAGAACACGGCCACCGAAGAGATGATGCTGCTTCAGGATTTGGGCATGTCTTCGGGCAAGAACAACATCGATAACGAGATCGCCCTTTTCAAATCGCCTTCACTTGCTACCAAGGCAATCACTTCCCTCGAACTCTATACCACTTACCGCAAGGACGATGGGTTGGGGTTCAACGACAAAGAGCTTTATGGCAACGCGCCCCTCTATGTACGCTGGGAAGATATGGAACCTGTTAAGATACCGGCTCCCATCACCTTTACCTTTACCCCTCAGGGCAAAGGATTCGAGATAGACGGCGAGTACCAGGGTGCACCCTTCCACGGACGCATCGATCAGCTGCCGGTTTACCTAAAGCTGCCCATGGGCCGCTTTTATGTGAGCCGCAACACGCAGCCCGATGCCGAGTACAAGCAGACTCCCTATGCTTTTACGGCAACCATCACCAATCCCAAGTCGTTGGCACGTAGTCTTGCTGCCTCACTTCAGGTAACTCCTTCTGCAAAGCAGTCGTCGGTCCTTACCCTGAGTATCCAGAGCGAGATGAAAGAAAAAGGACGCGACTTCCTTCAACAACTGATCAACTTCTATAACGAAGATGCCACCGACGACAAAAACATGGTGGCACACAATACCGCCGTCTTTATCGACGAACGTATCAAGGAAATCTCTGTCGAATTAGGCATGGTCGAAAAAGAGGTGGAAGACTTCCGCCAGGAAAAGCAGATCACCGACATTTCCGCCGAAGCACAACTCTACCTCGGTCAGACCGGCGAGAACGAGCAGAAGCGGGTGGAGATCGAAACCCAGCTGAACCTTACCCGGTTTGTCGAAGACTTTATCGGCCGCCCTGCCAACGCACGCAAGCTGATACCCAACTTAGGCGTATCCGATGCCGGACTCGTTTCCGTAATCAACGAATACAACCAGCTGCTGCTGATGAAAGAACGCCTCGAATCGTCGTCGTCCGACAGCAACCCGGCGCTTATCCAGATCAAGCAACAGGTATCCGGCATGCGTCAGAGCATCCAGGCATCCCTTGCCAACGTGCGCCACGCGTCCGAAATCGCCCTGCGCGACCTGAACCGCCAGAACACCGTTACCAATGCCCGTATCCAGGACATCCCTGCGGTAGAGCGTCAGTACAAAGACATCATGCGCCAGCAGGAAGTAAAGAACAACCTGTTTGTGTTCCTGTTGCAGAAACGCGAAGAAACGGCCCTTACTCAGGCTGCCGTGGCACCAAAGGCTAAAATCGTATCCGAACCCGATACGTCCGAATTTCCTGTGGCACCCAAACGTGCGGTTATCCTGCTCGCCTTCTTTTTGGTGGGATGCGTACTGCCCGTGGGCGGCATATTCGTCCGCGACATGTTCCATACCACCATCGAAAGCTTAGACGACCTTGCTACGCTGCGCAACATCGACATATTAGGAGGAATCCCGACTATAAAAGAGACGATGGAAACCTCCCTGGTCGTAAAGGAAAACAACGACAGCCCTGCGGTTGAACTTTTCCGTACCCTGCGCAACAACCTGCTCTTTATGCTCAACGAGCCAAACAAACAGGTGGTGATGGTAACCTCTACCATCCCCGGCGAAGGAAAAACCTTTATCAGTATCAACCTGGCGCGTAGCTTGTCGCTGATGGATAAAAAAGTACTGCTTATCGGGGGAGATATCCGTAACCCGCGGCTTTCCCACGAATTAGGCATACCCAAAACAAAAACAGGATTATCCACTTACCTGGCCGGTATGGAATCCGATCATGAAACGCTGGAAGAAGTGATATTCCCCAACTTCCATATCATGCAGGCCGGACCGGTACCGCCCAACCCCAACGAACTTCTCTCCAAGCAATCATTGGACGAACTGTTTGTTAAATTGCGTGCAACGTTCGATTACATTATTATCGACTCTGCCCCGGTAGGTGTGGTATCCGACTCCTTTATGCTGAACCGCGTCGCCGACTTAACCCTGTATGTGATGCGCGAAAACCATACGCAGAAAGATACCGTGAACTTTGTGAACAGTGTCCGCAACGATAACCGGTTAAACGGCATCACCGTGGTACTAAACGCCACCACCCCGCAAGGAAAGTACGGCAATTACAAGTATGGATATAAATACTCTTACCGCTACGGGTACGGACAAAACAAATACGGCTACGGCAAGAAGATAGAATAGAAAACAAGAAAGGCAGCCAACGGCTGCCTTTCTTGTTTTCGTTAAAGTGCGTAATTCAAAATGGCTGCAAAAGCGGTTAGGAGGGAGGCGAAGAACGAGAACTTAGACCAGTTCACTTCGCCGGGCTCTTTTACCATAACCGTATCGCCGGCGTACAGTACCGGCATTTTCTTTACCTGGTGGTCGGGGTTGATATACTCTTTCATTTTGATCACCTCCATGTCCAGCACATCTCCCCGTTCAATGAGGTAACTCTTAGTCTTTTCATAATCTATTCCTGTATTATATTTAGTCTATATATAGCGAGAGACGATGTTTAGTAATTTATTATACAAAGATAATTGATTGATTTATGTCAATCAGTCTAATGCGTTATGTCCAGGTCTAATTATGTAATAATTAATTTATATTAACTATAAATTACCGATATGGATATGAATATGACCGAAATGTGTATGTAAAATGAAGAAATATTATATTAATATTGGATGTTGCCTGAAATGGTAAAGTTTTTAAATAAAAATGACAAGAATTTATATTTCGGGCTTGTTATCTTTGCAATTAAGTCGATGTATTTGTTTTAAAGCCAATGGCTTAATGTACTTATTTGTTTTTTAGTGGACATACAATATACTCTGGGATTTAACTAATATTTTAAAATTATGCAATTACTCTGTCATGATGAGCATGTTAACTGTTTAAATTATATATCAGAACACAATGAGGTATTTAAGCATTTTGAATTAAAGGAAGGTTCTATTTGCGATAACAGTGAAAATGATACTTTCATTTTGTACTTTTTATTAAAGGGAGAAATTTCTATATCAACGAATAGCTTTTTATCAAATGTTGTTGCCGAAAATCGAATTCTTTTAATACCTCCGAAGAGCAAACTAGTTATTCAGGCTCAGAAAGATTCTTCCTTTATCTTATGCTCCTTCAAAGAGCAATTAAGCCTGTGTAACTCCTATTCGTTTAATAATTTAATCCCTTATTGTAATAAGTCAAACAGCGATTTTAGCTCTTTACCAATAACGTCGCATATGTATTTTTTTCTACAAGAGATTGAATATTATCTGAAAGAAGGCATGCTATGCCCACATTTCTTCGATTTAAAGAAAAAGGAGCTTTTTTTTCTTTTCAGAATATTCTACCATGAGGATGATTTAGCTACTTTTTTTATTTCTTTAATCGGTAAAGATATTGACTTTAAGAGATTTGTGATTAATAACTATCAAAATATAAAAAGTGTCGACGAATTTGCCGAACTTTCCAACTCAAGTGTTTCCACATTTACCCGTCGATTCAAAGATCATTTTGGAGAATCGGTTCATCAGTGGATATTGAATCAGAAAGCGAACAAAATATACTATGAAATAAAGTTCTCCGGCAAATCTTTTCAGGAGATAGCCAATAATTACGAATTCTCGTCTCAGGCTCACTTTAACCGGTTTTGCAAGAGCAAGTATGGGAAGGCGCCCGGCGAAATGAGGAAAGAAAGTTCGACTGCTGAAATCTTAATTAAATGAACACAACCGATACTAACTTCGGAGGATTAATCTTTCGTCTTATGGAACTTAGCCCTGTAGGGGTAGTGGTGAAATCAGTAGCCGATAGCCGTATAGTTTATCACAATGCGCTTTTTAAAAAACTATTTGAGATTCATCATGAACGAATCATCGGACATAAAGTTTACCGATCCAAGCAAAGTCGAAATTATATCAACCAGATAATTGAGTTGGATAATCTCTGTATCAGCACCGGTGAACCCGTGTCCGGCAACTTAAAATTTCCAACCTCTACCGGCGATATGCGTATCTATTTTAGCAACCGTATCTTGCTAACCGATTGTAAAGGGCGAGAAGGTCCTCTTATAGTCTCTTTTTATCTTGATCTCACCGATCAGGAATCCACCAAGCTTAAGCTGGCCAATGCCTTAAAAGCAGATATGTTAAAGTCTGATTTCCTCTCAAATATGAGTCACGAAATACGTACGCCGCTCAATGCCATCGTAGGTTTTTCTGAAGTACTGGCAAATGAGGACGACCCTGTTTTAAAAATGAAGTACGTAGATATTATCCAAAACAACAATCACCTGTTGATCGATCTGATCAACGATATCCTCGACTTTGCAAAAATAGAGTCTGACAAACTAAACTTTGTTTACTCCGACACCGACGTACACCACCTATGTGAAGAAGTATACGATGTGTTTTCCCTTAAGCCTAAAGATGGAGTCAGTCTTCAGTTTAATAACCAACTGCCTGGTATTTTTGTGAGGACCGACTGTCGGCGTGTGATTCAGATCCTTTCCAATTTTTTGAGCAATGCTTTTAAATTTACAGACCAGGGCAGCATCAGTTTATACTATGCGCTGGAAGGAAACGAGATTGTATTTCATGTGGAAGATACCGGTAGCGGCCTATCCGAAAAAGAATGTATTAATGTGTTTGACCGTTATGCCCGCATTAACGAATTAAAGAAAGGAACCGGACTAGGTCTAACCATCAGTAAAATGCTTACTGAGCGACTGGGAGGCCGGATTGGCGTAACTTCCCAGGCAGGTAAGGGATCCGACTTTTGGTTTACCATCCCGTGTACCGGAGAAAATAAAATAAAGACAGAATTCGAAAATGAAAACGAAGTATTGGCAACACCGCTTTTGCCGCTCATGCGGTGTAAACCAATCATTTTGGTGGCTGAAGACCATGAAGACAGTTATCTCTTGATCGAAAGCTACGTTCAGGGAGAATACCAACTGGTGCATGCTCGAAATGGTATCGAAGCCCTGGAACTGTTCGAAACTATCCAGCCGGACCTTCTCCTTTTGGATATAAAAATGCCAAAGATGGATGGACTTCAGGTCTTGAAGTACATCAGAAAGCAGAATTCAGACATCCCAATAATTGTAATGTCCGCTTTCGCCTATAGCAGTGAGGTGTATGAGGCCCGTAGCTTAGGCACCAATGAATACCTTGTCAAACCTATAAATAAAAGTAGTTTGATTCGTTCGATTAAAAAATACCTAAAATAATAAATGGGAGAAGTTTCTTTTCAGGGAACAGACTAGTATATCGTCTGTTCCCTGGTCTTTAGGCCCTGCAGGGACGTACGAATTTCTTTTTTCAACAACATCTCGTAACCCGGCACCTGCAATACTTTTTTGTACAGCTGCAGGATAAACCCGCTGTTTGAGTTCGTACTCCAACCTCCACGAGGCCGGATCCGCTTTGAAGTTTCATGCCTAATCAAGTCCATGTCCTCTCCGCCGGTATGTGTAACAGCCATGTTCCGTATATTCACGAAACGGATAAACTCCCACACATGGAAACATAGAAAACAAGAAAGGCCGCCATTGGCGGCCTTTCTTGTTTTCGTTAAAGTGCGAAATTCAAAATGGCTGCAATAGCGGTTAGAAGGGAGGCGAAGAACGAGAACTTCGACCAGTTCACTTCGCCGGGCTCTTTTACCATAACCGTATCGCCGGCATACAGTACCGGCATTTTCTTTACCTGATGGCCGGGGTTGATATACTCTTTCAACTTTATCACCTCCATGGACTGATCCGCGTGGATGATAATCACCTGTTTTCCTTTCTTGATATTCTTAATACCCCCCGCCATACTCAGGGCCGTCAGCAAATCCACCCCCTCATAAATCTGAAACTGCCCCGGCTTGTTTACATAGCCCAGCACATTCAGCATCTGATTCTGAATCTTGCGGATAAAAACCGACACCAGCGGATTCACCACATACTTACCCACACTTTTCTCTACCGAAGCCGTAAGCGCATCCGAACTCATGCCGGCAGCCAGTATACTCCCGATACCCGGGTACTGCATCGTACCATCAGGCAGCACAATAATACCCGTAAGCGAAAACTCCGGATGCTCCATCACCACCACGTCCAGCACATCCCCCCGTTCAATGAGGTAACTCTTTGCCTGACCCATCACGGCAGGCAACGTAAGCAGCAAACAACCGCACACCATCACCCACAATCTTAGCCTGTTCATAATTTATTCCTGTATTAAATTTTGCACTAGTACACTGTCTGTTCCCTGGTCTTTAGGCTTTGCAGGGAAGTACGAATTTCTTTTTTCAGTAACATCTCGTAACCCGGCATATCCGGATAAAAGTACAATTTGCTGTTCTCTCCGCTATAATAACCTGGGAATGCTCCAAAGGAGAATGCCGGCACCTGCAACACATCCTTGTACAGCTTCAGGATAAACCCGCTGTCCATATCCGTTTCAAACAAACGGGCGAAGTTGTTTATTATTATCATTTGCTCTTCCGTATGGAGCCCGGCAAAAGCAATCCGCATACCGTTCAGCACCATCCTTTGCCGTTGATTCCTTAATTCATATTCCAACTCCCAGGATCTAGGAGCCGCCTTGAAGTTATCGTGCCTAATCAAGTCCATATCCTTTCCGCTGGTATGCGTAACAGACATGTTCCGTATATTCAGGAAACGGATATACTCCCACGCATGGAAACCATCCAGATGGCCCGTGCCCGGCTTCATGCTGTACGCCTTGGCATACGGTTCGTCCAGGGTAATATCAATACCCTGCAACCGGTCGATCAATTCAATAAAAGCGGACCGGTTCTGTATCAGGTAGTAATCAATCTTTTGCTTCAGCCGGTTTTCCAGCAACTTCACGGTCGGATTTATGTTTACGGTAAAGAAAATATCCTGCAACCGGTAGTCGTTGTTCAGAAAAAGCGCACTGTGGGGGATATGGGTAAACTGAATCCGTTTCAGGTCCGGCGCATAGGTAATCAGCACAAACACCGATGGCAATCCCACGTACAAAATGGTAAACTTCCGAATCTCTTTCTGTCCCAGTTCGGCGGCAATCAATTTAGAAATATCCATAAAAGGAGAGGAAAGAGGCTCCTTCAAGGCATCCATCAGCGAATGTCCGCCCGCCACACCCCGCGTGGGAATATGATAAATCGTATCATGCATCACCAATCTATCCAGATTCACCCGGGCAAAGTCGGCCGCCGGAGCAAAGCCCCCGGCCATCCGAACCAGCATGGCAAGATCCGCCCCTTTGGCAAGCGAATACACCGCCGGACTATTCACCGCCCCACAGATACCGGCACGAATCAGTTCCCGTTTTGGCTCCGGCCTAAGCAACGGCCATAGAAAAAGCAATAACACTGCCAGCAACACCACGCTACACAAACCCAACCAGAAAACAAGCTTCCGCCTCCTGTACTTATCACCCTGATACCTCTTCACTCTACTTCGCATTAGTTCATAGCCACCGGCGTCCAATCGCCGGCAAGAATTTTAGACTGGTAAGCCGTAGCCTCCTTCACAGAAGTATTGTCGGCGGCATTAATGCCATACATCACGGGAGCCGGAATCCGAACCTTCGTGCCCACCGCCACCTGGTTCGGATTAGTAATCACCTCGTTGTTGGCCATATAAATATACACCCAAAACACCTTATTCCCATAATATTTCTGCGCAAGCAACGTAAGGCGGGTGCCCGGTTCGATAACCACCGTATCCAGCCATTCCGAATCCGAATTCGAATTCGAATCCGGAGCAGCAACAGCAACAGCAACAGTAGGAACCGCAGTCACCAACGAATCTTTCCCGGGCTGAACCACCAACTTATCCGCCACGGGCAACGCCGCTGCGATAGTAGAGGATGGCGGCAACTCGAGCCCTACGGCCTTTGCCTTATTTGAACGGAATGAAAGGTAGCCAGCCGCTACACAAACCACTAAAATTGCCAGCGTCACGGCTACCTTCACACCTAACTTCTTTATCTTTTTCTCAGGAATCTCTGTATAATAACGATCGGAATAATAGTAGTTCTCCCCGTATTTATTCAGCACCGAAGTTTGCACATCGTTAATAACCACCCCCAGCACTTTTGTATTGTGAGCCGTATTCATCTTCAACAGCTTATCCAGCGCATTGCGGGTAGTCAGCCGTAGGCGGGCAATCACAATCACCCCCTCCATCAGATCCATGAAATTGAAGATATCCGGAATATACAACGCCGCCGGCGTATCAAAAATCACCACGTCGTACAAACCACGCACACGCGTGATAAACTCACCCAACGCCGGATGATCGTAATACAAATCCTGCCTTCCCTCGGCGGTACCCACCCCTGTAAAGGTAAGATTGGTAAGGGGCGAGTCCAACAAAAGCTGTTCCACTGTACATTCGCCTGCAAGAAAATTACTCAAGCCAATAGCCTCCTTTTTATCCAGTTTGGCCGTGATCTTAGGCGCGAAAAAGTCCATATCCACCAGCAATACCCGTACATTCTTGTCGGCCAGTGTTCGCGCCAGTTGCCAGCTTATCAGCGACTTGCCCTCCTGTCTGAGCGAGCTGCACACCGCAATCAGTCTCTTGTCTGTGTACTTCATGGCCTGCCGCACACCCACCGCCACACTACTCAGCTCCGCCCAACCCTCATACCCCTTATCGCCGGGGCGTTCCGTCAGCCAGTCGCTTTCCCCTTTCCGCTTAATGCGGGGCAAGGTACCCAATACAGGCAGGGCGTAAAACCGTTCGAAATCACTCTGTACCATTAACCGGTTGTCCAGCATATCATACACAAAAACAGCCCCGGCACCCATAGCTGTAGCCAGCACAAAAGCCACCAGTATAAAAAACGACAACCCCTTGGTAGCCGCTTTAACCGGTGTGGAAGCCTCGTCTATAGTCACAAAGCGGCTCAGGTTACCTCTTGCGGTACTCTGCGCCTCAATTAATTTCGAATTAAGCTGTTTGATTGACATATACACCATCTCGCGGTTGCGCAGCAACTGCTGATGTACCCCATCGGTGGTATCCGGCAACGTCATCCGTTCCAGGTCGGCTATCACCTTTTGCAGCGACAACACCTGTGTCTCTTCAGACACTTCGGTAATCTGCAAATCCATCAATTTGCCCATCAGCTGAATCTTCAACGGATTCTGCACCAGGCTCTTTATCTCCATGCGCTGCTCCAGGCTGTCGCGCAACATCACATTCAACTGCTTTATATTATTCCGGATCGCCTTCACCGACGGATGATCCTCCTTGTTCCTTGTCAGCGCCCGTGCCAGATCCACCTCCAGGTTCATCAATTGCACCTTGAGCGGTTCCGAAAAAGCGGACTCGTTCACAATGGTGCCATCCAGGTTCTTCAGCGCCTGTTCCGTACGCCCTTTAGACGCCTTCACCGTAGCCAGATTAATTTGGGAATTCAGTAATTTTGTCCGGAAGCTCTCCAGATCAGATGTAATTTGAGTCGCGTCAAAAATCTCGCCCGACTCCTTCGATGAGTTACCAATCAACTCATTGTCAATGCCACTCAGTTTGCCATTATTATCATTCAGCTGATCCGTCAGAAACCCGATAAACCGTTCCGAGTTACTTACCTGATGCTTCAGAAGCAACTCATTCAGCGCCTGCAGGTAGGCCTTGATAATCAGCGGAATCTCGTTGGGGCGTGTAGAAGAAACCGTCACCTTGTAGATAGGCACCCTGTCCTCCCTTTTCTTGTCCGCCATCTCCACGGCAATTAATCTCCGCATTTCCTCCTGCGAATACGACAAACCGGAGTGAAGTACAGTCATACGGGCGATTTCACCGCTCAGCATATTGCTAAGCCAGAAATTCTTATCAAAATCCGACTTTACCACCGGCACGTCGGACTCGTCCATGTATTCGCGGATGGTCTCGTTGTAGAAAACTTCGTACTGGGCATTGTATACTTTCGGCTGTTTTAAGGCAAACAACACAATCCCGGCAAACACAACTACAAAAACGGAGACAAATATCCATTTATGGATAAACAACACCTGCAGATACCTCATCAAAAAAACTAACCCCTTTTCTTCCTTATCCGGAGTTTGGGGAGCATTCGATAATTCGCTCATTGGGGAAATACTACTAAAAATTTATATTAAATCAATACTGTTTTCAACGCATCAAAGATATATAAAAAATATAAAATAAGAAAAAAAAAGGACTTATTTTATAACAAATAAAGGAAGGACGCCATTTTTATAAAATCAGGATCGGATTTATACCAGTCAGACCCCTTATTTGCAGGCTGCTATTAGTTTTAACTAAAAACGAGGGGTAGTGTTAAAAAACCATTTGCATAACGCGAAACGATAAAGTATATTTGGATGGCGTTCATATATCATGGGTAGACTTAATTCTTAATGTACATGTTCAAGCAAAGCTGCGCTAACCCCTTTCTTTAGACTGTAGAAGCTCTCCGGCGCAAATCAGATTAAATTAAAACGCAGCTGGAGAGCTTTTAAAAAAGTCCTCGAGATAAGCAACTGCTCCGTACCCAGATTAAATGGCGGAAGTAAACAACACCGGTTTGCCTGAATCGCACTCAGATAATTGATATTAATAATCTGATACTGATTAATTTGAACAAAAGACTGCGAATACTTCAGGATAGTCTCCGCCTTGGTACTCCGCTTCAGCAACAAACACCGCCCGTCTCCCTGGGTAATACCCCACGATTTTTTGCTCTTATGATATTCAAAGAAACCTATTTCCTCCAGGCGCATCAACTTATACCCCATAACCGTCGACACCATAAATACCATCCCATGCGGCTGTAACAACTTAATCGACTCCCGGAAACTTACCGGACGCTCCTCCTTTTCAAAGAAACACAACACCCGGTTCAGCACAAGTCCCAGCTCCTCCTCATCGTAAGGCTTCAGCAGGTAATCGAAAGCCGATTTACGGATCGCATCCAGCATATACTTGGAATGCGACGTGTAAAAAATAACCTGCATCGGCCACGACACCAACTCATTCAAACCAGTAAGCAGATGCACCCCGCTCATGTCCGGCAACTCAATATCCAGAAAAACCAGATCCGGACGATGCTTCAGAATGCACCGCTTACCCTCTTCGCCCGAACGGGCTGTTTCAACCACACAAAATTCGGGGTACTCCTTCAACGAACTCTTCAGGCGGAGAATCCCCGCGGCTTCATCATCCACTATCACCACACTAAACGCCGACTTCATAAGGCTACTCAATTTTATAATTATCAGGAATGAAAAAGCACACCTCCGTGCCACCCTCATCCTTTCGGTTATCCACACTAATAGTAAGCTTTTCCTTATTCATACCATTCAACACATCCGCCGTCTGGTATAACACCTTCAGGCCCATTCCGGTGCCATACACACCCAGTTCCAGATCAGGATAAAAACCAAGCCCATTATCGCTTACACACACTTTTACTCCTTCGGTTTGCCCGGATACACAAATCCGCAACCTCTTTTCACCCTCCAGCAAAGCAAGCCCATGCTTAATGGCATTCTCCACCGGAATCTGCACAAACATGGCCGGCAACATCACCTCTTCGGGAATCACAGACTCGTCCATCACCCATTCAACCACAAAATCGGCACCCAACCGCTTCCTTTCCACATCCAGGTAAAACCGTACAAAGTCAAGTTCCTCTTTCAGCGTAATCCCCAACTTCTGATTCAGCTGCAAACTAAAGCGCAGCAATTTCACCAAGTCCTGCATTTCGCTGTACTGCCCTTTATCGGTAGCCTGCGAAATTACCCGGTTCAACTCATTAAATATAAAATGAGGCGTAATACGATTTCGTATATTCTGTAAACGAAGCACCGAAATACGCAATTGCTGCTGCTCGTTAACCAACGCATGTTGCCTGTTACGAATCTTTCCAAAAACAACAAGCGTACCAAAAATCAGGAACGAAGCAATGCAAAGACCAATTACCGTAAACCGGTATCTACGGGTATCACTCTCATTATGTCTGGCCTGCTCCAGATTTAAAACAGCAAGCTTATTAAAAATAAGCATCAGTTTTTGGTTCTGTATCTTTTCCTCGACCGATAAATCAGCATCATGCATCACCCCAGCCGATTCGGTAAGCAATTTTACCGAATCCCGGGCATCATTCCTACTCTCCTCGGATTCGAACGACCAGGTTAACGAAAAAAGATAGATTATAAAAAGCACCATCAACGCGGCAAGCAAGTAGTTCACTATTTTCATTCACTTTAGATTGATAAAGTTAAGAACTTCGCAAATATAAATAAAACAACGTCACTTCCAATAGCTTACATCCGTCATTTTAACTTCGTTTACCAATATATACACGTACCGTCCATCCACCAGCCGGGTAATCTTATTCAGAATCGCATCCGGAGCCTCTTTGGTAAACTCCACCATAAAAGCACTAACCGTTCCATCCGCATCCTTCACCGGCGTTACGTCTGTTTCAAGCAAATAAAGCTCCTTCACCGATATACCCATAAAAGCCGCAAGCCTTTCCGTAGATATACCCTTCAATAAATAATGGTTACCATTTTTCCGATTATCCATACAATTGTCATATTTAAGGGCCTATTACCAGCAATAATGTAAATATACCAATATAAAGAGCGACAAACAATTACAAACGGTACGTAAACACGCCACATAGGTTCGTTCTATGCAAGATAAACCCAAATTTAACAAAACGGCACAAACGGATACCCACAAAAAAAGGCGTATACCCCCAAAAGGAATATACGCCATGCATTTTACAAGCAAACTATCTTAAACCGCCATCCGTTGCTGATGGAGGTAGAAAAACTTTTTCATAAATAACATGTAAGCAACGCAGAGCAGTGAGATCACAACAGCGATGTATGTCCACCGGTTTTCGAAAAAGACAAAATAACCACCAATAACCAGTGCCTGCATGGCAGCATAAAAAGACGAAACCACCACGTGCGGCAAATTCAGCTCGTTAGCCATAATCTGGTACGCATGCTTGCGGTGCGCGTCGAATATATTCTCGCGCAGCATCAGACGGTGGATGATGGTAAGAATGCTGTCCACGCCGTACACAGCCAGAATAACAATGTAGCTAAAATCGCCGGTAGCCAACATCAGCTTACCCAAGGCAAACAAAATAATGAAAGCGATACCCACGGCACCCACATCCCCGGCAAAACACTTGGCATTTTTACGGAAATTAAAGAAATTAAAAACAGCCACAGCGATAAGAACCGTGTACAAGTAATCATGATCGATGAAATCGACCACCTGCTTATTTATGTACGACAAAACAAGCAACACCACGAAACTATACGCCCCCGTAATGCCATTGATACCATCCATAAAATTGAACGCATTAATCACCCCGGTACAGAAAATAAGCGCTATCAGCACATACCAGAGCGGGAAGTCAGAGAACAACCCCCATTGGTTAAACATAAGCAACATAGCTGCGAAATGAAATACCAGGCGCACACTACTTCGGATAGGGCGGATATCATCCAGAAAACTAATACCGGCAATAAGAGTGAGACCGGCAAGAAACCACTGGTGTGGAACACCAAACCAGATACTGTACAACAGCACTCCAAAATAAAAAACTACCCCACCACCAAGCAAGGTAATCCTGTCGTGCGAACTCCGCTGGTTCGGTTTGTCAATAATATTCAGACGGTCAGCGATCTTAAAATAGATCAGTTCCGCCAAAAACAATAAAACACCAAACACTTTAAAAATCAACGTACTCTCCATTTCTTCATTGTATTAAAAACAGGGCTCTAACTATCTGTCAGCTCTTTTCGATAAATAAATTAGACTCTTTATCCTCTATAGACGACGTTTTGATAATGAAAGCTGCAAAGGTGCTATAATTATTTTAAATGACAAATTAATTGATAGGTATTTTAAGATTCTTTTCGAAACATTATAAACAAAATAATCCCCGGTAATATTTTACTTACCGGGGATTATGATATGGGAGACTATTCTTTAGCCTTTCCAGTTCTTTATTTGCTTAAAAACTCTTCTTATTATTTTTGTACGATAAAGTCTTCATTAACTATTTGAGAGACATTTATAGGAGGTATTATAATGCAATTTAGGGGCGTGTTTTCTGTTTTCGCATGCAGAACACCGCGAGCAGTACCAACCGTATGCATAGCCAGATGTCTTACAAAGTTAACAGGAACACGTAATTCGGTTTCACTATTAAAACTGTTCCAACTCTCTTCATTAATTCCAAAAGTGCAAGCAACTTCCAGAATAATAAAAACCTGATTATTCGAAAGAAACAAAAATTTAGTCGACAAAGCAATAAGCTTATTTTCAATGTTTACCGAAACCGAAATCTCGACATTCATTTCCATACTTTTGTCTGACTTATAAATATCTTCTATAACTGCAAATTGTTTGGTTTCAATCCGAGTCATTGCAAAACCTATAGTAAGATCTGTATTCTTTTTCATATTGCAGGATTATATTCTTCACACAAATCCTCTTCCATCACAAAATTGCTATCAACAGCATTTGTATAAGGCTTGGCTACATATTTTACAGATCCGGTAAATGGCTCGTTACTTACATATTTATTACATTCCAACTGAATTGTATAAGAGCCGGGAACAGTTATCAGCGATATGCCAAGAGCAGATTCCAACTTACAGATCGTAGCAAGACTCATGTTCTCTTGCCCTTTCAATAATTTATTAATCTGTTGAGAAGAAACACCAATTCGTTCTGCCAATACCTTTTGAGTGATAGATTTAGCTCTTATTTCGCGTAATACCTTCAATGCAATTTCGGCCGACTTTTTAAGCCATGCTTCATTTTCTTTTCTCCACAGAGCCCTTTCTTCCCAACGCGAAGGAGTGTCGGAAACCAAAGACTCTAATCTCTTTTGTATACTTGTTGTCATTTAGATTGTTTTTTAGATGGTTACACTTTTCTGGTCAAGAAACCCATTTTCTTCCAACCACTCTTTCACCTTGGTAAGCTTTTCCAGTTCATTTATTAAATGTTCCCGGTCATTCATTGTTTTAGTAAGTTTGATGCCTCCTCCGGTAATTACATATGTATTAGTATCGATTCGTATTGCATATATCCGTAACCACGAGTTTATAAATCCTCCTGTTGCTTTAGTCTTATGAAGCTCCATAAAGCAGTTATCCTTATTGTATAAAGGTTTAAACAGATCATCCAGATTTGGTTTATCACCTTTTTTACTCTTGTCCGATAGCTTCAATAAGTCATCTTCCAGATACTGGCCCTCTTCCATTGTTAGTTTAACAGCCTTTTCAATTCTCTGGTTTTCATAGAAACCAGAGGTGAGATCCGCTTTGTTATTCTCGAAGAATTCTTCAAGATAGGCAACATCTCTCCAACATTCAAAAAGGTGATTAAATTCATCATCTTCTCCTTCATTGAAACGTATTGCATACAAATTTGGTGCAAATATAGGAACTAATTTCAAAATATCAACCTGTGGGTTTATTTATTTATATATATATTGTAAATTATAACTATTCTTTATTGTTTTAATTATATTTACTCATTAAAAACAAAGATTTAAGTTTTATAACTTCTCTTTTACCACCTCTAAATATTCATCAATTAAGTTCAGGAGAACAATTTACGCCCACAACTATTTTATTTTAAAAAGCTTTTTGTCTTGCGATAAAGAAAGTATTTCCAACGACTTGATATCAATATCTTTTGGCAATTTATCACGAAGTACAGGTAGTACATACTGACAATTTACCTCTTCAACAATTTCAGTAAGTAAATTTGTTATTTGATTTGCATGCACATTTTCTATTTGATCCTGCAGAATAAAATGCAGACAAGGAATACCTAATGCATCGGCAAACTTAATATAAGCCAAGTCGAAAGAAGCCATCTGGCTTTTCTTGCTTCCCGTTCCCGGGTTACCCTCAATATTGTCAATTTTAAACTTGTAAACACCGGTACTATTATCTGCACTTAGAATAGAATAAACGCCATCAAGCCTACTTGAAATATCAGAGAAATAAGTATTGAATTGTGAAATTCTATTCTGTATTTCTGCATCTCTTGAATCGATGTTGCTGTTAATTTTTTCTAAAGAAGTTTTGATGGTTTCCAAATTTCTATTTGAACTTTCCCATAACTTTTTTTGCTCTTCAAAGTTTCCTTTCTTTTCGTAAAACGAGGTCAGATTGTCAATTATAGATTGCAACCCTTCGATAGCCCCCGCTTTGTTTAAAGAATCAGACAACTCCTTTTCTTGTTTAAGCAAAGCATTGATTTTAAGCTTTTTTTGAGTAATATCAGCTTGCAAGACTGGAAGCTCTTCTGTAATAAATTTAATTTTTTGTTGAATCATCTCATTGTGAAAAACGAGTGTTTCTTCGAAAGTCCGTTGGATACCAGGAATTAATAACCTGGCCCGGTCATATAAAGTTTTTATTTGTTCGGTATCAATAGTCGCATAATTTTTTTCTAGATCTTCCTTGCTTTCATTGATAAGTTCTTTTCGTAACTGTAACTGCGAAATCACAGTAGTTTCCCTATTTATCTGAGTTTTTACATCATTAAGTTTCGCAAGATCCTCCTCAAATTTATCATTCAGATTAAAATTACCCTTTAACCGTGTCAATTCTTCAATTTCCTTATTGATAATCAACAGTGCCTGATTTATCTGAGACAGGCTACTTTCTTTTCTTAATCTGCTTTGTAGCTTTACTTCCAGTTTCTGGTCCCGGATAAGTTTATCTTTAGATGAACTAATATCAATTCCAAACCAAAACAAATGCAGAATTTCATAAGTCGCATCCGTGGTTACATTTGGTTGCAAAACCCGAAGAGTATTCATTAATTTATTTTTTTCATCCCGAATGTTTTTCGAGATCAACTGTCTGAACGAAGGCTTTTCCACCTCAGTCTCAAAAATCAACTCTTTAAGTTTTTCCGTAAACTCCTTGTCTGCATATTTAATGCCATCAATGGTCTGGATTTTATTCGTGTAACTAAGAAAATTTCTCCTTATAACCAGCTGGTTTGATAGCTCATCATTAATGTCGTCACAAAGCGTCAGAGAAATAACTATGTTATTTTCGGTAAGAAATTTTTTTATTTTGAGGTTATCTCCTTTAAACTCCGGATCCACAAAGATGTTTCTACCTTTACCATCCAGACAAAAATCAATCAACCTTAATACCGTTGTTTTACCAACGCTATTTCCCGAATCAGTTTTGTTTGTCGAACTGGATTCGTCCACAATCAGGTTAATTCCCTTGCGGAAGTTAATTTCGCGGATCGGTGTATTATCATTATATATGGACAGATTTTTTAAAAACATTTTTTGATACCTCCTTCTTCTGATTTTGTTATAGCGCCAATTATAAATAGCCAATCCAAAGTAAGCATAAAAAGATTAACAGAAATTCTTTCTGTAAGCTTCATCTTCTCCAGAATCTCCCAAAAAGACATTTCATACTTTTCTGTGCCGGCAAGTATCTCAATAACGCGGGCACCCAGATAGTACAAATCTCTTTCAGGATGTGTGTCTTTACTAATTATCATGTTTAGCCGGTTCTTCTAAAATTTTACAACGAATAAAAGCGTCAACCATAACCAATCGGACCCCCCAAACCAAATCTTCTTCAAACAACGAACATCCATTCACTTTTTGAATCAAAGAGTCGTACACTTCATCCATTATATTGTCGGCGTTGGTACGAACAATATCCATAGGTTTTTTGGAATCAAGGACGTATTTTCCTTTAATCTCAAGATATATTTGTCTGATATTACTCAATAATCTATCTTTTCTTAACGACCCCTGTAATTCAAGTTCATCATATATAGAGTTCACTTTCGTATGATAAACCTTGTACTCGTTAATGAAAGAATAATTTCTTTTTATACTATTATATGTAATCTTATCATTCGGATCAAATGCATACAAACTTTCCGGTTCATCGGGTTTACTTATGTCTATGGAAGAAATAGCCGTAATCGCATTTTTCAACATGGAAGGATTGGTTTTAATAACCTCCTGCAAGCAAGAACTTTCGTGATTCGATTTCATTTCCATTAATACATCAACCGTATAAGTGGAAATATCGTTCGTCTCATCGTGATGCTGTGGGCATAAGACAATTAAATTTTTGTAATCAGCCCTCTCTTTGTCTGTCATCGATTTATTATACCTTTCTCCTCCGGGCTCAGCAGCTTCAATATGACAAATGTTAGAATCTAAGGCATTTTTTGGATTAACAAGCCTTTTTGTACAACCCGGAAAAGCACAAATGTTTCCGGATAAGCCAAATAATTTTTTTATAGTCTGTTTTGTATAGTTTCTTGCTGCTCCCATCAAACAAATATATTCATTTTATTTATTATTCCAATAGGTATGTAAAAAAGGAAACGTTTTTTGTCTGAAAAACTACATAATCTATATAGGTTTTGAAGCCCTGTTATTCTTTCGAAAACTCCTTAATTCGTTGTTCCTCGCTTAGTTGGCAAATAAGGAGGGTGTTGTCTTTTTCGGCAACTATGTAACCGTTCAGGCCTTGTATTACTACTCTTTTGTTTTCCTGGGTGTGCACCATGCAGTTGCTGCTTTCAATTAGCTTAATGTTATTTCCGATGGCGGCATTGTTGTTTGGATCCTTTTCCGAACGTTCATGCAACGAACCCCAGGTACCCAGATCGCTCCAACCAAAGCTTGCAGGAACAACAAATAGATCCTTTGCCTTTTCCATGATCGCGTAATCGATGGAAATGTTCGGACATTGTGGAAACAACTCGTCAATCACCACCTGTTCGATGGGCGAATAAAAAGAAAGAGCAGCATTATCCATTATTTCGGCAATCTCCGGCTGCTGCAGGCGCATCGCACCTTCGATAGTCTGCACGTTCCACACAAAAATCCCCGCGTTCCAAAAGAAATTAGGTTGAGCAATGTACGAAACAGCACGCTCCAATGAAGGCTTTTCCCTAAACGCACGCACCTTGTACACCTCCTTATTTACGGGAGATGCGGCATCCATGTCCGCCTCAATATACCCATAGCCCGTTTCGGGACGGTTGGGTTTCATACCCAGGGTAAGCAAAGCCCGGCTATCCTTTGTAAACGAAAGAGCCGAAGTAATTACCCGCCTAAACTCCACGGTATCCATCACCACATGATCGGCAGGAGTAACCACTAAATTTGCCTCCGGATGGCGCATCGCAATCTTCCAGGCAACATAGGCAATGCAAGGAGCGGTATTACGCATACAAGGCTCCAGTAAAATATTCTCCTGGGGTATTTCCGGTAACTGATCGCGCACCAGGCCGGCAAATTTTTTGGAAGTAACCACCCAGATATTCTCCGGCGGACAAATCCCTTTAAAGCGATCGGCAGTAAGTTGAATCAGTGTACGACCACAACCTATCACATCGATAAACTGCTTAGGCCTTTCGGGCGTACTCATTGGCCAGAACCGGCTACCAATGCCCCCGGCCATTATTACGAGATGGTTTGTATTCGATTTCATTGGTTAAGGGTGTATTTTATTATTCGAAGTAGTTTAATGTACGGTATCCGCCTTCTTTCAGGTACGAATCCTTTTTCATTCCCTTGATATCGCTACGCATCATATCTTCGACCAATCCCTTCAGGTCATATTTTGGCTCCCAGCCCAATACAGTCTTCGATTTGGTAGGATCGCCAATTAGCAACTCCACTTCTGTAGGACGGAAATAGGCCGGATCCACACTCACAACTGTTTTCCCGATCAATGTTTTAGCCTCTGCAAGATACGATTCGCCTACAGCAGCTACAAAACGAGCTTCGTCGATAGCCGTAATCACACCCGTTTCGGCAGCACCCTCACCTTCGAAAGTAACAGTCAAACCCGTTTCGCCAAAGGCCAAACGAACAAAATCGCGCACAGTGGTTGTAACACCTGTGGCAATTACATAATCCGAAGGCTTATCCTGTTGCAGAATGGCATGCATGGCACGCACATAATCCTTTGCATGGCCCCAGTCACGCTGAGACGACAAGTTACCAAGGAACAATTCCTGCTGCATTCCCAGAACGATCTTGCTTACCGCACGGGTAATCTTGCGGGTAACAAAAGTTTCGCCACGTAGCGGCGACTCATGGTTAAACAAGATACCATTGCTGGCATGCATATTGTAAGCTTCCCGGTAGTTTACAGTAATCCAGTACGCGTACATCTTAGCCACCGCATAAGGTGACCGGGGATAAAACGGCGTAGTTTCTTTTTGAGGAATTTCCTGCACCAGCCCGTACAACTCCGAAGTGGAAGCCTGATAAACGCGAGTTTTGTTGGTCAGCCCCAGCAAGCGAACAGCCTCCAGGATACGCAAGGTACCCAATCCATCGGCATTTGCCGTATATTCGGGTGTATCGAAACTCACCTTCACGTGACTCATGGCCGCCAGATTATAAATCTCATCCGGCTGCACCTCCTGGATGATACGGGTAATATTCATGGAATCCGTAAGGTCACCATAATGTAAGATTAAGTTACGGTTTTCAATGTGCGGCCCCTGATACAAATGATCAATACGATCCGTATTAAATTGCGACGACCGCCGTTTAATGCCGTGCACCGTATATCCTAGTTTGATTAAGTATTCTGCCAGATAAGCTCCGTCTTGTCCGGTGATACCTGTGATTAATGCTATTTTTTTCATTGAGAATATATGTTAAATCTTTGTTTTATTGATTAAATTCAATTTTATATTTTTGATTACTTGAAGACTTATTATCAGATGATGAATGAAGTGATAATTTATTATATTCTCCCGTTTCAATTTTTATATTCAATTGTTTTTCGAAATCAGGAATGTCTTCTTTAATAATTCTTCTGTTATTGCCCAGGATAGAGTTTAAATTGTGAATTGAATTTATCTCTTTTGATGAAATACAAGTATTTAGATAATTCTCAAATTCCTCGTACGAATCAATAACACATGTGAGCGTATTATCCAAATCAGCGTCTAGTACATAAATATTATTCAGAATATTCTCAATTATTTTATTTACAAAGAGAAGATCATTTAACTTTGGTTTATTCTTCGCATGAATAGATTCATTACCTAAGAATCTTATCGAATGTAATCGATCTCTGTCCTTTTTATTTATTATGCCAGAGCGACATAAATTGTTTATGTCTAAATTTAGATCTGAACTGCTTATTTTTTTGTTAGCACAAATAGCTTCAACAACTGCACGAAATCCGGCTGCTGCTAAAATATTACAGTCATTATTAACTGCAATTATTGCTTCATTATATATAGATCGGACGTTCCTGGGCACATTATTATAAATAGGATTACTCTTTAGTATTTCAGGCTTTGGATATATTTCAATATCCGGATTTAGAGTAACTTCTTCATTGCCATAAAAACAAGTTTCATCAACATATTCTTTTCTGAATGAGTATGTATTACAACCCTGACACATAATAATCATATATTCATTCTGAAACCAACTGTCTTCATCACTATGTTTTTCTTTGATTATTTCTACAATTCTATGATTTGTCTCTTTCTTGCATGAAGGACAATCACTTTTTATTGTAATTCCTTTATAATTCCTATTCATATCGAATTTATGGCTTTGTAATAAATAACATTGATTTTTTTGTTGTACAACCTGAGTTTAATCAGTTCTTTTATTAATTATATTGTTGATCTTTCAAAGATCTAGCATACATCACTTTGTTTATGACGCTTATTTTCCGTTTTATTACTTTTACTAAAATGGAATTACTATGACGAAGCTGATTTTTAATACCTTCATCTTTCATAATTCTACTAGCATTATGAGCGTATGAAAGGTAATTGCCCCAGTTGTATTTTGTCGATCTTACAAATTTGCTTGTGTCATTTGGATCCCGTTTATACCTAAGACTTCTTTTCATACCGAATCTTGTAAAACGTTTATAAAATTTTCTTGTAAATAGTTTGTATTTCTCTTGCGTATTTATATTTATAGCATAAAATCCCCCTCTATGCACACTCCTCATCATTTTACAATAAAAAGATGAAACGCTGGAAGATTTTAATAAAATACGTTGTCCATCAAACTGAAAACCAAGAAACTCTAATGCTTTACGTTTTCCCAAAACTGCATGTTCACAATATAAAGAGCCGTTGGCTTGATGCTTAAAATAATAAACATTCGTCTTTTTTTCTTGTATGTTTAGCTTTAGATCTTTAATCTGTTCTAATATATAATTCTTTATCGAATCCGCTTTGTCAATAGGGCACACAACTATCACATCATCACAATACCTGTTGTAAAATCCATTTTCTAGATTTACTTTTTCGTAAATAGCTGAGTCAAAGTCTAGCATGTAAATATTTGCAAGAACAGAGCTGATAGGTAACCCTTGGGGTATCCCCCTCATTCTTAATTTTTCATCTATACTACTATCTTTTCGATGCTCTATAATAATACCACTATCTCTTATTTTTTTAATGCCAGTTTTATCACAATACCCCATTGCGTTATGATTGTGCATATAGCGCGAATGTATTATTTTTCTTTTAACTAATGTTCCATCCTTTTTAGAACAAGGAATTTCATTTTTAAATAGATTAAACAAATCATTTTCATGAACGTAGCTATAACGAACCACGTTCTTATATACAGCATAATGATCTTTTGACAGGCATTTATCGGAACCAAGTACTCTAATCCAACATTTCTTTAAAATTATAGGATCCAGATTATCAAAGAACTTTTCTACATCAAACGTAAGAACCGCTAAGCCATTTGCTGTGCAATTCTCTTTAATATATTCAAAAACATCTTTGGCAAAATCAATATTACATTTATTTCTTATTTTACCAGCATCGTTAACTTCTAATTGTCTATATGCAGTAATAGATTTGTTAAAAGGTATAGATTTTACATAATCATCATATTTTTTTACCAAGATAAATGCGTAATACGAATAAATACTTGCATCTAGATGGTTGGCATAACAAATGGGGCGTATTTTTGGCTCCCGTATTCGTTTCTTTGATGGATTTTCGAAATTCCTTTTACAACGCTCCGTTTTGAAAGGCTTGTAAATTAACGGTAAAAAGGCATGCTCCGCGATTTTATCAATGTTACGTACATAGCCATATACCCACTTTCTATCTTTATAAAGGAGTGAAATGCCAATATGTTGATACCCTCTAACTTTAAACCAATCTTTTTTTTTCTTCATAATAATAAATAAAAGGAAAAAGCCACACTTTACGGGGCTTATTTAATTGAAACGACTAGCTGTATCGGCCCCCTTAATGGAGACCACCCCTCATTTTAGGAAACTATTATTGTATCTTTGTACACTATAATCATAATCATCATACTATTATTAATAATACGCATAAATATGAAAACAATGGCATTAACACAAATCTTTACCAGCATTCTGGAACAGCTGCTTTTATTACTTGTTAAAATAATAGAGATAACTTGTTCACATGAAACTTGCAACTATTCTGCCATATGTCGCAGACATTCTTAGTTAACAGCAAACGTTATCAATCACGCTTTCAATGTGACTTTTCCTTTATATTTTTCACCCCCTATACCAGCATGGAAGAACCCAAGGTTTTCTAGTTCGGTTTTATCTTATTTGTTGCGGCCATCTATGATTAGGTGGCTGTACATTATTTTCTTTACTGCTCTTTTGTTGTGTATCCTGAATTCTTTTTATTCGGTAAGCTACGGTCCACTTGAATTGAAAACCGGAAGCTCCGGTTACAAGACCAGAGCCTCCGATGAAACTGTCGCTGTTTGTACGTATAGCCGTTCATTACACCAAAAACTTTCTGTGGGTATTTTTTGAGGAACACCCTCTCTTTGGTATTTTTCCCACAAAGCTAAATGCTCTGTCATTTTCGGCATCAGCGTATTTTTATTTTATATGCCGCAAAGCTAAAAGGCCTTACTATTTGAAACATGAGTCAAATATTGAACGCTTATTATTAGATTTAAGATAGCAAATATTTAAAAGCCGGGAATAAGGCTTATACCTTACAAACCAGCTGCAATTCTTTAATGGAAGAAACTACCCGATGGATATCCTCGTCCGTAAGGGTAGGACCCGAAGGCAGGCAGAGGCCATTTCTAAATAGAACTTCAGCTGTGTCATTTCCGTAGAAAGGAGCTGTTTTAAATATGGGCTGCATGTGCATAGGCTTCCAAAGCGGACGGCTTTCAATGTTACCGTGTTCCAATTGCAGACGAATATCCTCGCGCGTAAAGCCTGTAACTGTAGGATCAACTACAATACAGGTAAGCCAGTGATTGGACTTAAAATCGGACGAAGGATTTGTAAGAAACGAAATACCCTCTATATCCGAAAGCAAGGAAACATAGAGTTGATGAATGGCACGTCTGCGGGCGATATGCTCGCGAAGGATAGTCATCTGCCCCCGGCCAATACCCGCACAAATGTTACTCATTCTGTAATTGTAACCAATATGTGTATGTTGGTAATGAGGAGCCTTATCCCGGGCCTGCGTAGCGTAAAACATAGTCTTCGACGCCTGTTCGGCCGTACGACAAACCAACGCCCCACCACCCGAAGTAGTAATCATCTTGTTCCCGTTAAACGAAAGCACACCAAAATCGCCGAAGGTACCACATTTACGACCCTTATACTCCGAACCCAGCGCTTCCGCCGCATCCTCAAGCACAGGAATACCATACCGATTCGCAATCTCCATTATCTCATCCATTTTAGCAGGCATCCCGTACAGATGCACCGGAATGATAGCCTTGGGTAATTTCCCTTTCTGCGCCAATCTGTCAAGGATAGCCTCTTCCAGAAAAGCCGGATCCATATTCCAGGTATCCTTTTCGCTGTCGATAAACACCGGAGCAGCATGCTGGTAAACGATAGGATTAGCCGAAGCCGAAAAGGTAAAAGACTGACAAATCACTTCATCCCCCATACCTACACCAAGTTCAATCAACCCAAGGTGCAACGCAGCTGTTCCGGCACTCAGTGCCACAACATGCCGGTCTTCGCCAACAAAACCTGCCAGATCCTTTTCGAACCCATCCACGTTTGGACCCAACGGAACCACCCAGTTGGTATCAAAAGCCTCTTTTATAAAGTCTTGTTCACGGCCAGACATGTGAGCAAGCGAAAGCCAAATCTTTGAATTATTCATTGTATTTTTAAATTTATCAATTATGTCAAAATAGGACGAGTTGTTTTACTCGTCCTATAGTTCTTTAAGCGTACTGGATTAATATCCAAGTAACCGCTTTACCATCATACGGTGGCATTCTATTGCCTTTCGCAATAGGTGCAGTCGTAGATGATAGCCCTGCAACTTTCCAAACTCCGCTCTCAGGACAAGTTTGCCCTGTAGATGCGCTTGTTCCAATTGGACACTTTGACATGGTTTTTCTTTTTGATCTCTGGACATAGGGCCCAGTCCTTAAGGTGTACATTGTTTGTTTATAGCTTAATTATCACTATATTGAGGTCCTACCACCTTTTGTAGAGCGTTTTATTATAAGATTCGTTTAATAATATAACGTACAACCACCACAGGAGTAACCTACTCCAAATCCGGCAATAACGACTTTATTCCCTTCTTTTATATGCTTACCAGCCAATGCTTCTTTTAATGCAATTGGAATGGTCGATGATACTGTATTTCCAGATTCGGAAAAACAATAGAAAAACTTTTCTTCCTCAATTTTCATTTTCTTTCTCAGGAAATTAAGCATATGCTTATTAGCCTGGTGAAAAACATAAAGGTCCACATCCGTTTTAGACAAGTCGTTTTTTAATAAAGTGTCGTCAATTAAAGGAGGAACATTATCTTGAGTAAATGAAAATATTTTAGTTCCATTCATATACAAATTATCAGATGAATGAATTGTTCCATTTTCATCAATGACCACATCGTTTATTGGACGTTGATGTTTCATTCCGCCTGTTTTAACAATTAAATTATTCGCACCGCCACCGTCTGTTCCCAAACTAAATTCGCCGATTCGGGCGAATCCTTCTGTAGAAATTACTGTTGCTGTAGCTGCGTCGCCAAATATGGTTCTATTACCTTTATCTTTCGGATGTATATGCTTCGAATAAGTTTCGGAAGTAAGAAGTAACACATTTTTAGCAATACCACTAACAACCAATCCTTTTGCCAAGGCTAAACCATATACATAACCGGAACATCCTAGATTGTAATCAATTGCACCAGATGAGGTAGGGATACCAAGTCTGTTTTGAAGTATACAGGCTGTTGTCGGCAAAAAATAATCCGGGCTCTGAGTACATAACATTACAAAATCAATAGACTTCGGATCGATGTTCCACTCTTGAAAAAGATTTACTGCAGCTATTTTCGGCCATATCACCTGCTGTTTCATTTTCGGCCGCTATATGTCTGGAATTAATTCCAAGCTTGCTTGCCACTTTTTCCACCGTCCATTCTGGAAACTCACAAATTAAATCTTCATTAGTTACGACCTTTTCAGGTAGAAACGATGATATTGCTTTTATATATACTTGTTTCATATCCTATAATAATGTATAACCTCCATCAATTAATAAATTAGAGCCCGTTACCCACCCACTGGCATCCGATAGCAGATAAATAACCGCATGAGCAACCTCCTCCGGTTTGCCATATCGCTTTAGCGGATAACGCTTTTTATCTTCTTCAAGTTGCTCAGGTGTAATTGCACCCGCTTCAAAAATATGCGTATCAATCATTCCTGGATTTACACAATTTACCCGAATTCCTTTTGGAGCCAAATCCAATGCCATTCCTTTAACCAAACCATTCACAGCCCCTTTGGAAGCCGAATAAATAGAAGAGGCGTCAGCCGAACAGTAAACCCCCGAAACAGAAGATATAAAAACAATTGAACCATTTTTCTCCATTTTTTTTGCCTTAAGGGTACTACGAGTGATCTCTGCAAGAGCATAAAAATTAACATTCAATACCTCGTCCAACGCATCTCTGGTAGCAAACTGAAAAGGAACAGTCTTCGTTAAACCGGCACAATGGACCATTCCATTCAAAGCAGGAAGATTCAAATGCAATATTTTAATACCCACTTCCGAATTTAAATCGGCAACCACTTTTTGATGATTTGTCCCCTCAAGCAGTTTAAATGTATCTTCAAGTCTCTGCTCATTACGTCCTGATATTACAATAGTTGCTCCCATTCGGGAACATTCTATTGCAATAGCTCTACCAATACCAGAAGAGGCTCCCGTTACAAGAATCGTTTTTCCTATTAATGAAAATGGATTGTACATTATCAATTAACTCCTCGATTTAACAATTAGAAAAAGATCATTAATTGTTGAAGATTCCCTGATATCATCTCCTTTAATCTTAACATTATACTCTTCATCAGCCATAGCAATAATAGATAAAGCCGTTAACGAAGACCATTCTTCTAATTCTTTAAACTTTGTTTCTGTCCTAAATTCATTTGGATCCGTATCGTCAAATTGAGCAGCGAAGTTTTCGATAAAGTCTTTTAGTTCCATAGTTATTTAATTTAAATTATTAAAATTCCATTTTAACAGCAGGATTACCTACATATAACGTATTATCTTTTGTCTTTTTAATTATAACACTACCAGCTCCAACGCGGACATTATTTCCAATTCTTATTTGTTGTAAAATAACAGATGATACACCCATAAAATTAGAATCTCCGGCTGAAACTTCACCTGAAATATTAACCGATGGCATTACTACGTTATACGAGCCTAATTTTGTGTCGTGACCAATAGTAATGTAAGAATTGAAAATATTGAAGCTCTCTATAGAAATGTTACAACTAAACATACAACGTGAACAAATAATATTCCCTATTCCAATAGTTAAACTAGATTTATCTAAATAAATTATGTCCGGCGAAATTATATTTGGGTAATAGATATTTTTATTTGATATTTTCTCTACAATTTTTTTTAGTACTGTTGGATTCCCAATAGCCAGAGTAACTGCTAATTCGCTATTCCAATTATTAAGTATATCTATATTTCCTAATACGGAACCATACTTATTAACAGTACCTTTAGGTAAAGCATCATCAAAATAACCAATTAAATTCCATGTTGGTTCATTCTGATTTTTAATTCGAATCAAACATGCGATTTCGCGACCAAAACCGCATGCTCCATAAATAGCTATATTTTTCATTGATTTAGAACTTAAATTTTATAGCAGGGTTACCTATATAGGTATTGTTATCTTTCGTGTTACGTATTATTATACTTCCGGCACCTATAGTTGTATTATTTCCAATTGTTTTCTGCCTAAGTACAACAGAGTAAACGCCGAATAAATTACTACTACCAATAGTAACATAGTCCGATATTCTTACCCCAAGCATAAATGAATTATAACTTCCGATAATAACATCGTGTCCTAACGAAACATTGTTGTCTAAAATATTAAAATCACCAACTTTAATGTTATAATTGAAGTAACAACCTGATGTGAGGATATTCCCTTTTCCCAATGTAATACTATTGCGATCTAAATATTTACAATCAGGCGAAATTATGTTTGGGAAATAAATATTTTCGTTGTTAATCTCACTAACAATCTTTTTTACAATTTTAGGAGATCTAATGCCAAAAGCAATGTATAGAGGCTTATGAAATGCATTAAGTTCATTAATACCTCCCAAAATTGGTCCGTATTCATTGATTTCACCTTGTTTTTTTCCGTCGTCAAAAAAGCCAATTACTTCCCATTCGGGAATTGCAAACCTTTCGTTAACTTTTTGAATTAAGTAAGCCACCTCAAGTCCAAAACCGCCAGCTCCATAAATTGCAATTTTATTCATTATTGTGCTATTTAATTATTTCCATTAAAAGCTTCCATGGTTACACTCGTTGAAGAGGAAATACCTTCCCGTACAAATACCTTTTTTATAGTAAGAAACAATATCTTCATATCCAGTATGAAGCTCATGTTATCCACATACCATACATCATATTCAAATTTTTGCTTCCAGGAAATAGCATTACGCCCATTTACCTGCGCCCATCCCGTTATACCCGGACGAACTTCATGCCTGCGTGATTGTTCTTTTGAATATAATGGCAAATAGTGAACCAATAACGGACGAGGTCCGATTAATGACATATCTCCTTTCAAAACATTTATCAATTGAGGTAATTCATCCAGCGAAGTAGAACGAACAAACTTCCCAACTGAGGTCAATCGTTTTTCATCAGGCAATAAATTACCATAAATATCCCGTTCTTCTGTCATTGTTTTAAACTTAACCACTTTAAATATTTTTCCATCCTTACCTGGACGTTCTTGGTAGAAGAATGCTCCAGAACCTTTGTTCGAAAAGTGTAGCCAAATAGTAATGACTCCCAATATTGGACTCAAGCAAATAAACGCCAAAGTAGATAACAAGAAATCAAAGATTCTTTTGGAAATATGTTTATACATTTTTTTTATTTTAAATAATTATAATATATCATCCATTCTTGGGTGAGAGTGTGACTAGTAATAGTACATTTTTGGAACGGCATCCCAACGTATATCGTTAAAACCATCGCATAAATAGTAAGCGTTCAATATTCGGCTGTCGCCCCGATTTAACGGGTAAATAAGCCATATTATTAAAAAACATGTTCTTGATTTTATTTATTATTAACCCAATTACAGGGTATAAGCTGCAGATTATCGGTTTCTCCCTTGATTAAAGAGTGTAGTACGTCCCTGATATAAGCGACAGGTGACGAGCCACTCATCTTGCAGCTTTCCACCAGCGTATACATGTACGCGCCATTACTGGCTCCTTGATGAGAGCCGTAATTCGTATAATTCTTTCTTTCCAAAACGACAGGCTTCATTCGCCTCTTTCCTTCGTTGTTATCTATACTCCAATTTACATTTTCTATATACCGGACAACGGCCTTCCATTCGTGATAAGCATAGTTTATTGCTTTTCGTAGCAGATCACTATACCTTGTCAGTTTATCGTGGTAAAGACTTTCTATCTGGCTATAAAGATCCCCAAGGGTAGAACCCGATTTTTCTTTTCGCAATTCTTTTACTTGGTGGGCCTGAAGTCGGGACCCCGACAGAAAATTGCCGATAACCTTACGGGCACGACTACCTTCTTCATAAAGGTAATAGACCAGTTTCTTTACGGTATTTACGATACCCCAGACATATTTCTTGCGATAATGCATCTCGCCGGTTTTAGCGTCTTTGACGCAAACTAATTCGGAGGTTTCGTCACAAAACAAATAACTTCCAGCCTCTAATAGTTGAGTTTTTATGGCATCCTCTAAAGGCCGCAGCTGCTTAATGGCCTTGTGCAACCAATGATTCAGGGTCGATTTACTAATTTTCAACCCATAGCTGGCCAACATCTCCACCTGACGTTGAACAGGTAAATGAAACTGATATTTATTAGTCAAAATCATAGCAAGCAGGGAAACATCTGCCGGACACCCCTCAATCATACAAGCTTTAGATCCAAAAGTATCCAAAGGGTCATTGCTTACATAAGGAACTTCGTAGGGTGTACCACCATTCTCAACCACCCGATAGCTGATATAGCGATGTTCAATAACCTCCATCTTGTATTCATAGACGATGTGTACACGTTCTTCCAGAACATGAGCCCCGGCTGGAATAGCCTCTTGGGAGCAATAGTGAACAACAACCTTGTCTGCCACAATGGTTTTCTTGCCGTAGCTTGTACGGGGATTGGAATATTCCTTCTTTTGTTCCGATGAAACAGTGCTATCGGAACCAGGATTCGTTTCATCAGAGTTCTCTTGAGCGGGAGGAGGCGTTCCGTCAAAATCAGACTTATCCTCTTCACGGTCTTTTGCGTCTTTGAATTTCAAACTTTTGGCAGTTTCCGACTTTCAACCAAAACGTTTGCCCTTATGAAGTTTTGCTTCATTGGCTAAGCGGAGTTGCTGGTCCATAGACTCCAACAGCTTCTTCTGAGCACTATTTTCCTCCCGTAAGGAAGACACGATGTCTTGCAAACCGTGATTCTCTTCCATGTAGCGGATCAGTCGGCTATTCATGGAAGATAATTCTTCAAAGGCTTTATCTAATTTGTCAATCAGCTCTCTCACGGTTTCTTCGTTGTTTGCTTGATGCTTCAGGTTTTTGCGCAGTCTCAGAATTTCATCCTGAGACTGGTGCAAAAGTGCCATATTCATCTGTTGATTAAGCTGGTTTTCCATACCATAAAGATACGTAAAACTAAGCTAATATTAAAACATTTATGTATTTAAATGACTGATATATAGTGTATTAATATAATTTAACTCGCAATCAAAAGCTCTTTCCGGACAATGCCCTGAAGTAGTAAAACAAAGCGTTCCCAATTCATTCTGTAACAACGTTTCTGTTCATCATAGACCGGGCGCATAAAGCGATGACGGTCCAAACGTTTCTCGTAGAGAATATAAGCATCACTTTCGTAGCGAAGTAATTTGATTAATCATTATCCCCCCAACGCATATCGGTAAAGCCATCGCATAAATAGTAATTGAGTGTTCCGGTAAGTCCAAACATATCAAACGGATAATTTGCGGAGCAGCGAGATGGCTGAATCCAGGTTGATATTCTTTTGACGAATCTCAATTCCATCACTCAAAACCAGGCGAAGGCACTTGATTTGAAAATTGGAAGATTGATCCGGACTTGTAACCGGAGCTTCTGACGAAACGGTCGGATCACTAAGTTCAAGAGGCGTGAAACTAACATTCCGATCGGTTTTGTACCACTGCTCAAATTGTTTGTAAGTATAACCGTTCATTACACAAAAGCGTTCAATGGGTATTTTTTGAGGAACGCCCTCTCTTTGGTATTTTTCCCACAAAGCAACATAATCTGTCATTTTAGGCATAAGAGTATTTTTTAATTTTGTATGCCACAAATCTAAACGGAATTAATTTTTGATACAACAGCCGAGTATTGAACGCTTACCGTACAAGGTTTCTTTTGATAGGTAGTTTGTTCTAACCAATCCATCAGCAGATTCATGTCCGGCCTACTTGTTGAGTCATTGGACAATTCTAATTAAAATGAATGATGGCCACAATGAATTGTATAGCCTTCTATTTCCATATTAGCCAACATCTGATATGATTGTTGCGCTTGCGTCTTATTTCCTCTTGTAAATTGTGTAAACACTTTAACACCAGGTATATACGAATCACCTGTAAATAGATCCATACCTACCTTATAAGTTAGACAACTTGGGTCGTGTCCAGGAGTTGCCATAACGGAAATCTCACACAAACCGTCATACTGAATTACATCACCATCGTTAATAGTACGAAGATTATTTCCAACTACCACAAAGGATATTTCGTGATATTTGGACATATTCTTTTTGACATCAACAATCTGTTCATGACCTGATTCATTGGTCAAGATTTCTATTGTGGGATCTACCTCTAACAATTTTACCAAACCATAGATATGATCTGAATGTCCATGAGTTAGCAATACAGCCTTAACCTTTTTGCCGATTTTATCCAATACAGGAGCCAAAGTCTCATACTCCCCACAGTCTATCAGAACACAGGAATCTACATCCTCCGAATAGAGAACGTAGGTTGCTGAATTCATAATGGTATTATTAACCGGAAGAATCGTCATATTATGCTTCCAAACTTTTCTTGATCTTGACAATCATGCCTGTCAGAACCGTACCAGGGCCGCACTCAACGAACTCTTCTGCACCATCAGCAATCATGTTCTTCACCTTCTGAGTCCAACGGACAGAAGCGGTCAATTGCTTCAGGAGGTTGGCTTTGATCTCTTCCGGATCGGTATGAGGTAGTGCATCCACATTCTGATAGACAGGACAAACAGGAGTATTGAACTGAGTCTTCTCGATAGCCTCTGCCAGTTCCTGACGAGCAGGTTCCATTCAAGGAGAGTGGAACGCACCACTTACTGCCAACGGAAGAGCACGCTTTGCACCAGCCTCCTTCATGCGAACACATGCGGTATTGATGGCTTCGATATTGCGGTGATAACAACCTGACCCGGGCAGTTGTAATTGGCAGGAACCACCACATTCCCTTGGTGCTCACTTCATCACAGATGCGCTCGATGGTCACATCGTCCTGCGCTATGATAGCTGCCATGGTCGATGGAGCTGCATCACAAGCTTTCTGTATTGCCATAGCTCGAACATATACCAGTCGAAAACCATCCTCGAAAGAGAGTGCGCCAGCTGCTACCAATGCAAAGAACTCACCCAATGAGTGACCGGCTGTCATATCGGGTTTGAACTCATCGGAGCACAATGCCGAAATGACCGAATGCAGGATTACGGCAGGTTGAGTAACCTTCGTCTGCTTCAGCTCCTCATCCGTTCCGCTGAACATGATGTCCGTTATACGATAGCCAAGAATCTCATTGGCCTTTTCGAACAACTCTTTTGCCTTGGGCGAGTTGTCATAGAGGTCTTTGCCCATTCCTACGAACTGAGCACCCTGACCGGGGAATACGTATGCTGTTTAAAAGCTTTACTCCTTGAAAAAGTCCTCAGGACAGTTAATGATGCCCTCTTCGAATACATTATCTGTTTCTATGATAGGCAGAATATCCTTGGTATTAATCTTAGCAGAGCATACACCCCATGATAGACCTACACCAAAACCACACATCAGGAAGTTCAACTCCTTATCCTCGTTGTTATTGCCATATGTATCACTGATTATCATGGGGATAGCAGGAGCAGAAGTATTCCCATAACGATCCAGACAAATAGGCATTTTCTCCTGACTTACCTTCAGTTTCTTGCAAAGCATCTGGGTAATGAACTTGTTTGCCTGATGGAATGCCAGACAGTCATAATCGTCAACAGTTGTGCCTGTTTCAGCAAGGAACTCCTTAACGGTACGAGGAACTGCAGAAATGGTAAATGCAAATACATCCTCACCTTGCATAGTTGTGTTATAAAGTGAGCGGGTATTGCCATCAGGCCATACAAAATCCTCGGTTGTTGCATTGATGTTTCGGAATCCTCCAGCAGGAGCAATGATCGCCTTGTACCCCGATCCATCGCTCTTAACAAGACCCTTGACCGTAGAAGGCTCATCTGTCTTCTCCAACAGAACGGCACTACCACCATCACCAAAAAGCATTGCAACGGATTTATCCTTAGGGTTGGTCATCTTTGTCAAAGACTCACCACAAAGCAAGAGTGCCTTCTTGATGTTTGAACTCTGCATCAACGAACCTACGATATTCAGTCCATACACAAAAGCCGAACAGCCAAGGCTAACATCGAAACATACGCAATCCTTAGCGAGCTCCAGACGCTTGTGAAGCACACATGCTGTAGCAGGTCTGCGGTAGTCGGTACTGTGAGCAATGAAGACTAAAGCTCCAATCTCGTCACGATTTACATTCTTAGTAGTAATAATATTCTCTGCAGCTGCACAACACAGGTCGGAAGCAGTTTGATGCTCAGAAGTCTTTCTGAACTCCTTTACACCAGTACTCTCTGAAAACTTGCTGCAAGCCTCTTCACCAAACTGAAATGCAAAGTCAGTAACCTTCACAACGGTAGATGGAACTGCACTTGCAACACAGGAAATTTTTATTCCTTCAAAATTAAAAAAAGCCATAAATTTAGAATTAGAAAATTAGCGTGACGTGTAGCCACCATCAACCACAATGTTTTGACCGGTTATCCACCTTGCACCATCTGACAAGAGGAACATAGCCGTATTCGCTATATCGCTTGGCATTCCAAGACCAAGAGGGAAGCCCGATTTACGTTCTTCATTCTGCTCCTCGGTCAATGTCTCAAGCATATTCTGCATGAGGGGTGTCAGGATAGTACCCGGAGAAATACAGTTGATATTAATGCCCTTTGAAGCCATCTCGAGCGCCATAGTCTTGACAGCAGAAACGATTGCACCCTTGGATGCAGCATAAGCGGTTACACCAGGTCGTCCAACAACAGCTGTAATAGATGCTATCAATACAATCTTGAGAATCTCGCTACGGTTGGATTTCTTCGACAACTGCTTGATAATGTTCATTGCACTAATAAAGTTCACATCAAAGATCTTGGCAAAGTCTGCTGAAGAGAATTTGTTATATGGCAATGTCTTCTCAATGCCTGCACAATGCAGGAAACCATCGATAGCACCATTTTCAGCAACTATGGTCTTGAACAGATCTGCTACAGTAGCGTCATCGGTCAAATCGCATTTGTAGCACGAACATTTGATGTCCTGCTCACACAGCTCTTTTGTAACAGCCAATTGCTCCTCGTTCAGATCCAACAGTACCAGATTTGCCCCAGTCTTCGAAAAGTCGATAGCACACTGGCGACCGATACCGGAAGCACCACCGGAAATCAGGATAGTCTTTCCTGATATTGCTAAAGGATTATATTCCATTGTTGTACTCTTTATTTTAAGCATCTGCCACCATCGATAACAAGTTCTGAGCCCGTCATCCAGGCACTTGCATCACTCAGCAGATAGATTACTAAATACGCTACATCTTCAGGTTTGCCATATCGACCAAGAGGGTAGAGATTCAGATCGGCCTGCTTGTCCTCCTCGGTATATTTGCCACTGTTGATCAGTTTTGTCTCAACCATACCGGGAAGAACGGCATTTGCTCTGAAACCCTTAGGCCCCAATTCGATAGCACAGTTTCGCATATATGCAGAAAGAGCAGCTTTGGACGAAGCATAAATGGCAATGCCAGCAGCTGTCATTCTGGCTGAAATAGAAGATGTGAATACTATTGAAGAGTTGCGTGCCAGTTTCTTTTTCTTGAGTAGAGACTTGGTTAGCAGCATAACGCCATACAGATTGGTATTATATACAGCCTCAATATCACCTCTCTTAATAAAGTTCACAGGAGCACCCTTACTGCTGCCAGCATTATTAACAAGTCCATCCAATACAGGACATTCTGCGACCATATGGTCTATACCTTCATCCTGTCTGATGTCTGCAATAATCTGAATATGACCTTCACCTTCGAGCATGTCGTAGGTCTGCTGAAGACGCTCGACGTCACGTCCAGTGATTACGACTGTAGCTCCCAACTTGGAACATTGAACGGCAGTCTCCCGACCTATTCCGGAAGAGGCTCCAGTCACCAATATTGTTTTGCCTTCAAGGCTGAAAGGATTGCTTATCATACCCACTGAGCCTCCTCGTCTTTTTCAACCAACACAAGGTCTGACAAAACTATGCACTCTGTCTTGAATGTAACGGTACCCCATGAAAGTCCTACTCCGAAACCACAGCAGACATACTTGGTCTCGACAGCTGCCCTCTCTTTGAGTTGAGTCACAATAGTCAAAGGAATAGAAGCAGATGATGTGTTGCCAAAGTTATACATACTTGAAGGTACCTTCTCCGGTGCGAACTTCAGTTTCTTAGCAATCATGTTGTTCATCTTCATGTTAGCCTGATGCAGCAAGAGATAGTCGCACTCCTGATAGTCAAACTGGAAATGTTCGGCCAACTTCTTTACTGACTTTGGAGCTGTTGAAATACCGAACGAGAATACATCCATACCCTTCATACGAGACTCAAGGCGTGTATATTTACGTCCATCTATTTCTTCCAGATCGAAGGACTTTGCGCTAACCTGATTGCGGGCACCACCATCAGGAATAATGATAGCGTCATAACCACTGCCATCAGTACCAAGATGGAACTTGAAGCTTTCGGCACCTTCTTTATATTCAAGAGCAGTTACCGTACCTGCAAATCCAAACAAAGCATCTTCGCACTTGATGCGCTTCTTGGCGTCACCATTCATGAGAAGAGCCTTCTTAATGTTGCCGGTAGAGACCAATGAACAAACGTTACTCAAACCATAAACCCATCCTGAACAACCCAAAGCAATATCTTCTGCAAAGCACTCTTTTGATAACCCTAATTTATTCTGAATGATACACGATGTAGCGGGCAGGATGTAATCGGCATGCTGAGAAACGAACACTACAGCATCAATTTCATCTTTACTCCAACCAAGATCAGCAATCAGTTTTTCGGCAGCAGGAATGCAGAGGTCTGAGACTGTCAAATCGTCAACATGACGCTCATAGACACCTGTGGTTTCAACAAAAGCTGCAGCATCGTAATCTTTAGAGAGGTTCTGCAGATTCAGATTGCAAATGGTTTGTTTAGGAGCACCGGCACTAATGCCGGCGATCCTAACATTCTTAATCTCTAAGTATGCCATGCTATTACAGCTTTGCTACTACTTTGTTGTACATATCCTCAACGGTTACAGAAGTGCGAACATCGTCACCCTTGAGAGTTACGTCGAACTCTTCGTCAACCATTGCAATGACAGACAGACCGATCAGAGAAGACCACTCCTCTATGTCATGGAATACAGTACTTGCTGTGAATACGCTTGCATCTGTGTCGTCAAACTGCTCTGCAAAGAGCTCTACAAATTCATCTAATGATTTCATAATTGTACAATTTTAAATGATTAATATTTATTATTTACTTATAGTTCAGTTTTTTTTGCAGGATTTCCCATGTATAGCATACCATCCTTAGGCTTTGTCATCAATACACTACCTGCAGACAGACGAACCCTGTTGCCAATTTTCAATTGCTGCAATACAATTGATCCCACGCCAAAGAAATTGTGTTCGCCAACTTTTGTCTCGCCAGAGATGCGAACACCAGGCATGATTGTATTATAGTCACCTATCACAACATCATGACCTAAGGTAATAGCTCCATTCAGGACGTTGAAATTACCCATAGTAACATCGCAAGTTACTATACAGAGACTCTGAATAATGTTGCCCTCTCCAATCTTAAAAGTTTCTGGGTCATTGATTCTAAAGGTAGGGTGTATAATGTTAGGGAAACTGACGTGCGGGTTGGTTATCTTTTCGCGTACAGCTCTAACAGCATTGGAACTTCCCATACCCAAGATTACTGCAATTTCGCTTGGATAATTATTAAGAAAGTCTATACCTCCCAGACATGTGCCGAAATGCGATACCTGCTGCCCCCAACAGGCTTGATTATCGTCGAGGTAGCCTATAAGATTCCATGTAGGTTTGGCCTCATTGATATGACGCAAAAGACAAGCTATTTCCTTACCGAAACCGCCTGCACCATATATTATTATATCCTTCATTTTTATAGAAACTGTTTATAGATTTCTTCCATAGATTTTAACGAAGAGTCGAGCTTGAACTTTTGGATCGTCTCGTATGCCCTTGCGCCCATCTTCTGGATGTTTTCCTTATTACCATAAAGTGAAGCCACGGAAGCCAAGTATTGATCCTTATTGCCTTGTTCAAATAGGAATCCATTGTCGCTATGGATAATCATCTCCTTATGACCTCTATCCATGCTTGCAACTACCGGCTTACCTGCAAACATCTCTTCTGCTAGATTAAGGCCAAGACCTTCCTGCTTACTTGCCGAAACACCAATGTCACTTAACGCAATTAACTGTCCGATATCCTTACGAAAACCAAGAAAATCGATATGGCCTGCAACACCTTTATCAATAGCATATTGCTTGGTTAACTCCATGTCTCGCCCTTTACCAGCAAACAGGTATTTTGTCTTAGGAGCTATTTTGATCAGGTCAGGAAGGGTATCAATGAGGAATTTATGATTCTTTCTCGGAATATATTCGGCAATATATATCATAAGAAACTCATCCTGCTTATATCCATACTCCTTACGCAAGTTTTGCTTCATATCCTCATCCGCAAGAATCAGGCGTTCAGTATTGATGCCAATTCCAGGAATCTTAAACGTATATTTGTTTTTGAAACCATGGGTATTAACCATATCATAATCTCCCTGATTGATGGTAATGATAGCATCAGTATAACGAGAAAGGAACTTCTCCATCGGATAATACATCATCCAATACTTCTTTGGTGCGCCCTTGAAGAAATGGAATCCGTGAGCAGTATAGAGCATCTTCAATCCCCACTTTTTACGTGCGTCCTTACCGGCCAGTCGGGCTATTACGCCACCCATGGCAGTATGACATGTAACCATCTCGTAGTGCTCATCCTCAATGAGTTTCTTAAGTTGTTTACATGCAGTAATGTTGGCTAACTTGAAAGGATTGCGCTCAACACAAATTTCAAACTGATTATCCGCATACGGCACGGGAACTCCTTCCATACCGTTTGCTGCTACATGAACTTCATAACCATGATCCTTAAACCACTTAATATAAGGAATATGGAATGCAAGGAAATGCTTATGGATTGTTGCAAAAAACAATATCTTTTTCATTTGTTCAATTGATATGGTTTTATTTCAGTTTCTCTTCTCTGTACTACGATCGAGTTGTCTGGAATGTTACAGTTGGTAAGTACACATCCGGCGCCAATAACACAGTTCTTTCCAATGATAGTGTTCTTAAGGATGACGGTATTGGCACCTATCCAGGAGTTCTCCCCAATTTGTATTTTGCCGATTTTGAATTTATTGGCTTTCAGTCCTCCATCAGCACGAAAATCATGATCGTGATCGTAGATTAGGACATTAGGGCCGAATTCCACACCAGCTCCTATATGTATCTCATCTCGAGCGGTAAGCATACATCCATAGTTGAATGTGGCTGAATCATCAATGGTTATTACACCATTTTTAATCACTCTGAACTTGCATCCCGAATGAGCACGTACTTTTTTCCCAAATCCCATTTTACCTCTGCCAATATAGAAGATGTCTACATTTGGAGAAAAGCGCTCAATAAGATGAAAGCTCAATTGGTTCCAATGAAACAACTTTATCAAGCATAACTTAGGAAAGGTATAAATAACCGATATGATATTATAAAGTAGTCTTTTCATCTTGCAGTTTCTTTAGGGTTAAGCGATATGTGGCAGCCTGTTCTTCTGTAAACTGGCGACCTCTCCGCTGAATGAAGTAATCTAAACCGAAAATAGGTATCAAAATAGCGTATGCCAGATACTTGAAAACATTAATCATCGCCACCTTAATGCCGTTTAACGGTTTTCTTTTAATCAGATAGAGCCCTCTTTTTATATCGTTCCATGTGTAGGAGAGCACTTTCTGTTTTGTGGTGGTTCCTGTATAGTAATAAAGAAGCACTTTGTCGATATTTACAAAACGGCCACCATTCAGATATTGTGAAAAATAGTCTAAATCCTCTCCTGCATTAAGATTTGAATTGTATTTCACCGAGAGGGCTTTTGGCAAGCGAATCATAGCAGTTGGCAGAACTACCGGTAATGGATTGCCATCACTAAAGCCTGAAATGTCTTTATTGACTACCCCACGAATATTGATGGGTTCATAGTTGTCATCAAAAGCAAGAAGACCACAGGCAACCATACCAATACTACTGTCTGCCTCCATAACCTTAACCTGCTCAAGGATTTTTTCCTTGTGGTAGAAATCGTCCGCATCCAGATAGCAAAGGTATTGACCTTCTGCATGATCTAAGCATGCCTGACGTGCTGCACCTCGACCTACGTTTTTTTCAAGCTGGATTACTTTAAATCGAGGGTCTGTCAAACGGCTTAGGATCTCACCTGTGTCATCGGTAGAACCGTCATTTGTGATAACACATTCCCAATTGGTATATGTTTGCGCAAGCAGAGAATCTAATGCTAATCTTATTGTTTTTTCTCCATTATACACAGGCATAATGACGCATACTTTGGGGTTGTTCATGCCTATTTGTTCTTTGCCATTAAATCTCCAAGCTGTACTGAATTCATGAATTCCACATCTGGCCAACGCTTCAATACTTCTGCAAGGAATAGGTCAAGTGTCTTCAGACCCTTATCTCGAATTTCCGGATTCAAGAAGCCAATATAGTTGATACGGTGAGATGAGATAATTGCAGGTTTATACCAACGGAATGCTCTCTCAACAGCCGAAAGAGCTTTCTCGAGCGAGTTGACGCACAAGTCGCCCTCCATAACCCCTGGCTCCAAGAACCCATTTCGTGTAAGGTAGTATTGTCCGTACTGATTGCGGTCGCCTAACCATCTAAGATGCTTCTTATACTGTCCGTCACCCAATGGTTCATTCTGTCGTCTGTCTCCCAGCAGAAACTGTACGCCTTTAGCATAAGTATCTTGCTCCAACTGATTATTGATGGGACCATTAGGCATAATGAAGTATCTGGAGTCGTATCCCCAAGTTTGCTTGAACAGTTCCAAGCCATCAGCTATCACCTTTCTTTGATAGTCAAGATCAGAAGCAAATTCCAAATCAAAAGCAGCCGGTAGCTCGCCTAAGAATTGCTTGTTGATGCCATAGATATAATTGCAAGATCCATGTTCGAAGAGCATTGTTACTGAAGGGTCTTTTGCTTGTAGCATTCGAAGCCATCTCTGCACATTCAGATGTTCGCGCCCATGAAATACTGGATATGTCATCCCTTTGCGAATGCCTTCATCATGTATGGCAAACACATTCTTGCGAGCAGGATCTTCGCTACAAGCCTTTTTACTTGGTATATAATTATACTCCTTGAAGTCCGTTGCTTTGATCTTCTCATAATCCGGGTTAGCGACATTACAAGCCAGCGTAAAAACAGGATGCGAACCATTCTTGTCTCTATACTTATAGAGGACTTCGAGCAGGCCTAAAATATCGTTGTCTGTCTCAAGACCATCATATTGGTAAAACGAAGTCTCGGAAAAATCAAAACCTCCCGAAGCAAGTGCCTTGGTATCTTCTTTTGACCTCACACGCTGGCTGCCCCAATCATCAGATTCAATAACAAGAATCTTTCTTCGTGTTGACCACCCAGGAATGTTAACTGCATTACGGATTATCCTTGATTTTATTGATTCCACATTATTTAATGTTAATTAATTGATCAAAATCTTTTAATGTTTTCTCCTCGCTGAAAAACTTTACTCTTTCATGGCCTAATAAAGCCATTTTCTCCCTTAGCGCTTTCGATGATAGCATTTGCTTCAGCTTCTCCGCAATATCCTTTGGATCATGCTCACAAAGAAGGCCGGACTTTCCATTATCCGTTATTTCTATGCATCCGCTACACTTAGTTGAGACAATGGGTTTGCTCAGAAGCATAGCTTCAATCAGCACTGTTGGGAAAGCTTCAGACTCAGATGTTAATGCCAGAATATCAGCTTTAGCCAAATAAGGATAAGGGTTATTTTGAAAGCCCCAGAATGTAACATCCATTAGGTGATGTTCATCAACAAACGCCTTTAACACCATCGTTTCAGGACCATCACCAACAAGATCAAGTGCAAAATCAACTCCTTCATCTTGCAATAGTTTCTTTGCTTCCAGCAGTCGGGACAACTTCTTTACTCCGACCAATCGACCTATTGACACTACACGAAGCTTTTCTTGCGGCTGATTGTACTTTGGTGAAAACTCTTTCGCTTTCAGCTCTATAGTATTTGCATCAAACAGATTATAAATTACTCTTGATTTCTGTTCACAATTGAATATTTCATTAAATTCATTGTGTGATTGTGTACTCACACAAACCACTTCGTCAATATACTTGTATCGAGTATCCAAGAGTTTCTGAGCATTCTGCTTGTTAGAATAGAAAGCTCTTAAATCTGATTGAGCAAGATAGCATGAATGTACCCAGGCAATCAGCTTGTCATAGCTACTTCGAGTGGCAACCAACGTATTAGTCAGCAAACCATCCGAGAAACATATACCTGCATCATAGTGTCCTTTGATTTTTAGTCTACATACAAGATTTATCAGATGACGGACATGGAGCTTTGTCTCAATCCATGTGATTGTGCGAGAAAGGAATACGTTGGAGAACAGATATGTGACATGTATTTGTTTTGGCAACTCGTTGTAATAACTACCGTAATTTGCAAACAAACATACGGTAACATCATACTTCTCCAAATCCAGTTTCTTCAATAGATTGACCATAACTCTTTCCGCACCACCTATTGCAAGCGAAGGAGCAAGAAACAATATCTTTTTCTTAGTCATTGTTATTCATTAATAAAGCAAGTTGATCGGAAGACATAAATTCTATATCAGGGTGTTTCTTAACCAACTTATGTAACAGTTGTTTCAAAACCTTGAGCGTATATTCTCTATTCTCAGGGATAAGATTTCCAATATAATTCAGTCGGTGGGATGAAATAATAGCTGGCTTATGCCAACGGAACACTCTGTTTATGTCAGACATTAATCTCCCGACCGGATCAACTTCCTTTATAAGAGTAGGTTCAAAGTGTACATTCCGCATAAAGTAAACCTGACCGTAAGGGTTCCTCTCGCCATTAAAATGCTTTGCGTGCCTTGGCTGCTGCTGGATCTCTGGATAAAATTGTAAGTAACCACCTTGCATAGCAATTACACCCAACTCGTGGAAGTGCTTTTCTATCTCGCCATTCCAGGTGTAGCTCGGGCAGATTGTGGTGATAGACTTTGTTCCGAACATCTTTGTGAACTGCTCGTAACCCTCTGTGATAGATTTCTTCACAAAAGTAAGTTCTTCTGCATTTGCATAATTGTAGGCTATGTCCAGACGCTTACTTCCTTGAGGATTACCAAGCCATGCTCCCAGTCCAAATGCATCTCTCATACCCGGATAATCCCTTTGCAGCAGATCTAGCCAACAGCATACATTTAGGTGCTCTCGACCATGGTACTGCGGAATGAAAACTTCCTTTGCAATACCATCCTTCCAACATTCGTACGTCCCAGTATGGGTAGGATAGCGCTTTAGGGTGTCAGTGAAAGGTTCCCAATAGTATTCCTTAAAACCGGATTCCTTGATACGCTCAAAATCGGGATTACCTACTATGGTATTTGCTGTTAGGACTGCCGGATGACCTTTAGAATCCTCAACACTCGACAACGTGTCGAAAAGTGCCTCAAGATCCTCCTTGTTAGCCAGATTATCAACCTTGTCGTATGTTTCAGGCCACATACTATCTGCGTACTTAGAAGTCAGGTGTGAATAGACATCCTTATTGGGAGTTCTTAGAGTGCCCCAATCATCAGATTCAATAACTACAATCTTTCTATTTGTACGCCAACCTTTTATATTAATGAGGTTACATCCTAACGAATGCTTTATCTTTTGTATCATTATTTTAAGCCTAATAGAACGTTCATGGTGGTTTCTGTAATTTCAACTAAAGGTAGTGGACAGAAAACTAAGGATATGGGAGTAAGATTGGACAACTGTCTAAAACACATGATGATTTGAAATGCTCCGCCAAATAGGGTGACGTATGCAATCAGTCGCACCTTTAAATCATGTGAATTCCAGTATTCTTTACAGAAAAGATATATTGGTAAAATCACAAAACTTGTTGCGATGCCTCTGGTTCTGATACCAAGATGAGGAATGGCTTCAAAGATGTTGTAGGCACTAAAAAGCACCAAGCAAAAAAGAATCATTTTGTAAATTGTTAACATTGATTCGTTTTCAAATTCTCTGAATCGTTTCCTTGTGAAAAATATCAATACAAGTGCGATTAACTCACACCAATATAGAATATCACCAATTCTAGTCCAAAAAGCGCCTTGATAATTATGCGTAAATTCGTCAAAATCGATTTCTGTATATATTTGACTTTTTTCTGCAATTCCCTCTCCCCAATAAACGGAATATTGAGTCAGCAGATTCGATAATCCCGCTGCACTAAAAAAGAAAGAAGCTATAAATAGACTAATAATAATATACGGCTTATTCCTGAATATATAGAATATAATAAAAGCAACTATATATATTGTATAAGAAAAATGTATGAAAGGAACTATAAGCAATCCGAGTAGATATCTCCTGTCGTTCATTATTATATAATAATAAACTGAAATATAGAAAGTGTAAAATGCTGTTCCGAATCTCACGCCTCCAAATTGCACAAGACTATATATAGAGGCGAAGGTGAAGACAAATAATACGTAAATAAACGACGATATCTCTGAAGTCTTTTTGAATAATGATAAAGAATAAGCAAATAAACCTCCATATATCACCCCAAAGATTGCCATTAGAACATGTCCGTTTTTCGTGATTAGAGATACTATACCTGTGACAAAGTATGTGTAATAGTCAGTATCGTATTCTGCCAAGTCGTTCCAAGAAAATGATTCCAAAGAATGAAGATATCGATAGAAATCCATCGTTACATCCGGGATCGCACAAAATCCGTATAATGCGGTAAATAGTGCGATAACAATTTTTGCCCACTTATCCTCGCTTTTTGTTATGGCATACAGAGCTGAAGCAAAAGGTGCAACTATGAATGGAACAATTCCACTTAATATATTTTTATTTTGATTCATACGTTACCTCTATCCGAAATAATACCCAATCTTACAAAACTCTTAACTAACACAAATGCTGAGATAAAATAGATATTCCTTAAACAAGTCTTTAAAGCTTGTTTATTTGTTGAAGTAGACAAAGCCTTGTAGAACATCTTACTCCCATATATAATATGTTTGTATAAAGGGGCAGATATTCTAGGCTTTTTGATAAACTCGTCAGGTTGGAAATGTGAATTTGGATTTATCTTCACAGCATCAGATCGATTTATGGCTCCCATATCATAATATGCAACAGCTACTTCAGACTTTGCAAATTTGTATTTTTCCTGGAGTCTATCCCAAAGGTTCAGATCCTCCCCATGTGTATATTGAGGATTAAATACACCAACTTCTGCAAGACATTCCTTGTTTATACAAATACAATCTGTGCATAACAAGGATATTCCCGTACGCATTTCTGAATATACATTTGCCTTATAATAATTAGAAACAATGTATCTTTTTTCTTGGTTCGGATACTTCTTGATGTTTACATCTATAGAGGCACAAAGGACCATTATTTCTGGGAATTCAGTATGAAGCTTTCTATATTCATCAAGACAGTTTGGATACATTATATCATCTGCATCTAAGAAGCAAATCCATTCATTTTTTGCTTCTGCTATTCCTCGGTTACGTGCACTAGACACACCCCCATTCTGTTTATCAATAACTCGTATTCTGGGATCGGAGACTTTTTTTGCCTCTTGTAAACTATTATCCTTTGAACCATCATTAACGACAATAACTTCAAACTCCTTATAGGTTTGAGCTAATACGGACTCTAATGTTTTCTTAATATAAGCCTCTTTGTTATACAAAGGAATTATTATTGAAAATGTCATTTTGATAACTGATTTTTTAACCAATATATAGATTCATCTTTGACAAAATCATGGTGCTCGTTCACTTTCTTCCAATTGATTTCATGCCAATCATTTGGAATACTATTCACCAACCGGTCTGACAAAGAAAAACATTCTAATAATGTCTGGAATCTGCTATTTCCCCTCGAATCATTTCTATATACCATAAAATCTTTATTAAAAATGATAGAGAAAACTGTCCCATGAAACGAATCGGCAATGATGTATTTTGCATCTCTAAAATATGATAGCCACTGTTCCACAGTATCATTTTCTTTCACGTTAGGACCAGCGCTCTTTATGATATATGGAAGATTCTTAGACTTAGCAAATTCTACAATCTCTTTAAGCTTTGACGCATCTTCATCTAGAATGTACGCAAATACAAATGGTTCATGCTTCATTACATTAGAACAAACCGCAAGATAATCTTCTTTTAACAAAAGCAATGTGGGGTCCAAAACCAGTTTTGCATCAACACATAAGTGAGCTCGACATAGTTCAACGCCATCTTTTTCACGAACAGACACTCCTGTAAACGATTTAATCAAATTGGCACACGTTTCAGTTTGATGCTCGTTGAATTCCCATTCTGCTGTACCAAATGAAGCTGCATAGGTAATTTTTTTTATACTCTTATTCTGAAGAGGTGCTAAAAACATAGCGTTGATGTCGTAGTTGTAAGAAGGTCTCCAAACTTGATCGCTTCCTACGATAACTGCATCTAAACTTTCTGCATCAAAAATACTCCAATCAATTCGAGTCGTTCTTTTGCTGGTATTGATATACCGATTGACAAACGAACGAAAACCCGTCTCTTTTTGTGTTGTTGTTATAGGAGTTTCGGGTCTCGAACCTTTTGCACCGGCCTTAATGTAACTCGCAAGATTATGAAAATACTCAAACCATGTAACCTTTCCATAGTCGACGGTTATCGGATGATGACCTAATATGGATAGTGTCTTTTGCAGAGCGTAATTTTGCAGTATACCACCATAGTTTGTGGTTAGTGGTTGTGTTATTATAACTATATTCATTTTCTAACAATGATACTTTTTATGCTTGACAAAAATCTTCTCAAACAACAAGTGATTTTGCTTAAATGAGACGGTTTGAAACAATCTAATACTAACGTTATATCTTGTAATCTATTTTTGGTAAATAATTCCCAAAAGATAGATACATATTTTGTTTCGACAACACTATGCTCAAAGCAAGGATTGTTTTTCAATACATGTTCATATTTTGTTTCAATTTTACTGACATTTATAGCCTCTATGGCACTAACTCCCGTTTTCGTATATAGACAAACAACTGAAGTCCCCTTATCATCATCCCAATTATTATTGAAATTAGCCACTCCCCAATAATCGGCTATTGTTAAATCGCTCATACATTTACCCGCTTTTGAAGGGCAATTACAACACGAAGGTCGAAGACATAAATTCTTCAAAAAGATCTGCATGTATAGATTCTTATCAAGAGTCTCATGTAAGATAATATCATCTTCATTTATATTGGATGACAAAACCGAATTTTGATCCGCCATAGAGGCGGATTTTCCCCGGATGACAAAACCGAATTTTTTCCAGCCAGTTGTCTTATCTCTAAAAGATATTCCCGTTATCACGTGTTTGTCTTTTAGAGAAGGCAAAACCGAATTTTTTCCAGCGACGTCCTTCGGACGTTCTGTTAACGCCTTTAGATACTCTCGCCATACTAGCGGACTTGGTACTCCGTGGCAGACTACATCAACTGTGATAAGATTGTCATATTCCTTACGTAAAAACAACTTCAAACCTGCAATTTGGCATGAGGTACCAGTAAAAAGAACTTTTCTGCCTTTCTTTAGAAAATGCATTGCTTGCTGATATGTTTTACCAATACGACTTTGAACATATTTAGATCCTCGAAAAGCTTCAAGACCTTCTTTTGTTTCAGTGTAGTCATGTATCACCTCCCAGTTCTCATCAAAACGAGCCCCAAAGACAACTCCGCCTTCATCTATTACACTCTCTGCAAGCATTGAAAAAACACCGCCTGAAGAAGATTGTAGGCGAACTTTTTCATTAGGATTTATTGCAGCATATACCTTGAGGGGATATTTAGATTCTTTTGGTGATAGGCAAGGACATACTTTTTCGCAAAGCCCACATTCAATGCACAAGTCCTTATTTACGAGAGGATACCTAAATCCATATTCGTCTTCTTCGAAACTTATGCATAGTTTTGGACAAGCCTGTACGCAGGAAGAACAACCACAGCAATTATGTTTGTCTTTAATCTCTATCATTTTTCAATTTCTTAATAACAGGTTTTAAAAGAAGGTTTTTCTCATAAGAATTCATTCCAAAAGGAATCAGGAATGAGATATACAATACACCATAAACGATAACGCCAAGAGCCAACATCCTCCATCCATCAATAGTGATAACACATCTTGTAATATAGAATGATACGGCAGTTATAATGAATGGTATAAAATCAATCTTAATTATTTCCTTCCAGAATTTTATTATATTAAGACGCTGTACTCGTTGATAGTAGATATTCATGATAAGACCTTGTCCTATCAACAAAGCAACAGAAACAGCAATAGCGCAACCTATACCGCCCCACAATTTTGCAAATATAACCTCGAAAATTAATGCCAAAAATGCAATTACAATATATAATAGGCTACGGAACTTCATTTGGTTACGAGCCTGAAGTATCGTGATGCCCATATTCTGGATTAATGGTATATATAACGAGATGAAGAACGCAAGGGTCATATAATAAGCGTCTGAATAGCCTTCGCCGGCCCATAGATTAAGAAACTGCTGGCCGAAAACTATGAAACCAAAAAGTATGAAGCTCATAATAAGATTCTGTATGCGACCTGTTCTGATAAACAATTCTGAGAGTTCCTCATCGTTCGCATTAAGTGTCACCATACTTGTTACCTTAGGGAGGAATACAGATGATATGGCTGTAGAGAACTGTAGGTACATACTCTGTAATTGAATGGCAACGGCAAATACAGAAACAGCAACGGTACCAGCCACGGCTCCTAAAACGAATTGACCAGTACTCCAATATACCTTATCCATAATTGCATTCAGGAAAATCCAAAGGGAATAGACTGAAACCTCAGCTAAGAAGCCCCATTGGAATTTGCTATACTTTATCTTTATATGAAGAATCTTCTTACAATAAATGTAGTTGATGACAAGAGTCAGAACATTGAAAATTGTCATCAAAGACACCATTGCTATTGCCTTGTAGCCCATATTAAGCAAGACTATCATTATTACAGTATTGAGGCAGATTCTAATAATATTGATAATCTTAGGGAATATGAATCTCTCATAAGCACTTATGATGGACCCAAAAATGCTCATTGGAAACGTGAATGCTAGGTTGAAGATCAGTATAAGCATCATTATTCGAGCATGATCAAGTTCGACAGTTGTCATCGTATCGCCGAACATGTTGTCGACATTGAAATATAAGCTAAGTCCCGCACAGAACGCAATCACGCCTATTACAAAATACAGTATAAGAAACATTCCGAACATCTTGTATTGCTCTTCCGTTTTTCCCTCTGCTCTATATTTGGCAGAATAGCGAACTATAGCATTACCGAAGCCCAAATCAAGAATTGTAAGATAACCTATTACGGATGCTACAAGCGAATAAAGACCATATTCGCTTTGCCCCATCATACGAAGCATGTATGGTGTATAGAGCAGACCAACTAATGTGTTAAGTATAATCACCACATAGTTTAGAGCTGCACCTGCTTTTAATTGGTTTATTGCCATGTGAATTAATTTTTAAGAAAGGCGTGCTTTGTTAAGCGTTTAGATGTTATGTGCGGAGTAATCATTGAATCATGAATCCACACGCCTAATAAAAGTAAGCGTTCAATATTCGGCTGTCGCGCTGATTTAATGGGCAAATAAGCCATATTATTAAAAAGCATGTTTTTTATTTTATTTATTATTAACCCAATTACAGGGTATCAGCTGCAGATAATCGGTTTCTCCCTTGATTAAAGAGCATAGTACGTCCTTGATTTAAGCGACAGAGGCCCCGACGCTAATTTGCAGTTTTCCACCATCATATACATATATGCGCCATTACTTGTTTTTTGATGAGAGTCTTAATTCTATTTATTCTTTCTCACAAAAACGAGAGGTTTCATTCGCCTCTCGCTTTGTTGTAGTATATGCACCCTTTTACCCTTTGTAAGATTGGGTTATATTACGAGTTTCTTTATTTTCTTTTCTTCCCCTTCTTTCAAATCGAACTTTTCGAATATGGAGTTCTGACTTATGAATTCGGGGACGATTTGTTTCATGATCTTTACGGTTTCCATCATCTTGCCGAAACGGGCGGTTTCGGTGAGGGCGTCGATACGGGGTTCTACTTCGCTGTATTGGTACTCGCGGACCTTGGCCACACGGATTTTTTCGTGGGGGGTGGGGAGGGTGTTTTCCTTGTCGCTAAGGAGTTCTTCGTATAGTTTTTCGCCCGGACGGAGGCCTGTGTATTCGATCTGGATGTCGGTGTCGGGGTCGAAGCCGGCCAGTTCGATCATACGGCGTGCCAGGTCGGCTATCTTAACGGGTTCGCCCATCTCGAAGATGAATATCTCGCCTCCCTTGCCCATGGTGCCGGCTTCCAGTACCAGACGGCAGGCTTCGGGGATGGTCATGAAGTAGCGGATGATGTCGGGATGGGTTACGGTTACCGGTCCGCCTTTTTCGATCTGCTCGCGGAAGCGGGGTATTACCGATCCGTTGCTGCCTAACACGTTGCCGAACCGGGTGGTGATGTATTTGGTTTTCCCTTTCAGGGCGCCGCTCTTAAGGGCGGAGCTGAGACTTTGCACGTAGATTTCGGCCAGGCGTTTGCTGCATCCCATCACGTTGGTGGGGTTCACGGCTTTGTCGGTAGACACCATCACGAAGCGTTCGGCTTCGTACTTAAGTGCCATGTCGGCCACATTGCGTGTGCCGCGTACATTTACACGGATGGCTTCGCAGGGATTGGATTCCATGAGGGGCACATGCTTGTAGGCGGCGGCATGGAATACCACGTCGGGCTGGAAGCAGGCAAAGATGGATTCCACCCGGCTGGTGCTGCGCACGTCGCCAATGATGGGATGGAAAGGCAGGGTAGGATATTTCTCTTCCAGCTCCAGTCGGAGGTTGTGCATGGGCGTTTCGCCGTTGTCGAACAGTACCAACTGTTTGATATGGAACTTAGCTAACTGACGGCAGATCTCGCTGCCGATGGAGCCGGCTGCTCCGGTTACCAGTACGGTTTTGCCGTTAAGACTTTCGGCTATCTCCTGCATATTGATCCTGATCTCGTCGCGCCCTAACAGGTCTTCGATACGAACCGGACGGATAGCCTGACGTATCTTGCCGTCCACTAAGTCTTCCATGGGAGGCGTGATGAGTGTACGGATACCCATCTTCTCGCAATAGCGGATTAGTCTGTTTTGTTCCTCGCGGGCCTCCTTTATGTCGGTAAACAACAGGTTACTTACCGTGTTGCGGGCACAAAGAGCTTCGAGGTCTTCCTGGTTCTGTATAAAATAAACGGGCAGCCCGGCGATGGTCAGGTTCTTAGACCGTGGTCCGAAGGCCAGGTATCCTTCCACCCGGTATTCGCCCAGGTAGGCGTTGTTCTGCCGGCTCGAAGAGATCTGACTCTCGTGGGAGGTATAGATCAGCACCACGCTCTTCTTCTTGTCCGTGAGGTTCAGTATCATATTGTAGATATTGATCAGCGCGATACGCGAGATAATCAGCACGGCACAAGTGGCAAGCAAATCGACTGAAAAGCCAATAATAAGCAACCGGAACGACATAGGGGTTTGCAGTACCTGCAACATCATAAAAATAAGGGTTACCTTGGCAACCACTGCCACGCATATACGCCATAACTCCTGCAGGGTACAATGCCTGATTACTCCTTTGTAGGTTTGAAATAGTAGAAAGACGCCCAGACTGCTTAACGCAGACAGACCTCCGACCAGCGCATAGGTAGTATTACCCGCGCTTCGCTTGGTTGCAAACTCGATAAATAAAACTGTGAGAAGTGAAATAGATACGGAGAGTACGATATCTGCAGATAAGATGATCCACCGGCTAAAGTACTTAATCCTCGCTAACTTTGCTAGTTTTGCACAAATGACTGTTTTCATATCAAAAATTATAAGGGTAAATAAAAAAAAACAGCGACCGTTTCATTTGCATGCAATACTAGTTTTGGTTTTATGTTGGGTTTGCATTTGTTTTTGTTAGTTATATTCCATGCCAAAGGTTCGTCACTCCCAGGGAGGTGACCTATCGTATTTTTTTCATTTTTGCAAAGTTGCACTATTTTTTTTAGATTTCTAAACATTTTGGCGTGTTTTTGTTGTTAAATTTATATTACATTGTCTGTTTTAATATATTATCCCGTCTTTTTATGATAGAGTGTTAAGGAGTTAGCTTTTTGAGTTAAGTGAAAATTTTTTTTGAGTTAAGTCAAAATTTACGGGGACTTAACTCATATTTTTTTTTGAGTTAAGTCATAATCCGGGTGGGAGGCGCAAAAAAAATCCCCACCGTAGCTTGTACGATGGGGATTTGGATTAGAATAGGTGGTTGTAATACCAGGCGGTGGCGGCGGTTACGATAAGGCACCAGCCTAACAGGGTTGCTGACCGGGACCCGGCGGTTTGCCCGTTAGGGTCAGTATCACTCCGCACAGGGCAAGGGTCACTTCGGTCTGCTTCATCACAATGGATAGGAGGGCGAGGGCGAGTAGCGCCCGAAGGGTCTGCTGCTTTGGATCGCTTTTTCCGAAAAAAACACCGGGCGACGATCAGGATAAGTTCAATGAGTTGTTGCACTTGTTTCATCTTTTTTATTTTAATTTTGTTTAGGTATGAGCTGGCCGATGCTTACCGCTAATTTCTCCATCAATCGCTGGTAGGTGGCGCGGTTGTCGCCGTTTACCTCGGAGATGTATTTGGAGTAGGCGATGGACTTGGCAAAGGCCGCCGGATAGTAGGAGAGGTTGGCCTGGGTGTTGTAACTGCCGCGTAACAGGCGGCAGTAGTCCAGGAAGCTGTTCTCCGTTGTGTCGTACCGGCGGAAGGGTAGTCCCTTTTCCGTTAGCTGTATCTTGCCTCCGTGCCAGTAGCTGTTGATCCGTCCGTAGGCCGTGATGCCGAAGTAGTTGTGGTAGCTTGCCAGCCTGGACTCGCCCCATCCGCTTTCGATGGCTGCCTGGGCAAGGATTACCACGGGGTTGATGCTGAATGCTATTCCCGCAGCTTTCGCCGCGGGATAGAATTGGTTGATAAACTCTTGCTTTGTCATACGCCCAAGATTACACTAAGTGTTCTTTGTCGCAAGGTACGGGCACCGGTACGGTTTCGGTCTTCACCGTTACGCGTTCGAACTGGTTGTCGTCGCGGATCTTGTCTAACAGCACGTCCGGACGGAACATAATGCGTGGGCGTTTCATGTTTGCCACCGTAAATTCCTTCTCTGTCTCGGCACCTGTGGAGCCAAGGAAGATGCGGAAGAGTCCCACTCCCCGAAGGCGCACGGCATGTCCTTCTTTCAATCGCTGTTGCATCACAATAAGCAGTGAGTCGAGGATCAGGCTGATATCTCCGCGGGAGGCGGAACTCATGGTGCTGATGGCGTCTACCAGGGCTTCGTGTTCCATACGGCCGGCACTTTGTGATACGGCATAGAATAGTTTGCTGTCGGCTGCAGCTCCTTTTGTAAGATTTTTTCTTTGAACCAATGTGTACTTTAACATTTTGTTTGTTTTTTTTAATTAATAATTTTTTTTATCAGCTGATGAATCAAAGGTACTACACGGGTTTGTTTCAAAATCCGTTATATCCGGTATTGGCGGTTAATGGCGGTTTGTTTCCGCTAATATTCCGTTTTTCTTTTAATTCAAATTAATATATTCTTTTTTCTTGATAAAAAAGAATCAAAAAATCAAGACTGCGCCTGCGCGAGCTAAAACCCCTGCTCAAAGGCTGAACGGAAATGAACTCGCTACGCTCAAACAGATTTCCGTTTTAATCGCCTTTGTGCAGGGGTTTCTTAACGCTCGCTCCGACGATGTCAATCCTTTTCGCGGCTCGCCTTCGGCATCGCCTGTCTTCTCGGGAATGCGCTGCGCTGTTCCTTTCCATTCGTGCTCGCTTTCAGCATCGCCTTTTTTGCTTGGTGCGCATTTTTTTGGTTGGAATGTTTGTGGGGGTGGGGGGAATATAGTATCTTTAGTTAAAAATTTAGATACTATGATACGTGAAGAAAAAGCTTGCTTGTATTCTTTTAAACAGCTTTCTATGTTGTATTCGCCGGATTTGCAACCGGATTCTGCTTCTAAGCAGTTGGTTCGGTGGGTGATGTTGCATCCTACTCTTAAGGATAAACTGGTGGAGGCCGGGTGGCATAAAGGGGCACGGAGGCTTAGTCCGCTTATGGTGTCTTATTTTTATGAGTGCCTCGGGGAGCCTTAATTTCACTTCTTAAAATTAAGGCTTTCTTTGAAATGAGACTTTGGTTTTCCTTGCTATTCCTTACTTTAAACTAATAGCTTCTTTTTCTTCTAATTCAAATTAATATCTTCTTTTCCTTAGATGAAAAGAAGCAAAAATCAAGACTGCGCCTGCGCGAGCTAAAACCCCTGTACAAAGGCTGAACGGAAATGAACTCGCTTCGCTCAAACAGATTTCCGTTTTAATCGCCTTCGTGCAGGGGTTTCTTAACGCTCGCTCCGACGAGGTCATTCCTTTTCGCGGCTCGCCTTTGGCATCGCCTATCCATTCGGGAACGCGCTTCGCTGTTCCTTTTTCTTCTTCCTTTCTTTCCTTCCATCCTTTCTTTTTTTCTTCTGCTCGCCGTTGGCATCGCCTTTCCTTGTTGGGAGGGGTGAGGCGCTTTTGCGTAGCAAACAGCCGGGGAGTAGGCGATGCTGAAAGCGAGCCGCAGAAAGGATTGGCCTCAGCGGAGGGGGCGTTAAAAAAATACGGAGGGAAGCCGGAGAAGCGGAAAGCTGTTTGAGCGTAGCGAGTTCTTTCCGCGCGGCTGAGTGGAGTGTTTTTAGCCTCCGCCGCGTAAGCCTTGATTTTTTGATTCTTTTTTATCAAGAAAAAAGAATATACAAAAGATAGTTTGAAGAAGAAAAAAAGAGTTGAAAGAGGGAATAGTTTGGATGAGACAGAGAGAAAAAAGAATATACAAAAGAAAGTTTGAGGAAGAAAAAAAGGATTGAAAGAGGGAATAGTTTGGCTGAGACAGAGAGAAAAAAAGAATGAATAGAAGATAAATTGAAGAAGAAAAAAAGGATTGAAAGGGGGGATAGTTTGATGAAAATGAAAATGGAAGAATAAAGAAGATAGTATTTTTAGATAAAGATGACAGAATTGCGACTTTAACCATCGCCGGACTGGTTAATTCCGTTGGATTTGCTGTTAAAAGCAAACGTAAAACAGATGGAAAAAACAAATAATGTTAAAAATGGGGGTGTCTCATTTTTTTTAAAGTCGAAGGATGAATTGGTAACTGTGGATGATTTGTTCAGGAGTGTGAACAGGAGCCGCGACCCGAGGGGGTTGTTGGCCGATATTGGCGGGGTGCTTGGTGACGAGGCGTTGGTAAAGCGGTATGGCTTAGACGTTATCAGGGAGCAGGTGATGCTGAAGTTCGGGAATCCGCAGTTCAGACAGGTGGTGTGCGCGGATTTGTGCGCCTCCATCCCTTTTGTGCCTTTTTGGGTGAATAATCCCAAGGGGTTTATGGCGGGTATGGTGAATTTATGGCAGACGGGGATTATTGAGCCGGGTACGGTGGCGAATCTTAGCAACGGGGCTTTTAATCTCTGTTACAGCCGGGCCAAAGTGAGCACGCTTTACGAGTATGCCAAAGAGGAGGTGAGGGTTGCCGAGGGGGGTAACGCAAAGAAATATAAAGATATAGTGGACGCGCCTCCTTGTTTTGTGTATAGCCGATTTGAGAAGGAGAAGAAACAAATCAGTAAATAACCGGTAATATTAATTTGAGCGAATCCGACGGGGTGTAACTATGCTGGCTGGTGGGGGTGCTGTTTTTGAAAAAAAATGGCTTGTCGATTCTTTTGTCTATTCTTGCGTTGCCTTGCGGTGTAGTGCCGGGGTGTTTTAGTATGAACCTATGCGTTTTGCATAACTAAAAAAAGTTAATTAATGAATTTAGATGATTTGGCGCGTAATTTGAAAATCTTCGACGGTTTTCCGGATTTTGAGCGTTTTGTCGGGTTTGTCAACAGTCAACCGGATCGCCCGGTTTGTGTTCGTTTTCATCATTTGCTGGCTACCAGCAGGGAGGGAGCGGAGGTAAAAGGGATGAAGCGTTTTGCGGTGCAGATGGAGCAGAAATACCGGGATGTGTTGATGACGGAGAATGCGCCGCCCGCGTTTCCTCTGGATAAAGGGGTGCCGCCATTGAATCGTATCGTGGTGAATGATTTGGAGTTACTGTTCGAAAGGTTGTTCGACATGATGTATGCAGGCATGTTTAAATCGCCTAAGCTGAAGGAGCTTAGTGTGGCGGTTTATGTGGTGGTGGAGACGGGTTTGAAGTGGAGTACGTTGTACAAACGGATGTCGGAAGCGCACCAGGCGTACCTGGAATCGCATCCGGGATTAAAGCCGGTTTTGGCGCGCGAGCCGTGGAGGAATTCACGGAAAGGGTGTAGACGGTAAGGGCGTAAGCTAACGGGTATTTTTTGGCGGATTGGACTGGTTGTCTTGTTTTTACAAGGCTTCCGGTCCTTTTTTTTGAAATTACTTGCATGGTTATTTTATTCCTTTATGTTTGCAGCGGCTTCCGGAAGCGTCCGGTTGGGGTGTTGGTCTTGGATCGTACTTTATGTACGCTTTTTTTATTTTTATATTATATATAATGATAGAGCGTCAGGGTTGCGTTACGTTTGCGTCAGGGTTGCGCTGGAGGTTGGCTCCAAAGGCTGGCGGGTACAGGGTTCTGAGCGTTACGTTTGCGTCAGGAATGCGTCAGGAATGCGTCAGGGGTATGCAAAGGTTATGGTTAGTCTTTTTTTCGGATCTTCTGGAAGCCATTTTTGTATAATAACTTTAAATCTACTATCATGGATGTAAAAGAATTGGGAGATTTTTTCTCCAAAGTTTCGTATCTGCGCTTGCCGCGCTTTATCATCAAAAACCTGATCCTGCCTGCCGGAGGGGAGGGTAATCTGTACAGAGTGTATGCCTACCTGGTCTTTTTTGCCAAGTTTGCCGAAGAGCGGGATATGCTCGACGGTCTTTCGTTTGCCCACAAAGCGGGCGAGCTGGTTGCTTCCCGCGAGGAGATTGCCGCCTTTACGGGGCTTAGTCGTTCGATGGTGAGCAACTGTGTGGCGGAGCTGGTGAAGAAGGGCTGGGTGGAGACTTACTTCATTGGGAAGCTTTCTTATTTTCTGGTGTGTAACTACGCGGAGCTTACCAGTGGTGCTCCGGTTTCCGATAAGCAGAGGAAGGGTGCCAAGAGCCGTGCGCCGCAACAGCAGGTTATGCCGGTTTATCATGACAGAGAGGAGAGGAGGACCGAAAATGACTAAGGTTACGGGTGCCGGTGGGGTGAATCCGGAGGGGGTGCTTTCGTGGGAGGGGCTTAATACGGCGCAGCGGAATGAGTTACTGGCGGTGGCGGTGGTTTTTATGAAGCGTTTCGTGATGGATGAGTTTCGCTCGGTCTTGCGGCCGGAGATGTTCGAGAACACGAACCTGGGGTTTGTGTACGGGGCTATCGTGGCGGTGTACGACCGGGGGGTGATTCCGGATTTGCAGACGGTGGATACGGAGTTGTTCCGCCTGGATGAAGTGCTTGCTACCCGCTTGGGTGGCATCGCTTTCCTCCGTGAGAGTTTGTATATGGTGCGCGATGTGGAGAATGCGTTGGTGTATGCCCGGGAGGTGCAGCGTTTTTATCTTTTGCGCCGCTTGCGGGTGGTGTTCGAGCGGTTGATGTTGCTGGCTTCGCATCCGGATGGGGATGTGGATGACTTGATTGGGGAGGCGGAGCGTGAGTTGATGGTGTTGCGCACGGAGTTTGCCGGAGATAACAATGGGTGTTCGGTGCTGGAGGCGGGGTTGGCGTCGCTGAAGCATTTCCGGGAGCTGCGGGCGTTGGGGAAGAGTCCGATGGGGTATCCGTCGGGCCTGAAGGAGCTGGATGAGTTGATGGGGGGTATCCGTAGCCGGGAGCTGGTGATGCTGGCGGGCCGACCGGGTTACGGGAAGACGGCCATGGCGCTGAATATGGCGGTGGCGTGTGCCGAGAGCGGGGCGTCGGTGTTGTTCGTGAGCATGGAGATGAGTGATACGGAGCTGGTGAACCGGTTGTTCCCGAAGTTGGGCGACGTGAGTGCGGACGGGTTGCGTATTTATGGTCCCACGTTGAAGGAGCTGGCCGAGATGGAGCGGGTGAACTCGGAGGTGTTTGCGGAGTTGCCGCTGCGGCTGGATTTTACGCCTCCGCTTACGCTGGAGCAGTTGCGCTCGAAGGTGTTCCGGGCCCAAAAGCTGGGGCAGTGTGATGTGTTGTTTGTGGATTATATCGGCTTGATGCGCATGGAGCAGCAGAAGATGGAGACGCTGGACGGGGCGCTGGGCCGGGTGGCGAATGGTCTGAAGGGCCTTTCGGTGCAGGCGGGGATTCCGATCGTGTGCCTGGTGCAGATGAATCGGAAGGTGGAGGGCCGCGGGGCCGGGGCGCCTCCGATGCTGGCGGATTTGCGGGATTCGGGGAACCTGGAGGCGGCTGCGGATATCGTGCTGTTTGTCCACCGGCCCGATAAGACGTCCGTTTCTGCCGAGAAACGGGTTGGGGAACTTCATTTGCTGAAGTCCCGGAATGGCGCTACTGGTGAAGTGAGGTTTAGGTTTAATGTTTCATTTTCTCGAATTTCGTCTTAAATAACTTACTTTGTTTGCTCTGGCTTTCTCCCACTTTTTCTTTTCCTTGATGAAAAGAAAAAGTTCGCAAAAAGAAAAATCAAGGCGTGCGCCTGCGCAAGCTAAAACACCTGCTCTCCGGCTGAACGGAAATGAACTCGCTGCGCTCAAACAGATTTCCGTTTTAATCGCCTCCGTGCTGGTGTTTCTTAACGCTTGCTCCGACGAGGCCAATCTAACTTTCTCCGGCTCGCTTTCAGCATCGCCTTTTTTCTCGGGAATGCGCTGCGCTGTTCCTTTTTTTATCATATCAATAAATAGATATCAAATCAAATCGAATTAGATCATTAATCAAATCAATATAATATAATGTTATGGGAAATTTAAATAGTAGGGTTGCTGTGGTGAAGGATAGGGTGGATATTCGTTCGGTTGTGGGGGAGTGGGTTTCGCTTTCTGTTGAAAAGGGGGGGAAGTCTACGGGGCTTTGTCCGTTTCATGGGGATCATCATCCTTCGCTTTCTGTGAATTCGATTAAGCAGTCTTTTAAGTGTTGGTCTTGCGGGGAGGGGGGCGACGTTTTTGCTTTTGTTATGCGCAAGGAGGGGTGCTCTTTTTCTGAAGCGCTTTCGCGTCTTGAGGCTCGCGCCGGGATTTTACCGCCTTCTTCCTTGGGTGCGCCTGCGGCGGCATTTGGGAAAGACTGTGCGCCTGCGGCGACATTATCTCCAATACTAACACCATCATTAACACCATCACCAAATCTGTCATCACCATCACCAACAACTTCGTCATTACTAACGCCTTCATCTCCAATAACTTCGTCGTTGGGGGCATCATCAACAACAACTCCATCATTGGAGGGAGCGGGGTTGGCTGGTGGTGGGTTGTTTGGGGATATGAGGGAACGGGAAGGGGCGGCGTCGACGGGAGCGGCGGTTTCGGCTTCGGAGGAGGGGGTGAGGAAGGGGTTGTTGGAGGGGAATGCTTGGTTTTTGAGGTTTTTGAATGGGTATGATCCGGGGTGTGCGGGGTTGGGTGTGGGGTATCTGAATTTTGAGGTGGGGTTTGCGCCGAGGGATTTTTCTTTTAGGGGGCCGGCGATGTTTAAGGGGATGTTGGATAGGGTGGTGTTTCCGCTGAGGGATGCCGAGGGGGTGTTGGTGGGGTTTTCGGCCAGGCATCGGTCGGCTGTGCCTCCTTCGGGTAAGTGGGGGGCCGGGTGTCCGAAGTATGTGAATAGTGCGTCGAGTGTGTTGTTTCGTAAAAGGGAGTTGTTGTATGGGTTGCATCTGGCTAAAAAGGCGATCAGGCGGTTTGGGTACGCGGTGCTGGTGGAGGGGTATAAGGATGTGATTGCTATGCATGTGGCGGGTTTCACCAATACGGTGGGGCTTTGTGGTCTGGAGCTGACGGCCGGTCATGTTGATTTGTTGGCTGGTCTTTGTACCCGCGTGGTGCTGCTTACCGATGGCGACGAACGGGGTCAGGCTGCCGTGCCTAAGTTAGAGGGGGTGCTGAAAGCTGCGGGTTTCGACACGCTCGCTCTCGCGCTGCCCCCCGGCGAGGATCCCGATTCCTTGTTTCGTTCCCTTACCGGTCCCGGTCTCGCTGCCCTGATCCGCTCCCTCATGCTCCCCCCCGAAGTACTCCCTTCCCCCCTCCCTCCCAATTCCATCCCCCACCAGGAGTTACCGGTTTCCCAATCGGCTGCCCTTCCCCTTAACGGTTCCTGCCAGGAACTGCCGGCTGCATCTTTACAGACTTGTTCCTGCGAGGAAATATCGGAGTCGCTTGAGGGTGTGGAGTTGCCGTCTGCTGCTGGGATTACGTTGCCGACTGCTGCGGAGCAGGAGGGGGAGGTGGTTTCGGATATCGACCGGTTGGTTGCTACGCTGCCTTTCGTGTCGAGACCCAGTGAAAGGACGGCCGTCTTGATCCGGATTAATTGCCTGAAAGAAAAACTGGATGCAGTTTCTACCGCACTGGGTCGCCCGCCGGCGGTGTTCTGACTAAATATTTTTCATTTGTTTTTTGATCAATATTAATTCTAAAAAATAGAGCCATAACAATAAATTACTTATTCCTTTTTGCTGGTAAAAGAAAATGAGTACATTTGTATCTAATTATATAGTTTATTTGAATATTATAAAAATAGGAATACAATATGGCTAACCTGTTTGATGACGATACGATAAATAGGGTGTGGCAAAAGGGGACGGTTGTTCCTAATTATAAAGCTGAATTGTACCGAAAGGATGCTTGTGGTGCTTGGATGATGCGTTCAGAATATGGGTCTGAAAGTAGCCTGGGATGGCAAATAGACCATGTTTACCCGGTAGCCAAAGGTGGTGATGATACTATTGAGAATTTGCGCCCGATGCAACATCAGAATAATAGAAGCAAAGGTGATAATTACCCGATATATACAGGGGTAATAAAAGCTGAGGGGAATAATAATATTGATAAAGAAGGGCAGTATACAATAAATGCTGCCTTGCAAGAGACCTTAAATAATTTATATAAATTGAGATGAATATTACCCGAATAAAAATCGATAATTTGTTTGATACATTTTCTTATGATATAGATTTTAAAGAAAAAGGTAATTTATCTATATTAACGGGTCCTAATGGATATGGGAAAACTACCATATTATTGATTATCAATAATCTGTATTCGAATAATTTTTACTATTTTCAGGAACTTGATTTTAAATCGATTCAATTATATTGGGAAAAGGAGTATTCAATTCTTATTACAAAAAACTTTCCGGAAGCCGATCCTTCTGTAGATAATGGTTTTACTTCGCAAGATGCTAAAGTTTCATTTATTCTTTTTCAACAGGAAGCAGAACAGGCGCGTTTCAATTTTGATCCGTCGGAATTTGTAAAAGGACTTGAGAGTAATTCAAATCTGCGTTATAGAAATGATACCTGGTACGACAGGCGTACGGATTGTTCTTATTCGACGAATGAATTAATTGGAATAAATACCGATATCCTGGGAGAAATTAAATACAGTACGATAGATGGAACTTTTTCTTTATTTTTAAGCTCTTTAAATTCATACTTAATTAAAGACCAAAGACTTTCATTTCTGAAAGACAGCAGATCTTCGTCTTCGTTTTATTCAACGAGAAAAAGCGAATATTCAATAGCTAAAGATGCTTCGGAACTTGCTGATGAAATTAAAAAAGTGCAATTGGGTGCTTTAAAAAAAGCTCAGATTTTGGATAGTACGTTTCCTAAAAGATTGTTGGAGTGTGTCGATTCATTTACAGAGGAGGAATATAGAAATAGATTTAAAGCATTATTGGACAATCAAGCTGTATTAAAAAAGTATGGGCTTTCTACAACATCTCAGTTTGAAGCGGAGTACAATGAGAGTAGTAAAAAGACGCTATCTGTTTATTTAAAAGATGCGGAATATAAGGTTGCAGAATATAAAGAGCTTGTCGATAAATTGGAGCTATTTGCAAATATAGTTAAGAGCAAAGACTTTACCAATAAGGATTTGTTTATTGATACTGAAAAAGGTTTTTACTTCAAAACCAAAAAGGAACGGAATCTGAATCCCGAAGATTTGTCATCCGGAGAGCAACATGAACTTATCTTGCTTTATGATTTGCTGTTTAGGGCTGAACCGGACACTGTAGTGCTGATTGATGAGCCTGAGATTTCGCTGCATGTTACCTGGCAACAAGAGTTTATTGGTGATTTACTTAGAATAACTAAAATCAAGAATGTTCAGCTTATTATTGCGACTCATTCTCCGCAGATTGTAGGTAATCACTGGGATTTGAGTTATGATTTATATGAGAATAATTTGCTGAGTTAATATGGGTTCTCTTAGAAGATGTATTGAATCCACGGATTTAGTAGCGGAAATTCGTCTTTCTTTACTAAGTCCTTCCGGCAGAGATAAAATCTGGATTCTCGTGGAAGGAATCGATGATGAAAAGGTTTACTCCAAAGTGTTTAGGAATGATAAAGTTAAAATAAAAGAGGTTCCGGGTTCATGCACAATGATTGATACTGTTGTTCCGGAATTAAGAGAAGAGACCCGGCAGGTTATTGGGATTAAAGATGCCGATTTTATAAGACTAAACGCTGGTTCTGATTTGCATCATTCAATTTTTATAACGGATCAACATGATCTTGAGATGATGATGATGAAATCGGATCGGGTTTTAGATAATATATCAACTGAATATCCTACAAGTGATAATATTTTAGAAATAAGAACTAAAATACTGAACCAAGCCTCTTTTATAGGATATATTCGTTGGTATAATGATACGAATCATCTCCAAATTCGTTTTGAAGGAATTAGTTTTGGTAACTACTATGATGGGGACAGCAATTTCGATAAAGTAAAATGTGTTTCTGATTTGAATTTAAGGTCTTCAAATAAAATAAGAGTGTTTACTAACGATGACATCGCTACTTTTATTGAAGGGAAGTCCGGAATAGATTTGTTTCAATTGTGTAATGGACATGATACTTCTGCTCTTTTTGCTTTGCATTTAACTAAGCGCACGGATTTATCGCAGAGTATTAGTTATAAAGACTTTCAAAAATGCCTTCGATTATCGTATCGAAAAGAGGATTTTGAGCAAACCAATCTATATAATTCGATTAAAGACTGGGCTGAGACTGAACATTTTGATATTTTATTATGATAGGTATAAAATACCCCTTAGATTTTTCCCTGCGACGGGATAGACTAAGGGGTATTACTGTTTTTACCTGACGTAAAAGAGATAGGCTTCTTTTTTCTCTTGCATATAGAGGGCGTACAAGCCTGGAGTGGAAATTGAAGGATAAATGATCCGGGTTGTTTTATTTGCACTTGTTTTAATTTCTGTAGCTGCGATACTGTTTTTTACCATACTTTCGTAGGTAAATCCTTTCCGTACAGTTTTACTGTTTATTCGATATGAATTGATTTTTACCAGTGTAATATCTTTGCTCGTTATACCCGGAAGGTACGTTTCGATAATGATTCCTTTAGGAAGAGAATCTTTGTGCAAGAATATATTCGTGGTGTCGGTCGACAGGGAGAGCATTTTCTTTTCTTCTATCACGGAACTTTTTACTGCGGGTTGACGATTGATCAGAAAATCGCCTTCTTTGATCAGTATATCCGTTTCCGGTTTATACAAGGTGTTGATTTCTTTATAATACTCCTTGACTTTGTTTGTTTTTACTGTGTGTCTGGTTCCCTTTTCAGTTTCGACAACAAGGTAACAGTCGTCTTCTTTTTCTCCCAGATTTCTCTCAACAATTAGCCCTTTGAGATCCGAGTTATCGTCCAGATGCAGAATGTCTATAGTTGGATATTGTTCAAAAAGTGATTGATCGGAATTCATTTTTGTGATACTCATCTTAGAGACATTCAGCAGATCGATCACTTCGACCAGACCGTCTTGTTTAATTAATTTAAGGGATTTGCCTGGAATTTGTTCTACAATTTGTCCTTCCAGCGTTTGTCCGTTGTTAAGCAAAAGAACATCGTTTGTTCCGGATAAGGCAAGTTTGTCTCTGCGTTCTTTTTTTACGAGTTGAATGGTGTCCCAGTTCAGTGTAAAGGTATGTGGTGAGAGATCCAGGTATTTGATGATTTCACCTTTCTCCAGTAACCTGACACTGAACGTTACATGATTGAGGGTCGTAATGTCGGAGAAGGTAAAGGTCTGTTTTCTTTCATTGATTGCGCTATTGTTTTCTGCCCATTTGTACCAGACAGGGGGTAATTCATTTACGGGTACTTCGCGGGTAATGATGTCCTTAACCTCTTTCATAGGCATAAAGAGTATGGCTTTTTCTGCCATAAAGCTAAAGCTTTCGCCCGGACGTTGCCTGGAGATGTAACCTTCGAGCACTGAACCGTTTTTTAATAGGACGGTTTCGAATGTGCTAACTTGCGCCGAGAGCTGAATAAACCCCATTATAACGAGGGTTGCCAATGCTGTTTTTCGTATCATTATTCTCACTTTAAACTATTATTTTTAAAATTATATTTATGGGCAAAGGATGCTTCTCCAACTTTGATGAGCTGAGCTGACGGACTTGCTTTTGTGTGGATTCCGGAACCGGAAGACCGGGCATTCGTGCCGCCGGTAATAACCGACAAAGCTGTTTGGAGCAATGGTTCTGTTGTTTCTCCCAATCCGGCTTGTGAACTTGTTGTTTCTTCTGTATAATAGTCTGGAACCAATCCTGTGTCTGGTACCGTTATATGCAGGGCATTGTAGTATCTGAAGGTTATTGGTTGTAGCTGGTACTTATATCGGGGATCCTGTAATGTATAAGACCCAACTCCTTTTCCATAGCTTGTTTCGCCAATGGTTATAACATTCATGTACGGACGTAATCCTATGATGGTGGATTCACTTGCCGATGCGGTATGGGAGGTGGTTATCACATACAGTTTATCCAGATCGAGGTTGTTTTGTAAAACAACAGACGAGGAGGGTATTTTCTCTACCAGAATACTGTCGCCGGTTTCTTTTTTCAATATATTTCCCTGAATGTTATTATATTCCTGCAATTGAAAGATTTTGCCTAAAGCAGTTTGCTTTACAATGAGCCCCGATAATAATGCGGCAGTGCTAACATAACCTCCCGGATTATAGCGTAAGTCGAGAATGAGTTCGTCGATGCCTTTCTGTCTGAAATAACTAAATGCCGGAAACAGATCGACTTTGTCTTCATACTGCAGATAGACCATATAGCCAATTTTTTTATTCCCGATGGTATAGATGCTGTCCATATAGAGCGTGTTGTTTACAGTAGTAGCACTTGTAGCGCTGTTTAATGAGACGGCTATTTGTCCGACTGAACTGAAATACCCTTTGTTGATATCTCCTTTTTCAAGAATACAGTCGCTGCCTGACTGTTTTGCTAATTTTACCCAGTCTCCTCTTGCAATCCCGGCATCCTTTGCATTTGTACGGGTTACATAGAGGACTTGATGGATGAGTTGGTTCCGGGAGTCCCGATAAGATTGGTATTCGAAACCAATCTTATCGGGAAGGTAAATCTGTTCAGAGTTTCCACTATAGTTACTGTTTAATTCGCACCACGAGAAACGATCATTTTTAGATAAAAGACTCTTAAAAAATGCAGACGGCTCTGCTGCGAAATTTAATGATGCAGAATCGGGAATGTCTTTCCTCCAATAATAGTGATCATTCATCTGTGTGTAAATCCATCTGTTATGGTTAGTATTCGCCTCCAGAATTTTTTCGTCCGGTGTAACTTGAACCAACGTTTCCAGATACTCACTTTCTGAAGAGCATCCCCAAAGAACAAACAGACTCAGTACACAATAGAATAGTTTACTCATAATAATAATTTACTTGATTTTTTTTACCAAATCTTTTACATGAAGTAGCTGACGAGCTGTACCTCCTGATTTATTGTATGTTGAAGGAGTGCTTTTTGTTCCGTTTGTTAGTTCGTATCCATAACCGGATTTGTCAAGATCGAGCGTAATCAGATATTGCTGTCCTGCTTCCATTTTTATGGTTTCAGGATCTAGATTTCTTTTTGAACCATCTGTGTATGTAAAACTAAATAAAAAGTTAAATGCAGGGTCGGGGAGATGGAAACTGTACCCATAGATATTGTTTGTGTTGTCATAATAGCTATTTGTAAGATCAAGCTCTGAACATTTAAAATCATAACTTCCCCTGCTTGTTATTTTTGTTTCTGGGGTTGCATTTTCCGTAAAATATAAATAATCATTACTTCTGTTAAAATACAGGCCCATTTTGATAACATTACTGAATTTTGTATTATGTATTCCAATATAGTAAATAGTGAATAAGCATCCTGCGGGGTAGATGGGGATGACAATCTCGTCCTTTCTTTTGACTGTAAATGAGTTTGTTGATACCCCCAAGATCTTATAGTCCTGCCCCATGTAACCTGCATCTATGATATTGAATGTATTTAAAACTTCGGGATTTTTATATTGCCACATTTCGGTACTAACTGTGGAGTTTGCATATTCTACTATATCTGTTGTTGCTACTGAGGTATATTCTCCCAAAGGAAGCGAAGTTGTGACAGTCATTACGTCTGTGTATTTATCAAGATAAGAAATCTGTTTGTCTATTAATGTACCTGTTTTATCATATATAAAAAGACTGGTACGCACCTTAAAATCGCCATTAAGGTCAAAACTTCCTGTAACAAATTCTTTAAACCCCGATATTACGCTTGAAGGCATTAATTTGAAGGTTGTTTCGTATTTGATGTCGATCTGATCTTCGTTTGTACACGAAGAGAGGGTGCAGATGATGGCTAGTATTGCAAAAAGATATTTTTTCATGATACTTTTTTCTTTTGATTATTGATTATTATTTATTGGGCTATCTTGAACAGCCATCCGATGGATACCTGCAATACATTGGTTTTACAAGGCATGTTGCCGGCCAGGTCTGTGAAGTCGAGGTTATACCGTACATTGGCAGTAAATCCGTTTTTAAATTCGTATCCGGCTCCGACCGAAAGTAATACATCATTTCCTTTGAGTTGTGATGTTGCAATTGATGCTCCATCGACTACCATATTATCGGGAGAACTTTTTATCATACTCATGAATGTGGGACCTGCCTCGATGTTGAGTCGTGGAGTAAGGTAATATTCGGCCAATAAGGGAACTGAAATGTAATCCATTTTCAGATCGTTGTCGCCTGCTTTTACGGCCAATTGAGAATACAACGCCTCCAGACGTAACCCGAAATTCCCGGTTCCGCCCTTACTGGATTCTGTATGACGCCCCATATGCAGGTTGGCTGCCAGACCGGCATGAAAGCCGTATCCCATTTTGGCATCCATGTTTATTCCAACCGGATTACCACTCATTGTCGTGAAATTCGCTCCGGCTTTTGGCCCTACCGAAATTGTGTACGATCTGCTAATATCCAGATCAATTACTTCTTGCGCATTTGCCTGGATGGCCGCAAAAAGAACAAGGAGTAAAACTAATTTTCTTTTCATAATGAAACTGTTAAATTATAAATGATTAATTTTCTTGATAAAATGGTATAACTTCGACTGATCGTTCCTGCGTTTTTCCGTTTGGAACAGTAACTCTAACTTTACGGAACTCTTTGATGTTTACATCTTTGAAAGTAGCGGATAGACTCTTTTTTTCCAACGCTTTTATCTCAACGGGTTTTATTGTTCCATCTACTGAGACTTTCATCTTAAGCGGAAAATCAGATGAGTTGCTTAAAAGGATATTGACCGATGCAACGTTGTCTTCGTTGGCTTTGGATGATCCGGGACTTACAGCCAATAAATATTCCGGGATTTTACGAAAAGCAATGCTTTGTTGTTCTTTGCGTAGAATCAGATCATCCCCACTGAGCTGAAATGTATAGTTGTTTGTATAGATTTCTACTCCTTTCACAACCGAAGGTGTAAAAGAGTAGTTTCTTTCTGTATTCCCGTTTTGAGCAGAAATTAGAATTTCCGACGGAGTGCTGTTTTCGTTGGTAACGGTAAGTTCCAACGGGATATTACTCAGTTCTTTTGGAACCGTTGCGGTGTAGTTCAATGTTTCTGGTATCATCTTTTCGACCTTCAACGCAGTTTTGTTTACTTTCGCGGTAATTGAATCTGTAGATACAATTTTGAGCAAACCATATTTGCCGTTTTGCATAACCTTTGCAACATCGTTTTTAAATGGACAGGCATCCGTGAATTGAGGCGGCAGTACAATAGTTGCGCCGTTTCTGAATCCGTACAGACTCTGTTCTTTATATGGTACCGGACCACCATTTGGTATATCTGGTAGTTGCACGGTTGGTACCGACATGCTGATTCCATCTGTACATAAACAATACATGGCGTCTACAGCAAATTCACTCTTTTTAATTTTGCTTTTGATATTGCCGTTCTGTTTGATAAGATACATCTTTTTGTCGACTGTACACACCAGGGCTTCGGTGTTGCGGAAAGTAGTACCCAGATAAATTTCGCCGTCGCCGGGTTCCAGCTGAAGAGGTTGCTCGAACGTGTTGACATAAATGACTCTGTCGTTTAGTAAGGTAACAGAGGCGAATCCTTCTGAAAATGGATGCGCGTTTTTATATTTACATGAGATGGCTTCTTTTCCTGCATTGTTCATAAAACCATATAGTCCGTTTGGATTGGAAACAACGAGGTAGCCGTTCTGGAAATATGGCCAGGAAGTTACATAATATGTTTCAGCGAGGATATTTACTTCACCCCGACGGTTTATAATTCCTCTTATTTTGTATTTTCCTCCCTGACTGTCCAACAACAGGGCGTTGTCTTCCACAAAGGGAGTAATGGAATCTACCTCCGCATTCACAATGATTTTTCCTTGCTTATCAGCTATTCCGCATTTATTCCCGGATTTGATTTTATATAAATCGTCGGAAATGGTCTCGATGAACGAATAAGCAGGCTTTACCGCCCACTTAACGGTTTGAGAAAAAAGAACGCAGGGCAAAGCCATCCATAGTATCTGAATGAAAATTGTTTTCCGCATAGTGCTATTTTGTATTGGTTTTATCATATAGCTCCTTGATATGCTTTACCAGACAAGCCGTCCCAAAAGTGGCTGTGCCAATATATCCACCCCATAGTACACCAACCAAATGACCCTTTCTGTCAAAAATTGGAGAACCACTTGCTCCTCCCAGCTCTTCGCCTTGAAACTCAAAATCAATTTCTCCGGGTTCTTTACTTATGGTCACTTTATGGATTGTGGGCTTCAGTCCGCCGTCTTCATTTCTTAATCCCAAATTTAGTCCTGCTGGATACCCCGTTGTGTATAAATCTTCTCCCTGGGGTTTTAAAGATTTTGGATCAGTTTTAGCTTGAAGGATATCATAGATATATTTTATATCTTTAGGAGTCTTTTTATCGTTAAGTTGTAAAAGGGCAACATCTTTTTTGGGGTCGTCTGATGCCTTTAATACCGTACAGCGGGCAAATTCCTGTTCTGAATCATAATTTCGGTTGGGATATCCAACAGCCATGTATATAATCCGTCCGGAGATTTTAACAGGAGATTTTTTAAATCTTGTTATCCATCCATTTACTTCTTTAATTACTGATTCTAAATTTTCGGGATTTTGGTTGTATTGTTTAAATATATAGTCGCTCAATTTCTGACTTAGAAAGCTCTTTTCCGTTAGCAATTTTTCCAGATTATTTATATTTAGCTCATTTGAAGGGAGCAACTCGTGACGAATCAATTCGATATTCTGATGAATCTTCTCTTTATTAATGTCGCTTAAATACTCCCAGGGAAGTGCTATATGCCGGTTTGTTCCCATTATCCCGCTTTTAGTAATAAAAAATGAGGTACCTGAATAAGATAGTGGGCTTTGGATATCGGGATCGAAAACAAATTCATCGTTTAATTCGCCATAAATCCACTCTTTGGGCCAACCATTTATTCCGTAAATAAACGGATCATCTTCCAGTGTTACCACGATGACGTATTTGGCATGTACATAAACTGTAGCCGGAATTAACTCGGCAGGTGTAGGATTTTTTGTAAATGGAAATAAGTCATGAAAATCAGTCCCTTGCATAAGAAATACTCCTGCTATAATTGCGGCTGCTGTTCCCAGGGTGATAATTGCATTTCTGCTTTTATCGAATAAGGAGGTTGATATATACTTTTTTATGTCGACAGGCTCTCCACCGCAAAGTATCACGTCTTTTCGTTTTAAACGTATATTTTCCCCACTTTGAATCTTTACCCCATTAATTGTAGTGCCGTTTTTGCTATGGTCTTCTATATATGCTTTATTGTCTTTGGTTATTTTTAATGTAGCATGAAAACGGCTGATGGTATTACCGGGTAACTGGATTTCATTGCGATAATTGCTCCCGATTCCATATAAACATTTGTACTTACTATTGTTTTCCACTATAGGGATGTCGCCCCATTGTAGCTCCTTGTCGGCAAACCGGATAGAATCTCCACGGCGTACGGTTACTTCTGTTTCGGGTTTGACTTGCTTGTTCATGACAAATGTCCCGTTCACACTGTTTTTGTCGATCAAAATAATATCTCCATTATTGAGAAGAATAAGTTCGGCGTGAAGTGCGCTTACTGCCTGACTGGTATATACTATATTGGAGGAGGGAGATCTCCCGATGGTTAATAGTCTCATAATCTATTTGTTTTATAATGGTAGTTTACTTGCATTAGATGCTTTTGCATTCTCTGGTTTCTTATCTTCGGTTTTTTTCTTACTATCAGTAGAATCTTTTTGAGAATCCTTGTTCGGTTTCTTTTTGTTATTGGGTTTTTCTTTTTGTCGAGATTGTGATATAGAATCTATTTTAGCTGTATCAGCTTTTGCCGTATCTTTTGCGGTGGTATCTTTTGCAGCGATGGAATCTGCAACGGCAACTGAAGTTTCTTGTTTTGGTGTTCGGGTAGAATTATTAACTGCAAAGTAGGTACCTGTAACCAGAAGAAGTGCCGCAAATGCAAGTATAGGATATTTCATCCATGCATTGTTGCGTGGAACCAGACTCCAGTCGAGCTGACGGACATGGGCAAAAGAGATCACATCATTTCGGGTTACCGGGAAAGGTGTATTGGACGTAATTTTGATTCCATTAACATACGTGCCGTTCCTTCCCTGATCCACTATTGTTATCTTGCCGGATGGATAGAGATTGAGGGTTGCATGCTGCCGGCTTATCAGATCGCTGTTGTCTGATAGAACGATATCACATTCGTCTCCTCTTCCAATTAGTAGTGCTTTCATAGATTTTTGAATATTGTTTTATTTAGTTCTTTTTTGTTGCAACAAGTTGCTTGTCCAATAACTTTATAAGCTCATTGAGTTTACTCATTAGTTTTCCAAAGGATGCTTTGGTTTTAGAGTTCAGCCCTTCTTTATTGGCGGCGATAAGCTGTTTTTCGAAAGAGGCCTGATCTTTTTGTAATTCCTTTAAGTTTTTCTGAACTTGTTTTAACAAAATAGAAAGCGTGTCGGATTTTATTCCTTCTTTTTTCTGAATTTTAGTAAGTCTGTATGACAAGCTGTCGTATTTGGTCTGGGCCGATTTGAGGCTATCTTTGATCTTGATCAGTTCTTCTGACTGCTGCCGGCTAGCAGATGGGGTGGTTATTGCGGTACTATCTCTTTTTAATAACTGTCCGGATTCAGCGTTTTCCCTGTTAATGAGTATCACATTGAACGAGATGCTTAAAATAAATAACGCTAAAAGGGTTGCCAGAATGTTTCTTATTTGTCTGCTCATTTTTTCCTTTATTATAGAGTTTGAATTTGTTTCGATTAATGCGGCTGTAAGATTATCGTGATTGCCACCGTTGTCGCGACCAATGGAATCGACTTTAATTGTGAGCGACTCAAGTGCCGCTCCTAAAGATCCTTTTCGGTAGGTGGATAGCTTGATAAGGTCAGTTTCGGGAAGGCATCCGGATATACCATCGGTGCATAGTAAGAACCGATCTCCTTTCTCGTAGGCCCTTTCGCAAACGTCTACTTCTACATCGGGTTTAATCCCCAGCGCTCTTGTAATCATGTTGGATTGTTCCGATAATCTTGCTTGTTCTTCTGTTATCACTTTTTGCTTTACAAGATCGAAAACCATGGAGTGATCAAATGTGCGGAAGATTTTTGATTTTCCTCTGAATTGATAGATACGACTGTCGCCTACATGTGCCAATACGGCGGAGTTATTGTTAAGGAGTAGTACAGTTGCCGTGGTACCCATTCCCTGCAATGAGGAATCGGTATTGGATTGTTTAATAATCGCCATATTGGCCCTTCGAATGGCTCTAATGAGAACCATAGACGGTTCTTCCTGCAGATCAGAATCCTTAACTCCCTGAATGATCTCATTGACGGCGATAAGTGAAGCCGTTTTTCCTCCGGCGGTTCCACCCATTCCATCACATACAACTATCAACAAACCTAATTCGGTATCTGAATAGCCACATGAGTCTTGATTTTCTGATCGGCCTCCTATTCGGGATTCGATAAATCCAATTATATCTTTCGCTGTTTTTATTGATTCCATATAGTATATTTCTACATAATCAGTATTATAATTGTTGTAATGATAATTCCAAGTATCCCTCCAATAAGTATGGGATATTTTTCAAATTTATCTGTTAGTGATTGCCAGATACTTTGGTTTACTTGCATAGCATTTTGAATTGCTGTTTTGAATTCACGTGCCGATTGGTAGCGTTTGATTTGTGTTTTTTCAGTTGCTTTCCAGATTACCTGCATTAGCTTGCGCGGAATTTCGCTGTTGGACGGTAGCTTTTCAGTCATTTGTTTAGTGAGCGTCATTACTTCCGATTCACAATCGAAAGGATTTTTGCCAGCTAGCAATTCGTAAAATGTAATGCCTAGCTCATATACATCTGTAGATGCGTTGATTTGTACCGACGAATTGGCATCGCGTATGATTTGTTCGGGTGCCGCATACTGAGGGGTTCCCACAAATCCATAGGCAGAGAATTTATTGCCCTGATTCATCCGGGCAATTCCCAGATCCATTAACCTGATATTCATGCCATTCTCAACCATGATATTGATAGGCTTTATGTCCCGGTGAACAACTCCGCGTGAATGAATGTAATCCAATGCGTCGAGTACCGACAGGATACAATTGCAGATTTTGTAAACTCGGTCTTCTCTGTCATTAAGATATGTCTTTACGTGTTTGTCTAATGTTATTCCGTAAATGAATTTGCTTATGATAAAAATCGGACCATAATTCGGGGCATATTCGCAGTATCCCAGCATTTCTACCAAATTGGGATGTCTGAATGCTAATGAGGCTTCCTGTTTTGCCCGCTCGCGAATGGAATAATTATTAGAAAAGGAGTCTTTTACTCTTTTTATGGCCACTCTCTCTCCGTTTTGCATACGGTATCCAAGATAAACTGTTCCCATTGAGCCATTTCCTAAAGGTTCGCTTTGCGTGTTATAGCAGAACCATTCGTTTACGACATACAAGTAAATATTGGGATCGTCCGGTTTTTGAACCACACACTGCAGATTCATTGCTTACCTGGTATTTGATTTAATTGATTCTTAAATTTTTCTATGTAATATGAATCGTTGTTATCTTTTGCCTGTTGAAGTCCTTTATTCAGAAGGTAACTGGCTGAGTCTAGATTCCGTATATCAAGATTCGTGCGGACTTTGCCTCCGAGATAGTTGCTTCCCAATTCGTATAGTGCCTTGTAGTTGGAGCTGTCTGCCCGGACTACCTTTTTAATCAGTTCGTGAGATAATTGGTTATCCGGAATATATTGTTTTGCCAGGTTCTTTTGCATGGTTTTTATCGAATCGGTATTACTTTTTCCCCCATAATAAATGCGGCTTAATAAATATGTTGCTTCTGGATAATTCCTTTCAGATAGGTTTTTTACTTTATCAAAGCCTTCATTGGCAGTTTCTTTATTCATAAGCAGTGCGACAGCTCCTTTAAATTCGGATGCATCGGAGGGGGTTGAAGCAGTAGAGGCAACATTTTTTTCTACGGTTTTATTTCGTGGATCTGGAGAAATTTCTTTCCCGTTCAAGTATAAACCTATACATGCTATAAGAATAAAAGATGCAGAAAAAGATAGGACAGTTTTTTTCTTATTATCTACCAATCCGAAAGGAAACCTGATGTACCTGTCCGGATAGCTAAGTTCCTCTATCTGTTCGATGGCTACTCTGAATTCTGCCGCTGATTGATAGCGTTCATTCTGATTTTTGGCGGTGGCTTTTTTAATTATCGTGCGTAATTTTGACTGTTTTATTTCATTTAACGGGACATTTCGGTGTAACTGGGCATTCAAAATTATATGATCGGGACCTTCGAACGGTAAATGCCCTGTGATGAGCTGGTAGAGCAATATGCCTACTGAATAGATGTCTGTAGTTCTTCCCTGATGGTTTATGTCGCCTAAAACCAGTTCGGGCGCAGCATATTTGGGTTTACCGATAAATACGCCTGCGGAAGTTAGTGTTTTGTCTGTAGTGTTCAAACTGGATAACTGCTTGGCTATTCCAAAATCAATTAATTTGATTTTTCCGTCTTTTGTAATCATTATATTGCTGGGGTCGATGTCTCGGTGAATATAACCGCAGTCGTGCAAGGCCATAATACCCGACAATATGCTCTTGATTACCGTTAATGCAAATTGATAAGGTGACTCTTTGTGTTCTGCATATAGTTTGCGGGCGAAAACGTGATCGTTTGTTTGAGAGTCAATATTACCATCTAGCAAGTCCGACAACACAATTCCGTCGAGAAGTTCACTCACTACATGATAACGATATTTGATTTCTCCAAGTACAGAAGTTTCTTCTGTTTGGACAAATCCCATCATTTTAAGAAGATTTTCGTTGTCAATTTGTATGGATGCTTCTCTGCGCGCGCGCTCTATAAAGCTTACAGGTAAAACTTCAAACATGAATTTGATGGCTACATCTGTGACAGAATTGGTAGATTTACAGACTTGTCTACCTTTAAAAACTTTCCCCATTCCTCCTATGCCAAGTGGTGTTGAGTAGGGATCGTATTCATAATAGATTCCCTTGGATTGTTCTGTATTACCTTCAAGTTTGATCGTCGTCATTTGTAGTATAAATAAGATTATTTAAGGAGAATTGTATTTCCGCGCACGACAGCTTTTGATCCATCTAAAGGAACAGTTCCGCCTGTTTCCGGCCCCGTGTAATAATTAGATTCAGTAGGTTTTAAAGGTGTATTATTGTTGTAATTATAGTTCATATCAGGAATTGGATTCTGATTTTCATTGTCTTTAGAATATGGATTTACAGGAGTGTTTTCTTCTGCTACATGTATATAATTTTCTGCAACATGTAGATTCATTTTCTTTGCATCTATCAAAATGATAAGAAGCTCGTAGTTTTCTCCAATGGTAATTATGTCATTAGTAACGCATTCTTGTGCATTGAAAGCAATGCTTACACCGTTTATCATCGTTCCACAAGTAGATCTGTAATCGGTAATAGAGGCTACCAGTTTTTCCGGGTTTTTCAGATTACGTATTACAACTTCTGCATGTTCTTCCGAAACAGAGCCTTCGTTTAGACATATATCGCACTTTTTGGACCGTCCGATTTTATTTGGTCCGACATGTAAAGGCCAGAATTCTCCGATCCCTCTTTTGGATATAGAATACAAAAAACCTACAACCGGTTTTTCGTTTACATTTTTTGGGATGGAACCTGCACCTTGTTGAGTGGATTCGTAGCCCGGCGCATTCATTCCCATTTCCGGGCAATATGTCTTCTTGGAGGATATTCCTGCTGGTGTATTTTTTCCGTAGACATTCTCGGACGGATTATCCTGAGTAAATGGAGACATTCCAGGTACAACTGTTTTGTTCTGTGACATAACTTTCGTTTTTAGATATTAGTATTTTTTGATAAAATTAAATGAATTTTTATTTCTAAAAAATGACATTAATTACTCAAATAGATTATCAGGTATTGTGGAGAGTTAAAAGGATGGAATAAACACTTATGTGGTAGTTTTTTTTTCAATTAATGTTTATATTCGTTGATTTACTCGTTGAAACGAAGTTTGGTTTTGCCAATAGTAATTTCGTCTCCATTTTGAAGTACAATTATTTCGTCCTTTTCCAGATAATCATTATTGTACATAGTTTTATTTTTACTATTCATGTCGGAAAGAAGATGTGCGTATCCGCCTATTCTATTTTTAATCACCTCAATTTTTATATGTTCTCTGCTCATTAATTTATCTTGAGTAATTATTCCTATAGTTACATTGGATAAGTTGCTTTTTCTTCCAATTACGCTAACTCCTACTTGCAGGTCGTAGGTTTGATTAGGCGTTTCATCGTTGGAAAGGACTGTTATTGTTCCTTTATTTGTAATTTCGGATTTATATACTACGCTTGTAATTTGGTCGGACTGGTTGTTTCTGTACGGGTCGAGAATCGAAACCATTATTGGTTGTTTGCATTTGGGGCATTTGAATACTTTCACTGAAATGGGGATCTTGGTCTCATCAATTTTTAATCCAATATGACAATGTGGGCATTTTATCGAAATCATGTCAGATATAATTTATTTTATATAAATTGCTTGAATTATCAAAATTAATGTGATATTAATTGCTATGCAATTTGACATGTAAAAGGGTTATCAGTAATTTAGCTGATAATTGGAATATGTGGTATTTTAGAAAGATATGTGGGCGTAATTAGTCTATAAAAAATCGTTGTAATTAAGTGAATTTATATTTTATTGAAACTATCTTGGAGTTCTTTCATGAAGATGCGGGAGATGTGGAGGTCGGTAAGGGTGTCGAAAGGGGGAAGCATCCTGCAGGTTTTGTCTGTGATGGCGTACAGGTATTCGATGTTTATGATTTGGTGTTGGTTGATTTGTATAAATGAATTGGAGTATTGAAGGATATCGGTGGCGCGGGTGGTGCGCTTTAATGATGGATTGGTTGGGTTGGTGGATAGTATGTTCCATTGTTTTTGATGCTTGCTGTAATCGAAACATCCGATTTGTTCGATACGGAAAAGTTGGTATCCGGTAATGGTGGCTACCAGAAAGGTGCGGTTTTGGGGAAGCAGACTGGATAGCGAATTGAGTAGCCGGCCGAATTCGGGGTTGGCATTTGAGGTGGCCAGGTAGCGGGTTATCACTTTTTGAAATTCATTTTCTTCGTAGGGTTTTAACAGGTAGTCGAATGCTGATTCTCTGAGGGCTTCGAGAAGATATTTCTCGTAGGCGGTATAGAATATTACGCGCATGGGCCAGTAAATGTGTTCTTTTAGCTGCCGAAGCATTTCAATGCCGCTGGTATCTGGTAGTTCCACGTCCAGAAAGAGCAGATCGGGGCGTTGCTCCAGGAGGAGTTGTTTGCCACTTATGGCGTCTTTAGCTACGCCGGTTATTATGAATTCGGTATAGGCGGACAGGGATTTACATAGGCTTTGGGTGCAGACTTCATCGTCGTCTATAATGGTTGTTGTTATATTGGTTTTCATATTTATGGAGTGTTTTATTTTTATTGAAATGCAAAGTTATCTGGTATGTAAATTGTTACAATGGTTCCGCTTTCGGCGGGTAATTGCTTGCTGTTGATCGAAAAATCAATCTTTTCTTTGTTTTTGCGGTTTAACAGGTCGATGGTCTGACAGAGTACTTTTGTTCCTGTTCCTGTTCCTCGGGTGGTGCTGTTTTCCATTGGGGCGTAACCGGTTCCATTGTCTTCTATTTTTATGATGATTCCATTGCCGTGCGGTTCTACGGTAATTGTAAGCTGCTTTTCTCCTTCCTTGGGGCGTAGCGCGTGTTTAATGGCATTTTCGACTGGTATCTGAACCATCATAGGGGGAAGTTCAATTTTTTCGGGATGAAGGGTAGGGTCGATGCTTAGGTTATAACTGAAGTGCTGACCCAGACTTTCTTTTTCCAGTTGAATGTAGGTTTCTACAAAATCAATTTCTTCTTTGAGGCTTATGCAGGATTGATCTGTCATTTCAAGGCTTTTGCGAAGGAGGTCGACTAATAGGTAGAGTTTGCTCCGGCTTGCTTGTTCGGCTGATTGGATTTCGTGATTCAGCATATTGAGCAAGAAGTGAGGGGATATTCTGTTCCGTATGTTTTCCATCCGAAGTTTAGTTATATCGTTCGTGAAGGTTAGCTTCTGAATGTCTCGTTGTTTCTTCATATGGTAGTAGACAAACAGTGCAAGTAGGAGCAGGATGGTAAATCCGGCTGCCCAGATGAGGAAGCTTATCTGAAGTTTGCTTACCTGTGTGGCTTGCTCGCTGATGATGAGTTCTTTTTTCATCAGGGTGGTGTCTTGTTTGTACCGCATGTCTAGTTCGAAGGCTCTTTTTAGTGCTCTGTCTGTACGGATGGAATCGTTTAGTGCAATGTTCTCCGACTGGTATTGGTAGGCTTTTTTATAATTGCCTGTCCTGTAATAGTAGTCCTGAAGATATTTGTTGCGAATGGTTACGATGTTGACTTCCACGCCTGTGTTGTCTTTTGTTTTATCCAGGTATTGTGCCGCAAGTGCTGTGTTGTTTTCTTTTAGGGCCAGCCCGGCTCTGATTGTTGCTATATAATAGAGCGCTGTAGGATTTTGAATAGTGCTGAAATAGTCGTAACTTTTATTGAGGTAGTAGTGCGCGGAGTCGGGCTCGTTTAGATTAAGAAAGATGTCTCCGAGGTTTAACTGGCACAGGCTTACATAAAATTTGTAGTCGCCTCCCGAGAGTAGAGCAAGGGCTTTTCTGAACCATTTCAGAGCCTGTGTATAGTCTTCTTTGTAATAATAGTAGTTACCGCGGTTGTTGCAAAAAGTGAATTTCTCTGACAAGTTGCGATCGTCGTACAATTTTTCTGCTTGGCGAAAATAGGTGTCAGAGATATCAAAATCCCGTAATTCCATGTATACTTGTCCGAGTCCGAAGTATATGGGGAATCTCATTTGGCTACTATTCTGTATTGAGTCGCTTACGTGCAGGGCTTTTCTAAAATAGGTTGCACCCATGGCGAAATCGCCCTTGCGGACATAATTGTCGGCAATGTTTACGTAGAGGTCTGGCCATTTAATGGACGACTTGCCTTGGAGCGAATAATCGAGTGATTTCTGGTAGTAATATAAGGCAGAGTCTAAATTGTACATCTGGGTATGGTAATTTCCGAGATAATTGCAGGCGGCAGACTGTAATTCGTAAATATCGGGGGAGGATTTCTGTCGGTTACAGTAGGCAAGGATGCAATTGCTTATACTTTTAACAGAATCAAATTCATTGATGTAAAAATAAGCTTCGGCCTGTGTATGGCGTACTCTGTAGTAACTATTGCTGTCGGTTGCCGATTGCAGGGCTTCTGACAGTTGGTGGAAAGTAAATGTTCGGTTTTGATTGACTGAATCTATAGCTTGTTTTAACTGTTGTTCCAGTTTATCCGTAGCTGTTTCGCTAACATTTCTTTTCCCTTTGCATGAGAGTGACAGGGTAAAGATTGTTATGAACAATAAAAGGTTCTTACTCGTTTTGTAATAATACATCATCTATCGTATTGATTTATAGACTTTATCACTGGTATTTCTATCAATCGACAAATATAATGTAAAAGTTCATAATGACATTAAAGTTATTGTTTATTTTTTTACCTGGTCATTGATTATTTTTCAAAATAAAAGGATGTTAGCTTAATATCTTCTTTTCCTTGAGATGAAAAGAAGCAAAAATCGATACTGCACCTGCGCGAGCTAAAACACTTGCTCAAAGGCTGAATGGAAATGAATACGCGCTGTTCCTATTTTTCGTTCTCGCCTTCGGCTTTGTTTACTTTCCAATAGCCACTTTTTGTTGAGCCGATGCGTGTTATTATTTGTTATTTCTTTAATCTGTCCAGTTGATATTTTACTCCGTCTTCTGTAATGTTCCCTAACGTTTGTGCTAGTTGTTTACGGGTTACAGCCGGATTTTTTCGTAATAGGGCAATTATTCTTAAGGCGGTTTCTTGGGCAGTTTCTTGGGTAGTTTTGGGGATTCCCTGAATCTTTACATAAAGACCGTTCTGAAGTGTTTTAAATTCGGGAGCAGGGAGCTTATATTCAGAGAATAGGTTGCATACTCTTTTTATCCCTGTGCCGTATTTTTCTATCCCTTTTGGCAATTGGCCAAAAGCCTGAAAACATTTTATCAGAGATATGCCCCGGATACTTCCGTATGTACCTCCATGTCCGATTTCAGAAAAGAAGAATGGTTGGTAAATATCCCTCTGTATGCAATCGGTGCTTTGCCTGAAATTGTATAGCTTCGTTGTTATTGGGTTTAGTAGTATTTTTCGATTCCTCCAAATCCGGTTATTATTTTATTCTCTTTTGTTTTGTTGATAAAGTTGTTCAGGCGCTTTTCAAATTCTTCGGGTCGTTTTTCTGCTGCCTGGATGTATGCGATGCGGATGCGTTTGTATGCATTGGAGAATTGTTGATAGTTATTCCATACGGTTTTGTCTTCTTTCAATCTGTTGATGATGCCATTGGGAAAAACAAAAGGGTCTGACAATATATTTTGTATTTTGTCCTCTAGTCCGGGGTGTATCATCTTATTTTCCAATAGCCATTTAAGTCTTTCTTTGTTGGCTTGCGAGTAGGTGCTTTTAGGCTTTCTGGGTGTGAATCGCTGAATTTTATGTTCTTTATCAAGCGACTTTATCGTACTGTCGATCCACTCGAAACAAAGGGCTTCTTCGACGGCGTCGTTATAGGTGATACTTTTTTTGCCCGACGATTTATTGGGAAATACAAACCAGACTTCACGGGCCGTTTCAAAGTTGTCGCTCAGCCACTTTCGCCAATCTTTTCTGTTCTCAAAATAGTTTGTTTCTATTGTCATAGCTGGTTGTTCTGATTCGGTGCCGGGCACCTGCTTCTTGTTAGAAAAAATGGTTTTAGTTAACATGAAAATAGTCTCATGTTAAGTAAATCGCATTTTAGAGCATTGCCGTGAGTTTGCGGATTTTGGCGAGACGCTCGGAAAATGTTTTGTCTTGACGTGCCACCTGTATGTTGTAGCGTGCTTGCATACGCACCAAGGTATCGGCATCTAATCCCAGGGCGGCTTCGGCAAGCATGGCAAGCTCGGCGTTTACTTGCCGTTTACCATTCAATACCTCGTTGAGTAATGTGTATGAAATACCCATTTGTGAGGCAAGGAGACGTTGTGATATTCCGAGATATTCGATTTCGTCTTTAAGTATTTCGCCCGGGTGAATGGGGAAATAGGGCGTGTATTTGTTAGTTGATGTTCCCATACTATTTTTATTTATAATGGTTCGATAATTCAATGATATTGCAAATTGTAACGTTTGTTTCAACCATTTCTTCGTTTAACTCTATTTGCGTAATGCTGAATTCGACCCGGTATTGATTGTTTACCCTAACGGAATATAAACCATTTTTATCGCCAACAAGTGATTCGAAATTTAAAGATTTGTATTTGTACAAGTCCTCCGGAACAATGGCTTCTTCTAAACGATATATACATTTAACATATGCCCTGATTATTTCAGGCTGAAAGCGGTATTTCTTACTGGAAGTTGTCCCGGTTTCATACAATTGTCGCAAGTATTCTTTATCGAAACTTAAAATCATGCCGTCATTATTTAATACAAAGATAATATCTATTTTCTGTATTCACAAATATGTGAACGTGTTTCTTCTTTTCTTGATAAAAAAGAATGAATAGAAGATAGAGTGAAGAAGAAAGAAAGATTGAGAAAGAGGGTAGTTTGGATGAGACAGATAGAAAGAAAAAATTACTATTTTGCAGACCGGATAACTTGTGTTATCCGGTTGCTGAATTGCCGCATGCCTTTGCTTACATAATTGAGTGCGATTGCCGCGGCTACAAAATAGATGACTGTGACTGCGAAACCATGAATCAACACTTGCCATGTTGACAAGGAGGTAGTTGGGAACAGGACATTGGACAGGAGTAGAATGGGGGATAGTACGCCGGCAAATACCAGGGCATGTGTAAGGTAGCCGGACAGATAGGAGCTGATTGATTTTTTGAATCCACGGTTGTAGCAGAACCAGGGCTTCCAGATAAATATGATTACGATAAGACTAATCAAGGCGCCGGTAAGAATTCCATGGATGCCGTAGTAGTAACCCAGTAGAATGGAAAGACCCAGATTGATAGCCGCTTCGGTAAGTGTTGCCCATACATCTTCGAATAATCCGTAGGCACTTATAAATGAATCTACCACGGTTCGCATTAAATTGATATACATAATGATGACCAGTAATAGTAGCGAAGTGTTGTCCAGCAGGTACTGACTGCCAACCCAGAGGGTAATAAATGGCTGAGCCATCCAATATACTCCGATACATAGGGTACTTACCAACAGAAAGCGGATGGAGAATAGTTCCCAGAATATGTTGTCTATTAGTTTCTTGTCGCCTTGTGCCACCAGATTGCCAACACTGGCGCCAATACTGGTAAATATAGAGTTAAGAAGCGCAGTAATTCCAATTATAACTATCAGGTAATTGTCGTACATAGCCACCAGCGTGAGTGTGGTGAAGGCATATAATATAAGGGGACTCGTTTGTGTTAATACCAGGCTCCCTATTTTGTGAAAAAAGAGTTGTTTGGTTTTGGTTATAATTTCGGGATACTTCTTTTGCAGCATTTTACCTTTGGATGGGCTTGCTTTCAGCCATGGATATTCCTTGTTTATTCTGTAATTCAGCGCGATGGTTTGAAGTACGGAGGTGATAAATTCGAGCAGTACCCAATATATGAAGCCATTACGTAGGTAGATTACGGCTAAAATCTGTAAGATGATTTTAATTCCTTTCCAGCCTTGCAGGATGGTTGTTATTTTATATTGTTTCTGATCGGCCGATAATACGATTTGCCGGTAGTTCCAGAAGTAACTAAACAGAGAGGATGCCAGAAGGGCAACAAAACAGGCGTAGGCGTACCAAATGGGCAGATGCATTTTGGCAAAGAATACAGGAAAAAAACACATAGTAATCAGGGAGGCTGCCAGTATGATGAATCCTATTTTTCTATACCAGTAGCCCTGAACGGATACAATTTCGCTGATCGTTTCGTTGTCTTTCGTAGCTAGGGGTGCGTAAAGCGAGTAAGAAATCGCTATTCCAATGCCTAACTCGGCTATATTCAGAAAGTTAAGAAGGTTTGTGGCAGTCGCGTTTAATCCAATCACCTCTGCGCCCAGATGATCGATAAAGATCTTTCTGGAAACGAAGTTAAGTATACCTGTTCCTAAATAGAACAGGAATGCGACTTTGGCATTCTTAATACTCAATGATGTACGGGATGCTGTCATTGTAGCTCTTTATTCGTCTATAAAGTTGCAATTTTTTTTTAGATTAGTAAACACCCGATGTGTTTTTTTTGCCGTTAATATTAATACCTTATTTTCTTAGTTCAAATTTAATATCTTCTTTTCCTTAGATGAAAAGAAGCAAAAATCAAGACTGCGCCTGCGCGAGCTAAAACCCCTGTACAAAGGCTGAACGGAAATGAACTCGCTACGCTCAAACAGATTTCCGTTTTAATCGCCTTTGTGCAGGGGTTTCTTAACGCTCGCTCCGACGAGGTCGATCCTTTCCACGGCTCGCTTTCAGCATCGCCTTATCCACTCGTGAATGCGCTTCGCTGTTCCCGGGGAGCGAGGCGCTTTTGCGGAGCAAACAGCCGGGGAGTAAGCGATGCCGCAGGCGAGCCGCAGAAAGGATTGGCCTCAGCGGAGGGGGCGTTAAAAAAATGCGGAGGGAAGCCGGCGAAGCGGAAAGCTGTTTGAGCGCAGCGAGTTCTTTCCGCGCGGCTGAGTGGAGTGTTTTTAGCCCCCGCCGCGTAAGCCTTGATTTTTTGATTTTTTTTTATCAAGAAAAAAGAATGAATAAAAGATAGTTTGAAGAAGAAAGAAAAAGATAGAAAGAGCGTAGTTAGGGGATGAAAGAGCGTAGTTTGGATGAGACAGAGAGAAAAAAGGATGAATAAAAGATAGATTGAAGAAGAAAGAAAAAAATAATAACGTAAACCGTTTACAAACAGTAACATATATTAAAATTTAAATAGTTTTTTTTAATAAACTATTTAAAGTGTTTGAATGTTTTATAATTGGATTTGCGTAATTAGCGGTGAACAGCTTTTACATTTCTTATGTAACCTTTCTTTTCTAGTATTAAAATTATACTAAACGCCCACGTGGTTACCAAAGAAATCTACTTCGTTTAAATTTGTTATTGTCTGAAATAACAGATAAGAGTATTCTGAAAATTCTTATGGATATTTTATTCTAAAGAAAATTCCATCGATCAAAGAGAGAGAAATCTAAATCATTTTAATTAAATAATTACTCACTGTTTTGTAGCCAAAACAGATGAAGTATTTGTGGTATTTACTGAAGCAATAAAAGATTATTGTTGCAGTACAGGGGTGGATAATCATGCATTAAATATCAAAAAAAAAGAACAAATATCAAGTATAAAGATATAAGAAACGCGCGTTTTTCTTTTTTTAAATCAGATCATTAACAATTAAATCGAGAAGAATCATGAAAAGATTAGTGTTTTTTGTTGCTGCACTATTCGTTACAAGTCTGGCTATGGCTCAGCCTCATGCGGATATTACCAGTATTGGTACTTACAATACAGCTACTATCAAACAATGTGCCAGTGAAAACTGGGCAACTATTGTTCAGGACCTGGGTGTTAGCCATGATAATTCGGCTACGATTACTCAGTGCTGCAGCCGTAGCTTGAATAATCATGCATCCATTTTTCAAACCGAATTTGAAAATACAGCAGATGTAAAACAAGGTGGTTTGAATAATCTGGCACAAGTAATGCAATGGGGCAGGGAAAATGATGTTAAACTTATGCAGGGCGGATCTTTTAGCCAGGCATTTATAACCCAACATCCAATGTCTTTTAAGAATGAAGTTGATTTCATCCAGTTTGGTGATCGTTTAATGGCAACTATCGACCAAAAAGGTTCCTTTAATGATGTAAAACTCATGCAAGGCGGATCTGTTGGCGTGGTAGATATTGACCAGGACGGTTGTGATAACGATATTTATGGTATTTCTACCGGCAGGTACGATTCTCATCCTTATGCCTATTTTGCAGGAGCAAGTCTGGATGTGGATCAGATTGGCCGCGAAAATACATTAATGTTGTGGTCTAGTGCTCCCGGAGCTACTGTAGATGTACTTCAGAATGGTTTGGGTAACACGGCTACGGTTTATCAAGGTGAGGGTTGCTCAACCTGTATGCCTCCGATGCCTCCGCTGGATCCAAGACTATGCTGCCCTAGTGGCCCTAGTGGCCCTGGTGGTCATTAATTTAAAAACTAAGTGTCACTGCTTGCTGTGATGCTCAACACCCCGACCTGCGAGGGTCGGGGTTATTAGAGTGATGCAACTAATTTGGTTTATGGGCTAAGTAATTGATAAAAAATGAAAAGAGCCATTTTATATTTAATCTTCCTTTCTTTTAATTGCTTCCAGGGTAATTCGCAGGAGGTAATTAATAGTATAGTATTGGAACCCGTTGAGACGATCCGTCAGATTCAGGCGCAAAATGAAGGTGAAATGCTGAATATTCAGACATTTCAGCAGTTCAACTTTTGTGCGGGCAATAGGTCGAATATTGTGCAGTTGGGCGACTGCAACAATGTTTTGGTTGTGCAGATGGGTTCCTATAATACCTTCGCGGCCGAACAAACGGGGGGTAACAACTATTTGGTATCCTTTCAGAAAGGTAACAATAATTCGATGACCGGATACCGGCAGCAGAATTATTCGGAGGGTATTTTGTATGACCAGCTTGTTCAGATTGGCAACAACCTGAGTTTCGATGCAGAAGGCCTTTCCGGCGCCAGAGTAACGGGGAACAACGTGAGGCAAATTGGAAGCAATTTATCTTTTGAGGTTAACAGCTTGCTGCCAAACACCAGGGGTGGAATCCAGGTGACACAAACAGGCAGGGATATGAAGGTTGTAGTGGAACAATCCTATTTCTCATTTCCTTTGAGGTAATCCGGATTGCGTAATCTGATAAATAGGTAAGGATATGGGACCAATTGCATGTATCGTATTATCGGCTTTTTTAATGAATCAGTCGGCGGTTCCACCGGATTCGGTGCTACGGGGTGATACATTGAAATTGCTGGAAACACCCGCTTCGCTTTCTAAATTGGTTGAGCAGGTAAAAAAACAGGCCGTTAAAGCCGAAGAGGTAGAGATGGAGTTGGATGGTTTGCTGGTAGATCTTACCAAAACAAAAGGGGGAAAGGATTTTTATGATCTGTTTTACAGCGCGTGGGAAGCTCCCGCCAGTGCCCGGAATTTTACCATAACCATTTCCGAAAAGCCCTATAGGTTAAGCACCACGTTTATCTCTGTTTCCATTAACGAGAATGTGGTCTACGAGAATGTGCTTCAACCAAGGCTGGATATTATAGAATACATGAAGGAAGAGGCCATTTCGGCTACCCAAATGTATCTGGTAAATTATGAAGAAATATTGAGAGAACTAAATGGCGACGATCTTTCCGGCTCAGGAATTTATTGATCGTATCCTTTACCGGGTTGTAACCAATTAAATAGATTTATTATGAACATCATTTGCAAAACACTGTTTTTCGTATTGCTTTTCGTTGCAGGAAAAGCCTACGCTCAGGATTTTGTCTACACCCCAAAGAATCCAGCCTTTGGTGGAAACCCATACAACTACAGCTGGTTGCTGAGTTCAGCGCAAGCCCAGAACAATCATGAAGATAATTCTGCTTATACTTACGACACGACTTCGGATCCGTTAAAGGATTTTGCCGAAAGCCTGAATCAGCAGATTCTTAGTCAGCTTGCCCGCAAAATCATTTCGAATCAGTTTGGCGAGGACGCGCTGACTTCGGGAACCTATCTTTTGGGAAATTACCAGATTGAAATTGGCAGAAAGAACGACGGAATCAGCATAAGCATTCTGGATAAGGTAAGTGGTAGTCAGACCAACGTATCTGTTCCTTTTTTATAGTATGTACTCTTTTCAACTCTGAATTATGTGTAAGAAAACCAAACTAATAAAGCCACTTTTTCTCTTGATCGGACTGTCCCTGTTGGCGGCATGCGGTACCTACATGCGTCAACCCATACAGTCGCAAAGAGCAATTCTTGGACCGGAGTCGCCCGCGAAGCGGATACTCCTGGATTTACCCGATCCTCAGGAAAAAATTGTAACGGCTGTGTATAAATTTCGTGATCAGACAGGACAATACAAACCGTCCGACAATGGCTCCAACTGGTCTACGGCAGTAACCCAGGGTGCGACAACCATTTTGATAAGGGTACTGGAAGAATCGGGATGGTTCATCCCCATCGAGCGTGAAAACATATCTAACTTGCTGAATGAACGTAAAATTATCCGCTCCAGTCGTGCTCAGTACGAAAAGAAAGACGATGTTTTGTTGCCTCCCCTCTTGTTTGCCGGCGTGATTTTGGAAGGGGGTATTATTTCGTACGAAACAAATGTGCTGACAGGCGGTGCCGGTATTCGTTATATGGGTATATCCCTGTCCGGACAGTATCGTGAAGACCGGATCAGCATCTATATCCGGGCGGTGTCTACCTCTAACGGACAGGTACTGAAGACGGTTTATACCACCAAATCCATCCTTTCGCAGGAAGTATCGGCAGGTGTGTTTAAGTATGTGTCCGCCAAGCGACTGCTTGAAGCGGAGACCGGCTTTACCTATAACGAGCCTACAGAAATATGTATTACCGAAGCTATCGAAAAAGCTGTGGAAAGCCTGATTATTGAAGGTGTTAAAGAGAGACTGTGGTCGCTTAAAACTCCGGCTGATTCTGCTTCCGTGGCTTTTGCTAATTATGAGCAGGAGAAGAGGATGTCTTACAACCTGGATCCAATGGGTCGCAATCTGGATCCGCAAAACCGTGGCAGACTAACGGTCGGGGCGCAGTTTGGTACGAATTACTATTCGGGCGATTATCCTAACGACTTGGTGAGACCCAACTATTCGCTGACCCTTGGAGTGGCCATGAATCGCTATTTCGCGTTGGAATCGGACCTGGGTTACCGGGCGTTGAGGGTGCCTCAAATTGTAAACGATTACTCCTGGTTTGGTGATCTTTCGCTTCGTTATACAGTGTTGCCCTACGAAAAGTTTACCCCTTTCATCCGCCTGGGGGCCGGGTACGATTTTAACGGTGATGGCGTGGGCCTTTCCGCGAAAAAATACCTGCCCAAAATAAACGGGGCGGTGGGACTCGAATATATGTTCGCTAAAAAATGGGGATTAACCCTTTCATCGGGGGTAAACTACTATCTGAACGACCGTTTTGACGGAAGCAGTGTAGGCAAATACAACGACCTGAACTGGGGCGTTTCTTTGGGATTAAAGTTTTATTTTTTGGACATGAAATAACTTCAAACCAGCATAGTATGAAAAAGTATATGTATAGTTTAGGCCTGTTGTTTTTTGCAGTATTCATTGCGTGCGAATCGGACGAGCTGGATATCGTAAACTACGGCACAATCGAAGGGCAAGTGATGGACGGAGAGACGTATCTCCCGCTTGCGGGTGTAATGATAAGCACAACTCCTGCCAGTGTTACGCTGCTGACAGATGCGGAGGGGAAATTCTCGATTCCGAAAGTGAAGGAGGGTGATATTGATGTGAATCTTGAAAAGAAGGATTACCTGAGCAACTCCCTGAAAGTAGCTGTTTTTGAAGGTGAGGTAACGAATATGGATTTCCTGATTTTTAAGGATTACAACGAAACGGGAAACATAGTAATCTACGATCCTGTTCCGGGTAATGGTGCCGTGGATCAAAAGTTGGCACTTACCTTAAAATGGAACATAGAGGGCAAAAAGCCCGGGATTGAAGTGTTGTACAATATTTACCTGTTCGAGTCCAACTCCACGGTCCAGAATCTGCTGAGCGAAGACGTGATTCTTAAAGAGGTGACAACCGACAATCTAAAACCCAACACTACCTATTTCTGGTATGTGGTAGCCCGACACGACGGTCACCGCGTTGCCAATAGTCCGACGTGGACTTTCAAGACCGGCAGCGAATAGCAGGGGGACTTCTTTTCCTTTCTGCCTAGAAGGGAGGCCCTTTTTCCTCTTTGACCAGAGGAGGGGCTACTATCTTCTTTTTCTTAATTCAAATTACTATCTTCTTTTCCTTAGATGAAAAGAAGTAAAAATCAAGACTGCGCCTGCACGAGCTAAAACCCCTGCACAAAGGCTGAACGGAAATGAACTCGCTTCGCTCAAACAGATTTCCGTTTTAATCGCCTTCGTGCAGGGGTTTCTTAACGCTCGCTCCGACGAGGTCGGGTCCTCTTTTGCGGCTCGCCTTCGGCATCGCCTATCCCCTCGGGAATGCGCTTCGCTGTTCCTTTCCACTCGCGGCTCGCCGTTGGCATCGCCTTTTTCCTTGCGGATGCGTTTCGCTGTTCGGGAGGGGAGGGGCGCCTTTGCGAAGCAAACAGCCGGGAAGTAAGCGATGCCGCCGGCGAGCATGAAAGAAAGGCGATGCTGAAAGCGAGCCGTGGAAAGGATTGGCCTCAGCGGAGGGGGCGTTAAAAAAATACGTAGGGAAGCCGGAGAAGCGGAAAGCTGTTTGAGCGTAGCGAGTTCTTTCCGCGCGGCTGAGTGGAGTGTTTTTAGTCCCCGCCGCGTAAGCCTTGATTTTTTGATTCTTTTTTATCAAGAAAAAAGAATGAATAGAAGATAGTTTGAGGAAGAAAAAAAGAATTGAGATAGCGCTTAGTTAGGGGAAGAAAGAGCGTAGTTTGGTGTGAGACAGAGAGAAAAAAAATATACAAAAGATAGTTTGAAAAATAAAGAAAAAAATAGAAAGAGCATAGTTGGGGGAGGAAAGAGCGAAGTTGGGGATGATAAAGAGGAATTTGAAAATAAGGAAGGGGGGATCTCAAAAGGATCCCCCCGGTGTGTGTATAGAGTTCATAGCATTAGAACAGGGCTAGTTCTTTTCATAGGCTTTTGTAATCAATCGGTTTTTAGGCTTTGTAAGTAATATTGTTTTCAATTGTTTAAAATTTCTTTATCGTGAGCAAAATTAAGGAACTGTTTTTACAGGAATGTTTCTAAAGAATCACATTCTTGTTTCCTCTTGATTTATTATTTCGATGTTTGTAAAAGCTAGTCTATTAGGTGGTTATTGTGTAATTGGTTTGATTTGTTATTTTAATTTCCGCGTAACGTTTACGTAATAGAAGGGTTGTTTCTTTGCATTGAAATTTTTTAAATAATGTAAACTTATGAGAAAAGGTGTTCTCTTGATGGCGGAATTGGTGGCTTTTTGTTCTTCATCATTATGCGTGGAATTTACTGACTTTACTTACGATACTTCCAAAGAATTGCTGGCTCTTTGTGAGGGGGACAAAGTAAATGCGGTTGCACCTGCCTGGGAGTTTTATTTTATTCCTTTAAACTTGTCTGCTGTGGATTTAGATGAGGTGTCTGATCATAAACTGGGACCCGAGGTGTCTCGTTTATATGCTGTCTTTGAAACTTCTTTTGTTGTGAAGGAGGAGGTGGTTCCGGGTGATCCGCTGCGCCGTACAGTGATCCGGAAGCCGGATATCTACAACGCGGTGCGCAAGGTGGAGCGGATGCTGACCGACAAGGTAAAGCGGGGCGAGTTACGGAAAGAGGCCGGGGCATCCGACTTTATGCAGGTGCTGAATGTGGCGCTGGCAGCCGTAGATACCGAGTGTGGCTCGTTTGAAAAGGCGCTGCAGCAGGACCGAAAAGATCCGGATCGCTTGTTTGTACTGTTTCAACATGTATCTTTAAGGCGATTATAAAGTCTACTGTTTTTTTGAGATTGTTTGAGCGGCGGTTTCAGTAAACCGTCTGGCAAGTGGTATGTCTTTAATTTAAATCAAAATGGCAAAATTGTATTTGTTTTTACTGGGAGTGTTGCTTTGTACGCAGGGTATTTTTGCCCAAACTGTGAGGGTTACCGGTACGGTGACCGACAAGGGTGGGGTTACCATACCCGGGGTGTCGGTGCTGGTTAAAAATGCCCAGATGGGTACTGTTACAGGATTGGATGGCGACTTTGTGATTGAGGTGCCTTCCAAAGGTGTGCTTGTGTTTTCTTACATTGGATTTGCTTCCAAAGAGGTGGAGGTGAACGGACGGAGTGTCGTGAATGTGGTGCTGACCGACGATGTGAAGGTTATTGATGAGGTGGTGGTTACGGCTATCGGTATCAAACAGCAGAAAAAGAAGCTGGGATATACAACACAGCAGGTGAATACGGAGGCGCTGGAGCAGCCGGGTACGGTGAATATAGGAAATGCGTTGTCCGGACAGGTTGCCGGATTAACGGTGGACAATCCTACCGGTATTTTCCAGAAGCCTAATTTTACGTTGCGCGGCAAGGCTCCGCTGATGGTGATTGATGGTATTCCGGTGGAATCTGATTTGTTTGATGTGTCTGCCGAAAATATAGAGAGTATTAATGTACTGAAGGGTACGGCTGCGGCTGCTTTGTATGGTTCGCGGGGTAAGGACGGGGCGATTCTGATTACAACCAAAACGGCCAAAGAGGAAGGGCTTACGGTTTCGGCCACGCTAACGAGTATGGTTTCTGCCGGTTTCACGGTTTTTCCGGAAACACAGAACGAGTTTGGCTCCGGTTCCAATGGAAAGTATGAGTTTTGGGATGGCGCCGACGGAGGTATTTCTGACGGGGATATGACGTGGGGTCCGAAGTTTGAGCCTGGGGTGATGATTGCCCAATGGAACAGTCCGATCCGCAATAAAGAAACGGGCGAAGTGATTCCCTGGTGGGGCGACGTGTCCGGAACTCAGTACGACGATCGTGCATTGTACGAACGTGTGCCTGTTGCCTGGGAGCAGCACGACAACTTGCAGGATTTTTTACGTACGGGGGTGGTTACCAAGGCTAACTTCTCGGTGGCTAGCAAGGGAAAGAAAGCCAGCTATAATTTTACCGGCGATATGGCTTCGCAGAAGGGACAGGTGCCCAATACGTCTGTTACCACAGGGGGACTTAACTTTAACGGCTCTTTTAACCTGAGTAATACGGTGCAGCTTACTACGGCTCTATCTTATAATAAAGTATATTCTCCTAATTATCCGCGTTACGGGTATGGTCCGAAGAACCACATGTATACCTTTATGTTGTGGATGGGTGATGATGTGAATGGCAAAGAGCTGGCATCACATATGTATCGTCCGGATGCGGACGGGGTGCGCCAGGCTAATTATAATTATGCATGGTATAACAATCCGTATTTTGCGACGAATGAGTTGCAGCAAAAGCACGACAGAAATACAACCAACGGTCAGCTTAAGCTGAATTGGGATGTGTTGCCGGGCTTTTCGGTGCAGGGACGTGCGTCCGGCCGACTTACAAGTACGTTTGAGGACATGGAGAGTCCGAAGTCGTACATGAACTACGGGGATTCGCGCAACGGGGACTACAAGACATGGAACGAGGATCAGCTGGATGTGAATACGGATTTGCTGGCTACATGGTCGCGCGCTTTCTCGAAGGATGCTGCGTTTACATTGAATGCGGGTTCGTCGTTGTTTTACCGCCAGCTTCGTACGGCTAACCAATCCACAGACGGTCTGATTGTGCCTCGTGTGTATAATCTGTCAAACAGTTTGAATCCGGTGAGTGCAAACAATTCACTCACAGAAAAGGCGATTGAGAGTTTGTATGGTTCGCTGAATGTGGATTTGTTTGAGTCGGTTTTCTTTACTTTCACGGGACGTAACGACTGGTCGAGCACGTTATCGTCCAGTAATAATTCTTATTTCTATCCATCGGTTTCGCTGAGTACGCTGGTTTCGGAGTATGTAAAGTTGCCGTCGTGGATGGATTACCTGAAAGTGAACGGAGCCTGGGCGCAGGTGTCCAGCGACCTTGATCCGTATGCGCTGGAGTCGACTTTTAGCAAGGGGGTTTTGTATGGAAGTACCCCTTCGGTTACTTATCCTAATGCGGTGGATGGATCGACGGTGCTGCTAAATCCGAATATTCTTCCGCAGAAAACAACCTCTTACGAGGTGGGTATTTCTTCTTCGTTCCTCCGTAACAGACTGGGATTGGATGTGGCTTACTATCGTTTGCAGGATGAAAACAGTATTATCAAGCTTCCGCTTTCCGACGCGTCTGGTTTTCCTTATCGCTATGTGAACGGGAATGAGTATACGACCAATGGGGTGGAAGTGATTATGACTGCCGTTCCTGTGAAGAACCAGAATTTTACATGGAATTTATCGGCCAACGCGAGTCACAGTGTGCGTAAGTTGACGGAAATTTACGGTGGTGCTTCCAAATTTGGAGATTATAGGCTGAACGACCGTGCCGATGCCATGTATACAACGGTGTGGAGCAAGAGTGCCGACGGACAAGTGATTCTTTCCAAGAATACGGGTATGCCTACACGTAGTGCTTACAAAGAGAATATTGGTCACCAGGACCCGGATCTGCGTTTTGGTTTCCAGAATACGTTTAAGGTAAAGGGCTTTACGGTTCAGATTGATATGGACGGAGCTATTGGTGGTACGTTGATTTCTACTACTACCCAGAAAATGTGGTGGGGTGGCAAGCATCCGAAGTCGGTGATGTACCGCGAAGAAGAGTATGCCAACGGTGGCAAGCCTGTGTTTGTGCCGCAAGGGGTGAATGTTACAGGGGGTGAAGTAACATACGATCTGGATGGCAAGATATTGTCCGATACACGTACTTACTCACCAAACCAGACGGCCGTAAGTATCCAGACCTGGGCACAGAATTATCCTTACAGGGCCACGGTTACCACGGATGAGAATGAGTTGTTTGCCAATGCGTTTGATCGTTCTTACCTGAAGCTGAGAAGGGTGGCGGTATCGTACGATTTGATGAACCTGTTTGATTCCCGTTTTATCAAAGGCCTGGATGTTACCCTGTTTGGCAATAACCTGGCGGTGCTGAAAAACACACCTTACCTGGATCCGGATTTTGGTCCGAAGGATAATGATTTGCAGGATCCGTCGGCTCGGTATGTGGGTGTGAGTGCAACGGTTAAGTTTTAATTAAAAAAGAGATATGATCATGAAATATAGTTTAGTTGCTGGTTTGTTGGCTCTGGCGTCATTGTCTGCTTGCGTGGACCTTGAAGAGCTGAATGTGAATCCGAATAATGCTACGCAGACTACTCCGGGGCTGTTGTTGACGGATATTGCTTACGATGCGTTTAGCGAAACTTCTACGACACCGGCCTATGCGTCTAAGATGTTGGTACAAACGGATGGCGAGAGCGATGCCCAGGTTTATAAGTGGACCAGGGGTGGTTTCGATTATTATAACAATCTTCGGAATGTGGTGAAGATGATGGAGGTGGCTGATGCTCAGCAGAGTGATGCGTATAAGGCGATTGCTTTGTTTTTTAAAGCGCATTATTTTTATAAGTTGACCCTTACTTTTGGTGATATTCCTTACAGTGAGTCGCTTTCGGCCGAGTCCCAATCGTTGTTTATGCCCAAGTACGACAGTCAGGAGTCCGTTTTCGAAGGGGTGCTGAATGATTTGGCGGAGGCTAACCGGTTGCTGACCAATAATAATACAGTAATCAGCGGTGATATTATTTACGGTGGAAATGTGCAGAAGTGGCGCAAACTGGTAAATGCCTATCGTTTGAGGGTGCTGATTACGTTGTCTGGCAAGCAGACCGCCGGGAGTGTGAATGTGAAGAGTACGTTTGCTTCGATTGTTGCGAATGAGCCTTTGTTTGAAGGGGATGCGGATAATGGACAGGTTGTTTTCCTGGATCAGCAGAATAATCGTTATCCTCACTTTAATTCCAGTGGGTTTGGTTCGGGTATGTATATGGATTCCACCTATATTCAGGCGCTTAAGGAGCGGAAGGATCCACGGCTGTTTGCCATTGCTACGATGACTCCTCAAGCCGAGTCGGCTGGTCTCGAGGTAAATGATTTTTCGGCATACGACGGAGGAGATCCCGCAGTAGCTTATAATCTGGTAAACGACAAGGCGGCCGCCGGACGGGTTTCGAAACCGAATCAGCGGTATTACAAGAATGCAACTAATGAACCCATGGTGCTGATGGGTTATCCGGAGCAACAGTTGATTCTGGCGGAAGCAGTTGTTCGTGGCTGGATTACGGGCGACGAGAAAAACTTGTATGAATCGGCTGTTCGTTCCTCGTTCCGATTCTTTGAAACTTATGCCAAGGGATACAGTGCCTATATGAATGCCGGAGCCGCAGATGCGTATTTACAAAATGAGCTGGTGGCTTACAATGTGGGTCTGCCGGTTGCGGATCGTCTGAAACGTATTGTGATGCAGAAATACCTGCCCTCATTTCTGCAAGGTATGTGGAATCCGTTTTTCGAACATCTGCGTACTGGCTATCCGGACTTCAGACGTCCGGAAGGTACGAGTATTCCCTACCGCTGGATGTATCCGCAGGCAGAGTACAACAACAATACAGATAATGTGAAGTCGGCTTTGCAATCGCAGTTTGATGGTTCGGATAAAATTACGGATAAAACCTGGTGGCTTAAATAGGTTGGGTTAAGAGAGCTGTATAGATTTAATAAAAAAGGCAGGGCAACGTTTACACGTTGTCTTGCCTTTTTTATATGTGGAGAACGTCTCTTCTTCTATCGTATTTGCAATTCTGGTATTTAACAAATATATACTTTTATTGCCGGCTCTTACTGCGTAGAAGTCTGTTCAATACTATGAATTGTTAACTGGTGTTGTTTTTTTTTGAATACGTGAATATATGATTTGAATGTGGTTTGTTTAGCTGTGAATGCGTCTTTTAGATACTTTTTGTATTAGTTTTTAGTTTGTTAAAGTAAAACAAAATTAACAATATTGTTTAAATCAATTAATTCTGATTATGTGGTAGTTAGTATATCTGCAAAAATCTTATTTTGGCTTGATTTTGTAAAAATATGTCTTTTATTTGTTTTTTTATTTATAAAGTTTGACAGATCTTTGTAGCGCAAGAATAAACTGGTTATATTTGTATCGTTTTAGTTGATATAACGAAAGATATATCATATATCTCTATATCCAGTGAACACTATTTTTAATTATACAGTAATCCTATAAGATGAACAGACTAATTGTTATACTGTTTTGCCTGGTTCTAACTTCTCAGGCAATGGTTTTTGGGCAGAATATCGCTTTGAAAAACAATCTTCTTTATGACTTGACCCTTACCCCAAATTTAAGCCTGGAAGTGGGAGTAGGTCGCAAATTTACTCTTGATCTGCAAACGGGACTCAACCCGTTTAATTTCAGTGATAATAAAAAATTCAAACATTATCTTATTCAGCCGGAATTGCGCTACTGGTTTTGTGAACGCTTTAACGGGCTGTTTATTGGTGTGCATGCCCATGGGGGCCAGTTTAACGTGGGTGGACTTAAGTTGCCGTTTAACTGGGTGCCTTCTCTGGAAGACCATCAGTACGAAGGTTGGTTTGTTGGAGGTGGAGTAAGCATGGGGTACCAGTGGATATTGGGTAATCACTGGAACCTGGAAGCTTCGCTTGGCGGGGGATATGCCAGAGTAAATTATGATCAATACAAATGTGGGACGTGCGGAACACGTTTAAAATCGGGAAACCTCCACTATTTAGGGGTAACCAAAGCAGCCCTCTCCTTGGTCTATATTATTAAATAGCTATTTATTTTATCAGTAAACACTATGAAGCAATTATATTTTATTCCATTTGTATTTCTTGCCACGGTAACGCTTTCTGCCCAGAAGGGGTATGAGGGGAATGTCACGTATGGCGAACCAAAGGTGTCTCACAAGGATAATAAGCTTGTTGTGGATGTGGATGCGAATCTGGGTACTATGAATCTGGGTTCGGCAAACATGCTTGTACTTACTCCCGTACTCACATCACTGGATGATAGTACGGAATTTAGAAAGTTTGCTCCGGTGGTTATAACCGGTCGTAACCGTACCAAGGCGCTGCGACGTTCGCTGAAACTAAATGGTAAACCGAAGTTTGAGTCTCAGCCTTTGCTTTTTGTAAGAAGAAAGAATCATACGGAGCAGGTTGTGCCGGTTACAATTTCTGCTACATGGGAAAACTGGATGCAAAAAGCAAAATTATCTTTTCGTGAAGAGATAAGCGGTTGTGCTGCTTGCCAGATAAATGAAACGGAACAGTTGGCGGCAAAACGGATTTTTGCAGAACCTTATGTGCCGGTATTCCGCATTTCTTATATTACACCCGAACCTGAGCCGGTAAAACAACGAAGTGAGTCTTTTAAGGCATACTTTAATTTTAAAGTGGGCAGCCATGTGCTTTTACCCGATTACAAGAACAATGCGTTGGAATTTGCCAAAGTAGATAAGGTTATCCGCGAGATAAAGGATGATAAGAATCTTACTATAACGGATTTGGGTATAAGCGGGTATGCTTCGCCGGAAGGTACGTATGAGAGTAATATGACGCTTTCCAGAAACAGGGCGTATGCTTTTGCATCGTATCTGGAAAAAACATACGGACTGAAACAGGAACAGTTTAAGGTTAGCTGGTTTGGTGAGGACTGGGAAGGATTACGCAAAGCGGTTGCCGCTACGGAGATTCAACAGGACAAAGAGAAAATTCTTGAGATTATAGATAAGGTGGATGTTATGGCCGGAAGAGAAACGAAACTAATGAATCTTTCGGGTGGCGCGACCTACCGAATGCTTGTAGATCAATTTTTCCCTCCTTTGAGACGCAATGAATACAGAGTGTCTTATGTGGCACGCGCGTTCGATGTAGAAGAGGCCAAACAAATCCTGAAAACCAAGCCTGGGTTGTTAAGTCTGAACGAAATGTTTCTTGTAGCGCAAACTTATCCAAAAGGAAGCAAAGAATTTAAGGATGTATTGCGTATTGCTGCGGAACTGTTTCCGGGAAATGCAGCGGCCAATCTTAACGTGGCCACATCGGAGCTGGAATCGGGTAATGTTGAGGGTGCCATACAAAGACTTTCCCGTATAGAGGGAAGTCCGGAAGCATGGAATAACCTTGGGGTTGCTTACGCCAAAAAGGGAAACTTGGTTAAAGCGGCCGAATACTTTGAAAAAGCAGGCACGCTTGAAGATGCGATACAGAATAAGGAAGAATTAAAGAAAGCTGATATTATTTAAACTTTAGTATATGAAAATTAAACTTTTATTTTTAACCATGTCGTTGTGTCTTGGATTTGCGTCCTGTACAAGCGACGAGCAAGATCTGACTGCCGGAGCCAAAGACGGGGCCTATCTTGACATTCGTGTATCTGTTCCTTCTGCCGGAAGTGTAACAAAAAGTTCTACAAATGATGACGGAACGTCTACGGATGGAACGCAAAACGCGACCAATGCAGAAAGCAAGGTCAGCACGTTGGTGGTAACTGCTGTTGGAGAAGACGGCAGAATCAAAGGAGTGTATGATATCGCTGTACTTAACATCGTTGCAGGAGGTAATCAGGTTACTTACGAAACCGGGTCTTTCCAGGCCGAAGGCCTTGCCGTTGGCGATACCTACAAAATTTATGTGTTTGCCAACACTACGGTTGCAAATTTGTCGCTCGTAGTTGGTGATTTGTTTGATCTAAACAAGGCTTACGCTGCGACAGATTTAGCCGGTGCGCTGGCCTATATTTCGACCGACAATAAGTTTTTGATGACAAACGCGGAACCGGTGGTTGACCAGCTTATCCCTACAACTGCAGCTGATAAGGGTACCCCTTTGGCTATAAGCATCAAAGTGGAACGTACAGCTGCCCGTTTCGACTACAAGAAAGCGGCTGCTGCCACTTCGGTAGCTCCGGGTACATCTTCGGCAATGGGTAACGACAAATATTTGCTTGATGGAACAGTGGCCGACGGGGTTGCCGTTCAGCTTACAGGATATGCCTTAATGAACGTGAGCAAGTCTTTCTATTATTATAAAAGAGTATCAGCCGATGGAACAAACACGGCTGCTACAGTGGGTGGCTCGGAAACAAGCACAAACTATGTGGTTTCTACAAATTATGCATACAAAACAAATGTGCCTGCAAATATTGCGGCGGTAAACAATTATTTCTTCAGAGTAATAGGTGTTCCGGCTACAGGAGTTGCCTACCAGGCAATGGGTGGAGCTGTCGATTATGAAAGACTGACTTATTGCACCGAGAATACTATTCCGGGTATCGATAATCAGCTAAATGCTTTTACCACAGCAGTGGTTTTTAAGGGTGAGCTTTCTTTTATAGGAACTACTGCTCCGGCTACGGGGGCTAAAATCTATATTTATAACAATAAGTATTATAAGAACTGGGCAAGTTTGTACAGCTACCTGAGTGCCTACTCCGACTTGAGTGCCACAGAAGATAACAACGATGTTGCCACACTTCAAAACAGGGGCATCAAAAGATATACTCCGGACTCGGAAGGCAAGTACTTTGCTTACTATGTTTATTGGAACCGCCACAACGATAATGGCAAGAATACGGAAATGGGCCCTATGGAATTTGCCGTAGTACGAAATAATCTGTATAAACTGATGATTAACAGCATTGCTAAGTTTGGCCATCCTACAGATCCTGTAAATCCGCCTGTAACTCCTACAGATCCGGATCCGGACCCACTGGATCCTACAGATCCTGATGAATCCAAAGATGTTTATATGAACGTGAAAGTGGAAGTGCTTCCATGGGTTCTGCGTATAAATTCGATTGATTTATAAAATACACAATGAATACATATCGGTACGATGGTGATTCCATCATGCCGATGTGTATTTACATATATACCAAATAAAAGGAATGAATCAACGATTTTATATACTAACAGGCAGACTTGTTTTTGTACTGCTCGTTTTATCAGGCCTGTTCATGTCCTGTTCTGCTATTTATGATGACCGGGATGATTGTCCTGAAGGGCTTCGCATCCATTTCAAATACGATTATAACATGAAGTATGCCAATGCTTTTGCCAAAGAGGTGACAAAAGTGAATCTTTATGTTTTTGATGAAACCGGACGGTTTGTAAAACAACAATCCGAGGAAGGTGATTCTCTGAAAAATGAAAATTATTATATGCAGCTTAACCTCGATCCCGGTAAGTATCAACTTATTGCCTGGGGAGGGCTGGATGATCAATCGTTTAACGCTCCGGTATTGACGGCCGGCACTTCTCGTTTGGAAGATTTAAAGGTGGCTTTAAAAGAGGCCCAAACTTCAAAAACGGACTTACACTTTTTATTCCATGGATTTAACACATCCGATTCTTTGCTGGATTTTAACGGCGATTACCAGCAATATATGATCCCGATGGTCAAAAATACCAATCGCATACGAATTATTTTACAAGAAATAAGTGGCGAAAAGGTAGATGCCGATGCATATCGTTTTGAAATAGCAGATGATAACAGTCTGATGACTTATAATAACACGGTACTATCCAATGGAAATACCGTTTATACACCCTATACAAAAGGACAGAGTACGGTTGGAGACGATCCGGCTGTTACGGTGGCATACGCCGAGATAAGTACTGCTCGTCTGATTGCCGGTCATAACACCCGCCTGCGGGTTTTTAGGAATGCGGATAATACCACCGTGCTTGATATTCCGCTTATCGACTACCTGATGCTTACCGAAATGGAAGGGCATAAGTCTGCGATGACTGCGCAGGAATACCTGGACAGGCAAGACGAATATTCAATCGTGCTATTTCTGAATAATCTTTCCTGGTGGAATATTAAAGTTATAGTAAACGGATGGACTGTACGCCTCAATGAAATGGGAATACAATAAAACATATGTACAAAAAATATACAAAAATAAAAAAGGCTTTTCTTTGGACAATGGCTTTCTTGACGGGGCTGATTGCTGTATCGTGCGTAAGTGTGATTGATGAAACGATATTTCCCGGAACGAATGATTCGGGAAGTGTATTTGTATCTGTTACCATAAGCAATAGCCATATTTCCACCAAAGCAACTCCTTCGGGGGGAGAGTACGGCGACGGAGAGGAAACCGGATTTGGTTACGAAAACAAGATTTCGGATCTGACTGTCTTCTTCTATCAATCTGGAAGTGGAATAAATGCCTTGTCTGATACGCCTATTTTAGCATCACTTTATTTTACAAATATTACAGAGGCTTCCGGTTTTGTTGTAACCGACGCACTGGCTGTAAAAGGACTTGAGACTGGAACAACTTACCACGTTGCCGTTGCTGCCAATGCGGGCGATTTAACTTCGCTTAGTACCTTGGGTGATGTGCGGAATTATCTGGTTAATCAGGCATGGAAGACAGGAACAACAAACTCGGACTTTGTAATGAGCTCTGAAGCTGACGCGACTATTACCATTCAGGAAATAAACAATACGCCTTTGGTGCCGGCCAATGTTGCGGTAGCTGTAGAACGTATAGCCGCGCGTATTGACTTTTTGCCCAAGTCTGCGGATGGTTCTGCGGGAACTGCCGCCAATCAATATGTCGTTAAATCGGGAGGTACTACCGTTGCAAAAGTTACCATCGACAAAATTAAAATACTAAATAAGCTAACAGCTGGTTCCTTCCTTTTTAAACGGACCGCCAATGCGGCAGGTGCTTCTTTTGGATCGGTTATTACTTACCTGGGTAACGAGACAAAAGATATTTCGGGTATTCAAACCAATTATGTGATTGACCCATGGAGTTTTGAGAAGACAATAGCCCATCTGTCGGGGGGATATTTTAATAAATCGAATGGAGGGGCCGGTTCGGATCTCGCCACTTCGTTGTATGCAAACTATTCGTCGGATGTTTTGTTTACAATGAACGACGCCAAACCTGTTAAACCGTCCCTGGCTGGAGAAGATTTTTATGTATTGGATTATACTTTGGAAAATACTACTGAAAAAGTAAGCCAGGTTACAGGTTATACAACCGGAGTAATGTTTGAGGCTTCGTATATTCCGCTTAAAATTACAAGTTTCAATTCATCGGCTTTATCTAACGAAATTTCTGATAATTCAAATGCCATTACATTTTATTCCTATAACGGAGAAAGCGGCAATGTGCTGTACAATTCGCTTGAAGCATTGGAATATACGTCACTTAAAAGTCCCCAGCCCGTTTCGGGTAATTTTTTCACCAAAACTTTCTCAACGTTAAATACATGGCAGGATGTGGCAGACTATTCCTCCAGGTTAAAAACAAACGATATTCTTGGATTCAGGCTGTACCTGGAAACAAAATATTCTGGAAAACAGCTGTCGGCAACTTTGAGTGCCGATGAGGCGGCATCTGTTTCCTGGCAAACGTTCAAGACGGGTTTTGATACAAATACCCGATTGAAACTAAGTGCATTAAATGTTGGTTATTTTGAACATGGCACTTGTTATTACTCATACTGGATAAGACATTCGAATAACAACAGCTCTGATTCCGGAATTATGGAATTTGGAATTGTACGTAATAATGTATATAAACTGAAGGTGAACTCCATTTCGTCTCTGGGTAAACCGGCTGCTATAAATGAAAACCCTGATACGCCAGATGAAAATGGGAATATAAATGTGGATGTTTTTGTGAGAAGCTGGAATCTGATTGCTCACCCCGAGATTATTCTTTGATTGTGTACGCTTATTATAGAAATGATTATATGAAGAAAATAATATATTTATTTAATGTATGTTGTCTGCTATTTGCTTTTTCGGGCCTTGGTTCGTGTGTGGTGCAACAAGACGAAGAGGACTTTGAATCAGGGGAGACATATCCGGTAACGTTGAAGGTGGTAACCCGCTCGGCGAATGATGCCAATTCTTCTGATGAAGAGACTATGAATACGCTGACTCTTTTCTTTGTGGATGCAAATAATAAGGTGGAAGAGATTTATACGAAAGAGTATGGAGTGCTTTTTCAGGAAGAAGAGACGGTTTCTGTCGAGCTGACTGCAGGAACCAAAAAAGTGTACGGATTCTCGAATTTGTTTCCGGCCGCTTTGTCGTCTGTGCAAAAGGGGGATGTAATGCCGTTGATAGAGGATGCGACTCAATTGATTTCGAACGGATATACCATCGATGCTTCAGCCGGGAGGTATCTTCCCATGAGTAATAAAATCAATATAAATGTGGCAAATACATCCGGACAGGTATTTACCATGGAGCTAATCCGTTTAGTAAGTAAAATCCAACTGATGATTACCAATGAAACAGGGGAAAATGTCACTTTGGAAAATATAAAGATACAGCCATTAACAAATTCTTCGGTTTATTTGTTTCCTCACTCAGATGCCGGTGGCAATTCTGTTTTGCCTTCGGGTACAGCTACAGAGTCCTATACTCACGCACTTGGAAGTATCGTTTTGACTGACGGAGCATCCAAAACAGATTTTACCCCTTTTTATGTGAATGAATCGGCGACTGTTTCCGGAGATTGGTTTCAGATTATCCTTTTTACAAAAAGAAACGGAGCCGCAGAAGAAACCAGAATGGCGTTAACACAGATTGGTGTGTTGAATAGAAACGATTTTCTGAAGCTGCCTTTGGTGTTGACTGATTATAAATTGAATCTTGGACTAATGTCGTATCCTCCTATAGGAGGATTTCCTGCGACTGTTGTAAGCCACTCTGATGGTTATCACTGTGTTTTCTCGGGAGGTGGACCGTTTATTATCTCTCCAGAGCTGATTAAAATTTCTGATGGGTCTGTTGTTCCTGTTGCCGATGCGGATTGGACATTTAGTTACACGGATGTTTCTCCGTCTATGTTTGAAGTACCGCCGGTTTTGAAAAACGGAGAAATTACTGGAACAATAAAGCCTTTAGCGACGGGAAAGGTATTGTGTACTGTTTCTGCTGCGATAAAGACACCGGATAATATTACCCGTTTGATCTCTTACAAAGTATATATTATTCAGAACTAAACGATGAATGACTTATGAAAATAAATAAATACCTGCCAAACATACTTTGTCTCTTTTTGTTTCTGACATATTCTATCCAGGCGCAGGGACAAAAGACTATTCAACACAAAATTGGTGCTTACTATACGGATTATATGGATAACGGCTATGGAAAAAGCATGCAGAAAACCCATACATACAGAACTACTGTTTATGCCAATACGAATACGGTAACATTAAATATTCCACCTCAAAGGGGGGGGGCCGGTACCCCTCAGGCTTATTTCAGGTGGTATAACTACACGACAGACGGATTGTCTGCCAATGTCACTCCCGGAGTAACTTATACTAACGCTACCAATGGTCGCTATTATTTTGATAACTCTGCAATAGAAGGTCAGAGGGCTACCTTCAATTACTCTACGGGTGGTGCATCCATAGTTGCTTGCGATGTGTCTGCTTACAAGGACTATACGAATGGCAGTACTACATTGATTGAGCCTACGCTGTCTTATCGTTGCCTATTCGATATAAGGCCGGCCTCCGAAATGGCTAATAAATTGAGAAATCTTGCTGCCGGAAAATACCTGGAAGAGAGCGTTGTTTACATGCCTGCGACATTAGCCAGTACCCAGGAAAATCCGAGGGTTTGTCTTGAATACGAACGGTCGAATTATTTCGGATATACTACCTCTTCCGGTACTACGATTTCCAACGGAACTTTTTCCGTTACGGGTAATGTGGCTGATCCCAAGAACCGCAGCGGACGTTTTCTTTTTGTTCAGCCCGGAGCAGCAGGCACGTCCAAAGAGGTAACCGTGACTATGACGTGCGGATCGGTGACTTACCGTATAGCAAAGTTTACAATCAATTTCATCGCGGACAAAGCAATGACTTACGAAAATCTGACGGGAGCCAACGAAAAGAGATCAAATAATTACCTGGATAAAAACTACGTGTTGTTAAGTAAACTGGATTTTGATTATAATACGGATCCGGCTACGGCGGCAAATAATATGTGGGCAAATCCCCTTCCCTGGGATATTTGTTCTTATGGGTTTTCTTCCGAAAAACTCTTTAACCAAAGTTACAGGTGTTTTTCCAATAAGGTGTCGCAATGGAATGAATATGGTTTTTATAAAACGGCTAACGTTGCTTTATCAGGTCTCGCCTCCTATACATGGTACAACGGTGGTTTTACGGTGTATGACCGGAGGCATTTTTCTACTGCCGGAAAACAGGATGGCTATTTTATGTATATTGATGCTTCCGACGGTCCGGGTGTAGTGGCCCGGCTTGCTCTGGACAAACTTTGTCCGGGAACAAAGCTACTGGTTTCGGCGGGTATTGCCAGTTTAACGTCTAATAGTTCCTCAAATTCTTATCCAGACATAAATTTTGTTTTTATCGGAGTCGATGCTAACGGAAACGAAACTGAATTGAACAGATATACATCGGGCGATATTCCCAGTACATCCTCTTCGCCAACGCCTTGGTATCAGGCGTATTATTCGTTTACTTACAGTTCAAACATAGAATATACATCTTATCTGTTGCAGGTTGAGAATAATTGTACAAGTACTTCGGGGGGGGATTACGCGATTGATGATATTCGGGTTTACCGAAGTAAACCCAGTGTACAGGCCAACCAAATAACCCTTCCTTGCGGTTCGGAAGACCCAAAAGTCAAGATCAGGGTCGAATATGCAAAGTTGCTAGAGTCGTTAGGTCAAACTGAAGTTACAGGAGCTTCGACAGGGAATTTAGTGGAATTAAAATACCAGTTTTTAGATAAAGACAAGTCAACCATTGCTTACGATTATGGTACCTCTTCCAACTATGGGCGAATAAAGATATCAACGAAGTTTTCTGATATGCTTTCTACGGGAGAAATTCCGGTTGCTACAGGAGAGTCAACTGTAGTGGCGCATACAGAGACTGAAATACTGGATGGTATTTCATATCGTTACATAGTATTTGAAACACCTAACAATCAGTCGTTGATTCCTAATCATACATATTATTCGGTTGTTGCCGATAGTTACGGGGTTTTTGGTACGGATATTTGTTCCCTGATCAGTGATCCGTTTGTAATCCTTCCCCCTTACTCCATTACTGTGGACGGAAGTCCCTGGATAGAAGGAGGCAGTATGTGTTTTGGAAATTTTATGACGATTGGGGCAAAGCTAAGAGACCGAAATCATTCCTATCAGGACATCGATTGTCGTTTTGATTGGTACATGGGACCTTTGTCTGATTTTCTGGCGATCCCTGCAGGTAAAACTATGTCTGTCCGGACCGCGCTGTTGAGATACAGGAGTGTGTACGACAATCCTTCCGTTTCGCAAACAGAATTATCTGCCACGTTGTCTGGAGTGTATACGCAGGAAGTGAAGAATTTACTTGAGGAGACGATAAGCAAAGGAGATTTAATTCTTAATCAAAAATCAATTATCAAGGTAATTAGGGAAAATAATCAATTTCTGGCTCTCCCTATTATTAAAACGGCCGAACTGCTTGATGGGACTGCTATTGAAGACCTGTGCGAAGAAATCGTACCTATCAATGCATTCGGATCGTCGGATATTCCTGAAATAGTTTTGGGGAATGAAAAATTTAAGGCGCTGAGGATGGGGCTGGCCCAGTTTAACGATTTAAAAACGAATACGACTAAGACGCTAACTGTGCCTGTATATAGTTTTGCCGATGCAGATAAAACAATGAATAAAGATTTAGTTAAAATAACAGGCAATACATCGGTTCTGCTTGTAGGGACCGACGATCCGTCTATGATTGTTAACGAGCACGATCCTTCTATTGTGGTTGCTAACATCGAGAGTCTGACTGCAACAAATGGAGGAGCCAGTAATAATATTAAATTTAAAATTGTTTCTCCCACTTTCGTTCCCCGTGAAGGATACACTTACTCCTTTGAATTCCATTTTAATCAGGTTACAGGGGCCAATGAGAAAGCTGTCTGTAATGGTACGGGAAGTTTTTCCATCAAAATAGTTCCGGAATATATGACCTGGACCGGTATAAAGGGTGATAACTGGAATAATGATGGAAACTGGGTTCGTTCAGACAAAACGGAGTTATACAAGGATGTGCAGAATTCGGATAGTTATGCAAACTATACGTCTCCCTGGGCGCATAAGGGTTTTGTTCCGATGGAATTTACCAAAGTGATCATACCGGACAGAGCCGCTGTAAATGTTTACCCTTGGCTTTATGCGTTGTCGGGTTCGCCTTTGGCAATGGACAATACCAACTATAGTGATAATTCAGGTAAGTTGGCTAACAGTGCTACTGCAGATATTGAATACGATCTGGCTGTTTATGCCGATGGATCCAACTACAACAGCAAGGCTTTTTACGGTAACACATGCGCTCAGATTTATTTCAAACCAGGTGCGGAAACGAGAAATACCGATGTGTTGAGTTACTCTAAAGCCTGGATCGATTTTGCTCTTTCCTCCAACAGATGGTATATGTTGGCATCTCCCCTGAAAGATGTGGTAGCAGGAGATATGTATCTGCCTACTTCAGGCGGAAAGCAGGAAACGGAAGCTTTTCAGAATATCACGTACAGCACCTCTTTAAATAATAGATTTAAGCCGGCTGTTTATCAGAGAAGCTGGGATAAAACTGGTTCTATCGTTTATAAAAAAGACGGAACTTCGGCAGATGTGAGGCTTACGACTGCAGTGAACTGGAGCTACGTGTATAATAAGGTGGAGGAAGCATATATGCCAGGCAAAGGCTTTTCCATCAAGCCGGATAATAGTATCAACGGTGATGGAGATGTCCTTTTCCGTTTGCCAAAGTCCGACAATCAGTATTCTTACTATTCGTACGACAATTCGCTAACAGGAGGAAATCCAACAAATATTACACGGACCCAACCAGGTAAATTGCAGCTTATAGGAAATCAGTTTGATGTTTCTATTTCTAATGCGGGAGTGGGGAATACGATCTTTCTGGTAGGAAATCCGTTTATGAGTACCATCGACATGGCCAAGTTTTTTGATAAAAACACGGGTTTTGAAAAGAAATTCTGGATTCTGACTGCCAACGGGCAGGCAGCTACAGTTTTTGATAATAGCGTACAAAATGCGACAAGCGTAAACGGAGGTAGTGTTTATTTGGCTCCCTTGCAGTCGTTTTTTGTGAAAAGCACGGGGTCAGGTAACTCGACAAATGTTTCCTTTACTCCGGAGATGACTGCCTCGAGGCAGGCTGTGGTTACGTTAAAATCAGGGTCTTCCGAAAACGTAGAGCATCAGCTTAGCATATCCGCCCTACGTAATGGCAAAAGCAGCAGTATCCTGATTGTTCAGCGAAATAATGCAGATAATGGATTTAAAGGAAATGAAGATGTGGAGATTCTAATGGACAGCAATCTTGCGGATGCACCTACTCTTTATTCCATTGCAGGAAACCAGTCGGTAATGATAAATGTTATGGAATCGCAAAAGACAATCCCTCTGGGAGTTTACAGCGAAAATAATGACGATGTTGTGTTGAGTTTCGACGGGTTGGAATCTTTTGGGGGATCTGTTGTTCTCTATGATGCGGTGCTGCGCAAGAACATAATACTGGATGTAGCAAATTCCAAAGTTACAGTGCCAGGTAATACTCAGGAGCGCTATTATTTGAATCTGTCGTTAACTACGGGGGTAGAGGAAACAGCAAAAGGAGAAATTATTGCTTATTCTCCTGAAAAAGGAAAGATCGTTGTAGCCGGTTCTGCCTCGGATATGTTGCAGCATATTCAAATATATAATGTTAGCGGAGTTTTAATGATGGAGTCAACTAATATAAATTCGGTGAGTACAGCGTTTAATCTTCCGGACGGTATGTACTTTGTTCGTGTTCAAACTAATCAACTTTGTGAAACAAAAAAAGTATATTGCCGGTAAATCTATTTGACCCTTTTTCAATTTAGTTGAAATAATCAGATATGTATACTAAAAGTACATTCATCAAGACATATATAGGAAAAATTTTCCCTTAAGTGATATTTTTTTTTCACTTAAGGGAAAATTTACGGGCACTTAAGTCATAATTTTTTTTGACTTAAGTGATAATTAGGAGAAGGATGGGGCAACAAAATTGCTAAAGAGCATCTATTTTAGCAGACTGTCCTACAGTTTGATCTTATGTAAACAATAATCCTGGAAATTAGTATCATCTTCGGGATTATTGTTTATTTCAGCCTGATTCGTTGTTAATTCCTGATGCAGTATTAGTGGCGGGTAGTTAAATCGTTTTTTGCAATACCCGGAAAAATGATTAAGAGATGAGAATCCGTATTCGTCAGCTATTTCCTGAATATTTATAGAACTCAGTGCAAGGCTTGCCAGGATACTCTTGTCTTTTTTTTCAAGCATCCATTTATAGGGTGAGGTTCCAAACTCTTCCTGAAACCTGCGGGAGAAGTTTCGCAGCGACATATGGCATTTTTCGGCCAATTCTGTTACGCTTAATGAAATGTGGTAATTGTTTATTACCTGCTGCCTGAATTTTTGATTTAACTTACAAAGTGGAACCAGAAACGTGGTATATTGACTTTTACTGTAGAAGATTGCTAAAAGCCTGAAGAATTCTTCTGTTTTTAAATCGTGAAGGTGCTGACAATATATTTGGGCATTCAGGTATTCATCTATTAATTTCAGAAATAAATCCAGTTCGGTACAGATGTGTTCTTCCGTAAATTCCCAGTCGTTTTCTTCCTCTCCATTGATTTCATTAATCATACTATCTAAGATAAGGTTTTTAGTATCTTTAAATCTTAGTATGATAAGGTAGGTGCCTTCCATTGCACGTCCTTCTATATTATTTTCATCTTCCGACCACAGGTACATTGTTCCTTTATGGATAATATGACCGGTTTTTAATTGTAATACTCCTTTCAGAACAAATACAATTAGGTTGTAACCTTTTTTTTCTATTCTTGTTTCTTCGTCTTTTTCAAGAAACTGATGGTTATATCCGTTTTTTTGATCGGCTGTGTAGAATGGACATGTCTGATGTTCTTTAAAATCAAGGTTTTTGCTGGTTTCACAGTCTGATACGTTGGTCTTTATAATTTCTTTCATTTTCTGGCTGTTTTAAGGTATACTTTTCACTGGATAATGCTTATACATATTTTCTTGAAGGAAATACTACTGCAAGATAAAAAGAAAGTAATACTCCTGCAAGATTTAAGCGAAAAAACAAAATTTATCTTGTTCAAATCGTTATAATCTGTGCAGGAGTTGCTTTTTTATTTTTTGGAGGCTTATTTGAATAGCTGTTTCATTGGGCGACCTATCCATACCTGAGGTGTTTGAAGTCCGAAGATGAAGGCAATGGTTGGTGCTACATCAAATTGCATCATGCTTTCTTTGAATTCAGGGATTTTTTTTACATTCTTTCCGGAAATGATAAAGGGTGTTTCCATCTCCATCATCGTTTTGCCTCCGTGTCCTGTATTGATTCCTCCGTGATCGGAGGTTACAATAAATATTGTCTCCTCCAACATTCCGGCATCCTTTACTGCATCAACGATCTGACCGATGTAGGTATCCAGTTCTTTTAGTTTCTGATAGTAGGCAGGGGTGTCGTGACCGTCGTGATGCCCTATTTCATCGGGATTATTGAAAATAACACCCAACAGATTGGGGCGGTGATTCCGAATATATTCGGCTGCAGATTTCGATGTTACTGAGGGGATCTTTTCACAGTCTTTACTGAGCTCCACATAATTGATGGCTTTGATTTCCGCCAGATAAGCCATTCCGTCCCATTCGTAGATATACCCAACTTCTGCCTTGGGGTTTGCATCGCGGAAAAGTCCCCAGATGGATGGAAAGATGCCGTAATGACTTACTTCGCGGGAGGGAAGTTCGGGCTTTTGTGATCCCCACTCGGTGTATCCGTGCAGTTCAGGACTCGCTCCCATAAACATGGAGGCCCAGTTTACTGCACTGGAGGAGGGTAGAACGGACCGTTTTTTTAGTGTATATGAACCTTCGTTCATCAGTTTCTTTACAACTGGCATTTCCGCCTTTTCCACACTATAGGATCCCCATCCGTCCAAACCGATGAGAATAACATGGTTTGCTTTCCATTTTGCACCAAATGCCGTATTAGCAATGAATAGGGCACTGATGATAACTAGTAATAAACTCCTTTTCATGTTTTTTTATTTGCGATTTATTTTTGTTTAGATGCGTTTCTATATCGGTTACGAATCGCAAATTTTATAAAAATTTCGCAATAATAAAAATAAATGATACAAATTGGGTTTTTCTGTTTTGTAGCTTAGTTTCTGCTATATTTTGCAAATTTAATTTTTAATTCGTTAGTTGCTATTTCTATCTCCTGCGATTTTCCGATACGAAGCGCGTCCACTATGACGAGCAATTCGTATAGTTCGGAATCGTTTTTTATGATTTCGGGTACCGTTCTATATAATGGTTCGATGGTTTGTCCTTTTTCGGTACCTTTAAGGGTTTCCCATACAAATTCTTTTGTGCCTTTGTAGAAGTGTTCCTTAATTGGGGAGGCCGAAAAGGCTGTAGGTATACCATGTCCGTATAATCCGGGCTGGGCAGGGAATTTTTCTTTTATTCTCTTTACCAAAAATTCCTGAAGAGCGGCTATGTTTACTTCTTGTTGGGTTTGATCTAATAACCGGGCCTTAATGCATCGTTCGATTGATTCGGTTATTTCTTTTCCACTAACTTGCAATGATTGAGATAATGCAACATTTTGCCACGTGATTTTACTGTTTGTTGTCATCTTCAACAATAGGACTATGTCCTGAGGCAGCACCTCATTCAGAGTTTCCATTTTATGTTTTTTATTCGTAGATTGTAAAGGTACTAAATATTTTGCTATAAATCAGCTATTTATAAAATATACACGTTTAATGCTGGTTCTTTATGGCTAGAAGTATGTTTTATAACATACATAGTAGGCTGGTACTTTTTTGAGTGAGGAGCGTGTTACTTACAAATGATGCCATATATGAACAATTTCTTTAATTCTTTGTATTCCCGCTTTTTGTTTCGTAAGCTTAACCTGGATGAATTCAGGGAGTTGAAGCATAATCTGAATAAGACGTCGGATGACGAATTAAAGGAGATGATGGGGACTGCCTGGGAAGAAAATCATTCGTTGCCGCTTATGAACCAACGGGCGAAGACGCAGGTGAAGGGGAATCTTTCTTTTTACATACAGAGTGAGATGAAACGTACCCGGCAGTTGTTTTGGCTTAAGAGGGTTGTGGCTGCTTCGTTGTTGCTGGTGGTTTCGCTGGGTGTTTGGCAAATGAGTGTTTCTGGTTTACCCGAACAGAAGCCTTTCTTTGTTGAAGTGAAAAGCGGGGATAAGGCTCAGCTGGTTTTGCCGGATGGGTCGGCTGTGAAATTGAATTCGGCAAGTTCGCTTACGTATGATTTTTCTGATCGTAGCGTGCGGAAAGTATCCCTTACCGGAGAAGCATTCTTTGAGGTTTCGAAGGATAAATCGAAGCCTTTTATTGTGCAGGTAGGTGAACTGAATATTGAAGTGTTGGGTACCAGTTTTAATGTGTCGTCGTATGGAGAGGGCAACCTGATAGAAACGTCTTTGCTGGAGGGGAGCATTAAACTCTCGGGAGAAAACCTTGCTCACTATTATGTGTTGCATCCTTCCGAAAAAGCCATTTACAACAGAGAGACCAAAACGATACGGATAGAACCTACCGACAATGGGGATGAAACGGCCTGGATGCAGAACCGCCTGGTATTTGATTCGGAACCTTTGGTAAGTGTGATCGATAAAATAGAGCGTTGGTATGGCGTTAACATCGATTTGCAGTGTCCGGAAATAGCCCAGGATAAAATATCGGGAAGCTTTAGCGGCGAGCAGCTGATGTATGTGATGGAAGCTTTGAAAATGCAGTATAACGTGGATTATTCGATTAATGGAAATGATGTTACCATAAAGATGTATAAACCTTAAAAAAACAGTTTTGCCTATGTAAAAAGACTTTGTTAAGCGATAAAAAAGAAGATGAGCCAAAGAATGTGGAAGATTCCTTGACTCAAAATCTAAAAAGTTCGTACTTGTGATCCTCGTACAAGCTAAGTAGTTCAACCTTTATCTAAAAAGATTTTATGAATGTAAAGTTAGTATTTATTATCAATATGCATAATATGCTTTTTAAAAATTTGCGCAAAATAATATGTTTAGCGCAAATACTTCTTTTCTGCACCGTGGTATACGGACAGAATCTTTCTCAAAATGTGACGATGAATCTTAAAGGAGCTACCTTGAAGGAGTTCTTTAAGCAGGTGGAAAAGCAATCGTCTTTTACTGTTGTTTATCGGGATGTAGTTGTTTCGGAAGCAAGAGACATCTCAGTGAATGTGAAAAACCAACCTATCAGCTCAGTGCTGGTGCAGGTGTTGAGTCCGCGTGGTTTAACCTATCAGGTTTCCAATAAAACGTTGGTTATCCTTAAAAGCGGTGGCAATATGGTCCCTCAGGAATCGAAACGGAAGATTTCGGGCCGGGTTACGGATGAATTCGGCGAGGCTGTTATTGGTGCCAATGTGATGGTGAAAGGAACCTCGATGGGTACAACAACCGACATGGATGGACGATATTCGGTGAACGTGAACAACGATGAAGTGCTGCAGTTCTCTTTTATTGGTTATCTTTCCCAGGATGTGAGAGTCGGCTCAAACGCTGTTCTTAATGTAACTATTAAGGAAGATGTAACTGGTCTCGACGAAGTGGTGGTGGTGGGTTATGGTACGCAAAAAAAGATGAATGTAACCGGCTCGGTGGCCCAGATTTCTGCCAAGGATTTGGTGAAAGCGCCAATGACGAGTATAACGAATATGTTGGCAGGTAAGCTTCCGGGATTAGTTTCCCGACAATCTTCAGGTCAGCCCGGTGCCGACGAGGCCAATATGGTTATTCGTGGAGCAGGTACGTTTAATGATTCGTCTCCTCTTTGTCTGGTAGATGGAGTAGAGCGTAGTTTCAATACCATAGATCCCAACGATGTGGAAAGTATCACGATACTGAAGGATGCGGCTTCGGCTGCCGTGTATGGGGTACGTGCCGCACACGGCGTAATTCTTGTAAAAACAAAGCGAGGTAGTGCCGATGGCAGGTCAAGTATCAAATACAGCGGTTCGTATACTTTCTCTACAAATACCCGTTTTCCCAAGTTCTTGAATGGCGCTGATTATGCGAAATGGCATAACAAAGCCCGTGAAATGGACGGAAATGAAGGTTACTTTTCTGACGAGGAAATTGAAAAAATCCAGAATGGGGATCCGGATGGTATGCTCGGAAACACGGACTGGGTGAGCGAATTGTTTAAGGATTTTGGAGGCACGCAACAACATAATATATCTATTTCGGGCGGTACCGAAAAGGTTCAGTATTTTGTAAGTGGTGGCTTGATGGATCAGGGAGGTATCATTCCTAATTCAAACTTTAAGCGGTATAACCTGCGTTCCAATATTGATGTGCAGATCACGGACGAACTTAAGTTTTCTGTTGATATGGCGGGACGTAATGAGAACCGGGATAATCCGGGTTTTGCCATTGATCCGAATAACGGATACAATCCAATTACCCAGGCTATCCGCGCGCTTCCGGTTATTCCTACAACGTACAATGGTTTGCCTGCGGCTACAGGCGAAGGTTCAAGTACCTGGAATCCGGTGGCAGCGGTTAATCAAAGTGGAAACGACCAGAACGACCGTTCTGTTTTTGAAAGCTCGGCTACCCTTGAGTACAAGGTCCCGTTTATTAAAGGGCTTAAGGCTAAAATGTTTTTTAGCTACGATAAAAATTATACGGAGTCAAAATCTTATTTGACGAAGTACAACGTGTCCAAGTATGATCCTGCGACAGGCGAATATTCTACTACGCAGGCAGATGGTACCGGAACATCTTCATTGTTCCAGTCCGCTTCGAGCGGACAGATGATGACGACCAGACCTTCGATTGAATACAACAAAACAGTTGGTTTGCACGATCTGGGTTTGTTGTTCTTGTATGAATACCGTGAAACCAGAGGTCGCAGTTTTCAGGCTGCCAGAAAAAACTTTGTGCTGGATGCCATTCAGGAGCTAACTTTTGCCCAGGAAGATACGCCTAACTCCATAAAAGGAAGCAGCGACAATTCCAAAACTGCCGGTTATGTGGGCCGTTTAAATTATGCTTTTAATAAGAAGTATCTGGCAGAATTTTCGTTCAGATATGATGGCTCTTATAAATTTCATAAGGATTATCGTTGGGGATTTTTTCCTTCTTTGTCGGCTGGCTGGGTGATGTCTGAAGAGCCTTTCTTTAAAGAGGCATTCCCAAAAGTGGATAAATTCAAGATCCGGGCATCTGTGGGTGAACTTGGTCGCGACAATATTGATAATTTCTTATATAAACGCTTCTTCTCTCTTACCTCATCGCCATCGTACGCTTTTGGCAGCACGCCACAGTCTACCTATGCATTGTACACAACCAACTCTGTTCCATCGTACGACTTAACATGGGAGAAAACAAGAACCATGAACCTGGGTCTTGAGTTTGTGGCATGGAATGGGCTGTTGTCTGTTGATATGGATATGTTCTATAAATATACCCACGATATCCTTGAAGGGGTTACCGGATTGTATCCTCCTTCCATTTCGGACAACTACCCTAACATCCGTAACTCTGGTGCAGTGGATGCAAGGGGTATTGAAGTGGTACTGGGGCACCGTAATAAAGTGGGAGAAGTTACTTATTCAATTAACGGAAACGTGACGTGGGCCCGTAATAAAGTGCTTTCCAGATCGCAAAATGCCAACATACCGGCATGGAAAAATATTATCGGCCAGTCTATCGGCGGGGTATATGGTTTTCATGCGCTGGGTTTGTATCAGACCGAAGAAGAACTGGTTAACCGTCCTTCTGGTCCCGGTGGCGTACAACGTCTGGGTGACTTAATGTACGAAGATGTGAATGGAGACGGAAAGATTGATATGGATGACCAGATCAGGATTGCCGGTTCTCAAACTCCGGAAATGATGTTCTCGTTGAATATGGATGCTTCGTGGAGAGGCTTTGATATTGGTTTGCAATTTCAGGGAGCGGCTCTTTGCGATGTGATCACTAGTGGTTTGTACCCCAGTGGTGTAATGGATCAGACGGAGTTTGCCCGTGCGTTTTACGGAGGAGGAAATTCACCTTATTACCTTGTGGAAGGGTCGTGGACACCAGAAAATACAAATGCCAAATACCCTCGTTTGGGTCAGTCGTGGAATGGAAACAATGGCTGGACAAGCGATTGGTGGGTTGTAGACGGCTCTTACCTGCGTTTGAAAAACGCGCAGATCGGGTATTCGCTGCCTAAAAGTGTGATCAGCAAATTTCATGCACAAAACATGCGGATTTACGTGGCTGGTACCAACTTGTTTACCTTGGATGCCCTGGATTATATGGATCCCGAGATGCCAAGCAATAACAATGGATATTATCCGCAACAACGCACGTATAGTGTGGGTATAGATTTAACTTTTTAAATTGAATGAAGATGAAAAAGATACTATATGCTTTTTTGGTTTCTTTATGTATAACCTCTTGTAGCGTGGAGGTGGATCCTACTGATCAGTATTCGGATGCAGTTGCCTGGCAAAATGAAGAATACCTTGATCTTTATGTAAAAGGGTTTTATGCAGGACTTCGCGAGAATGCGGAGATCACTTCGAATATGTTTTCGGACGGTTATTCGGATATACTTAAGTACAGTGTGTCTAACCTGAACTCATCAACAGATCAGAATAAAATACTTCAACAGGAGAATGTAATCACTCCTTCCAATGGAATGTTGTGTACCTGGGGAAATTACGACCGGATTAAACGGTTGAATGAGTTTTTGCATGATGTGGACGCCAAGACCGGACACATTGATCCTGAGTTTGTGAAGGTGCGCAAGGCTGAGGTTCGTTTCATACGTGCTTACCTGTATTATAAAATGATCCGTAATCACGGGGGTGTGATTTTGAGATTGGAAAATACCGGAGTGGATGGTGGTTTGGATAACGAAAAGGATGCTGTGAAAGCCAGATTGACGGAGGCCGAATCGTGGAACTTTGTGATTAGTGAGCTGGAGGCGATTGCTCCGGACATGGCCGGGAAAGTGAAATGGGAGGATGAGGAACTTGGAAGAGTAACCCAAGGTGCCGTGTATGCGTTACTTACCCGTTGTGCTTTGTATGCCAAGCAATATGATAAGGTTATTTCTGCGGGTAAAGCGCTTGAGGCTTTAAATGTGTATGAGTTATCGGCCGATTATAATTCTGTATTTAAAGATATAACAAATAAGGAGTTGATTCTTGCCGTAAGTTTCGAGGCTCCGGATTATGTGCATGAGCACGACCGCTATTTCCGTCCTACTGGCGATAAGGCCGACAGAGGCGGATGGGCTTGTCCGACCGAAGACCTGGTTAGTCAGTATCAGATTAAGGAAGGGGATACGTATGTGGATTTCGACTGGAACAATCCTGCTCATGCGGCTGCTCCCTACGAAAACCGTGAACCACGTTTCTATACGTCGATTTTATATAACGGGGCAGCCTGGAACAATCGCACGATTGAAACCTTTGTGGGCGGAACGGATGGTTTTGCCGACTTTGATTTAACATCGAATACGCCGGCTTGCGTAACGGGCTACTTTATGAAAAAGTTCCTGCAGGAAGGAAATACCAATTTTGATGAATTGGGCAGCGATACTTATTGGGTGGAACTCAGATATGCGGAGGTACTGCTTAACATGGCTGAAGCTTACGCTCAAACGGGTGATATGCCAAATGCTTACTCGTATATGAATAAGGTACGCACCCGTGGTGGCTATCTTTCTCCCCGCGAGTCTGGCACGAATCTGGATGTTTACATGAAATATCTAATGAAGGAACGTATGGTGGAACTTGCTTTTGAAGGGCACCGCTACTGGGATTTGAGACGCTGGAAGAAAGCGGTTGAGGTGATAAACGGCAAGCGTGCATATGGTATAAAGATTACCCGTTCGGGCGATTCGTTTGTGTACACGAAGGTTCCTTGTGATGATACAGACAGGTATTTCCCTGAAAAGTATTATTACATTCCTGTGCCTACTTCCGAAATTAGTAATAATACTGCCTGTGAACAAACGATTCCGTGGTAATTTATGTATGATTAAAATCAGCTGCATTATGAAAATAAAAAAAATTATAGGATACAATCTGTTACTTGCTGTACTCGTACTCTTCAATGCCTGTTCGCAGGATGAAGTCTCATTCAGTAATACGGATTATTTATTCAGTGCGATTCAAATTCAAAAATTTGATTACGAGCAACGACTGAGTGTAGGCAAAATTTATCAGGGTAAATATTCGGAAGATAAGGATACCATCTATTTTGATGTTACTTACTTTCCTGATGAAACGGCTCCTACGTACCAGGATTGGTCTATTCAGGGTTCTCTACCCCAAGGGGCTAAAGTCACACCCGGACTTTCGGGGGTTGCAGACCTTTCTGAACCGATGAATATGACGGTTAGTGCGCCGGATGGCGTTACCAAAACGGATGTTGTGCTCAAGGTTCGTATATATCAGGTCCCCTATGGTGAACTGGAAAAGGGCTTTGGCAGATGCAATAAATTGTGGGAATTATCGGGAGAACAAATGGGCGGATGGGTTCAGCATGCACAGACTTCGCTGGCTGTGGTAGGTGATGAGCTTATTGTAAACAACGATGCCGGAGCTTTCCTTGTATATGACAAGCGGACAGGTGCTAAGAAAAATAAACTTGTTACCGTTCCTGCCGGCAATACGGATTATCTTTTTGCCATTGCGGTTGATAATAATGAGGTATTGCATGCGGTTACATTTATTAATGCCAATTCGGGTGATAAATTTAAAGTTTACCGCTGGTCGAATGGACTGGATCATGAACCGGAGTTATTTTACGAAGTATCCGGATCGGATCTCTCCATTGGCTCGGATGCCGGAATGGGACGCACACTTTCCATTTGCGGAGATACACATGGAAATGCTCAGCTTATGGTAGCATTGGATGGGTATGGAAATCTGGAAAACAGAATTGTCAGGATTCCTGTTGTAAACGGTGTGCCGGCTAAGGTACCGGATGTGTTTTCTTCTGCCAGCATAAACTGTTCGTGGAGAGGAAAAGCAATCGCCGCCTCGGCAACGGGTAAGTCTCCATACTTTGCCGTAAGTCTTGGTAATCCGAGGGGCATGGGCTATTATGATGCTACGGGTGAACATCTGTTTGACACCAATGCGGCAAATTCGAATTTCCTTAATAAGGTGGCTGTTTCGGGAGCCTATTACTTTGAATTTAATCATTCCAAATACCTTGCCGCCGGTACTTGCAGTTGGCCGGGTGTATTGAGAATGTTGATTTTCAGTGTGGATGACCCAACCCTGATTCCAACCAACAAGAATGAGAATTTCGATAATTACAGTATTCTGAATCCTTTCAGCGATAACTGGACTCTTTTGAGTGAGACAAATGATAATGCCTCCGGTGATATCACCGTTCAGGTACAGAAAGATGGTAAAACGGCGTTGGTTTATATGTTGGACACCAATACAGGTATCATGGCATATGAATTGACGAATGTGGGTGCTTCAAGTAAATAAGTTGTAACCAAAAGGGGTCGGATTGGATACTTTCCGACCTCTTTTATGATCTGTATTTTATGAAACTATTGATTTTATGTTGTTTATTTGTCTGCTTTTCGTGTACGGGAACGGAAGTTGAACCCGTTGTTGATCCGGATCCTGTAGATACAGGGGAGAAGCCCAAATATTTGTGGTTCGACGCGGAGGCGAATTTCGAGCGTTTTTCCAATCAGGATTCTATTCGTTATTACCTGGATAAAACGAAAGAGACCGGTTTTAATCATATCGTGGTGGATGTGCGTCCGATTTATGGGGATGTGTTGTACAAGAAGACTTCTTTTATGACACAGCTGACTACTGTGAATGGCTTCTCTCGCTCTTTGAGCTGGGATTATCTGCAGTTCTTTATTGACGAAGCGAAGAAGCGGGATCTGAAGGTGACGGTTTCGACTACTATCTTCCCGGCCGGTCGACCGGATACGAGGGAGGGGTTGGTATACCGTGATGCCTCATGGGCAAGTAAAACTTCTGTTCAGCATTTGTCTTCCGGGATGTTAAATGTGATGGATGACCCTTCGAAGGTGGCGGCTTTTCTGAATCCTGCATTGCCAGAGGTTCAGGAATATGCGTTGAAATTTATCCGCGAATTGGTTACGAACTACGACTTTGACGGCTATGCGCTGGACTATTGTCGTTATCTGAGTATTGAATCTGATTTTTCCGATGAATCCCGTAAGCTATTTGAAGCTTACATAGGCGAAAAAGTGATCAATTACCCTAATGATATCTTTTATTGGGAAGGTGGTCAGCGCCATAACGGAAAGTATGCCAGAAAGTGGTTCGAATTCAGATCCAAAGTGATTCATGATTTCGTAAAGAAGGCTAAGGAAGAGATCAAGTTGATTAAACCCAATGTTCAGCTTGAATACTGGGCGGCTTCCTGGTATGGTGCATTATATGCGCAGGGACAAAACTGGGCCAGCAAGAAGTATGATCCGTCTGTTGAATATCCTACCTGGGCTTCGGCTGATTACAAAAAGACTGGCTTCGCAGAGCATCTGGATGCTTTTATTATAGGCACTTACCTTGAAAGAGTGTATGGAATGGATGATGCGGAATCTATTGAATATGGGTTGGCTAAAGGAAAAAGGTTACTTCAGGGTGATTGTAAAATGTATGGCAGTATTTATGCCTTGAACTATGCGAATATAGAAGATGCCGCTTACATCTGCCTGATGCAGTCGGACGGGTTGATGGTGTTTGATATTGTGCAGGTGATTCAGTTTGATTTATGGGATGAGCTGAAACGGGCCATTGATAAATCGGGCTACTGATAAATCAGATGATTAGAGCGAAAAGATAATTGTATTTTACAAGTTCTGTTCGAAGTGTTTTAAGGGCCGCCGACAAATGGTTTTTTACCGTTTGTTCGGTGATGTCCAGTTTGGCTGCTATTTCTTTGTTTGAAAGTCCGGATTCGCGGCTTAATTCGAAGATGAGGCGTTGTCCTTCTGTAAGGAGTCGTTTGGAGAGGGTCAGCTTTTCGAGAAACTCATCATAATAGATGCTTTCTTCCGAAGAATTGTCGGCTAAATCTTCGTTGTCGCAGTATTTTATATAGTCTTCGAACTCCGGTTTGTTTATTTGTTTTCTGAAAGCATCAATCATCAGGTTGCTGGCGATTGTGAAAAGCATGGACTTGAAATTACCCTCTTCTGTAAGTTTTTCTTTGACGCTCCATAATTTGAGAAAGGTTTCCTGAACGATATCTTCTGCAAGCGAAGGCGATTTTGTATGTACCAGCGTAAATCCGTAGAGGTTGTCTGCGTAGATATCGTAGAAGGTGTTGAATGCCTCATGTGAACCTTTGCGTAGCTTTCGGATCAATTCTATATGAATCGTTTTTTGCATGTACAGTATTAGTTGATATAAAACTTTCAAAGATACAAATTTACTTTAATAAGCAATGATTGTTAACCAATCATTGCTTATTAATCCGAAGGTATTCCGAAGGGGTTGCCTTAAACTCTTCTTTAAAGCATTGTCTGAAATAGGCAATGTTATTTATCCCTACACGGAAAGCAATCTCGGAGATGGTATACTTGTCGGCCAACAGAAGCTGTCTGGCTTGCTGCATCTTAACCTTGCGGATAAACTCGTTGGCGGTTAGTCCGCTGATGGCTTTTATTTTCCGGTAAAGAGTGGAGTGACTCATGAATACATTGTCGGCTATAAAGCTTACGTCCATTTTCTCGGATTCAATGTTTTCCTCGATGATCTGCGTTATCTTTTGCAGGAATTCGTTTTCCATTTCACCCAACGGATTGACAAGCTGGCTCTCTTTGTTCAGCGCTATGCCAGAGGCCTGTTCCGCCAGCTTTTTTCGTGTTTCCATGATGTTGGTTACGCGGCTTAGCAGCAGTTCGGCACTGAATGGTTTGGTGATGTATGAGTCGGCACCCACCTGATAACCTTCTTTCTTATCCTGGATGGAATCCTTGGCAGTAAGAAGGATAATGGGAACGTGACTGGTGCGGATGTCTTTTTTCAGGATCGAGCAAAGTTCGATACCATCCATTTCGGGCATCATGATGTCGCTGATGATCACATCGGGGATGTTTTCGAATGCCATATCCATTCCCTCTTTGCCATTGGAGGCAACCAGCACGGAATAGGTAGGCGAAAAGGTGTCGGCTATATAATTGAGGATGTCCTGATTATCTTCTACGACCAGGATGATGGGCAGATTGCCCGACAACTCCTTATCCTGTTTGTTCAGTCCTTCCGATTCATAAATATTGTCTTCCAGGTGAATGGCATTGGGATAGGTTTTGTTCTTTTCCAGCTGCAAGCGGAAAACGGAACCAACACCCGGCGCGCTTTCGGCAATAATCATCCCTTCGTGCAATTCGGTGAGGTTCTTTACCAGGGCCAGACCAATACCGCTTCCATTGCTGCTGGAAGCGCCTTCCACCTGATAGTATCTGTCGAATATTTTTGGCAGTGCTTCTGTGGGGATACCAGTGCCGGTATCGCGGACCTCTATTTCCGCCCAGGCAGTTTTTTGCTTGTAAATGGTTCGAAGCGTTAATATAATCTCCCCCTTTTGGGTGTATTTAAATGCATTGGACAACAGGTTATCCACGATGATATACACTTTTTCTTCGTCGAATCGGATTGGCTGCTCATCGGATTCCAATACAATCTGCAGCGTAATGTTTTCGTTGCGGTTCAGCTCTTTGTACTTCAGCCCAATCTCCCGGATCAGCTTGGAGAGATACCCCTGTGAAATCTTGAGCGGCATATTACGTGTTTCCGCTTTTCTGAAATCCAGTATCTTATTAATAAGATTTAGCAAACGGATGGCACTCTGATGAATGAGCGATATTCGTTTGTGTGCAAGCTCGGAAAAGCTCAGATCGTTAAGCATATCCTCAAGCGGACCTATAATGAGGGTGAGAGGCGTGCGCAGTTCGTGGGTGATATAGGTATAGAACTGCATTTTCTCGTCGTTCAGTTTTTGTTCCTGCTGATGCTTCTTATTTTCGAGATACAGTTTATTCTCTAGTTTCAGCTTATTCTTGTAGAAGTGGATAATGGTAAGCAGAATGGCAACGCCTGCAAGCAGGTAGATGGTTTCTGCCCACCAGGAAAACCACCAGGGCGGATTCACCTTGATGCGCAGAGTGGCTGAATGGCTGTCCCAGTCCTGGTTTTTTATCTTGGCTCTGACATGAAAGGTATAGGTGCCGGGAGGAATGTTACGGAATGTGATTTCGTTTTGCCGCTCGGAATTGTACCACATTTTATCGATTCCCTCCAACATGTAGGCATACTCTACCTGATTGGCAAGGGCATAGTTGAGCACATTGAAACTTATGCTGAAGGAATTCTGATTGTAGTTGACCGTGATTGGCTCTTCACGGGTGGCGGGTAGTGTGCTCCGTTCGCCATTTCTGTATTGCGGGTGTATTTCGTTGCGGTACAACTGAAATTTGGTAATAAGTACCGGAGGTAGTACACGGGAGGAAGGTATTTCTTTAGGATTGAAGTAGCAGACTCCGTTCTGTGACCCGAAATATACCGTGCCCTGTTTGTCTTTTACCATCGATCCGTCCATAAAATCGCCGATGGGCACACCGTCGAAGTGGTTATAATTATGAAATGTGCGGGAGGCAGGATTGAACCGGCTGATGCCACCGTTGGTGCTGATCCAGATATTCCCGGCCTCGTCTTCGGTGATACCTTTGATATAACTGTCCGCCAGCCCGTTCTCTTCGGTGTAAAGAGTAAATTCTTTGTCGCGACAGTTCTTAAACAGGGCTAATCCCTCGCCGGTACCCACCCACATCCGGTTTTTGGAATCCCGGAAGATATACGTGATGGTGTTGGAATGTAATCCGTTGTTGATACTGTAATCGCGCACTAATTTGTACTGGTTGTCCATAATTCCCAGGCCTTGTCCGAAAGTACCCACCCACAGGTGCCCGTCGGAATCGGCGGTAACGGTACGCAGGTAGTTTTCAGTCAGGTTTCTGTTCTCGCGCCTGAGCTGGAGCAGCTCTTTGGATTCGGGAAGATACCGGTACAGTCCGTCGCCGTTGGTCCCTATCCATATAAATCCGTTTTTGTCTTCGTAAAAGCAGCGGATGTCTTTCGCCGTAAAGCCGGCAGGAGAAAAATGTTCGAATTTCTTTTCGCGTGGCAGGTAGCGGGTAATCCCTCCGCTGTAAGTGCCGAACCAAAGAATCCCTTTGGAATCCTTAAACCCCGAAAGCACTGCGTTATCACTTAGTCCGCGGGGAGCAGCCCCCTTTTTATACGAGGCGGTTTTCTGTCCGGCCTTAAATACGTCAATACCTCCGCCGTCGGTCCCTACCCAGACCTGCCCTTCATTATCCGTACAAAGTCCCCAGGCAACACTTTTGGATAAGCTGTTCGCTGCGTCGGGCAATGAGGAGTATTGCCAAAGCTGAAAAAAGTCGGGTTCACTGCTGATGAAATTCACTCCTCCGCCATAGGTCGCGATCCAGGTATTGCGGAATGAATCCTGAAAAATGCTCCGCACCGTTGGATGAGACAAGCCGTTCTTACCATCGGAGCTGTAGATATTTTGAAAGGATACCTTCTCGGGCGAAAGAAACATGCCCTTACGAATGTCCAGTATACTGATTCCTCCGGTTTCCGTTCCGATCCAAAGCTGTCCGTCTTTGGGTTGGGTGATAGTATAAATAAAATTTGAAATGAGTGAATTAGAATTTGCCGGGTTGTTTTTGAAAGAGATGAATCGCCCGCTTCCCTGATCGAACAAAGCCAGCCCGTTGGTGGTTCCCACCCATACATTTTCGTAATTGTCAATAAACAGACAGCGTACATCATTTCCAGGAATGCTTCCTGGAGCATTTGAATATCTATAGTTTTTAATCGTTTTGTCTTTCGTGGAGTAAACGCTCAATCCGTCGAACACGTGTCCGATGTAGAGATTTCCCTTACTGTCTTCGGCAACCGACCACACATTGTCGCTCACCAGACCCGGAAGGGTACTCCTATTATAATGTATGAACTGGTTTTTATTCTTGTCGAAATAATCGACTCCCGTATGATAGGAGGCAAGCCACAGGTTACCGTCGGAGGAATTAATTATATCCGTGATAGCGTTGGATGCAATACTACCCGGATTGCCGGGTTGATTTACGTACGACCGGAAAGTTTCCGTTTTACAATCGAAGGCATTGAGTCCGTCGCGCTGGGAAGCAACCCATACCACATCGTCTGCCTTGTCGGCATACACCTTATTGAGCGCGTTTCCGTTCAGGGAGTTTGCCCGGCGATTCTGCCTTTTGTATACGACAAAGGAAGTTCCATCGAAACGGTTAAGGCCCGATTCGGTGGCAAACCAGATGAATCCGTGTTTGTCTTGTGTGATGCTTACCACATAACTATTGGAAAGCCCCTGTTCCAGACCAAGGCGTTTTACGGCATAAGGCCGGGCACCTGCCAGGGTAAACAGACAGACACAAACAACGACAATCCAACTCTTTCGCTTCATAATTCTTCCGATACGATTTATGCTCAAAAGTAATAAAATAATTGATGTTCAGCTATGGAAAATGAGCATTGACCGATTTAACGCCTCATTTTGCCGATTTTGACAGCTATCCGGATTGATGAACTGCCCTACTTTTGCACACATTGTCAACCCCGGTTTAGAGCTCCGATAGGTTTTACAAAAAATGAAAGAATGAAAACACTTTAATTCTAATGTATGATGTTTAGAAATTATTTTAGTCTTACGGCTGCATTATTCATCCTGTTCACGGGATGTAACAATGAAGAGGAGTACACAGATGTGGACGCACTGCCTCCTACAGTGACACTTACTGCGTCGAACGTTAAAACAGAGCCCGGAAGGGAATTTCACTTGAAAGGAATTATTGAGGATAAGGATGGTATTAAATCGGTTAACCTTAAAAACGAAGATCTGTTTCTGGATAAAACCATTGATCTGACTCTTGATTCCCTGATTACACGCTACGAACTGGACTATAAATTCACCACCGACAAGATGCTTGAAGGAAATGAATTTCCGATCCGCGTAACGGTTACCGATGTAGGCAACCGCACAGTGGAGGAAACAGTACTGGTTACAATGGACGGCGATTTTAACGCACCTTCGTTTGTGTTGGCTCCTGATGCCGAAGTAACTGTGCTTAGCAAGGAAACAACCCTGCTGAACCTTCGTTTCGAGGTGGCAGACGACAAGGCATTGGATTATGTGGAAGTGTCTGTTCCCGCGCTGAACTATTCAAAACGTATCACAGAGTTTACCAACAATGGCAAAACGCTTGTTTTTGCTGATCCAATCGCTCTTCCTAAAGCTATCGCTGATTATACGTTGACGCTGAAGGCTGTGGATAAGGCTGCTCTTGAAGTAGTAAAGAGTTCGGTAATCCATGTGTCTGAAATGCCTGACTTTCAGAAGATGTATCTGGTGGATGTGAAGGCGGTGGCAAACCTGAACAGTGATATGTTTGGTATTCCTATGCTTATAGAAAGAACGGATGCCTTTACATATAAGGCACGTTATTATTCTGAAAACGCGGGTACGGAAATTCGTTTTGTTCCTCAGAAGACCGATTTTAGCCCAATCTGTTTCGGTGTGGATCCGAACGAGGCGGGAAGGCTGACAGACGAGCCGGAGGTTTCTCTTCCGATCGTGTTGCCGAAAAGAGGTTACTATTCTATTGTATTTAATGTAAAGACAGGAAACTATTCGGTGACTGAATATACCCCGACCGACGCGGTTCCTACTAATGGTACCATGCAGGTAGGCGAAGAACAGATCCCTATCCAGATTGGATTGGTAGGAGCTGGTATTCCGGGCGCAGGAAACTGGTCGCCGGCATCACCGCTGCTTTTGAAGCAAGATACAAACAATCCGTATCTTTATTCGGTGGAAATGACGCTTGAAGCAGGAAAGACCATCGAATTTATTATTCAGAGCATGCATCCATGGGGATGGTGGCCGGAACCTTTCTGGAGATGGAACAGAAGCGATGATCCGGAATCGAATGTGGCCAACGGAGGAGAGAATCCAGGCAAATGGTCGGTTAAGAAATCCGGAAAATATATCTTCAAGTTTGACAGTCACCTGAAGCGTTCTAAATTTTATCCTGTTAATTAAAGAAATAAGCTAGTTATGAGAACATTTATAATTCTGATTTTATCGGTTGTGTCTTTCTGTGCTCAGGCGCAGAATAAAACAATTACCGGGAACATTATATCGGTTGCCGATAATGAACCTATGATTGGTGCCACGGTCATGGTGAAAGGGACCACCAATGGTACCATTACCGACCTGGATGGAAATTACAGTATTGGGAATGTGGCTCCCAATGCCACACTTACCTTTTCGATGATTGGTTTTGCTACCCAGGAAATTGTGGTAAGAAACCAGTCTGTTATCAACGTTAAGATGGCCGAAGACATGAAGGCGCTCGACGAGGTGGTTGTAGTTGGTTACGGTGTGGTGAAAAAGAGCGACCTTACAAGTTCTATTACCACCGTGAAGGGCGACGAGCTGAAGAGTATGGCTACTGGTAATGCCATGCTTTCCTTACAGGGTAAAGCCAACGGGGTACAGATTACCGGTGCCGGCGGTCCGGGTGCTACTCCTCGTGTAATTATCCGCGGGGTAACTACCGTAAACGGATCGGATCCGTTGTATGTAGTGGATGGAATGCCTGTAGGTACGAATATTAATTTCCTGAATCAAGATGATATCGCTAGCATTGAGGTACTGAAAGATGCTTCTGCTGCTGCCATTTATGGAACAAGAGGTTCAAACGGGGTTATCCTGGTGTCTACCAAAAAGGGTAAAGCGGGTAAAACACAGTTTCAGTTTAACACGTCACTTGGTTTGCAGACCCTTGCAAAGCCATCTATGGCAGGTGCTTCCGAATATGAGCAAGTGTTTAAAACACGTTATACAAATGATGGCAATGTGCCTGTTTGGAACGGTGCGGACAATCTAACGAATGCCGATGGCACCGACTGGTGGGATGAGACAATCAACAAGGTGGCTCCGATGCAAACCTATAACCTGAGTTTCCAGGCTGGTAACGACAAGGTGGTATATAGCGGAAGCATTGGTTATTTCCGTCAGAAGTCACAATACGATGCAGGTTACTGGGAAAAGCTTACCGGCCGTTTCAATACGGAATATACTTTCAATAAATTCGTTAAAGCAGGTATGGACTTTGCTCCACGTATGGAATCATGGGAAAACACACCTAATCAGTTTAGCAGCGTGATGCGCATGGATCCAACCACACCTGTGTTTAAACCGGAAGAGGAATGGACCAACAACGAGTATAGCAATTATGCGCGGTCACGCAATAATCAGGTGTGGAACCCTGCTGGCTCGGTAGCTCGTACCAATAACAAGAATACAGAATATGGTATGTTGCTGAATCCATACATCAGCGTGGAACCGACGAAGGGTCTTACCCTGCGTTCGCAGTTTGGTGTGAATGCCCGTTTTGGTATGTACGACAGCTTTAATCCAGCGTTCTTTATCGATAACCTGGAACAAACAGAGCAGAGCAAAGTGAGCCGTTCGTTTTCCAATTATGTGGACTGGAGCTGGACCAACACGGCCAGTTATATGAAAACCCTGGGACAGAAACATAATCTGAACGCTATGGTGGGTTACACAATGGAAAAGTTTGCAGCGTATTACCTGAGCGGTTCACGTGAAGCTGTTCCCAGTAATTACGAAGACTTGCAGTATCTGAACGCTGGTACTTTGAATGAAAAGGCTGGTGGAACAAATGCATATAATACACTGGTTTCTTATCTGGGACGTCTAATGTATAATTACGATAACAAGTATTATATGACGGCTTCGCTTCGTGTGGACGGATCTTCAAAGTTCCCATCAGACAACAGTTATGCTACTTTCCCTTCCGTGTCTTTGGCGTGGCGTGTTACGGGTGAAGAATTTATGAAGGATCAGCAGCTGATCTCTAACCTGAAAATCCGTGGTGGCTGGGGCCGTGTGGGTAACCAGAATATCGACAGTTCTAATTATCTGAATTTGCTTAGCAGCGGAGACTATGTGTTTGGTACCGGCGCCGACCGTAATGTGGGTACTGCCATCAGCATGGTAGGAAATACAAGCTTGCAATGGGAAACAGTGGAAGACTTTAACATTGGGGTGGATTTAGGTTTGTTGCAAGACAAACTGTCGGTTACGGCAGATGTGTACCAGAAAACATCAAAGGATATGCTTATGAAAAAGGAAAATCTGCTAATTTTAGGTTATCCGATGTGGAATGGTGAAATGTGGAGCAACGTGGGTAGTATGCGTGCACGCGGTTGGGAACTTTCTGTTAACTGGCGTGATGCTGTAAATGATTTTAAATACGAAGTGGGTGTGAATCTTTCGGGAGTGAAGAATACAGGCGAGAAGTTTGTTGCCGGTTCTGCTATTCTTGCCGGAGATTTCTTTAACGACCGTATTATCCGCAACGAGGAAAATGGTGAGATCAGCCGTTTTTACGGTTATATTGCCGACGGTTTGTTCCAGAATCAGACAGAGATTAACAGTCATACCAACGATAAGGGAGATCTTGTACAGAAGGATGCTAAGCCGGGTGATATCCGTTTTAAGGATGTAAACCGCGACGGTGTGCTGGACGAGAGCGACAAGGTGTTTATCGGTAATGCGTTCCCCGACCTGATGATGGGTTTGAACACACGACTGGAATACAAGAATTTCGATTTAGTTGCTAACTTCTATGGCACACTGGGTAATGATATTTACAACAGTGCCAAGGGGGGATTTCTTGCTGGTACAGAAGGACAGAACGTGTATGCAGGGTTGTCTGAAATGGCCTGGCATGGTGAAGGAACAAGCAACTATTATCCCCGTCTTTCTGTAAACGACCAGAATATGAATTTCCGCCGCGTTTCTTCTTTCTTTGTGGAAGATGGTTCATACTTGCGTTGCAAATTGCTTCAGTTGGGTTATACCTTACCAAAGAGTACCCTTAAAAATGTGGGAGTTCGTTTGTCTCTTTCGGCTCAAAACTTGTTTACTGTTACCAATTATACCGGTCAGGATCCTGAGCGTGCGTCTGGTGGTAGCGTGATTGAGTCGGGTATCGATAACTTGGGTTACCCAAATCCCCGTACATTTTTATTTGGCATTAACATGACATTTTAATAGAGTAATACGTTATGAATAATATAGTTAAACTTTTCATGGCAGTAACATTGTCTGCCAGTTTAAGCAGCTGTTCCGATTTTCTGGATCAACCGGTTCTTGGACAAGAGACTTTGGATACTTATTTTCAGACAGAGGAAGAGTGTCTGAAACAGATTACGGGTTGTTATCAGTCTGTTTTCTGGAACGACTGGTGGCAGGTTGCTTCTTTCTATGTGGGGTCGGATATGAGTACGGACGATCTTTGGATGGGTAATACAACCCAGAGTCAGAGTGACTGGATCCGTATGTCGCATTACGGCAACCCAAAACAGGACGGTAAAATTAAAGACTTCTGGCAGTACAGGTACAAGGGTATTTTACGTTGTAATATTGCCATTAACCGCATAGCTACTTCTCCCATTACCAATGAAACGTTACGTAGCCGCATGATTGCGGAGGCTAAGTTTATCCGTGCGTATCAGTATTTTGAGTTGGTAAAGAATTTTGGAGGTGTACCTGTGGTTACAGATATGTTGTTGCCCGAAGATGTACGCGGAAAGACTCGCAACAGTGTGTCTGAAGTGTATGCGCTGATTGAGCAGGATCTGATTGATGCTGCAGCTTCATTGCCTGCACGCAGCGGTTATGCCGAAACAGAGATGGGTCGCGCTACCAAGGGTGCAGCTTTGGCTTACCTGGGTAAGGCTTACCTGTATCAGGAAAAATATGCAGACGCAAAGCGTGTGCTGGAAGAGGTGATCAATAGCAAGGAGTATAGCTTGCTTCCCGATTTTAAGGATGTATGGAGTGTGGACACCAACAACAGCGTGGAGTCGTTGTTTGAAGTTCAGTATAATGATGATACAAAGTACGACCTGGGCGGACGTTTGTCTGTTGTGGTTGGTTCACGTGATGATTCTGGATGGTCATGGGGTTTGCCTACCAGTAACCTTGAAAAAGCTTTCCTTGACGCGGGTGATACCGAACGCTTGAAGTGGACGATCATTAAGAATGGCGACGATGTTGCGGGTGATGACAATGAGAAGGCAAAAGCCTATGTGATTTCTCCGGACAAGCATAAATCAGCTCGTGTAAACCGTAAGTTCTATATTCCGGTGGATAAAAGACCTTCGCCTTATGATGCCAACCATGTGCCTTTGAATCACCGCTTGTTACGCTATGCCGACGTTTTGCTGATGCACGCGGAAGCTGCTTATGAGACAAGCGATGAGGTGGGTGCACGCAAATCATTGAATGAAGTACGTACCCGTGTTCATCTTACCGAAAGCTCGGCTACAGGCAAAGCGCTTCGTGATGCGATCCGTTTGGAAAGACGATTGGAACTCGCGTTGGAACACAACCGGTTGTATGACCTTCGTCGCTGGAATGATGATAATGGTAAAAAGGCTTTGTGTAACGTGATGGGTGAATCCGGCTCGTTTGTAAGATACAACCTGGTTGAATCGACCGACGAGTACGAGAAAACAAACCAGAAGGAAAATAGTAACAAGGGGATTACTTTCCGCGAAGACCGTGACTTGCTGTTCCCTATTCCTAATACGGAGGTGTTGCTTTCTGAAGGGGTGATTGAACAGAATCCTAATTTTTAATTGGACTGATTACTGATATAAACTGCAGGGGTATAGTTTTCTGTACCCCTGCAATATCCTTTAAACTGTATGCATAAGAAATATATTGGTTTTGCTTTGTGTTTGCTCACAGCTTGTAGTGATCCTGCCGAATTGCCGGATACAGAACCGGTGGCCGATCTTGCCAAAGAGGTTACGATAAGGGTTGATAAACAATTTCAGACGATGGAAGGGTTTGCTGCATCCGATTGCTGGGTGCCCAACTATGTGGGTACGTATTGGTCGGACACAGAAAAGGAGTCCATTGCAAAGTTGTTGTTTTCCCAATCGGTTGCCAATGGCAAGCCAGAGGGTATCGGGCTATCTATGTGGCGATTTAATTTAGGGGGAGGTACTGCCGAACAGGGTGATGCGAGCGGAATAGCCGACAGAACGCGACGGGCAGAGTGTTTCCTGAACGCGGATGGTTCCTATAACTGGAATCGTCAGGCCGGACAGCAGTATTTTCTGCAGAAAGCCAAACAGTACGGATGCGAACGGTTTGTGATGTTTAGCAATACACCGCCAGTATATTATACACAAAATGGAAAGGGGTATTCGTCCAGCGGTTCGTTTTCTAATTTAAAAAGCGACAGTTATGGAGCTTATGCCAGCTATATTACCCGGGTGCTGACTTATTTTAAGGAGCAAAAGGGGATTGATTTTGCCTTGGTGAGTCCGGTGAACGAGCCTCAGTATAACTGGGGTGATCCTTCGCAAGAGGGTTCGGGTTGGAAAAATGCTGAAATAAAACAACTTGCCGGTCAGCTGGATGCTTCGCTTACTTCTTCGGGACTTTCTACTAAGCAATTGCTTCCGGAGGCGGCCGACTGGAACTATTTGGTTTCGGTTAAAGGGGACGCGGATAGGAGTAATCAGCTGGATGACTTTTTCAGTAATGGATCGGCTAATTATATAGGGGACTTGCCTTCTGTGGCAAAGATTGCCGCCGGACATAGTTACTGGACTGATGGTTCGTTTACCGAAATGCAACAAGTCCGCCAGTCGGTTCAGGCAAAGGTGGCGGCTCATTCTTTGCAGGTTTATCAAACGGAATGGAGTATGCTTGGCGATTATTATAATGAAAATTACCCCGGACACGACAAGGCTGGGTATATGGATATTGCTTTGTATATGGCGAAAGTGATTCATTGTGACATGGTGTACGCGAGTGCTTCGTCGTGGTCTTTCTGGACCAGTATGGATTTGGAGAGATGGGGGCATAAGAATCGTTTTTTACTGATAAGTGTGACTCCGGCAGACGGTGTTTACGGAGATATACGCAACAGTGGTACCCACGAATCACGCAAGAATCTGTGGGTATTGGGAAATTATAGTCTTTTTGTGCGTCCGGGTTTCAAACGGGTGTCGCTCGATATAGCCAATGCGTCGTCCCTTTTTATGGGCTCGGCGTATGTAGCTCCCGATGGAAAGAGGCTGGTTGCCGTGTATACCAATATATCTGATAAGCGCATTGCCGTAAACACGGCGTTGAGCGGAGTGAACGGAAAGACAGTTTCGTCTGTGAAAATGTACACAACCTCTCAAACTTCCGATTTGCAGGAGGAAGTGGTTGCGGGAGCTTCGGTGGATAAGCAGCTTGTTATTCCGGCACGTGCTGTGGTTACGATAGTGTATGATTTTAACAATTAATTATTCGGTATGGTGATGAGGAATTTTTATCTTTGTTCGCTGGCTATTTCCCTGGCATTGCCTCTTTCGGCTCAGAAGGAAACGGTTGCCAGCGTGGTGGTTGATCCGGCAGTTACTTATCAGACCATGGAGCATTTTAGTGCATCCGATGGGTGGAGCATGCAATTTATTGGTCTCTGGCCCGAGAAAGAGGTGAACAGGGTGGCTGATTGGTTGTTTAGTACAGAGTTGGATGAAAAGGGCAGGCCCGAGGGTATTGGTCTTTCTCTCTGGCGTTTTAATACAGGGCAGACGCATTAAAATTTATCCACAGAAAGTATGCCTTGCAGAACGTCGTCAGACCATCCGGCTGTTTTTCTTTTGCGAGCAATACTACTTTTGCTTTCATAGTGCTTTAACATAGATAAAGCTGTTTTTGAGACAAGAGAAAAGTTTACAGCGGCATTGTTCTTCTTTCGTCCGTAATCTTCATTAAACGAGACATCCAACTGCCAATGTAAATTATTTTCAACAGACCAATGTTTTCGGACTGAATTAGCAATTAATTCAGCATCCAAAACTAATGAAGAAATATAGTATCTGGTTTCTTTTTGTTTACGAGGTCCATTTTCGCCGGGAATGGTACGTTCCGTAAGCACACAGACAAATGTTTTTAATCCAGCCCATTGGGTGTAATCGTTAGCATTTAACCAGTATAGATTGTCACAGACTATGCAAGTTCTTTTTTCCAAACGGCCATGTCCAGTCTCGGTATTCTCGTAAACACTTACCCGGTTAGGCTTCTCAGCTCTCCAAATGGTGAAAAAATGTTTGATTTTTCTATATAAATGCTTATGGTTGTTTTTAACAGCCAAAACGTAATCTGCTTCTTTTTCTATTATTTTAGATGCTATAGTCTTTTGACATCCCATAGCATCAATAGTGATTATACACTCTTTAATATCTAATGCCTCTAATAGTTCGGGGATAGCGGTAATTTCATTCGATTTTTCCTCTGTTTTGATTTGTCCAAGGCTTATTCCATTGTCAGCGGCCCAGGCACTTACCATGTGAAGTTTGTATTGGGGGCTCGAGGGTTTTAGGTAGGTACCTCGCAACAATTTAGCCTCTTCAGACTCATATGCTCCGCATATTGTTTTGCCGTCAATAGCAACCACTCCTTTATACTTTCCACAAATACACTTAACCCATTCTCTGAATTGATTTTCAAAATAGGTGGAATCCAATACTGTGAAAAATCGGTTAAAAGTATCATGTGAGGGTATTCCATTAAAAGAAGGAATAGTGCGAGAGAAAAAATCAATTTTACACCGACCGAAATCCTCTATTTCGTTCCATGTCTCGGCCCCACAAATAACGGCAGCTAACGTAATATAAATAATAGTTTCGGCTGAATGAACTTTATTCCTGTCAAAACGATAGTCTTCAATACTTGAAGCAAATGCAAGCAATGTCATATATTTGTATATTTAATACGTTGATAATAAGACAAATATACAAATATTTACTGAGATATCAATGTATTTAAGTGATTGTTTTGGACATTTATTATCTTTCTTTTCGTAGTTATAATTACTGTTTTTGGTCTCTTTTAAGTAATGTCAATATGATTCCAGACATAACATAAACGTTCTGATTTGATTATTCAACTTAACGAAATTATCGTTGTAAAAAGAAAGATCCAATTTTCAGAGAAGGTTGTTATCTATGAAGCAAATTTTATAACGCTCAATATGTTTATAAATACTAATTATGCCCATTTTAATGTTAGTTTATGTTAGCAACATTCGGTGAAGAAGACATATAGAGCATCAAAGATTTGATGTGTAATATATTGAAATACTGCATCATATACGTACATATTAAATGATACACCTAGGACTTTTAGCTCTATAATAATATGCGTCTGCCCTGCGTTTTAATATAGGAGCAGGTAGCGCCGAGCAGGGCGATTCAAGTCAGATTGGTTCGCCGTGGACTCGTTCGGAGTGTTTCCTGCTTCCCGATGGATCATACAACTGGGACAAGCAAGCTGGTCAGCGTAATTTCCTGCAGCAGGCAAAAAAGAGAGGAGTTAACAAGTTTCTGGGTTTCCTGTTATCGGCTCCTGTTTACTGGACTCAGAACGGGTTAGCAACGAATACAGGGCGTGGCGCAACATTTAATATCCAGCCCGACCGATACGACGATTATGTTCGCTTTATGGTGGATGTCACCGAAGGGTTGCAGCAGCACGAGGGTATCAAGCTTGATTATATCTGTCCGTTTAACGAACCCGATGGTCATTGGAACTGGGTGGGTCCGAAGCAGGAGGGTACGGCGGCCACCAACAGGGAGATTGCCCGTACGGTAAGGGAACTGAGTCAGGAGTACGTGCGCAGAAACCTGGATACAGAGATTCTGGTATCGGAGTCATTTGATTATAATTGTATGTTCCGGACGCATCCGTATACAGGACCTGAACGTGGTTATCAGATTCAGTCTTTTTTCTCGCCCGACAGTGCGGCTACCTACTTAGGTGATGTACCTAATGTACCCCGGCTGATGGCGGGCCATAGTTATTGGACAAATACTCCGCTGAAAGATTTGCGGGATATCCGGATAGCTTTGGGCGATACGCTGAAGAAATACAATGTGGGTTTTTGGCAGACGGAGTTTTGTATCATGTCGAACGACGAGGAGATTGGGTTCGGTGGAGGTTTCGACCGCTCCATGAAAACGGCATTGTATGTGGCACGTGTGATTCACCATGATCTGGTGTATGCCAATGCTTCCAGCTGGCAATGGTGGAGATCGGTTGCTACAGGCGATTATAAGGACGGCCTGCTGCGGGCGTATCCGGATTCGTCGTTGCTGAATGGCACGGTGGAAGATTCAAAATTGCTCTGGGCTTTTGGAAACTATAGCCGCTTTATCCGTCCGGGTGCGGTTCGACTGGGTGTTCAGGCATTTGACGCGGCAGGAAAACTTATTGCCGGAGGCGATACAGACCAGACTGCCTTGATGATTTCTGCTTACCGAAATGTCGATAATACACCGGTGGTGGTGATTATCAATTATGATGAAGAAAAGAAAGAGGTTGCTCTTGAATGGAAAGGATCTGATTCGGTTGCCTGGAAGCCGTATCGTACTTCGGATAAAAAAGGGGAGAATTTGTTCCCCGACCGCAAAGTGCTTCCGGGTAAAAGGATACAAATTCCTGCACGTTCTGTAGTAACATTCGTTGGAGTTCCTTATTAATATATTAATATCTTATTCTATGAAACACAAACTTAGGTCTTTAGTTTTTCTGACTACTCTTTTATTCTCTTTTGCCCTTTCGGCTCAGACGAGTTCGGGAAATTCCGGAACTTTTGCGGCGGGCAACAAAACTTTTTTACTGAATGGAAAGCCTTTCGTTGTGAAAGCTGCAGAAATTCATTACACGCGTATACCAGCCGCATACTGGGAACATCGTATTGAAATGTGCAAGGCGTTGGGAATGAATACGATTTGTATTTATGCTTTTTGGAATATTCACGAACAGAAGCCGGGTGAATTCGATTTTAACGGACAGAATGATATTGCGCAGTTCTGCCGGCTTGCTCAGAAACACGGTATGTACATTATGTTGCGTCCGGGTCCTTATGTTTGTTCAGAGTGGGAAATGGGTGGACTTCCCTGGTGGTTGCTCAAAAAACAGGATATTCGCCTACGGTCGGATGATTCGTATTTTGTGGAACGTACCCGTCTGTTTATGAACGAAATTGGCAAACAACTGGCCGATTTGCAGATTACCCGGGGGGGTAATATTATTATGGTACAGGTTGAAAACGAATACGGTTCCTATGCCACGGACAAAAAATATATAGCCACAGTAAGGGATATGGTAAAGGGCGCCGGTTTTACGGATGTGCCTCTTTTCCAATGCGACTGGAGTTCAAACTTTCTGAATAACGGGTTGGATGATTTATTGTGGACAATCAATTTTGGTACGGGTGCGAATATCGACCAGCAGTTTGAAGGTCTTAAAAAAGCGCGTCCCGATTCTCCGCTTATGTGTAGTGAGTTTTGGTCGGGCTGGTTCGATCATTGGGGTCGTAAACACGAGACAAGGGACAAGGAAACAATGGTGACGGGGATGCGTGATATGCTGGACCGGAACATTTCGTTTAGTTTATATATGACTCACGGAGGAACTACTTTTGGACACTGGGGTGGCGCAAATAGTCCATCTTATTCGGCTATGTGCAGTTCGTACGATTACGATGCACCTATCAGTGAGGCTGGTTGGGCAACCGATAAGTATTTTGCTGTTCGCGAATTATTAGGCAACTACCTGGCTCCGGATGAAAAACTGGCTCCTGTTCCAGATGCGTTGCCGGTGATTGAGATTCCGGAGTTTACGTTGACTGAAGTGGCTCCTTTGTTTGAAAATTTACCGAAGCCGGTTGTTTCGGCGGATATCAAACCGATGGAAATGTTTGACCAGGGTTGGGGAACTATTCTCTATCGTACGGTATTGCCGGCAGTTGGAACGGCTACTTCTTTAGTGATTACGGAGGTGCACGACTGGGCACAGGTATTTGTTGATGGCAAGAAAATTGCTACGCTGGATCGTCGCAGGGGTGAAAATATGGTGAAGCTTCCTGTACTTCCCGCAGGTTCGCGTTTGGATATTTTAGTTGAGGCTATGGGACGTGTCAATTTTGATAAGGCGATTCACGATCGCAAGGGGATCACCGAAAAGGTGGAACTGGTTCGCGAAGGAGCTTCGGTTGGCCTTTCGGGCTGGGAAGTATTCAGTTTCCCGGTTGATTATGCTTTTGCCAAATCGAAATCGTTCCAGAAGGCTGATAAGTTGCAGGGGCCTGCCTATTACCGGGCTACTTTTACGTTGGATGCTCCCGGAGATGTATTTCTTGATATGCAAACATGGGGAAAGGGAATGGTTTGGGTGAACGGCGTTTCTTTGGGACGTTTCTGGGAAATTGGTCCGCAGCAGACGCTCTTTATGCCTGGTTGCTGGTTAAAGAAAGGTGAAAACGAGATCGTGGTTCTGGATCTGAAGGGACCTTCCAAAGCGTCCATCAAAGGTATTAGTAAACCTATTCTGGATGTATTGCGTGAAGAGGCTCCGATGACGCACCGTCGTGAGGGACAGGTTCTGAACCTTGCTGCAGAAAAACCTCTTTTCAAGGGGGCATTTACGCCGGGCAACGGATGGAAAGAAATTTCTTTCGGTAAAACAGTTAAGGCTCGTTACTTCTGTCTGGAATCTCTTGGTGCACAGGATGGAAAGAAAGATGCCGCCATCGCCGAGTTATATCTGGCAGATGCCAAAGGAAAACCACTGTCCCGCGAGTCGTGGAAGATAGTATATGCCGACAGCGAAGAAACTGCTTCCGGCAATCATACCGCTGATAAGATATTTGATTTGCAGGAATCTACCTACTGGCATACCTCGCGAAAAGGGAATACGTCTTATCCCCATCAGATCGTAATTGATTTGGGTAAAGAGGAGGTTGTTACCGGTATCCGTGTACTTCCAAGGGCTGAATCCGGAGCTCCGGGTATGATCAAAGATTTTAAAGTTTACGGGTTATCTAAATTATCTTTAGGTCTCTGACCAGTCCGGGACTCCGTTCTTTTCCGTACGGGGTCCCGGTTTTTTAATACTATAGTATTAGCTCACGGATACTATAGTATGAAGCACCGCATACTATAGTATTAGCCGGCTAACACTATAGTAATAATTCAATAAGTTGAAAAGATACAAAAAAAGGTTGCCTTTGCTGGGCAACCTTTTTTTGTATCTTTTAGGTGATGAATCAAACAATAAGCCGGTTGGACTTCGCCTCTTCTTTCTTTAAATCGAACTTTTCAAATATAGAGTTCTGACTGACGAATTCGGGAACGATCTGCTTCATCTGCTTTACGGTGTCCATTACATTGCCGTAGCGGGCAGTTTCTGTGAGTACATCGATGAGGGGTTCTACCTCGCAGTAGTCGTATTCCCTTACTTTGGCTACACGAATTTTTTCGTGTGGAGTGGGAAGGGTGTTTTCTTTGTCGCTAAGGAGCTCTTCATAAAGTTTTTCGCCTGGACGAAGGCCTGTAAATTCCACATTGATGTCTACATCGGGTTCAAATCCTGCCAGTTCGATCATTCGTCTGGCAAGGTCTGCTATTTTGACGGGTTCGCCCATTTCGAATATGAAAATTTCACTACCCTTACCCATTGTCCCTGCTTCAAGAACCAGTCGGCAGGCTTCCGGGATAGTCATGAAGTAACGGATAATATCCGGATGTGTTACAGTTACCGGACCTCCTTTGGCTATTTGTTCGCGGAAGCGGGGAATTACTGACCCATTGCTTCCAAGAACGTTCCCGAATCGGGTAGTAATGAATTTTGTTGTGCCTTTCATCGTTCCTTTTTTTAGGGCAGTGGCAAGGCTTTGAATGTATATTTCGGCAAGACGCTTGCTGCATCCCATTACATTGGTAGGGTTTACGGCTTTGTCGGTCGATACCATTACGAATCGTTCTGTGTTGTACTTCACAGCCATGTCGGCAACATTACGTGTGCCGCGAACATTTACCCTGATAGCTTCACAAGGATTGGTTTCCATCAATGGTACGTGCTTGTAGGCCGCGGCATGGAATACCACCTCGGGAGTAAAGCTGCTAAAGATGGATTCTACCCGATTTTCGCTCCGTACGTCGCCGATAACCGGAGTAAAGGGGAGTGTGGGGAATTTTTCTTCCAATTCGAGCCGCAGGTTATGCATGGGGGTTTCTCCACTGTCGAACAGAACCAGTTGTTTGATGTGGAATTTGGCAAGTTGACGGCAGATTTCACTACCGATAGAGCCTGCCGCCCCTGTAACCAGTACTGTTTTTCCCGCCAGACTGGTGGCTATTTCGTTCATGTTGATGTTTATTTCCTCCCGTCCCAGTAAGTCTTCTATGCGTACAGGGCGTATAGTACGGCGAATTTTTCCATCAAGCAGGTCTTCCATAGGAGGGAGAATCAGCGTACGGAGATTTAGTTTCTCACAATATCGGATCAGCCGGTTTTGTTCGTTCTTAACTTCTTTAGGGTTGGAAAAGAGAATACCTTCCAGTCCGTTTCGCTTGATAAGCGCTGTAAGTTCAAGCTTGTCTTCCACATAGTAGACAGGCAGACCGCCGATGCTCATTTCCTTGCGTTTAGGTCCGTAAATGATGTAACCTCCTATTTTATACTCGCTCAGGTAAGCATTTGGCATCATGGATCCGGCTATAATGCTTTGATGGCTTGTTCCATATATAAGCAAGGTGCGTTGTGATTTGCCTGTGTTGTTTAAAATAAAGTTGTATCCGTTAATAAGAAATACCCGGAGGGTTACAAGCAGGGCAGCTGTGGAAAGGGCATCAATAAAGAAGCACATCATCCAAAACTTCATAGGTTTGGGTGTTCCCCAAAAGTAAATGCAGAGGAGCAATAGTGAGGCTTTTAACAATGCCGACGATCCGATACGCCACAATTCCTGTATTGTAGAATGGCGAATCACACCCTTGTAGGGGTGAAAAATCAGAAAGGAGATAAAACTGGATAACGCAGAGAAGATTCCCATGCGCATAAACATACTTATATCAATATTCAGGTTGATCGCATAATCCAGAAAAAAAATAGTAAAAAGAGAAACAACAACAGAAGTGGTTAGATCTGCAGTGAATATGATCCAACGGCTTAAATACTTAATCTGGGCTAATTTATTTAACCTTTCTTTCATGAAAGTTTTCATTGTCTAAATTATTTGGGTTGTTCGCACCAATGCATTGTCATACCCAATGGCATAACCTCTAAACTTTTTTTTATTGTAAAAGTAGAATTCACACTCTTTTTTCGTGAACGCAAAGTTGCATTTTATTTTTTTTATTTTCAATTTTTTTTTCTTTTTTTATCAAACAGAATTAGATGTTTGTTCTCAATAAAAATATGAATCACAGACTTAGCTTACCCATCGGACGTGTATTTTTACCTGTTGTATTTGTAAGGTCATCTCCCAGGTCTTCACGGGCTTCACGAGCCATTTGTTCCAGCTTGGCTGTTTCTTCCGGATACATGTTTATTACATTGTAGCGTTCACCCGGATCACGACGTAGGTCTATCAATAGTTTTTCTTCCAGCATGTGCGATTCTTCTACTTTTCCGGGAGCACCGTTGTTTCCCGGTTCGAATCCTTCATACGTACGGTGCGGGTGCGGGAAAATCAGTTTGAAGTTACCATCAGTAACAGCCTCCAGACTGTTGCGGCGGTAATAATAGTAAAATGAGGTACGCGGGTTCGCATTCTTTTCTCCACGAATCAGCGAAGTTATGTTTACTCCATCTGTTTTACACGTTGGAAGAGGAGCATTAGTAAGGGCAGCAATCGTAGGAAGCAGGTCGATGGATGATGTTAGGTTGTTACAGATGGATCCTTCCGGAATAACCCCTTTCCATTGCATCAGACAAGGTACGCGTTGTCCTCCTTCGAAACTCGTTCCTTTTCCTTCACGTAAACCTCCGGTACTTCCGGCATGATTTCCATAGTTGATCCATGGGCCGTTGTCTGATGTTACCACAACGAGTGTATTTTCTTCCAAACCTTCTTCGCGAAGCTTTCCGATTATTTGTCCGATGCTCCAGTCTATCTCCATCATTACATCGCCATACAAACCTTGTTTGCTTTTTCCTTTAAACTTATCTGATACAAAAAGAGGTACGTGTGGCATTGGATGTGCCAGATATAAAAAGAAAGGTTTTTTCTTGTTCTTATCAATAAACTGAACGGCACGAGCGGTAAAGTCGGTCGTAAAACGTGTCTGATCTGGATTATAGGCTATAACTTTATCCCCTTCGAAAATAGGTAAATCAGGAAACTTAATTGTCGGGTGTTTCGGCCACATGTCGTTAGAATATGGTATTCCATAATATTCATCGAATCCGTTATGTGTAGGGAGAAACTGCTTGTGATGCCCCAAATGCCATTTTCCATATGCCGCACAAGCATATCCCTTTTGTTTCAGTATTTCGGCAATAGTGGTTTCGTTTTCGTTTATTCCTGTAGTGGCATCGGGTCCGGGTGCTCCCGAAAAACCAAACCTATTGGGATAACAGCCGGTAAGAAGTCCGGCACGCGATGCTCCGCTTACTGCCTGCGCAGAATAAAAACGGGTAAATCGCATTCCGTCTTTTGCCATTTTATCCAGATTGGGAGTTTCATAACCTATGGCTCCTGTAGTTCCCAAGTCACCATTCCCCATATCATCCATTAGAATGACAATTATATTTGTATAATCCCGTGCACCAGCAGCTATAGGGAATAGTAACATCGCCACTGATAGAGAGAGATTCTTTCTAATTTTTAATTTCATCATCTGTAAATTAATTAATAGTTAATTTAATCAGTTATGGTGCAAATATACTTATTTGCTTTACTCTCTTCAAAGTAACTATTGAAATTCGTTGATATTTTTAACAACAAGAGGTTGCCGCTCGTGGGCAACCTCTTGTTGTTAGGGTGTTTTTATTTATTCTTTTAATTCGTTTAATCCATATGTGTTATAGGAATGTGGCTTAGTTGGGTTATATTGTGCAGATTGGAATAATCATACAGATAAAAACCGTCAGATCCTATCATAAAGAGGAAACCGTTAGCCGGAATTACGTCGTATGTTTTTATGTTTGGATATACGGCAAGCTGATGGGATGTTATGCTCGTTTTGTCTGTTGCGTCAAATACTTTCAGTCCGGCTTCTCCGTCGCATACAAACAGGGTGTTGTTATCTATACCTAGCCCGTGGGGGTTGGTCATGTTGTAGGAGGCTACCATTTGGATGTTTTTGTAATCGCCCGACAGACTTACAACGTCCAGACGGTTAAAATCGGCATGGCATTGTTGTCCCCCACGCAGTGTTATGTAGGCATATCCGTTTTGCACCACCACCGGATCGCAGCTGGTTGCATGCCAGAAGTTAGCAGCTTGAACAGGAGCTGTTGGTACTTGCAAGCTGTAAATCATCATTCCGTTTGTTGTTCCGAAAAAAAGGTGCTTGTCGTATACGAACATTGTCTCCACATTCCAATTGATGTAAGTTTGTCCGATGTTTATTGGCGTGTTGCTGATATCGAAAATGAATAGGGAATAGTTGTCAATAGTATACAGGTACTTGTCGTACAATCCGAAGCGAGCCATTGATCCGCTTTTGCCAAATCCGCTTCCGCTTATTCCTCCCGATGCAGCATCGGTCGAAAGTTTGTCTGATGAGGCAAATTCATTGTACATGGGATATACAGGGTAGTACTGTGTTTCTAGTTCACGATGTTCGGTTATCACGTCCCAGCCTATAACTACCCCTTTTTCCTTTTCGACTTTTGTAATAGGGAAATCATTCTCTGTTGCCGGTACCGTATAAGGAAAAGCATTTTTGATACGGGCAGTTTCTTTTATCTTGCTCAAGTCGGACACGTCCAAAGCGACCAGGTCTACGTAGCTGTCGGCATACAACGTGTTGTTCCTTACAGCGATATCTATACATCCTGGTAACTCAATGAATCCTGTATTTTTTGGAATGGAAGGAGTGGATACGTCAATGATATGAATTCCCTGAGATTTCTCTGTAATAAGGATGTAATTGTCTTTGAAATAGATTTTTCCAGGATTTATCAGGTTGCGGGCAGGACCTGTTTTTACGGCTGTCCGCAATGTTTCGTAGCTCATGTAAACCGGAGCGTTAGCAGTGAATTCTTCCGTGAATTTGTCTGTGCACGACACGTATGCCAGCATAGGCAAAAGACACAACAGATAGATGTATATAGTTTTCATAGAATTGTTGTTTTAATCAAAGAGAATACCTAATTTGAATGACAGACGGTTATAATCGGCGTTGAGCTTATAATCGTCGTTGCCCGAATAGACAAGACGGTGGTACCGGTAACCACACGAGAGACTGATTCCAAATCCGTGATTGGTCTGAAACAGTATACCCGCAGCAGGATTAATCATGAATCCGCCTTTCGAATCGAGTTCGCCTTGATAGTTTGGCATAACCCAGTAACTAGATAAATAATCCCTGGGAAACATATTCTGGTACGACGTTGTTTTGTTTTCTATTGGAATCAGGTATCCAGCCTGAAGTGTCACAAACGGAACCAGCCTTTTTGAATTGAAACGATACATCAGATTGGCGGTTACCGGTAAGTAGGTTTCTTTGAAAAACTCGACCCCGATGCCTGCTCCGACAGAGATATTTTTCTGAAACAGATAATTAAGCGAGCTGTGAAAGATAAAAGGAGTGCTCTGCTTATTATCCGGATTTCCCGCCAATATTCCGACTTCGGTAAGATTGAACCATTTTCCAGGTGTGTGAATAAATGCTTCCGACAGCTCGTTTCCGGTTGCTTTGTAATGAGGCTTTTCATCAGATACTTTTTCCACATCGGATGCATCTAAAATACGTGACTCTTTGCCGGATATTATACGAATTTTGTCCATATCCGACGAGTAGAGATACTTGCCTTTGACAACGGATCCATCTTTCATATAAATATACCCTTTTTCGAATGGAGCTTTTTGCCCTGTAACGGTAACTTGCGACTGGACGGATATCGCCAGACACCACAAGACCAAATTAATAAGTAAAACAGGCTTAATCATAGGTTCTTTTATTATCGGTTCATTTTAATAGATGGTATAAGTCTGCAAAACGCTGTATCACTTTATGAAAAATAATCATTGTGCCGAATTTTTTATTTTCATTTGTTGCTTTTTTATTGCCCATTCTCTCCGAATTATCACTTAACTCAAAAAAAATTATGACTTAAGTGCCCGTAAATTTTCCCTTAAGTGAAAAAAAATTATCATTTAAGGGAAAATACAGCGAAGTAACGATCAAAAATACTGAATCTGTTTTTAATTTTTATCGGTTATCATTTCTTAATTTATTGGATTAATTATGTGATAAAATGTAATATAAATATTTCAAAAAGTGCCATTATGTATATTTTTAGTTTATTTGTGATATCTTTTGGGCTGGTAAATAATATATTTTAGTATTTTTTGTGTTTGTTCGTGAAAAATCGTTTAATTTGTGAATTCGATTAGTTCTGATGATAGTATAAATACTTAATTTGCTCACTTTATGAAACAGGCTATTTTAGTCACTTTATTCTTTTTGGGGTTCGTAAGTTTTACTTATGCTCAAAAGATAACCGGAAAGGTTACAGATAAATCAACCGGAGAAACGGTAATTGCGGCAACTGTGTACGTTAAAGGGAATACATCCACAGGTACGGTAACCGACATGGATGGTAATTTCTCCTTGAATCTTTCGCAGGGAGCGAAGGTGTTGGTTATTTCTTATATGGGTATGCAAACGCAGGAAGTGCCAATTGGAAATAAAACATGGTTCGAAATCCAGCTGGTTCCGGATTCAAGACAAATTGAAGAGGTGATGGTAACGGCTATGGGTATTAAACGTGAAAAGAAAGCGTTGGGATATGCCGTTCAGGAGTTGAAAAGTGATGAACTGATGAAGCATAAAGATCCGAACGTGGTGAACTCACTGGGTGGTAAAATAGCGGGTGTAAATGTAACTAATTCGGGAGGTGCACCTGGGTCATCCTCTTCTATTATAATCAGAGGGGGTACGTCGCTTGCAAGAGACAATCAGCCTTTGTTTGTGATAGACGGAGTGCCTATTGATAACTCTACCGGTCAGGGTGATAATAGTTCTTTCGACGGTTCTACCAACAGTTCAACAACAAACAGTAACCGTGCCATGGATATAAATCCCGAGGATATCGAATCCATTTCGGTATTGAAAGGTCCGGCCGCAGCGGCTTTGTATGGCTTGCGTGCTGCCGCTGGTGCAGTGATTATTACAACAAAAAAAGGACAGGAAGGACAGGTTGCTGTCAATTTCTCATCCCGATATAGTACGAATTGGGTAAACCGATTGCCAAAGCAACAGGATCTATACAAGCAGGGTTCCTATTATAAAAGTACTTCGCTGATTACTCAAACGATGACTTCCTGGGGGGATGCTTTTGCGGCAGGCGAAGCCGTTAATAATAACATGGATGACTTTTTTCAGACTGCAAGCGGATTTGATAATAATGTAAGTGTTTCTGGTGGTACTAAAACCGGAAACTTCTTTCTGTCGGCTTCCAATCTTGATCAGACCGGGGTGGTTCCTACAACAGATTTTTCTAAAACAACTTTCCGTTTCAACGGCGAGCAGCGTTATGGGATCTTCACTTTCGGATCCAATGTGTCGTATGCCGAGAGTAATACAACAAAAACGCTTACCGGTAGCGGTTTGTGGGGATCAAGTGGAAATGGATATATGGAGGGTGTCACCTTATGGCCCCGCAGCGACTATATGAAGGATTACCTGAATGAAGACGGGACAAAGAAGAGAATGTTCCCAAATCAGGACTTGGTCGACGATTTTGATAATCCTTATTGGCTTATCAATTACAATCCGCAGACAGACAAAACCCAACGCTGGATCGCTTCAATTTATGCAGGCGTAAAGGTGACGGACTGGATGGACGTAAATTATCGTCTGGGATATGATTCTTATCTTACAAAATACCAAAGTGTTACCTATCCGGGATCGGGGGTTAAAGAGGCTTGGCAGAAGGGGATGCTTTCTCAGTCAGACCGGTCATACAATTACATAAACTCCAACCTGATGGTTAGCCTGCATAAGGTTTTCTTCAATGATTGGGATGCAAGCCTGTTGCTGGGACATAGCACGGATGATACGAAGCTGACTTCAAACTCTCGTCGTTCGGAACAGTTTGTTATTCCGGGTCGTGTAACGGATATTAATAATGCGACGCAAGAAAACCAGTATTTTTCACAGTCTAATCAAAATAAAAGGTTGATTGGTGTATATGGCGATTTTCGTCTTGCTTACAAGAGCATGGCTTTCTTTAGTATGACTGGTCGTAACGACTGGTCTTCCACATTGCCTCAGCAAAATCGTTCGTTCTTCTATCCTTCTTTCAGCGGTAGCTTTGTGTTTACCGAGGTATTGCCCGAAAATACGATTCTTTCTTATGGTAAAGTAAGGGCTTCTGTTGCTGAAGTGGGTAAAGATGCTTCGGTATATCAGACTAATACATATCTTTTTGGTCCCGAAACGACCATTGGTGGTGGTTTCAGAAATTCATGGACGGGTGGAAACTCGGATCTAAAGCCCGAGTCTACTATCTCAAAAGAATATGGTGCCGAGGTACGATTCTTCAATAACCGTCTGGGTTTTGATTTTGCTTACTATGATAATACCAGTAAGAATCAGATTGTTCAGCCTCGTGTTAGTAACGCGACGGGTTATATTTTGAAGTCGGTTAATGCAGGGGAGATTTCAAACAAGGGGGTAGAGCTTACCATTAACGCTACACCGGTACAAACAAAGAAGTTTAAGTGGGATGTGATGCTGAATATGTCGCATAACAAAGGTTATGTAGATGGACTTCCAGGTTCAATTCCGATTCTTTACGTAACAGACGTACAGGTAGGTAATGCTAAAGCCGCTTCTTTCGACAAAGGCGATTTTATGGGATTAAGTGGTCAGGAATGGGCTACTGATGAAGCCGGAAACTTAATTCTTGACTGGAAAACAGGATATCCTACTACCGACGGTTTGCAGACAAAACAAGTTGGTAACCGTGAAGCCAGTTTGATTGGAGGTTTGAATAATAGTCTTACCTATAAAAACTTAAACTTGTCTTTCTTGCTTGATTTCCGTTTGGGAGGTGACATTTACAATGGTACCGAATATCTTATGACTTCTTATGGGATGAGCGAATTGACCGAAAACCGCGGTGACAAAACAACTTTTACCGGGGTTGCATTAAATCCTGAGACAAAGGAATATGAAGCCGTAACCCGTGAAGTGAGTATGAATGAGGAATATTACAGAACGCAGTATCTGTGGAATTCACATAATTTTATTGAGGAAGTAAACTGGCTGAGGTTACGTTCTGTTTCTTTGTCATACAGTCTCCCCAAAGAGTTTTTGACTAAACTTAAATATATCAAGCAGGCTAGTCTGAATGTTTCGGGAAGTAACCTGATTCTTCTTACCAACTATTCGGGTATGGATCCGGAGGTAAGTGCTGCCGGTGCTGGTGTAACAGGTTCCGGTTCTACGGGGATCGACTATTGCGGTGTTCCTTCTACTGCAGGGTTTACATTCGGAGTAAATTTAACTTTCTAAAAAATGATGAATATGAAGAAGATATATTATATCCCGGTTTTGATTATGACTTTGTTGTCTTTTCCTTCATGCAATGACTGGCTGGATGTGAATGACAATCCCGACAGTGCGAATTCAACTGTCCCTACTGCCGAGCAGCGTCTTCCGTCTCTTATCGCACAGTTTGCAGATGGATACGAGAGTGCTGGTACACGTGTGGGACTACTTTGTCAGCAGTTGTCTTGTGTTTATGCAGTAAATAATAACTGGAACTGGACGCGCTGGAATTCTACGGCAAGTAGTGTTGCCTGGCCATGGCAAGCGTGGTACGTAAATGCAGGTGTGAATGTGGATCCGCTGATTGCGGCGGCAGAAGAGCAAGGTGCTTTCCATTACATTGGTGCCGCCAAGGTTATTAAAGCAATGGGTTTCGCTACGCTGGCCGATTTATATGGAATGTTGCCTTACAAACAAGCTTTTGATGAATCTACTTATACGCCGGAGTTTGATGATTGTGAATATATTTACAGTCAGATTATTCCATTGCTTGATGAAGCAATAACCTACCTGGAGATGGATCAGACGAGTAAGCTGGCTCCTGCTTTATCGGAAGGCGATATTCTTAACGGAGGGAATGTTGATAACTGGATCCGGTTGGCTTATGGACTGAAAGCCCGTTACCTGAATCACTTGTCTAAACAAACGTCATACGATCCCGCTGCTGTTCTGGCTGCTTTGGCTAAAGCCCCTCAAACAAATGCGCAGAGTTCAATTCTTCAGTATGTTGACGAGTCTCCTGCAACAACTACCTCGCAGGCATCACTTCAGTATGTAAATACAGGAACTACAGTCCGGCTTACAAAGCTTTATATCGACTATCTGAAAAATACGTATCCGGGTGTTCCTGCTGCTGCCCAGGGAATTATAGATCCTCGTATCGATTTGCTTGTTCCCAGTTATCAAAAGGCAGATGGTACTTATGTTCGTTCGGAAGGGGTGGATATGTCTTCCGACCTACCTTCCAAAGGTCCCTCTGCATACACATATAATGTTTCTAAAGGTACCTATGTAACAAGTAATACCAGCCGTTCGGGTGATACCATTTATGTTCAGTTACGCAAACTGACTGCCACAGATGGACGGGTTGTTTCGACGGGTACCTGGTACACGGAGAGAGGAGGCAAGGGGTTGTTGCTAACCAACTCTGAAATGAAGTTTATTGAGGCTGAAGTAAAGTTCCGTCAGAATGATAAGGCTGCAGCGCTTACTGCCTACAAGGCTGGAATTCGTGCCCACATGGAAATTATGTCGGTACCAGCGGCTGCAATTGATAGCTATTTGTCGGGCCCTGCAGTTGCTCAGACAACCGGCGATCTTACGATGAGCTTGATTATGATTCAGAAATACATCGCATTGTCTTATTCTCCAGAGATATTTTCGGATCTCCGACGCATGAATTTCTGTTGTGATGCTTCCGGCAATTACAATGAAGCTACGGGAGTTTACAAAGGTTTTAAGCGTCCATCGCATGTGTATACGATTGCTTATCCATCGGAAACAAATTGGCCAAGACGCTTTGCTGTTCCAAGTTATGAAGTAAACTACAATATCGATATGGTGCAGGCTGCTGATGCCGACGCGGCTGAAGCAACCTATATAAGCAAACCAATATGGTGGGATAAATAAGCTGCCTGAGGGATGAAAAAAAAAAGGCTTGCAATCTGTCCGACTGCAAGCCTTTTTTTCTTCGAAAGAAAGTATTTAACAGAACAATTCCTTTTCGGTGAATTGTCCTACTTTTACATAGTATTCGTAGATGTGCTCGTAAATCTTCGCATTTTCGGCATTAGGGAAATATTCGAATGCAAATCCCGAATTCATAGCCTGTACAGCATCTTCCACTTTAGGATAGATACCTGCAGCCGTTGCGGCAAACATAGCAGCTCCAAGGGCACATGCCTGATCGGTTTTGCAAACCTTAATGGGCATATTCAGTACGTCGCTCATCGTTTGCATAACAAACGGAGACTTAAGGGCGATTCCTCCGATGCCGATTACGCTGTCTATCTGGACTCCTTCGTTACGCATCCGTTCGACAATGGCTTTCGATCCGAAAGCAGTGGCCTCTACCAATGCACGGAATATACGGGGAGCGGTACTGCCCAGGGTAAGGCCGGTAATAGTTCCTTTCAGCAACTGGTTGGCATCAGGAGTTCTACGGCCATTCATCCAGTCGGTTGCAAGTATTGTACTTTCGCTAGCAGGAATCTTTTCGGCTTCTTTGGACAGTTCGGGAATAATCTTATCGCAGGCTTCCTGTATCAGTTTTTCTTTCGTTTCGGCGTCAATCAGTTCAGAAGCACCGATAATGTTCTTTATCGGGAACTCAAGTACTTTTTTAAACCAGGCGTAGATATCACCGAACCCGGACTGACCGGCTTCCAGTCCCACGTAACCCGGAATAACCGAGCCATCTACCTGTCCGCATATTCCACGGATCAGTTTGTCGCCCATCTCTTCGTAAGAAGAAACCATGATGTCGCAGGTTGAGGTTCCGATTACACGGACAAACGTATGAGGAGTAATACCTGCCCCCACAGCCCCCATGTGACAGTCGAAAGCACCTACGCCTACCACAACATTTGTACTGAGACCCAGTCGGCTTGCCCACTCTTCGGACAAGTTACCGGCAGCAACATCAGAGGTATAGGTGTCTCTGTATAAGCGTTCGCGGAAACCACCAAGCATAGGATCCAGTGCCGTTAGGAAATCTTCGGCGGGAAGTCCTCCCCATTTTTCCAGCCACATGGCCTTATGACCAGCCGAACAACGTCCCCGTTTAATCTCCGAGGCTTTGCTGGCTCCTGTAATCAGCGCCGGCATCCAGTCGCAGTGTTCTACGATAGAGTATGCTTTGGCTCTTACAGCTGCATCAGCACGAAGTACATGCAGCGATTTTGCCCAGAACCATTCGGAAGAATAGATACCTCCTTCGTAGTCCACATAGTTAATATCCCATTTTCCTGCAAGGGCATTGATTTCGGCGGCTTCTTTTATAGCGGTATGATCTTTCCACAACACAAACATGGCGTTGGGATTTTCTGCAAATTCAGGAAGCAAGGACAAAGGCGTACCTGCTTCGTCTGTAAATACAGGTGTGCTTCCGGTGGTATCGAAAGAGATCCCGGCAATTTTAGCAGCTGTTCCTTCCGGACATTTGGCAAGTGCTTCTTTTACCGAAGCTTCCAGTACATCAATATAATCCTGTGGATGCTGACGGTATTGGTTGGTGTCCGGGTTGCAGTATTTTCCCTGCCCCCAGCGCGGGTAGTATTTAACGGAAGAAGCCAGCTCTGCACCCGTGAGGGTATTTACAATGACTGCACGGGCCGAGTCTGTTCCGTAATCTAACCCTATTACATATTTTTCTGTCATATTGTTTGCTTGAATGGTTAACAAAGTGCTTTGTTCAACATGTAATACACTTCATTCATCCGAAGTTCGCTCTTGAATCCGCTTATAGTGGTGTCGTTATCGATCACAACCATTTCGATCCCTGCGATCTCGGCATAGTCTTCGAGGTATTCGCGGTCGATGGAAAAAGAGAAACTGGTATGGTGTGTACCACCTGCCAGAATCCATGCGGCGGCACCTACTTCAAGACTTGGCTGCGGAATCCATAAAGCCGATGCCACAGGAAGTTTAGGCAATTTGTGAGACTTGATGCAATCTACCTGATTCACAATCATACGGAAACGATTGCCCATATCTACAACGGTAGCTGCCACGCCGGTTCCTTCTTTGGTAGTAAATACAAGACGCGCAGGATCATTTTTGCCACCGATTCCCAATGGATGAACTTCCAGTTTGGGCTTGTGTTCGGAGATAAGCGGGCAAACTTCCAACATATGAGCCTGAAGAATAGCACTGTCCTTACCATCAAAATGATAGGTGTAGTCTTCCATGAATGAGCAACCACCTTCGAGGCCTTGTCCCATGAACCACATCGTACGGCAAAGAGCAGCCGTTTTCCAGTCGCCTTCTGCCCCGAATCCGAATCCCTCAGCCATCAGACGCTGACAAGCAAGTCCGGGCAGCTGATCCACACCATGCAGATCGTCGAAGTTCGTGGTAAATGCCTTGGCTCCCTTAAGTGCCAGGAATTTGCGAAGGGCAATTTCAACGCGGGCAGCTTCGATAACCTGCTTGCGGTCTTTTCCTCCTTCTTTGGCGTTATCGGCCACTTCGTACAATTGATCGTATTCTTTTACCAGAGCGGCAATCTCCTCGTCGGTAACCTTATCCTGTTGAGCAACAAGTTCGGCAATTGGGTAATAATCCACATGATACCCCAGACGCAATTCGGCTTCCACCTTGTCGCCATCGGTAACCGCTACATTGTTCATGTTATCGCCGAAACGAACGATCAGCATATCCTGTGCATCTGCCCAGGCTGCAGCTACGCGCATCCACACGGCAATACGTTCCTGTGCCTTTTCGTCCTGCCAGTGACCAACCACCACTTTGCGGTTTTTGCGCATACGGCTCATAATGTGACCGAATTCGCGGTCGCCGTGTGCACTCTGATTCAGGTTCATAAAGTCCATGTCAATTTCTTTCCATGGAATTTCTTTGTTAAACTGAGTATGGAAGTGTAATAAAGGCTTTTTAAATTCCTGCAATCCGTGAATCCACATCTTTGCCGGAGAAAAGGTGTGCATCCAGGTAATTACGCCGATGCATTTGTCGTCGTTGTTGGCTGCTTTAAATGTTGCCTGCACTTCGGTTGCCGAGTTAACGGTCCCTTTGTAAACGACTTTGACCGGAAGATTTCCCGATTCATTAAGACCCTTTACCATTGCGTTTGAATGTGCGTCGACTGCAATTACTGCGTCGCCTCCGTACAGAAGCTGTGCTCCTGTTACGAACCATACCTCTAAATTTTCGAATGCCATTTTCTAATAGATTAAATTAAGTAACTAAGTTGTTTGATATAAATTATTTTTGTCCGTAATAAGCATTTGGACCGTGCTTACGGCTGAAATGCTTTTCAATTAGTGCCGGATTCATTGTAAGCTGCGAATTGATGCCATAAGAAATGAAGGCCATTTTTGCCACCTGTTCCATAACAACCGCGTTATGCACGGCATCTGCGGCGTCTTTACCCCAGGAAAAAGGTCCATGGTTTTTAACCAGTACGCCGGGTGTGTGGTCGGGGTTAAGCCCCTCAAAACGTTTCACGATGACGTTTCCGGTTTCCTCTTCGTAGGCTCCTGCAACTTCTGTTTCAGTCATATTCTCTGTACAGGGAATGGCGTCGTGAAAATAATCCGCGTGAGTAGTTCCGATATTTGGAATATCAAATCCGGCTTGGGCCCATGCAGTGGCATAGGTGGAGTGGGTGTGAACTACGCCTCCTATATGAGGAAAAGCCTTGTAAAGAACCAGATGGGTCGCCGTGTCGGACGACGGGCGCAAGCTACCTTCTACAATATGTCCGTCCAGGTCGGTTATCACCATATCCGAAGCTTTCATATCATCGTAAGATACGCCGCTCGGTTTGATAACAACCAGTCCTTTCTCCCTGTCTATTGCAGACGCATTACCCCAGGTGAATATTACCAGTCCGTGTTTTACCAGTTCCAGGTTAGCCCGGAACACTTTTTCTTTTAATTCCTCAAGCATATGCTTTATAACTTAAAAATTGGATGTTTCTGGTAGATACGGTCGTTAAACTTATACAGGGAAGCGCCACGTTTGGACCCAGTCTTGTCAATTTTATCAGTTTTCACTATATAATCCATTTCGGCTACCCTTTTGCGGAAGTTCCTCTTGTCGAGTACAGTTCCGTAAATAGCTTCATACAAAGACTGAAGTTGAGTGAGTGTAAACAAATCAGGAAGAAGATTAAATCCAATAGGCTCTGTAGATGCTTTTTGTCTCATTACATCTCTTGCCAGTTCGACCATTTGACCGTGGTCAAAAACTAGTTCCGGCAGTTCATTGATTTTAATCCAATACGCGTTGTGGTCATCTAACCGTTCCTGATCAGATTCTTCAATTTTAACAAGAGAGTAGTAAGCAACTGATAATACCCTTTCGCCCGGATCACGATCCACTTCCCCAAAGGTACGTACTTGTTCCATATACACATTCTCAAGCCCCGTTAGTTCATTCAGAACCCTTTTGGCCCCATCGTCTATGCTTTCGTTTTCCCGCAAAAATCCACCCATGAGCGACCATTGACCTTTGGCCGGTTCAATCTTACGTTTAATAAGAAGCAGGCTTAATTCACCCTCACTGAAACCGAATATAATGCAGTCCATTGCCACAAGGAATCGGTCTTTGTCTTCATAATATTTGCTCATAAACTTGCTGATGTTGTTGTTTTGAGTGTAAAAATAACACTTTTAAAAATTATACATAGAAAAAGCAATATGTTCTTGAACATGAAATGATTGTATTCATGTTGTTTTAACATTTAATGACCCTTACAGGTAAAGGAAAAAGTATAAGTACGGCTTATTTGGATAAATACCGGGAGAAACCTTCCGAGTGTTCGGTACGGTATTTACCTTCTGCGTCTGTATATATAATAAAGTATTCGATTTCAGGAACTTTCTTTTTAAGTTCGCGAGCCTTTTCGGATCCCAATGCCATGAAAGCTGTCGCATAACCATCAGCTGTGATACAGTCGGGGGCGATAATAGTGGCGCTTAGGATATCCTGTTCAGCAGGATATCCTGTTATGGGGTTGATAGTGTGACCATATTTTTTTCCGTCCTTTTCATAGAAATTCCGGTAATTTCCAGAGGTGGCCAGACCTACCCGACCGCATAGATGGGCAATAACCTCCAGCTCCTGATTGATTCCTGCTGGATCGTCGGAAGGTTTGTTAATCCCGATCCTCCAACACTCTCCTTTTGGGTTTATACCTTTTGCAAGTACTTCGCCTCCTATTTCTATCATGTAGTTTTCAATTCCTTTGCTATCGAGTAAGGCGGCAACCACATCGCAGCTGCATCCGTCTCCCAAAGCCGAAAAGTTCATTACTATTCTGGGGTCTTCCTTTGTCACTCTGCGCCCGTCGAGTCTAACTTTCCTGAATCCTACGAAGGAGCGGATACTATCTATGTTATGAGGAGTTACACTGTCTTTTTTGCTGAAACCGAAACCCCACAGGTTGATAAGCGGACCACAGGTTACATCGAATATTCCATCAGTTTTTTCAGATATTTCCATTGCTTTATTAAAAACATCAACGAAGAGTGTGTCTACTTCAACCTCTTTATTTTGGTTAACTTGCGAAATGATGGATAAGGAGTCGAAGGGGTTGATTGAATGATAATAGCGTTTCAACTCTACCTGGATTTCCTTATCAAGAGATCGTGTATACTGATATTTAATATGATAGGGTGTATGAAGACTTCCTGCCGTTTCAAAATATTGTTCCTTGTTTGTGCAACTGAATAACAACGTATTCAATATAATAATAAGAAAAAACACGATTTTATTTGTTTTCATTTCGCTGAACTGTTTAATGGTTGCAAAGGTATGAATTATAATGTTACTCCAGATTTAAAGTGCCATTTTATAACAATAGAATCGTATTCTACATTGTAAAAATAATTATCTTTGCTCGTCGTCTTGAATTTTGTTATCCTGATTGTTATGAAAACACGCTTATTTTTCCTTTTGCTTTTGCTTTGTTGTTTACCAGCTACGGCTCAGATCCGGCTAAACGGAGTAAATCAATCAGATATAAACCCAGCCCTTCTCGAAGGGCGATGGAAGGCCCGCTGGATCTCTGTACCAGATGAACCAGTCAACATTTTTGGGGTATATCATTTTCGTAAATCTTTCACGGTGGAGGATATCCCTGCGCGGTTTATTGTGCATGTATCGGCGGATAACCGGTATAAGTTGTTTGTGAACGGAGTTCAGGTTTCCCTGGGCCCTTCGCGCGGAGATATTTACAACTGGTCGTACGAAACAGTGGATATAGCTCCGTGGCTCAAGACCGGAAAGAATGTGCTGGCTGCCGTTGTATGGAATTTTGCAGACCAGAAACCAATAGCACAAATAAGTTTTAATCAGACAGGATTTCTATTACAAGGGAATTCGCCTACCGAGGAGATTGTAAATACAGACAATACGTGGCTTTGTGTTAAGAATTCAGCCTATAGTCCCTGGTCAAAACCCGTGTTGGGCTATTATGCAGTTGGTGCCGGCGAACAAGTGAATGCAGCTGTTTATCCCTGGGGCTGGGAGCACCCGGATTTTATTGATGCTGACTGGAAAAAGGCGCGGTCCGGAATGGAAGGAGCAGCCAAAGGGGCTCGCGATTATCCAGGACGATTACTGGTACCTCGTCCTATTCCTTCCATGGAAATGCGGACAGAACGTTTTGACGCGGTACGTATCGCCGATGGAATAAAATGCCCGAAAGATTTCCCTTCAAAACCGATAGCAATTACCATCCCGGCAAATAGTAAAATTCGCTTGCTGCTTGATCAGAAACAGCTTACCACCGGGTATCTGTCTTTGGTCTTTAGCAAAGGAAAAGGATCCGAGATTCTGATTACTTATGCCGAAGCCTTGTATGAAGATAAATTAGAAAAATCGTCTAAACAGTCGAATCTTACCGTAAAAGGTCACCGGGATCTAGTTGAAGGGAAGAAATTTGTGGGATACGAAGATAAGCTTCTTCCCGACGGAGGAAGTGCCCGTAATTTTACTTCACTCTGGTGGCGTACCTGGCGTTACGTGAATATTACGGTTACAACCGGCAACGAACCTTTAGTGCTGGAAGATGTGTATGGGACATTTTCTGCCTATCCGTTTAAAAACGAAACAAGTTTTTCAGCTTCCGGTCATCCGGAATTAAATAATATGCTGGCTATTGGCTGGCGAACAGCACGTTTGTGTGCCAATGAAACTTATATGGATTGCCCGTACTACGAACAACTGCAGTATTTTGGCGATACACGGATTCAGGCAATGGTTTCATTATATAATACCCGAGATTCGTTTATGGTGAAAAACGCCATCGAGCAAGGCCGACAGTCGGTTGTTGCCGATGGAATAACCATGAGTCGATACCCATCTTCTGTTCATCAGTTTATCTCATCGTTTTCCTTGTGGTGGATTTGCATGGGGCACGATTACTGGATGTACCGGGGGGACGAGACATACATGAAATCACTTTTACCTGCTTACCGTGGAATTCTTTCGTGGTACGAACAGTGGCTGAAACCAGATTACAGTCTTGCCTATGTGCCTCACTGGTTCTTTGCTGACTGGTCGGCTGGCTTTCCCGGTGGGGAACCCATTCGTGAAAAGGATGGAAACTCCGCCTTTCAGGATCTGATGTATATCCTTACGCTGGACGCAGCTGCTCCGATGGAAGATGCATTTGGTATTTCGGGAATGGCCGCACATTACCGCGATCTGGCATCCAAAATGCGAGCTACGATCCGTGCCAAATATTGGAATGCTGAAAAAGGAATTTTTGCTGATACCCACGATCACCGTAGTTATTCGCAGCATGTAAATGCGCTGGCAGTGCTGGCAGATGTGGTTACCGGAGAAGAGGCAGCAGCGGTTATGACTAAAACCCTGAATGATCCTTCTTTGGCGCAGGCAACCATTTATTTTAGATATTATGTTCATCTGGCATTAAATAAAGCCGGTATGGGTGATCAGTTGCTCGATAATCTTCAGATTTGGAGAGATCAGATGGCTTTGGGACTGACAACCTGGGCAGAGATGCCTGAACCGTCGCGTTCTGACTGTCATGCATGGGGAGCCAGTCCTAATATTGAGTTTTACAGAATCCTGCTGGGTATTGACAGTGATGCTCCGGGCTTTAAAAAGATTCGGATTGCACCTTCGCTTGGTTCTCTGAAAGAAGTGTCTGGTACAATGCCTCATCCGGCTGGCAGCATTTCGGTGTCCTATAAGGTGGATAAAAAGGGGAGTTTGTCTGCCCGGATTGAATTGCCGGCAGGTACTTCAGGACTTTTTGTTTGGAAAGGAGTTGAAAGGACGCTCTGCGAAGGGGTCTCCAGCTTTCAGATTCCCTGATCTGGTTTGTGTTAAACGAAGTAATATCTACTTCTTTTTCTTACATTTGCAATCAAATGTGTGTGTATGAGGGAGGCTTTTATAAAACTACATCTTTCAATTTTGCTCGCCGGCTTTACCGGTATTCTGGGGAAGTTGATTTCGCTAAGTGAAGGGGTGTTGGTATGGTACCGGATGTTACTTACTTCGCTGATTTTATTGCTGATTTTGTTGATTGGAAAGAAGTTGAGGAAAGTTTCTTTCCGTGATTTTCTGAAGATGGCTGGTGTGGGACTTTTGCTCGCTCTTCACTGGTTGTTCTTTTTTGGAAGTATTAAGGCGTCCAATGTTTCAATCGGGGTAGTCTGCTTTTCGGTAACAGGATTCTTTTCTGCCATCTTTGAACCCTTGTTTGGACGCCGGAAGATTTCTTTCCGGGAACTGCTTTACAGTGTGGTGGCTGTGCTTGGCATTTTACTTATTTTTCAGTTTGATATGAGGTATCGTTACGGAATAATGTTGGGCGTTGTTTCTTCGGCACTCGCTGCGTTATATACCATTAGCAATAAAAAGGTGGGGAGTATGGCTCCTTCTTCTTCTATTTTGCTTTATGAGATGATCGGAGGGGTGACTTTTCTGAGTTGCGTGCTTCCCTTATTTCTTTACTTCTCACCTCAGGAGTATCTCATTCCCAATGCGCTCGATTTTATTTATCTGTTGCTGTTTGCCTTTTTCTGTACGATATGTATGAATATTTTGCAGATACAGGCGCTGAAGAGTATCTCGGCATTTACCATGAACTTAAGTTATAATCTGGAACCAGTGTATAGTATTATTTTGGCGATGATTATTTTTGGTGAGGCAAAAGACCTTAATCTTGCTTTTTATGCCGGACTTTCGTTGATTGTCTTTTCTGTGTTTTTGCAGATGGGCAGTGTGATAAAGCAGCGAAAGGTAAAGTAAAAAGGCCGCCTGCCCCATAGAGGGGAAGCGGCCTTGTGTTGTGTAGTTTATTTAGAAAGCTGACTCTCGATTGAATCGTCATACTGCGTTTGCAATTTTATAAGATCCTCTTTGAGCTTAGACGTTATTTTTTCGTATCCTGTTTTTCCGTAAAGATTTTTCATTTCGCTTGGATCTTCTTTCAGGTCGTAGAGTTCCCATACATCGATGTCGTTGTAGAAATGAATGAGTTTGTAACGCTCGTTTCGTACCCCGTAATGACGTTTCACAGCGTGTTCGCCCGGATATTCATAAAAGTGATAGTAAAGAGATTTTCTCCAGTCGGCAGGATTTTTTCCTTTAAGCAGTGGGAGAAGCGATTGTCCTTGAATATCTTCCGGAATTTTCACACCTGCAAGTTCAAGGAAGGTAGGAGCGTAGTCTATATTTTGAACCAGCTGTTTTACAGTTCCTTTTTTACCTCCGGGCAGGCGCATAAACAGAGGTGTGCGGAAAGACTCTTCGTACATGAAACGTTTGTCGAACCAACCGTGTTCACCCATATAGAATCCCTGATCTGACGTGTAGACAATCAGTGTGTTTTCAAGCAGATTGTTGTCTTCCAGGTATTTTAAAACAACCCCAATGTTGCGGTCTACCGAGTGAATCACGCTCAGGTAGTCGTGCATGTATCGTTGATATTTCCATTCAGCCAGCTCTTTGCCTGTCCGATTCTTTTCTTTGAAATCCTTGATAATAGAATCGTAATATTTGTCCCAAGCTGCTTTCTGATCTGGGTTCATTCGGTTGTACATTCTACGACCCGCACTTTCGAGGTCGGCACTATTCGTTCGGACTTCATTTTCTTTGTCGGCCATTTTCAGGTCGTACACCTCGTCCATGTCGTTTATAATGCTCATTTCCTGCTGTGCAGCTGCGGTACGCCCTTCGTAGTTGTCGTAAAAGTTTGCTGGCAGAGGGAAAGTCTTGTTGTCATAGATTCCTAAATCGCAAGTGTCTGGCATCCATGTCCGGTGCGGCGCCTTATGATGAAGAAGCAGACAGAACGGTTTACTTTTGTCACGTTTGTTGCTAAGCCAGTCCAGTGCGATATCGGTGGTGATGTTTGTAGCATATCCTTCTATTTGCTTTTTCACTCCATTATCAATAAAAAAGGGATTATAATAATCTCCTTGTCCGACAAGAATATTCCAGTAATCGAACCCGGTTGGATTGGAAGTGAGATGCCATTTTCCAACTACGGCAGTCTGGTAACCAGCTGCTTTCAGTAACTTGGGGAAAGTTTGCTGTGCTCCGTCGAATTTATGGTTGTTATCGATAAATCCGTTTTTGTGACTGTGTTTACCTGTAAGCATACATGCCCGGCTTGGACCGCTGATAGAGTTGGCTACGAAACTGTTTGCGAAAAGAACCCCTTCGTTGGCAATACGATCGATGTTTGGTGTTTGGATAAAGCGTTTGTCGTAAGCACTTATCGTTTGCAGCGAATGATCGTCTGTCATAATAAAGACAATATTCAATGGTTTGTCATCTGCTGCTTTTTGTTTTGCCTGGCAAGAGGAGGCTGTTGCCGCAAGGGCTGTAACTCCGGCCAGAAATACTGCTTGTCTTTTTTCCATATATAGAACTATTTTTGTGTTTTTCTGCCCGCAAAGTTATTGTATTAATATTAAATCCAGCCAGTTTGTTTTTTTACTATTTATAGATTTGTCTGTTTTATTTATAAAAATGTTTTTTTTACTTATTTGTTTTGTATTTATACATTACATAACTATTCTTTTTAGGCAAGGATACTGATATCATCCCTGATTTTAAAACCCGTTGCTTTGACTTTTTTCCATCTCCAAACAAGGGTGTAAGTTCAACGGACGCCCCCGATTCTAAGTAGGTTTTTAGTTGTACAGACGATTCTGAATTTAGTTCTCTGAAGATTAACAGATACCCTTCACCTTTTTTCATAGATTGAAATCCTGTCCATGATTTCCCTGAGGGTTCATCCCCGATAGGCAGAATAATCCCATTATGAAAATCGTGCTGAATTGTTCTATACCGCTTAATTAAACCTTCCTGATCAAACGCTTTTTGGGGTAATGCGCCTGCATCAAAGAAGGCTAACGGCTGTGCAGCCATTGTAATGGCAAACAAGTAATCTAAAGAATAGGTAGATGGTGCAAAAGGATCATTTCCATAGTTGTTTTGATTCCTCCATTTATTAAGAAACTCTACCTGCAGCCGTTCAGCCGGGACATATTTTGAGAGCATCCAAAGATTTCTCAAAGTCCAATACGGATAATAGTTACCCCAATCTGTATATCTGTTCTCAACAAATAAGTTGCCATACTGATTAAAGAAGAAGTAGCCGCCTCTTGGTCCCGCCGTAATATCCAAATTAAACACGACCTCATTATTTGTTTCTTTCAGGACCTTGTCATACATCTTTTGGGTTCGTATTTCCGCAATCTTAGAAGGAATTTTTTGCCCGTCTATTTTAAATATCCGAATACCATAATTTTTATATAAATTAATCAGTGCATCCGCATCTTCTTCCCAGGCTTCATTATCATATTTAAGACTAGGTACCAGATAAAGACATAATTCCACGCCCAATTCTTTTCCTTTTTTTACAAGGGAAGAAAATCCTTCAGGAAATATTTTTTCATTAGGTTTCCAAACATCTCTGCCATTCGTCCGGTTCTCACTTCTGCCTTGTTGCCATCCCCAGTCAATCTGAAAATGTGAAATTCCTAAATTAGCACATGCTTTCATTTGTTCCAGGCAAAAAGACTCTGTAATCCGGCTTATTTCTCCTCTGTCTCCCCATGTGTTCATAACAATCATATCATCCCGATCGGGTTGTAAGCTTCTCACATTTTTTTGATACTTACGCAACGCAGTCAATTGTTGTATTTCGTCTCCTGCATATACCCCGGTAACCGAACTATATGTTTTTATCCATTCATCAGTTTGTAAATCGGAGGAAACAATTCCTAAGCCTATTTGTTTTAATGAGCCAAAGTTTGTAATATAATCTGCTCCGGGGTATGCCAGTTGATTATTCGAACACGGAGCTTCTTTTAATATGAATAAACCTTTATCAATTTCCTTATTTTGAAAAAAGAGTAAATTTCCCCTATAAGTGTTTTCATTATAAGATAATCCCTGATAAGGCTGTACTAACGTATTATAGTTATCAGAAGCATCCAGAAACTCAATAGCATTGACCGACCAATGCTTTCCATCCAAAGAGATCTGATCGATGACGGGGATATTGTTTTGTTGTGATAAAACATTCCTCGACACTATACTATTTGAATTTTCTACTATCCAGCTACCTGTTGCGGATCCCTTCAGATAAGTATCTACAGCAATTGCCGGACAGTCGGGATATACCCGGTATACTCTTTTAACTTGTAGCTGATCAACCATATATTCCACAACAACTTCTCTATATTGGGGAGATATGGGAGATTCAACTATTTCAGACTTCCAACTACCTTTTTGCGATGTATTATCTGATTGAGGAATAAAGAAATCGGGAATTTTATTTTGGTTAACCCAATCCTGATTGTTTACTTTATCAATGATATTTAATGTAATCAGGTTTCCATTATTCCACAAAAATGTTCGCTGTATCAGATTGTTCCCAATGGATAACGTATCTGAAACCAGTTTGGCATAACATTCATCAATCGTGGCGTAAGAAGCATTTATTCCGACTAATTGGATAAACAAAAGAAATAGAATAGTTTTTTTCATGTACAGATAACTTATAGAACGTATTATTAATTTACTATTTACATTAGAAAAATCATTCAGGTTAATATAGAACCGATGGTTTCGCAATCTGCTCCGTATTAACCCGAATATAATCTTAGATTAAGCCTCTTATTTTTGAGACAACAGTTCTAGTATTTGTTTTCTGGTATTTCTAAAATAGACTATGTCTTCGTCGTAGCGATCAAAGTCAGGAACTATTTCATTGGCGAAGGTCTTCGCTTTTTCCGGATCTATTTTTTCCAGCATCCGAAGTAACTCATAGTCGAAGATACCATCGCGCATGGCTTCGAACCGGATTGAACTATACAATTTATGATAGCCCGGGTATAAGATAAAAGCATCGCCTCCGGGTATTTCACCTCTGTGTCTGCCCGACTCAACAATTGGCATTTGATATTCCGACCAGAAATTCAAACCCCAGTGAAGATATCCGGTTGCATTATACTTATAGTTTACCCAATGCATATAACGGGTAAGAATTAAAGGAAGCTCAACATACCGGTTCGCATAATCTCCCCGAAGCGGCGCACAGGTATACATCCATACCTCTTTGCCTTTTTTCTGCAGATCCATGAAGAAATCATAGTCTTTTTCAAATATATCAAGCAGCGGAATCCAGATATCCACACTTCCAGTTAATTTTTTGGAAGCCATCAGTGCGTCTATCGTTTTCACTTCCGGCATGTATTGCTTTATGTATTTACTGATAGCAATATAAGAGTCAGCATTGGCATCGATGGGCTCGTCTCCGATATGTTGCACATATCTATCATACCATCCCTTTTCTTGCAAATGTTTCTTTAAAGCAGGCAGATACTGTCCGTAGAAATTCTGGCTGCGTTTATCAGCAAGAGGTAACAATACTAAATCAAGTCCGTGGTTATAATCAAGATCTTTCAGGTAATTACTACCGGCCGAACGCTTCTCCAGTTTTTGGGGATCTAATACGGGCACTTCTACAGAATAAGGTTCATCCCACTCTCCGGCACGCCATCCAAAAGCTCCTCCCTCTATTCTATCCAATGCTCCGGCCTTATCGAACATACTCACTTCTTTATCAAAATTAGAGAAGTCAAAAGTGTATTGTCCTTTTTCATCCAACGAATATTTAGTCAGCCAAAGAGGAAATATACGATGCATGTTTTGTCCGTATTTAGAAACCGTGGTTGCAAATTGTTGAACAAAATTCCAGTATAAGTCGCTGAAAGTTTCCACATTCTCCATATTGTTCATGTAAGCCAATGCGGTAGGACTGAAGTTCATCCAGTTTGTAACCCATAATGAAGGCTTCTTTACTGTAACAGGATATACTTTGATAGTAAAAGGTTTGTCGTAAGAGACCTTTCTGCCATCGGCCATACCCGACACCAAAACTTTTCCGGTATATATTCCAGCTTCACAATCAGCAGGAATTGGAACAGTAACCCATATTGGCTGTAACTCTCCGGGAAGGAGATTGACTGTTGTGTCGGTGTAAATAGGATCAGGATAATAGTTAGAAGGAGAATGAATCATGTATACAGATGGCGGACTGTATCGGTGTGATGATTTAACATACCCAACCAATCCTACCTGTTGTGGTTTTAATTCCACCTTACCATTGGTAATCTCGCTAACATCGGCAGTTAGCTGATCAATTCCCTCAATGGCTTTAACCACAACTTGTATGGAAGCAGACTCTCCACGTGCTACACGTATCGTATCTGCATCATCTCTTAAAACGCCTCTTTCTTTTAGGACCTTATCCAAGGCGTCAACATGGTATAGATACGCACTTGGTTCTTTCTTTTGAGAACACCCAAATAGAAAGGGAGTAATTAACAGACAGTAAATTAATTTCTTCATTATTGTAAATTTATAGTTAAAAAAGTATTCATAAATTTTTACCTTTTGATTTGAAAAGTGCCTAGTAAGGCTTTGTGATCGGTAGGCCATCCTTGTTTAGGTAAGATAAACCGGTCTTCACTATCATTTTCTACACTTTTCCCATATAGGATTGATTGCGAAGGACCAACGATCTGGATCTCTTTTAATCCAAATTCCGGATTTGGATAATAATAGATGAAATCTATTCTGTCTCTTTCGTCTGCAGTAGGAGCCCATGTAAGCTTCGAGCTATCTACAAGCGGATTAGCTGAAGGAAAGGTAAATCCCGGATTGACAATTGGATCCGGATATTGTTCACGATAGCAATCCTTATAGCCTGCTTTTTCAAGAAGGATGGAACAATCCCAATTTAATACGACTCCATTATGATCGCGGATTTCTTTGGTATTTTCCTGCCAATCTAAATGAGAAGGCTCATTAAAGTCACCACCAATAAGAATAATACTACCTTCTTCTTTTTCTTTGGAAGCATCATCTATCAATTTCTTTATCTGTTCATCCCGATAGGAATCTCTGTTGTTTGCCGAAATTATGGCCGTGTCCACAACAGGGGCCTCAAGCTTTTTCCAGGTATTCCCATCATATCCCCGGGGAAGATAACAGGCATAATCCAACCAGTCTAAGTGTGCAGAGTAAAGGACAATTTGTTTTTCTCCAACTTGGATGCGGGCTTTGAGTACAGATCCCCGGTCGTTAACCAGAGGGTATATTACTTCCTGAGCTTCAATTTTATATTTTGAAATAATTCCAGTGCTAAGGCTAGACTGTCCGTAGTATGTTTTCCCTTTTAGTTTAAGTGCAGCTGTTAAACGGGGAATAAAGTCTCGCCCGTTATAATTGCGCACCTCACTAAATGTAACTAAATCCGGATCTAAATCAACAATCTGATTAACGAGGATATTGAATCCATCGTAAACGATTGTACCTTCCTGCCAGATGTTTATTTGCAGAACCTTCAAATCTGTAACTTGCAGATTCTTTTCCTGTCCACAGGCAAACAAAGGCATGAGGAATGGAATCAATAAATAAAAAATCTTTTTCATCGTATTGTTTTTCTTTGTACTAATAAGTTTCTTTTAGATACACCCAAACCGGAAGCATATTATTTTTACTTCTCACACTAAATTTACAAAGAGGAGCATTGATGCCGGATGAATCAAAAACAAATCTTTTTTGACTTGCTTTAACTTTTCCCACTTTGATCCATTCATCAGATTTCCCTTCTTTAAAATTATTGGTAGTGGATAAGTAAATTTCGACTGGAGAGTTATCATAGTTATTCCATGTAATGACAATCTGGTTGTTTTTCTTTTCAGCTTTTACATTCGAGATGTCAATTTTTCCAATAAATGGAGTGCCTTCTTGTTCAAATTGCACATCTTTGGGGATTGAGAAATTCATAAAACGGCAAATAGATGGAACAATATCAACAATGCCCGGCTGTTTATTCTTAAAATATTCATTTGGTTTTACGTTTGTAGATATCCAGGTAGTCCGTTCCCTTGGGCTTTGTCCTCCGTGTCCCTTTCCATCTGTAGCACTTCGTCCATGATCTGTAGTAACCATAACCATCCATTCTTCATCAAAAGCTTTTTCCCGATATTTAACTGCTTCCCAAATACGTCCAATCTGTTTATCGGTCAATTCAGTATATTTGTCGAAAAACGGACTGTCACCAAATTCATGACCGGCACAATCCATAAACCAGAGATATATCCACATTACATCCGGAGCATCATTTTTGATACAATTGGCAGCTTCTTCCGATATTTTCTCGTCAATTTTATGAATCTGTAATGAATGGCTTTCTTCCGGATATGTTTTTGTGTCAAGTTCCAGACCATCTAATACATAGTCTATTTTTAAATTTCCAGTCGCAGTTTTACTTTCTCCAACTAATTTGGTACGATTGTCGAGCCAAGAAGAAAATATAGCAGTCTTTACATCCTTTTTTTGACTTTCGGCAATTCGGAAAATAGACCAATAGTTGTAATTCGGGTTATCAACACTGTTATCCCAAACATTGTGTTTGTTGGCCCATGTAGATGTTAAAAGACTGTTATAACAGACTGCGGATATGGTGGGCGTTTGTGTTGGTCCCCCTACTTCGCCTCCCATATAGGCCCTGCGGTATGCACCGGCAGTAGCAATTTCGTCTACTACCGGTGTTTGTACTCTTTCTATAACATCAGCCGGGATACCATCAGCAATTATGAATACGGTTTTCCGTTTTTTTGCTTGAATCTCGGATATAAAACAACTTCCGATCAATAAGATAAACAGGAATAATTTAATGCCTTTCATTCTATTTTTTTACTAGTTTATAAATATTAATTTATTTAGCGAATCCCCGGTTGTACATTCTTTCGTTTGTCCACCATCCAGCCCATTCAGAATACTCATAGTCAATAATCAATTCATTCGATTCCGCATTGAAACTATTCAAATCTTCATTGGTTCCATAAGACCCCTGCTGAATATGCAATTGTTTAGTTGATGGATTGATCGAAATGTATTGAACAGAACCTGTAATACCTGTTTGTTCAGATTCTTCACTGTTTGCATACTCTCTGAATAGATATCCGGTTTCCCAGGTATATTCTCCGGTTCTTCTGATGTATCTGCGTTTTCCATCCGGATAGGCACTTTCTGGTTCTCCGCATTTAGAAAGACGTTCAACGGTATACCATCCGGACAAATCGTCAACACGGTAAATCAATAAAGCTGTACTAAATGTTTCGTCAATCAAATTAGAGGAAACAGATTTAATTTTCACAGGAATTGCGTATGAATGTCTGTCTTTCAGTGATGAGGTATTAATGCTTAAAGACATGTTTTGATACTCTTTGGTGCTTGTATAAAGAATACCAGATAAAGAATAAGCATTCTCGGGCATCAGTTCCAGTGCGTCTCCATGACTTTGATTATATTCATCCATGATTGATTTGTCAACATCAAAAGAGATGGTAACTTCTTCTCCCTGATTAAATTCGTTACTACCTATCTGAAGCGTTGAAGTAATACGTTCGCTGCTTTTGAAATAATATCCAACCCATTTTGGAAGTGGCACTTCTTTAAAACGGAATGCTACATTTTTACCGGCACTACTTTTTATTGAAGCAATTTCTCCTGCTTCATTTTCAAGATCGAACGACTGCACTTCAAAAGAATATTCACCGGCCGAGGAAAGTAGTCCGGAAATCACATGTTCAGTTACCCCTTTTGCAACTACTACGGAGGAATGTAAATCGCCGCCGGAATTGTAAGCGGATACTTTTACGTGATTAAAGTTATCTTCCACTGGTTCTGTCCATGTTAATCGAACCTGACCAGGACCTTTTGCAGCCGATAGATTCAAAACTTTAGAAATTGAATTGAAAAATTTCTGAGACTGACGGACAAGAAACTGCCGTTGATGCTCCCCTTGATTTATATTTACGGTTGCAGTACGACTTTTCGCTTTTAAATTTTCTTCAACAGTAACCTGTATGGAATCAAGAGCGTTTCCTTTCTTTATTTCTACTTTACACCATTCAGAATTTGCGGATACGACGGATGCTGTTACCTCGCCTTCTGCTCCAAGTACGGCAACTGATTTTTTACCGGCAGCACTTTGAAAATCCATAGCAGTTTCAGATAAGCCAAATAGCTGAGATTGGATCAATTCCTCGGAATCATTGCTGCAGGCAAAAATAAATGAAAGCAGCATAGACCCTAATGCATATTTTAATTTCATATTGTTTTATGTATTAATTGTATTACTTCAATCTATTTAATACGCTTCAAAGTTTCAGTTACAGTGATCCATTTTTCATCCGATGCCAGCTTGTAGCGGTAATTCAGATAAAAAGTTTCCTCATTCTCAATGTAACGGTTTCCTTCTAACTGTTCAAGCATTACATGTTTGAAAGGTTTAAGACGTAACGTATTGTCGTTGTTGACAGTAATTGTGATTGTTTTATCCTCAATATCTTTTAGTTTGCTGCTTACTAAAAAGTTTTCCGGAAAAATACGAACCTTGTTTTTGGCCAGAGGAGCCATCACCTTAGTTGTGGTTATTGCCGAGAGGCTACCTCCTTCCGGTTGTTTGGTCCCTTTCATAGAATAAGTGTTCATTCCGGATTCAGTATACTTGTTTTTTAGCTCAATCTGATAAAGTACACTTGCTTTTTCGGGATTTACTTCATAATCTGATGTTGATTTAATCTTAAACGGAACCATATAAGTAGAATCCGGAGAAAGTCCGTTCGCATCTATTTCAATAGGGAAAAATGTGGTCGCATCTATTTCTCCGGCACGTAAAACAATCTCGTGTGAAGGAAGAACATACCTTGATGGCTCCAGTAGCTTGGCATACTTGTCGTATTCAATGTCAAAATTACGGCGATTGTATTCGCTAAAAGAACTTGTATCAAGCTCAAGAATTACGGTCACATCTTTATTTAATGGAATTGTTCCTCCACTACCAACTGTTATGAATCCCTTGGTAATAGAATCATTAAGAGCATGAGAATATTTGAATATATTATTGTCAGAACTTAATAAGTAGATTTTTTTCTGATATTGTTCCTGATCTAACAAATTTTCTTCGCAGGATGAAAATATACAAATGAACATCCCTGTGAGTATGTATTTTACTATTAATTTCATTTTGTTTTAATTTTAATTGAATATTAATTTTCCCAGCCAGGATTCTGATCCAAAGTCGGTACGCGTTTTATCTCTTGTCTTTCAATAGGTAATAAAACCATTTTGGGTAGAAAGACTCTGTTTCTTACAGTTATATAGTTACATATTACCCTGTTATAATAGCCGCTTCTTTCCGGTTTATCAGTATCCATACCCATGATTGGTTTAGATTCAACCTCAGCAACTATACCCCATCTGCGAACATCATAATAACGAAGACCTTCGTGCAGGAATTCAACCATACGTTCAGTTTTTAAAGCTTCAAAGAAGTTATCTTGCGAAGAAATTTCATTCTCGGTTAATCCGGGAAGTCCGGCGCGGTAACGTACCTGATTAAATGCATTGGCAATTTGTTTTGCATCACGGACGAAAGTCTGGCTATTTCCCTGGGCGTCTGTAATGGTGTGAGATTGAGTAAGGTTGTTCAGACATTCAGCATACATTAACAGAATATCTGCATAACGTACCATAATGAAGGGTTTGTCCAGGACTGATCCGTTTGAACCTTTCCATGCATCATCTCCATGAATATACTTTTTGATTACATAACCAGTTATCGGATAGTTTTTAGCATCCCCTTCGGTTGCAGCACTCTTACCGCTATTCTGATCCAAACCGTATCGAACCTCTTGCAGGTATTTACCTGTTTCTGTAGTCGATCTCATTGGCCACAAACATCCGCTGAAGCCCACGCAGGCGTAAAAGCGCATTTCTCTGTTGGCATACATCTTGCTTACGTTTGCCCGTAATTCATATCCGGAAAAAGCGGATGCCTTTTCCGTAAAGCCATCTTCATTATAGGGATATTCGTTGCTGGATTCATTAATTGTTTTCCCATCAGCCATCCGGTATGCATCAATTACATGCTGAGGAAGACAAAATCCGTTCCAACCTCCAAAAGCGGATGGAAATGCATTTTGAGTGGCATTTTTTACTGAATTGGAGTATCTTCCAAAAATTATCTCTTCATTTTTAAACGAAATAGCTTCTCCGTTGAACATTTCTGCATAAGATCTTAGTGGGTCAATTCCTGAAGCCCCATCCGGGAAAGTGCTATAGTAATGAGGATCGGAAGTTATATTTTTTGGTAAAGCCGGAGTGTCAAAAGACGCTTCAACCGTGTGTAATTTATAAGTTCCCATATCTATAATACGCTTACATGCTGCAGCTGCAACAGCCCATTTTTTCTCGTCATATGTCTGCGAGATATAGTGCACCTGATCAGATTTACGTTTGAAATTAGAAAAGTATGTTTTAGCTGCTTTCCCCCCGTTGTAAAGAGGGCTGGCTGCATATACCCTTAATCTGGCAATTAATCCATAGGCAGCTCCTTTGGTAGGGCGACCAAATAGATTTATGGGTACAGTTGCAGGAATGTATTCGGCTGCAGTTTCTAATTCTTTGCAAGCATATTCTACACATTCGTCGTAGGTGGCTCTTTCTGTAGCATATGCATCCGAATCTAAACTTGTATCAATTATTTGGTCGCCAACTAAGATACAAGGTCCATAATTTAGTACGAGAAAGTAATAAGCATAACCTCTTAGAAAATGAGTATATCCAACTATTTCTCTTTTTTCCTGTGCATTCATATCCGGACATTCATTTATCCTGCTTAAGATTGTGTTCGCTTTACGAATGATTATGTACATGTTGGGCCAGATATTCATGGATCCTAAATTATCGGCTGTAATTTCATTGATAGGAAACCGTTGACTATTATAACTGCTTTCCCACATAGTGAAGGATTCATCACTTCCCAAAACGGCCGGGTAGTAGGAGTTTGTAAAGATATTACCTTCATCAGGCAATAAAGCCGCCGCTCCCCAAAGGAACTTTTCGAGATACACTTTTTTCTGAAATACAGAATCGACATGCAAGGTGTCTTCAAAATATTCGGACACATCCAAATAGTTGCATGAAGGCATCATCAATACAAAGAATGTAAAGATTGCCAGTAAGTTATATTTAATATTTTTCATAGATAAACCTCCTTATTTTTAAAAATTGATATATAATTGGAACGCAAACCTCATGGGAATAGGATAAGCATATCCATTGTATCCAGCCAATTCAGGATCCCACAGGTCAACCTTGTCCCACACAGCCAGATTGTAACCTATTAGCTGTAAGTCAACAGAGCTGATTCCAAGGTATTGTTTCAAAGCATTATGTTTGAGATTGTAATTAAGAGTTACTTCCTGAAGTCTTAAATAACGACTGTCTGCCATCCAAAAAGAGGAGGTTTTACTGTTATTTTCGTTGTACCCATAAGATAGACGGGGAAATTTGGCGTTCGGATTTTCTGTTGCCGGATTTCCTGAATAAGAGGCCGGGGTCCAACGGTTGTTTTGTTCTCCGGCAATGCTTAACACGTTTCCTAAGGCACCTCCATAGAAAGGAATGTACCCGTATCCATTATTATTTAAAAAGAAATCAGATTTTCCTGTTCCTTTGAACAATAATCCTAGTGTAAAGTCTTTATAAGTGAATTCTCCTCCGAATCCATACATTAAACGAGGAATTGGAGAATAGGATAGAGGTACCCGGTCATCGTCGGTAATAACACCATCACCTGTAACGTCTTTGTACTTAATATCGCCCGGACGAAGTTTTCCAAATTGTGCAGGACTGTTTTTTACATCCTGATCATCTTTAAATAATCCTAATGAAATAAATCCTCTGGAAACATTGTATGGTTTTCCTTTATAGGATAAATAATCGTACTTCTGAAAAGGTTGTTCCCAATGTAAAATCTTATTCGTTGAATAAGTGAAATTACCGCGAAGTGTAAACGAAATATCTTTTCCTACTTTTTGCGAGAACGAAATATTACCATCTGAACCATAACTTTTCATTGCCCCGACATTACTGTATGGCATGTATACTGCTCCTACATAGCTAGGTAATTGCGTCCTTTTTTGAAAAATACCTTCCCGCTTATCATTGAATATGTCTACAACAAAAGAAAGTCGTTCGTTTAAGAATTTGGCCTCAACACCTAAATCAGCCTTTGTCGATTTTTCCCAGGCAAGATTATCGGCTCCAACCACATTCTCTATCAATCCCTGGCCACCCCAGCCTCCGGATGCATTCGAATTAATAATGGTAAGATACGGAAAGCGGTCGTCTGAAATTCTATCATTACCTACCTGTCCGTACGATGCCCGGATTTTTAGGTAGTTCATGAAAGGAAGTTTCCGCTTGATAAAGTCATAATTTGAAGGAATCCATCCTAAGGCAACAGCCGGAAAGAACCCGAACTGTTCTCCTTTTTTAAAGTTCTCGGATCCAGTATATCCGAAGTTGGCATCAATCATATAGGTATCTTTGTATCCGTAAGTTAAACGGGAGGATACCCCTTGATATTTTTTTGGAATAGCAGACATACTTGTCGTATTGTTGGTCGCTTTTTCGCTACTCATGTAGTAATATAGAAGTCCGCTTGTGCGGTGATCTGCATTGAATACATGATCGTAAGTCAGATTCCCTTCAAAATGATACTTACGCCATTGATAATCATCGGAACTATACCATGTATCATGAGCATTTACTTTTTTTATCATGATAAGTTCTCCTTTTGCATTACGTCCTGCCGCATTATAAAGATCCATCATTTTTGAACGGACTTCTGTAACATAGGAACGATTGTCCAGAGCTCCCTGAATTTTCACTTTCATACCGGGAATAATGAAATCCAGCTTTTGGTTAACAGCTAATGTAACCATGTTTTTATACTCTTCTTCGGTTGCCATTCCTGTATGATTTAACAATATATAAGGAGAAATCTGATCATCTTTCCCGTAAGCTGGAAATAAACCGTTTGAATAGCGCGTTGGAACAGTAAGGGGCGTTAGTTTTGCTTGAGAAGACCATAGCCAGTCAGTATTTGCCATACCCGGCTTGTTGTTTATGGAAATAAAACCATCGTTTCCCAGGTAAACAGATGTTGTTTTTGTAATGTTAACATCCAGGTTAGAACGATAATTGTATGTATTATATCCAACGTTGCTTTTATATTTACTGGTTTCATCCTGTTTGTATGCCGCAGATTCGTTAGACATACCCAAACTAATAAAATAGCGGGCAATGCTACCTCCTCCCAGAGCACTTACGTAATATGTCTGCTGTAGTGATGTTCTGTTTAAAATCTCTTTCTGCCAGTCAACATTTGGATACATATCCGGATCTAACCCATATTTTATTATCTCCAGCTCTCTGTCTGTATATCGGGGATTTTTACCTGATACAACGGAAGCTTCATTTGCTAACTTCGCATAATCAAAGGCATCCAGATATTGGGGCATTTTATTCAGATAAGAAACAGTTAAGTTTGCGCGGCCGGTAATTTTTAATTTCTGTTCCGTGCCTCGCTTAGTTGTAACTAAAACTACTCCATTTGCACCTCGCACACCATAAACGGCTGTTGCCGAAGCATCCTTTAAAATAGAAAAGCTTTCGATATCGGCAGGGTCAACCTGACTTAATACACCTTCAAGACCGTCAATCAACACCAAAGCTCCACTACTTGCTCCAAAAGTACCGATACCTCGTACCCAGAATTCAGCTATATTCTTACCGGGTTCACCACTGTTCTGAACGGAAATAACTCCTGGAACCCGCCCTCCCAGAATATTATTCATGGATGTAGCCGGAACTTGCAACTCTCCAACATCTACGCTGGCAATTGCTCCAACCACACTTACTTTACGCTGTGTGCCCATCCCTACAATTACTGTCTCTTCCAGCATTTCGGAAGATGGTATTAGTTTAATATCAAGATCGTTGAAGTTTTTTGTTGCCACGAATTCCTGATTATTATAACCAATGAATGAAAAGATGATGATGTCATTTTTTGCTGCAGAAATAGAAAACTTCCCATCGATATCAGAAACAATCCCCATTCCAGGGCGGTCTTTCAAATATACGTTTACACTGGGCATTGTTTCGCCAAATTCATCATGAATTATACCGGATATAGTTAGTTTACTCTCTTGTGCTGTAATTGATCCACCATAAAAGAACAAGATCAATGTAATTATTGTAAGGCTTTTCAAAAAGCATATGGCTTTTGTATGTTTTAACTTTTTCATGCTTTATTATTCTATGGTTAACTTACGGACGCAATTATTATAGTAATCGGCAATATATAGAGTTCCTTCTTCATCAATATACATGCCCCAGAATCTGTTTAGGAGAGCTATGTCCGGATTGCCATCTAAATAACCACTTTTACCAGGGATTCCTACAACTGTAGATACAACTCCGTCGCGAGAAATTTTACGAACACAACAATTGTCTGTATCACCTACATAGAGTGTTCCATCCTTGTCGAAACAGATTTGGCAAGGGTCATTAAACTGAGCCAAAGCGCTTGGACCGTCTAAATGTCCTTTTACACCTGATCCGGCATAATCCTCCAGCATATTTCTACGTAAGTCAATTCGATAAATTTTATCGGTACCGGGTATTACTCCGTCTGCAGGATTTAATGATGATGGATTTACGAAATAGAGCATGTTAGGGTTACTGGGATCAAATGTAAGATACGCTTGTAAATAAGATAGCTTATCTGTTAGTATATCTTTCATTACCAATTCTGCTTCATGCGTTTTTGGATTAATTTTAACCAGTTCACCTTTTGTAGTAATTGTGTAAAGCATGTTATCCGCCGGGCATACAGCTAAGCAATATTTTCTTTCCAAATCAAAATCTCCGCTTCCTGATTTCTTTATAGGTGTAACACGTCTGGGAGCCCATTGCTTTTCTGGATCGAATTCGTAATACTGGGCACTTCCATCAAGCGGAAAATAAATAGTTTTTGAAGAGGGGGAACAAGTACCGGAAAGAATATATCCACCTGTTGAATATTGCAATAAAGTGGTTACCGTATTTTTCTCCTCGTTAATCATTCTAACTCTGTGAAGTGAACCTGAAGATCCGTTAGGATACTGTCCCACGAAAATGTTTTTTTCTTGATCCACTGCAATATAATAGGGCCTTGTAAAACGTGATTCAACTAAAGGTCCGTCTACATTAGCCTCGTCAGCAAAGGGAGTTCCGGCAATTGTGGAAACGTGTACTCTGGTTTTGTAAAAAAATGGCTGATTGTATTGCATAGAATCTTTTCCTAACACGACGGAAATAATACAGGTATCACCAGGTAATTTGGGGGCTACAACATAAGCCAAATCGCCAATGGTACGAATAACAGTGGCTTGCTTTTTATTGAAATAAACCCGAAGTTCGTTTTCGTTTATACCAAAATTTGATCCTCTAAGGATAACTTGTTCGGCTACTCCACCCGAATCAGGGAAAAATGAGGTTAACTCAATGGGCTTGGTTGGATCATTCGGTTTAAGAATAGCATCGTCGTCATTGCTATTCTTGCATTGCATGAAAAGAAGGCACAGACCTCCGACAATTAGTAATTTTTTCATTATTATATGTATTAGTATACTAGCCCGATTTATTTTCGGACTAAAGGTTAATAACACGTTTTTGTGGTTAGGATAAGACTATCCTAGGTTTATGTAATAGGTAAACAAAGCTCTTTTCTAAATCAGAAAATGCAGATGTTTTAGATTGGTGTTTTTTAAGAAGTTTAATTAACTCTATATTAAAGAGTTAATTAAACTTCTTTTGTTGAGGGAGAAATTATTTTAGCAACCACATTACATCATTGGGAGTATCGTTTCCTCCAAACTGTCTTTGTATTGCTTCTTCAATATTTACCCGATTAACAGAATATTCAGATTCAGCATACATCCAGCGTAAGGGCATCTGGGTTTTTACTTCGTTCATATTTGTTTCAGGATTGATTGGAAGTTTAGGAAAACCGGTACGACGATAGTCATAATAGGAATTCCAGGCCAGTTGCCAGAAAGACGCGATGTACTTCTGATTAAAGATTTTTTCCATCAATACATCTTTTGGCTCAGTCGTGTTAAACGCCGCCGTTCCCTGAAGATAAGAATCTATGTAAGCTTCATCAATTGTTATACCGTTTCTATAGTCCACAGGTGTATAATCTGCAGTAAACATCATGGCAGACTTTACTCCGTTTTCATAATGTTGTTTTGCACTCTGAGGAGTCTTCCATCCGTTCAGTGCAGCCTCGGCCAAAATAAATTGTACTTCGGAATAAGCGATTGTTTTAATCGGTTCTCCGGATGCAATCCGATGGTATCTGCGATTAACTGCTGAATGTTTTCCTTCTGTACATTCTGCCTGAGCTTTACCATTTTCCATTACAGGATCAACTCCGCTGTATGCTTCAAAAGAATTTTCCGGTTTGGAGGCCAGCGCTTCAGCTGGTTCTGCATAATAGAAAAGGCGGTAGTCATTTAATCCCTTCATCATATCAACCAGGAATGACGACATAACCGGGTACATCCAGAACATATTCTGTTCATAGTAAAACGGATACCATTGACCACTTTTTGATGAATAGGTACGGGCAAAGCTAGCATCTTCATTTTCGATAAGAGGCTTTTGTGCAAAAGTTTCAAACATCTGTTGAACAGAAATATCTTTAACAGTTCCTTTTTTATTCAACATACTTAATACGCGAAGCGTAAAACTATTTACTGTGCGCATCCATTTGTCGGGATCGCCGTTGTAAACAAAATCACCATGAAAAGAAGTAGCTTTACTGAAGTAATCAGATGCCTTCTCAAGGTCTTTAAGTATAATATAAAATACCTCTTCCTGTGTATCGTATTTAGGAGTAAAAAGACCTTCAGTTTCTCCTTTTAAAGCCTCAGAACAAGGCACATCACCCAATGCCATTGTTTCATTGTAGAATATGTATGCCTGGGCAAACATATTAATACCCCGAAAGGCGTTTAGTTCACTATCCTTTCGTGAATTGTCAGCTTCAGCTATAGTCAGCATTTTATCTGCACTGATCAGCAGGCTGTAACCTCCAAATCCATAGCGATCGAACTTGTTATACATGTAATTTTCCATGAGTTCAGTATACCCAGTGCTTTTCATAACCCAGGAATCGTTAAGAAAAGCCTTGTTACTGGATGAGGCTGTCATATTGTAAATTATACTAGTAGCAAGAAATTCCGGTGTGACAGATGTTGTTGTGTCCGGATTGGTATTTATTTCGTCGAAATCTCCGCATGCTACCAAAAGCAGAGACATGAGTATGAATGCTATCTTTTTCATAAAGCTGAATGATTATAACGTAACATTAATATTGAACCCTACATATCTCTGGGCTGGAGAGTTTAAGTTTTCCTGACCACGATCGGGATCAGAGAATTTAAATTCCTTTGTCCACAAAAACAGGTTCTGGCCGATAATACCAAAGCTTAATTTCTGTAAAGACCATTTGCTTACCAGTGATGAAGGCAACGTATAATTTAAGGCGATTTCTCTCAATTTTATAAATGTTGCATCTTTAATATTATGAGGTGCCTGGTGATCCCAAGGATTACAATTGTAAACCTGCGTATAGTTCTGATAAGATACCTGGGCATCATTGGCTGCAAATTCACGGTTGTCAGTAATAACTTTACCATATGCATCGTAAGTTGCTGATCCGCTTACTACTTTTACTCCGTTACCTACATAATTCTGTTTTCCGTTTACTACTTCGTCGTATCTCCATTGATTTTCGCTATCCGGATGTACACCTGCATGCCACATGGCCTGTTCTGTCCAGGAATACATTAAACCTCCAATTCTTCCATCAAAAGAAAGATTCAAATCGAAATTCTTATATTGAAAATGATTGGAAAAACCAAGGATCAAATCCGGATCGTAATTCCCAATTTCTGATGAATATTTGTTTTTTACCGGAAGACCAGCTTGATGAACTATGTTTCCTTCATGATCTCGTTCCCAATCTTTCGTAAAGAACTTATCATATCGTTCTCCTTCTTTTAAACGTGGATCCTGAGAACTGTAATTTGGATCTAGCTTGTCATAATACCAATGCCAGAATGAAGCATTTACCGAAGTTTCCCAATTAAAATCTTTTGTTACGATTGGTTTACCGCGTAGTGTAAACTCCATGCCTCTTTGCTCCAGTTCTTCCTGAGAGTTAGTAACCATGCTTCCGAAACCTGAAGCTTCCGAAACCGAAGCGTACATAGTCCGATTGTAACGTAACTTATTGAAGTAGGTATAATCGAAACCAAGTCGGTTATTGAAGAATCGTAAATCGGTACCTAATTCGTATGATCTCTCTGTTTCCGGTTTGATATTAGGATCACGAAGAGAGCCAGGATAAGAAGATGTGGCTAAACCGTCCCAGGTGTCTACCGAAACATAATAGGCCATATTACTATCGTATACATCTAAATCCTTTTTGGAGATTGTCCATGATCCGCGTATTTTCCAGAAGTCAAGAACTTCTTTAAACGGATTGTAAAATTGAGTTGGCAGGAAGCTGGTAGCAACCGATGGGTAAAAATAGGATCGGGATGTAGACGGTAAGGTGGATGACCAGTCGTTACGTCCGGTAATATCAACAAAAATACCGTTTTTCCATGATAGTTCGGCCTTTCCGTACACGCCGTACTGAGCTTTTTCTGATACTGATTTCCATACTGAAGGGCGTTCAACTGATGCGTTTAGAGAATAGAATCCTGGTATTGATATACCATTACGTGTTCCACCACCGTTGCTGTTACTTTTCCAGTAATAAGAAGAGGCTCCAGCCAAAGCTTTAATGGTAAAATCTTGCCACTTAAAGTCTCCGTTAATCATGAAGTCATTGTTAAAACTATAACCTGCACCATAGCTATAACCGTAGTATCCGGTTTTTGCATTACTGTCGCCAATAGGTTTACGGCTTTCGGTTTCATTGTTATAATTGTCGAACCCGGAACGGAATGAAGCATTAATCTTATCTGTAATCTTATAACTCATCGATAGGTTTGTATTGAACAGGTTGTTATCCTGCGTATTCAAACGTTCATTTACAAGATAATAGGGATTATCATACCAGTCGCTGAATCCCCAGTTTTGTTTCTGATCTTTTACTTTCCAGTAATTTCTGAAATCACGTATGTCATACTCGGTTCCTCCCCAAATCAACATGTTGTATAAAATATTACCGTTACCATAGTTGACAATAGGCATGTTTGGTGATTTTTCTTTCTTGTAACCAAAGCTGGCGTCTAATTTAAAATTCTTGTAGTCGATGTTTCCTCCACCATTAACTAAATATTTGTCTACCTGCGTGTTGGGGTATTGACCTTCATGATGGATTTGGGTTGCCGACACTCTGAATCCTCCAAACTTACTTTTTTGAGAAACATTCACGTTGGTGTTTGTAATCATACTTTCGCGGAAGAAATTCGACAGGTTGTCTTTTCCTTTTGAAACAAGAGGCATTGACTTATATTCCATGGAGCTGGGGTCGTATTGTATAACCTCGTGACCATCCATATAATCACCCCAAACGTAACCACTGTTATATTCCATTTGTCCGTAATTTCCTGTGCTGTATGAGGATTGTACTTTGGGCAAGCAAAGATAACCAGCGCTGAACATGGTGTTGTTTGATACATTGACACTCAGTTTTCCTTCTTCACCTTTCTTGGTAGTAATCATAATTGCACCATCACGTCCTCGTTGTCCATAAAGCGCTGAAGCGGTGGCTCCTTTCAAAACGTCCAGACTTTCAATATCATCGGCACTTACATCGTCTAACGACATATTTCCGTAAGCTACTCCATCTATTACAATCAACGGAGAATTACCACGCAGACTAATAGAGGGTTTTTCAGATATTTCAGTACTATTGGAAACGAGTAATCCAGCTACTTTACCAGTAAGACTGGTCGTTATGTTTACCCCCTTTACAACAGACATATCGTCTCCGTCAATTTTCTGAACAGAAAAACCTAACGCTTTTTCTTCACGTTTGATACCTAAAGCGGTTACAATAACCTCACTTAGGGCTTTACTGTCTTCTGAAAGAGATATATTGACTTTTGAACGGTTATTTACTTGAATTTCTTTTGAAGTAAATCCGATATAGGATACGATTAAAGTCGCATTTGGCATCGTTTCCAACGAGTAATTTCCGTCAATGTCGGAAATGGTTCCATTGGATGTTCCTTTTTCAACAATGTTAGCCCCAATTATGGGTTCTCCTTTTTCGTCGGTTACAACTCCTCCAATTCTGATTTTCTTTTCAGAAGAACTTTTCTGGTTATTTTCTGGTTTGTTTTTGCTAACCGAAATAGTGTTGTTTTCGCGATTGAAATGGAGATTTGTTTGTGCCGTAATTGTTGATAAAATAGAATTTACCGGAGCTTTAATAAAAGATAGGCTAACTTTGATATTTGAATTAACAACAGTTTCTCCATAAAAGAATTTGATACCTGTTTGCTTTGTTATTTCATCAAAGACTTTTTCCACAGGTTGTTTATCTACCTCTATGGTGACTTTTTCTGATTGAGATGACTGAGCCATTATGGGTTGTACTTGAAAAAATACTAAAAAAACAAAAAGTACATAATAACTTATCACACTCCTTCTTTGTAATTTAAAGAATTTCATAACTTTGTGTGTTAAACAGTTGGTTTTAAATAAAAATTTAAGGCAACTATCCAAATGATGATGCCAGGAGTCCAAGCGAGGCATTCATCATCGGACTTTAGGAAAAGGGAGAACACTTGTTGGTCTTCCTTTTTTTTGATTATTTACGACGAGTTCTTCATGCAAGTATTTATTAGGTTACTATTACTTATATAATATGATCTTTCCATTTTCATTTCGAAACTTAATGTCCGTTGCGTATTGAATAGATTTTAAAACAGACTCGAGACTTTTATTATCATGTTCTCCATAAATATAATCATCATAATCTTTTCCCGGCTCAAATTCAATTTCACAATTATAGAAACGTTTCAATTCGCTTACAACACTTTTAATCGGTGTTCTGTTAAAATACAGACTTCCAGTCATCCATGCAGTTACCCGGCTGTTCTTTTCAATTTGTTTTGTAAACTCTCCGCTTTGCTTGTTTAATATCACTTGTTCGTCCGGCTTTAGTCGTAACATAGCTTCAGCCATGTTTACCTGGACTTTTCCTGATTTAACGCTAACGGTGAGTTGATTATCTTCATTAAATGCCTTCACATTAAAGGAAGTACCCAGTACTCTTATATTAGCCCCTTCCGCTTTGATAATAAACGGTTTAGATTCGTCGTGAGTAACTTTAAAAAATGCTTCTCCATCTATCTCAACCAATCTGGTTTTTCCTACAAATTTATTGGGGTATTTTAAATAGGATCCTGCGTTGAGAACTACTTTTGTACCGTCGGGAAGCTCAATATGATTATTTTCCCCATTTTTAACCCTGATTTCGGTGTAACGAATATTTTTTAGCATGAGCTGATCTGCCAGGTAATAAACTCCCAACGCAGCAGAAAGTATGATTATAGAGATTGCAGCATATTTGACAAAAGGAGTAATTGAAAATTGCTTTTCTTTTCGTTGAATTTTTTTCAGAAGATCATGCGCTTCATTTTTATATACAGATTTGAGCTGAGCATCGGTAAATGCGAATTGAGCGGAATCTTCCCAGACCTCATTCATTTCTGATTTCAAATGGTGGATTGTCTGATCAGAATTATCCGGGTCGAATAAATTCAACGCATTTTCCTTTGTATAAAATCCGGTAATGAATTTTTTTACTGCTTCTTCATCTGTATTGTTTCTTGATATCATATTATTTCTGTTGTCGTAAGTTAATACAGATGAAGAGGGTTGAACTGGGATGCTGTTAACTTTTTTTATGAATTAAGGCAGAAGAGTAGGATCAATAGATCTGTGTAGGTTTCAGAATACTTGGTTAGATAAGTTCGTATTAATCTAAGAGAAGTTGAGATATGTTGCTGCACAGTGTAAACCGATATTCCAAGTTCTGCCGCTATTTCTTTGTGAGACATAAACTGTTTACGGCTCATCTCAAAAACTTTACTTTGTTGCGGGGTAAGGTTTTCTATTGCTTTTTCAATAATTGCACTTAAGTCAGCGTCAAGTATAGACTGACTTGTTTCATTATCAATTTCAATTGCAGAAGATAGAATAGATTCTTTTAGTTTTTTCTCATTTTCAAATGTACTGAGAAGATTCAAAATGCGGTTACGGACAATGGTGTATATATACGCTGAAAATGGAGATTCAGGATTCAGAAATCTTCGGTTTTGCCATACAGAGGCGAAAGCATCCTGAAAGACATCTTCAGCGAATTCTTTTGATTTAAGAAATTTCATGGCAAAATACATCAATCTGTTTTTATACAGTGCATATAATTCGCAGAAGGCTTCTTCGTCGCTGTCAATTAATTTCTTAATTAGTTCTCTCTCAAACTCTTTACTCTCCATCGAATCCATTATGAAAATGAAATTAATGTTTCTTTTCTTTTATTCACACAATCGTACAAACATACGCAAAAATCTTTGAATAATATAGTGAATTTTGCCTCGAAAGATATATCTTTATTCATCCAATCAAGGCAACATTACTCTTTACTTTTGCTAAATTAGATTTAATACATATCTGTGTTGCAGAACATATATTATTCATAATCTGAATTTGTAAAATAAATGTTTATTTATTATAAGAATAGTTCAGCCAAACCTATAAATCTCCTGAACTGAAATCGCACAAATGTTAATCTTATAATAGAATGAAAAAGTATCCTAAAATTGGCATCCGCCCCACAATTGATGGTCGTCAGGGCGGTGTTCGCGAGAGTCTGGAAGAGAAAACAATGAATCTGGCGAACGCGGTTGCTTATTTAATTTCTGAAAACGTAAGGAATGGAGATGGATCACCAGTTGAATGTGTAATTGCTGACACTACGATAGGTCGTGTGAGCGAAAGTGCTTCTTGTGCAGCCAAATTTGAACGCGAAGGAGTGGGAGCAACTATTACTGTTACTTCGTGTTGGTGTTACGGTGCTGAAACGATGGATATGAATCCATGGTATCCAAAAGCTGTGTGGGGTTTTAACGGGACTGAACGCCCCGGTGCAGTGTATCTGGCAGCGGTATTGGCAGCGCATGCGCAAAAAGGACTACCAGCCTTTGGAATATATGGACACGATGTACAGGATCTGAATGATAATTCTATTCCTGATGATGTTGCTGAAAAGATACTTCGTTTTGCCCGAGCAGCACAGGCTGTGGCAACAATGCGTGGTAAATCGTATCTTTCAATGGGTAGTGTATCCATGGGTATTGCCGGGTCAATAGTGAATGCTGATTTCTTTCAGGAATATCTTGGTATGCGTAATGAATCAATCGACCTGACAGAGATTCTCAGGCGAATGGAAGAGAATATTTATGATAAAGATGAGTATGCGAAGGCAATGTCGTGGACCGAAAGATATTGCATGACGAATGAAGGAACTGATTTCAATGATCTGGAAAAAGCAAAGACACGTGAGCAAAAAGATTCGGACTGGGAGTTTGTGGTGATGATGACTCTTATTATGCGCGATCTGATTCAAGGTAATCCAATGTTGAAAGAGATGGGATATAAAGAGGAGGCGCTTGGACATAATGCCATTCTTTCTGGTTTTCAGGGACAACGGCAATGGACAGACTTTTTGCCTAACGGAGACTTTTCTGAAGCTTTGCTGAATAGTTCGTTTGATTGGAATGGTATCCGTGAGGCATATGTTCTGGCTACAGAAAATGATGCATGTAATGGGGTGGCGATGTTGTTTGGGCATTTGCTTACTAACCGGGCTCAGATTTTTTCGGATGTTCGAACTTACTGGAGCCCCGAAGCAGTAGAACGTGTAACCGGGAAGAAGCTTGAGGGTAAGGCAGCTGGTGGAATAATTCATCTTATTAATTCGGGGGCTACAACATTGGATGGAACCGGATGTCAGAAAACAGAAAGTGGCGAGCCTGTGATGAAACCTTTTTGGGAAATTACCCATGAAGAAGCAGACGCCTGCCTGAAAGCTACAACATGGTATCCTGCTAACCGCGATTACTTCAGGGGTGGTGGTTTTTCTTCTAATTTCTTATCAAAAGGAGGAATGCCGGTAACAATGTCGCGGTTGAACCTGGTAAAAGGATTGGGGCCGGTTTTGCAGCTTGCTGAAGGTTGGACAGTTGAAATTGATTCGGAAATTCATAAAGTTTTAAATGAACGAACTGATAAAACGTGGCCAACCACTTGGTTTGCGCCCCGTTTGTGCGATAAACCTGCTTTTAGAGATGTGTACTCGGTAATGAACAACTGGGGAGCCAATCACGGCGCCATTAGTTACGGACATATTGGTCAGGATTTGATTACACTGGCATCCATTCTCCGCATTCCGGTATGCATGCATAATGTGGAGGAAGATAAGATATTCCGTCCGGCTGCATGGAACGCCTTCGGAATGGATAAAGAAGGAGCCGATTACAGGGCTTGTGCAAACTATGGACCTATTTATAAATAAACGTAGCTATGATAACAAATGATCATGTAGATAAATTCATTGAACAGGCTCGGCGCTATGGCAATGAAAAATGGATGCTGTGCAGCAGCGGGAATCTATCCTGGAGAATCGGAAATGAAATGTTAGTAACAGGTACCGGGTCATGGCTTCCTGTTATAAAAAAAGATAAAGTAGCGATCTGTCGCATGATGGACAGACAATCTATTAATGGCGTAAATCCATCCATGGAATTTGATTTTCATGCTGGAATTTACCGTAATCGTCCAGATATTAACGTCGTCCTTCATTTCCAAAGTGAATATGCAACAGCAGTTGCTTGTATGAAAAAGAAACCAACAAACTTTAATGTTGTGGCCGAGATACCCTGGAAAGTAGGGAAAGAAATACCTATTCTTCCAAGTTATCGCCCAGGTTCTGCTGCTCTTGCAAAAGCTGTGGTAGAAGCTCTTACTCATCACAATGCTGTATTATTAAGTAATCATGGACAAGTAGTTTGTGGTAAAGATTTTGATGAAGTACATGAACGTGCCTCATTCTTTGAGTTTGCCTGCCGTATTATTATATTGACGGGAGGCAATTACGATGTGCTGACTCCCGAAGAAATTGCAGATCTGGAATATCACGTTCTAGACAAAGGTAAGGATGCTTAAATAGTCTCGCTATACTATAGTAACAGACCGCGCATACTATAGTCTTAACCTCTTAAGACTATAGTATGCGCGGTCTGTTACTATAGTATTATTGTATTTAAATTATAATAACAGATATCTTTCTTATAATAATTGTTTACATTTGCAAAGAAGATGAAAGAAATGAGTGAGAAAGAACTTTTGTTAACCTTAAAAACAGGGAATAGGCATTCATTTACTGTTTTGTATAATCAATACTGGAGTCAGGTTTATAACTTCAGCCGACTTTATCTAACTTCCCGCGATGCAGCCGAAGAGGTAGTTCAGGAGGTGTTCGTTAAAGTTTGGGAGTCTCGTGAATTTATTCGTGAAGACGACAATTTTAAAGGATTACTTTTTATTATAACCCGAAATCTTATTTTTAATCAGTCCCGTAAAAGCTTCAACGAAGATTTCTATAAAATAACTATGCTTGCAGCCATGGAACAATCCTATGATATGGAAGCCGAAATAGATGCCAAAAATTTACGTGAATATATTGATCAGTTGATTGCTGATCTTCCACCCAAGCGTAAGTTGATTTTTACAATGAGCCGCAATGAAAATATGTCTTACAAGGAAATTGCCGAAAAACTAAATATTTCTGAGAAAACAGTCGAAAACCAAATATCCTCTGCCATTAAATATCTGAAACAAAACTTGATTTTGCTCTCTTCTTTTCTGCTAATGCAATAAATATTTCTTTTTTTTATAACTTGAATAGGGGGAGTTATCTCTTTATGTGTATTTATATATGTAAACGAAGATTAAAAGATGATTAAAAATAAAAATATACTTAATAAGTTATTGAATGATGATTTATCATTGAATGAGAAGGATGAGCTGAATGCAAGCAAATCATTTTCTTCGATGTTGGAAAAGCAATGGACTAATACTCCAGACGTAATTTATAAGGATGAAACCAATGCTGAACGGATTTGGTCCAGAATCCGCGGTGAAGTATGGGATAATAACCAAACTAAAAGATTTTTGTATTTTAAACTTTACAGCATTGCTGCTTCTATATTACTTGTGTTGGGAATAAGCAGTATAACTTGGATACTTACGCAAAAGCCTTATAGTTCAACGATGTTTGTCGTATATTCAGGCATACAAAATATTAAATCTATCGGACTCCCGGATGGCTCTTCAGTTCAATTAGGTCCGGGTAGTAAGCTGACTTATCCATCTCAGTTTTCCGGCAAGAAACGGGAAGTCCTATTGGAAGGACAGGCTTTCTTTGATGTTCATAAAGATGGAGATCATCCTTTTGTTGTTAAGACAAAAGATATGGATGTAACTGCATTAGGTACTGCGTTTGAAGTGTATAGCTATAATCTGAATAATAATGTGGAAGCTATTCTTTTAAATGGTAAAATTAAAATCAACACACAGATAGAGAATAAGAAAGGAGAAGTAGTTCTTTTACCCAACGAAAAGCTTACATATTCAAGAGAAACCCGTGAAATGGTTATAGAAAAGGTAGATGCCAGTAAATACTCTGACTGGCGGAAACATGGGATATTAAGTTTCGAAAATGAGAAACTATCAATGATTATTCCTCGTCTGGAACAGTGGTATGGACGAAAAGTAATGTGTGAGAAAGATATTGCAGATAAATATCGTTTTACGTTTAAGGTCAGAGATGAATCGCTGGAACGTATATTGTACATTTTAAACAGCTCGTCTCCGGTTAAGTACAAAAAAGTAGGCGAGAATTTTGAATTATTTTTAAAGAATTAATTATTGTTTTAACCTGATTGATATGTTGTTCAACCTGTTTAATATGAAAGATTATGGAATTCAAAAATGGTTCGTAAAATAAAAAACCTTGGAAGATAATACTATTCCTACTATGTAATCAACATTTATGTTATGTTTTCATTAATGTAAACCGAATGAAATTGGTTTGAAATTTTAGTTTTTTTCCTTTGTAGAGGAGAAAATAAATTTTAGTAATTAAAACGATTAGTTAAGAATGATTCATAAAGGATAAAAATGAGAAAAATGGAATTTAAAAACGACTCGTAATAGAATTAAAGAAAAAAGTTGGAGGATAAAAATCCCCCAACCCATGATTAAAACATCCGCAGACAAAGGAGTCGAGGCCAGTAGTCTGCAAATATTTATTACTAACATCACAAAGTTATGAAAAAAAAAGTAACGAGGGATTATTGTATCCCCCTAATTACAAAAACAAAAAGGATTATGAAAATCACAACCTTTTTTTTGTTGGTTACAGTTTGTAGCATTACAGCATCTACCTATGCTCAAAACTACAAAGTATCCATAAACAAACAGAATAGTAGTATCATTGAAATCCTGAAAGAGATTGAAGGCTCAAGCGAATTCACCTTCTTTTTTAATAACAATCAGATAGACGCCACAAAAAAAGCGAGTGTAAATGCTAAAAACGCAAACATTGAAGACGTTCTTAATCAGATTTTAAGTAATACAGGTTATACTTATAAGATTCTGGATCGTCAGGTTTTGATCAGAGCAAAAGAAAGTGCAGATCCCTCTCTGAAAACATATCAGACTAGTCAGCAAAACAAAAAAGTTACCGGAGCTATTACAGACGAAAGAGGTGAGGCAATTATTGGGGCTAACGTAATGGTAAAAGGATCTAAATCAGGAACGATTACTGATATTGATGGGAATTTTTCATTAGATGTACCAGACGGAGCTATACTTCAGATTTCTTATATTGGCTATCTTTCGCAAGAAGTTCCTGTGGGTGGTAAAAGTAGCTTGAAAATTGTTATCAAGGAAGACACGCAACGTCTGGATGAAGTGATTGTGGTTGGTTATGGTACACAAAAGAAAGTGAACCTTACAGGCGCGGTTGAACAAGTAACGAGCGAAGTATTTGAAAACCGTTCTGTACCAAATGTTTCACAAGCATTGCAGGGTGCAATTCCGAACTTGAACATCACGTTGGAAGATGGAAAGCCAACACGTTCGGCAAGCTTTAATGTTCGTGGTACTACTTCTATTGGACAAGGTGGTGATGCTTTGGTTCTTATAGATGGAGTAGAAGGAGATCCTTCTATGTTGAATCCTAACGATATCGCCAGTGTTTCTGTATTAAAGGATGCTTCTTCTTCAGCGATATATGGAGCTCGTGGTACCTTCGGTGTTGTTTTGATCACAACAAAGACTCCCGACAAAGAGAAAATGTCTATTACCTATAGTGGCGACTTTGCTGTAAAAACTCCTACAACTGTGCCCGATTTTGTAACAGATGGTTATACCTATGCAAGTATGTTTAACGAAGCATATAGTGCATGGAATAATTATTCGGCTACGCCAAAGAATATAAACAAATCGCAGACCTTTTCTTCTGCATGGCTTGATACATTCAAACAACGCAACGAACAAGGTATTACTGATGAAGTTGAGATTGGTGCAGATGGAACATATACCTATTATGGTAATACGGATTACATGAAAGAGTTGTATAAAAATCAGACTTATGCTCAAGATCATAATCTTTCTATTTCAGGTAGCAGCGGCAAGTTGAATTATTACGTAAGTGGCCGTTATTACGGATATGATGGTTTATTTCGTTATAATACAGATAAATACAATACTTTGAACTTGAGAGCAAAGGGATCCATGCAGGTTTTTGATTGGTTGAGAATTGATAACAACATGGACTTTTCCAACCTTGATTATCATAACCCGATGAATGTAGGCGAAGGTGGTTCAATCTGGCGTAACATTGCCGATGAAGGACACCCTACTTCTCCTATTTTTAATCCAGACGGCTCGTTAACTATGTCGGGTGCATACACTATTGGTGACTTTGTATATGGCAAGAATGGAATTGATACTGAAAAGAAGATTCTAAAAAACACAACAAGCTTTGCTGCAAAATTTCTTAATAATGCGCTTCGGGTGAATGGTGACTTTACGTTTAGTAACACGGATAATAATTCTACTCAAATTCGTGTACCGGTTCCATACAGCAAAAAAGAAGGAGAGACCATTTGGCTTAGTACAAAGTATAATGACCTGAAAGAAAGTGTTCGTGCTACAAACTACATAGCAATGAATCTTTATTCCGAATACGAGAAGACTTTTTTTAATGACCATTATTTCAAAGGAATGCTTGGTTACAACTACGAACAATCAGAATACAAGAGCCTTTATGTACAACGTAACGGTTTGCTGATGGAAGATTCAAAGAACATTAACTTGGCGTTAGGTGATGCAATAACTACTTCAGGGGGGTACGAAAAGTGGAGAATCGGAGGAGGTTTCTTCCGTTTGAATTATGGTTTCAAGGACCGTTATTTATTGGAAGTAAATGGTCGTTATGATGGATCATCCAAATTCCCGACCGATCAGCAATGGGCATTCTTCCCTTCTGCTTCTTTGGGATGGAGAATCTCTGAAGAACCATTCTGGAAAGTTAATGAAAACCTGGTTTCTGATATGAAGGTTCGCGCATCCTACGGTTCTCTTGGAAATGGAAATGTTGATGCCTACAATTTTATGGAATTGTTATCTATCAGTACATCCGGTCGTGTGCTTAATGGCGCTTTAAACAAGTATACCAGCGCTCCGGCCGTACTTCCTGAAGGTCTGACATGGGAAACCGCCACTACAACGAACGTGGGTATGGATTTTGGTATGTTAAAGAATAAACTTCGTTTTACAGGAGATGCGTATGTCCGTAAAACTACTGATATGTATACAGTAGGTGTAACTTTACCCGATGTATTCGGAGCCACTTCTCCTAAAGGGAACTATGCTGATATGACTACTAAAGGGTGGGAGGTTTCACTTACCTATCGTGATAAGTTTACTTTGGGCAATAAGCCTTTTAATTATGAAGTACGAGGAACTTTGTCTGACTATACGTCGAAGATTGATCGATACAATAATTCAACCAAGAGTTTGTCGGATTACTATGAAGGACAAAATGTTGGAGAGATCTGGGGTTATGTAACAGAGGGCCTATTCCAGTCGCAGGAAGAAATTGACAATCACGCCACACAGAAAATAATTAAATCTTCCAATAAAGGTATTTGGTATCCGGGAGACGTTAAATTAAAGGACTTGAATAACGACGGCGTAATAGACTATGGAAAAGATACATTTGAAGATCATGGGGATAAGAAAGTGATTGGTAATGAATTACCACGTTATTCGTATAGCTTTAATATGTCGGCAGACTGGAATAATATCTTCTTCTCCGCATTCTTCCAGGGCGTAGGTAAGCAGAATTGGTATCCTGGTTCGGAAACTCTTTTCTGGGGTCAGTACAACCGCCCATATAACAATATGCCAACATGGCATACAGGTAATTACTGGACAGAAGAAAATCCGGATGCTTATTTGCCTCGTTATGCAGGTTACAATACATCAGTAAGAGATACAAAACAGACTCGTTATTTACAGAATGTGGCTTATCTACGGTTGAAGAGTTTGCAGATTGGTTATAATCTACCTAAAAGCTTTATCTCAAAGATTAATATGCAGAATGCCCGGGTTTATCTTTCCGGAGAAAATCTCTTCTGCTGGTCTCCTATGTATAAACACACAAAAGATATTGACGTAGCTAGTATTTACGGATCTGATCCGGATTTGACATCTGGAACAAGTGGAGATAATTATAGTTATCCAGTAATGAAAAGTGTTAGCTTAGGTCTATCAATAACATTTTAAACTCTGAATCATGAAAAAAATATTATATCCAATTTTAGCGGCTTTTTGTATCTTGTCTTCTTGTTCTCTTGATGAGATACCACAAGATACTGTAACGAAAGATATAGTTTTTGAGTCTGAAAGCGGACTTAAAACGTATGCGTATTCCTTTTATAATATGTTACCTTCAGGATCGGATGCTCACAGGCAAGATGCCATGTGTGATTATGGAGCTGTAACCAGTTTTAATGATTTTCTTCGTGACGGAGCTTATACTGCCGAAACAAGCAGTGGATGGAGTTGGTCGAATCTTCGTAATATCAACTATTTTATTCAAAATTGCGAAACCTCAAGCGTAAGCGAATCTGTTCGTAATAATTATTTAGGTCTTGCACGCTTTTTCCGCGCTTACTTCTATTATAATATGGTAGTTCGTTTTGGCGACGTTCCATGGATTGATGAACCATTAGGTGTAGATGATGAACGGTTGTATGCAGCCCGTGATTCACGTACAGTTGTAATGAACCATGTTTTGGAAGACCTCGACTACGCATGTCAGAATATTACGGCAACCAGCAGTGACGGATCACTTGTAACCAAATGGGTCGCTTATGCCCTCAAGTCTCGTATCTGTCTTTTTGAAGGTTCTTTCCGCAAGTACCATACCGAACTGGGACTTACTGCATCTGCAAATGAATGGTTTCAGTCTGCAGTAAGTGCATCAGAAGAAGTCATGAAAAAATCGGGACATTCAATTTATAAGGCAAAAGGTGCCGCTTTATCTTATCGCACGCTTTTTACAAGTAATACTCCTGTTACAAGTGAAGTAATGCTTGCTTCATGCAGTGATTTAACTTTAGGCGTTTTGAATGACGCAAACTGGTATTGGACTTCGGGTACATACGGACCCCGTTTCAGTATGATTCGTCCTTATATAAATACTTTCCTAAATATTGACGGGACTCCTTTTACAAGCAGACCGGGATATGAAACCATGTCTTTTTACGATGAATGCCAAAATCGGGATGCACGTTTGTCTCAGATAATTCGTACTCCTGGTTACAAAAGAGACGGTGCGGCATCGGCTCCTAACTTTAATGGATATTCTTATACTGGCTACCAACCTATCAAATTCTGTCTGGATGAATCATCCTATGATGACGGTTCGTTAAATACAAATGCCATTCCTTTGTTCCGATATGCCGAAGTGTTATTGAACTATGCTGAAGCAAAAGCAGAATTAGGAAACATGACAGATGCAGATTGGGCTTCAACTATTGGAGCGCTACGTTCACGTGCTGGTATTACAAGTGGACTAACAGCGAAACCGACAGTAGTGGATTCTTATTTTCAGCAGAACTATTTTCCTGAAATTTCAAATCCTGTAATTCTTGAAGTACGCAGAGAACGTGCAATCGAGCTTTCTTTGGAAGGTTTCCGCTTTACAGACCTGAAGAGATGGAAAAAAGGGGAGTTGATGAAGATGAGATGGACAGGTATTTATGTCCCAGCATTGAATGTTCAGATGGACCTTGATCAGAATGGAACAACTGATGTTATTTTCTATCAGGGAACCAAACCGACCGGATTGCCTAAATCGTGCACTCCTGTTAAGGTGGGTACAGGTACTCAACAGGGATTGTCTGAAGGTACTTCAGGCTATCTTACCTGGTCAGACAATGACATTAGAACATGGTATAGTGACGGTCGTCAGTATTATTATCCGATACCTGCGCTGGTAATGGTAAAGAATCCGGCAATAAAGCAAAACCCAGGTTGGGAATAAGTAAAATATCAAAAAGGACAAATATGAAAAAAATAATAAATTTACTCCTGTCAGCTTTAATGCTGACAGGATGTGCTTCGGAATCAGTGGTAGCTCAGACAAAATCAACAGTAAAGGTAGCTACCTATAATCTTCGTATGGATACAGAAAAAGATGGAGAAAACGCTTGGCCAAACCGTAAAGAGTTGGTTAAAAATATGGTAAAGACATACGATTTTGATATTTTCGGAACACAAGAAGGTTTCAAACATATGCTTGATGGGGTGAACGAAGTTGGCGGTTATACTTGCTTCGGAGGAGGACGAGAGGATGGTTTAGATGCAGGAGAACATTCGGCTATCTTTTACAAAACGGATCGTTTTATAAAGTTGGACGGCGGTAATTTCTGGTATTCAGAAACTCCGGAAGCACCAGGTTTAGGATGGGATGCAACTTGCTGCAACCGCATTTGTTCCTGGTTAAAGTTGAAAGATACTGTTTCGGGTAAAGAGTTCTTTTTCTTTAACTCTCATTTCGACCATCAAGGTGTTGTAGCTCGCAGAGAATCTTCCAAGTTATTATTGGCTAAAATTAAGCAGATTGCCGGAGATAATCCGGTATTTTCTACTGGCGACTATAATGCAACACCCGAAAGTGAGCCGATAAAGGTTATTCTGTCGGACGGATTCCTTAAAGACTCCAGAGTTATTAGCAAGAAAGCTCCTGTTGGTACTATAGGAACTACGAACGGATTCAAGGAAAATTCTGTTGCGAATAACCGTATCGATTATGTATTTGTGGCAAATGGAATTCAGATTAACTCATACGGTGTACTGAATGATAAACCAAACGGACGTTTTACTTCGGATCATTACCCGGTAATGGTGGAGGCAGAGTTCTAAGATTTTTCTTTTTGGAATTATAATAACAAAAGGCAGAAGGTGAATCATAAATAACACCTTCTGTCTTTTTGCTTTGTAGTATGTTTAAATACAATCAAATTACTTCAAATAGAATGAAAAGCCTTATTCTAATTCCAGATTTATAAAAATAACGAGTACATTTGTCTGCATTTATTTATCGTTGTGAATAAAATATCTAAAATTATAATTTATTAATTGGATTTATTATGAAAAACATGAGACAATGGCTTCTTATAGCCGGTTGTGTACTGGTTACTTCTTCTCTTTTTGCTCAGGCAAAAGACTGGGCGCAGTTTGGTCGTTATGCAGAAGCAAACAAGACTGTGAAAGTCCCTTCCAAAGTAGTTTTTATGGGTAATTCTATTACTGATGGCTGGTGGCCGAACGATTCAACTTTTTTTATCAATAATCAGTATGTAGATCGTGGAATCAGTGGACAGACTACTTCCGAAATGTTAGTTCGTTTCCGTGCCGATGTCATTAATCTGAAGCCTAAGGCTGTCGTTATTCTTGCCGGAACAAACGATATTGCTCAGAATAATGGTTATATATCATTGGAGAATGCTTTTGGAAATATCGTATCTATGGTAGAACTGGCTAAAGCGAATAACATTAAACCTATTCTTTGTTCTGTTATGCCTGCATATGAATTTGGATGGCGTAAAGGGTTGGAGCCTGCTGGTAAGATTATCAAATTAAATGCGATGATAAAGGCTTATGCTGACAAGAATAAAATTATTTATGTAGACTACCATTCAGCTTTGGCTGATGAAAGAGGCGGACTTCCCGAGAAGTATTCGAATGATGGAGTTCATCCTACTTTGGAAGCTTATAAGATAATGGAAACAATTGTTCAGAAAGCTATAACCAAAGTTATAAAGTAATATTATAATTTCTTATAGTGAGTACGGTTTACAGCGAGTATAATACAAGATGTAAACCGTATTCATATTATAACACCAGCCTTTGTCTTTCAGAATATTTTAAAAAAGCCAACTGGCAACCAGTAAATAATCTTTTAGTTTTACGCGAAGAATTTTCAGTGATTGAGTTATACGGTATTCAACGGTTTTAACTGAGATGCCTTGCATAGCTGCTATCTGAACATTGGTTTGTTCTCCAAACCGACTTAATGCAAAAGTCTCCCGATAATTTTCAGGCAATTCATCAATTGCTTTTTGTATCTGTACGGACAAATCCTCTAGCATATAATAATCCGGATCCTCAAACTGATCTTTCAGTTTTTCGTAGATTTCAGAATGGACTTGTTCGTGGTATTGATTTTTTTTAATAAAATTAAGACAACGATGTTTCGTCGCTATAAAGAGATAGGATTTAAGAGAGCTTTCAATTAGAATCGATTCGCGGGTTTCCCAAATAAATAGCATCAATTCTTGCACTAATTCTTCTGCGTCATCATCAGAAATATATTGCGACGCGTATTCACATAACGGAGAATAATACTTGATAAACACTTGTTTATAAGCAATTTCACTTCCACGTCTCAGCTCATCAAGCAGTACTGATTCCTCCATTTATGTGTTTTGTTTTCCTCCCAAAGTCTGTTTACTCTCAGACAGTCGCAAAGATATAATTAAATTGGGAATAATATATAATTAAAATAATGTGAAAAAATTCGCTTTTATGTTTAGGGTATGTATGCCCTGGAATTGTCGTATTATAAGAAACAGAAAAAAAATGGAAAATACAGATCCCAATAATTTAGATAGAGAACCGAATGATTCGCTCTTGTTATCTTATATCAAAGGGACAGCTACGGCCTCAGAAAAAGCTTCAGTAGAAGCTTGGATAGCCGAAAACGCTGAGAATGAAAAAACGGTCCGCCAGCTTGGTAAGATATATTTTGCTCAAAGAACTCACGAGAGAATCTCTTCCCGCGATCCCCAGGTGGCTTTCGAGAAAGTCCAAAAACGAATCAACGGAAAGATGAGACGTATTTGGGTACAACGATTTGTTGTGGCAGCGGCTTGTTTGGTTAGCGTTGTTTTTCTATTAAAAATTACTACCCGTACGCAGCAGCCATTGCAACAGCAGCAGGCACAACTTATTACGGTGGAAGCAAATCCAGGGATGCGTACGCATATCCATCTTCCCGATGGAACGATGGCCTATCTTAATTCAGGAAGTACGCTTACCTATACTATTCCTTTTGATGCGAAAGAACGTAAAGTCGCACTTAAGGGAGAAGCCTATTTTAAAGTTTCCCACAATCCGGAACAACCCTTTGTTGTAAGTGTTGCCGATGATAAAATGAATATCAAGGTGCTTGGTACGGAATTTAATGTTCAGGCATATAACGACGACGATTTGATTCAAACCACTTTGGTGTCGGGAGCTATTGATCTGCATTACCAAAATAGCAATGGAAAAATGGTTGGAAAATTAGTAAAACCTTCAGAAAAGGTTGTCTATGATTCTCATAACGGAAATGTGAGTGTTAAAACTGTTAATACAGCCTATGATACAGCATGGATGCAAGGACGTTTGGTTTTCAAAGAAACGCCGCTTCCAGAAGTGCTCAAAAAGATGACACACTATTACAATGTTACCTTTTCTGTGGTTGATCCCGTTATTCAGACTTATAATTTCACCGGAACCTTTGATAACAGACAGTTGTCTCAGGTGCTTGATTATCTCAAAATATCGTCTGGCATTGATTATGATATCAAACAATCAAATCAGGATGATAGCGAAGGGGTGAACCGAACAAGGATAATCTTACGTAAAAGAAAATAAAACACAATCATAAACCAATTTAAAATTTGTGCCTATGTAAAATACAGTCTGATGAAACCCGGACTTGATGAAATAAAAATACGGAAAGACGTTACCAGCATCTTTCCGTACAAAAAAATTTCAGACAGGTCGTTAAACTTGCTTGTGAAATATTTTTACTAATCATAATCATTTACAAAAATATGCGAAAGAAATTTCATATACAACCGGAACGCGCAATTTCTGATATATTCAGAATGCCTCCCAAAATAACAAGAGTCATGAAGATAGCTTTTATTCTTCTTTGTTTATCAATTAATGTAGTTTTGGCTTCTGAGACGTATGCGCAAAATACGTCTTTGACAATCAACATCTCGGAACAATCTGTTGCGAATGTTCTTGAGACTATTGAAAGCCAATCCGACTTTCACTTCTTTTATAATAGTAAATTAGTAAATGTAAATCGGAAAGTTTCTGTAAAAGCAACCAATAAAGATGTTTTTGCAATTCTTGATCAGTTATTCAAAGGTACAGATGTTAGCTACAAAGTGGTTGACAAAGATGTTATTTTGACTAAAGCAGCTACGGTTCCTCAGGTTGGAAATAAAGTTACCGGTACTATTTCAGATTTAATGGGTCCTGTTACGGGTGCTTCGGTAATCGTAAAAGGAACTACCAACGGTACCATTAGCGATATCAACGGAAATTATTCGTTGGAAGTTAGCAACGGACAAACCATTCAGATCTCTTTCATTGGTTATACAACACAGGAAATCCGTTATGCCGGTCAACCAGTTGTTAATGTAACCCTTAAAGAAGATTCAAAATTGTTGGACGAAGTTGTTGTAACTGCTTTGGGTATGAAGCGTGAACAAAAAGCGCTGGGTTATGCTGTAACCGAACTTAAGGGCGACGACTTGAAAAATAATTCTATCAACCCTGTTGCTTCATTGCAAGGTAAGGTTGCCGGTGTTGAAATCAGCGGTTCAGATGGTGGTATGTTTGGTTCAACCAAGATTCAGATTCGTGGTGCTTCAACATTAAAAGGAAACAACCAGCCTATTTATGTGGTAGATGGTGTGATCCTTGACAACTCAACTGGTAGCGTAGGTGATGCAGACTGGTCTGCAAACGCAGGTGACTACGGTAACGAATTGAAGAACCTTAACCCAGACGATTTCGAAACAGTATCTGTTTTGAAGGGTGCTGCTGCTACGGCTCTTTACGGTTCACGTGGTTTGAATGGAGCAGTAGTAATCACAACAAAAGGTGGTGGTAAATTCAAAGGTTTCGGTGTAAACTTCTCACAAACAATTGGTATTGACCATGTATTTGCTACACCAGATCTGCAGAATGTATATGGTGAAGGTGCTATGGCAGGATATGTTGACTACGGTCAGAAGGATCCAAACGGCAACTACTACCGCTTTGATAACCTGGGTCAGTTTGTACTGAACTCTCAGGGAAAGCACTCTCTAATCGATACTTGGGGAATGTCTTACGGTCCTAAATTTGACGGTAGTGAAATTGAATTGTATGATAAGACACCAGGCTACTACAATGCCCAGAAGAACAACTTCAAGGATATGTATGATTTAGGTTTTAACAGTAATACAAACGTTTCTGTACAAGGCGGTAACGATAAAACTACATATTTCTCTTCTTTGTCTTACAAGTATGCTGAAGGAACGTTGCCAAACAACTCATTCGACCGTTTGTCTATGTTGGTTAAAGCTACCCACAAAATCAGTGATATCGTTGATATCGCAGGATCTGTAAGCTTTGCCAATTCAAGACCTCGTAATGCTCAACCTAACATTGGAGAAGGTTTTGCAAGCGGTACATTCAACCGTTCTTACAATCCGGATCAGTACAGAAATAAGTACTTAGGCGAACACGGTGGTTTGGCAAGTACCAACTATGGTGATACCTATGGTAGTGTACCGGGCAGAGATCTTTGGTTCAATATGTATGAAAACGAGTACACCCAGAAGGAAACAGCTGTTCGTCCGATGTTGGAAGTGAACGTAAAAATGGCCGATTGGGTTCGTTTCAAAGCCGAAGCTAACATGAACTACTACTACAACCGTGGTGAAAGAAAAGAATTGGGACAAGGTTATGCCAACGAAGGCGGTAGCTACAGATTGTCTCAGTCAACAAAAGAACAGACTACAGTTGCGGGTACATTTACCTTCAACAAGCCAGTAAACGATTTCAACGTGGGTGGTTTCATCCGTGGTGAATATTACAACAACTTTGTTCAGACTTTGGCTGTACAGACTGAAGGTGGTCTTATCGTACCGGGTCAGTACTTCTTAAGTAACAGTAAAAACCCTGTTTCTACAGGCGACTCAAAAATATCTGGTACAAAGCAGATGTTATCTGCCGTATTCGCTGCTAACGTATCATGGAAGAATCAATTGTTCCTTGATGTTACAGGTCGTAACGACTGGTCTTCTGCTCTTGTATACTCCAGCAAGTCTGGTAACTATTCATACTTCTATCCATCGGTTTCTGGTTCTTGGTTGTTGAGCGAAACGTTCGAAATGCCGGAATGGATTTCATTGGGTAAAGTACGTGCTTCTTGGGCACAGGTAGGGAACGATACTCAATCGTACTATATCAACCAAGGGTATACTTTGGGAACTACCTTACAGAGTAACGGAAGTATCTATGACTTGTCTGTTCCTACAAAGGCTTACGATCCAAGTTTGAAACCTGAACGCAAGAATGCATGGGAAGTTGGTATTGACTGGCGTTTTCTTGACAACCGCGTAAACATCGACGCTACTTACTACAAGGAAAATACCAAGGACCAGATTATGGACATTTCTGTACCAAGTGTATCTGGTATCAAACAACAGTTAATTAATGCCGGTAACATTCAGAATCAAGGTGTGGAAATTGCATTGAATACAATCCCCTTCCGTAACAAAGATTGGGAATGGAATGTAGATTTCACCTATACAAAGAACGAAAACAAGGTAATTGAACTACACCCTAACGTGGCAAATTACATTGCTTTACGTGGTGATGTTGCTTATGGAAACTACCGTATCGGTTCTGTAGCCCAGGTGGGCGGAGCTTACGGTTTGTTGTTGACAGACTCAAAACCTGCCATAGACGAAGCTACAGGAAAGAATATATTACGTTTCACAAACAACGGTCGTACTGCTTACAATGCGCGTAGCGGAAAAATCGAAGAAATCGGATCATTGACTCCAGATTTCTTGGGTTCTGTATCAACAGGTCTTCGTTATAAGAACTTAAGCATGCGCGTTGCATTGGATATGCGTTTTGGTGGTTACGTAGCGTCTTTCAACAACCGTTACGGTATGGCTTACGGATATACAGAAACATCGTTGAAATACCGCGATGCAGAACACGGTGGTGTAACCTGGACCAGCAAATTTGATGGAAAAACTTATAGTGATGGTGTAATTCCTGATGGTATTTTCGCTGCCGGTACAAAGATTACTCAACCTAACGGTTCATCAGTTGACGTAGGTGGTATGACTTATGCTGATGCGATGTCTGCAGGTTATGTTGAACCTTCGCACGCTTCAGGTTATCATTACTTCAGCAACAGCTGGGGTCAGGGTACTGTTAACGAAGATTGGGTAACAGAATTAAATTATATCGCGTTGCGCGAAATCTCTTTCGGATACAATGTTCCTCAGACTTTTGCAAACAAATTGGGTGCTAAGAGTATGAATCTGTCTTTGTCTGCCCGTAACCTTGGTTACCTGTACAATACAATGCCTAACAATGTAAATCCGGAAGGTGTTCGTGGTAATGATGCAACAGAATTCCGCGAGCGTTCATTCAGTCCGTACACTGCTAACTACATGTTTACTATTAATGTAGGCTTCTAATTAAAGATTTTAAAGTTATAATTTAAAACAAATAAAAAAGATGAGATTTAAATCAATTATAGCCGCCGCATTAATCGGAACAACTTTGTTTACTTCAACAGGTTGTAAAGACGATTTTTCGGATACAAATACAGATCCTTCGGTAATTAACAAGGGCGATATCCGGTTTCTTTTCACAAACGGATTACAAAACTTTGAACCACAGGGTTACCTTACCTGGTTTTACAACGGAGCAAACACATCCAAGTGGGTGCAATCGTATGCCTCTACAGGAAGTAACGGAGATATGTTCAACGTAATGGGAGCTGTTGGAGGTCAGGGAGAAATGACTGTAAACGTACTGAAAAGTGCCCGCGAAGTTAGCTATCTGCTAGACAATATGGATCCGGCTGAAGCTGCAAAATATCAGTACATCAAACACATGTTCAGCCCGATTTTGGTTTATCTGGGTATGTTTGATACGGATATGTATGGTGATATGCCTTATACCGAAGCTGTAATGGCCCGCTATACCAATCCGATGTTGCTTACTCCAAAGTACGATACAGTGGATGAGCTGTATACAATCTGGTACGATCAATTGGTTGAAGCTGTTAATGTGCTAACTAACCCAGTGGTGGTTAATGGTACTACCATTACACAGACAGCCTTAGGTGCTCAGGATTTTGTGTACGGTGGTAATGCCGCAAAATGGGCTAAATTTGCCAACTCCCTTAAACTTAAACTTGCCGTTCGTTTGTTACACCAGAACAAAGCAAAGGCGTTGGCCATTGCGAAGGAAGCTGCATCAAACCCTGCAGGGTTGATGACTTCATTAACTGACGATTTTGTTTACAACAAAGGTTCTCAGGAATATCACTTCGGCGACGATGTAAGCCTGGGTGCTCCAAGCAAACAATTGGTTGACTTGATGATCAATAGCCGTGACCCGCGTGTTCGTTTCTTCTATCAGAAGAACGATTTCAACTCGAAAGTGGTTCAGGCTTTCTTCGATACAAACAAGGAATTGCCATCGTATATCGCTGCCAATGTTGAATCCGAAGTGGTAAACGGAAAGAAGGTTTTCAAGGCGTGGAAAGGCGCTGGCGAACCATGGGTACGTTACTATGGTATTCCAGTAGAAGTTATGGCTTCTCAAAAGGGTGAGTACAAAGATTATTTTGATAGCAATTTGTGGAAAATCAGTATGGGGGGTAAAGAAAAAACTTACACACCGTATGCTTATTTCAACCGCGAAATGGTACAAGGTATGAAAGATTATACATTCCCGGATGCTCCAAACGTATCTGTTACACAAGATATCGTTGACCAACCTTGGTATGGTATGTTCTATTCTGCTGCAGAAGTAAATCTGTATCTTGCAGAATTGAAATTAATCGGTGCAGATCTTCCTGGTACAGCTGCCGATTACTTTAAAAATGGTGTGGAATTATCAGTTAAAGCTTACGACAAGTTGGCTAGCCTGAATAAGATTCCTTACTATCATTCAGTATATGATGCAAACGAAAAGAGCATCAAACTGGAAGATGGTGAGGTTGCAACACTACTTGCAAAACCTGCTTATCAGTTGACTGGTAACAAGGCTGCAGATTTGGAAAAGGTTTATATCCAACAGTACATTCACTTCGTAATGATTCCTAACGATCAGTTTGTAAGTGTTCGTCGTTCGGGTGTTCCTATGGTAAACAGTACAATTCTTCCTTATGTGAGATTCTCACCAACGGTTGATTATGTAATTCCAAGACGTTTCGAAATCAGTGCAGTTGAGAAAAGTGATTTGATGTACGACATCAAGATGGCAGCATTTGCTCGTCAGGGATTCTCTGTCGGAACCAACAATGATCCTGTAAAATTGAGTGCAGAACGCGTATGGCAAGACAAAGGTGCTCCTAACTTTGGTGCAGGTCCTAATTTCTAATCTGGAATCAGATAGATACTAAACAATAAATTGAATCCCCGGCAGGAATACGGAAAAGTAGACTTGTCGGGGATTCTTGTTTTTATATGGGTAGCTTTTATCCAGAAGTATTTTCACTATACTATAGGCAGTCAATTTTTTCAGGACCAGCCACAACCCGAATTAAACGTAAAAACATCTGTCATCCGTCACCAAACAAGGCAGATCCCTTTGTCGAAGGCACTTCTAAAGGTGATAGATACCGGGTGAGGGATGCGTTTTATCTTTCATCTGTCACCAAGCTGCCCCATCGGTATCCGCTACCCGGTATGCCGGCAAAGTTTGTTTTTCCCTTAAGCTACTAGCTCTTTTCAAGGCATGCTTTGTCCGTAATATAAAAGGACATACCTCGTCTTCCAGCTGAGGGACAATGATCACGCATCTGAGGGACCATGGTCACACAGATGGAGGACGATGGTCACACAGCTGAGAGACGAAGAATATATAACGTGAAAACAACAAATACCTTAAATAAACGTAGCTAATATGCCGGTCATAATCCTTTGTTTCTGTAGTATTATAATTGGATGAATAGAATATTCCCGACTGTATTTTTAGTTTATTAATAAATAAATCGCTTATTTTGCAACCTCTTGAGCCCTTTAAAGGTGATTGGAAAACAATAGAATTTAATTTATTATGAGCAAAGTAGCTTTAATTACCGGAATTACCGGACAAGATGGTGCCTATCTGGCAGAGTATTTATTGAAATTAGGATATACGGTGCACGGCATCAAACGTCGTGCTTCTATGTTTAATACGGATAGAATCGACCATTTGTATCAGGACCCGCATGTTGAAAACCGTAACTTGATTTTACATTATGGGGATCTTACAGATTCCATGAATATTACCCGTATCATCCAGGAGGTGCAGCCGGATGAGATTTATAACCTGGCGGCCATGAGTCATGTGAAGGTGAGTTTCGATACGCCCGAATATACGGCAAATGCCGATGGATTGGGTACCTTGCGTATCCTGGAGGCTGTTCGCTTGCTGGGGCTGACCAACAAAACCCGCGTTTATCAGGCTTCAACATCGGAGTTGTACGGGCTGGTGCAGGAAATTCCTCAAAAAGAAACTACGCCGTTTTATCCCCGTTCGCCTTATGCGGTGGCTAAGATGTACGCGTACTGGATTACTGTAAACTACCGGGAAGCTTACAATATGCATGCCAGCAATGGTATCTTGTTTAACCATGAGTCGCCGCTACGTGGCGAAACTTTTGTTACCCGCAAGATTACCCGTGCGGTAAGCAAGATCGTTCTGGGAATGCAGCAGGAATTGTTCCTTGGTAACTTGTCGTCTCAGCGTGACTGGGGCCATGCAAAGGATTATGTGCGTGCCATGCATGCCATTCTGCAACAGGATAAGCCTTCGGATTATGTAATTGCCACAGGTGTTACAACCACTGTGCGCGATTTTGTTCGTTTGGCCTTTGGCGAAACGGGTTTGACTGTTACTTTCGAAGGTGAGGGTGCTGCCGAAACGGGTGTGATTACGGCTATCGACGAAGCTCGTTTTGTAGCTGCTGTAGGCGAATCGTATCTTGCAGAGGCTAAGACATTGATCGGAAAAACAGTTGTGAGTGTGGATCCGGCTTATTTCCGTCCTACAGAGGTGGAGTTGTTAATTGGCGATCCTACTAAGTCGAAGACTGTATTGGGCTGGGAACCAAAATATGACCTGAAGGGATTGGTTGAAGATATGATGCGTAGCGATATCAAGGGAATGAAAAAGGATTCGTACCTGAAAGAAGGCGGATACCGTACGCTTAATTATTTTGAATAATGGATAAAAACGCAAAGATATATGTAGCGGGTCACCGTGGTTTGGTAGGCTCTGCCATATGGAACAACCTGCAGGCAAAAGGTTATACCAACCTGGTGGGGCGTACCCACAGAGAACTGAATCTGCTTGACGGGGCAGCGGTGAAATCTTTTTTTGATACAGAACAACCGGAGTATGTGATTCTGGCAGCTGCCAAAGTAGGAGGCATTATGGCCAACAGCGTATACAGAGCCGATTTTATTTACGACAATCTGCAGATTCAGCAGAATGTAATAGGAGAGAGTTATCGCCATGGTGTAAAGAAGTTGTTGTTTCTGGGAAGCACTTGCATTTATCCAAGAGATGCGGTTCAGCCAATGAAAGAGGATGCCCTGCTGACGGGCCCACTGGAGTATACCAACGAACCCTATGCCATTGCCAAGATAGCCGGATTAAAGATGTGCGAAAGTTTCAATCTGCAGTACGGTACCAATTACATAGCTGTAATGCCAACCAACCTGTATGGACCGAATGATAACTTTGATCTGGAACGGAGTCATGTGCTGCCTGCCATGATCCGGAAGATTCATCTGGGGCATTGCCTTTTGCAGAACGACTGGGAGGCAATCCGTAAAGATTTTAATCGTCTGCCGGTAGAAGGTGTAACCGGAGATGCTTCAGAAACAGAGATACGGGCTAAACTTTCCAAGTATGGGATTTATGATTCCTATGTGGAATTGTGGGGAACCGGCAAACCGCTACGCGAATTTCTTTGGAGTGAAGAAATGGCCGATGCTTCTGTCTATATTATGGAAAAAGTAGATTTTGCAGATCTGAAGGGTATAAGCCCAGAAGTTCGTAATTGCCATATTAATATTGGAACTGGTAAAGAGATAACTATCGGAGGTGTTGCCAATCTGATTGTGAAACGGGTTGGTTACAAAGGCGAGATTCGTTACAATACGGAGAAGCCAGATGGTACTATGCGCAAGCTAACCGACGTTTCCAAGCTTAATGCGCTGGGATGGCACCACCAAATAGAAATAGAAGAAGGCGTTGACAAGATGTATACCTGGTATACAAATTAATGTAACTCCCTTTACAGAACTTTTAATATAACGTGCATAGTTGATTGTAATTAATCAACTATGCACGTTTTTTTATAGATAAGTTTGATATCTAATTTATTGATACTTATTGTTTTTATATAGCTGAGTGTATATAGTTAAATTATTTCGAATATTTGTGCGATTCACATATTTTATCTATTTTCGCCTTTTCAAAATAAATGCCAAAGCAGGGGATCGCTAAATGATAAACTATTCATTCCATGACTGATCTTGCCAATCAATTATCTATCGATAATCTTTTTTGGAGAATTGTCACAAAAGATGACGAGAAGGCTTTCTGTTCTCTTTTTTATAACTTTTTCCCTTCATTGTGTGTGTTTGCCGGAAGATATATTGACAATAAAGAAGAATGCGAAGATATTGTTCAGGATACATTTTTTAAAATATGGCGCACAAGAAAATCGCTCGAAATTACCTCTTCAGCTCGGAATCTATTAGTCACCACGGTTAAAAACAGCTGTATAGATTATCTGCGAAAAAAAGAAGTTGAACACACATATATTGAACGCCAGGCAAAGAAAGACTGGCTTATGTATCAGGATGATGTTTATTCAACGATGGAACTGGAAGAAATCATTTCTCGCGCCCTTTCTCAACTTCCTGAGAATCTTCGACAAGTTTTTGAAATGAATCGCTTTGACGGTTTAACGTACGCACAGATTGCAGAGAAGCAGAATATATCCGTAAAGACAGTAGAAGCATATATGAGTAAGTCCTTAAAAATGATGCGCACTGAGCTTAAAGACTATTTACCGCTGATTTTACTGTTTTGTTGGTAATTAATTGTAATGTTAATGTATTATAAAATTAATAGTATAAATAGGGTAACCCTATCCTCTTTTCGTCAAATCATATATTTAAAAAGAAACACACTTTGGAAATAACGAAAGATCATATTATACCTTACCTTGAAGGATCACTACCTGCCGGGCAGATCGCTGCATTTGAGCAATTGGCTGAAAGTTCTCCCGAGTTCAGAAAGGAGATTAAAGAAATACAATTTATTTGGAATGCTACTGAGAATTTGAAGAAGCAACGCTTGGTAGACACCAATGCTCATTGGAATAAGATTGCAAAGAGAATGAGGTTTCTCTCTTTCCGGCAAAAGCTTTGGGATGTTTCCCGTAATGCTGCAGCTATTCTTATTTTGCCTTTATTTCTGGTAACCCTATATTTTATGAATGATTCTAATCCTAAAGAAGAAAGTCCCATCGAGCAGGTTGAATTACAAACAGCTTATGGATTAGTATCTAAAGTAATTCTTCCTGACGGTTCGGAGGTTTGGCTAAACTCAGGAACTAAAATTACCTATCCGGAAAGATTTACAGGGAAATATCGTACGGTTAAATTAGAAGGAGAGGCTTATTTTAAAGTTACATCCGATAAAACAAACCGTTTTGATGTGATTGTGCCCAACGGTATGACTGTGAGTGCTTATGGGACTGAGTTTAATGTTTCTGCTTATAATGACGACAATAAGATTGAGGCCATTCTTGCCAAAGGAAATATCGACGTAAAAAAATACGATACAGAGAATGTGTTTTCATTAAAGGCCGGAGAACAAGCTGTCTTAAATAAAACAACCCGTGATATTGCTATTTCGGAGGCTAACATATATACAAAAACAGCCTGGAGAGAAGGAAAAATGGTATTCAGAAGGGCTGGTTTTGATGAAATCGTTAGGAAACTGTCTCGTCATTTCAATGTTTCTATCGAGTTGCAAGGTAAAACTTTACACGAATATGAATATTCTGCCACTTTCACAACGGAAACTTTACCAGAAGTTCTTCGTTTACTTGAAAAGTCAGCTCCTATACGTTGTCAGATTTTAGAATCAGAAAAGAAGGCAGATTTCACATACGCACAACGCCGCGTAATTATACGGGAATACAAATAAAAGCAAATTTATGTTAATTTTATATTTTATTGTAGGGTATGCCAATGCCTTCTTCGTCTATTGTTTGTGTTAAAAATAGTAATAAAAATCGTGTTTAATAAATCTATTTGTTAATGAAAAAAACTAATGCAATGAAGAAAGGAACGTAAAAAGTAAAAAAACAAACGGGAAAGCAGCTAGTTACTACTCCCCCGTAAGATCTAATTCAATGCCGTTACGAAAATCTCACCTGACGAACGGCAAAACTCAATTAAGTTATTTGACAAACCTAATTTAAAAAGACGCATGAATTTATGAATAATTTTATTACCAACAAAAGTTTTAAGTCTTATTTAGACTTATTGCTTAAAATTCCGATGGCGATGAGAATAACAGCTGTATTGTTATTTATTTTTCTATTTCAGGCAAACGCTGAGGTATCTTACTCTCAGTCGACTAAAATTTCTTTGAATTTAAATAATGCCACTGTCGAACAAGTGCTTAATGCAATTGAAGAAAACTCTGACTTCTATTTTCTGTATAACAGTAAATTAATTAACGTAGACAGAAAAGTCGACGTTAACGCTAAAGAAAAAACGATTGAAAATGTATTGAAAGAAGTATTTAATAATACGAATGTTCAATATAAAGTGGAAGACAAGCAGATTATTTTAAGTAATAAATCGGCAGCCATTCAGCAACAGCAACAAACAGTTTCAGGTGTTGTAATGGATCAGAATTTAAATGAACCAATTATTGGAGCCAATGTAGTTGTAAAAGGAACTACCAACGGAACAATAACCGATATAGATGGTAAATTTACATTGCCTGTATCTTCTCACAACGATATAATCTTGATTAGCTACATCGGTTACATGCCCTTGGAAATGGTCGCTTCTCAGGTTAAAGGGGCTAAGATCTTTTTGAAAGAAGATTCAAAGACTTTAGACGAAGTTGTGGTTGTAGGTTATGGAGTTCAGAAAAAGGCGAACGTAACAGGATCAGTTGCTTCTTTAAATGCTGAAGCACTGGAATCTCGTTCTGTATCCAGTGTTTCTGCTGCGTTAGCTGGACAGATGCCTGGTGTAACAGCTATTCAGTCTTCAGGAGCACCGGGAGCTCAAACAGGATCTATCACTATTCGTGGTAAGAATTCTATTAATGCTGCCAGCCCATTGGTTATTGTTGATGGAGTACCTGGAAACATGAACACACTAGATCCTTCCGATATTGCAACCCTTACCGTTCTTAAAGATGCTTCTTCGGCAGCCATCTATGGTGTGCAGGCTGCCAACGGTGTAATTCTTATTACAACTAAGAAAGGTAAAAAGGGAGATGCCGCGAAAATCAGTTATTCTGGAACTATTGCATGGACAACTCCAACAGCCAAACTTAAATTTTTAGGATCGGCCGATTATGCAACGTTGTATAATGAAGCTGTGCTAAATGAAAATCCCAAAGCGGTAGTTCCTTACACCGCCGAAGACATAGAGCTTTTCAGAAATGGAACAGATCCTATTGGACATCCAAATACTGATTGGTATGATGAAACATTCAAATCAACAGCTATGGAGCAAATGCACCACTTGTCTCTTAGCGGTGGTACTGAAAAAACAAGCTATAATGCATCTATTGGTTATACGCAACAGAATGGTTTTATTGAACAAAATAAGTACCAACGATATAATATTCGTACAAATATTGAGTCGGAAGTAACCAATTGGCTATCTGCCGGTTTGAATATCTCTGGCTACAGAGGTGTAGAGAATAATGCTTATGAAGGTCTTGCTTCTTTGTTGCAGTATGCTAATCGTTTAAAACCAACAGTACCAGTCTATACAGAGCAGGGTGATTATACTTATATTGGTCTTCAAAATCCTGTGGCTCACTTAGGTACAACAGGATTTTCCAGAAATACAAATCAGCAATTAAATGCTATTTTTCAGGCAACTGTAAAAATTCTTCCTGAATTAAGTGTGAAGGGAGTATTCTCTGTTCGCAATGATATGAAAAATTCAGATGGTTTCAAAAAGCATCTGACATATGGTTCAGGATCTAATATTTATAACTCGGGCGATCGCGAAGGTTATGCTAAGAATTATGATTGGAACTGGTATACCACTCAGTTATTGGTAAACTACAACAAGACATTTGGCTCGCATTCAGTGGGATTGTTGGGCGGATTCGAACAGGTTGATTATAAATACAAATATTTGGAAGCTACCCGTAAAGGTGGTGGTAATGATGATTTAACAGAGTCGTTGAATACATTGGATAAATCGTCTCAGACAAATAAAGATGGTGGACATGAAACAGCTCGTCAGTCTTATTTTGGTCGTGCTCAATATGATTTTAGTAACAAATATTTATTTGAAGCTAATTTCCGTGCAGATGCATCTTCTCGTTTCCCAAAAGGCAACCGTTGGGGTTTCTTCCCCGCATTCTCTGCCGGATGGAGAATTACAGAAGAAAATTTCTTGAAAGAATCTGATCTAACATGGATTAGTAATCTGAAGTTACGCTTAGGATGGGGTCAAACGGGTAATGAGGAATTGGATTCCAATGACATCTACCCCTCCATCTCGACTTATGCCTATGATACTTACATGTATGGGAATACCTTATATTCTACTGCTAAAGAATCCCGTTATGTAAATAGTTTGCTTAAATGGGCAACAGTAACAAATTATGAAGTAGCTTTAGAAACCGGATTCCTTGACAACAAGATTGGATTCGAACTTGCTGCTTACAAAAAGATCACGAACGACATGCTTCTGTATCTTCCGGTTCAGGGAGTATTAGGTATGGATGGTCCTGCACAGAATGCTGGTAGTGTTGAAAATACAGGATTCGACTTAAGTGTTTTTCACAACAACCGTATTAATAAAGATCTAAGTTATGCATTGAATTTCAATTTGGCTTATGTTAAAAATGAAATTACCGATATGCGTGGAACAGAAGGTCCTAATCCTGATAATGGCAAATATTGGTACCTTGAAGGTTACCCAACCGGTTCGTTTTATGGATATGAAGCAATTGGTTTCTTTAATACAGCCGACGAACTAGCAAATCAGCCAAAACGTACAGGTAAAGAGAAATTGGGAGATATCAAATATGCCGACTTAAATAAGGATGGAAAAATAGATGCGGCAAACGACCGTAAGGTAATTGGACATGACTTTCCATCGTGGACTGCCGGATTTAATGCGAATATCTTCTATAAAGATTTCGATTTGTCATTGTTTTTCCAGGGAGCATTTGATGTACAGGGTTATTACTCTGAGGAAGCTGCCTTTTCATTCTTTAACAGTGGTAAAGTTTTGGAACGTCATCTCGATCGTTGGACTCCAACTAATCTTGATGCTTCTTATCCTCGTATCACAAAGGATTCGCAGATCAACTTCCAGACTTCTTCTTTCTGGTTGCAGGATGCTTCTTATGTGCGTTTAAAGAATGTCTCATTCGGATATAATTTACCTAAATCAATTCTTGGCAAGCTGAATATTGATAGGGTGAAAGTATACGTATCTGGCGAGAACTTGCTTACATTTTCAGGACTTGACGGAATTGACCCCGAAGCTCCTGCTTCAAACCGTGGAGCTTTCTACTCAAATGTCAAGAAGGTTTCTTTAGGCTTAAAAGTTTCATTTTAAACAATTGAATAATTGAATATGAAAAAGAATATTTTATATATAGCTTTATTTGCTGTTATGATGGGATTTAGCTCTTGTAGCGATTTCCTTGATAAATATCCGCAGGAAGAACTGTCTGATGCAAGTTTCTGGAAGACTCCTAAGGATGCCGAAATGTTTGTAGCCAATATTTACAAAGCACTACCCGGCGGTGATGCAGGTGATATTGATGGCGATATTAATTCCGATAATGCGGTACATGGTATCAAGTGGGCTGCAGGAAATGCTTCGAAAGGTATTTACGATGCTGCAGACACCGAATGGGCTTCAAGTTACGCTTCAATACGGGCATGTAATGTGCTTCTCGAGAAAATTGAAATGATAGAAGATTATCCTGCTGCAGATAAAGATGCTACTATTGGGGAAGCTCGTTTCTTGCGCGGATATGTATACTTTGGTTTAATTCAGACATTTGGAGATGTTCCCTATATTGACAAAGCCTTGGCATTGGATGAGATGGAAGGTATTACACGTACTCCCCGTGCCGAAGTATATGCCAAAATCATGCAAGACTTTGATTTTGCTATCAGTAAACTACCTCAAACATGGTCTGATGATAGTTACGGCAGAATAACAAAGGGGGCTGCTATGGCCATGAAGGCAAGAGCTGCGCTTTATTATGGAAACTTTGATGTGGCAGCTGCTTCTTCGAAGGCTGTGATGGATTTAGGCCAATATGAATTGTTTGATGCCGAAGGTACAGGCAGATATGCCGAATTGTTTTGGGAAAGCCAGGAAGCTTGCAGCGAAGCTGTATTAATTCGTCAGTTCAAACCAAAGGACAACAGTAATTATATTATCGGATGGGGCTGTTTCCCAACAAAGGGATGGGGAGGTATCAATCCTACTCAAAGTCTTGTCGACGCATTCGAATGTGTGGATGGCGCTCCTATCAGTGCATCTCCATTATATAATGAAAAGAATCCGTTCCAAAACCGTGACCCTCGTCTCGAAGCTTGCGTATTGCACGATGGCGAAGTGATGTATGGTATAACTATTAAAGTTGCACCTTTGAAATCCAGCGGTAGTACAGGTATTGGTCAGCATGGTGATGCAACAGCAACTGGTTATTATGATCAGAAATGGCTCGACCCAAGTATCGATCCTCAATCTGACGGATGGGATATGGGTAAGGACTGGCATGTAATTCGTTTTGCCGAAGTACTGTTGACTTATGCTGAAGCAAAGAATGAACTTTCTCCGCTTGACGACAGTGCTTTCGAAGCTGTAAATCGAGTTCGTAAGCGTGCAGGTCTTCCTGCGTTGCAGAAAACGAACAGTGCTCTCCCTACTTATTGCGGAACACAAGATGCTTTGCGTCAACGTATTCGTAACGAGTGGCGCGTCGAATTTGCAATGGAAGGCGGAAAACGTCAGTGGGATATCCGTCGTTGGGGTATCGCTAAGCAAGTATTGAATGCTCCATTCCAAGGGTTAAAATATACATTGTCTTCAGATGGTTTGAGTTGTACACTTTACGAAGGTACCAATGTTAGTCTTACAGGAAGTTCGTACGAAGATCACAATTATCTGTACCCGGTTCCTCAGACAGAAATTGACTTGAATCCTGCATTGACACAAAATCCAGGCTATTAATATCTAACTATATATGGGGATGTAGCAATACATCCCCATTACATACTTCATGAAAAGAATTCATTATTTGATATTTTCCCTTTTGTTTATAGCCCTCACATTTTTATTTTCGGGGCCCCTTTCTCATATTTTATATTACCAGGAACAGCATCATCTCTTCCTTTTCAGAAACGCCAATTTATCTGAACATTTATTTTTAGGAGGACTTCTGTCCTATGTGACAGATTTTATAATTCAGTTTTTTTATTTTCCCTTGTTGGGAAGCGCATTAATTGCAGGTATCCTTTCATCTATCTATCTATTAACTACATTATCATGTAAGTATATTACAGGGAAAGCTGATATTTTTCAGCTTTCCCTTTTTCCATCATTGTTTCTTCTTGTATGTTACGAGTCTTTGGAATTTCCCTCTACATGGGCTGTGGGATTGCTGCTTTGTTTGTTTGCGATAGGAATGGTACTCATTATTCCTTTCCGTTATGCCAGATGGGGGGCAGGATTCCTTTTACTGGCTGCCCTTTTCTATATAACAGGCCCAATTATTGTCCTGATTTCTATACTCATTGTTGCAGTACCCTGTTTATTCGCCCGGGTTGTTACTTCCCGTATTGTAAGATTAAAAACAGTGTGGCTATCAACCCTATTTATCCTTAGCTTGTACTCCGGAGTAACCTTTTACTTTTTTGTTCATTCTTATAACATGCGGGAAAGGCTGCTGATTGAAGCCGGTCAGTGTGTAAAAGAGAAAGATTGGGATGGCGTGCTTGCTGTTTCTGCCCGTTACCGCGGAAACAACCAGTTACTTGCCTATTACACCAATATGGCATTGTATCATAAAGGCCGTATGCCTTACGATCTATTTAAATATCCTCAAACTATGGGAGTAGAGTCGCTCTATTTCCCTTGGAAAAGTGACAGTCGTACCAGTGAGTACGGACATTTTATTTACGAGGAACTTGGCTATCTTAACGAAGCGCACCGCTGGGCTTTCGAGGCAATGGTTGTTTTCGGGGAGACAGCTCCTAATTTGACAAATCTGATTCGTTATAATATAGCCAATAACCGACCTCTTGTGGCGCAGCGATTTATCAATATACTGAAACAGTCTTTGTTTTACAAAAAAGAGGCAGAGGCGTTTGAACGAATGTTGCCTTCGGGCAAGGTACCGGGACTTAAGGCACTTCCTCATAGTGAAGGATCCGGAGCCCGTTTTGCCAATGTTTTAAACTTAGGTCCGGAGTTACGCTATCTATGCGACCGGGATTCTACGAACCAGATGGCGTTCGAATACCTGATGAGCGATTTGTTGTTAAGTAATCAGGTGATTCGCTTTGCCGAAAATCTCAGCAGGATAAAAGCTTTCTCCTATCCGGTATTGCCTTCGGTTTACGAGGAGGCCCTTTATATATACAAACTTGGGGTAGACGAGAAAACGTTTAATGCACTCGGGTTACAGGTGAGTCCGTCTACCGAAACCCGTTTCAAAGACTACTATTCCTTACTGAAGAGTGGAGATGTACAGTCGTTGAAAGAACGCTACGGAGATACCTACTGGTATTATTTGAACTTTACCAGTCCCTACGGAAGTAAAATTATCAATAATTAGCAAGCTATGAATTATTCATTATATAGAAGGTATTGTCTGGTTACATACCTAACCGGATGGGTTGTCTGTTTGCTTTTAACAGGATGCTCCAATGCTCCTGTTAAAGCAGATGCAACAACTTCGTCACTTCCGGTACTGTCTCCGGATTATGCGGAAGTTACTTTCCCTTCCAATATCGCACCTCCAAATTTTACCATAAAAGAAAAAGGAGATGCGTATGCCGTTGAGATTGGAACGGACAACCGTGTGCTGTTTACATATAGAAATGATGCTCCCGAAGTTAGTATAAAAGAACGGGATTGGCACGAACTGCGGGAAACAACTACAGGAAAGAACTTCTTTATAAGGGTAACGGTCTTACGCGATGGTAAGTGGCTTCGCTTTGCCGATGTTGTGAATACGCTTTCAGACAAGGCAATTGATCCGTATCTAGTATACCGTTTGCTTTATCCGGGTTACGAATTGTGGAACGAGATGGGCATCTATCAACGGAATCTTACTACGTACGAGGAAACGCCTATCATTGAAAATACTGATTTAAAAAATGGATGTGTTAATTGTCATACATTCAGCAGTAATTCACCCGAAAACATGATGATGCACGTGCGTGGAAAACTGGGAGGAACAATAATTAAGCAAGGGGACAAGATAAAGAAGGTAAATGTGAAAGGAGCCCAAATGAAGAATGGCTCCTCTTATGCGGCATTTCATCCCTCCGGAAGATACATCGCATTCTCTGCCAACGAGATTCAGCAGTTTTTCCATTCAACAGGACCAAAGGCCGTGGAAGTGAGTGATCTGGAATCCGATTTGCTGGTTTATGATGTGGAAAAGAACAGGATTCTTACCGATTCAGTGATTGCTGGAAGTCAGTTTATGGAGACATTTCCAAACTGGAGTCCCGATGGTACACGCCTTTACTTTTGTCGTACCGGTGCCTATGCGAAAGGAATGCCTCTGGATAGTATCCGTTACGATTTATTTAGTATCTCTTTTGATCCGGATACGCAGCATTTCGGTACTCCGGAGTGTGTATATAATGCTTCATCGAAAGGGAAGAGTGTCTCTTTTCCAAGGGTTTCTCCCGATGGCAAATACCTGATGTTCACTCAGTCCGATTACGGCAACTTTTCTATATGGCATCCGGAGAGTGAACTTTGTCTTGTAACACTTAGTACCGGGCAGATGCGTATCATGGACGAAGTGAATAGCAATAATGTGGAAAGCTTTCACACTTGGTCTTCTACCGGAGAATGGTTTGTTTTCAGCAGCAAACGACTGGACGGTCTTTGGGCCCGGCCTTTTATCGCTTACTTCGATTCCAAAACAGGTAAAGCCTCCAAACCGTTTGTTCTCCCTCAGAAAGATCCCAATTTCTACGATTTCTTTACGAAAACATTCAATTTGCCCGAGCTAATCACCACTCCTGTCACCGAAGGAAATTCTTTTGCCCGTGAAGCACAAAATAGTCCGAAGCAAGTGAATCAGTAATTACTACATGTAACCTGAGTAAGCACGACCCTTAAGTAATTTATCGCAATTTGTTTTGCAAAAATAATTTTAAAGCGAGAGCTCCTCGAATGTTGGCAACAACAAACCCTTGTTTATCTATAAGCAGACCGAAGGGTATGCCTTTAATTTTGAATGTTTTCGCAATATTGGACTCAAATCCTTTAATATCAGCAAATTGAGGCCATGGCATATTTTGTTGACTCAGAGCATTGGTCCACGATGCCTGTTTGGTATCCATGGAGATACTTACAATTTCAAGGTTCTCAGAATACTCCGTGTATAATTCTTTGAGTTTAGGGATGGTGGCCAAGCATGGTCCACACCATGAAGCCCAAAACTCAAGGAATACGAAATCCTTCTTTCCTATATATTCTGATAATTGCACCGTGTTACCATTAGGAGTAAGAAGAGAAAAGTTTTCTACTTTCATGCCGATAAGAACAGGGGCTGCTTTCACCTTCTGCATTGTACTATATAATGAGGTGAAGCGAGGATGTAAACGCGTTTCGTTGTCTACAAAATCAACTATCTCATCTAACTTTTTTTCACACACAGCTAAATATAGTGAAGTCGAAATTACCCCAACATCTAAGTTTTTCATAAACAAAGCCTTGCCTAAAGGATTCGAGAAATTCTGCTTCGTAAAATTCATCATAAATTCCCCCTGCGCATAATATAGTCGCTCTAGTTCTGTATCTGGAATAATAACGATTTCATTTTCCCATTTAGGTTCTATTTTTGCTATTTCAGCCCTGTAGAAACTTGTTGAATCCAAATATTCCATAAAGATATTGTTAAGAGGAGAGCCTTCCATACAAGGCTGATCTTTGTCAAAAGACACGGAAATGGTTCCCGATTCCAACAGTAAATCAAGTTCTGGGCGTGTCTTGATTCCATATTCATCTTCAATAATGATAGAGGATAAATTATCAAGGTATTCATTACCTACAAATGAAAAATTACCCATATCTATTATCGAAGTATCAGACCGGGTGGTTTTTTGATAATCGTCCTTAATAGAAAGTATAGCCATTTGACCATCAAAAGATTTGCTGATTGTTCCATTGATGCGAAATTTACCATTATTCAGAGAGGAAAACGACTCACTAGAAAATATAACACCTAAACAAAAGATTATAATAAATTTTCTCATGATTATTTATAATTAATTGCGGTTTTTCATTGGTTGTTTATGATTTGGACAAAATAACGAATAAATAGTTAGAGGAAATAAGTAAAAATGTTAATCTTTTTATTTGATTGATTCTCAGATAACATATAATTTGTTATTTGTGCTTTATAACATAAAGATTATCTATTGTTGATCTATTTATTAATTAACTTTGTAGACATTTACTTTAAAACGTAAAATTATGAACAATAAAATGATTAAGCGTTTACTCCTTCGAACAATGTCGGGTTCTGTTCTTTTGTTGTCGTTAGGGTTCTTAGGATGTAATACAAAAAGCACGCCAAAAGAGGAAATGGCGGGAGTAACCTGGCCAATTACTATAGATATGACTGCAGTGAAACACATTGATACGCCTATCAAGCTTTCTCAAATTGCTACAAATATTGAATATATTTCTTTGAGTGAAGAACCACTAATTGGAGATATAACTCACTCTCCTATTCGAATATTTGATGATACTCTTTATTTGGATGGTGATAATATATTTAAATATACCCCTGATGGTAAGTTTATAAAAAAACTATTTCTCGAGGGCCCGGGTCCGACTGAAGCAAAAAAACTTAGAGTTGAACAAGCTGCTTTTAATTCAAAAGACAGGTATGTCACATTTAAAAATGATATAGGAGACACATATAAAACGTATTCTTTTGATGGTGATTACTTGGGAGAAAAGATTGCCTCAGATACAATGAATATAAAACTTAAAACCTACTTTCTTAACAACCAAATTTATGAACAACGTAGGTATGGCCCATTTAAGAGAAATGAAAAAATAAATATTATTGGTCCCTATATTTTTTATGCAAAAGATCTCAATACTGACTCAATTACGTATCGCTATGCAAATCCTTTATCTGAGTCTGATGCAATATATAGGGGAGTGAGAATGGATCTAGATGTTGAGATGAGGTATATTCATCAGGATTCTTTACTTTGGTTTAAATATTTTGCAATTGATACTCTATTTGCGACATCTGACCTAAAAACCATTAAACCCATGTATATTTTTAAAACCGACGATTCATTTATGGATGTGAATTATTATTCCCATTTGCGAGTAGGAGATGTAACAAAAAATGAGCTTGAAGCGAAGAAAGTTATAGTAGGAGTATTACCTCTTTTCAACAAGAGTTTATTGTATACTGTAAATGATGAGTTAGGGCTTGCTAATTCTTTAGGTCAGACAGATGGATACACAAAAGAGCCAGTACAGAATGATTTAGATAAATATCTTAAAAATATAGATTTGGCAACCATAATATATCAAGGAAGCTTTAGTATATCTAATGGATATATGTATTTCTTAGTAAATGCTTTTTCCTTCTTGGAAGATGGATCTTCTTCTCCATTTCCAAATTTAACAGAAGATAGTAACCCTGTGGTCGTTAAACTAAAGCTCAAATAGTTCTTATTATTTTAAAACGTAAAATTATGTACAATAAAAAGATTAAGCGTTTACTCCTTCGAACATTGGTGGGTTCTGTTCTTTTGTTGTCTTTAGGGTTCTTAGGATGTAATACAAAAAGCACGCCAAAAGAGGAAATGGCGGGAGTAACCTGGCCAATTACTATAGATATGACTGTAGTAAAACACATTGATACGCCTATCAAGCTTTCTCAAATTGCTACCAATATTGAATATATTTCTTTGGATGAAGAGCCATTAATTGATGATATTGCTTATTCTCCTATTCGGATATTTGATGATACTCTTTATTTGGATGGTGATAATATTTTTAAATATACTCCGGATGGCAAGTTTATAAAAAAACTATTTACCGAGGGACCTGGTCCAACAGAAGCAAAAAAACTTAGAACTGAGCCAGCAGCTTTTAACTCAAAAGACAGGTACGTCACATTTAAAAATGCTATAGGAGACACATATAAAACGTATTCTTTTAATGGAGACTACTTGGGGGAAAGGATCGCCTACGATACAGCGAATATAAATATAAAAACCTACTTCATTGACAATCAGATTTATGAGCAACATTGGTATGGTTCTTTAAAGAGGGGTGAGAAATTTAATATTATTGGCCCATATATTTTCTATGCTAAGAATCTGTATACTGATTCAATTTCATATCGCTATGCGAATCCCTTACCTGAGACTGATGCAATTTACAGGGGAGTACGTATGGAATTAGATGTTGAGATGAGATATTTTCATATAGATTCTTTACTTTGGTTTAAATATCTTGCGATTGATACTCTATATGCAACATCTGATTTAAAAACCATTAAACCTATGTATATTTTCAAAACAGACGACTCATTTATGGATATGAATTGCTACGCACATTTGAAGTTAGGAGATTTAAAGGAAAAAGAGTTTAACAGCAAAAAAAAGTTTGGAGGAGTATTACCCCTTTTTAATAAGGATTTACTGTATATAGTAGATGAAGAGTTAGGACTTGCTGATTCTTTAGGTCAAACAGCTGGCTATACGAAGGAACCAGTACAAAATGATTTGGATAATTGTCTTAAAAACATAAATTTAGCAACTATAATTGAGATGGGGACTTTTAGTATATATAAAGGAAATATGTATTTCTTAGTAAATGCATCCTCATTCTTTGAAGATGGTTCTAGTTCTCCATTTCCAAATTTAACAGAAGATAGTAATCCTGTGGTTGTTAAACTAAAACTCAAATAGTTCTTACTATTTTATGGTTAGAGGGGAATTAGCCTTTTTGTTGTTTCTTATACAATTTGGGAGACATCCCCATCATTTTACTAAAAAGCCTGGAGAAATAGTAACTGTCGTCGATGCCAACTTTATAGCAGACCTGATTAATCTTCATGTCTGTAAAATCGAGGAGCTGACAGGCTTGCTGGATTTTTAACTGGTTAAAGTAATAGATTGGGGAATATCCGGTTCTTTTATTAAAGAGGATTGAGAAATGCGAAGGAGAGTAACCAATGTGATCGGCAATTTCTGTGAGCGACAACTTTTTCTCTATATTTTCTTTCATATAGTGAATAGCCGCAGTTACAAGATCGTTTTCGGCGGATTCGTCTTTTGCGGCGTTTCTATATTGTTGCAGGTATCTTAACGAGCCAAGGAAGTGGAAAAATACTGAACTTGCGTAAAGCATATTTTCGCGGCTATAGCCCATTTCGTACGTACGGAAAATTTCTTCAAATAAATCGATTCGTCCGCTAATCCGCGAATGAACAGCCGGTTTGATTTCTATTGGGTAATTTAATCCGGATGAAAACTGAGAGGCAAGTTTCCCCTTATAGTGAATCCAATATATTGTCCAGGGGTTACTTTCGTCTGACCCATATTTGTGCGGAACACCCGCCGGAAGAATAAAATATTGATTGCGGCTTACCTGATGCACTTCATTATTTAAAGAAAACCATCCGGCACCTTCGATACAATAGATAAATACGTACTGAGAAATGGGCTCACTTCTTTCCCTGAAGTGATTATTAGCCTTGGGATAATAGCCTATATCCGTAATGTGAAGCGTTCGGTAAATCGGATCATTTTCCATTTCTTTACTTATGGAAAGGGGCAAAACCAAGGCTCTTTCTCCGTCAAATCCATCTTTTCTCTTTCTCATTCATCTGTATTATAAGGATTACAAATATAATAGATAATATTTGTCGTACACTTATTTAATATGAATATATAATAATATTGTCCATCTATTTATTTTTTTATCTATTTATTACTGCTCTCATTTCCTTTTCCTTTGCATTGAATAATCTTACATTCTTTTAAAACATGAAACAGACAAACACAGTTTATCTTTTACTTATCAGCTTGGTCTCCGCTATGGGGGGGCTGCTCTTCGGCTATGACTGGGTGGTTATTGGCGGAGCTAAAATTTTCTATGAACCTTTTTTCGGTCTGGAAGGATCGGCTGCTCTACGTGGATGGGCAATGAGTAGTGCGTTGATTGGTTGTTTGGTGGGAGCGTTACTGGCCGGAGCCTGGAGCGACCGTTATGGCAGAAAGAAGATGTTGATATTAGCCTCGGCATTGTTCGTTGCAGCGGCTATAGGTACAGGAGCTGTAAATAGCTTTACCTGGTTTATTATATATCGGATTTTAGGAGGGTTTGGTATCGGGATAGCCTCCAATATCTCTCCGATTTACATTGCCGAAGTTTCACCGGCGTCTGTAAGAGGTAAATTTGTATCACTCAATCAGCTAACAATAGTGGTCGGAATACTGGCAGCACAGTTGGTGAACTGGCAGATTGGCGAATACTTTACCAAAGGAAGCGAAACGTTGACACCCGAGAGCATTGAACAGGCATGGCGCTGGATGTTTTGGGCCGGGCTGGTTCCCGCCGGTTTGTTTTTTGTCCTTTCATTTACAATCCCGGAAAGTCCGCGTTGGCTTGCCATCAATGGCAAGGAACAGGCTGCCCTGAAGGTTTTTACACACATTGGAGGATCAGCATATGCACAAAGCGCACTGGCCGATATGAAAATCGTTTCCGGAGCAGAAAGTCAGGTAAATTGGCGTGCCTTGATGCAACCGGGTGTTCGTAAAGTATTGATTATCGGTGTGGTGTTGGCTGTTTTCCAGCAATGGTGCGGTATAAATGTGATTTTTAACTACGCACACGAAATATTTTCTGCCGCGGGTTATGCAGTCTCCGATGTATTAATGAATATCGTGGTTACCGGAGTTACCAATCTTATATTCACTTTCGTTGCCATTTATACAGTCGACAAGTGGGGACGACGGGCACTGATGTTTGTGGGATCGATAGGTCTGGCATTAATCTACGCCTTGCTGGGAACTTGTTACTTTCTGGGGGTAAGCGGATGGCCCATGTTATTGTTGGTTGTTATGGCAATCGCCTGTTACGCCATGTCTCTTGCTCCTGTTGTGTGGGTAGTCCTCTCCGAAATATTCCCGGTTAAAATACGTGGTGCAGCCATGGCCTTATCTACGTTCTTCCTTTGGGTGGCCTGTTTTATACTCACCTATACTTTCCCCTTGTTTAACGAGATGTTGGGAGCCGCGGGTACTTTCTGGATTTACGGTGGAATCTGTTTGGCAGGATTCCTGTTTATAAAATCACACCTACCCGAAACGAAAGGGAAAAGTCTGGAGCAAATTGAAAAAGAACTTACAAAATAAACATAATCTCCTTATGAGTAACAATGTAAATGTTTGGGAAGAAGACATTCTTCTTCCCACCTATGGAATAGGTAAGCCTGAGAAAAACCCCATGTTTTTGGAAAAACGGGTGTATCAGGGTAGTAGCGGTGTAGTATATCCTTATCCGGTAATAGAGAAGATAGAAGATACCTGTACCGATAAAAAGTACCATGCCGTATATCTGGAAAATGAATATATCAAAGTCATGATTCTTCCGGAATTGGGAGGACGTGTACAGATGGCTTACGACAAGATTAAGAAACGTCATTTTATTTATTATAATCAGGTAATAAAGCCGGCTTTGGTTGGTCTTACCGGTCCCTGGATTTCGGGGGGTATCGAGTTTAACTGGCCACAGCATCACCGGCCAAGTACTTTCTTGCCTGTAGATTTTTCCATTGATAAGAATGAAGACGGAAGTGCAACTGTTTGGGTAAGCGAACAGGAACGGATGTTCCATCAGAAGGGTATGGCTGGTTTCACCCTGCGGCCCGGTCGTGCGGTTCTCGAGATACAAGGTAAGTTGTACAATCCGACTCCGGTTCCTCAAACATTCCTTTGGTGGGCAAATCCGGCGGTATCGGTTAACGACCACTATCAGTCTGTATTTCCGGGTGATGTGAATGCGGTGTTTGATCATGGGAAAAGGGATGTGTCTAAATATCCGATAGCAACCGGAACTTACTATAAAATGGATTATTCAGCTGGTGTGGATATTTCACGTTACAAGAATATCCCGGTTCCTACTTCGTATATGGCTATAAAGTCGAAATACGATTTCGTGGGGGGATACGAGAATGATACGCAGGCGGGTGTTCTTCATGTGGCCAATCACCACGTGTCTCCCGGAAAGAAACAGTGGACGTGGGGAAACAGTGATTTTGGTCAGGCCTGGGACCGCAACCTTACCGATGAGGATGGTCCGTATATTGAATTAATGACCGGCGTATTTACCGATAATCAGCCCGACTTTTCATGGATACAACCTTACGAAGAGAAAACCTTCACTCAATATTTCATGCCCTATCGTGAATTGGGTGTGGTGAAAAATGCCACATCCGATTTGTTGATGAATCTGGAATCCGATGGTAAAACAGCCTTGTTGAAAGTATTTGCTACTTCACAGCAAAAGCAGCTAAGGATGATTGTCAAGTATCAGGGCGAAGTTTGCTTCGACCGCGTTGCCGATTTATCTCCGGAAGCAGTTTTTGAATGGGAGGTGCCGGTTGCTGATATATCAAAATCAGAAGTGTATATATATGCTTCTTCCGGGAAACTGCTGCTTTCGTGGTTGCCCGAGCCGGATGCGATTAAGGAAATCCCTGATCCTGCAAAACCTGCGCTGGACCCCTCGGATGTTCAGTCTACGGAACAACTTTACCTTACAGGACTTCACCTGGAACAATACCGTCACGCTACCTATAAAGCGACCGATTATTATGAAGAAGCTCTTCGCCGGGATGCGGGCGATGTTCGCAATAATAACGCCATGGGACTTTTGCTAATTCGTAAAGGTCAGTTTGCAAAAGCGGAACCATTCCTTCGCCGGGCGGTAAAAACGCTTACCGAACGTAACCCTAATCCGTATGATGGTGAGCCGTTGTATAACTTAGGCTTATCTCTTAAATTTCAGGGAAAAGACGAGGAGGCCTATGAGTTCTTTTATAAAGCTTGCTGGAATGCAGCCTGGCAAGATGCCGGATATTACTCGCTAGCTCAGCTTTCGGCTTCGAAAAGTGAGTGGTCCGACGCTCTATATGAAATTGACAAATCATTGATTCGTAACTGGCATAATCATCGCGCACGCCATCTGAAGACGCTTATTCTGCGTCGCCTTGGACGTACATCGGATGCTTTGTTACTGATCAACGATTCTTTGGCGCTCGATACGTTTAATTTCGGTTGCCTTTTTGAAAGATACCTTCTCTCTGAAAAGGAAGAAGATCTGCATAGGTTAAACACGCTGATGCGTGGTGAGTCTCATAATTACGAAGAACTGGCGCTGGATTATGCGAATGCCGGTTGTTGGGCGGAAGCGCTGAATGTTGCCAATGTAGCCATTGATCTGGTGACCGATCTGAATGCAATTATGTATTACTACAAGAGTTGGTTTCTTGCTAAATTGAATCTTACAGAGGAGTTGACTCTCTCGATACAAGAGGCAGAAAAACAAGATCCGGGATGTTTTTTCCCCAATCGTGTGGAAGCAATCCTGGCTTTGCAAACGGTTATTTCTCTTTCCCAATCAACACCGAAAGCGTTGTATTATTTAGGCAATTTGTGGTACGATAAACGTCAGTATCCGGAGGCCATCGAGGCATGGGAAAAGTCAGCTAAACAGGATGGTACTTTCCCGACTGTGCTTCGTAACTTATCATTGGCCTATTTTAATAAACTGTCGAAAGAGAGTGAGGCTAAAGAATTATTGGAAAAGGCATTTTCGTTGGATACATCGGATTCCCGTATATTGATGGAGCTGGATCAGCTTTACAAAAGATTGAATCGCCCCCATGCGGAACGCTTTTCTTTTCTTGAACAATTTAAAGAAACTGCTTTCCTACGGGATGATCTTTATCTGGAATACGTGACTTTATTGAATCAGCTTGGACAGTACGAAGAAGCGATTCGGTTGATTGATTTGCGTAAGTTTCATCCATGGGAGGGTGGCGAAGGTAAAGTTACCGCTCAATACCAGTTAGCCCGGGTTGAAATGGCAAAGAAATATCTTGCCCATGGTAAATTCGACGAAGCGTTGACACTTATTGAGGAATGTTATACCTATCCTCCTAATTTAGGCGAAGGAAAACTATATGGTGCTCAGGAAAACGATTTTGATTATTACAAAGGTTGTGCCATGGAAGGGCTGAACCGTAAAGAAGAAGCCTCCGTTTTATTCCGCAGAGCAAGTGTTGGAAACAGTCAGCCGGCGGCGGCCATGTATTATAATGACCAGAATCCGGATAAGATATTCTATCAGGGACTGGCTTTATTGAAGCTTGGCAAGGAAGTTGAGGCGCGCGGCCGTTTTAATAACCTTATTTCCTACGGCGAAAAGCACTTGTATGATGTATTTAAAATGGATTACTTTGCAGTTTCTCTTCCTGATCTGCAGATATGGGACGACGACATGACGAAGAAAAACCGTATCCATTGTTATTATCTCATGGGCTTGGGACATCTGGGCTTAGGTAACAGAGAGAAAGCTGACAACTATTTTTCCGATCTGTTGAATTTGGATATCAATCATATCGCTAAAAAGTTTTTGTAATTTTATCTTAAGCCAATCGGATTGTATTTACTATCTTTCCGGTTGGCCTAACATGTTTTTAATATGAAGAATATAGCTGTAATTACGATATTATTCCTTTTGCTGGTTTCATGTAAAGAGTATTCTAAAGTGATATCTTTAGACGGAAGCTGGCAATTTGCGTTAGACAGTACGGATGTTGGTATCTCTCAGGGATGGTTCAAAAAGGATTTTAACGATAAAATCGCACTTCCCGGTACAACAGACGAGGCAGGTAAGGGTGTTCCTAACCTATTGACTCCTTCTATTGGAAAACCGCAGGTACTGCATCTTACCAGAAAAAACAGGTATGTTGGTCCGGCTTGGTATTCAAAGGAAATAAACATACCCTCTGCCTGGAAGGATAAACAGATACGGTTATTTCTGGAAAGGGTGATCTGGAGCACAACTGTGTGGGTAGATGGTATAGAAATACCTGAAAAAGGCGAAAGTCTGATTGCTCCTCACTCTTTTAATCTGACGGAATATCTTACTCCCGGCAAGCATTTACTGGCTATCCGTGTCGATAACAGGAAAAAATACGACATCAGTGTTGAGGATCTGGCCCACGCCTATACGGATCATACACAAATTATGTGGAATGGAATATTGGGTGAGATCAAATTACTGGCTGAAGAATCAGTATCCATCGACAATCTTCAGGTATATCCCGATATCTCCGGAAAACAGATCCGGGTGAAGGCTTCTGTAAATAATACATTGGGACCCCGGCAAGTATTTTTTAAAGCGAAGGCGACTTTAGCAAAGACAAATGCATCCTTAAAAGAGATTGAAATAAAAGGGGTAACCATCGATTCGGGCGAACAGGTTGTTGAGTTTGTTTATCCGATGGGCGATTCCGTATTGTTGTGGAATGAGTTTAATCCCAATTTGTACAATCTTTCGGTTTCTATGCATGCCGGCGAAGCGGTTTCTGCTAAAAATACGACTTTCGGAATGCGTGAAATAAAACAACGACAGTCGGCTTTTTATATAAATAACACCCCTGCCTATCTGAGAGGAACATTGGAATGCTGTATTTTCCCTCTTACCGGACGACCTCCTATGGATAAAGAAGGATGGCGAAAAGTATTCGTAACAGCCAGAGAGTGGGGGTTAAATCATTTGAGATTCCATTCATGGTGCCCTCCGGCTGCAGCCTTTGATGTTGCTGACGAATTAGGATTTTATTTGCAGGTTGAACTTCCTGTATGGAGTCTTACCGTTGGGTCTGATAAACAAATGAATAAGTTTATGTACGACGAGGCCGACCGTATCTTGAAAGAATATGGCAATCATCCTTCTTTCTGTCTTTTTAGTCTGGGTAATGAATTGCAACCCGATTTTGTTTTCTTAAATGCTTTACTTGATTATACTAAAAAGAAAGACCCTCGTCACCTTTATACCAACTCATCCATGACGTTCGAAAAGGGACATGGCGACTGGCCCGAAAAAAATGATGATTTTTTAATAACCCAAAGTACGAAGAAAGGATGGGTGAGAGGACAGGGAACTTTTGATGTCGAATCTCCCTCGTTCGATAAGGACTATTCTCCCTCTGTGGAAGGAATGGGTGTTCCGCTGATAACACATGAGATGGGACAGTATGCCGTTTATCCGAATATGAACGAGATACCAAAATACACTGGCGTATTGGATCCGCTCAACTTTAAAGGAGTTAAACAGGAACTGGAAAAAAAGAATCTGTTGTCCAAAGCGAATGACTATATGATGGCTTCAGGAAAACTGGCGGCTCTTTTGTATAAGGAAGAAATCGAACGGGCAATGAAAACTTCGGGAAACAGTGGATTTCAATTGCTTGATTTGCACGATTTCCCGGGACAAGGAACTGCATTGGTTGGTCTGCTTGATGCCTTTTGGGATAACAAAGGAATTATTGAGGCTTCCGATTTTCGTAAATTTTGTGCCCCGGTAGTTCCGCTTGCCCGGTTTAAAAAGGCAGTGTACACAAATAATGAACTTTTTGAAGCTTCTGTCGATGTTGCCAATTTTGGGAACTCGGCTCTCAACAATCAAACTATCTCCTGGAGTTTAAAGGATGCAAAAGGCAAACTAATAGGCGAAGGTTCTGTTGCCTGTAATTCGTTGTTAGTAGGCAAAAACAGGCAGGTTGGCAACATACGTTGTGATCTGTCGCAACTAACAAAGGCAGAAAAGGTTGTTTTCACGCTTTCAATGGATAATACAACTTATCAGAATGACTGGAATATCTGGGTATATCCGACACATCTGTCTACAGAAAATAACGAAATAGTGGTTACCCGTAATTTCAATGAGGCGGTGAGTAGTTTGGCTAAAGGTTGTAAAGTTCTTTATAATCCCGCTTTTAATTCGGTAAAAGGATTGGAAGGTAAGTTCTTATCAGTATTCTGGAGTCCGGTTCATTTTCAGAATCAGGCGGGAAGCATGGGCTTGCTGTGTAATCCTGATCATCCTGCTTTTGCCAATTTCCCAACAGATATGCATACGAATTGGCAATGGTGGTCTCTTCTGAAACAATCAAAAACAATGGTTTTGGATAGCATCGCAACTGTGGTACCCCTTGTTGAAGTGGTAGATAATTTTGTGGCAAACAGAAGATTATCCAATATGTTTGAAGCGAAATCGGGAGAAGGTAGATTAATATTCTGTTCGATGGATATTCTGTCGGACTGGGATAAAAGACCGGAAGCCAGACAGCTTTATTATAGTCTGCTGGAGTACATGAAGAGCGAAGACTTTAATCCGTCGTACAATATAACCGAAGCTGAAATATCAAGTTTTTTGATAGCTAAATAGCTGTATTGTAGTTTTTTGCATTTTTATAAATGATCCAATTAAATTCTAAACATTATTATCGTAAAACATTGATTATGATTCGACTTAAAACACAATTAATTATTTTTCTTTTGTCGTTGATCGGTATTACTTCCGTGCAGGCACAGGAATTCCTTTCATTGTCCGGATCATGGAGCTTTCAACTCGATTCGCTGAATGAAGGAGAAAAAAACAATTGGCAGAGTAGCCAATTTAGCCATCAGATTTACTTGCCCGGAACTACAGATGAGGGGCATTATGGTTTTAAAACTTCGGGTTCCGATTTCGGTATTCTTACCCGTGCTTACAAATACTGTGGTCCGGCGTGGTATCAGCAAGAAATTCTGATTCCCAGGAACTGGAATTCCAAAAGAGTTTATCTTGAGTTGGAACGTGTTATCTGGCAATCGAAAGTCTTCGTAGACGGGAAAAAGGTTTCTGTTCAGGACGCCCTTAATTCTCCGCATTGGCATGATTTGGGCTTTTTATCTCCGGGTAAACATACGCTTGCAATTCGTATTGATAATGATACCATTTATAACATTGGAGACAAAGGACATGCATATACGGAGTACACGCAAAGTATCTGGAATGGAGCTGTAGGTAAGATTCGCTTGGTAGCAAAAGATAAGATTCGACTGAGTAATCCACAGTTGTTTACCAAAGTGAATCCATGTATTCTGACAATTAAAGATACTATATGCAATGAGTCGGGAAAGAAGGCTTCTGTTTTATTGCGCTATCAGTTGATTGATCGTCAGAGTGGCGACCTGGTTTATAGTGAGTCCGTTCCGTATATAATGAAAAAGGGAAAGAATTTGTTGAATTATACGGCGACAATGCCTCGGTCTATCCGTTTATGGAACGATATTTCTCCCAATCTGTATATCTTGAAAATGGAGATAGTGGATAAGGATAAGGTACGAGACAGCAAGGAAATAGAGTTTGGATTCCGGGAAGTATCTGCTTCAAAATCAAAGATTCTTCTTAATGGTAAACCGGTCTTCCTTCGCGGAAACCTTGATTGTGTGCACTTCCCTCTTACGGGATATCCTTCTTGTAAAGTAGAGGATTGGGAACGGATATTCAGAATCTATAAAGAATACGGGTTGAATCATGTCCGTTTTCACTCATGGTGTCCTCCCGAGGCTGCCTTTATTGCGGCTAATCGTATCGGAATATATATTCAGGCAGAAACAATCTGGATTGATTGGTGGATGAGCGGTCCGGCCGACCGTCCCGAAATGGAAACCAAAGGGTATCCGCAAGGCCTCGGAAAGAATCCGACGGGTGATATCTATGTGCAGAATGAATTGGAGCGTATGGTTCAGGCCTATGGTAACAATCCCTCTTTTATTATGATGTGTATTGGCAATGAGTTGGGCAATTCCGATTTTGATGTTATGGAGAAGTGGATGAAAAAATACCACGATTCCGATAACCGTCGACTTTATTCGACCTCAACTGCCCGTAAAATAATGCCTTCGGATCAATTTATTGCCACACATTATATTGACAAGATAGGTGGTACACGTGGTATAAAAGGTGGAGCATCGCTGGATTGGGACTTCGAAGAGGTATATTCGAAATCAACCATTCCGGTTCTTTCGCATGAAATAGGACAATGGCCGGTATATCCTCGCTGGAGTGAGATTAAAAAATATACAGGCGTTCTGAAAGCACGTAATCTGGAAGAGTTCCAGTTGCAGGCCCGGAAGAATAACCTGGAAGAACAAAATGAAGATTTTGTGCGTGCTTCAGGTGCGTTGAATCAAATCATGTATAAGTATGAAATCGAATCGTTTTTACGGACGCCTTCGTGTGCAGGGATTCAGTTGCTAAGCCTTCAGGATTATCAAGGTCAGGGTGAAGCATTGGTTGGATGGCTTGATGTTTTTTATGACAGCAAGGGAATTACTACTCCCGAAAAATTCCGGTCTCATCACGACTCCATTGTTCCATTGCTCCGTTTGCCTAAGTTTGTATGGAAAAATGATGAAGCATTTACGGCTACTGTGCAGTTGGCTCATTATGGAGACTATGATATTACAGATGCTGTTTATTGGAAAATTAAAGATGAATTGGGAAATGTAATTGATCAGGTAACTTTTCCTTCTCAATTAATCAAGCAGGCTTCTTCTGATAAAACAGGTGTAATACGAAGCGAGTTATCTGCTGTTAACAAGGCTTCCAAGCTGACAATCGAGGTTGGTCTGGTAGATCGTCCGATAAAGAATACCTGGAATATTTGGGTATATCCGGCAAAACAACGTGTTGTTCAGGGGGATGTTTATGTAACAGACCGTTTTGATGCTGAAGCAGAAAAAATGCTTCATGCCGGCAAAAGTGTGTTGCTTGATGCTTCGGCTTTAGGTACAGATTTTACATCCGATCCAATCAGCTTTTATCCGCTTTACTGGTCGCTGACTTTCTTCCCCGGTCAAGGTAAGAATACGATTGGAATGCTGGTTCGCGACAATCATCCGGCTTTGGCTCAGTTTCCTTCGGATTACCACAGCGACTGGCAATGGCAGTCTATTTACAAGAATTCCCGTGCGTTTTATTTGAATGATATGCCCGAAAACTATAAGCCAATAGCGCAACCTGTGGATGATTTTCACCGGAACAACAAGCTGGGGGCTATTTTTGAAATGAAAGTGGCAAGAGGGAAACTGTTGATTTCAGGATTTAGTTTGAAGGACGATGCTAATCCGGTTGCCAAACAATTGAAACATAGTTTGCTTTCTTATATGAATTCGCAGGAATTTAATCCTGAACAAGAAATAACAATAGCAGATTGCCGTAGCCGTTTCTCCTTTATTGAGCCAGTCAAGAGCGAAGCTCCTAAAGAGTTTGCCCAATCTATTCTTTATATAAAGTGTGCGTCAAAGCAAAAGGAGATTAACCAGGATGTATCATGGAGTAAATTGAACGACGCTTTTGAAGTGAAAAAAGGAACCGATTATATTGTTACGTGCGATGGAACGTGGAAAGACGAGCAGGGTGCTGCCTGGCAGGGTAAAGACATAAGATTAGAGATTAAATGTCCTGCCGGAGTAATTGGTTCTCTTTATGTGTTTTTTCATGACTGGAGCGATGACGGACGAAAAGGGTTGATCAATTTTGAAGGAAGAGATTATAAACTGGATGAACACAATGGTAAAGGCCAGTGGGTTAAATTACATGTGATGAGAGAAGATTCTAATGATGGGGTAATTGTGTTAAAAGCCAAAGCCACTTCAGGGCCTAATTTGATGATTTCTCAAGTTGCTTTTGTAGAGGATTAGTTTATAGGACTTTATATTTGTATTTAATTGAATAAGCCATGCATAAATAGTTGTTATTTATGCATGGCTTTGTTGTGTTGACCTTTTTGTGGATATAGAAGTGTAAAAATATATTTTTTCTTTTTAGGGGATAATCCTTTTCAAAGCGTCTTATAAGTAGTTTTAAATAAAATACAATAACCAGAAAGCATGAAAAAAACACTGGCCTTAGTATTGATTGCTATTTGCTTTCCTTTACAGGCTGCGAAAAAAGACTTTGTAAACTATGTAAACACCCTGCAAGGAACAAATTCAAGAGTTGAATTAACCCGGGGGTTCCCGGTATGGAAATATGCAAACGAAACCTCTACCCGTGTGCGGGAATAAAAAGCTCATGAAATAATATAAGTGTTCTCTTTTCTGATAGACTCAATTTCAATTCCAAGGGGGGAAGGACCCCTCTATTAAGGTGGATTATCTTTGTTTTGTGTTTTGCGGTCGTGAACTCGTTTTATAACGTCCACGACCGCATTTTTTTTATGACTAACTGATAGTTCTGAGTTATTCAGTGCTGTTAAGATCTAATTTTCAGATTACGACCGACTAATCTGAAGGCCTTTGTCTGATAGATTCATATCAACGAACCTTGCGTTGGCATTGGGGGGATTCTGGGTGAGAATCTCACGAATCCGAATTGCTGCCAAAGGATCTTTGGCGATCATATACAGATAACCTCCTCCTCCGGCCCCCGGAAGTTTGTACCCTAACGCGTAATCTTTGATTTGCGCAATGATGGCTTCTATTGAAGGGGGATTGGTTCCGCTGTCGAGTGCTTTGTTGAGTCGCCACGACTTTCCAACCAAAGCCGCTGTTTCTGCAAAATTACCCCGTAGAATGGCTTCGTAGGTATCCAGCGCGTGCAGCTTCATTTCCTGCAAAAGCTCCAGATGTTCGGTGGAATTCAGAAACATGCCGCTTACAATTTCTGCCAGTATGCCTTTGGCTGTTCGGGTTATTCCAGTGTAGTAGAGCAAATGACATGCTTTGTATTCCGCACTGTTGAAAATAAAATTGGGTAACCAGCGGACCAGAGGAAGCTGATCGAAACCTCGTCCGGTTTGTAATAGTTTTACTCCTTGCAGTACGCCTCCGTACTGATCCTGCCATCCGCCCCCGGTGGTAAGCAATTGCTCCAGCACCAGCGTACGTCTGCATATTTCATTTTTATCCCAAGCCAATCCGCAGAAATCGTTTACGGCTCCCAATACCGTGGCGGCAAGTATCGAGCTTGTGCCTAATCCCGATCCGGCAGGTATTGCCGCAAGCAGTGTAACTTCGATACCCGATCCGAATTCTTTAAGTCGTTCTTCAAGGGTAGGGTAGCAGCCTGTTCCGAATTGCGGTGCGAAGCCTGCCAGTGAAAGGGCTGCTTTGGGAATTGAGAAAGGTGAACCTACTTTGGTAAACTCTTTCAGCTCCTCGTAAGTACTTATAACTTCCACGGCTCCCAGATCGATAGACCGAAGCACAATTTGGTAGGTTTTACTTGGTTTGATGTAGACTTGCAGGGGCGGCTGACCGTTTAATTCGATGGCCATGTTTACTACATTACCACCAGAGTAGAGACAGAAAGGCGGTGTATCCGTCCATCCCCCGGCCAGGTCGATACGAACGGGACTGCGTCCCCATACGATCTGATCAGAAAAAATGCTGAGGTGAGGTTCCTGCTTGTTGTCGGAAACAGATCCGGCCAAACCCTCGCGAAGTAAAGCGAATGAGGCCTTTTCATCTTCGGTGTAATTGCTATCGCCTTTAAGGCGCAGCGTGCGTGCACGGAACATGTGGTTGTGCATGCGGCTCAACAGCGGGGCGTCTTCCGGCAATGCAGGCGGAACGGCTAAACCTCCACGTGCAAATTCATTGGCTGCATCGGACAGATTGAGCTGATAGAACACACTTCGCTCGTAATTATCCGCCAGCTGCGTCCAGTTATCTTGCCTGAAAAGGGTGCGTTGAGCATATAGCCTGGATAAGTTGGCTGTCGCTGATATCTCATCCGCCGATAGTTTTTCGGCACTTAGCCACAGGGCTTTGCCTTCTGCCAGCCCGGGTTCGTTTATCATCCAACGTAACAAAACTCCCAGATTTTCAATGGATTCGCAAACCGGGAAAATGGCAGCCGATTGCAAGTCGTCTGTATTTCCTTTCAGATCCTTTTCGGGTTCGATTCCGCGGGCAATAAACCATTCACTCACGGGTTTACCCATCCATAACGTATGTTTATTGGAAAGCTCTCCTTTAAATGCATCATTTAGTCCGTAAGGACGAGCTACCCAAGATGTATTTCCAACGGGGACAACATCTACACATATTCCACAAGGAACCGATAGCTCCCAGTCATTTGCCGGAACTCCTGTAACGATGTTACCTTGACTTAGTTTCCAACGGTTTCCAATGTAGCTGTTTTCTATCCAAACGTTTTCGTTTTCGGCTGTGAGAGGTCCTTTCACGATGGCATTCTGAACGAACATAGCCGGATTTGGTTTTACCTTACGGTGCATAATCTCACGCTGGTCGCGTACCAGATTCTGAACGGACAACGTGGAGGATATAAGCTCCCGACTGGTGCCATAATGATAAAACTCGCCACCGGGCAAGGGAAGAATTGCCACCGAAAGTTGATTGATATCGGAGTCTTTTATCTTAGGATTCGTACCTAAAGCACGGCCAAAATCGGAATAAAGGTCGTAATATTTTAATCCGTTGGCACCGTCGCCTTCGGAACGTTTCATCAGAAGTTCAACAGCCCGGTCGCTGAGCAGCCAGATACCAATATCCATAAGAAAGAGGTGTGTCTTGGCAAGCGATCCAAGCTCTTCGAGCGACGGCTTCTGCAACATAAAGTCAAGGGCGTCCGGATGCTTGCGGTCTGAAACAAATACCCCGTGATGAGTAGCCAGTGAAGGCTCCACCCAAAGACCGTAACAAACCACATCGGCTTCGGGGATGGGTTGCAACGCTTTTTCCGAACGGATGTACACATCTCCGCTGGCAATAAGGGTATGCATGGAATCGGGAGCCAGATTCATGATCCGCTCGTAAAGGGGTAGCTGCAAATCCAGGAGTTTTTGTCCCAGCCGCTGACCGCGTTCCCAGCGGAAGACGGGAATAGGAGTAAGTATCTTTCCCGAAGGAGCATAACCGGGCAGGCGTCTGCTCTGCCCCCCTGCATGCAGAAGAATACGTTTTTCTCTGGCGAGCCATTCGGTACTTTCCGTTGTATTGTCTTCATTTTCCCTGCAAGCCTCAAGTAACCATGTAGTTCCTCCTCCGGATCCAAGTTTGGATCCTACAGGATCGGATGTGCAAAACCATTCTTTTCTGGATGCGTTTTCCAGTTCATGAAAGCAATCAACCAAATTTGGAGGGAGCGACAGTAATTTCCGTATCATATCTTGTTCTTTGTTTTTATCCAATGCACAAATGTACATTTTAATTCCGGAAAAAGGAAGAACGAACGGATTAGCTTTCTTTTATGAGTTTGTTTTTCAGGATGGTCTCCAGCGCCTGCTCCTTGAAAGTTCTGGAAACAGGTATCTTAAATTTACCAATTCCAAGCATGTTTCCTTCAATGGAGTTGATAGTTCCAATATTTACTATAAACGATTTATGAACCTGAACAAAACGATTTGAGGGAAGGTTTTGCAGGATAGTACGTAGGGTGGAATGGGTTATTACCCTGCCATCGTTTGTTTGGATTGCTACATAGTTTTCGACGCCTTCGATATACAGAATATCTTTAAAGCATAGTTTTTCCAGCTTCAAAGTGGTTTTTACAAAAAAATATTCCTGTGCTTGCGGAGCAGCAGTTGGGGTCACCTGATCGTACACTTTGTTAACAGCCTTCAGAAACCGTTCGAAAGAGATGGGTTTCAGCAGGTAATCACTCACTTCCAGGTCGTATCCCTTAATAGCATATTCGGCATAGGCACTGGTAATTATTACCTTAGGTAGGATATTCAGGCTGTTTAATAAATCAATTCCAGACATATATGGCATCTCAATATCCAGAAAAAGTAAGTCCGCCGGATGGGTTTTTAGCATGCTGTTTAGTTGAATGGCATCCTCACATACGCCAACCAGTTCAAGAAAGTCAATTTTTTCCACGTAGCTTTGCAGCCCCTTGCGGGCAATAGGTTCGTCGTCGGTTATGATACACCTTAGTTTCATGCTAATACTTTATTATTGCCGGCGTACTCATCCGGATTATTCAACTTAATTTCAAGAATCGCAGTATACATGCCGGAAGTTTTATTCGTGCTTATCTTGTGTTTTTCAGGGTACAAAAGTTCGAGTTGCTTCTGCAGATTTTCCAATCCGATTCCACCCTTATTGCCTAAAGAATTTCCATTTGCCGGAATGGCGTTATCAACTTTCAGAACCAATGCGTTTCCATTCTCCAGATATGCATTAATCCGGATCCAATAATCGCCCCCTACATATTTAAAGGCATTTTCGATAAGAGGGAATAGTAGAAGGGCATGTATTTGTTGCTTTTTAAGTTGTGGATCGAAAGAAAAATCCAGCTTTAGCGTTTCCTTCATACGCATCTTTTGCATATCTATATAGGTTTGTATGAATTTGAACTCCTGCTCCATAGTCACCATCTGATTTACATCGTACAACTGGTAGCGTAACAGATCGGAAAGTTTTTCTATTGTTCCGCGGGGAGCGACATTGTTTTCATCTATCTGAAAATAGATTGTATTTAGTGCGTTAAACAAAAAGTGCGGGCGAAACTGTGCTTTGAGGTACTTTAATTCGCTTTCCATTTGCATACTTCGGATTTTTTCGGTTTGCAACTGCTGTTCAATGTAAGCATTAAGAATTTGTCCTCCCCGGTAAAAAGAGTAGTTAATAATTAGAATCAAGTCAACGATAACGCTGGCAATTACGAAATCGTCCAATCCGGGCGGATCATTCGTAAAATAGTGAATAATAACAATGCAAGGATTAATAATGATAATTCCTAATATCATTATGATGAAATACTCCATCAATAGCTTTTTTATATTCAGCTTGTTTGTATCGCGGTTGTTCCTTCTAAGAAAATAGGCTAAAACCTCCTGAAAAAGGAACGCGATGACCAAGGTTGAAACCCATTCGATAAGGTTATATATCAACGGTCTTTCCCAGAATTTGTATCCCATAGGAATATCGGTGACAAGTCGGATACCTGCTGTGATAATTACAGATAAGAGTAGGGGACCTGTCCAGTACCATACACCAAATCGTTTTATATGTTTATCATTATTTCTCATAAGATGCTTGTCGTTTTACAAATTTATACGTTTTGAATCAAACGCTTCTCCTTTTTTCTTAAATTCTTTTGATTCATATCCTTTCTTAAACTTCCAGGAAAATGAGATGCCCAACAGGCACCGGTCTTCTTTCTCGTATGTTCTTACAACGCTTTGCTCTATCATTGTATTCATATTAACCCGGTTGGTATGAAATATATCGTTCGAAAATATAGAAATGGTTGCTTTATCATTCCATATTTTTTTTTGAATTCCTGCAGATAACTGTCCAAATGAAGCAATATTCATCTGCCCCAGAGCCATTTTTCCATTATAAAAACCGGTTATTTCGGCGGCCCATCCTTTAGCAAACATAATGCGGTTGCTGAGATGCATCATTAGTGTTGTTTTTCCACTTTTGCTTTCACTCAACGGTATATTCCAGGCGTATTCGTTGCGGGTAAGTCCGATGTTAAGACTGGATTGAAGGCATGTAAGTGGTGATAAATTTCCAATGCTTGCTTTTACTCCATACGAATTATAAGTGGCCAGGTTCATTGGCATTACATATACCCGGTTATTGTTCTCACTCATTTTAAAAGATTTGGCAATGACATCTTTTGTGTGGCTATAAAATAAAGTAAGTCTATAATTGCTTTTGTAGATGTAAGAAAAATCATAGCTGTCAGCGAACTGTGGCTGTAAGGCTGTATTTCCCTGTTCGTATGTATAGGAGTCGAAAATATAAACAAAAGGATTCATATCATGGTAATTGGGCCGGTCAATTCTTTTTCGGTAAGACAGGTTCAGTGAGTTCTGTTTGAGAAATGAATAGCTTAGTGAAATTGAAGGAAACAGATTTGTATATGACTTTGTAAACGACGAGTCCGAAACGACTTTGTTGCCTGGCAAATTCCCTTTGATATGTGTGTTCTCCAATCGAATTCCCGCTTCCAGAACTATTGAATTTATTGATATAAGGCTACTTGCATACATAGCGTAAATGTTTTCCTTATATAAAAAGCGGGTACTTAATCCGTAGTCCGGTTGCCACCCTTCAATTGTCTTATTTTTATAATCAGAAATATCGTCAATTTTAACCAATATGGATTTTAATCCTGCATCGAAAACCAATTTCTCAGATACAGGGTAAGTCAGGTCTACTCTTCCGGAATACAAAATGATAGTTCCTTTTTTTAGCCCTTTAGATTCAGATTTTGAACCGGGATTTTTCTCGTAAGCAAAGATGTCGTTGTGAAATTGATCATTGTTTACAGAATGATGCAGATAATCGAATGAAGAGCTCAGTTCTTTTCCAGCGCTGTCAATTTTATGCAGCATTCCCATGCTGGCATTGAAGTTATTCCTTCTGTTTTCGTTATTTGTCGACGAGCGAATAGAAGAATCCCTTATTCCAATATAATTAGTAAACGACGAAGTCATGGAACCATTCTCGGTCCGATTGTTTTTGTATCCGTTGGCCGATAATTCGAATGAGGTTTGTGTAGACGCAAAATACTGTATTCCTGCTTTATAGTAGTGCGATCTGTCGTTGCGCTTTCTGTAACTATCCTGGTTGTAAGTTGAATTATACACTGGATCTGTTTTGTTCAGTTTTCTGAATACCTGTAAGTCTACGTAGTTGTGACCTATGTAATGGCCATACATGCCAAACAGATTAAACTTTCCGTTTCTGTGATTAAATGACATGTTGTTATTGGTCTTTCCATATTTACCTTGCTCATAGTTTGTATTTATACCTAAGTCGAAACCGACTGTCCGGTTTCTTTTGGTACGGATATTTATGATTCCTGAATTTCCGCTTGCATCGAATTTTGAGGACGGATTTGTAATTAGCTCGATCTTTTCAATGGACGAAGAGGGGATGGTTTTTAGATAGCTTACAAGTTCTTCTCCCTCCAGATAAGAAGTCCGGTTGTCGAGCATGACTTTTGTTCCATTTTTTCCATTTAGAGATACGTTTCCTTTATTATTGATGAATACACCAGGAAGAGTTTCAAGCACATTAAATGCATTTTTACCGGTATTGATAATAGAAGCGTCCAGATTGATTACCGTTTTATCGGCTTGAATTTCAATTTGTGATCTTTTGGCAACAACCTCTACCGATCCTAGTTTCATAGCATCCGGTTTTAAATATACTGTATCCAACGGAATGGTATAGTTTCCATTAAGGTAAACGCTTTTAACCTCTTTCTGGAAGCCAAGCATAGACATCTCGATAAGGTAATTTCCGGTTGCAAGATCCTTTAGGTGAAAGTTACCCCTTTCATCTACGGCTGTACCAGCAACGAAGACAGAGTCTTTGCTGTTTAGTAAGATAATATTGGCTCCTTCGGCTGGAAGCATGTCGCATGTAAACACATTTCCCGAGATTGCAATGCTTTGTTGAGCATAGAGTGGATGGGTTACAAGGATTATAAGTAACATAATAACAAAGTTGGTCCGATTCATAAGATTTGTTTTTATGCAAATCTAAATTTGAAGATTATCTCTGTCAACTTTATTTGACCAACAACATTGCTTTGTTGACAAAATACAAAATCCCGGAATTAAGAGTATTTCGGGATTTTAAATTATTATCCGAATTAGTTAATTTAGGATTTATACATCAAATTATAACCAATCGAGTACAGGTACGTCACATACTACCTCTTGATAAACTAGATATATTAAGAATAGTAGTATTAGGATTAAAACAACTATACTACATGTTTGGATTATTCTCCATTTCTTTATGTAAGCATCATATGCTTTCTTATCTTCAAAATAAGGTGTCTTTCCCATGAATAACGCTATTTATTATAAATAAAATGAATGATATGTTTGATTTAAATTTGCTTTATGTTCAGTTCTTTGTTTATTGAGCGAGGAGTTTTCTTGAGGTATCGCTTGCAATAATTTACAAAATGAGAAGAAGTCGCAAATCCAATTTCTTGAGACAGATTTTTTACGTTCACATATGGTTGAGCTAATTTTTCCAGAATGAACTTGTTTTTTTGTTGAATAATCCATTGATAGGGAGTATCGTTGAAGTGCACTTTGAACTTTCGGGTTAATGTTTTTGTAGATACATTGCATCTGTATGCTAGTTCAGTAACATTACAATCGATGGTGTACTTGCTTAATACTTGAGTAATAAAGCTATTTTGGCTATTTAATACCGGAGAAAGAAAATGTGCAATCTTTTTTCTTTCGTAAGTTAAATGTAAAAGTAAAAAGAACTCTTTTTCTTTTATTTTATACAAGTGTTTACAGGATATGCCGGTGTTTAAATCATTGATGATGCTTAAAATAAAATAAATAGCTTCAAGGATTCATTCATTTCTAATGTCTCCATCTCTATGTCTTTTACAGGAATATCGTTAGTAATGTTTTCTAACGACATCTGTTCGCATATGTTTATTAGATTGTCGAATTGCATCGTAAGCAAAGATGTCTCTTTAGTTGCGACACCTTTTATGCCTTCTTTCTCTTTTATTCTTAGAAACAGATGACCTGCATCAACTATATTTGGATCCTTATCATTTAGATTAATAGTGAATTGTCCACTAAAGATAAAGAAAATTCTGTTCTTATTTGAAGTTTCAATGTCAATTTTTTCTCCTTCTGCGTAGGATGTAAATATGAATCCAGGATTACAATTTGAAGTATAGTTTTTACATCCAGTGTATACATTATCAGAGGATGCATTTAATTCAGAATTATCACTATAAAATTGGCATACCAATCTATTCATAATAAATTTAATTATGGTTTAATATTTTTTGCTTACCCGAAAAGCAAAAGTGAAATGAATAAACTAGTCAAAATAAATAACTCGACGTAAAATCTAAATATATACAATACGATAAATAATGCGTTTGCTCAAATTCAACTATCTACAAAAGAACAAAAATAATATCTAAGCGCGTTATAGTTTATATTAATTAGCATATATTAAATATTTAGAACAATTAGCTGTTGGCTATCTAAGATTTTTTTGTTACGAATCTATGAAGGATTAATATGATAAAAAATGGTGTAATAGATTTAATTTAAGGTTAATATGTCTTTTTTAGAATCAATCACAATGTGTTTTTTATCCCGGGATTAATTTTATTATCATTTTTGTTGTAGATAAATAAAAGAGTTAAATTGTGTTATTGGTTTCTGTAATTAAGGTTGGCCTTCTCATCAAAATATAGACTCCTCCGAATTACGCTTCGACAATATGGATATAGTAAAAAACGAATTAAGAAACATCCAATCGTTCTCAGGAAAACAAGGGTTATAATTAATCATAAGAACATGGGGGGAATAAATAGTTAACTATCTAACTCTAAAGAACTGAATTTTCCGTTTTCAAAAAGAGGATGTATTTTCAGTTTTCTTCCAAAAAGCGAAGGGTTTTGAGGGAAAAGTGAAGTCTATTTAGAACTAGCATTCGCTGTCAATTGTTTGATATACTGTTTGTTAATAACAAAAGTGAAGGCGTGAAGGTTTTTTTGATGTAAACTTTTCCGGGAAGAGAAAAAAAGTTCCGGGAAAGACAAATTTTCTTCAGGACTTCGAGTCGCCAAAGTATATACTTTAGTAACTCAAAGTCCTAATTTGGGAAGAGTAAAATAGTGTTAATTTTTGTACAGGAGCAGGCTCTTTTTAACTCAACTTGCTGCCGGTATTGATTCTTTGGAATTGTTGTTGAAATAGTCAAAATGAAAATTTATTGTTAAAATAGTATTAATATTTTTTAATTGAACGGATTTAGTTTGAAGGTAAAATAAAAAACATTAACTTTGCTGTCTTTTTTAAAGAGGGTGGTTTAGAAAACATTTGTATTTGCTGAAAATAGGTAAGAATGATTTACATATTAATTGCAATCGTTTTAATATTAACAGAGCAGTTTTATATCCGATTGGTGGATAAAACGTCTTTGTTCTCTGCTCTGCAGGATCGAAGAAAAGATGAACGCCCTATATGGAGTGGCGCGGGACTGCTTTTTTACGTGGGAATGTTGATTTTTAGTGTTATACATAATTTCATGTATCCCTGGTTTTTTATTTCAATTTCTTTGCTGGCCATAGTTGGGTTCTGGAACGCTATTAAACCAGTTCCAAGTTTTATTCAGCATCTTGCTTTATGGGGTTCTCTTTTAGCTATGTATCTAGACTTGAACTTCTATGAGACTCATTCGTGGATTCTGATCTTAATTTTATTAATGAGTTCCCTTCTAATTATGTATGCTTTCAGGGCAATGGATGGGGTAAACAGAATTAGCGGAGGATCCAGTTTTGTTGTCTTATTGGTTCTTGGATTTATTAATGCACGCATGGTCCCTTTTATGGATGCTATGTACCTGTGGATTGCCGTTTTAACTTCCGTTATTCTTTGCTTTGTAAACTTAAAATTCAGAATGCGGGCTTTTGGCGGAGAGGCTGGTGCGGGTATGCTTGCCATTATCGTTTTGTTTGCTTTGGGTAAATTGATAACAGTTTCCCATGATATGAGCTATCTGATTCTTTTGGTAGTTTATTTTGTTGACACACTGCTTACTCTTTTTTATAGAATTGCCAGACACGAGAATATTATTGAAATAGAGGGGAAGCATATCTATCAACTGTTGGTTATCAAGATGAATTTTTCTCCTGTAGCAGTATCGTCGATGTTTGCATCTGTTCAGTCGCTGATCGTAGCTGGGTATTTAATTTTATTTCCTTATAGGTGGATTTATTTTGTTGCGGTTATCCTGTTACTTTGTTTCTTTTATGTGCTTCTTGAACGTCATATAAATAACTTCAAAGAGTAAACATTTTCCATAGTTGATTGTTTTAGATGTATTGAACAATAAATTAAATCATTATGGCAAATAATTTTAAAGATGCGCTTAAGCATAGAAGAACCTATTATGCATTGAGTAATAAATCTCTGGTATCAGATCAAACCATTGAAGATCTTATTGCACATGTGATTTTGCATACACCTTCTTCATTTAATTCACAATCATCCCGTGTAGTTCTCTTATTGGGAGAAAATCATAAAAAACTCTGGAAAATCACTAAGGATGCGCTTCGTAAGATTGTTCCGGAAAATGCTTTTGGTGCAACAGAATCTAAAATTGATGGCGCATTTTCCTCAGGATATGGAACTGTACTGTTTTTTGAAGACCAGGCTGTGGTAAAAGGATTGCAAGATGCTTTTCCTTCTTATGCTGACAATTTTCCTGTTTGGTCTCAGCATACTTCAGGAATGCACCAGTTGGGAGTTTGGACGCTGTTGGAAGAAGAAGGTTTTGGAGCTTCTTTACAACATTACAATCCGCTCATAGACGAAGCCGTTCAGGCACAGTGGAGTTTGCCTGCTTCTTGGAAATTGATAGCTGAAATGCCTTTTGGTATTCCGGTGCAAGGACCAGGTGAGAAGGAATTTAAACCTTTGGATGAGCGTTTTAAAATATTTAAATAATAACTAAATAATACCTATAATGGACTCTGCCTGTCTCCTTGGCGAAAATGCCATGGAGCGGGAATATCCCATTCTTACCAGAATAACGGGATACATTCCCTCTATCTCAAGCTTATCTTTTACAGTTTCAGCCAAAGCTTCAACTTCGCAGGGTTGGTTTAAAAAGCCGCAGGCTATTTTTATTTTGCATGCCTTGAGTAAGAATCTCTCAAGCGATCTGCCTAGTTTAATCCATTCTTCGGCTGTATTTTTCTCGCAAGTAAATAAAACCAAATGCGAGGATGAAGATATTCGTTTCTTGTCAGCTTTATTTTGTTTAGATACTTTAAGCTGTGATTTGATAGCGGCTTTACGGAGAAAAGAAGGGATGCCTGAAGCACCAATAGTTTTGTATGATAATCCACATTTGTGATTATTTACCTGTTTTTTCGTAAAACGTATCCAGTCTAGAAGTTCTTCCTTATATAGGGGATTAGACAATTGAACTTCATTTGCCTGTAAAATGAAATCACTCAGTATACCGAATTCTTTTTCATCGTATCTGTAGATATGGTTTTTTATACCGTCTTCCAGTTTAATATTGGATAGTCTGATTATATCTTTCTGCGGAATCACCCGATCAAAATAAACAGAACGATTTGTCTGTCTTTTGGCTATTTGAGAAAAAAGGGAACTTGGATTGGCGGTTCCTTTTGTTATTTCTATGCATGCAAAAGTATAATCGTCTGGGTGTTTACGAATTATAACCTGTTCGCCAAATCCTTTTTCGTTGGCAGCCAGACAAATATTCTCGATGGCACAGCCCACGCTTACATATAACTCCCTATTGTTTTGATCGGCTACAGGAAGTGAAAAACTAAAATCAGGATGTACTTCAAACGTATTATTATCAATCCTGATTTTCCAGGGCTGGGTATTATGACCTGATGGAGCTTTGATTCCATATGAGGCCATCAAAAAGAGGTCAGAAACGCTGTTTTTCATGAGATGGAATATTTAATACATATACTTAGTTAAAATAGCTAGTGGAATTACCTGACAAATAACTTTTCGATTTGAATAAACTATTTATCGTTCCAGTTTTATCAAATCAACTAGTAGTTAAACAAAGTAACGAATAATAATTAATGTTGGTATTTATTGCTTAGTTAAAATATATCAATACATTCTGAATTAATCATATTTTTTTAACTCTGTTTATATTGAAGTGGAGACATTCCGCAATACCGCTTGAAGTATTTTCCAAAAAAAGACTGATTGGGAAAGTTTAGCAGGTCGGATATCTGCAGGATACTCATGTTTGTACTTTTCAGAAGGGTTTTACTTTCGAATATCACACATTGAGTTATCAATTCTACCGGAGTCTTGTCGCTTACCTCCTTAACAAGAGAGGAAAGATACTTAGATGATATACATAGTTTGTCTGCGTAGAATGAAACGCTTCGTTCTTCTTTATAGTGAGTTGTTAATTCATGCATGAACTGATTGAAAATTGTTTCCTTCCGACTTGAAAGTTTTTTCCCTTCCTCCCGGTTTTTATAGTAAATGTACCCAATTTCCAGAAATAGGGCCTCAAGTATATTCTGAATGATCTTAAGTTGATCAGGGTGATTTGTCAGGTTTATTTTTTTCTTTAGCATCGCAAAGTATTCAACGAGCGCTATCCCTTCATTTTCATTTAATTGACAAACAGGATCGTTTTTTACAGAAACAACCAGAGGCATTAGGCGTTGAATATCTATCCTTAACTGATTTAGGTAGGTAAGAGAAAAAATAAACATCAGTCCTTTAAAATCTTCGCTAATTTGGTCTGCTAAGACAATCTGCTCTGGGAAAATGATCAAACAGTCGTTTTTGTTAACTTTATATTCTTCATGTCCAATATGGATTGAAACACTTCCCTGCATGCAAAAAGCAAACATAACGCCTTCAATTCTGGTTGGAAACAAATCAAAAGGTGTTTGCGCCGGGAATTTATCAGAGATGATTATATCATCATAAATGAAGTCTGATTCGAGTAGCTGTTTTATTTCATCAAAAGAAATCCCCTTTGGAGCCGTCAGTTTCATGTTTTGTGAGCTTTTGATAATTAGTGAATGCAAATGTACAATGAAAAATTGCCTCTGTTCTGTTTTTGACTAACATAATATTGTAAAAGGATATAATTTAGGCTGTTTGTGTATGGTTTGTGGAATAATTGACCAATTTGCAGGATAAAATAACCTTTGGTTGCCTATTCTTTATTCTCAATTTTGCATCATGAAATTTATGATGTTTGAAATTGCTAAACAAGAATAAAATGAAACTATTTTTTAAATGTGGGGGAAGTCTCTTCCTCTCTATATTGTTAGTTGGTTGCAATGGAACTAAAGAGGAACCTTCTTCCGATAGTGCAGTTCCTGTAAAAGTGATGGAGATTGAATCTGCGGAAGCATTATCACATCATGATTTTATTGGTACTGTTGAGGAGTCCTTTGCTTCATCACTTAGCTTTAGTATTAGTGGTAATGTAGAACAAGTGTTTGTTTCTGAAGGGGATCCGGTTAAGAAAGGGCAGATACTGGCAAAGCTAGATGAAAAAGTTATGCAAAATACATATAATGCGGCTAAAGCCTCCAGTGTTCAGGCACAGGATGCTTTTAACCGTTTGACATCTTTGCATGAGAAAGGAAGTCTGCCGGAAATAAAATACGTGGAAGTCCAAACTCAGTTAGAGCAAGCTAAGTCCATGGAGCAGATTGCCGGGAAGAATCTGAAAGACTGCACCCTGTATGCACCTTTTAGTGGAGTTATAGCACAACGATCGGCCGACATAGGAATTAATGTGTTGCCAGGTGTACAGGTTTTCAAGCTTTCAAAAATTGAAGCAGTAGATATAAAGATATCTGTTCCGGAGAATGAAATCTCAAGCATAATGATTGGTCAACCAGTCCGTATTCGCGTATCTGCACTTGAAAACCAAGAGTTTGCCGGAAAGATTACAGAAAAAGGAATCCAAGCCAATCCATTATCTCATGCATATGATGTGAAAATAAACTTACCCAATCCTCAATCAAAACTTATGCCTGGAATGGTGTGTAATGTTCTGTTGACTCCAGCTAATAGACTGAATGGTATTCTCGTTCCAAACAGTGCAATTCAGATAGAACATACAGGGAGAAGGTTTGTCTGGGTTGCCAGTAAAGGAATGGCTGCTCGTTGTTATGTTGAAACCGGGGAGATGACAAACGATGGGGTCGTTGTGTCGGGGCAATTTGCAGAGGGCGGCAAAATAATAGTTGAAGGGATGCAAAAGATTAGTGAGGGAATGAAAATTGAGATAAAATGAGCAGAAAAAGAATAAGTGTTATCGAACTGGCAATGAGGCATCGACAGATTGTAATTATGTTTGTGGCCATGTTGGTATTATTTGGAGTTTTTGCCCTTGATAAAATGTCCAAGCAAGAATTTCCATCGTTCACTATAAGACAAGGTCTGGTTATTGGGGTTTATCCGGGAGCTCCAGCTTCCGAAATTGAGGAACAACTGGCAAAACCACTGGAGGAATACATATTTAGTTTCAAAGAGATAAAAAAGAAGAAAACCTTTACTGAGAGTAAGGACGGGATGGTAATTGTTCATGTGGAATTGAATGATAACATTAAAAATAAGGACGAGTTCTGGTCAAAGTTTAAGCATGGTCTTACTGCATTTAAATCTGAATTGCCATCGGGAGTGGTTGCTTTAGTAGCCAACGATGATTTTGGAGATACTTCGGCATTGTTGATTACGCTTGAGTCGGAAGATAAAACATACCGCGAGTTGGAAGATTACCTTGAGGAGCTTGAAAACAGGCTTCGAAGGGTGGAGTCGGTTTCTAATTTAAGGCGCTATGGTTTGCAGAAAGAACAGATTAGCATCTATCTTGAAAAAGAAAAACTGGCCACCTATGGAATTAGTCTGCCATCATTGTACGCAACTCTTTTTACACAAGGGTTTACCACAATGAGTGGTGCTGTTGAGAATGATTCTTATCGTTCTCCCATTCATATTTCAGATACTTACCAGAATGAGAAAGAAATTGGAGAACAGATAGTCTATTCTGATCCCATCGGGCATGTTATACGGCTGAAAGATATTGCGCGTATTGTTAGGGAATACCCTGAACCGGACAGCTATATTAAGAGTAACGGCAAAAAATGTATTTTGCTTTCCATGGAAATGCAGAAGGGGAACAATATTGTTCAATATGGAAGAGATGTGGAAAAAGTACTTGAGGAATTTCAGAAGGAACTCCCCCGGAGTGTAACTGTATACAGAATTGCAGATCAACCTAAAGTAGTTGATGATTCGGTTGTTACTTTTTTGAAAGAGCTCCTGATGGCAATCATTACAGTGATTCTTGTGGTTGTAGCTTTACTTCCGTTACGTGTTGCACTGGTAGCTTCGTCGACCATTCCAATTACTATTTTTATTTCTCTCGGAATTTTGTTCGCTGCAGGTATAGAACTCAATACGGTAACATTAGCGGCTTTGATAGTGGTGCTTGGAATGATTGTGGACAATTCGATTGTAATCGTTGACAGCTATCTTGAGAAGCTGGATCAGGGAATGTCGCGCTGGCATGCATCAGCGGCGAGTGCTAAGGAATTTTTTAAATCAATACTTTCGGCAACGTTAGCGATAAGTGTTACTTTTTTCCCTTTCCTTATTACGATGAAGGGGATGCTCAATGATTTTTTGCAGGCTTTTCCGTGGACAATAACTATTACACTTGGTGTTTCTTTGCTTGTCGCAGTTATGCTAGTTCCGTTTATGCAATACTATTTCATAAAAAAAGGTTTGCATAGTAAGCGGACAAAGGAGGGCAAGGAAAAGAAAAATCTTCTGATGCTTATGCAGAAAGGTTACGAAGTGATTCTGGAGAAAACATTTATTTATCCTAAAACGACCATTGCATTAGGGGGCGTATCTGTTTTTATCGGAATTTTTATTTTCTCCCTATTGCCTCAGCGCTTAATGCCTGTTGCTGAACGTGACCAGTTTGCAGTTGAGATTTATTTGCCGAAAGGTAATTCTATAAAGAATACTGCAATTGTGGCTGATAGTCTGGAAGCTATTTTACGTAAAGATAACAGAGTTAAATCTGTAACTTCATTTGTGGGGAGTAGTTCGCCCCGCTTCCATACGGCCTATGCTCCGCAAATGCCAGGAGAAAATTATGCTCAGTTTATTGTAAACACAATTTCGAGTAAAGCAACTGTCGGAATGTTGGAAGATTATTCTGACAAATACATAAGCTATTTTCCAAATGCGACTATACGATTTAAGCAGCTGGATTATTCCGAATCAAAAGCTCCGGTCGAAATTCGCCTGAGCGGAAATGATCTTGGTAAACTAAAGCAGTCTGCCGACACAATCATGCGTGTATTGCGTAGCATGGATAAACTTAAATTTGTCCGGACTAATTTTGAAGATCAGTTTCCGGGAACCTATGTGAAAATGAATAACGATGAAGCAAACCGTCTTGGAATTAGTAAGTCTTTGGTTTCTGTAAACCTGGCAGCTGCTTATGGAGATGGATTGCCATTAACCACCTTTTGGGACAAGGATTATCCTATGCAGGTGATCTTGAAACAGGAACGCTACGGTAAGGATGAGCAAATTAAGGATATTGAAAACGAATATATATCGTCTATCATTCCCGGAATTTCTGTTCCTCTGCGTCAGATAGCAACAATTGAACCGGATTGGACAGATGGTCAAATTGTTCGTCGTAATGGAATCAGGTCACTATCTGTTTATTCGGATGTAAAAAGAGGGGTGAATGTTACATCAATAACTTCTGTAGTTCAGAAGAAAATGGAACAGATTAATCTCCCAGCAGGTGTAACCCTCAGCTATGGAGGCGATCTGGAATCGGATGCTGAACAATTACCTCAGATAACCGGCGGGCTTGCGATTGCCGTGTTTATTATCTTCCTTATTTTGGTATTTCACTATAAAAAGATAAATCTATCATTGCTAACAATGGCATCCATTCTTCTTTGTACGCTTGGTGCTTCATTAGGAATAGCGATTATGGGTCTCGATTTTAGTGTAACTGCTATACTTGGAATTGTAAGTCTGATGGGTATTGTTGTACGAAATGGAATCATTATGTTCGACTATGCAGAAGAGTTACGTATTAAACAAGGTCATACTGCATTTGATGCTGCGTTTCTTTCAGGGAAACGAAGGATGCGTCCAATATTTCTTACATCTGCTGCGGCTTCCATGGGGGTAGTTCCCATGATAATTTCAAAAAGTCCGCTGTGGGAACCCATGGGATCTGTGATATTTTTCGGAACATTGATAACCATGGTATTTATAGTAACTGTTTTGCCTGTATCTTATTGGATGATATTTAAGAAATGCGATAGAGTTAAGTCAACTAATTTTGAATAATTATGGGAAATAAAAAAATATATTTCTGTTGTTTTTATCTTTCAATAACAGTGTTCGGAGGAGCACAGACTAGGTATACTCTTGAGCAATGTAAAGAGTTTACGCGAAATAACAATAATGAAATTGTAAATAGCCGGTTGCAAATTAAGGAAGCTGAGCAAACGAAGAAAGAGGCATTTACTAAATACTTTCCGTCTGTAAGTGCAACAGGTTCAGCAATGAATGCAAGTACAGGAACAATGAAGATGGATATGATGGGAAATACGCTGTCTTTGATGAAAAACGGTGTGCTGGGTGGAGTTACTGCCACTCAGCCTGTTTTTGCAGGCGGTAATATATTGAATGGAAACAAACTGGCAAAGGTTGGACTGGAAGCCAGCAAATACCAGGCTAAGTTATCTGAAGAAGAATCCTTGCTTCTAACGGAGCAATATTACTGGCAGATTGTTTCTCTTCAGGAAAAAATCAAAACCATAGGTTATATGGAAACCTTGCTTCAAAGTATAAGAAAAGATGTGGATGCCTCGTATCAGGCAGGTATAACAACTTTAAATGACTTATTGAAAGTAAAGCTTAAACAGAATGAGCTTGCAAGCAAGCGTCTGCAGGTTGAAAACGGACTAGATATAAGTGTAAAGACTCTTTGTCAGCATATAGGTCTTGATTCGGACGGTTTTGCTATTCAAATAGATTCGATTGGAATTGAAACTCCTGAAAAGATTCATGTTAATCATGCAGCCGTTCTTAGTGAACGAACAGAGTCGAAGTTACTTGATAAAAATGTTGAAGCAAGTGTACTTCAATTACGTATAAAAAAAGGTGAATATATGCCAAGAGTAGCAGTTGGGGCAGGCTATATGTATCATAATCTTACAGATGTGAATACTGACTTTGGGGTTGTTTTTGCTACAGTGTCTATTCCAATATCGGACTGGTGGGGAGGTTCTCATGCTATACGCAAACAGAAAATAAACAAGCAGATAGCAATTAACAACCAACAAAACTCAAGCGAACAACTTTTATTGCAGATGCAAAAAACATGGAATGATCTGGAAGAATCTTATAAACAGGTTTTATTGGCAAATGAGTCTGTGTCGGAGGCTACCGAGAATTTACGCCTTAATCAGGATTATTTCAAGGCAGGCACTGTAAGCCTTACTGATTTGTTGGATGCGGAATCACTTCTGCAGCAAAGTTGTGATCAGTATACAGAATCAAATTCTGATTATCAAATCAAACGGAGTAAGTATTTACAGGTGACTGGACGATATTGAATAAAATAGTTGTTTTTTAGTGAGATTGGTAAATCAAAATCAGTTAAAGATTGTTGTATGTATAATGGAATATTCTATTTTGACCATTATTGAAGTAAAATGAGCCGTAGATGATATTGCTTGTTTTTGTACCTTTGCAGGGTAAAATAGTATAATTTCTCCCCGGCCAGCCCCGATTACCAGTTAACGCCGTGTAACCTCTCCCGACCGGTAGATGTAATAATTAATGTATAGAATATGGAAGAAATAACAGGTTATATCTCGCAAGTTATTGGACCAGTTGTGGATGTTCATTTTGAAAGGGATGGAGACAAGAAACTTAGTCTCCCTCGTATTCATGATGCGATGGAAATAGAACGACCGGATGGTAAAATTCTCATAGTTGAGGTTCAGCAGCATATTGGAGAAAACACAGTACGTACTGTGGCAATGGATAGTACCGATGGCTTGAGCCGTGGCTTGAAAGCTATTTCTTATTATTCTCCTATTACAATGCCAGTTGGTGCACAAGTGAAAGGTCGCCTTATGAATGTTGTTGGAGACCCAATTGATGGAATGGTTTCCCTTACAAAGCAAGGAGCTACACCTATTCACCGTCAGCCTCCCAAGTTTGAGGATCTTACTGCAACCCAGGAAGTGTTGTTTACGGGTATAAAAGTAATCGATCTGTTGGAACCTTATGTAAAAGGTGGTAAGATTGGCCTTTTTGGTGGTGCCGGTGTTGGCAAAACCGTTCTGATTATGGAGCTTATTAATAATGTAGCAAAAAAACATAATGGTTTTTCTGTTTTTGCAGGAGTAGGAGAACGTACACGAGAGGGAAACGATTTGTTAAGAGAGATGATCGAATCGGGAGTAATTCGTTACGGAGATGAGTTTAAAAAGCAAATGGAAGCTGGGAAATGGGATCTATCTAAAATTGATTATGAGGAGGTAGCCAAGTCTCAGGCAACACTAGTCTTCGGACAAATGAATGAACCTCCCGGAGCACGATCTTCAGTGGCGCTTTCAGGACTTACGGTTGCTGAATCTTTTCGTGATGCAACTGACGGATCTGGAGTAAAGGATATTTTGTTTTTTATTGATAATATATTTCGTTTTACGCAGGCCGGGTCGGAAGTATCGGCGCTATTGGGACGCATGCCTTCAGCTGTTGGATATCAGCCCACATTAGCTACAGAAATGGGAGCGATGCAGGAACGTATTACTTCTACGAAAAACGGTTCGATTACCTCGGTGCAGGCAGTCTATGTTCCGGCCGACGATTTAACTGACCCTGCTCCGGCTACAACCTTTTCTCACCTTGATGCAACGACTGTTTTAAGTCGGAAAATTACTGAATTAGGAATTTATCCGGCTGTTGATCCGCTGGAATCTACGTCTCGTATTCTTGACCCACTTATTGTCGGTATAGAACATTACGAAACAGCTCAGCGAGTGAAACAAATTTTGCAACGGAATAAAGAGCTGCAGGATATTATATCCATTTTGGGTATGGAAGAATTATCTGATGAGGACCGCCTTGTTGTGAACAGAGCGCGTCGTGTGCAGCGTTTTTTATCTCAACCTTTTACCGTTGCTCAACAATTTACCGGAATTCAGGGAGTTATGGTGCCGATTGAAGATACTATTCGTGGTTTCAAGATGATATTGGATGGAGAGGTTGATTATTTGCCCGAACAGTCTTTTCTTAATGTGGGAACCATTGAGGATGCGATTGAAAAAGGAACAAAATTATTGGAACAAGCAACAATAGAGTAATTATGAGAGTTGAAATTGTATCACCTTCCGGAAGAATTTTTGAAGGGGATGCTAAATCTGCATTATTTCCAGGTTTAGCAGGTGAATTTATGATTTTACCAAATCACGCACCCCTCATATCGGCACTTAAAAAAGGAGAAATCCGGATTGACACTGAAAATGAGACGAAGAATTTTAACATTAATGGTGGTTTTGTAGAAGTAAATCAGGCTAATGTTTCTGTTTGTATCGAAATATAATCTAAGTATGATAGGGAAATATAACAGGTTAAGATTTAGATTGCTCTTGTTTATTACAGGAGTTTATTCAGCAATAGGAATAACATTGGGTGGATTACTATATACACTATGGCCAAGTCACTATTTTTCATGGTATCCATCTATTCCTATTTATTATTATTTAATAGAAATAATTATGTTGGTTGTACTTGAAAAAGCAGACAGGAAAAATCCAGATTCTGTTATTTCTGCTTATATGATTACGCGAGTTTTTAAGTTCCTCATAACCATGATATTATTGTGGATGTATCTTGAATTTATTGGTGAACAAATTAAAAATTTTGGACTTACATTGATGCTCTTTTATTTTATCTATCTTATTTTTGAGACATATATGTTTTATCTGTATGAAAAAAGAAGAATGAAAAAGAAATGAAACAAATAGTTCTTTTTTTTAGAAAAATTGCATTTGTGTTGGTTCTGTTTTTTATAGGAATCTCTCAGATATCTGCTTCCGATGTGAAAGTTGGTGAAATGGTGTTCTCTCATATTAAGGACTCATATGAATGGCACATCACGAAGTGGAATGATACTGAAATATCTTTACCTCTTCCTGTCATTGTATTCAGTCAGGAAAAAGGATTAAATGTGTTCCTTTCTTCCAAATTAAGAGGAGGAGTGGTATACAAAGGATTTTACAAAGCTGTAAGTGGAGTCAATGAAGGGAAAGTTGTAGAAAAGAATAAAACAGGACAGGAAATTCGTCCTTTTGATATTTCAATTACAAAGACGGTATTAGCTCTTTTGATTTCTTGTTTCCTTTTGGCTTTTATTATTTTGAAAGTTGCCAGATGGTATAGGAAAAGACCACTTGAAGTTCCAGGAGGTTTTGTCGGAATGATGGAAATGTTGATTTTGGGTGTTAATGATGGAGTAATTAAAGAGAATATTGGATCTGGATACAAGCATTACGCTCCATATCTTTTAACTGTTTTCTTTTTTATCCTTGTCAATAACTTGATGGGCCTCATTCCAATTTTCCCAGGAGGAGCAAATGTGACGGGTAATATTGTTATTCCTTTTGTATTGGCTTTGTGCACGTTTTTGATTGTAACATTTTCAGGAACAAAGTTTTATTGGAAGGAAATAGTCTGGCCAGATACTCCCTTATTCTTGAAAGTGCCGATTCCACTAATGCCTTTTGTTAATGTGTTTGAGGTATTTACAAAACCTTTCTCACTGATGATTCGACTTTTTGCAAATGTAATGGCCGGACATACAATTGTGCTGGGTTTTATAAGTTTGGTTTTTATTACTGTATCAATGGGGATTGCTGTAAATGCTACTATGACATTAGTATCTGTCGTCTTTACAGTATTTATGAATCTTGTAGAACTTTTAGTTTCATGCATTCAGGCGTATATTTTTACTTTGCTTTCTGCTGTTTATATAGGACAAGCCAGGGTAAAAGGTTAAATAGTTAATATCTATTGAGTATAAATTTAAAAAAAGAACGAATATGTTGTTAACAGTATTGTTACAGGCCGCAGTTTCTAGTGCAGCCTTTGCTAAATTAGGTGGAACAATTGGAGCTGGATTGGCCGTAATTGGAGCAGGTATTGGTATTGGACGAATTGGTGGATCTGCTATGGAAGCAATCGGACGCCAGCCTTCTGCTATTGGTGAAATCAGAAGCTCTATGATTCTAATGGCTGCATTAGTTGAAGGCACTGCATTGTTTGGTATCGTGATTTGTTTTCTTGTACTGTTCCAGTAAAATTATGTAATTTGCATAAAATAAAATTATTATGTCATTATTAGTTCCTGATACAGGATTGTTGTTTTGGATGGTGCTGTCATTCGGAATTGTCTTTTTTATTCTTGCGAAATATGGTTTCCCCATAATTCTTAAAAGTGTGGAGCAACGCAAAGAATACATTACCAATTCCGTTGAGGCGGCTAAAGAGGCAAATTCCAGATTGGCTGAAATCAAGCAGGAGGGAGAAGTCTTACTTGCTGAAGTACGTAAACAACAAAAGGAAATTCTGAATGAAGCGTTGGCTGATAAGGAGCGGATTTTGAATGAAGCACGCGAAAAAGCGCTAGAAGAGACGCAAAGAATATTGGATCAGGCAACGAAGCAGATCCACCAAGAAAAGCAGAAAGCGATTCGAGACGTGCGTACTGAAGTTGCTATGTTATCTGTTTCTGTAGCTGAAAAAGTAATTCGGAATAAATTAGATATGGAAGGCGGTCAGAAAGAAATGATAAATCGCCTGATTGATGAAATTACTGTTGCTAAATCGTAACGAATGAATACAGGAAGTGTTTCGGTCCGGTACGCAAGAGCACTATTAGCTTTTGCTATAAAACAAAATGCGGAGAATGACGTATATAATGAGGTTAACATGCTGTTGACTCATTTGAAAACTGTTCCAGAATTGAACAATGTGTTGAACAGTCCTATTATTTCCGCTGAGAAAAAAGCAGAAGTAATACGTACAGCTTCCGGAATTAATTTAAGTGAAACTTTTTCTCGTTTTATCCGGTTAGTTTTAGTGCAAAAAAGAGAAACGTTGTTTAGTATTATTTGTCTGCTGTATATAGATCTTTATAGAAAGGAGAAGAAGATCGTTCATGTTACACTTACACTTGCTAAACCTGCGGATTCTGATATTCAAGATAGAATAACCCGGATGGTTGAGGATAAAGTGGCCGATAAAGTGGAGTTTGTGCTGGAGATCAAGCCCGAATTGATTGGGGGATTTATTCTGGATTCGAACGGATATCAGTTGGATGCCAGTGTGGTATCGCAGTTGAATTCTATTAAAAGTCAGTGGATTGATGATAATAACCTGGTAGAAATTAATGAAATAAAATGATGAATTCTTTAAATATAGGAGAAGTTTCAGATATATTACTTAAGCAGCTGGAAGATATTCAACCTGATATAAGCTTGAGTGAAGTTGGGTCTGTTCTTCAGGTAAGCGATGGAGTAGCCCGAATATATGGGTTAAATAACGCCGAATCTAATGAGTTGCTTGTGTTCAATAACGGAATGAAGGCAATCGTGATGAATCTTGAAGAAGATAATGTTGGAGCTGTTTTATTAGGACCGACAGATGAAATTCAGGAAGGCGATCTTGTAAAACGGACAAAAAAAATAGCATCAATTAAAGTCGGAGAAGGTTTGCTTGGCCGTGTAATCGATGCATTGGGTAATCCGATCGACGGATTAGGAGTAATTACCAATGCTGATTGTGAGATGCCGCTTGAACGTAAAGCCCCGGGGGTAATTTTTCGCCAACCAGTAAATGAGCCTCTTCAGACCGGGATTAAAGCAATTGATGCCATGATTCCTATTGGTCGAGGACAGCGTGAGTTGATTATTGGCGACCGTCAGACTGGAAAAACATCTATCGCGGTTGATGCTATCTTAAATCAGCGGACGAACTATCTGGAAGGAAAGCCGGTCTATTGTATTTATGTGGCTATCGGACAGAAAGCCTCTACGGTTGCATCAATCCTGAATACATTACAGGAAAAGGGGGCTATGGAATATACGGTTGTAGTATCAGCTACAGCTTCGGATCCAGCAGCAATGCAGTATTTTGCGCCATTCTCGGGTGCCGCTATCGGGGAATATTTCCGCGATACCGGTAGACATGCATTGGTTATTTATGATGATTTATCTAAGCAGGCGGTAGCATACCGTGAGGTTTCCCTAATACTACGCAGACCTTCCGGTCGCGAAGCATATCCGGGCGATGTGTTTTATTTACACTCCAGACTTCTTGAACGTGCAGCTAAAATTATTGTGCAACAAGAGGTTGCTTGTCAGATGAATGATTTGCCTGAAAGCTTGAAGGATAAAGTAAAAGGAGGAGGCTCTCTTACTGCTTTACCGATTATCGAAACTCAGGCAGGGGATGTGTCTGCTTATATCCCTACCAATGTGATTTCAATTACTGATGGTCAGATATTCCTTGATACGGACTTATTTAACCAGGGAAACCGTCCGGCTATTAATGTTGGCATCTCTGTTTCTCGTGTTGGTGGAAATGCACAGGTTAAGGCAATGAAAAAGGTAGCAGGTACGTTAAAGATAGATCAGGCTCAATACCGTGAGTTGGAATCTTTTTCAAAGTTTGGCGGCGATATGGATTCTGTCACGGCATTAACCATTGATAAAGGGAGAAAAAATACTCGTTTGTTGGTTCAACAGCAACATAATCCGATGCTTGTAGAACATCAGATCGCTATTCTTTATTGTGCGACTCAAGGATTGATGAAAAATGTACCTATTGATGAAGTTCACGAATTCGAAAGAAAATTCTTGGCTAAATTAGAGGAATCATACCGGACAGAAGTATTGGACTCCTTAAAAGCCGGCGTAATTGATGATAATATAATGAGTAAACTGAAAGAAGTAGCTGCGATGCTTGCTTCCTCATATTAATTAATGGAAGAATGGCTTCTTTAAAGGAAATAAAAAATAGAATTACGTCTGTTAACGGAACGAAAAAGATAACTTCGGCCATGAAGATGGTCGCTTCAGCCAAACTTCATCGTGCTCAGGGTTTGATTGATAACGCACTACCATATAAACAGAAACTGGATGAAATAGCAATGCATCTGATCGAGGGATCAACAGATTCGGTATCACCATATGTTGTAGTTCGCCCTGTTGAGAGAGTGGCTATTGTAGTTTTTTCTTCCAATACAGGTTTGTGTGGAACGTTCAATGCGAATGTTATAAAAGAAACAAAAAAGTTGATTCAATCTTTTCAATCAAAGGATATATTGATATTCCCGGTAGGAAAGAAGATTATGAAATCGATGGAAAACGAGGGATTCACGGTTGAAAAAGGATATGAAGATATTCTTGAGCGTTTATCCTATGGAGATGTTTCTAATTTAGCTGACAGACTTATGGATTTGTTCCTTTCAAAACAAGTAGACCGAATTGAACTATTGTATCATCACTTTAAAGGGAAATCAAGTCAGGAATTAATTCAGGAAACTTTCCTTCCAATTCTTACTAATAACACCGCTGTGAATGAAAATATAGAGATTTCTTCTAATTATATTGTTGAACCAACAAGCGAGGAGTTGATTTCTCTGTTGCATCCAAGGGCTTTGAAGTTTAAACTATACTATGTTATGCTTGACAGTAATGCCGCAGAGCATGCTGCCCGCATGATGGCTATGCAGACTGCTACAGATAATGCCAATGACCTATTGCAGGAATTAACTGTTTATTATAATAAAACACGTCAGCAGTCCATTACCAATGAGCTGCTTGATATAATGGGAGGGGCAAGTAAATAATTACCCCTCCCCATAAACTCTTTAACAACAGAGCTCTATAGTTTATTTGTCAGCTTTTACTTTAATAGGGAATGTCTTTCTCGTCTTCGTAACCCAGGTTGCGAAACAGAACAGGATGAAAATTGTAATTACAAATCCAATTGAATAGCCATATTTAATTGGCAAATAAAATCCTTCGGGTGCTACAACCAGATAGGTGGTAGTTACCATAGTCATAAATAGTGCAGGAATAAGAGTTAACCAGTAGTTTTTGTTTTCACGGACAAAATAGACTGTTATCATCCAAAGAGTAAATGCGGCCAGGGTTTGGTTAGACCATGCAAAATATCGCCAGATAACATCAAAATTTACTTGTAAAATAAAGAAAGCTATAATGAATAGGGGGGCTGCAAGAATTATCCGGTTGATCAGCTTTTTTTGTTTGAAATGTAAAAAGTCGGCGACAATTAACCGGGCAGAGCGAAAGGCCGTATCTCCCGAAGTTATGGGGGCGGCAATTACACCAATGATCGCCAGCACTCCTCCTAATTTTCCTAGCCAGGTATATGATATTTTATCAACAATAACTGCCGCATTGTTTCCGTTTTCTGCCAGGAAATTTTGTAAGCCTCCAACATTTCCGAAAAAGCTCATGGCCGCAGCAGCCCATATCATGGCTACAATAGCCTCTGCAATCATTGCTCCGTAGAAAACAAATTTAGCTTCCTTTTCATTCCTTATACAGCGAGCCATCAAAGGAGATTGCGTAGCATGAAATCCAGATATTGCACCGCATGCAATTGAAATGAATAACATCGGAAATAGAGGGAAACTTTCCGGATCAGCATTCATGTTATGCAGATTAGACAGCGTAGCTTCGGGAATTGGTGCTCCGTTGATAATAATGGCTACCCCAATGCCAACAGCCATAAACAACAGGGCAAAACCAAAGAATGGGTATATTTTGCCAATTAATTTATCAATAGGTAAAAGAGTTGCCAGTATATAGTAGATAAATATTACCACAATCCAAAAGGTAAAGTTTAGAACGTCCGGTGTTAAATTTGCCAATAATTTGGCAGGACCTGCAACAAATACGACACCTACCAGAACCATCAGCATAAGAGTAAAGGCTCTCATTGCTTGTTTAAATCCGTTACCCATATACTCGCCTGCAATTTCAGGCAAGCTCATGCCATTGTTGCGAACGGACATCATTCCAGACAGGTAATCATGTGCTGCACCTCCAAAGATACTGCCGAAAACAATCCATAAAAAGGCAGAAGGACCGTAAACAGCTCCTAATATTGCCCCGAAAATAGGTCCAAGTCCCGCGATGTTAAGAAATTGTATCAAAAAAGTTTTGCCTAATCCCATCGGAACATAATCAACGCCATCCTGACTTATGTAAGCTGGTGTTTTAACTTTTTCATCTGCCCCGAATTGTTTTTCAAGAAATGTTCCGTATATAAAATACCCGGCAATAAGTAAAATAATAGAAATGATAAATGTGATCATAATCTCTTAGATTTATGTAGTTTTAGATTAACTTCTTTTCGGTTTCCAAATCTACAATCAAATACGCTGGTTATCAAAAAATGTACTCATATTTAAACTTATTTTAGCACAACTGTTTTATTTCGCTCGAATTAATGCCTTTTACATTTCATTTTTCTTCTGAAGATTGAGTTTGTTCCTGTCTGTATTTAGAAGGAGCCATACCATAGGTTTGCTTAAATACGGTACTGAAATATTGCTGATTAGAGAAGCCTGTTTTATCTGATACTTCCATAATCGTGAGGTCTGAATATGACAGAAGTTGAGCTGCTTCTGCAAGCCTTATTTTGTTTATATAGTCTTTAATACCCAACCCCATCAAATCTTTCATCTTATTATACAGAGAAGCTCTGCTCATTGCTAAGTTATCTGCAATAAATTGGACATCCAGAGCAGGGTTACTAATATTATCATTAATAAGGCTATTGAGACTAATCATAAATTTTTCGTCCGCGTTACTGAATGTCGATTCAACCGGAGAAACAAGCACTGTTGTTTCTTTATGTCTCATTTTAATCAGTTCGCGTCCCTTGATAAGATTTTTTGCAACGGCTAGTAACAAATCTATTTCGAAAGGCTTGGACAAATAAACATCTGCTCCCAGTTTATATCCGAGGTCAGAACTTTCCTGACCACCCAGGGCTGTAAGCAGAATTATTGGAATATGACTTATTTTAATGTCTTCCTTAACCCGTTTGCATAATTCAAAACCATCCATCTTGGGCATCATCACATCAGATGCAATAATATCAGGATGTTTCAGGGTAACTATCTCCAGCGCGTTTACTCCATTTTCAGCAACATATACCTGTCCGAAATATTCCTTAAGCGTTTGCTTTAAGTAGGTTCTTAAATCAGGTTCATCTTCAACGATTAATATAGCATATTTATTAAAGTCAAAGGCTTCTTGATTGACCAGATTCTTTTCATCCTTAGTCTTAAGTAAAAATTCATTCATTAAAGGATTTCTGCTGCCGCTTACTGTTTTTACTTCATTAGCAAGAGGAAGTTCGAAATAAAAGGTAGCGCCTTTTCCAGAGTTGTTTGCTGCTCCAATCACACCTCCGTGCATTTCTATGAGAGCTTTGGCATAGGATAGTCCAATTCCACTTCCGCTTCTGTCGTGAATACCTTGATAAAAGCGACCGAATAGTTTGGCCGAATCAACATTACCGAGTCCTATCCCTTCATCCGAAATGCTTACTCTGACAGTCGAGTCTGTTTTCTTCGTAGAAATAGTAACACAAGTTCCCGGATCACTGAACTTTAAAGCATTAATAAGTAAGTTCGATAAAACAATCTCAATTTTTACTTCATCATAAGTAATTGATCCAACCGATGGATCCAGGTCATAGTTCAACTGAATGTTTGACGATTGATATTCCATCCGGAAATCTTCTGCAATAGAGTAGATCCATTCATTTAATTGCAGGGTGTGAAGAATAAGGGTATTTTGTCCGGAATCCATTTTATGTGCATCGAGTACCATGTTAATTGTATTCTTCATTTTATGCACTTGCTTGTAGATACCAGTAAGCTGTTCGCGGAACACCTCATTCGGGTCATTTTTGTCGAGTAACCGTTTTAGCGGAGCGTATATAAGCGTAAGCGGAGTTCTTAGCTCGTGACTTATATTTAAAAGGAAACTTATTTTCTCTTCGTAGATATTTTGCTCTTGTTCTTTGAGTTGCCATTGTAGCTTATTCTCTTTGCGCAAAATCATTATACGAAAAACCACAAATGCACTTGCTACAATTAACGATAGAACTAATAGAATAAACCAGAGACTCTTCCACCATGGAGCAGTAACCTTAAGGGATAAAACCTCTACGGGGATACTCCATATCCCATCGCGGCTTAGGCAGGAAACTAAAATTTTATAGTTGCCCGTTTGCAGTGTGTTTAGTTTAAGTCTGTTGCTTTGAGAAGAATACAGTTCATCCTTTGCTCCTCTGATTTCATAGCGGAATACCTTTTTTCGCATAGGGTCCTTTTCATGAGCGATGACTTTTACGGTTAAAGTTGAATAGTTCCAGGGAATTGAAATACTGTTGTGATCCTCTTTTCCATCCAAGCTACGGCTTACTCCGTCAAGCTCCACACTCATTAGCTTGATTATTGGTTCCGGAAAATTATCAAAAGGAATAGAGTTTTTAATATGAATAAGTCCGTTTACGCCACCGATGAAAACATCACCCGTCCGGCTTAAGAGGGCAGGTTTACCAGTGAATTCGTTAGCATACACACCATCTGATTCGCCAAAGATGATAAACTTATTTTCGATTGGAATGTATGCGAATAATAAATTATGAGCACCAATCCAGATTCTACCTTTCGAATCAGCCGAAAGAGATGAGATGCCCTTGAATAATTGTGTCGATATTTTTATTGTCTTTTTATTTAAAGGGTTGTAACAGATTATTCCGGCTTCTTCCGTCCCGATCCAGAAACAACCATTCTTGTCCACGCAAAAAGTAGTTATTTCCCCTAATGAGTCTGGTAATGTATAAAATGGGCTTACCGTTTTGTTCGTATGGTTTATTTCCAGGATAGAATGTCCGGACAATAGATAAGTGACTTTTTTATCTGAATAATATCTTTGCAGATACCTGCCTCCTAATTCTGGTTCTTTGGATGTTACAGTGTTCAGCTTCTTATTTTGAATATCGTATATGTAAATGTTATCAGCGAGGATGAGCAGTTTGCCCGGGTCGAATTGATTTATATTCACTGTAAATCCGCTGTTAAATATTCGGTTGGTTTCTGTTTCATTCCAAATATCCATTTTTCGGAAAGATCCCGATTGTTTATTAAACAAATATAGTCCTTTGCTGAATACCGAACATACTAACTCTTTGTTATCAAAGCTGGTTAGCGAGACGATTTTATAGCCGTAAGTTGACGGATAGTGTTTAAATATATTGTTTTTAGGATCAAAACGATTTAATCCTCCACCATCTGTACCTGCCCAGATGATACCTTCTGCATCTTCAAAAAGGCTGGTTGCCGTTTTATCGGTCAGCCCGTAAATAGTATTCAACGGAACATCCGTGTACGTATTAATATATACTTCCTTTATACCGATTAACCCTCCCCGTATAGAGCCAGCCCACATATAATCTTCATTGTCATTGTAAAGGCTGTAAATGGAATTCACAGGCAACGTATAGGGTTTTCCTGAAATATATTGGATTACCCGGAATGTGAAGTTTTGAAGATTTAAGATAGAGATGCCTCCTCCGTCTGTGGCAATCCACAACTCCCCGTTTCTTTCGATCATGCTAAGCACAACATTATTACTTAACCCGGATGTGCCGGTTGTAAATTGCTTAAGTAACTCTCCTTTCTTATTATAGCAAAGCAGCCCTTTACCATACGGAGCAATCCAGAACCGCTCGCGCGAATCAATATATGAGTATGATATCTCTTTTTCCTTAATATAGGAGATTTTATCAAGTTCTTTTGTCTGGAAGTTATAGTTCCACATACCGTTCCACCTGCACGTGATTAAGAGCTTTTGCTCAATTTTTCCTGTTGTTTCAGATCGCACTGTGTAAGAAGACATGGCGTCGAACTGGCTGATGTTTTCTGTGTTTTTCTTCATGGGGAGAACAGAGAGCTTATAGTTACTGTATCCAAACCTGAAAATCCGTCCGGATTCACCAAACAGTATACATCCGGGCATACGATGAAAGCTTACGGGAACTATAGATTCACCGTTAAATGTAATCTTCTTAAAACTATCTGTCGTACGGTTGTAGATAGCTAATCCTCCATTAGTCCCAATCCAAAGATTGTTTAGGGAATCTTCTGCAATAAAATGAATCAAATTACCAGGAAGCGAAAATTGATTGTTGTCTTCATGATAATAAGACTTAATCTCCGCCTGATCAAAGGTATTCAACCCAAACTTAGTCCCAATCCATATCATGCCTTTATAATCTTTAAGCATGCAATGCACTGTGGATTGGGATAGACCTTCCTGCAGAGAGATTTGCTTGAAATAGTAATCTGTTGCCGTGTTGCCTGCTATTGGAACAAATAGAATACAAGCAAGTATAAAAATCAAACGGTTAAAAATATTACCAGCTACCATATTATCAGATTATCTACCTGTAAAAGTACCATTTATTTTGAAATTTCAATTAGCAGACCTCCTTTATAAACAAAATTATAATAACAATAGACAAAATTGCACTTTTTGCAAATAGGGGCTTTTTATCTTTGCAATGAATACAAAAATATACGATAATCCAATACTAAGTATCTAAATCTTGAAACACAAAATGATGATTTTCGTTACCGGTTTGTTTATGCTTGGAAATACCATAATTCAAGCTAAACAGCCGGAACGAATTTCTGTTGTACCCAACCCAGTTGAGCAACAGATAAAACAAGGACATTTCACGTTTAATGCACAGACCGTTTGTGTGGTTGAAAACGAACAACAAAGGGACGTGGCTTTACAGCTTATCAGTTTGTTTACTTCTTCAGCAGGTTTTACGCCACCCATTGCCTACAGTGCGCCGGGTGAAAACGTTGTTTATTTCATAACAGACAGTACGCTGAAACCAGAAGCGTACCGGTTGGATGTTACGCCCGAAAGTATAACCATTGAATCTTCCGGAAAAGACGGATTCTTTTATGCGATTCAGACAATCCGTCAGCTGTTACCTTCGGTTATAGAAAAAAAAGAACAGCAACAGACAGCATGGAATGTTGCAGCGATTAAGATAGTTGACTCTCCCAGGTTTACTTACCGGGGGGTAATGCTGGATGTATCACGTTACTTTATTCCAAAAGAGATGGTTTTACGAGTGATAGACGGAATGTCTATGATTAAGCTCAATAAGCTTCACCTGCATCTTGTCGACGGCAATGGCTGGCGTTTGGAGATAAAGAAGTATCCACTTCTTACTGAGGTAGGAGCCTGGAGAGTAAAAAGGGAGGAAGACTATGCTCAAAGAAAGAATGCCCGGAAGGGAGAAAAGACTACCGAAGGAGGTTTTTATACGCAGGATGATATCCGTGAACTGGTTGCATACGCTGCAGCCCGAAGTATTGAAATAATCCCTGAAATAGAGATGCCTGCCCACACAAACTCATCACTGTCTGCCTATCCGGATTTAGCTTGTAAGAGTGTTAACCAGTTTATCGGGGTTCTTCCGGGGGGTGGAGGTCTGGATGCTGACATTGTATATTGTGCAGGAAACGAGAAGGTATTTGAGTTTTTGGAAAATGTAATTGATGAAGTTGCAGCTCTTTTCCCTTCGCGTTACATTCATCTGGGAGGCGACGAAGCCTCCAAAAAGCATTGGTTGCAGTGTCCGCTTTGCCAGCAGAGGATGAAGAATGAGAAGATTTCAAAAGTGGAAGACCTGCAAGGGTATTTCATGAATCGTGTAAGCCGGTATGTAAAGAGTAAAGGAAAGGAAGTAATGGGATGGGATGAATGGATAAATACCTCCATTCCGGAAGGTGCTGTTATCTTCGGTTGGAGAGGTACTGGCAATGCCGGATATAATGCCGGAAAGCAGGGGAATCCATTTGTACTAACTCCTGCTCAAACTCTATATCTGATTCGATACCAAGGTCCGCAGTGGTTCGAACCTCGTACTTATTTTGGGAATAACACCCTGAAAGATGTTTACGAGTATGAGCCTGTACAGCCAGATTGGGAGCCTGAAGTTGTTTCCAGACTGTTGGGAATACAGGGATCCTTGTGGTCGGAGTTTATTACAACATCCAAAGAGGTGGAGTATTTGCTCTACCCGCGGCTTACAGCGCTTGCCGAAGTTGCCTGGTCCCCTAAAGGAACGAAAGACTGGCCCGATTTCTTAAAACGGATGGATGGAGTTAACCAACATTACTTAAACATGGATGTGAATATGTCGCGTTCCATGTACAACTTGGATCATCATATTTCGGGAACTACCGGAAACCGACTAAAGGTGGTAATAAGTTGTATCCGCCCCGATGTAGAAATCCGCTATACAACAGACCAAAGTGATCCCGACTCATCTTCATTATTATTTCAGGATAGTATTTTACTAACAAACAGTGCAGATATAAAAGCGGCAACATTTAAAAACGGAATTCAGCAAGGGGCAGTTCTTATCTTGCCGGTACGGTGGAATAAGGCCACGGCTAAGCCAATATCAGGTGCCGGTATTGAAGGAAGCAGACTTACAAATGGTTTGAGGGGAAGTGATAAACACACTGATTTTGAATGGATGGGTTGGTACGCTAACGATGCTTCTTTTACAATTGATTTACAAAAGAAGCAACGAATAAGAAATGTTGTAATCGGAACCATTACCAATTATGGTATGGGAGTTCATATACCTGCTCAAATCAGGCTTTCCGTTTCGGACGATAATAAATCCTTTAAAGAAATAGGTGTTCTGCACTTTACACCGAAGCAGATTTTTATAGAAGGAATACGGATTCAAGATCAACCTTTTTCTGGCTTGTCGGCCAAGGGAAGATATCTTAGGATTGAATTAAAGAACCCCGGCAAATGTCCGAAAGATCATACACGTCCTGGACAATCCTCATGGATGTATGTGGACGAGGTCATTGTTGAATAAGAATATACTATATATAAATAAACATTCATGAAAAAGACAATTGCAGCCTTTGGATTTCTGATGCTTTGTTCCGGAGCTTTTGCTCAGGCGACAAAGACTTTGCCCGAATGGCAAAGTCAGCATGCCATTGGATTAAACAAAATTGAGCCGCATACTTATGTATGGCCTTACGAAAACCGCGAATCGGTGCTGGAACGCGCACACGAGTCATCCCCGTTTTACCAGAGTCTGAATGGAAACTGGAAATTTAATTGGGTAATGAATCCGGATAACCGCCCGAAAGATTTTTATAAACCATCGTATTATGTTGGAAACTGGGCAGACATTAAGGTGCCGGGCAATTGGGAACGCCAGGGATATGGTACAGCCATCTACGTGAATGAGACTTACGAATTCGGAAAACCAACTCCCCCTGTTGTACCTCATTCAGAGAACGAGGTTGGATCGTATCGAAGAAGCTTTAAAATTCCTGCTGATTGGAAAGGTCGCCGGGTTGTTTTATGTCTCGAAGGTGTTAATTCTTTTTATTATGTATGGATAAACGGAACGTTGATGGGTTATAATCAAGACTCTAAAACGGCTGCCGAATGGGATATCACGGATAAATTAAAGGACGGAGAAAATACCATTGCTCTCGAAGTATATCGCTGGAGTGCCGGATCATACCTTGAATGTCAGGATTTCTGGCGTTTGTCTGGTATCGAGCGTTCTGTTTATCTTTATAGTACACCCAAACAGTACATCGCAGATTACACGGTTGTTTCGTCGCTGGATACTGTAAGTTACACAAACGGGTTGTTCGAACTTACAGCTAAAGTGAATGGGAATGCATCTTCTTTATCATTAGTATATGAGCTATTGGATGCAAACAAACGGGTTGTTCTAACCGATAAGCAACCTATTCGCGGTGGCGAAGGGGTAAAACCTATTTCGTTTGATAAAAAGAGAATCCCTCAGGTTCAGGAGTGGAATGTCGAAAATCCAGCCCTTTACACCCTGATTTTATCTTTACAAGATGAAAAAGGGGCTGTTGCCGAATATACCGGTTGCCGGGTTGGGTTTAAAACTTCCGAAATTAAGAATGGTCGTTTCTGTATAAACGGAGTCCCTGTTTTGGTAAAGGGAACGAATCGTCACGAACATTCTCAGTTGGGACGCTCGGTTACCCGGGAGCTGATGCTTGAAGATATTAAGTTAATGAAGCAGCATAACATCAATACGGTGCGTAATTCGCATTACCCCACCGATCCGTTGTGGTATGAATTATGTAATGAGTACGGACTGTATGTGATAGATGAGGCCAATATCGAGTCGCATGGTATGGGATACGGACCAGCATCTCTGGCTAAAGATTCGACCTGGTTGCCAGCGCACATGGACAGAACAAAGCGGATGTACGAACGTTCAAAAAATCATCCAAGCATTGTAATCTGGTCATTAGGTAATGAAGCTGGCAACGGTATAAACTTTGAACGCACGTACGACTGGCTTAAGTCTGCCGAAAAGCACCGTCCCGTTCAATATGAACGAGCAGAACAAAATTACAATACCGATATTTATTGCCGGATGTACCGTAGTGTAGGCGAGATTAAAGCCTATTTGTTTCAGACGAATCCAAAACCTTACCGTCCGTTTATCTTGTGCGAATATGTTCATGCCATGGGTAACAGCGTTGGTGGATTGAAAGAATATTGGGATGTATTCGAAAACGAGCCAATGGCACAAGGTGGATGTGTTTGGGATTGGGTAGACCAGTCTTTTCGCGAAATTGATGCCGATGGTAAATGGTACTGGAGTTATGGAGGAGATTATGGACCAAAGGATGTACCCAGCTTTGGAAACTTTTGCGGAAACGGACTAGTCAACGCTGTGCGTGAATCTCATCCACATTTAATGGAAGTAAAGAAAATTTACCAGAATATAAAAACAACCCTGGAGAAGGAGTGCGATCTGACCCTGAAGGTTAAAAACTGGTTCGACTTTACGAACCTGAATGCCTATGAATTGTCCTGGAATATTACCGGCGATAATGGGGTTATCCTTAAAAAAGGAACATTGGTGGTCGAATGCGCACCTCATGATACAGCAATGGTTTCACTTGGCAATGTTAAGTTACCCTCCAATGTCCGCGAAGCTTACCTGAATCTAAGCTGGAAACCTGTTAATGAAACCATTTTTGTCCCTGAAACTCATGAGGTAGCTTACGATCAGTTTGTGCTGGAAGGAAACAAATCCTTTGTTTCGTCTCCGGCAGTCAAAGTAAAAGGTAGCAGCTTTAAGGTAGAGGGGTACAAGATTCAGAATAACCTTGTTTCTGCTTCTTTCTCTCCCGAGACCGGCGAGCTTGTTTCTTTTAAATTCAAAGGAAATGAACTTTTGACTTCTCCATTGAAACTTGATCTTTTCCGTGCTCCGACCGACAATGATAACCGCGACCGGTTTGGTACGAAGCTTTGGCGTGAAGCAGGATTAGATAGTATTGTGCAGAAGGTAATAGATATCCGGATTACCGGAACAGGTAATAAGCGGATGGTTACAGCACAGCTGGACCTTATAAACAGAACGAACAAAAAAATTGGAGAGGCCTCTTTTATTTATACGCTAACAAAAGATGGGGTAATGAAGGTAGCCGCTTCATTCAATCCGGATACCGCTGTTATAAAATCTTTAGCCCGGGTGGGTATAACATTTACCATGCCCGAAGCGTACAATAATGTTTCCTATTTGGGAAGGGGAGAGCACGAAACGTATGCCGACCGGAAACAATCCGGACGTATCGGAATCTATCAAACAACAGTTCCCGAAATGTTTCATGCTTACATTACGCCACAGGCAACCGGCAATCATACTGATACGCGTTGGGTAAGCTTATCGGATGTGCAAGGTAATACGCTTTTCATGCAGGGAACAGAACCTTTCGAATTCAGTATTTTACCTTATTCAGACGCTGTAATAGATAAAGCAAGTCATTTGAACCAATTAAAAGGCGATGGAACAGTAACCATTCACCTGGATGCCATTCAGTCTGGAGTAGGAACAGCCACCTGCGGTCCGGGAGTTCAGGAATCGTACCGGGTGCCAGTTGGTAATCAGTCATTCGAATTTACCATTCAACCGAGGTAATTATTTACTATCCTTCAGGATAGATTTAGAAAAAGGGATGATCTGTTTATAGGATCATCCCTTTTTTTAGTTCGTTGCCGATGAAATATATTGTCATACGATTCATTATTAAAAAAAACGAAAAACATCTCTCATCTCACACCAATAGGGTGTTAATCCATTTAAAAACAGGAGATTAACCGAGTGATAGATAGTGTGGTAGATAGGTGATTGATAAGTGGGAGATAAAGCCAGTGGCTATTGTATGCTTAGTGTATTTACTAGTAATACGCTGTAACCTATCTGTAAATCAATAGTGTTGAACGTGTTTTAATGAAGTATATTATTCGTTTGACATATGTCGACAAGCTAGCTTGCAAATGTCGCTAAGCTTGTTGATATATGTCATTAAGGATAATGATATATGTAGAACGAATACTGTATGCTTTATTTGAACGTAAATAGAAGGTGATCTTACTAAATTACACTGTATAGTAACGTGCAGAATGTGGTTAAAGAAAAACGGCTTATCTGAACCGACCCTCGCGGGTAAGTTCAGTAAGCCGTTTTATAACAAACTTTTATGATGAGAAATGAAATAATTTAATCCTATTCCAATGCCGAATTTGAAGTAATTGGCCAGTAAGGATTCTGGTAAATAACTGAAGCCGAGGCATCATCCTGGTTAGGAGATGCAAGCTGAAGCTCTCTTACACCGATTGGGTACAAGTAGTTTGCTTTACTCCAGTTGTAACCATTAAACACTTCGTTGTTAGCCTGTACCTTTTGATAAGGACGAAGATATTTACTCAATGTTTTGCTGCTTACGTTTGCTTTAGCACTTCCATCAGCAATAAGAAGGTTTTTGATTTCACCGGTTGGAACGCCGTTAACTTGCACCTTTTCGTAGTACAATTCAGAAAGGTAGGCTTCATCCCAAAGGTTAAATCCTTCAATTACATAGTTTTGAACTTTGTCCATCGCTCTCCAACGGATCAGGTCATCCATACGCATACCTTCACCCATCAATTCGTTTCTGCGTTCGCGACGGATATTATATAATGTTGCATCAACTAACGTTTCGCCAGAATATTTTCCCCAATCGTTTTCGAGACTAAGGTTGGTAGCGGCAATTGTCTTGTTGAAATCAGTATCAACACCGGCTCTTTCTCTGATTGCTCTCCAGTAATTAGCTGCAGTAGCGTCAATAGATCCGTTTTTCATATAGCTTGCCTCTATGTAATTCAGGTAAGCTTCCACAGCGCGGTATACAATTGAACCGTAAGTACACATTAACTCAGATCCGGGAGCTTGTGCTGGATCGTAAGAGAAACATTTACGCATCCGGTAACCGGTTACATCGCGTACTTCCTGAAGACCAATAATATTAGGAGCTCCAAAGAATGTTGTGTCGTCCGAAACTCTCATACGATCTTTTTCGCCGGCAAGGAACAATTGCAAACGTTCGTCGCGTCCTGCTTTCGTTTCCATAATGGTTTTGTCCGTTGTGAAGCCTGCCCCTGTTGCATAGATAGGTAGTCCGTTTTTCATTAGGAATCCATCTACATAGCCCTTGGTTAAACCATAGTTACCACCGTTGCGGATATATACACTCACACCATGCGTTGTGTAATCAGCATTGTAAGATCTCCATAGAATTACTTCGTCGTATTTAGACATGTCAACTGCTGCAAACATCTCAAAGTAAGGATTCCATCCGGCATATTCTGTTCCGATAGGATTAAGAACACCCGAGTTAGGAGTAAGACTAATCTGATCTGCTACCTCTTTAGATGCACTCATTGACTGTGTAAGGAAATAGTCAATTTCGGAATCTAAGTTGATAGAAAAATTAGCGTTGTAATCCATTTTAGCCCCAGGCCATCCAGCTTCGCCCGGTACACGGGGAGTTCCTCTGTGATATTTCAGAAAGCTTGCTTCATATAATGCAACCCGGCTCTTAAGCAATAAAGCTGCATTTTTAGTAATACGATTCTTGCTTTTGAAGTTACTCTGCAACAAGTTGATGGCTTTGTCAAGGTCTTCGATAATAAAGCGGGCAACCATATTACGTGGCTGACGTTTACTCGCTTCCATCAATACTTCGTGCTGGTCGGGCAACGTTTCCGTAATTATAGGGAAATCGCCGAACATCTGAAGTTTGTCAAAATATTCCAAAGCGCGGAGGAAGTAAGCCTCGCCGATGTAATGGTTGATATTTTTTTCTGAACCGGCAATTGCTTTAGCTTCTGCTTTAGGTAAAACCTGTTCGAAGAAATAGTTGAACGCTCTGATACGGCTAAAATTCCAGTTACCTCCGGCAGACTCTGGTACTTTCCAGTTGTTCTTTACATAATAATTGTAATTGGGGTCGCTTGTAGCCTGATTGTCTGTTCCGTTGTCTATGTTTAGCGTACCAACTCCCCAGCCACCGTGTGTCGGAAAGTTATAGTAGGAAATTGTGTAGGCCGCCAAATCGGCTTCTGCATTAAAGTATTGCGTAGGTGTTACTGCGTCCAACGGTTCTCTGTCAAGAAAATCGTTACAAGAGCTTAATAACAGTCCTCCCATGGCGATACATGAAAGTGCGATGTTTTTGCTTATTTTAAGTTTCATAAGATCGTAAATAATTTAGAAATTAACATTCAATCCAACAGAAATAGTTTTGCTTAATGGGTATAATTTACCATCACCCCAGTCGCCGCCAATTGTTTCAGGGTCAAATATTTTTGACATGCTGCTGAACGTTGCCAGATTGTCGCCTGATACATATACACGAACCGACTGCATTCCAGCTTTGCTGGTAAAGCTTTTTGGAAGTGTATAGCCCAGTTGGATATTCTTCATACGCAGGTATGATGCATCTTGCAAATAGCGGGTCTGAGTAGCCATATTCTTGCCTGTAGTAAACAACGGACGTGGATAGTAAGCGTTTAAGTTAGCACCCAAAGCATTGTCTTCGCCACGGAAGAAATCCCAATGCTCTTCAAAGCCGGCCGACTGCCACATTCCTCCGGTTGCACCCCAGAAGTAAGCCCCACCAACAACATAATCTCTTTTGCCTACACCTTGGAAGAATACACTGAAATCAAGACCTTTCCATGCAGCATCCAGCGTAATACCATAGTTGTAACGAGGAGTGCTGTTACCAATGATTGATAAGTCTCCATGATCTTCCAGTGTGTTAGCTCCGTTGCTAATTTCGCCATCATTATTAAGATCGGCGTACATAATATCTCCGGCAGCCCATTGGTTACCCATACGGCTTTGCTTTACCTTGGCTAAATGAGTGTCCATCTCTTCCTGAGACTTCGCTATACCAATTGTAGTGTAACCCCAGATTTCATTGTTCATGCGTCCGTTATACCAGGTTCCCAAGCTATAGCTTTCGTTCGGGTAACGGGTTACTTTTTGCTGTGCATCAGATAATACAAGCTTTGCACCGTAAGAGAAATCACCAACACGGTCTCTCCATGACAATTCAAGTTCGAATCCATACGATTCCATATCCGAGTTGTTGATCTTAGGAACACCAGTACCTAAAACTGATTCCAATTCAGGAGCTGGACCAACCATATCTTTTGTAGAACGTTTAAAGTAGTCGAAAGTACCTGTTAAACGGTTATTGAAAGCACCCCAGTCCAAACCTAAGTCGTACGATTCAACACGCTCCCATGTCATTAATGAACTAACAATACCAGGAGCAGTAGCTGTGTTTGTCTTTTCGCCATCGATTAACCAGTAACCATTGTTTGTTCCAACAGGCATAGATTGATAGAAAGGATACCATGCATTTGTATTCATGTTACCCAATTGTCCCCATGAACCTCTCAATTTCAATGTACTTACCTTGTCTGTAAAATCGGTGAAGAAATCTTCGCGTGCAATGTTCCATCCTAATGAAAAAGAAGGGAAAATACCCCAACGTTCGTCACCCACAAATCTTGAAGTTCCATCGTAACGCACGTTTGCTTCAAGCATGTAACGTTCTTTGTAGTTGTAATTTAAACGGCCAAAGAATCCTGCAGTCGACCAATGAGCATATCCGCCGCCAATACGAGGATTGGTTGTCGTTGTACTGATAGTAGGAACGCTTGGAGTAATTAAACCATCGCCAGTAGCTGTAAGGCTTCTTGTTTTCATCAATTCGGCATTGAAACCTCCCATTACCTTGAAGTTATGTCCGCTTTCTAATTGCTTGGAGTAGTCGGAATAGATGTTGGTTGTCAAAAAGTTTTCCTTGTAGCCGTATTCAGAAACAGTTGTTGATCCTACAGCACGACCATCCCATGAGAATGCAAAAGGATCGCCATTCGCTGCGTGGGCATACACTGGTAATACTTCCCAGTGCTGGAAGTTGGTAATCGAATTAACGTTCCCTTCAGCAATGATTCTCCAGTCTTTGATTGGCTCAATCACAAGCTGTAGTTGCTGGTAGGTATAATCCTTCTGATTATTTTGAATACCTCCATCTTCCATCTGAATAACTTCGTTACCTTCCATGTAATATCCGTTCGGATCATACACAGGGTTAACAGGCCAGCGACGTGCGATATTGTGAAAAAACAATCCTGTCATATAAGACGGACGACTGTAATCTTCGCGAATCCATTTAGAGCTATAGTTCAACTTTACGTGCTTAGACAGTACTGCATTAATTTTACCGTTTAATGTGTATCTGTTGAACTTATCTTTTCCGTGAGCGATAAGACCGTTCTGATCAAGGAAGTTGCCACTTACCAAATAGGTAATCTTATCACTTCCGCCGCTAACACTTAAATTGTGTTCGTGTGAAGGAACCCAATCTTTGTACATTTCGGCAAACCAATCAGTGTCGGCATTAGCTCCCGTATAGTTGTTCCAACGGTTTGTGTTCTGATTAAGCGTAGCTCCGTCTTTGATTTCGCCTTTTTGATAAGCTTGTATACGTTGCATCTGTGTTTCACTGAACACAGCGCCCTGACCAGAGTTTCTGGCAGCTTCGTTATAATACTGAGCAAAACGATACGAGTCCAACATGTCTGGCACTGCCAATGCATCTGTGAAACGAACGTTACCCGAATAGTTTACGTTTGTTTTGCCTGATGTACCAGTTTTTGTTGTAATAAGGATAACCCCGAAAGCGGCTCTTGAACCGTAGATTGAAGCAGAAGCAGCATCTTTCAATACAGAAATGCTTTCAATGTCTTGAGGGTTGATGGCATTCATGTTACCTTCTACACCGTCTATCAAAACCAATGGCGACGAGTTTGATCCGGAACCGATTGTTCCGGCACCACGAATATTTACGTTTAATGTATTGTCAAGCGCACCTCCTGAAGTGTTTACAGAAAAGTTCAATCCGGGAACTACCCCTTGTAATGCTTGAGAAACATTTTGTACCGGACGAGATTCGATAACTTCCGAACCAACCATGCTAACAGCACCGGTTACATTCACTTTTTTCTGTGTACCAAAACCCACAACTACAACTTCGTCGAGTGTTTGTGAATCCACTTTCATTACAACTTCAAGTGTTGTTTGGTTTGATATTACTGTTTCGAAATCTTTGTAACCTATGTAGGAGATCTTAACTGTGCTTCCTACAGGTACGTTTAATGAAAATTTACCATCAATATCGGTGATTGTTCCCGTTGTAGTACCTTTTACAGATACGTTGGCTCCGATAATTGTTTCGCCAGTGGCGTCCTTAACAACCCCCGAAATTGTACGAGAACTTTGTTGGGCTACTGCTAGCCCATCATTTGAAGCTGATCCGTTCTCTGCTTTTACAGAGCCGGCGGATAGCAATACCAGGAGTGCAAGGCCAGCGCCCCAATTCCCGATTCTGAAGGCATTCCCCCTCTTCTTTGTGTTTGATTTCAAGTTCATAAATTTAGTTTAATAACAAATTTCTATATTAAGTAATTATATAAATATTTCTCTCTTTATTCAAATTCAAGTCTAATACTTGCGGAATAGGTGCTGTTTGTTTCATAATTGTTTCGATATCTTAAATTTTTATTGAAAGTGCAGTCTTGTTAACTGTTTTTTACATGTTGCAAAGGAATGCCTAAAAGAGAAAAGCGAGTTGTTGAAACGTCTATTTGTTTTATGTATTTGTCTAAAAAGCTATGTTTATGCTATTTATTTGTGCTGTTTGAAGGTATTGTGGCTGACCAATATATTAATAACGTTATTTTAACAAATAGGACTTTATTGATTAAAATATGTATACGAACGTCTTTATTGTGTAAAAAAAAGGCAGGTCTCAGCTATGAGACCTGCCTTTAAAGTGTATGAAGAGGATGCTTCTTTTTAAAAAATGTGTACGATAGTTGGTTTAACTGCCTTTTTCGTTCGTTTCATCTTCTACGACTGTTGTTGGACCGTTTTTCTTTACGGGATTCAATACCATTTTTACATGTTGTTTCAGAAGCGTAAAGCTGACTACCTTCGATTACCTGACCATTTGTGGCTTTCAAGTTAAAATAATTTCTCCTTTTGATGCTTTCCGATTGAACTGAAATTTATTATTACTTCTTTTTCTTACAACATACTTCTCCATAATTCAATGTATTAAGTAATTAAAGTGATTTGTATTAATAATAAAACTATTGCATATCAATTAGGATTTTGCTTTTAAGGCTTTAATAAAAGGTTTAATAGATGCTAAAAGGCATATCCTCTTATTTTTTATGTTAAAATCGATGGTGTTTGATATTGTAAATCCAAAAAGTATTAATAACTTTGACCTTCCTAGGGCGTTTACTGTTGACTTACAATTTACTATTAAAAGACAGTCTACTTGTATGAGATTTATTCGGTATATATTCTTCTGTTTGGCGCTGGTGCTTTGGGTCGCTTGTGGTTCAGACAAAGAAATTAAAGAAATCCTTTCCGAAGCGGATTCTCTTGTTCAGAGCAATCCTGATAGTGCATTTACTTTACTTGAATCGGTAGAGGAATTAGATGTTTTGTCTGACGATGTATTTGCCGAATGGTGTTTATCTAATGCTAATGTACGCGACCTGCTGATGAAAGACCCTCTTTCCATTAATTATATGAGCAGGGCCTTTAATTATTTTAAAGAATCCGGAAAAATTAATGAACAAGCCCGTATGGGTATGTTCTTAGGACATGCATATACCGCTGCCCAGGAACGTGATAAAGCCATGAATATTTACCTGACTGCCCTTGATCTGGCTGATCGTTCCCAAGATTTTAATCTTGCCGGCTATATAAATACCTATTTAGCTGATTTATACAAATCAGAAGAGAAGTTTACTCAGGCAAAAGAAAAGTACAAGGAAGCAACCATATATTTTGAGAAAGTAAAAAATCTACGGAGTAGAGTAATTGCAATGACAAATGTCGGTTTAATGAGTTTTCTCTTAAATGAACCTTCGGAACAGGTATTGCAATATTATTCGCTTTCAGATAGTCTTGCGTTGGAGTTGAAAGATTCATTGGTTCTATCAATGGTTAGTAATCGAATTGGTTTATGCTATAGTGGCCTAAATAAATTGGAGTTAGCAGAGAAGTATCTCTTAAAATCGATTGATTATTCTAATACTGATAATGCTCCAAATTATGTTGCTTTGAGTAATTTATATGGTCTGCAAGGGAAGATCGATAAATCGCGTGATCTTTTACAACAGATATCTTCTTCTGAAAGTAATCCTGATGCAAAAGCTGGGTTTATCTATCAACAATATCTTTTAGAAAAAGGAGAGCATAACTGGCAAAAAGCTTTGGAATATTATGAAGAATCATTGGCTTATGTAGATTCGTTACGAAGTGTTCAATCTCAAACAAATCTTTTAGAGGTAGAAAAAAAGTATACTACCGAAAAAATCAAAAACGAAAATAATTTACTTCGCTTAAGAAGTCAGCGTTACTTTATGTCGCTGGTCTTGATTGTAGCTGTATGTTTACTTCTTATCGTGGTATTCCAGTTGATAATGAGGCGAAAAGATAAAAAAATACGTTTGCAGGACCAGGTGCTTCATCAAAAAGATATGTTTCTTGTTAAGCAGCAGCTTGAGCTACGGCAAATGGAAACTGAATTGAGTAAGAAAGAATACGAGCTTTTGAACAGACGAAAGCAAATGCAGGAACACTCAACAATCCTCGAAAAACAAAATAGTGCGCTCGAACTGCGCGAACATGAGATTGAGAAGCAGGAAGAGGAATTACGAATGCAAGAGAAAGAAGTCGATTCACTTAAAAATGATGTTAATTTGCTGAAATTAAAAGTGTTGCAGAATTCGGCTATTAGTAAGAAAATTGTAAAATGCGCTCAAAAGGTACGTGTTGGTGCAGACGATGGTGCTTCCATTCTGACAGAGGCTGATTGGAGTTCACTTTTGAATGAAGTGAATGCTGTATATAAATCTTTTACTGATAACCTGCTACATGCTGTTCCTGAGCTAACTTTAGAAGATATTCGTTTTTGTTGTCTGCTTTTAACCGGGTTAGAAACAAAAGAGCTTTCCGTTGTATTATCTATTAATCCGTCCTCTATACGACAACGTAAAATGCGTATTCGTGCGAAAGCCGGATTGACCAATGCGCAAACCACTCTGGAAGATTATTTGTGTAATTTATAGCCAAAAAATAAGACCTTTTTTACCTCTATTTACCTCTTGTAGACACTTTTCTTTATTTTTCACCGTTAAATCACAGTAAATCAAGCTGTTGTATTTTGTCCTTGTAGACACTCTTTTCGTCGTTTTATTAGGTTGCACGATCCATATACTCTAATTTTGTATTGGATGAATCTGCGGTGGGTTCGTCAAACATAAAATATTAACGTATTAAATTAATGCAAAATGAAACGAGTAAAATTATTATTTTTATTAGCGGCCTTACTTTTTTCGGTATCCGCTTTTTCTGAAAACGCACTTTTAGTTCTTACTAGAGTAAATTATCAAAATTTAAGAGCTGGAGAAGAACAACAGATTCCTATGACTTTTAATTATTCAAACAAAATATTAAAGGTGTCTTATGATCAGGCGTTAGTTGGATCTACTTTTACTATTGCTACAGTTGACGGTCAGACATTATACAGTGGATGTCCACAGGTATCTAATGGTTTCTTTGTTATTCCTGTAACTCTGAATGCCTCTGATATGTACGTGATAACAATTGAAAATAGCGAAGGTTTACTATATACAGTTTTCACTTTAGCTGACTTATAATAAAAAAGGCACTAACCCCTATACTAAATAGTGTTCACTGGAGAACTGTCCTCCGGAATTTATTCCGGAGGCAGTTACTTAAAAAAAGATCTTACTGTACTAAAATTTAAGAAGTATGGATATTAATGATGTATTAAAACATAAGGCGATTATAAATGAGTTCTACATTGACAGACGCGCAGCAGGTGTTGTTGATTCTTTCTTGATGAAGCTGACAGTGGATGGTAAGGTGTATAGCATACATTTCAATGACGTTTTCAAGGTAGATATGAAAATGAACTTTGGAATTGTTGCCGGTGATGTTGTTAATTACGTTGTTAAAGGATGCATTCAAGAGAAAGACAAAGACTTTTTTGATAAATGGAATCCTGTTTTGGGTCAAAAAATTATTTCCGATTTAATTTCTTACGAAATACACCTTCTTCCTGCGGGGAGCACGATTCAAATTATTGCTAAAAAAAATGCCATTGAGACCAGAGCTTGGTCTTGATTAATTGTAAAAGATATTAAATATAGAAAACTATATGAAATTTTTTAATTATTTATTCTGCAGACTCTATTGCCTGAATAGCACAGTTTCAAAAGAACTGAAAATCCCGGTTTTTCCTTCTATTGTAGGGGTGTCATTTTATCAGGTACTAAATATATTTACTATTTGCCTTTGCATTCTCATGGCTTACGACTCACAAGACGAAATTAATATATATGTTAATTTGGGAGGTATGCTACTTACCGGAGCCATTCTTATTTTTAATACAATTTATTACGGTAAAAACGAACGATATCGCGCCATACTTAAAGAAATTGAGAAGATGCCACAAACCTCCAGGTGGGTGAGTAATTTCTTCTGTATTGTTTACCTAGTTACATCATTATCCGCAGCTATATTTGCTGTTAGAGGTTGCACCGTTTTATTTGCATCATACTAATATTTTATGTTAGCTTCTTCAAAGAGCACTGGATTCCTTCGGGTTTCTTAGTGCTTTTTGTAGTTTTTAGTCGTTCAATAAGAACAACTCATGACTTTTTTTTGTTTTACCATTGAAAATGATTGTGATAAAGTATTGATATATTGATCTTTGAGTTGCTGTTGTGTCATAAAAGATGTCAGTTTTCTGCTTAAAATATGTCAAATATTCATTTATTTGTGATGGCACGAAATTTGAACATAGTTAGGTGAATATCACTTAGATTGAAACATAAAAGAAACGTAATTTTAATGTTTAACTAATTAATAGGAGGACTAAATTATGATGCCTGTTAGAAGATCACCAAACTGGTTACCGAGTATTTTTAATGAATTTTTTGGAAATGAATGGATGGAAAAAGCAACACCTAACACTCCAGCCATTAATGTGTTTGAAACTGAAAAAGAGTACAAGGTCGAGGTTGCTGCACCTGGACAAAAGAAAGAGGATTTCTGCATTCGTCTGGAGCAAGACAATCAATTGACAATCTCTTTGGAAAAGAAGGACGAAAATAGCGAAGAAAAGAAAAATGGACGTTACCTTCGTCGCGAATTCTTTTATTCTCGTTTCCAGCAAAACATGATTTTACCAGATGATGTTGATAAAGAAAAAATTGAAGCCAAAGTTGAAGATGGGGTATTGGTTATCTCCATTCCTAAGAAGGAATTCAAAGAAGAAAGAAAATCAACTCAAACGATTGAAATTAAGTAATTTCAATTGAATAGAATTCAGAGGAAATGTTACTGAAATATAGCATTTCCTCTTTTTTTTGTTTTTTCGTTGAGTTATATTCAAAATAGTAGTTACTTTGTAATAAGCAGATATTGACAAGCTTTTTATTGCTGTCTTTGAAATTTTATCAAAGTGTATTTGGACCTTATTATATACAATTCTATTATTCTTTTATGTAAAAACTTTGTAATAATGAAACGAAGAAATTTTATCAGATTATCAGCATTGGCGGGACTGCTTGCCGGTGCAAATGAATTAAAAGCCTTATCTTCTAAGAAAGAAAGTAAAAGTAAAGAAATTTATGAATGGCGAATTTATAGCCTTACTGGTGATGCTGCTGTTCTGGACAATTTTTACGAGAAAGCCTTTATCCCTGCACTTGAAAAGCATCATGTGAGAGTGGGTGCCTTTAAGCAGTTTAAAGAAGAAGTGACAAGAAAGCAATATTATCTTTTTGTATATCCATCTATTGAAATTTACCATAAAGTACAAAAGAATCTTTGGGATGATCGTCTTTTTTGTAAAGCCGCGCAAAGTTATTTTGATTTTACTGCCCCTAATCCAGTGTATTCTAATTATGAAACATACCTGTGTGAGGCTTTTGACCGTATCCCTAAGATGCTTACTCCCGAAAAGAACAGTAACCTTTATGAGCTCCGTATCTACCATAGTCCAAACGAAGATGCCAATAGGCGTAAGGTACGCATGTTTAATGTTGAAGAGATTGATCTTTTTCATAATAAAGGGATACAATCAGTATGCTACGGAGATATTTTAGCTGGTCCGTCCATGCCGGCATTAATGTATCTGACATGGAATAAGGATTTGGCTTCCCGTGAAGCAGCTTGGAAAGCTTTTGGTTCCAGCGAAGAGTGGAAAACTATGAGTAAGAAACCAGAGTATGCCTATACGGCTACGAAGAATGAAAGTATTTACCTGACTCAGCTTGCCTATTCTCAAATTTAAGTAAGGATCTGTAAATGTCGGCAGTTGATTTGACAGAATAAGTTTTGTAAAACAAAACGTAGGAGTTATTAATATTAATAGCTATATTTGTCCGAACTAATGCAAGTCACCTGCCGACCCTTCTTTAGAAAAGCAGTTGATTTAAACTGAGAAATATACTTGATGAAACAATCTATTGTAAAAACTAAGGAGGGGATTTCTTATCTGCTGCCTTTTATTGTAATTACTTCTCTTTTCTTTTTGTGGGGATTTGCTCATAGTATTCTGGATGTGTTAAATAAACATTTTCAGGAAGTGTTAGTTATATCCAAGGCTCGTTCAGCATTGGTTCAGGCGGTTGTATATGGCGGCTATTTTTTGATGGCCTTGCCTGCCGGATTGTTTATGAAGAGGTTTGGTTATAGATGGGGGGTAGTTTTAGGATTATCACTTTATGGAATTGGTGCTCTTATGTTTTATCCGGGTAGCATCCTAATGTCGTTCAACTTTTTTCTATTCTCTTTGTTTATAATTGGCTGCGGACTTACTTGTCTAGAGACAGCTGCAAATCCGTATGTTACCATTCTCGGAGAACCGGAAACCGGGGCCAGTCGGCTTAATCTTTCTCAATCATTCAATGGGCTAGGCTGGATTGTTGGACCTTTCGTTGGAGGGCTGGTTATTTTTCCGGAAGATGGATCTGTGGGAGATATTGCCTTGCCGTATCTGGCAATTGGTTGCGTTGTACTTGTACTTGCAGTATTGTTTTTGAAATTACCGCTTCCGATTATTCGTCCGGCTTCGATTCCGGCAAATAAAATTGAGGGTAAGAATACCTTGTGGCATTATCCTCATTTTGTATGGGGAGTAATTGCTTTGTTTTTCTATGTTGCTGCACAAACAGGAATCAATAGTTTTTTTATTAATTATGTTACAGAAGAAGTTCCATCAATAAGTAACCGGGATGCTGCTTTGTTACTTTCATTTGGTGGTATGGGCCTTTTTATGACAGGTCGTTTACTTGGTAGTTGGCTAATGCGTCGTATTCCTGCGGCTAAGCTTCTCGCTGCTTGTGCTGTAGGAGCAATCACCTCTATGATTTTGGTTATTTTGCAGATGGATTGGTTATCAGTAGGTGCTCTTTTTGCCTGCTATTTGTTTGAATCTATTATGTTTCCTACCATTTTTGCTCTTGCTATCCGCGATTTAGGCGACCATACGGAAAAGGCATCTTCCTTTCTTATTATGTCTATTGTAGGTGGAGCTATTGCTCCTGTAGGCATGGGGCTTTTAGGCGAGAAGGAAATGGCTGTTGGATTTTTAATTCCCTTGATTTGCTTTATTTTTGTAGCCTTTTACGCTTTTAGAGGGTACCGCTGTAAGTAATTGTGTTATTAAAAGAAAAAGGAACTAACATTCTGTAATCATGTATTGTTATTTTTATACGAAAGGTATAAGATAATAAAGGATTACGATTTTCATTTAACTAATACATAGATAGTTATATGAGACAACAATTAGTTCGTTCTGTTTCTGCTTTGGTGCGTAAACTTATAACTATGAAGTATCTGAATCGATGGATCGTATTTTGTATTGATCTGTCACTTTCAGTCCTTTGTTCAGTTATAGCTTATCTTCTTATTTCAGTCCTATTAGAGGTACGTTCGGTATCCGGTACTATATATTTCATTATTCTATTATCCAGCGGAGTTAATGTGTTTGTTCAGCTAATCTTTAAGCTATATAGAGGTATTATTCGTCATGCGTCCATACAGGAAGCAAGTCGTCTGCTATTGGCCATCTTCACTAAAGAACTGCTTTTGTTTCTTTCTTTATGGCAGATCAGAGAATTCTCCGCTCTTTGGGTAGCAGTGGTTTGTTTGGATATGTTGCTTTCATTTTTTATGTTGATAAGTGTCAGGGCATTGTTAGTCAGTCTTTATTATTCGCTTGTAGGTGGAAGTTTTTATGGTAACCATCGCATGTTTATTTATGGAACAGATAATCATAGTATATCTTTGGTTAACTGGGTTAGGAGCGGAGCATTTCAACCTTATGTAGCTGTTGGTTTATTAACAGTTGATATGGAGCAAGATGGAATGCGAATAGCTGGTTTACCCGTTTTTGGTGTAAGTAATTCCGAATCGTTGAGAAAGATACTGACTCGCGAACATATGCAGACAGTAATGTTTCCGGATTATGCTTCGGTGCAAAAGGAACGTAACCGGTTCGTAGAGGTTTGTCTGGAGACAAAAATAGAACTTCTGGTTGCTCCTTCAGTCGAAGCATTGAGTAATCCCGATCAGGCCAGGTCGCAAATACGTGAAATAAAAATTGAAGATTTGCTGGGGAGAGATCAGATTTTTATCAATATGGAGGAAATATCTACGATGCTTAAACCGGAAGTAATTCTTGTTACAGGTGCAGCGGGATCTATCGGAAGTGAAATAACGCGCTTGCTCGCTTCCATAAACGTGAAACAACTTATTCTCCTTGATAATGCAGAGACACCCATGCATGACCTGAGACTTGAGATGGAGGATCGATTTCCATTTCTTAATTTTGTCCCTATCATTGGCGATGTCCGGATGCAATCCCGCTTGGATTTTGTATTTAAGAAGTATGCCCCGACAGTGGTTTTTCATGCTGCTGCCTATAAACACGTACCACTTATGGAAGCTTATCCCTGTGAAGCCATACGAACGAATGTTGATGGGACCAGAAAACTGGCAGATACGGCTGTTGCCTATGCCGTTAAACGTTTTATTATGATATCAACTGATAAGGCTGTTAATCCAACAAATGTAATGGGTGCATCGAAACGTATTGCGGAAATGTATGTGCAAAGCCTGAGTATTTCATTGGGGAAAGCATTAAATAAGACTCAATTTATTACCACACGGTTTGGAAATGTTCTTGGATCTAATGGATCTGTTGTTGCTCGTTTTCGAGATCAAATTCGCCGGGGGGGACCAGTTACGGTGACTCATCCGGACATTTTCCGCTACTTCATGACAATCCCGGAAGCTTCCCGACTTGTACTCGAAGCGGTAACTCTTGGAAGGGGAGGCGAGATTTTTGTCTTTGATATGGGTGAACCTGTTAAAATTGCAGATATGGCACGACGAATGATTCAGCTTGCAGGACTTGTTCCCGATGAACAAGTTAAAGTTGTATTCGCGGGTTTACGTCCGGGAGAAAAACTATACGAGGAATTGCTTACCGATAATGAATATACATTGCCTACACGACATCCTAAAATACGTATTGCCCAGGTTAGACCCTGTGACTGGGAGGTAGTTAGAGTAGCAGTAAATGGACTCGTTTCAATGGCAGATTCTGAAGAATCTGAACAGGTTATTTTGTCAATGAAGAAGCTAGTACCCGAGTTTATCAGCAGTCATTCTCCATATGAAATATATGATCCCAAAAACTAAATGAAACTTCAACCTTCGTTAATTGTAAGAAAAAACTACCTTTGTGTTTTTAAACTAGAAAAGAAAAATATACACTATGGTTATAGCGGTTGATTTTGATGGAACAATTGTTACACATAAATATCCCAAGATAGGTGAGGAGATTCCTTTTGCAATTGAATCATTAAAATTGATTCAGCAAGAAGGTCGTCATTTACTAATTCTATGGACTGTACGTGAGGGCGATCTACTTGATGAGGCTGTGGCTTTTTGTAAAGAAAGAGGTTTAGTGTTTTATGCGGCGAATAAAAATAACCCAGAGGAAGATGCAACCAAGAGTCCTCGTAAACTAACTGCCGATTTATTTATCGACGACCGTAATTTTGGTGGTTTACCCGATTGGGGGCTTATTTACAATACGCTTAAAAATGGAGTTAATGGTTCTTGTTTTTCTACAGATGTTTTCCTGAAAGGAGCAATGGCTCAGGAAACATCTCAGAAAAAGCGTAAATTTTTTGGTTTAAATCGCTAGTAGATTTATTTTTGTTTCTTTAGCTGCTGATCCATCCAGCCGAACATTACTTGATAGGTTTGCTTTCTTGCTCGTTCTTTTGAAAGGATAAGATCGTGTTTTCCCCCAGGTATTATCTTGCATGTAACGTTGTTGCCAAGTTTTTTACCGTATTTTTGTATGTCATTCACATCCAGTACTATGTCTGATGTGTGGTATAGTTCGTTCCATTCTTTCGTTTCTGGAATGGATTTGTCGGACGACATTACTAGTATAGGGCATCCTATTTTTAATCCCTTTTGTATAGTTACATGTCCATTGTGAATTGCATGTATCCATCCTGCTCTTTTAGGGTGTCCGAAAGTTTTTTTCCATTGTTCATTATATTCCCATTCTCCATTAAATCGTTTTAGTAAGCTATGAGCATATTGTGATATTCCGTTACCCTCTACTTTCAGATTAGGAAAGTAACGTCCGATAAACGAAATAGCAGGAATTACAATTTTTTCCATAAACCAGCTCATGTTCATATCTAAAAAAGGACTGTTAAGTACGAGAGCATTTACAGGAAGATTATTCCCTTTGCTTTGCATGTACAGAGGGGTGATTAGTCCGCCGGTTGAATGAGCCATAAGCACAATGTCACTATTGCCTTCTGTTTTTATTATAGCAAGAGCAGTGTCTATATCTGCAAAATATTCAGAAAGATTCCTTACATAAAATGCATCTTGTCCAGATAAAATAGAACGGCCGTATTTGCGGAGATCCAACGCGTAAAAGTTATAACCATGAGCTGCGGCACTATCCCCCAACGCACGTTGAAAAAAATAATCATTGTACCCGTGTACGTAAAGTATGGCTTGCTTCTGATTGGGGACAGGGGTTCGTTTTATTAGCGTGCATACAACCGGACCTGTATAGTCGTCTGCCATATGTATTGTTCTGAAACTGTAACTGTTGCCGGGAAGTTCAATCTGATACTGCCCCTTAGCCGTAAACCAACCTGAACCTAAAAGTAAAAGTATAAGTAATTGTTTTATCTTTTTGTTTTTCATCTGGTGTGTATGTTCATTTACTGCAAAGATAGCGTTTGTTCAGAAAGATAACTAACAGGAAGGAAATACTTTAATGAAAAAACATACTGAAAGGTTTGCACGAAAAATATATAATCCCTACCTTTGCACCGCTAAATTTTTATTAATTACAAAACAAAACAGCGTTTTATGAACAATTACGAAACCGTTTTCATTTTGACTCCCGTTTTGTCTGACGCACAGATGAAGGAAGCGGTAGAAAAATTCACAACTCTTCTCAAAGCAGAAGGTGCTGAAATCGTGAATGAAGAGAACTGGGGTTTGCGCAAGCTTGCTTATCCTATCGACAAGAAAACTACTGGATTTTACCAGTTAGTTGAATTCAAAGCAAATCCTGAAACAATCGCCAAACTGGAAATTCAATTCCGTCGTGACGAGCGTGTGATTCGCTTCCTGACTTTCCGTCAGGATAAGTATGCAGCAGAATACGCAGCTAAGAGAAGACATTTGAAATCAACTAAAGAAACAGTAAAGGAGAACTAATTATGGCAGCAGCACAATCAGAAATCAGATACTTAACACCTCCCTCAGTAGACGTTAAGAAAAAGAAATATTGCCGTTTCAAAAAGAACGGTATTAAGTATATCGATTACAAAGATCCTGAATTCTTGAAGAAATTCTTGAACGAACAGGGTAAAATTCTTCCTCGTCGTATTACAGGTACTTCATTGAAGTTCCAACGTCGTATTGCGCAGGCAGTTAAGAGAGCTCGTCACCTGGCGTTGCTTCCCTTCGTAACCGATTTAATGAAATAATAAAAAAAGGAGGAAACAGAATATGCAAGTTATTTTGAAAGAAGACGTAGTGAATTTAGGCTACAAGGACGATATCGTAACAGTTAAAGACGGTTACGGACGTAACTTTCTAATCCCCCAAGGTAAAGCGGTGATCGCTTCAGAATCCGCTAAGAAAGTTTTGGCAGAAAATTTGAAACAACGCGCTCACAAGCTAGCTAAGATTAAGGCTGATGCTCAGGCTCTGGCTTCAAAATTGGAAGGTGTTTCATTGACAATTGGAGCTAAAACAAGTTCTACAGGTACTATTTTCGGTTCTGTATCTAACATTCAGGTTGCTGAAGCTTTAGCAAAAGCTGGATTAGAAGTAGATCGCAAAATTATCTACATCAAAGAATCTGTAAAAGAAGTTGGTAGCTACAAAGCTACGGTTAAACTTCACAAAGAAGTTTCTGTTGAAATTTCATTTGAAGTGGTTGCTGAATAATCAACTTTTATTCATAAAGAAAAGAGGTATTCCGAAAGGAATGCCTCTTTTTTTTGTTTATAACAGCATTAAAGATTGTAGGTAAGAGTTAGCCAGGATACACAAGCGTCACGATTACGTATCTGAGATTGCTGAAATGCTCCAGTCGATATAACGGTAGTTTCTTTCAGACTGTCGAACAGGTTTGTAATACTAAGTGTTGCTTTCAGCTTACGATCTGCTAAGTATTGAGCTATCCCTGCATTTACACTATAGCGACTTTTTATTTCTCCCTGAGCCGTAAGCTGATCTGAGATATAAAAGCCATCACCTTGCAATAGGGTAGTTGGGGATAGTTTTATCTGTATATTAGCTTTAGTAAGAAAACAGTTCATTTTCTTTTGTGCATCGTATCCAATCGAGCGCCCGTCAATTTCATCACGATATATATCCGCTGATGCTCCGGCATTAAACCAACGAAGTGGTTGCCAATTAACCGAAACTTCGAAACCATATGTATTACTGTTCCCTAAATTTTGTTTTGTCCATATAATATCATTGTTTACTTGTGCTGCAATATCCATAATTCGATTAGTCTTATGTCTGTAATAGAGGGTGGAAGTTGCTGAATAAGTTGATTTCCCAATTGAATAAGACAGCTCGACCAAGTGAATTAACTCTGCCTTTAGATCTGGATTTCCTTGTTTAATATAGGTTGCATCTGTCCTGTCTGTAAATGGATTAAGATCCAGTGATAGTGGCCGGTTAGTACGTTGTTGATAACCTAAGCTAAAATTACCAGCATTAGATGTGAGATATTTTAACGTAGCCTTTGGGTATAAATAAATTTGATTACGTTTTGGAAACATTGCTGGCGAAGTAGAACTGATTTCCTGAAAAGTATGCTCCGCTTGTAAACCTGTTTCCACGAATAAAGCTCCCATCTTTTTCTGTAGGGAGGTATATGCCAGGTTTATATAGCGCGTGAAACTAAAATCGGTTGATTTTGAAGCATTGGGGATCCAGTTTCCATTTGTTAGATTTTCTGCTACAGCTGTGTATTGATCGTTCTGTATTCGACCAATATATCCGGCCTTCAAAGTATAGTTGTCACCTAGTGGTTTGCTGAAAGCAGCTGTAAGAAAATAATTATGTTTGTTCTGTATCACCCCTAAGTTATCCTGGGCAACTATCTGCTTGCTTGACGGTTGCTCGTTTTCATAGTGATTATCTTCATCATATAAATAATTATTGTAATTGAAGCGAACGGTCATCTGAGCCTCTTTTTTGAATAGATGTCTCCATGAACCTTCTACGGCATAAGTCTCTTGTTCCTGATTGTTGTAACGATGGCGGATTATTTTATTTATAATATTGCCTGCAGCATTTTTTTTGATATTATTGATTTCCCCGTATCGGTTATATCCCATATGTTGATATAAGGAATAGACAGATAAAAAATCTTGATTAGTGATGGAATAACCAATGGAAAGATCAGTCACATGTACATTTGGTCGGGCTGTCGCATTGTTGTTCATTTCTGTTGAGCCCGTCGCATTATTGGTAAGCTTGTAAAAGGATCGTTCGCGGTACTCACGCCTGTAGTTATAGTTAACTGCAATTTGCCATCTTTTAGGGTTAAGGTTTAAATGAGCTCCGGCAGTATATCGCTCTTTTAATCCTGCACCAACAATAATTTGAAAAGGCATCGATTCTTTTATGCCCGGACTTGTTGAAAAAGATAAAATTCCACTTTCTCCATCTGGAATAAAAGATAAATCAGGTTGAGATAGGAGTGTTATTCTTTTAAAGAAAAAAGCAGGAAGCTGGATTAGTAAATCACCACTTTGCTCTTCCATGAACCCATAGGGAATTCCGCTAATAAGTTGAGCTATTTTTGTGGATCCTCTGAAGTATGTTGCTCCTTCGATGTCCGAGTTTACAGCGGGAAGTTGTCGGAGAACATCCGATGCACTACCCAAGCCACCTGTTATATTTTCTTGTACACTAAGTTGCTTTACAGACCCACTGTTAATTATGGGAAAACGTAGCCCTTGTATTTCAATATTCTGAAGAGTCAGAACTGTATCTGTTATAAACTGTGCTGAGAGGGTTTGTAGAGAAAGCAAATAAAAAAACAGGTAAGTGAAAATTCGTTTCATGTGTTTATCTTTTATTAATAAACAAAAAAAAAGTCTGTATGTTATAAACATACAGACTTTTTCTTAATACTCTTAGCTTCTAATTACTGAGCAGGAGCAGCTTCAACTGGAGCAGCTTCAACAGCAGCAGAATCAGCAACAGCAGGAGCTTCTTCTACAGCAGGAGCTACTTCTTCAACTGCTGGTTGTTCAGCTACAGCTTCTGTAGATTCAGCAGATTTGTTACCACATGAAGAGAAAGAAACAGCTGCAACGATAGCAGCGAAAGCAAATAACTTTTTCATTTTGTCTTTTAATTAAAACGGTCAATAATATCTTTGTTGTTGTAAAACGATGCAAATGTATATATTAATTGTCTATGTTGTACAACATGAAGAACTTTTTTTTGATTTTTTTTTTACTATTTTGCAATGTGTTGAATATTAAGCACTTTGCGAATGTTAAAAATTGCTGTACAAATATCTTTTTATACTTTTTTTCGGCGTTTTTTCGAATTCTGTAGGATAAAGTTGGATAGAGGCAACTTTTTCGTAAGGTGCTACCAATTTATTAATCTCTTCCAGGTTTTGTTGCATAATTATTGGAAGATCGGTATGAGAAATTCCTGTACCATCTACAGTATCATAATCTGGATAAACCAGCGCAACCAGTTTTCCTTCCTTTTCAATAACCAGGCTTTCCATAATGAAAGGAAGGTTATTGAGTTTTGCTTCTATTTCTTCTGGAAAGATATTCTGACCGCTGGCTCCTAAAATCATAGTTTTGCTACGGCCTCTGATGAAAATACGTTTGTCGGTATCGATAGTGCCTAAATCGCCTGTTTTTAACCAACCGTCTTCTGTAAAAACTGATTTAGTTGCGTCTTCGTTTTTATAATATCCTTTCATTACATTTTCTCCATGAATCTGAATTTCTCCCACCTTATTATAAGGGTCATCGGAATCTATTCTAACATCCATTATTCCTTTAAGCACCCGGCCGCACGACCCGGGGATAAATGAATCGCAAGAATCGTAGCTGATTAGGGGGGCGCATTCGGTCATTCCGTATCCAATTGTAAATGGAAACTTAATTTTATAGAGAAAATCTGTTACTTCTTGATTCATAGCGGCTCCACCAACTATAATTTCTTTGAAGCGACCTCCCATTGCATCTATTAGTTTTTTTCGAATTTGAGCGTATATACGATTGTCTAACAAAGGGATGTTTAACGCAAGTCTGACAGTTCGCTTGTTGAGTTGCGGAAGAATCATTTTTTTATAGATTTTTTCCAGAATAAGAGGAACTGTAAGAATTAAATTTGGCTTTACCTCTTCGAATGCAGTTAATAGTATTTTGGGCGTAGGAACTTTACCCAATAAGAAAACGTGTGCTCCAACTGCCATTGGAGTAAGAAGATTAAAAGTACAGCTATATGCGTGTGCAAGAGGTAGAAAGCAAAGTTCATGGTCACCCCGGAACATTAAGCCAAGTGTTTTGGCATAGGTTACGTTTCCGGCAAGGTTATTTCCTGTAAGCATTACCCCTTTGCTGAACCCAGTGGTACCTGAAGTGTAATTGAGAACAAGTACTTTGTCATTACTTAGTTCTGCGTATTTTATATTTTCCTTTGAAAATCCGGATGGATACTTGTGCGCCATTTTTGTTTCTAATGACTTTAGCAGTTTCTGAATGCTTTCGCCATCGCGTTGATGTAAACAACGAAAATCAGATAAAGAAAATACGCCACGTATATGCTCAATTTTTTCTTCCTCCAGCGAATCCCATATGCGGTCGCTTGTGAAAAGGAATACAGATTCAGAATGGTTGATAATATGATGTACGTCGTTTGGATTAAAGTCCTGTAATATAGGAACAATAACAGCTCCGTAGGTTACAGATGCCATGTAGGTGATACACCAGCGGGCATTGTCTTTACCAATTAATGCGATTTTGTCGCCCTTGCGTATCTGACATTCCTCAAACAAAATGTGAATGCGAGCTATCTCAGCTGCCACTTCTCCAAATGTAAATGAGGTACCTTTGCTATAATCGGTCAGAGCTGGAAGGGCCCAGTTTTCTTTAAAACTATCTTCGTAAATCTTTATAAAATTCTCTTTTATCATAGCACAAAATAGTGAAATTTGTGCAAAAATATGGACAAAAGCTCAGATATACAACTAAAAAAGTAAGGAACTTGCTTCTTTTGTGTAACTTTGCACCGAAATTAGATGATAAAATGATTGATAATTCAGTTTTTGAAAATAAACTTGCAGCTTACTATACCTTAGGGTGTAAGCTTAATTTTGCAGAAACCTCTACTATAGGTAAGACTCTTGCCTCTCAAGGAATTCGTAAAGTCCGGAATGGAGAAAAAGCAGATATTTGTGTGATTAATACCTGTTCGGTGACTGAATTGGCAGATAAGAAATGCCGTCAGGCTATTCGACGTATCGGTAAGCAGCATCCTGGTGCCTTTATGGTTGTTACAGGATGTTATGCTCAACTTAAACCTGAAGAAGTTGCCTCCATCGAAGGGGTTGATCTTGTTTTGGGTGCTGAACAGAAACTCGATATTCTATCTTATCTGGAAAATTTAAATAAAAAGAATGAGGGTGGCGCTATAGTTGCTTCCGAAACAAAAGACATTCGTACTTTTTCTCATTCTTGTTCTTCAGACGATCGTACCCGTCATTTTCTGAAGGTTCAGGACGGATGCGATTATTTCTGCTCATATTGTACCATTCCTTTTGCCCGAGGCAGAAGCCGTAACGGAACCATCGAATCTTTAGTTGAACAAGCTCGGGAGGTTGCCTTGAAAGGCGGAAAAGAAATTGTACTCACAGGCGTAAATATTGGCGATTTTGGAAAGACAACCGGCGAAGATTTTATGGAATTAATTCGAGCGCTTGACGAAGTTGAAGGCATTGTCCGTTATCGAATATCTTCCATAGAACCTAATCTAATTACAGATGAAGCCATTGATTTTGTTGCCAATTCGAAACGATTTGCGCCCCATTTCCATATTCCTTTGCAAAGTGGTAGCGATGGAGTGCTTAAGTTAATGAAGCGCCGTTATGATACGGCTCTGTTCCGTCATAAAATAGAAAAAATAAAGGAGGTTCTGCCTCAGGCTTTCATTGGCGTTGATGTTATAGTAGGTACCAGAGGAGAAACAGACGAACTTTTTGAAGAGGCCCGTTCTTTTATTGATGGACTCGATATCTCACAGCTACATGTTTTTAGCTATTCAGAACGTCCGGGAACGCAAGCGTTGAAGATAGCTCATTCGGTTGATCCGAAAGTTAAACATATACGTAGCCAGCAGTTATTAGATATCTCTGATAAAAAACTACATGAGTTCTATGCTTCTCATATTGGAACGGAACAACTGGTTTTGTTTGAACAAACCAAACATGATGGTCTGATGCATGGATTTACAGCCAACTACATTAAAGTGGAAACTCCTTACCAAACAGAGCTTATCAATGAGACTAAAGCAGTCTTACTGGGGAATTTTAATGAAGAAGGTACAGCTTTAACTGTTAAAATAATTGAAGAGCAATGCTAAACAACTTTTTATATACCTTACTATTTACATGGGTAAAGCTTCATGCTTTGTTACCAATGAGAGTTTTGTATGTGTTAAGCGATATATTTTATTTCTTTGTTTACAAGCTGATAGGTTATCGTTTAAAGGTGGTTCGTCGGAATATGAAAAATTCATTTCCAGAAAAGTCCGAAGCCGAACTAAGAAAATTAGAACATGAATTTTACCATCATTTCTGTGATTATATAGTAGAAACATTGAAGTTGGCTCATGTATCGCTCGACGAATTGCAACGCAGAGCCTATTTAAGTAATCCTGAACTGGTGGATGAACTTATAGAAAAAGGACATACCTGCTTTATTCTCTTAATGGGACATTATGGCAACTGGGAATGGTTTTGCGGATCTACAAGTCGCTTTAAAAAGGCCCATATCTATCAGATCTATCGTCCGTTAAAAAATCAGGCTTTCGATCGCCTGTTTATTCGCTTGCGAAATAAATTTGGGGCGAGGGGCATAAAAAAGAACGATACTATACGCGATATTATTAAACTCAAACAAGAAAAAACTCCAAGTGTGGTTGTTTTTCTTGCTGACCAGACTCCTAGTAAAGCCAATTTGCATTACTGGACTTCTTTCTTGAATCAAGAAAGTTCCATTCTTACCGGACCCGAGCGTATTGCCCGTAAGCTAAATCTTCCTGTCCTATATATGGATACTAAGAAATTACGCAGAGGATATTATCAGGTAGATATGAAATTGTTGACAGAAACGCCTGGTGAGACACCGGAATTTTGGATTACAGAGCAATACGCCCGTATAATGGAGAAATCTATTTTAAATAATCCTGCTTATTGGTTGTGGACTCATAAACGGTGGAAACATAAAAGACATGATGCCTTATGAGAAAAGTATCCGTTATAATTCTTAACTGGAATGGAGTAACATTATTGAAGCAATTTTTACCATCTGTAGTAGAACACACGTCGGCCGAGCTTGCTGATGTGATTGTTGCCGATAATGGATCTACCGATCAATCTCTTTCACTTTTGGAAAACGATTTTCCGACGGTCGAGATAATCAGACTGGAAAAGAATTATGGATTTGCTGATGGGTATAACCAGGCCATTGCTAGGGTGAAAACGCCTTACGTCGTTTTGCTAAACAGTGATGTGGAAGTTTCTCCCGGATGGTTGGAACCTCTTCTTGAGGAGCTGGAAGAAAATCCAGACGTTGCAGCCGTTCAGCCCAAAATACTATCATGGAATTGTAAATCATCTTTTGAATATGCAGGAGCCTGTGGTGGCTTTTTGGATAGCTACGGTTATCCTTTCTGCAGGGGACGTTTGTTACATGTTGTCGAAACTGATAATGGACAATATGATGATCCAATAGATGTTTTGTGGACTTCAGGTGCTTGTATGCTCATTCGGCGCGATGTTTATGTATGTGTTGGTGGGTTGGATGCAACTTTTTTTGCTCATCAGGAGGAAATCGATTTGTGCTGGCTTATGCGTTGCCGGGGATTTAGATTGCGTTGTATTCCGAAGTCGGTCGTTTACCATGTTGGCGGAGGTACGCTTGAGGCCGAAAGTCCCAGGAAAACTTATCTGAATTTCAGAAATAATATGTTGATGCTTTATAAGAATTTGCCAGAATGCGACCTTTGGAGGGTGATGGCTATCAGAAAAATTCTGGATTATATAGCTGCCTTTAAATTTTTATTGACAGGGCATCCTGCAAATGCAAAAGCGGTATTTGATGCTCGTCAGGAATTTTTTAGGATGCAATATAGGTATGAAAGCGTGAGAAAAGCTAATCTAGAGCAGAGAGTTCTTAATCATATTCCCCAAATAATGAGGCGTAGTTTGCTTATTCGTTTCTATTTGTGCGGTATACGTTGTTTCTCTGGATTAAAATTTCTTGCCAATTAATATAAAATTGTTTTTTTAGTCCAGACATAAGATTATGCTATTATATAATTGTTTCAGGCAATAGGTTGAATCAATCATAGCGAAAAATGAAAACGATCATAACGAGAACCATTTTAGTTTCTCGTTATGATCGTTTTATATTTATATTGAATATTAATTATTAAACAAAAGCCATCTTTTCTACATACTGCATGTTGATTGTTTGCAATCCATGATCAGTTGAAGATTATATTCTGCAAGATATAAACTCCGGCACCAGCCAGATAGCCAACAATAGCCATTGGAGTAATAACCCGCAGATACCAAATAAAGTTTATTCTTTCAAGTCCCATTACAACTACTCCTGCTGCAGAACCAATAATAAGCATACTACCCCCCACACCGGCACAATAAGCCAAAAACTGCCAGAATACTCCATCTTGCGCAAAGTGACTAATGTACTCAGGATTCGCTGATGCGGCTATCATGGCTTCATTCGCAACAGGATACATTCCAATTGCCCCTGCAACCAGTGGCACATTGTCTACAATTGCAGATAACGCTCCGATGATCATATTGACGGCATATACATTACCAACATACGTATCTAAATTTTGTGATACAGTAGCCAAGATACCTGCATGACGAAGAGCATCTACAGCGAGTAAGATTCCTAAAAAGAAAAGGAGAGTTGTGCCATCAATGCGCTGTACAATCTTGGCAACCCGTAACTTTAAGTCTTCACTTATCCGTTCTTTTTTGCTATACATCATTTCTGTAAAGAACCACAGAATTCCTAACCCAAATAAAATGCCAAGAAACGGAGGCAGATGAGTTATCGTTTTAAATATTGGAACAAATAGCAGACATACAACTCCCAAAATAAGAATAGACAATCGTTCTTTTGTTTTCAGTTCCTTGATAATCTCATTTTCTTCCGATATGTCGGCCGCATGGGGTTGTGATAAGTTGCCATGTAGAAATGTTTGGGCGATAAGCACAGGTATAAATGCAGAAACCAAGCTTGGAAGAAATAAGTGAGGAACTGTCGACGCCGTGGATATATTACCTCTTACCCAAAGCATTATGGTGGTTACGTCGCCAATAGGAGACCAGGCTCCTCCACTATTTGCCGCAATTACGATAATACTCCCAAATACCCATCGTTCCTTATAGTTGCCTATTAGTTTCCGGATTACCATAATCATTACGATAGAAGTTGTAAGGTTATCCAGAACTGCAGACATGAAAAAAGTGATTGTCGCTATTATCCAGAGAAGTTTTCGTTTGTTTCTTGTTGTAATTCTATTGGTAACAAATAAGAATCCACCGTGAGCATCTACAAGCTCTACAGTAATCATAGCTCCAATTAAGAAAATCAGTGTTTCGCAAATCTCGCCGATGCTTTCCAGTATCTGATGTTCCACCACAAAGTGGGTACATTGTTCGATAAAAGGAAGTGCAGATAATTCCGGACGGGATGCAAGGAAAAATTTAAAAGCTTCTGAAGATACTAACGGGATACATCCGGGAGCTGCATAGGTGTAAATTACCCACAGGATGGTTCCGGTAAGCAAAGCGGTACCTGCTTTGTTCATTTTTAGAGGGTGTTCCAGCGCAATTGCTGTATAACCCGCCAAAAATATAAGAATCATTGCTGTTATCATATTGTTGTAGTTTATTTGTGCCTGCTCTAAAGCGGCGCAAATTTAGTAAATAATATCTGTTTTAAGTATTTGTTAGCTTAAAAGATATTTAATGTAGCAGTCTCTTCTTTTCACCTTCGCAATATTTGTATTACCTTTGCAACCTAAAATAAAGTTTAGTTATAGATGATTAGCTACCTACAGATTGACGGATTAACCAAGAGCTTCGGCGAACTTGTGCTTTTTGAATCGATAACATTTGGTATTGCCCAAGGTCAAAAAATAGGACTTATCGCTAAAAATGGTACGGGAAAGACGACGCTCTTAAATATCATAGCAGGCAAAGAAGATTATGAGGCCGGCGCAGTGGTTTTCCGTAACGACCTGCGGGTAGGTTATCTGGAACAATCACCTCAATATCCAGCCGGATTATCTGTGATTCAGGCTTGTTTCTATTCCCCCAACGAAACGGTGAAGCTTATTGCCGAGTATGAAGCGGCTATGGCTAGCAACGACCATTCCAATCTCGATGATATCTTGCTTCGGATGGATAACAGCAAAGCCTGGGATTACGAACAAAGAGCGAAACAAATATTATCACAGCTAAAGATTACCAATTTTGATCAAAAAGTGGAAGAACTTTCGGGAGGTCAGCTTAAGCGAGTGGCACTTGCCAACGTTCTGATTACTGATCCGGAGTTAATCATTCTTGATGAGCCTACTAACCACCTCGATCTGGAAATGACAGAATGGCTTGAAGGGTATCTTAGCCGTTCTACTATCAGCCTTTTGATGGTAACGCATGATCGTTATTTTTTAGACAGAGTCTGTTCGGAGATAATAGAAATAGACCGTCAGAAGCTTTTCCAATACAAGGGAAATTATAGTTACTACCTGGAAAAGCGTCAGGAGCGTGTCGAGTCAACGAACTCCGAAATCGAGAGGGCCAATAATTTGCTTCGTAAAGAGCTGGACTGGATGCGCAGGCAACCACAAGCTAGAGGAACGAAAGCCAAATATAGGATTGACGCATTTTATGACCTCGAGGCTAAAGCAAAACAGCAACGACTTGAAGGAAATGTTAGTTTGGAAGTGAAAGCTTCCTATATTGGATCTAAGATTTTTGAAGCAGTAAAGGTGTCAAAGAGTTTTGGCGATTTAAAGATTGTTGAGAACTTTGATTATGTGTTTGCCCGTTACGAGAAAATGGGTATCGTTGGGAACAATGGCACAGGGAAATCAACATTTATAAAAATGTTGATGGGTGAAGTCGATCCCGATAGTGGCGTCTTTGATGTAGGCGAAACAATTAAGTTTGGTTACTATAGCCAGGATGGCCTTCAATTTGATGAACAAATGAAAGTGATAGATGTTGTACAGGATTTGGCAGAGTTTGTACAGCTGGGAGATGGTAAAACGATGAATGTGTCACAGTTTTTGACTTATTTTATGTTTTCTGTCGATAAACAACATAATTTTGTTTACAAATTGAGCGGTGGAGAAAAAAGAAGATTGTATCTTTGCACTGTTTTAATGAGAAACCCTAATTTCCTGGTGCTCGACGAGCCCACGAATGATTTGGATATCGTAACCTTAAATGTACTGGAGGAATACCTTCGGAGTTTTAAAGGTTGCGTTATTGTTGTTTCTCACGACCGCTACTTTATGGATAAAGTAGTAGATCATTTGCTTGTTTTTAAAGGGAATGCAGAAATTAAGGATTTCCCTGGCAATTATACTCAGTATCGCGAATGGAAAGAAATCCAGGACCAAACTGCTAAAGCCGAAGAGTCGGCCCGGCAGATAAAATTGGCTCCTTCCGCTGATAAAATAATGCGGAATAGCGCTCCTGAACAAAAAAAGAAATTAAGTTTTAAAGAAAAGAAGGAATTTGAAGCCCTGGAAGCGGAAATTCCTTCGTTGGAGACCGAAAAGTCTGAGCTGGAAACAGCAATGAGTAGTGGTTCTCTTAATAATGATGACCTGCTGGCCAAATCGCAACGTGTAGCCGAGCTGATGGACGAGATTGATGAGAAGACGATGCGTTGGTTAGAATTAAGCGAGTGGGCCTGACAATAGGTTAGCGAAATGGATGAACGGAAACCGGGACTATGGAACCGGAGTTATGTGTTTGCCTGTATGGCGCACTTTTTGATGAGTTTGCCGATGAATATGTTGATGCCAATTATCCCGGTATACCTCGTTGAGGAATTGGGAATTTCTACCTCTTGGGTAGGAGTGGTGTTGTCAAGTTATACAATCGGATTGTTGTGTGTCCGTCCCTTTTCTGGCTATGTGGTAGATTCGGTTAAACGTAAACCGCTTTATCTTGTAGCATTCACATTGTCGACAGCCCTGTTTGCCGGTTATTTAGTCGCTGCTACGGTGGTATCTATTATGCTGGTTCGTTTTTTTCAGGGAGGATCTGTTGGACTTTCATCTGTGGCTGGTAATACTATTGCCATTGATGTTATTCCATCTAAACGCCGGGGCGAGGGGATCGGTTTTTACGGTCTTACGCTTAGTCTGGCTATGACATTGGCTCCACTTCTGGCGGTGCCGGTTTACGATGCTTTCGGGTTTCATGCCCTGATTGTAATTTGTTTGCTGACAGCCATACTGGGAATGATAGCCGTTTATAACATTAAGCATATCCAAAAAGAGAAGGTTTCTCGTCCTCCTTTTTCATTGGATCGGTTTATCCTGCTTCAAGCAATTCCTGCAGGAATATCGCATATGCTTTGTTCCATCGGGTATGGAATGGTTGTTTCTTTTGCAGTGTTGTATGGTAAAGAGATTCAAGTGAGCAATCCGGGTTATTTCTTTATTTTTATGGCTACAGGTGTAGGCTCTGCCCGTATTTTTTCCGGGAGGATGATTGATAGGGGTAAGCTTCATTTATTGCTGACTAGTGCAATAGTCGGGATAATAATATCGCTTGTGGTTTTTGCAACAGTGCATAACGTATTTGTTTTTTTCGTAGCCGCGTTTTTTATTGGCATTGGTTATGGGGTAAGTATTCCTGCTTTCCAGTCCCTTTTTGTAAACGTGGCACACCCTAACCGACGGGGAACTGCAACCTCTACTTATCTCACATCACTTGATTTGGGAATGGGTATAGGAATGCTTTCAACAGGCTTTATTGCTTCTTACAGTAGTTTGTCTACGGCTTACTTAGTAGGAGCTATATGTTGTCTGCTTTCCCTCTTTGTTTATCTCCTTTATGCTAAACCATCTTATGAAAATTACAGGATTGAGAATTAGTCGGGACAATTTACTCGTTTACCGACAGATTTTAACTCTTAATCGTAGCCACTATTTTAGGTATTAAACGGTTTCTTACATTTGTGTCATAGTATCAGACAGCGGTCTGAATTAAGGCACAAATTAAGAAGACCAGAGTAAGAACAATTTTAATTAGTAGGTATTATGAGACGTTTAGGTGTGATTATGTCAGCTATGGTATTAGTAGCAACAATGAGTTTTGGTCAGAGTAGTAAGGTAAATTTGGTTTCAGATATTAATTTCGAAAAGCTAAGCAATTATTTGCAGCTGAAACCATCACAGATGAATGAAGTAGCGAGCATCAATGAATTTTTCAGCACACAGTTATCTGAAGCTGCAAGTTCAAGTGAAAGTCGTTACGATAAGAAAGTTCATCAGGCAGTTTATAGTAATCTGAAATTGATGAAGGAAACTCTTTCCGAAGATCAATATCGTAAGTATTTGACTTTAATTAATGTTACAAATAACAACAACCGGTTGTTTTCACCGGGTTATTCAGACACATACCTGGCTGAGGTTAACGATTAATTAAGCAAACAGATTTAGATGTAAGAGATTGCGTACGAAAGTATGTAGTCTCTTTTTTTTGTGATTATGACTAAAGATTCCTTCTGCTCCGGAAGACTCTGGTGGGATTTTATTCCTTATAGGATTGGATGAATAAAGATATATCTTTCGATCTTAAAAGATATAAGGAACGAAGTTGAAAGATATATCTTTCGTGGCAAAAAGTATATCCTTTTTTTTGCTTCACCTGCCAAGATCATCCTTCACCCTCGATACTTTTTTCTTCCCGAAAACTAATTGTATCACCTTAATTCTAGACCTAACCTTTGTTGCTGCTCCCTTATATTGTACTGAAAAATATCTTTTTATTGAATCATCTTTTTATGTAACCTTTTTTTTGTTCAACCCGTCTAATATTCAGATAACAATCTTAATATAAGGCATTAACAAAAGAAAAAAGAGTAAAAACAATTTTAATCAGCAGGTATTATGAGACGCTTAAGTTTAGTTCTGTCGGCTATCGTATTGGTAGCAATAATGAGTTTTGGTCAGAGTCAGAAAGTGGATTTAATTTCTGATATTAATTTCGAGAGTTTAAGCCACTATTTGCAGCTTAAATCATCTCAAGTGGAAGAGGTGGCTATCATTAATGATTATTTTAATACCCAACTTGAAGAAGCTTCCTACGCAAGTAAAAGCCGTTTCAATAAGAAAGTCCATCAAGCTGTATATGGCAACTTGAAACTGATGAAAAATGCGCTTACTAAAGATCAATATCGTAAGTACTTAGTTTTGATTAATGTGGCAAATAATAATAACCGTTTGTTTAGTAAAGTTAACGAAGAAACTTATTTTGCAGAAGCAAAGTAACTAATAAACAAATCTAATCAGGAAATAAGAGATTGCTTACGAAAGTATGTAGTCTCTTTTTTTTGTCTATCTTTGCGCGATTCTAAAAACAGACACAAATAACATGAAATCTAAGTTCGCTTTACAAGCGTCAAACATCAAGCCATCTGATTATTTGCTTATAGTAATCGGCTCATTTTTACAGGCACTAAGTTATGTGCTTTTTCTTGCTCCATACAAAATAGTACCAGGCGGAGTATATGGTATCTCCATTGTATTACACTATTCAACCAAGGGATTGATTCCTCTTCTTCCAGAAGGATTACCAATCGGAGCAACAGCACTCTGCTTTAATATTCCTTTGATGTTTCTGGCGATGAAAAAAATAGGATTGGCATCGGGCCCTAAAACAGTACTGACGTTTGTTTTGATTTCTATTTTTACCGATTCTTTATCGTATATTTTGGGTGAAGGTACTTTGGTTGAGAACGATCCCTTTATTGCCTGCTTTTATGGAGGGATGATTCTTGGTATGGGAGTAACTTGTATTTTTAAAGCACAAAGTACAAGCGCCGGGACAGATGTTTTGGCCAGGGTGTTGGCTAACAACTCTAACCTGCGTGTAAGTGATATGATTATTGCAATAGATTCTGCGGTTGTATTAATAGGCCTTATAGCTTTTCAGGACTGGGCAGTTCCCTTGTATTCGTGGTTTACTATTTTTGTTTTCGGAAAGATTGTTGAGATGTTGCAAACAGAAAATCCCAGTAGGGCTGTTTTTATCGTATCCCGCAAAACAAATGAGATGAAAGATATACTTGTAAATAAGCTGGGCATGAAAGGTACATTTCTTCATGGTAAAGGTATGTATCAGGGAGAAGAAAAAGAGATTATCTTTACTATAGCCGAGCGAAAAGATCTGCCTCGACTCAAAAACGAGATAAAGGACGTTGATCCGGATGCTTTTGTATCAACAATGCACGCCAGCAAAGATTCTCCGCTGCCCGGCCGATAAGGCTGATAGTTCCTTTTATATTTGCATAATACTATAAATAGCCCTACTTTTGTGTGATTTTATAGTTGTAATATTATTTTTATTTACTAATTAACATAGGATAGGATGCCTAACATTTCACAACGAGGAATCGACATGCCGGCTTCTCCAATCAGAAAGCTCGTTCCGCTTGCCAATAAGGCTAAAGCTAAAGGTACTGTGGTGTATCACCTTAATATCGGTCAGCCCGATTTACCTACACCTGAAGTCGCGATCGAGGCGGCGCGCCACCTGGATCGTACTGTGCTGGAGTATTCTCCCAGTGAAGGCATCCGCAGCTTTCGTGAAAAGCTTGTGAAATATTATCATAAGTTTAATATCGAAGTAGATGTGGATGATATTATAATTACAACCGGAGGTTCGGAAGCTGTGCTTTTTTCTTTTTTGGCTTGTCTGGATCCGGGAGATGAAATTATTGTTCCGGAGCCTGCATATGCCAACTACATGGCTTTTGCAATTTCGTGTGGTGCAATAATTAAAACCGTGCCTTCTACAATTGAAGAAGGTTTTGCCTTGCCTTCCATGGAAAAGTTTGAGGAGCTGATTAGCCCCCGAACCAAAGCTATTCTGATTTGCAACCCCAATAATCCTACTGGCTATCTTTATACTCAAAAAGAGATGGATCAGATTCGTGATTTGGTGAAGAAATATGACTTGTTCCTTTTCTCAGATGAGGTTTACCGTGAGTTCTGTTATACAGGTGCTCCTTATATTTCGGCTTTTCACCTGAAAGGGATCGAAAACAATGTTGTGTTGGTCGACTCCGTTTCCAAACGTTACAGTGAGTGCGGATTGCGTATTGGGGCATTAATAACCAAGAACGAACAGGTGAGATCTAATGTGATGAAATGGTGTCAGGCCCGTCTGAGTCCTCCTTTGATTGGCCAGATCGTTGCGGAAGCATCTCTAGATACCCCAGACTCATATATGTTGGAAGTGTACAATGAATATGTTGAACGACGTAAGTTTTTAATTGACGGACTGAATCGTATTCCAGGTTGCTATTCACCTATTCCAATGGGGGCCTTTTATACTGTGGCTAAACTTCCGGTAGATGATGCTGATAAGTTTTGTGCCTGGTGTTTAGAAGAATTTTCGTACGAAGGTCAAACTATTTTTATGGCTCCTGCATCCGGATTCTATACAACGCCTGGATTAGGTAAAAATGAAGTTCGAATCGCTTATGTTCTCAAGAAGGAAGACTTGGCCAAGTCATTGATCGTTTTGGCCAAAGCTTTGGAAGCCTATCCGGGGCGGGTAATGTAAGCGCATGAACCTGGAATTATTTATAGCAAAGAAAATTCATTTCAGCAAGGAGGGCGACAAGCAAGTTACCCCCCCTGCTGTTCGTATAGCTATGATAGGAATTGCTTTGGGACTTGCTGTGATGATTCTTTCAGTAGCTATTGTTATCGGTTTTAAAAAAGAAGTGCGCAACAAAGTTATTGGTTTCGGAAGTCATATTCAGATAACCAATCTTGATAGCAATATCTCTTACGAAACAAGTCCAATTGCAGTAAATGACACGCTGCTTTCTGATTTATCCAAAACGGCTGGCATTAGTCATGTTGAAAGATTTGCCACAAAACCAGGGCTGCTTAAGACTGATTCGGCCTTTCAGGGAATTGTCCTTAAAGGAATAGGAGAGGAGTACGACTGGACATTCTTCCGAAAGAATCTTCGTGCGGGTAAAGTCTTTACAGTTACACCCGATAAACGCGGAACCGATGTTATTATTTCTAAATATCTGGCCGATCGTCTTCATTTAAAGGTAGGCGATGGGTTTCTTACCTATTTTGTTCAGGAAAACGTACGTGCCCGCAAATTCACTATCTCGGGAATTTATGAAACCGGATTTTTGGATTATGATAAGTTGTTTGTACTCACTGATATCAAACAGGTGCAACGTCTCAGTAACTGGGAGGAGGATCAGGTAAGCGGGCTTGAATTACAAGTTAATGATTATGCCAATCTCGATTCCATAAGTGAGCAACTTTATTTTACCTATTCCGAAAAACTAGACAGGAACGGCAATACCTATTATGTCAGATCTATAAAGGATTTGAATCCTATGATATTTAACTGGCTTGATGTTCTCGATATTAATGTGGTGATTATCCTTGTTCTTATGATGGCAGTAGCTGGTTTTACTATGATTTCGGGCTTGCTTATTATTATTTTGGAACGAACAAATATGATTGGGATATTAAAGGCTCTCGGACACGATAATCAGGGAATCCGTAAAATATTCCTGTACATTTCTTTTTTCCTAATCGGGAAAGGGATGGTTTGGGGTAATGTAATTGGAATTGGCCTTTGTTTGATTCAGGCAAAGTTCCAGCCTATTTCGCTCGATCCATCGATTTATTATTTAGATGCAGTACCAGTTGACCTGAATATTCTTACATGGGTTCTTATTAACATTGGAACATTGGCCGCAGCAATGCTAATGATGCTCGGTCCGTCTTACCTTATTACAAAAATAGATCCGGCAAAAAGTATACGTTTCGAATAGATTATCGTTGCATCCGAAACGTATAGTCGTTTTTACCTCTGAATATTCTATAGAATCGTACATACAAGCTACAAATAGGTTGTATTATTTCCAATATTGGGATCCAAAGAGTAACAGGTTTCTGGCTTAGCATAGCCGACAACCGGTGCAATACGGATAGCTGGACGCCAAGGCGTGTAAGCCACGTAATTCCTGCAACAGCTGCTACGAGTGGATTACCAATGAAACTCCAACAAATGCCAATGATTGCAGTACCTAAAAACAAGATTCGGCTTACTGATTCTATCCGGTAGAATGTAAGAGAAAAACCATGATAGAACTTTTGGGTGGCCGCACGTGAAACCTTCATTTCTTTCCAAACCTTAAACTGATCGATAGCTATCATCCGCGTAATGCTATCCGGACTAAATACCACGCGGGTATTTTGAGGGGTGGCAGCTTCATTAACAAACAAATCATCATCTCCGGCATGCAGATTCAATGATTTATAATAACCTTTGTGATCGAAAAACAACTGTCTGCGGTAGGCAAGGTTACGTCCATATCCCATAAATGGATGCCGTATCAATGCAGATGCAATATACTGAATCCCTATCATAAGATTGTCGTAAGCAGCTAATTTATGGAAAAAACCGCGTTTGTCTTCATAAGCACAAAAGCCTATAACCAAATCAACGCCTTCCGAGAACTTTCCAGCCATGCTTGCAACCCAATTCTCACTTTGAGGAAAGCAGTTTGCTTCGGTAAAAAGTAGAATATCATGTTTGGCAGCTTTGATACCCACAGTCAACGCCAGTTTTTTACGGCTAAGATATTTTACGTTTTCAGGAATGTAGGTGTGATAAAGATGTTTGTTGTCGTTTTCAAGGATTTTCAGAACTTCATCACTTTCATCTGTTGAACCGTCATTAATAACAATTACTTCATAATCGGGATAATTCTGGGAAAGCAACGAAGGAAGATTTCGTTTCAAATTTTCAGATTCATTTTTTGCATAGACAATTACAGATACAGGCGGAAAATTTTTTTTCTGCTGATCATCGACAAGTAATCTTAATCGTTTGGCTGTTCGCAGTGGTTTGGCGTAAATCCCTGCATAATAGCCTATCTGAACTAAAAATAAAAGGACTAGTATACCTATAAGTCCAATCTCTAAATCACTAAAAATTAACAGTTGTTCCATTGTTTTATCTCCTCTTCGGGACTACAAACGTACATAAAGTTTTTCACTTGATAAATAATAAAGTCGTACTCCTTTTACATGGAATACGACTTTACTTATATAAATCTTATGTATCCGTATATTTATAACGTATCCGAAAAATATGCCTTGGGTAACTGGCGGCAGTTGTACTGCGAGGCCATAATTTCACCATAAGCTCCGGCCGAACGTAATGCAATAAGATCTCCCCGGCGTACCTTGTTTAAGTCAACGGCTTTTCCAAAGCTGTCGGACGATTCACATATAGGACCTACTACATCATACGGCTCAACAGCTTCTTCGCTGGTCAGGTTTTCAATGCGATGATATGCCTGATACAATGCTGGGCGAATCAACTCTGTAAATCCGGCATCTACTATGGCGAAGTTTTTGCTTGCACCTTCCTTTACGTAGAGTACTTTGGTTATAAGCGTACCACATTGTCCTACGATGGAACGACCCGGTTCAAAGTGAACTTGTTGTCCCGGTTGTAGCTTAATATGTTTGTGAAATATAGAGAAGTACTCTTCGAAATCAGGAATTGACAAATGGTTAGGATGATAGTAGTCGATTCCAAGACCTCCACCAAAATTTAAATTGTCGACATGTATATTGCGGTGAGACATATTCTCCTGAATTTCGGCTACCCTTGTACAAAGGTTCTGGAAAGAGGATAAATCTGTAATCTGAGAGCCAATATGAAAATGTAATCCGATCAGTTTAACGTTTTGAAACTTTTCAAATAAATCCAAAACGCCGTCGAGCTGACTTAAATTTATTCCGAATTTATTTTCTTTCATACCCGTTGTAATATACGCATGGGTATGGGCATCCACTTCCGGATTAACACGAAGCGCCACTGATGCTACTTTGTTTTTGGCTGCGGCCAGTTCGTTAATAACCTCAAGTTCTGCTGCCGATTCCACATTGAAGCAGAAAATGTCATTGTCAAGACCAAGGTTGATTTCCCAGTCGGCTTTACCAACACCGGCATACACAATTTTTTTTGCCGGGAAACCAGCCGAAAGACTTGCCTTAATTTCACCACCGCTCACACAGTCCGCACCCAAACCATTTTCACGGATTATGGTCAGAATCTTAGGATTCGCATTTGCTTTTACTGCATAGTGAACATGAAAGCCATACTTGTCTGCTTCTTTGCGTACAAGAGCAAGCGTTTCTCTTAAAAGATCGGTATTATAGAAATAAAAGGGAGTTTCTAACTCCCTTAATTTATTGATTGGAAAACTCCCTTTCATAAATGACTTTTTACTTGTTATTGAAAAGATGATCACTCAATGCCTGCAATGATCGCTTTTTGTCTTCTGCTTTTACAAGTAGAGAAACATTATAGTTGCTTCCACCGTAAGAGATCATGCGAACAGGAATATCTTTAAGCGAGCTGATAATGTTTGCTTCAAAGCCAACATTATTCCACTTCATATCACCAACTACACAAACAATCACCATATCGGTATCAACTGTTACTGTACCGTATTTTTTCAGATCATCCACAATTTCTTCCAGATGCTTCCGGTTGTCAATGGTAACCGATACGCCTACTTCAGAGGTTGTGACCATATCGATGGGTGTCTGGTAGCTCTCGAAAATTTCGAATACCTTACGAAGGAATCCGTGAGCAAGCAACATTCTGCCACTCTTTATCTTTATTGCTATAATGTTATCTTTGGCGGCAACAGCTTTAATCTTTCCATTTTCAGTCTTATTAGAGATCAATGTGCCAGGAGCTTCCGGTTGCAAAGTATTCAATAAGCGAACCGGAATATTATTAAGTTTAGCAGGAAGAATACAAGTAGGATGAAGAATTTTGGCACCAAAGTAAGCCAGTTCTGCTGCTTCTTCAAAATGCAGATTCCGTACCGGCGCAGTTTTGTCAACCACACGCGGATCGTTGTTATGCATACCATCAATATCTGTCCATATCTGGATTTCTTCCGAATTGATTGCAGCCCCTACCAGCGAAGCGCTGTAATCGCTTCCACCACGTTGTAAATTGTCTACTTCGCCATATGCATTACGACAAATATATCCTTGGGTAATAAATAGTTCTGCATCAGGGTGCTGCTCCAGCAATTTATTCAGTTTCTCTTTAATATACAAGGGGTCTGGTTCTGCATTTTTATCTGTGCGCATGTAATCCAGCGCAGGAAGCAATACCGATTTCACGCCGGTCTCATTCAGGTACAAGTTAACCATGCCTGTTGAAATAAGTTCGCCCTGTGCCAGAACAACTTTTTCTTCAAACAATGTAAACAAATCCTTTGTGAACGAACGGATATAGTCAAAATGAGATTTAACAAGTTCAGTTGCCTTCTGTTTATATTCTTCAGTTGTATAAAGTTCATCAATATGCTCAAAGTATTTAAGAGCAAGTTTATTGATGATTTCGTTGGCTCCATCCGGATTCTTTTTATAAAGATAATCCGATATTTCAACTAGCGAGTTGGTTGTACCAGACATGGCAGATAATACCACAATCTTACGGTCTCCGTCGCAAATAAGTTTTGCCACTTCTTTCATTCTCTGTGCAGATCCCACAGAAGTACCGCCAAACTTTAAAACTTTCATTTTTTTCTTCTATATTAAATTATTTCTCAATGCCTTAAACCGTGTGCAAAGGTATATATTTTGTGCAACTTTACAAGGTATGGATTACAAATTATTCCCCCTCTTTCTCGTTGCTCAAATCGCTCAAAAAGCCATTTTCACACTTCACTATGCGGGCCGGATAATTACGTACCAGCGTATAGTTGTGAGTAGTCATTACAACGGTAGTTCCTTTTTTACAAATATCATGCAGAAGTTGTAAAATCTGGCCGCTTGTTTCCGGATCCAGATTACCTGTTGGCTCATCAGCCAGAATCAGTTTAGGATCATTTAGAAGTGCCCGGGCGATAACGATACGTTGCTGTTCGCCTCCCGAAAGTTCGTGGGGTAGCTTATATCCTTTATTTTGCATACCAACTTGCAGTAAAACGCTTTCTATACGTTCGGCAATCAGTTCCTTGCTTTTCCAACCCGTAGCTTTAAGTACAAACTCCAGATTTTTAATTACCGAACGATCTGTAAGCAACTGGAAATCCTGAAAGACTATACCCAGTTTTCTGCGTAAAAAAGGAATCTCTTTGCGTTTAATTTTGCACAGATTATACTCCATCAGTAATGCTTCGCCATTGGCAACCGGAATTTCGCAGTACAAAGACTTTAATAAACTACTTTTACCGGAACCAACTTTGCCGATTACATATACAAACTCTCCATTTTTCAAATGGAATGACGCATTGTGCAGAATAACATTCTCTTCCCGGCAAATATCAACGTTCTCAAGTCTCAACAGGGTTGTATCTTCCATTTTATCCTAATTATCCTTTATGTCTTTTTTTCAATTCCTTTGCCAGATCTTCTAAACGAAGGCCTTTGCTTGTAAGTAATACAATCAGGTGATAAACCAAATCAGACGCTTCATAAATAAAGCCATCTTCGGTTCCGTTGGTAGCTTCGATAACAGTTTCAACTGCTTCCTCGCCCACTTTCTGAGCCATGCGGTTTACTCCCTTGTTAAACAGAGAAGTGGTATAAGAACCTTCCGGCATCTCCTGTCTGCGTTGTTCAATAAAATCTTGCAGAAATTTAAGGAACATAATATCTTCTTTGTTTTTCTCTCCAAAACAGGTGTCTTTTCCTGTATGGCAAACCGGACCTGCCGGAATGGCTTTAATAAGCAAAGTATCGTTGTCGCAATCAATCAAAACCGAAACAACCTTCAGAAAATGTCCGCTGGTTTCTCCTTTTGTCCACAATGTATTTCTTGTGCGGCTAAAGAACGTGACCATTCCTGTTTCTTTTGTTTTGGTGTAAGCTTCTTCATTCATGAATCCCAGCATCAAAACCTTGGACGTTGCGCTATCCTGTATAATGGCAGGAATCAGTCCACCCATTTTTTCGAAGTCAATTTTCATTTTATATCGTTTAATTATATTCGTACGTTAATACCCTCATCCCGGAGATATTTTTTTAAATCGCCAATGCCAATCTCGCCGAAGTGGAACACGCTTGCAGCAAGAGCTGCATCTGCTTTCCCCAAAACAAACGCATCACGGAAGTGTTCCATTTTACCGGCACCTCCAGAAGCAATAATGGGAATATGTAAACTATTGGCCAGAGTTGCCAGTGCCTCATTGGCATAACCGGTTTTTACACCGTCGTGCGTCATGCTGGTAAATAATATTTCGCCAGCCCCTCTGTCTTCGGCCTCTTTAGCCCATTCAACCAATTGTCTGTCTGTAGGGATTCTACCTCCATTCAGATAACATAGCCAGCCATTTTTCTCCATGTTGGCATCGATGGCTACAACACAAACCTGACTACCAAAGTTGGAAGCAATTTCGTTGATTAATGATGGATTACGCAATGCGGCAGAGTTTATCGAAACTTTATCGGCTCCCGCACTAAGCAACCTGTCTACATCTTTCAATTCATTTATACCACCCCCAACAGTGAATGGAATACTAATACGGGCAGCCACCTTCTTTACTAATTCAGTAAATGTTTTTCGCCCTTCATGAGAAGCCGTAATATCCAGGTAAACCAACTCATCGGCTCCCTGGTCGCTATATTGTGCCCCCAATTCCACCGGATCGCCGGCATCCCTGAAGTTTACAAAATTAATTCCTTTAACCGTGGTCCCATCCTTTATATCCAGACAGGGAACTATACGTTTAGCAAGCATTTTAATCCTTTCTTACAGAATAAATAATTATAGAAACCGAAGGAAATCCTTCAACTGAATTTTTCCTTCGTAAATCGCTTTCCCAAAAATAACAGAAGGGATGCCTGCTTGTTCAAGTTGCTCAATATCTTCAATCGAACTAACCCCGCCGCTGGCAATTATATGCAAAGAAGGCAAAGCTTCACGAATCTCTTTATACAATTCCAGGGAAGGACCCTGCAGCATTCCATCTTTACTAATGTCTGTGCAGATAACCTTGGTAATTCCTTTTTTGTAATAATCTTCGATAAACGGAATCAAATCCTTGTCGGTAGTTTCTTCCCAGCCACTTACTGCTATCTGTTTATCTTTCGCATCCGCTCCTAAAATTATTTTTTCGTTACCAAACTTATTAATCCATGAAATAAACGTTTCCGGATCCTTTACAGCGATACTACCACCGGTAATCATCTGCGCTCCGCTTTCGAAAGCAATCTCCAAATCCTGTTCATGTTTAAGTCCTCCTCCAAAATCAATCCGCAAAGCTGTTCGCGTTGCAATCTTTTCGAGCATACGGTAATTGATAATTCTCCCGGCACGTGCCCCATCCAGATCAACTACATGTAAGCGGGTTATGCCATGTGCCTCAAACGACTTGGCAACCTCTACCGGATCTTCGTTATAAATCTTTTTGCTGTTGTAGTCGCCTTGAGTAAGTCGTACACATTTGCCGTCAATAATATCGATTGCCGGAATAAGCTCAATCATATCTGTTATAAATTTAGAAAATTCTGCAAAATCATTTCGCCTACTGAACCACTCTTTTCCGGGTGAAATTGCGTAGCGTAAAAATTGTCTTTATGCATTGCTGCGCTGAACGGAAGAATATATTCGGTAGTAGCTATTGTATGTTCGTTAACCGGAACATAGTAACTGTGTACAAAGTAAACAAATTTATCGGCTAGTTGATCAGAAAATAGTCCGCTTTTTACATCAGAAAGTGTATTCCAACCCATATGAGGTACTTTATCTTCATGTCTTTGTGGAATAAATCTTTTCACTGAGGTATCAAAAATCCCCAGACAGTCCGTATTCCCCTCTTCCGATGATGCGCACATTAACTGCATACCCAGACAAATTCCCAGCACAGGTTGATTAAGATCGCAGATAACCTTATCCAGGTTATGAGTCCGCAAATACTGCATAGTAGTAAAAGCTTCACCCACTCCAGGGAAAATAACCTTGTCGGCCGCAGCTAATTCGTTCGGATCTGCCGTAGCCAAGGCGTTGATACCCAGTCTTTTTAACGCATGGGCAACCGAGTAGATGTTACCCGCGTTATATTTAACAATAGCAACGTTCATTCGCTGATTAATTAAAAATAATCGTTTTATTTTCGAACACCAGAATTTTTCTGTCGATGTGTTTCTCTACAGCTCGCGAAAGTACGATTTTTTCCAGATCTTTTCCCTTTCTTATCAAGGTTTCTACAGTATCTTTATGAGAAACCCGGGCAATATCTTGTTCAATAATCGGACCAGCGTCCAGTTCGGTCGTGACATAATGACTGGTGGCACCTATCAGCTTTACTCCCCTTTCAAACGCAGCGTGATAAGGCTTGGCCCCAACAAACGCCGGAAGGAATGAATGATGTATGTTAATAATACGATTGGGAAAGTTCTTGATAAATGATTCGGACACCACCTGCATATAGCGCGCCAGGACAATAAACTCGATATTGTACTCTTTAAGAAGTTCCAGTTCCAAATTCTCTTGCTCTTCTTTCGTCTCTTTGGTGATGGGGAAATATCGGTATTCAATTCCGAATCGCTTCGCAACAACTTCCATCTCGGGATGATTGCTAACAATAACAGGAATTGAAACCTTCCATTCGCCAGCAGTATATCTGGCGAGTATATCATACATACAGTGCGACATTTTAGAAACAAAAAGCGCCATGCGAGGAATGTAATCATTGAAATAGATCCGATATTGTATGTTATACTTTACAGCGTACAACGTACTGAAATAATCGTCTATTTTCTCTTTAGGAATAACGAATTTTTTCAGATCCCATTCAATACGCATAAAGAATACATTCTTCAAGCGGTCTACGTGTTGGTCCAAATACACAATATTCCCGCCGTTTACATTAATAAAACCAGTAAGTGTAGCCAAAATACCCGGGGAGTCCGGGCAGTGCATCAATAAAATTGCCGTAGCAGGACGTTGTACTTCTTCCATTATTCAACCTTTTTGGATTAAGGGCACAAAAGTAACAATTTATAAACACAAAACCGATTTTGAGTTGTAAAAAGTATGATAATGAAGCTGTTTTGTGATAAAATGCCTTAATGTTCTTTGGTTATTCACTAAAATCCTTTTTAAAAGCTTTAATGACGGAAGTTTTGTGCTAATTTTTTTTTAACGAATAATCACTTAAGAATCAGCTAATAATAAAAAAAGATAAAAATAATTGCAGATAGGTGTTGCAGGATAAAAAAAGATCATCTATCTTTGTATCGCAATTCAGAGGAAATGCAGTTAAAACAAACAAAATGGTTCGGTAGTTCAGTTGGTTAGAATACATGCCTGTCACGCATGGGGTCGCGGGTTCGAGTCCCGTCCGGACCGCTTGAAAAAGCAAATTTGGAAGTTCAGAAAGTCGTAAGATTTTCTGAACTTTTTTTATTTTATGCCAATTGCATTTAAAAATAGGTCTCAATCCAAATCTGGTTGTTCTCAAAATCAACCTGGAATAGTTTCAGCACTAATTTTCGGTTCTTCGTCACTTTAGGTGCAAGCAAACAGTTTCAAATGCTTATCCAGTCAAGATTATACATGCATTTTTGATAAGCCATTTATTAAATCTGAAAAAAGTCTACAAAACACCAGAAATGAGAGGCTTAATATAATATCTTGCACCCAAAGTGACGAAGAACCTGTTTTGTATACTAGAAGATCTTCAATCAAACCATACAAGATGGTATCGCGGAGACGCTTACAATCAATAGGTATATATTACGGTTTTCCGTTAGGAATTAGCTTCGTTTACTAAGGGAATAAATAATTTGAGCTTGTGTTTAATTACGAAAGGTTAAAGGATTTATTCGATTGACAGTTGTCGTTAAGGATGTTGATATCTGTCGTTATGCATGTCGACAGTTGTCAACAAGCATAACGACAGATATCAAACGAATACTTTCCTTAAGGAAAAAATGTTTTATAGTATTGTCTTACAATTAGTTTCCTTTATCGTTGAGCTTAATTACAGGCAGTAAAATTTTATGTGCTTATTATAAAGATAAGATTGGTTGCTTCCCTGAGTAATGGGGTACGGGAGGTGTAAGATGGGGTGAGGGATGAAAAAGGCATCTGTCACCCACTATTCTAATGCAAATGAGAAGATTAAACCCTAAAAGTGACAGATGACAGAGGGTGCTGTGAAAACATTGGTTCTTCGTCACTTTAGGTGCAAGCAAACAGTTTCAAATGCTTATCCAATCAAGATTATACATGCATTTTTGATAAGCCATTTATTAAATCTGATAAAAAGTCTACAAAACACCAGAAATGAGAGGCTTAATATAATATCTTGCACCAAAAGTGACGAAGAACCCTTTTGAACTGTTATTTATATGAGTGGCAATAATCACCCAATTGGGTGTTAAGTTTGTAACAATATATTTAAGAGTAATAATTATATGAATGGCACCTAAATACTAAGTATTAGCTTCTTGTGAATAAGTCTTTATTCTTTATAAATTTGTTTTTTTTGTTTCTAAGTTCTATTTGCAGCCAAAATTCTGTATGTTTGTATGATTGAATCTTAAATCTATTGTGTATGAAACCATATTGTCTGAACCTGGCGTTGATCAGTGCAGCGCTGACCAGTGTAAGTTCTGCTTCTGCCATTACCCGGCAACAGCTTCCCAAACTTTCAGAATCTGGCAAGCCGTTGAATGTTGTCTTTATTTTGTCTGACGACCATCGGTACGACTATATGGGATTTGTTGGAAAAGTTCCCTGGTTAGAAACACCTAATATGGATAGGATGGCCCGAGAAGGGGCCTGGATCAGGAACGCGTTCGTAACCACCTCCCTTTCTTCTCCCAGCAGGGCCTCCATTCTTACAGGGATGTATTCGCATACCCATAAGGTAGTTGATAATACGGCTCCCATGCCGTCGGGGCTGACTTTCTTCCCCGAGTATCTTCAGCAGGTGGGTTACCAGACCGGATTCTTTGGTAAATGGCATATGGGTAATGATACGGGCGATCCGCAGCCGGGCTTTAATCACTGGGAATCTTTCAGCGGTCAGGGAGAATACTACAATCCCAGACTGAATGTGAATGGTGAGTGGATTCGTTATGCCGACAGTACCTATGTTACCGATTTACTTACATCACATGCCATTCAGTTTATAAAACAGCAGCAGGCTTCACATAAGCCCTTCATGGTGTATCTTTCACATAAAGGTGTACACGATAATTTCTCGCCGGCCAAACGGCATAAAGGCTGTTATAGTGGTAAACCGTTGGTGATTCCTTCCTCTTTCGATACATCGAAGGAGAAGATTAAGGAAATTCCTACCATCGATCCCGCCACAGGTAAAGCAGCATCGGGAAAGGAATATTACGGAGAGAATATGTTACCCAACTGGGTGAAGAACCAGCGGGAAAGTTGGCACGGTGTTGACTATTCCTATCACGGCCGTCCGTGGGAAGATCAGGTTCGTAACTATTGTGAAACGTTGCGTTCGGTCGACGAAAGTATTGGTTCTGTTCTCGAATACCTCAAGGAGTCGGGATTGGATGAAAATACGGTGGTGATATACATGGGCGACAATGGTTTTGCCTGGGGCGAGCATGGGTTGATAGACAAACGTCAGTTTTACGAAGAATCTGTCTGTGTGCCCATGCTGATCCGTAGTCCGAAGTTGATTAAAGGGGGACAGGTTTTGGAAAAGATGGTGCAGAATGTGGATGTTGCTCCCACCATATTGGCTTGTGCCGGATTGGATAAGGCTCCGCAAATGGTTGGTTTTTCGTTTCTGCCGTTACTGCAGGGGAAAGATATACCCTGGAGAGACCGCATATATTACGAATACTACTGGGAACATGAATTTCCGCAGACACCCACCATGCATGGTGTGCGGACAGACCGTTACAAATATATCCGCTACCATGGAGTATGGGATACCAACGAATTTTATGACCTGCAAGAAGATCCTTACGAAACAAAAAATCTGATTGCTGCACCCGAACACCAGAACCTGATTAAAGAGCTGAATCACGATCTTTACAACTGGCTGGAATCTACCGACGGAATGAGCATTCCTTTAAAACGAACTGAAAGGCCTCATATGGACCATCGCAACAAGTCTAATTACTGATAAATGAGCTATAATGAGGATGATATTTTTTTGTTGAAGCTGGTCAACAAAGGAAATGAACAGGCTTTCAAGTTATTGTTTGATACTTATTTTACACCATTATGCCGATTTGTAAGGCTGTATGTAAAAGAGGGTACGCAAGCAGAAGAGATTGTACTCGAGGTGTTTGAAAATGTTTGGGAATTAAGGAAAACCCTTCAGATTCAGGTTACTGTAAAAGCTTACTTGTTTCAGTCAGCACGTAACAGGGCATTGAACTATATTCGAAATAATGAGAAATTTGTGTTGATGAATGACATGTCGACATTCGACTTTGCTGAAACCGATTCGAAATTGGAAGAACAAGAGCTATTGAATTTGATCGAGGAGGCTATATGTTCGCTTCCTGCAAAATGTGAAGAGGTTTTTAGAAAAAGCAGATTCGACAATTTGTCCAATAAGGAGATTGCTCACGAAATGGGTGTAACGGTAAAAACGGTTGAAGCCCAGATTACGAAAGCTTTGAAATTTATAAGAGAATATCTGGGCGACAGTTATTCATTTCTTTGGTAAATTATTTATCAGGCATTAGGGTTTCTTTTTTTTGATGTGTCTCATTGGAAAGAGACTCTCAATATGAAAAAAAGTATACCCTGGAAACTGATTCTTGCCCGTCTGAAAAAAGAAACAGATGAGCAATCCGATAGAATGTTCGAGCAATGGATGCTTAATGCAGATAATCGCCTTCTTTTTGCTGAACTGCAAGATGTTTGGAATAAAGTAAGGGAAGAATCAAGTGAGTATAATCCCGATTTATCCTACTATTGGAATGAAATGCAACAAAAAATGCATCGTTCTGCAAAAAAACAGTATACGTTTTCATTCTCATACTTAAGGCTGGCAGGCATGGTCGCCCTGCTGTTTATCTTGGTTACCATTGGCTTTAGTTATTATCTCGGCGCGGAATTTAACCGTGAAACACCAAAGGCCTTAACCTATTTATCTATGAGTGGTAAATCTAAAGTTATTTTGCCGGATAGTTCCGAGGTTTGGCTGAATAATGGAACAACTCTGACCTATTATTCTGCTTTTGAAAAATCAAGAGAGGTGAAACTTTCAGGAGAAGCCTTCTTTTCTGTAACAAAAGACCCCAACAAGCCTTTTATCGTTTATACTTCCGATGTTTGTACAAAAGTATATGGTACAAAATTTAATATTAATGCTTATCCTGAGAATAAGGATGTTAAGATTGCATTGCTAGAAGGATCTGTTTCTGTCTTTAAGAATAATTGCAAAGAAGAAAAATATATGATACCCGGACAGGTGGCCAATTATTGTAAGACTTCTCGCGAGCTTACTTTCTTAAAAGACGATGTGAATTTTGAATCTTTCTGGGCAAATTCTTCAATTACTTTCGAAGCAAAGCCGCTTGAATACATCGTAAGATATCTTGAAAAATGGTATCATGTTGACATACTATTAGATCCTACGCTTTCTTCGTCTCAGGCTTATACATTTACAATAAAGCAAGAACCTCTTGAGGTAATACTTCGAATTATGGCAAGTATTAATCCTATATCCTATTCTTTTGATAAAAATAATGTGGTGACAATAAAAAATGTAGAACCTTTAAAATGAAATGCCTATGTAAATGATATGATAAAAAAAAGGCATAGCTGATAGACTATGCCTTTCGGAACTACTTCCACTTTAAAATTTCAACGTGAGCCATTTAACAAATGCCCGTTTGATGCTGGTTCACATAATGTTAACTTTAAATTTATACAAAGATATGAATAATACAAGAATATTCATAAGAAGGAGATTCAGTTTATTGCTTTTGGCCGTCATTTTTATGTTCTTTTCATCGGCCAAAATTTTTGCAATGGAGAATACTGAAGGGATTACCATCCCCCTTACGAAAGTCACTTTGGCAGAAGCTATAAAGAAGATTGAGGCCGCAAGTGATTACACATTTTTTTATGATGCAATAAAAACGAATTTGCGTCAACAAGTTACTTTAAAAGCAGACAATCAGAAAATTGAGGATGTTCTCGATGCGTTGCTAAAAACAACCGATTTGCACTATAAGATTACGGATCATCAGATTGCTCTTATTCCCAAGGATAACCTTAAATCTACTCAATCCAAAAAGAAAATTACCGGGGTTGTCGTCGATGAAACCGGTATTCCTGTTATCGGAGCCAATGTAGTGGAAGCTGGCACAACCAACGGAACAATCACTGATTTAGAGGGTAAATTTTCTCTGGATGTACCTTTAAATGCCGATCTGTTGCTTACCTATGTTGGGTATGTTTCAGCAAATCTGAAAGTTGGATCGGCAGATCATTATAATGTGCAGCTAGTTCTTGATAGTCAGGGATTGGATGAAGTTGTTGTTGTTGGATATGGTACAGTTAAAAAGAAAGATCTTACGGGAGCAGTTGCCTCCTTACAAGGAGATTTGCTATCTTCAAGAAAAACAACGCAATTGTCGACTGCCTTACAAGGTGCAGTGGCAGGAGTATTGGTAACAAGAGATAATAGTGCACCTGGTGCTACGGCTACAAATATTAAAATAAGGGGTGTTACCACAATCGGAGATTCAAGCCCTTTAGTTATAGTTGACGGAGTTCCCGGAGATATTAATCAGGTAAATCCGAACGATGTAGAAAATATGTCCGTACTAAAGGATGCTGCCTCTGCATCTATTTATGGCTCCAGAGCTGCTGCTGGTGTTATCCTGATAACAACAAAGCGTGCAAGTGAGAATGACCTTACTTTAGGTTATAATTTTGAGTATGGATGGGAAATCCCGACCAAGCAACCGGAATATGTAGGCATACAGCGTTTTTTGGAGATGACGAATGAGCTACGTTATAATGATAATAATGCCGGAGGCATGTATCAAACTTATTCTCAGGATCAGGTGGAGAACTGGATAAAATATAATGCCACAGATCCGAATAATTATCCAATAACTGATTGGACTGATTTAATCTTAAAAGGTTCTGCACCCCGACAAACCCACTCGTTGAATATTGCAGGAGGGAGTAAATCGGTCCGTACAAAAGCTTCCGTTACATACGACAAGACAGATGGTCTGTATGCCGATCGCTATTACGAGCGATTTATGGCGCGTGTTAATAACGACTTTAAGATTAACAACTATTTAGGTGCTACGCTGGATTTTAATTTTAAAAGATCGAAATCGCATCAACCCGTATTTGACCCGATAAACAGAATGCGAATTGCGGCACCAGTATATGCAGCTGTTTGGGATGACGGACGGATGGCAGAAGGTAAATCGGGTTCGAATCCGTATGCTATTATGGAGAATGGTGGAAGCAAGGATTCCTGGTACAATCAGATAGGAGGTAAAGCTTCCATTGATTTTACCCCGATCGAAGGATTGAAAATATCGGGTATTGTTGCCCCGATTTACAACTTTGATAAAATTAAATCATTCAGTCTTGCCGCCGCTTATACTTTGGCAAACGATCCAAATACCATCGGAGGATATTACGAAGGACATTCTACTACCAAGTTAACTGAGGACCGGAATGATAGTTACAATGTTACTACCCAGTTTATCGCAACTTATCTTAAAACGTTAGGAAAACATGACTTAAATATAATGATGGGTTACGAAAACTATTTTCAATATAATGAAACTCTTTTTGCATCAAGGGATCAGTATGAGCTAACCAATTATCCTTATCTGGATCTTGGTCCCCTTTTATTACGAGACAATGGAGGTAGTGCCTATGAAACTGCTTATCGGTCTATGTTTGGCCGGGTAATGTATTCCTATGCAAATAAATATCTTTTACAGGCTAATATTCGCTATGACGGTTCGTCTCGTTTTCATAAAGACTATAGATGGGGTTCATTTCCTTCTTTTTCTGCGGGATGGGTACTAAGTGAGGAAAGTTTTATGAAAGATGCTGATTTAAACTGGTTGTCGTTTGCAAAATTACGTGCTTCGTGGGGTACATTAGGGAACGAACGTATCGGAAATTATCCATATCAGGCTACCATTGCCTTTAGTAATGCCCTGTTTTATCAAAATGGAATAGCTGTATCAGAACTAACCGCAGCTCAGCAACAATATGCAATTCAGAATATTTCGTGGGAAACCACAGAATCACTCGATCTTGGTATGGATCTTTCGTTTTTGGATAATAGATTACGATTAAACGGAGACTATTATCATAAGACAACCAAGGATATGTTGCTTGCATTGGAAATTCCTGATTATGTTGGCTTTGATAATCCGGATAAAAACACCGGAAAAATGAGTACAAACGGGTACGAACTCGAACTTGGATGGAATGATAAGGCAGGCGATTTTATTTACAACATATCCATTAATTTTTCGGATTTCCTTTCAGAAATGGGAGATTTGGGTGGAACCCAGTTTATAGGGGATCAGGTGAAGATGAAGGGAAGTCAGTTTAATGAGTGGTATGGTTACGTAAGTGAGGGTTTGTTTCAAACACAGGAAGATTTAACTAATTCGGCTAAGATAAATAATAATGTGAAGGTTGGAGATGTAAAGTATAAAGACATTTCAGGACCGGACGGTGTACCGGACGGGAAAATTTCTTCCGAATATGACCGGGTTTTGCTTGGCGGATCTTTACCACGCTATATGTTTGGAGGGAATGTATCAGCAAAATACAAAGGCTTTGATTTTTCTATGGCGTTTCAGGGAGTTGGAAGTCAGCCGGTCCGTTTAAATAGTATGATGATAGAGCCATTAGGCGAAAACTGGGGTAATATACCTTCTATTTTGGATGGAAATTATTGGAGCTCGTTAAAATCTGAAGTGGAGAATGCAAAGGCCCGGTATCCACGTCTTACCCGTTCAAACATATCATCCAATCAAGCCATGTCTGATTTTTGGTTGTTTAATGGCAGGTATGTCCGTTTGAAGAACCTTACATTTGGTTATACACTTCCTGTATCGTTGACGAGTAAAGTTAGTATTGATAAAATCCGGTTTTATGCTTCTGCAAATGATTTATTTTGTCTGAGTAAATTCCCTAAAGGTTGGGACCCGGAAATGGGATCTTCTTCTTATCCAATTACTACCTCTTTATTACTAGGAGTATCTGTTAACTTTTAAATTGAAGATGTAATGAAAAAATATATATGGACTTTATTGGCAGGAGTTGTCCTTCTTGTAAGTAGTTGTAATGATCTGGATCTTAATCCGCTGGCTGCAGGTTCCAGTGAAAATTGGTATTCGAATGAAGTTGAAATCGAGATGGCGCTCAAAGATCTTTACCGGGATGTTTTCTGGCCAATGGATAGTGAAGAGTGGACGGATGATTATACTTACAGGGAAACAAATTCAAGTATTGTAAATGGAACTCTGAATGGACAAGATGGTTCAGTTACCTCGTTGTGGACAAACCAATATAAAGCGATTGCACGAGCCAATACGATATTGGCCAATATGGATAAGGCTGCTTCGAAAGGAATAAATCAATCTAAAATAGATTTATATACAGCCGAGGCTAGTTTTGTGCGTGCTTGTATGTACGCCTGTTTGGTTTCACATTTTGGCGATGTAGTTTATCTTACTGAAGTTGTTGATATTGAAACAGCATTTACCATTGGACGTACACCAAAGGCTGATATTATCAAGGCTACTTATGCGGATTTTGATAAAGCTGTAGCCGGACTTCCTGTAAAATATTCAGGGGGTTCTCAAAGAGCAACAAAAGGGGCTGCATTGGCTTTAAAGGCTCGGTTTGCCTTATACAACGGGGATTGGTCGGTTGCATCTGATGCAGCGAAAGCTTGCATGGATCTGAATGTTTATAAATTACATCCAAGCTATTCGAATCTCTTTCTTACCACTACCCGAAATTCGGAAGAATCTATTTTTGTTATACCTCGTTCAATAACAAACAAGGTTACCATAGGAGGTGGAATAGTATTGAATACCATTTCACGCAATCCGGGCGGATGGGCAGCTATGGATCCTTCGTGGGATTTACTTGCTGCCTATACCTGTACGGATGGCAAACCAATTGATGAATCTCCTCTTTTTAATCCACATGAACCCTTTAAAAACCGGGATCCCAGATGTGCTGCTACGATTGTTGAATTTGGTACTCGTCATTTAGGCTTTGTGTATGATCCTCATCCTGATGCTCTTGAAGTATTAAATTTTAAAACAGGTAAAATGCAGAAGAATAATGATAATCGGGCTAATGCACAGTACGCATCTTTTAATGCGTTGATATGGAAAAAAGGAGTAGATGAATCGTGGCTCGAAAATGGAAAGGATGCTGATCCTGATAAGATAATTATCCGATATGCTGATGTGTTGCTAATGTATGCAGAGGCGAAAATAGAACTTAATCAGATAGATGAGTCCGTGCTGGAAGCTATAAACAAAGTACGCTCACGAGCTTATGGCGTGGATAAAGCAGCGATAAATGATTATCCGGCTGTAACAAATCTGGATCAAGCGTCTTTGCGTAAAATTGTTCGTGCCGAAAGACGCATGGAATTTGCAAAAGAGGGATTGAGGTATATGGATTTAGTACGCTGGCGTTTAGCTACGAAAGCCCTTACAAATAAGAGTTATGGAATTTTGTATCCTGCAGCTTTGCTTCGGGAGAAGATTACCAGTAAAGGCTTATGGTTTTGGCCTGTAACGCCTCAGATTGATGAAGATGGGATTCCTGATTTCTCGGAGATGGAGCTTGCGGGTCAGATTACAGTTTTATCGAAGCGTAATTGGGATGACAGGCAATATTTGTGGCCTATACCAACCAAAGAGGTGCTTATTAATGATAATCTTAGTCAGAATCCAGGGTATTAATTTTGATATGACTTAATTGAAGGCCTCTTTATGTAATAAACTGAATAGAGAGGCCTTTGTATTTTTAATTCTAATAATAGTATGAGAAATAGATTAACATTGTGTTGTTTGCTACTTGTTTCTTTATCTGTTTACAGTGCTCAAAAAGAAACTGTTTCACAACCGGATTCCATATCGGGTATATATCCTTCGTTGGCATATTATAATAACGAAGGAGAGTGTGGTACAGGGGCGGTAGTTCCTTGGGCCGGTAACTTATGGGTGATAACTTACGGACCTCATTTGCCATTTGGTTCTTCTGATAAATTATATCAGGTAACAAAAGATTACAGGCAGATAGTTCGTTCTGAGAGTGTGGGGGGGACTCCTGCCAATCGGATGATTCACAAAGAAAGTAATCAGCTTTTCATTGGTTCATATGCGATAGATGATGCAGGTAAAGTCCGTACAATATCCATAAAGGATTATCCAGGGAGATATACCGGAATGGCAAGACACTTAACGGACCCGCAAAATAAAATATATGCAGGAACAATGGAAGAGGGGTTTTACGAATTTGATGTAAATACACTTCAGGGTAAAACGCTGTTTAAAGACGGAAATCTATTGAGAAAAGAGAGTGACGCGGGTCAGTTTAGTCCTCTTCTCCCCGGATGCCATGGGAAGGGTATGTATTCTGGTCAGGGAGTTTTAGTTTATTCCAATAATGGAGAAGATAGCAAAGAGGCGCTTGTCCATTTTAATATCGAGGCAGGATCGTTATCAGAATGGAATGGAAAGGATTGGAAACTTGTGAGGCGTAATCAATTTACCGAAGTTACAGGACCGGGCGGTATTTATGGAAATAAGAATCCGGAAAGTGATCCTATATGGAGTACTGGTTGGGATTATAAGTCTGTTCTTCTTGGTGTACGAGAAAATGGCGAATGGTCTTTTTACCGGTTACCTAAAGCTAGCCATAGTTACGACGGAGCTCATGGCTGGAATACCGAATGGCCCCGAATACGGGATATAGGTACAGTGTCTAAGCCAAATTTATTAATGACAATGCATGGGCTTTTCTGGAATTTCCCTCAAAATTTCAAATCCTCAAATGCTTCCGGTATCAGACCTCGTTCTGCTTATCTGAAAGTTATTGGCGATTTTACTAGATGGAATGATCAACTGGTGTTTGGATGCGATGATTCTGCTCAAAAGGAGTTTCTGAATAAACGAAAAGTGAAGGGTAGTATAGAAGGTCCCGGCCAATCAAACTCAAACCTTTGGTTTACTTCTGAGGATAAACCGGATCAATTAGGTCCTGCAACAGCCGAAGGTTCCGTCTGGATTAAAGAATCTGTAAAAGGCGGAGAGCTTTCCGACCCGTTTTTGTTTTCAGGATGGTCTGAGCGTTGCGCGTGGATAAAAAATGATGGGGACCAGAGCGTCCAATTTCTTTTTGAAGTAGATAGAACAGGGAATAAAGGTTGGACTCAATTGAAAGTAGTTGAGGTTGGGGCCAGATCGGCTTTGTTTCTTCCATTTACAGAAAATGAGACCGGAGAATGGATTCGTGTTAAAGCAAATAAAAATTCGATTGCTACAGTAACATTCTCTTATACAACAAAAGAGGCTAGATTAACCAATGCAGATAAAATGTTTAAAGGAATTGCCGATGTACAGGATAACAATAGCTGTGGAGGCTTGTTATACGGCCTTGGTGATAACAGACGCAGTTTAGGAGTATTGGCTAATACAACCGTAAATGGTCAAACAACTGAAATCGGTTATTATGAGATGAAAGATAAGTTTCAGCTCGTTCGGGTAGAAGATCCGAAAACCGCTTCCTTCATACGAGATAAATTTGCAATACCGCGACAAGTTGTCTCCATCGAGGAAGGTTCTGTTTTACTTGTTGATGATAAAGGCCGAAGGTGGCGGTTGCCATTAGGTGATGATAAATTTACGTCGGCAACAAATAACGGAGAATTGCGTATTTGCAGGGAAGTAGCTACTGAAAGAGACTTATTAAATTGCCACGGTACGTTTTATGAATTGCCTGCAGAGAATGCAGATGGATTTGCAAAAATTCGTCCGGTTTCGTCACATCAATTTAAGATAAATGACTATGCTTCATACAGAGGAATGCTTATAATTACAGGCGTTAATTTGCAAAATAGTTCTGAGAATCCGCATATAATTATCTCAGATGATAAGAAAGCGGCTGTCTGGGCCGGAGTTATAGACGATTTATGGCAATTTGGAAAACCGACTGGGCATGGTGGACCGTGGGTAAATAGGAAGGTTCAGGCCAACAAAGCTTCAGATCCTTATTTAATTGGATTCTATGATAAAAGAATTCTGAAACTATCCCATAGAGAATCAAAAACGATTCATTTTACGGTGGAGGTCGATCCAACAGGGAATGGCGATTGGATGAAGTATGCTGTATATCCTGTAAAAGCAGGAGAGGAGTTCACACATAATTTCCCCTCTTCATTTCAAGCAAAATGGATCCGGTTTATTGCAGATTCGGATGCTGAGGTTAAAACGTGGTTGGAATATAACTGATATAAATTATGAAAACAAGAAGTATTCTTATTTGTCTCTTATTAATAGTTGGAGGTGTTTTATCAGCTGCAGAATTGCTTGTTGAGGCCGAGAGCTTTAAGTATAAAGGCGGATGGGTGGTTGATCAGCAGTTTATGGATCAAATGGGATCTCCTTATTTAATGGCGCACGGGATGGGGAATCCTGTAAAAAATGCATTTACGGAAGGTTCCTTTCGCGAGTCGGGAGTCTATTATGTGTATGTCCGGACATTCAATTGGACCTCTCCCTGGAGTGATGGAGAGGGGGCCGGACGTTTCAAGATTTCAGTAAATGGAGAGGAGTTATCCTCCGTTTTAGGTGCTACCGGGAAGAAATGGTTATGGCAGTTAGCCGGAAAAGTTCCTATTTCAGAAGGAATGGCTAAAATTAGCCTGCAGGATCTTACGGGTTTTAACGGCCGATGCGATGCAATCTTTTTTACTACAGATGCTGCTATGTTACCTCCCTCTGATATGAAGTCGTTAAATCTGTTTAGAAAGGAAAAACTTGGAATTTCTGAAATCCCCCAAAATGCAGGTACTTTCGACCTGGTTGTTGTAGGTGGTGGAATTGCCGGGATGAGTGCTGCCGTTACAGCTGCAAGACTTGGAATGAAGGTGGCATTGATACATGATAGGCCGGTTTTGGGAGGAAATAATAGTTCTGAAGTCAGAGTACACCTGGGTGGACGTATTGGTGTAAAACCCTATAAGGAACTAGGTGCTTTGCAAAAAGAGTTTGGACCGCTACGAGGAGGAAATGCTCAGTCGGGAGAATTTTATGAAGATGATAAAAAAGCAAAAATAATTGCAGAGGAAGAAAATATCTCTTTTTTTCCGAATTACCATGCTTTCGCAGTTGAAATGAATGGCAACAAGATTCAGAAAGTGATTGCAAAGCACATTGAAACAGGAATGGAAATGGCTTTTGAAGGAGCTGTCTTTTCCGATTGTACAGGCGACGGGACTATCGGCTATTTGGCTGGAGCAGACTATAAAATGGGACGTGAGTCTAAAGCAGAATTCAATGAGAGTACAGCTCCTGAACATGCAGATAAATTAACAATGGGGGCTTCTGTTCAGTGGTATTCTGTAGATAAAAATGAGCCTGTGTCGTTTCCAATGTTTAAGTATGGTTTATCATTTGACCATTTACGTGCAGAGAAGGTTACTATGGGTGAATGGACCTGGGAAACGGGAATGAATTATGATCAGATTAATGATTTTGAACGAATCCGGGATTATGGATTAATGGTGGTATATTCTAATTGGTCATTTTTGAAAAATGAATTCAATGAGAATAACTTATATAAGAATCGTGCTCTTGAATGGGTCGCTTTTGTTTCGGGAAAAAGGGAGTCCAGACGTTTGCTTGGAGATCATGTCCTAACAGAAAACGATTTAATAAATTATCGCGTTTATCCGGATGGAAGTGGTTCAACAACGTGGACAATAGATTTACATTATCCGGATCCCGATAATACAAAATATTTTCCTGGTTCTGAATTCAAATCCATAGCCAAACACACGCCTATCCATCCCTATCCGGTACCATACAGGTGTTTATATTCTAAAAATATAGATAATTTATTTATGGCCGGAAGAAATATAAGTGTTACGCATGTAGCATTAGGGACTGTACGAGTAATGCGTACGACCGGTATTTTAGGCGAAGTGGTTGGAATGGCAGCTTCATTGTGTAGGAAGTATGGAGAAACTCCACGAGGTATTTACAAAAATCATTTGGAAGAATTGAAAGAGTTAATGTTGATAGGGGTCGGTCGCAATGAGTTGTATAATAATCAAAAGTATAACGAGGGGGCTACCTTAGGGGATTACAAACCATAAATAATTACTCAATAGGGTTTGTAAGGCAGTGTATGATACTACTAAATAAAAAATAGAAATGGAGTTAACCCCATTTCTATTTTTTCTACATTACGAAAAACAATCATTTCTTCTTTTTCAAATCATCAAAATCTTGTTTTACTGTTTCAGTTTGATAAGCTGGAATGTGTTTCTCGTGTTTTCCTGATTTTTCTTTTTTAGGCTTTTTGTTTCCTGCTGCTCCCATTGTAGAACCTCCCATTTAATTAAATAAAACATTAGATATTAAATATTGAGTCGTGTTCGGTTATGATTCATAGCTGGACTGCTCGGCTTAGTCCTTGCAAAAAACGGACCAATCTGTTAGTCGCCAATAATGTCGGCAAACAATGCCGTAATGACACTCTTTTGACAAAATCGACAAATCGTCAGGCAAATTGGTCCGTTAAATAATTTGTTTTATTTCGATTGAACATTATTGTCTCTAAAACGGTTTTAAATTCATTTTAAAGTAATGGTTGTACTTATAAATTGTTTATTATGATTAAAAAATTAGCTTTCATATTCTTTATTGTTTTGATTTCTGTAAGTGCTAGTTCTCAGGTTTCTAATTTAGATGAAGCTCAGGCTTTGGCTAAGAAGCAAAACAAAATGATCTTAATGAAATTTTCAGGATCCGATTGGTGCGGACCTTGTATTATGATTAAAAAAACGATTTTTGATGCTCCTGAATTTCAATCCTTTGCCAATGACAAATTAATCTTGCTGAATGCCGACTTTCCGCGTCAGAAAAAGAATCAACTACCTAAAGAACAACAAGAATTAAATGACAGGCTGGCAGAAAAGTACAATCCACAGGGCCTTTTCCCTTTTCTGGCTTTAACTAATGCTGATGGAGAAGTTCTATATCAATGGGATGGATACAATAAAAAGTTAGCTGTATCAGATTATATAGAAGTGATTAATCGATATTCAAAATAAGCGGCTAATGAATCTGGTAAAGGTGCAAACCAAATTAATGGGTAACATGTTTGAATTTATTGCTTTAAGTGATAATGAACGCTTGGTAAATGAGCAGATTACATGTGCTATTGATGAGGTAAAACGCATAGAAAAGTTGTTTACAACCTTCAGTGACGAGAGTGTTACTAACGAGGTAAACAGAAATGCCGGAAAAAAACCAGTAGAGGTTCCCGACGAGTTTTTTTATTTAGTTTACAGAGCACAAAAGATATCCATGCTAACACAGGGATATTTTGATCTTTCTTATGGATCGCTGGACAAGGACTTCTGGAACTTTAATCAGGCTATGACAAAATTGCCTGATCCGGCGGAAGCTAAAAAATCAGTTCATCTTATAGACTATAGAAATATCATTCTTAATAAGGATGATAAAACCATTTTTCTCAGAAACAAAGGCATGCGTATTGGTTTCGGAGGTATTGGAAAAGGATACGCGGCAGATTGTGCCAAACGGGTAATGGTAGATGCCGGGGTAACCAGCGGAATAGTGAGCGCTTCGGGCGACTTAAATGCATGGGGATATCAGGAAGATGGTTCTCCCTGGACTGTTGGTATTGCTAATCCAAATCTTAAACAAAGTTTCTTTTCTACACTTAATATTACAAATAAATCAATTGCGACTTCTGGTAATTATGAAAAATTTGTAATGATCAACAATCAGATATACTCACATACAGTTAATCCCAAAACAGGTTATCCTATTAAGGGCGTTAAAAGCGTAACAATAATTACTACCAGTGCCGAATTGGCAGATGCGATGGCAACACCTGTAAATATTCTAGGTGTATCTGAAGGCTTAAATCTGATCAATCAGATTAAAGGGATTGAGTGTATTCTTGTTGATGATAATAATAAGTTATTTCTATCAAATAATATTAAACTTGTAAAATGAATAAGAAAGTAATTTTTATGGTATTTGTAGGTTGTATGTTTATCCTCGCTTCCTGTACAACTGTTAAGCCGTACCAGAAGTCAAGAATCAATGATGCAGAAATGGTTCTTTCAAGTCAAAAGATAGAGAAATTTCAAAACAATTTTTTATTGTATCGGGAGGGAGCTTCGGGAGGCAATGGTGGTAAAACAGGTGGTGGTTGCGGTTGTAATTAAATATAGTAAAAAAGAAGTATGAAGAAAATAGTAATTACAGTCGCTGCACTGGTGATGTTTCTGAATGTAGCAAAAGCACAAACAGTTAGTACGAATCACAGGAAGTTAAAAGTTGATGAGGTGAATTTTGTAACTAGCTACTACCATCAAGATGGGAATAACTCGGCTGTTACAGGAGGTATTGGTAGCGAGAAGTTAGATGACTTTGGTAATTCATTTGACTTACAATTGAGTCGGTTCGATAAAAAAGATAATAAACACACGCTTGGGGTTGAGCTGGGTATTGATGTATATAGTTCTGCTTCCTCAGATAAAATCGATCCATCAACAATTTCATCTGCATCAAGTAAGGATGTGCGTATCTCGCCCTCTCTTAATTATCTTATTGAGAATGCTAAAAACAATATTTCAATGGGAGGGGGAGTTTCTTTTTCTCAGGAGTACGACTATACGTCCATAGGGGCCAATGTTGTTTTTGCTAAAGCCTCAAAAGACAAGAACAGAGAATTTTCAGCCAAGGCATCTGTTTTTCTAGATACTTGGGCTGTGATATTACCGATAGAGCTTCGACATGTAAACACAAATTTCAATTATAAACAAGGAGATAATGCTCCCCGAAATTCGTACAACTTAGCTTTGGGGCTTACACAGGTTATCAATCAACGATTACAAGTTTCGCTACTTACAGATATAGGTTATCAAACGGGATTGTTGGGTACTGCTTATCAGCGTGTTTATTTCGGAGATAACGGGGATAATGCTTATTCCGAAAAGTTACCAGATAACCGATTCAAATTGCCGGTAGGAGTACGTGCCAATTACTTTTTAGGTGATAAATTTATTTTGCGCGGTTTTTATCGTTATTATACCGACAGTTGGAATCTTACAGCTCATACTGCCGAGCTTGAAATCCCATATAAAATAACCCCTTTTATATCCGTTGCACCGTTTTACCGTTTTTATAGTCAATCGGGTGTTGACTACTTTAAGCCTTACAAAGAACATATGCTGTCCAACAATAGTGAGTTTTATACCAGTGATTACGACTTATCCAAACTTACCAGTCATATGGTAGGGGCTAACTTTCGCATGGTATCGGCAGATGGTCTTTTTGGGGTGAAAAAGCTTAATGTATTCGAATTACGTTATAGCTACTACAATCGCAGTACCGATTTAACATCACACCTGATTACCTTGGCTCTTAAGTTTAAGTAAGGCAAAACCGAAGAATTTACATGTAAAGATGGAATTCGGATAAAATAATTTTGTGGCACTTTGTGTGGTTTTATATACAATGTACGCGAATATATTACTGGTTTTTTAGGGTTATAAATAAACCTGAAAAAAGTTTTCTCTGTAAACGGCGGTAAATCAGCGAATAAGGTTAATGTAGTTAAAATACTTTGAAAAATAGTTTGCAAAAGGTTTGGAGTGAATAGGAGAAACGACTACTTTTGTCCCCGCATTCAAGAGAGAACGGCACAACAAATAACAAAAGGACAAAAACTTCCGAAAAATATTTGGAAGATAAGGAATAAAGTTATTATCTTTGTAACCGCTTTCGCCCTAAAGGGGATTGAAATGCAAAAAAGAGTTCTTTGAAAAATTTACATATCAACAAGTAGTACAAGAAAAATTATCTTTTGGGATAGTTGGACGTAAAGAATGAAATTAATACCGTCAATTGTAAACTAATAATAGAAGGGAATTCTGAGCAAGAGATATTAAGACAAACAAATTATACAACGAAGAGTTTGATCCTGGCTCAGGATGAACGCTAGCGACAGGCTTAACACATGCAAGTCGAGGGGCAGCATAAAAGTAGCAATACTTTGGTGGCGACCGGCGCACGGGTGAGTAACGCGTATGCAACCTACCTATCAGAGGGGGATAACCCGGCGAAAGTCGGACTAATACCGCATAAAACAGGGGCACCGCATGGTGATATTTGTTAAAGATTAATTGCTGATAGATGGGCATGCGTTCCATTAGGTAGTTGGTGAGGTAACGGCTCACCAAGCCGACGATGGATAGGGGAACTGAGAGGTTGGTCCCCCACACTGGTACTGAGACACGGACCAGACTCCTACGGGAGGCAGCAGTGAGGAATATTGGTCAATGGGCGAGAGCCTGAACCAGCCAAGTCGCGTGAAGGAAGAAGGATCTATGGTTCGTAAACTTCTTTTGCAGGGGAATAAAGTGGAGGACGTGTCCTCTTTTGTATGTACCCTGAGAATAAGGATCGGCTAACTCCGTGCCAGCAGCCGCGGTAATACGGAGGATCCGAGCGTTATCCGGATTTATTGGGTTTAAAGGGTGCGTAGGTGGTTTAATAAGTCAGCGGTGAAAGTTTGCAGCTTAACTGTAAAAATGCCGTTGAAACTGTTAGACTTGAGTGTAAATGAGGTAGGCGGAATGCGTGGTGTAGCGGTGAAATGCTTAGATATCACGCAGAACTCCGATTGCGAAGGCAGCTTACCAAGCTACAACTGACACTGAAGCACGAAAGCGTGGGGATCAAACAGGATTAGATACCCTGGTAGTCCACGCAGTAAACGATGATTACTAGCTGTTTGCGATACACAGTAAGCGGCACAGCGAAAGCGTTAAGTAATCCACCTGGGGAGTACGCCGGCAACGGTGAAACTCAAAGGAATTGACGGGGGCCCGCACAAGCGGAGGAACATGTGGTTTAATTCGATGATACGCGAGGAACCTTACCCGGGTTTGAACGCAGAGAGACAGGGGTGGAAACATCCTTTTCAGCAATGACTGTCTGCGAGGTGCTGCATGGTTGTCGTCAGCTCGTGCCGTGAGGTGTCGGCTTAAGTGCCATAACGAGCGCAACCCTTATCTTTAGTTACTAACAGGTCAAGCTGAGGACTCTAGAGAGACTGCCAGCGTAAGCTGTGAGGAAGGTGGGGATGACGTCAAATCAGCACGGCCCTTACATCCGGGGCGACACACGTGTTACAATGGTAAGGACAAAGGGCAGCTACCGGGCGACCGGATGCGAATCTCTAAACCTTATCTCAGTTCGGATCGGAGTCTGCAACTCGACTCCGTGAAGCTGGATTCGCTAGTAATCGCGCATCAGCCATGGCGCGGTGAATACGTTCCCGGGCCTTGTACACACCGCCCGTCAAGCCATGGGAGCCGGGGGTACCTGAAGTTCGTAACCGCAAGGATCGACCTAGGGTAAAACTGGTGACTGGGGCTAAGTCGTAACAAGGTAGCCGTACCGGAAGGTGCGGCTGGAACACCTCCTTTCTGGAGCCTGAGTTCCCTTTTACGGTTTGCAAGGTATTAAGGAAGGAACTTTACGTTCGTTTGTACTACGCTGTTGAATATGTGATAATATATGATCTTATAAAACTGGGAAACCAGAAGAGAAACAAGAGGCTGAAGCGCCTGCCCCGAAAGACCGGAAACGGTCAATACACGGAAAGAGCTTCAGGCACAAGTTAGAAAGCCAGTCCTATAGCTCAGTTGGTTAGAGCGCTACACTGATAATGTAGAGGTCGGCAGTTCAACTCTGCCTGGGACTACGAAGTAAAACTTTACGGGGGATTAGCTCAGCTGGCTAGAGCATCTGCCTTGCACGCAGAGGGTCAACGGTTCGAATCCGTTATTCTCCACACAAACCGGACGCCGCAAGGCAAAGGTAAGAAGATCTTTGACATGATGGACAACAAAGCAATAAAGTAACAAATTAAGAGCAAGCTTTAAAAATATATCAATCCGACACATGTGGTCGTATTAATACGACTGCGCATATGTGCACGGAAAAAGAAAGTAAGCAAGGGCAGACGGTGGATGCCTTGGCTCTCGGAGGCGAAGAAGGACGTGATAAGCTGCGATAAGTTCGGGGGATGTGCAAATAACAATTGATCCCGAAATTTCCGAATGGGGCAACCCGGCAGGTTGAAGGCCTGTCATTCCGTAAGGAAGGCAAACGTGGGGAACTGAAACATCTAAGTACCCATAGGAGAAGAAAACAAAAGTGATTCCCCAAGTAGTGGCGAGCGAACGGGGAACAGCCCAAACCTATGCTGTTGAGGCAGTATAGGGGTTGTAGGACTACGATGTGGCAAGAAATCAGTAAAGTGGAACGTTTTGGAAAGAACGGCTATATAGGGTGACAGTCCCGTACACGACTTATTGACGAAGCCTAGTAGTATCCTGAGTAGCGCGGGACACGAGAAATCCTGTGTGAAACTGCGGGGACCATCCCGTAAGGCTAAATACTCCCGAGAGACCGATAGCGAACCAGTACTGTGAAGGAAAGGTGAAAAGAACCTCGAATAGAGGAGTGAAATAGACCCTGAAACCGTCTGCCTACAAGCGGTCGGAGCATCTATAAGATGTGACGGCGTGCCTTTTGCATAATGAACCTACGAGTTACTGTCATTGGCAAGGTTAAGGAATTAAGTTCCGGAGCCGAAGCGAAAGCGAGTCTTAATAGGGCGAGTTAGTCAGTGGTAGTAGACGCGAAACCAAGTGATCTACCCTTGATCAGGTTGAAGGTTGGGTAACACCAACTGGAGGACCGAATCGGTATACGTTGAAAAGTGTTCGAATGAATTGAGGGTAGGGGTGAAAGGCTAATCAAACTTGGAGATAGCTCGTACTCCCCGAAATGCATTTAGGTGCAGCCTTTGTTATTACTAGTATGAGGTAGAGCGACTGATTGGATGCGAGGGCTTCACCGCCTATCAAGTCCAGATAAACTCCGAATGCGTATTAGTTTAGACAAGGAGTGAGGGCATGGGTGCTAAGGTCCATGTCCGAGAGGAGAAGAATCCAGACCATCAGCTAAGGTCCCCAAATAGCAGCTAAGTTGAATTAACGAAGTCAGATTGCAAAGACAGCTAGGATGTTGGCTTGGAAGCAGCCATTCATTTAAAGAGTGCGTAACAGCTCACTAGTCGAGGAATTTGGCGTGGATAATAATCGGGCATAAGCTGTTTACCGAAGCTATGGAATCATGTAAATGATTGGTAGGGGAGCATTCTGCTCAGCTTAGAAGGTAGGGGATAACCCCTGCTGGAGCGTGCAGAAAAGCAAATGTAGGTATAAGTAACGATAAAGGGGGTGAGAAACCCCCTCGCCGAAAGACTAAGGCTTCCTGATCAACGTTAATCGGATCAGGGTTAGTCGGGACCTAAGGATAAGCCGAACGGCGATTCCGATGGAAGAATGGGTTAATATTCCCATACTACTTTATAGAGCGATGTGGAGACGGAGAAGTGAAAGTCCTGCTGCCTGACGGAATAGGTAGTTAAAGGGTGTAGACGTTGATCATTGTAGGCAAATCCGCAGTGAGAGTCGAACCTGATAGTATGCGGAGTGCTTGCACGAAGCAATATGGATGTAACCAGGCTCCCAAGAAAATCCGCTAAGCATAATTTATAGAGTACCCGTACCGTAAACGGACACACGTAGTTGGGTTGAGTATACTAAGGCGCTCGAGTGATTCACGGTTAAGGAACTAGGCAAAATAGTCCTGTAACTTCGGGAAAAAGGACGCCATCAGCAATGGTGGCCGCAGAGAATAGGCCCAGGCGACTGTTTAACAAAAACACATGGCTATGCAAAATAGAAATATGAAGTATATGGCCTGACACCTGCCCGGTGCTGGAAGGTTAAGAGGAGATGTCATCGCAAGAGAAGCATTGAATTGAAGCCCCAGTAAACGGCGGCCGTAACTATAACGGTCCTAAGGTAGCGAAATTCCTTGTCGGGTAAGTTCCGACCTGCACGAATGGTGTAACGATCTGGGCACTGTCTCAACCGTGAGCTCGGTGAAATTGTAGTATCGGTGAAGATGCCGATTACCCGCGATGGGACGAAAAGACCCCGTGAACCTTTACTATAGCTTTACATTGCATTTGGGTAATTAATGTGTAGGATAGGCCGGAGGCTATGAAGCGGGCACGCTAGTGTTTGTGGAGCCGACGTTGAAATACGGCCCTTTGATTATTTGAATTCTAACTCCCGATGGGAGGACACTGTATGGTGGGTAGTTTGACTGGGGTGGTCGCCTCCAAAAGTGTAACGGAGGCTTCTAAAGGTACCCTCAGGCCGATTGGTAACCGGTCGTAGAGTGTAATGGCATAAGGGTGCTTGACTGGGAGACAAACAAGTCGATCAGGTAGGAAACTAGAGCATAGTGATCCGGTGGTTCCGCATGGAAGGGCCATCGCTCAAAGGATAAAAGGTACTCCGGGGATAACAGGCTGATCGCTCCCAAGAGCTCATATCGACGGAGCGGTTTGGCACCTCGATGTCGGCTCGTCACATCCTGGGGCTGGAGAAGGTCCCAAGGGTTGGGCTGTTCGCCCATTAAAGTGGCACGCGAGCTGGGTTCAGAACGTCGTGAGACAGTTCGGTCTCTATCTATCGTGGGCGCAGGAAATTTGAGAGGCTCTGACACTAGTACGAGAGGACCGTGTTGGACTGACCACTGGTTTACCGGTTGTACCGCCAGGTGCACTGCCGGGTAGCTAAGTCGGGATTGGATAAGTGCTGAAAGCATCTAAGTACGAAGCCAGCCTCAAGATTAGATTTCCTTATAAGGGTGGTTGAAGACTACGACCTTGATAGGCTACAGGTGTAAGGGCAGTAATGTCGAAGCCGAGTAGTACTAATAGCCCGAAACTTTCGTTTCCGTGGAAACGGGTTGATATATTGATAAAAGAAGAGTAAGCTCTGAAAAAGAGTTATTTTATTGCTAGTCCAACATTCAAACATCATAAGAAATTAAGGTGGTTATAGCGTTGGGGTTCCACCTCTTCCCATTCCGAACAGAGAAGTTAAGCCCACCCACGCCGATGGTACTGCGTATAGTGGGAGAGTAGGTAGCCGCCGTTTTACAAGAGGAGTTAGTTCAATTGAACTGACTCCTCTTTTTGTTTATATATACTCTCATTGCTCTCTCATGTAATACCTGACCCAATCCACTTTCATTTCCACGGGTACATCGGCAGGATTTACCGTACCTACCCAGTTGCCTCCCAACTGCATGTCGATAAGCAGGTAGAAGGGTTTGCCAAACGGGTATTGACCTTCTTTATCGTTGTTTAGGTTGGGGTAGGAGAAGGTACGCTTTTCGTTTATACTGAAGACGAGGCTGTCCGGAGTAATTTCGACGGCATAGGTGTTGTATCCCGTGGGATCTATAGGGCCTGTGCTTCCGTTTTTGGGGTTGTCTTTTTTGCCTAGTACGTAGGTGTAGTTGGTGTGTATGGTCTGGTAGGCGATGGCATCGCTGTTCAGGCGTTCCATAATGTCTATCTCTCCGCCAAAGGGCCATTTACCATCTTGCGGAAGCATCCATATGGCTGGCCAAGCGCCTTTTGCTCCCTGCAATCTGGCACGGATTTCAAGTTTGCCGTAGGTAAACGAAACTTTGTTTTTGGTGTACAGTCCGCCTGTTATGTAGGGGGCTGTATCGTTGGGCAGGGTGTAATTGGCAAGTCCCCGAAGGATAAGGTTCCCGTCTACCACAGCATAGCACGAATCGAAGTCGGACATATATTTGTCCCAGTCGGATTTTCCTCTCGGTATTTTGCTCCAACAGGAGGTGTCAAAACCGTTGGTCTGATCAAAATTTTCTTCCCAAGTAAGTTTCCATTCCGGCTGATCGGTTTCCTGGCTGCAGGATAGTTGCGGTAGTATGCTAAACAGGATAAGTAAGCACTTCAATTTTTTTTTCATGAATCAGTTGTATTAGATTTTTAGTTTGCGTTGGGCAAATATATAAAATAAAAAGAGGAAGCATACGCCTCCTCTTTTATTTTTTTAGAACTTAACAATCACTGTGCCCGAATCGGTGGGGAGATTGGCTATGCCTTCGCTGATGTAGAAGTGTCCCAACTTTTGTTTATCGCCTGTATTGTACATCTCTTTTAGGTTGGGGTATTTATCAAATACAATTTTATCGACGGAGTCGTTGTCCATAATTACTGCCTTGCCAAATATCCTCATACATTGGCCTTTTGAATTTACGGAAGCTATCTGTACATTTGGATTATTCTTTATTTGCCGGAAAGATGCTTTTTGTTCGCCGATGTGGAACCAAAGCTTTCCGTCGTAGTTAAGAGCTATGCCGATGGGGCGTACTGCCGGCGCATCGTTTTCGATGGTAGCCAGAAAATAAGGATGACAATCCTTCAGAAAATCGGACACTTTGGTAAGGCCTTCTTCTTTCGAAATAGCAAGTACAGTGGCTGGCTCGCTGCTTGCACCGGTAATGGCATCGGCTACCTTGGTTTCTGCTTCTTTTACTGTTGTTTCAGTTTCTTCTTTTACTGTGGTGCTGGTACATGCCGCAAAACTAATGCCGGCGATAAGGATAAATAAAGCTTTTTTGATCATAAGATTTTCATTTTGTGATGAATAAATTTGTGGTTGTAAGCAAAGATAATACAATTTTGATAAATGATTCATCAAACAAATAAAGTTTGCTAATTGTTTTAGTTTAAGTGGATTCTGTGATCTGATATGCCTTTTTAAACTAAATCTTATGAAAACGAAACTTGTATTTTTGTTACTGCTTTTACCCTTCGTTTTTTCATGCTCCACCAAGGAAGGAAAGCTTTCCGAGACGGATAAAGACAAAATGAAAACCGAAGTTAAAACGATTGTCGACGGGCTTATTAAAAACTGCAATGAAGTGAATTCCGATCAGGTGATTGCTGTTGCTCTCCACTCTCCAGAGTTTAGGTATGTTTTGAATGGACATGCGCTGAATTATACGGAATATGAAACTGAAGTAAAATCGATGCATGGGTTACTTGCAGGTCAGAAGATAAACATTCTGAGTGAAAATTACTCGTTCCCGGACAATTCGAGTGTATTGTATGTGGCCGAATTCTCTGCATTAGAGAATTACAAAAACGGATACGTCAGAATTTCGGAGTCCGGATCATGGTCGATGCTGTTTAAAAAGACAGACAATACATGGAAGATGATATCCGGTTTCGAGTCTTATACTGCAAGGAACGTTTCCGGCGACGGAACGAACGGCCTTAATCAGCTAAAGCTGCTTAAACAATATACCGGCACATGGAAGGGTGAAGTGGGAAAAGACACTCTGTTAGTTTGGTCGTACGACGGTAAAATTGTGAATAATGCGGCTACTTTCATTATGAAAACGATGAGTAAAGCGAAAACCCTGTCTGAAGGAAGAAGTTCGCTGGTGTATGATAAGAAAACCGATAAGTTTATTGAAACGGAATATCTAAAAGGTACCCCTCCGGCTGTTTATACATGGTGGTTTACTGCGAAAGACAAGGTGGATATTTTTATGATTCAGGATATTGCCAATCCCGACAAGGCCACCGAAAAGTTTACAATTAATTTTGAATCGAAAGATAAAATTAAGCAAACCTGGTACAAAAACAATAAGGAGGTTTGGTCTGCCACCTTTACCCGTCAGCAATAGAATACTAAAAACTAAATTTTATGAAAACGAAGCTTGTATTTTTTTATTGCTCCTTCCTTTATTTGCTTGCACCACGCAAACAACTCCTTCGCTCACAAAAGCCGAAAAAGACAAAATTCAGGGCGAGGTGAAAGCGGTTGCCGACGAGATTCGTAAAGCCTGTAACGAGGTAAATGCCGATGCGCTGATTGGCACTATTCAGGAGTCGCCCGACTTTCTTTACATGGTTAATGGAGGTTCGGTAGATTATAAGGAATTTGTTGAAATAGTAAAACTCATGTTTGCCGAAATGACCAGTCAGAAGATTACATTGTTGGACGAGAAATTTACTTTTCCGGATAATTCGAGCGTGCTGTATGCGGCAAACTATTCGGATACGGTATTTTACAAAGATGGACGTGTTACCCTTGATGAATCGGGTATCTGGACTATGCTCTTTAAAAACACGGACAAAGGGTGGAAGATGGTGTTTGGATCGGAAACATTTGTCACCAGACCTGTTTCGGACAAAGGAACGGGTGGTCTTAAACAGTTGGTGCTTATTAAACAATTTACCGGCACCTGGAAAGGCGATATGGGCGCGGATACTTCCTACGTATGGTCTACCAATGGTATTTACAAAGATAATGCCTTGCTTTTTGATCTTAAAATGATGGTAAAAGGAAAACCCGTAGCAGAAGGGAAGTCGACCGTTGTGTTCGATAAACGAAGCGGCAAGTTTATAGAGACGGAACAGATAAAAGGGGCCGACCCGGTTATTTATGCCTGGTGGTTTACTTCTAAAAATACAGTGAACACAGTTATGATAAACGATATTGGCAACCCGGACAACGCAGCGTCGAAGTCGACGATCGAGTTTGGGAAAGACAACACCGCCAAACAAACCTGGTACAAAAACAACAAGGAAGTATGGACAGTTAACTTCACCCGCCAGAAGTAGAATACCGATGTACTGACAGTAAAAAGAGAGAACAGGTTTGTGTACGGACCAGCTCTCTCTTTTTTTGTAACAGAATAATAGTTGTAAAAAATTCTGTAATAGTGTTTATATTGCTTATTTTTACCGGATCATCTAAAAGGAAAAAATGTATTCGATTACGGAAATGGATGATCGGGAGTTGTTTAGTAAATTGCAGCAAGGTGATGGTAAGGCTTTCGAAGTCATATACGAAAAATATCACCGCTTGCTGTACGCTTTTGCGCTGCGTCATCTCGAAAGCCGCGATATGGCCGAAGATGCAGTGCAACAGGTGTTTGTCCATTTGTGGGAGATTCATGCGGATATTTATGTGAATATCAGTCTGCGCAACTATCTCTATACGATGATAAAAAATCATATACTGAATCTGATCCGAAGCGAAAATACCACGTTTGTGAGAAATTACGAACTGGCGGAAGCTAAGCAAGATTACTGTGAGGATTTGGACGATAAAATAGATAAGAAAGAACAGATGGCCATGCTCTACAAAGCCATTGCCAGTCTGCCGGAACAGAAAAGGGTTGTCTGCATGCTCAAGATGGAGGGAACGTTAACCAACCAGGAAATTGCCGATAAGCTGAATATAAGCATCAACACGGTAAAGACTCACTACCTGCAAAGCATACAGAAACTAAAGGAGTGCATGAGCAAAATGTTAATATTTCTTTTCTTTATCACCCATTTACTCCTGATTTGTGTCAATCTATATACTATAGGATAAGAATATGGACAAAGCTGAAAATAAAGACCTAAAAAAAGATATCGGTGAAATAGCTAAAGTGGCCTCACCCTCCAAAGTAGCACGTTGGCTGGCAACCGACGATGGTCAGGAGGTATTGTCGCGCGTAATGGACGACGATTTTGCTGGAATGGAACGCGAGGGCGAACTGTATATGGATACTTCGGAAGTTCCGTCGGATAAGATGCACAAGCAGATTATGCAACAGATAAACGGACGCAAGCTGCGCCGCACCCTCCTGCGAGTGGCTGCAGTGATAATCCCTTTTATTTTTATAGCAGGACTGTACTGGATGATAAGCTCGCGTGTTGATTTATTTGGGACTGGGGAGTATACAGAAATATATGTTCCCAAAGGCGAACAGCTGCAGATGGCATTCCAGGACGGAAGCAAGGTGTTTCTGAATTCGGATACCCGGCTGAAATATCCGAGGAAGTTTGGCTTGGGGGACCGCCGTGTTTATCTGGAAGGCGAAGGCTATTTTATGGTTGAGAAGAATCCTGACCGTCCGTTTGTGGTGTCGGTCAACGGGGGAGAAGTGAAAGTACTGGGAACAAGCTTTAACGTGAATGCCTATCCAGGAGCCGAAGAAGTTACCTTGTTGCTTGATAAGGGAAAGATCGACTGGATTACGCCTGCCAAGAAAAATTACGCCATGAAACCCGGCGATAAACTGGTGTATAACCTGGCCAACGGTAAGTGTACCATTTCGGCAAATACCGATGCCAAAGAACTGACGGGATGGAAGAACAATATTATTATCTTCAGAAATACGTCGCTGGAAAGTGCTCTTACTACCCTTCAGCGTTGGTACAACGTGAAATTCTCAATAACCGATACCTGTCTTCTTAAATATTCGTTCACCCTTGAGTCGGGAAAAAGCTCACTGGACGAGATATTGAAGGAAATGGAAATGGTTTCGCCTTTACAGTTTATACCAGGAAAAGATACAATTACAGTGTCCCGTAAATAAGTTTGCTTTGCCATGCTATAATTATTTTTAAAAAAAATACATTTTTTATCACCCGTTTTATTTTTAAGTGTGTCAACTCATAAAGAACTTAATGTTATAAACTTTTAAACTTACTATTTATGAGGAACAGATCTTTTATACTACTATTCTTTGTCCTTATAGGAATGAGCACTGCGTTTGCTCAGAAGGTGACATTGAATCTTCAGAAAGTGAAACTTGAAAATGTGCTTTCTTCCATAACGAAGCAAACAGGGCTGACTTTTGTTTACAGTCAGCCGGTAATTAATCCCAATCAGATTGTTAGTGTAAACGCGATGAACGAAGAGGTTGCTTCAGTGCTGAAAAGAATTCTAGACGGCAACAAGGTGGAAGTGGAAATTGCCAACACAAAAATTTACCTTAAACCTAAAAAACAAACCACCCAACCGAAAGGCAAGTCAGGGAAAATATCGGGCAAGGTGCTTGATGGAAAGGGCGAAGCGATTATTGGTGCCAGTATCCTTGTAAAAGGTACCACCAACGGAACAATCACTGACCTGGATGGAAATTTCTCGCTGCCCGACGTTCCTTCTAATGCCGATCTTATTGTATCTTACATTGGATTCAAATCGCAGAATATTGCTCTTGAAGGCAAAAACGAGCTGAATGTTCTGATGCAGGAAGATACACAGTTAATTGACGAAGTGGTGGTGGTGGGTTATGGTACACTGAAAAAGAGCGATGTAACCGGAGCCATTTCATCTGTTAAGGGTTCTGATATTACCAACCGCCTGCAAAGCAATCCGGCTGAAGCACTTGCCGGACAGGTTTCGGGGGTGAACATCATGCGTCAGGGCGGTAACGCAGGTTCTGGTGTTGACATCAAGATCCGTGGCGTAAGTACCTTCGCAAACAACGAGCCATACTGTCTTGTGGACGGATTTCCAATGGACATAAACAATGTAAACCCTACCGATATAGCCTCCATGGAGGTGCTTAAAGATGGTGCGGCAGCAGCTATTTATGGTTCGCGTGCTGCCAATGGGGTAATTCTTATTACAACCAAGAACGGTAAAAAAGGAGATGTGGTGGTAGACTTTAACGCTTACGCGGGTATTTCGGCTGTAACCAACAGCCTGGATATGCTGGATGCCGAAGGATATCAAAAAGTACACACCCAAATGTATCAGAATGCCGGAAAGCCTCTGCCGTCATATATCGGAGCTTCCGATAATGCGAACACGGACTGGTTCGACCTGATGAGTCGTAATGCCCTGACACAGAATTATTCTGTAGGTGTGCGCGGTGGATCGGATAACTCAAAATATTCCATCTCTTTCACCCGCTCGGACGAAGAGGGAATCATGCTGGGTAACAAATATGTGCAGGATAATGCCCGTGCCCGTTATTCATTTACCAAAAAGATTTTTACAGTAGATGCAAACCTAGGTCTGCAGTTCGTTGACAACCAGCAGCCACAGTATACGCTGAAGGAAATTTACGCCGTATCGCCACTTGTTCCCGTTTACGATGCGACACAGGAAGAAGGTTACGGTTTGACAAACAAAAACGATTTGCCTGCAAACCACAACGTGATGGCCGATTATGATAATGTGAAGGTAAAAAACAAGGATTATATCATGAGTGCCAACGTGGGTCTGGGAATCAAGCTTGCGCCTTGGCTGAACTTTAAATCGACCTACGGTTACCGTGGTTCGTTCAACAAGAACAGCTACCACACTCCTTCGTATACGCCTTCCATTCAAGACAAGGTGCTTTATCCTGAAAATTCGGAAACAAACATTTACTGGCAGGAACAGATTCAGGAGAATGTACTAACGTTTAACAAGGAATTTGGTCGCCACGATGTAACCGTAATGCTGGGAAACTCTATAAATGCGACAAAATCCGACTGGCATACTGTGGCTGTTAACGGTTCCACTGGTGGTTTCCTTGATCCGGATTCGGAAACAATCGATGCAGGTATTGGTGGTAGTTTTTCTGGTGAAGGGAGTAATTACGAATACAACCGTGCTTCTTTCTTTGGCCGTGTAAACTATTCGTTCAATCATAAGTATCTGCTTCAGGTAACGGCTCGCCGCGACGGATCATCAAAGTTCGGGTCGGCTCGCCGCTGGGGATTTTTCCCTTCGGTTGCCATCGGTTGGGCTATCTCTGAGGAAGAATTTTTCCCTAAGGAAGGCTTGTTTAACACATTGAAGTTCCGCGCCTCTTGGGGGCGTCTTGGTAACGAGAGTGCTCTTGGTTATTACGACTTCCAGACTTTGGTTACTACTGTGAACAAGAAATCGCAGGGTTATGTGCAGGGTGATTCCAAAACTCCCTGGCCGGGAAGTATTTCCACAGGAATGGCTAACAACGACCTGCAGTGGGAAACTACGGATTCAAAGAACATCGGTTTTGATTACGGGTTGTTAAACAACCGTCTGACTGGTTCTGTAAACTATTACAATTCTACCACCAGCGATTTGCTGATTACTAAAGTGCTTGCTCCATCGGCTGGTTTGGACGATCCTACATTGAATGTGGGTAAGATCCGCAACTCGGGTTTCGAAATTGATTTAAAATGGAACGAAACCAAAGGTGAAATCACCTACGGAATAGGTATGAACTTATCCACGACCAAGAATCGTGTATTGGAGCTGGCTAACCAAAACCAGGTGCTTTATGGTACAGGTCTGAAATACGGTGATGCTCATTTCCCTACGCAGACACGCGTTGGAAAGCCTATCGGTGCCTATTATTTGTATCAGATGGACGGTATTTTCCAGAGTGAAGCAGAGATTCAGAACCACTTTGCTACGGTTGACGGTCAGAAGGTGCTTATCCAGCCGGATGCGGCTGCCGGAGATGTACGTTTCAAGGACATGAATGGTGACGGTCAGCTGACCGAAGATGATATGGTTTATTCGGGTTCGGGTATTCCAACACTTGAAGCCAATTTTCTTTTAAACCTTGGCTGGAAGGGATTTGATTTTTCTGCCACCATTGGCAGCGCATGGGGTTCAGAGATCTATAACGGTACAAACTATTTCTATGAAGCCATGAGTGCTGGAAGCAATTTCTTGTCTTCCACACTGAATGCATGGACGGAATCCAATCACAGCAACACCATGCCTCGTGCCATTCTTAGTGATCCAAACGGAAATACACGCGAAAGCACACGTTATCTCGAAAAAGCCGACTTTGTGAAGGTTCGCCAGATTCAGCTGGGTTTTACCCTCCCCAAAGCTTTGACGCAAAAGATGCAGTTGGAACGCCTGCGCGTGTATGCCAGTGTAAACAACCTGTGTACGCTTACCGGTTATTCAGGAATCGATCCGGAATTTTCTCGTAAAAGTGTATTGGATACGGGTGTTGATAATTACATCTTCCCTTTTACCCGGTCGTATCTGTTCGGTATTCAACTATCATTCTAAGTACCTTTAAATGAATTCAGTTATGAAAAAAATAGTATCCTTATTCCTGCTATTCGCATCGGCGGTTTTTGTTTCATGTGATGATTTCCTTACTGTCGAATCGCCGGACAAGATTACGTCAGATAGTTTCTGGCGCAGTGCCACAGATGCTGAAGCTGGTCTTGCCGCAGCTTACTCTCAGCTTGAATGTTCAACCGATACCTGGGCGTTTGCCGAAGTGAAATGGCCGGTGGAGGCATATCGCGAAGATATGATCCTTATTGGACGTGATGCTTCCAACTACGAAGATTGGGTGAAGTTGTTCGACTTTACATACAACGATTCAAATACGCAGCTTTCGGAATACTGGCGCATTCACTATACGGGTCTTAATTATTGCAACCAGGTGATTGCCATGGTTTCCGGGATTGATATGGATCCGGCTTACCGCGACCAGATTGTGAATGAAGCTACTTTCCTGAGAGGTTATTATCATATGAAATTGCTTCTTAACTGGGAAAAGATTATTCTGCGCGAGGAGTATATTAATTCGGCTAACCAGCTGGATATTCCTCTTTCGGAACGCGCGGTTTGCTGGGAGTCTGTGATCCGCGATTTAAAGCAGGCTACAAAACTGCCTGCCACACAGACAAGTACCCGTACCGGGCGTGCAACTTCGGGTGCTGCCTGGTCTTATCTGGGATGGGCTTATCTGACACGTGCGTACGAACAGCCAGCAACAAAAGACGCCGACCTGAAGGCTGCCCTTGAAGCGTTTGATAATGTAAAGGGTTATTCGCTGGAGAGCAATTTCCTGGGGATGTTTAACGGTACAAACGAAAACAGCAAAGAGTCGGTTTTTGAACTTCAGTTCACGCTTGATCGCAGCAACGGGGCACGTTACTATACGGAACTTCATTACTGGATTGCTTCTGAGGAGATTGGCGGATGGGACGAGATTGCTCCTGCCGGCAAGCTGGTTAATGAGTTGAAGAAAGAAGGCAAGACTTCCCTTTCGGGTGGTTACGACGAACGTTGTTATGCAACGTTAATTTTTGATGACGAGTATTTTATGTCTGGCAATAAGATTTTTGGTCAGAATTATGATGATTACTTTACAACCAATCGTCGCGCCGTATTCCGTAAGTTTTTACCGGATTACAGCGATATCGATCAGGAAGAGTCAGGCTACAACATTCCTTTGATGCGTTATTCAAATGTATTACTGATGAAAGCTGAAGCGTTGAACGAACTGAAACGCAGCAGCGAGGCTGTTCCTTTGATTAACGAGATACGCCAGGTGCATGGTAATATGCCGGTGATGACAGGAACTTCGTATGATGCAGTGAAGACTCAGATTGAGCACGAGCGTGTTGTGGAGTTTCCGTTGGAGAACTTACGTTTCTATGATATGCGCCGTTGGGGTACTGCCAAATCCGCGCTTGAATCGGTGGGTCGTACTAATTTTGATGCTTCAAAGCATAATTTCTACCCAATTCCCCGTACGGAGCTTAATAGCAACAATGCATTATAATAATTACATAGCATCAAAGAAGGGGATTGCCACACGGCAAACCCCTTTGCTTATTGACAACAGAAAAGGAGGTATGTGCTTATGCTGACTATTTTTGCAGTGATTGCCGGCGGAATTATATTGGGCCGCCTGCTTTCGAACCGAAATTTCAACTTTTTACCGCGGTTAATTACCTGTATTATCTGGACACTATTATTTTTGTTGGGTCTTGAGGTGGGATCCAATCCGGAAGTTATCCGGGGAATGGGCACACTCGGTCTGACAGCTTTTCTGATTTTCCTTTTCTCGGTTGCCGGCAGTATGGTTGCTTCCTGGTTGCTGTGGTGTGTAATAAGGCGGACAAGCCCAACTAAAAGAAGCGTATGAAAGGGAGTCTTATTATCGTCGGTTTTTTTGTATTTGGGTGTTTAGCTGGTATATGCGAATGGATTCCTTTTGATATGAAAGGCTCTTCGCTAAGTACGTATATTCTTTACCTGCTGATGTTCTGTGTGGGCATTTCGCTTGGTAATGACAAAACACTTGTTGCTCAGCTGCGACGTCTCGATGTACGCTTGGCATTGTTGCCATTTATGACTATGGCGGGTACCTTGGCAGGCTGTCTTGTGGTGTCGCTTTTAATCCGTTATTCCTGGTCGGAATCAATGGCTGTGGGATCGGGATTTGCTTATTATTCGCTTTCAAGTATTTTTATTTCCGAATTCAAAGGCATAGAACTTGGAACCATTGCATTGTTGTGTAATGTAATGCGCGAAATATTTACCTTACTTTTTGTTCCGGTAGTGTGCCGCTGGTTTGGTCCTTTGTCGGCCATATCGATAGGGGGAGCCACGACTTTTGATACTACACTGCCCATCATAACCCGAAGCGCGGGAAAGGAATACGCGGTGGTGTCGATTTATCATGGTTGTGTGCTGGACTTCAGTGTTCCTGTGCTGGTTATTTTATTTTGTTCAATCTAGATTATGAAATATGAAACACATTCTTTTTTCTTTGGCTGCGCTGTTTTTAACAGCAGGAAGTTACGCCCAACCCTGGCAGGACGCTAAGATCTGGCAGCAAAACCGTGAACCAATGTATGCGCGGATCGTTCCCTGCGCTACATGTGAAGGTGCTGTTACCCATTCGGAAGTAAGGCGCACTTCGCTTAACGGAACCTGGAAGTTTTTCTTTGCAAAGAACAACGATGAAGCGCCTCAGAAATTTTATGAAACAGGCTACGACGTTTCGAAGTGGAGCGATATTAAGGTTCCCGGAAGTTGGGAATTGCAGAAATTTGATGCTCCCATCTATACGGATACACGCTATCCTTTCCCGGCCAATCCGCCCTATGTTCCTACATCCTATAATCCGGTGGGTTCGTATGTGCGTACGTTCGACTATCATTCGGGTAATTGTTCCGGTGAGCTGTTTCTTACCTTCGAGGGGGTTGAGTCGGCTTTTTACGTGTATTTGAATGGTGTTGAGGTTGGTTATAGCGAGGACAGCCGTCTGGATGCCAGCTTTCGTGTGACTAAACTTTTGCGTGACGGAAAAAATACCTTGGCTGTAAAGGTTTTCAGATACAGTGATGGCTCCTATATGGAGGATCAGGATTATTGGAAATACAGTGGCATAGAACGGAATGTATATATTGAAGAACGTGCTACCTCCCGTGTGGAAGATTATAAACTGGTGGCCGGTCTGAAAGATGATTTTACAAATGGAGATTTTGCTCTTGAACTTAAACCGAATGCAGGTTGTAAGAAGGGCACTAAAATAAAGGTGGAGGTTCTTGACGGTACAAAGATTCTTTTTGAAAAGTTGCTTTCTTATCGTTCGGCGAAGGACTCGCTCCTCTCGATTTCAACTACGATTAACAACGTGAAACCATGGAATGCTGAAACTCCCAATGTTTATACGTTGAGAGTTACTACGTTAACGGAGCAAGGTAAAGTGGCGGAATCGTTTGCTCATAAGTTTGGCTTCAGAAATGTTCGGATTCATCAGGGACAGCTTCAGGTGAACGGTGTTGCCGTAAAAATTAAGGGTGTAAACCGGCATGAACATGATCCGCTGGAAGGACGCTCCATTTCCCGCGAGAGTATGATCCAAGATATTGTTCTGATGAAACAGCTTGGAATAAATGCTGTGAGGACCTGTCACTATCCCAATTATTCGGAGTGGTACGAACTGTGTACAGAATACGGATTGTATGTGGTTGATGAAGCGAATATAGAGAGTCATGGTATGGAAAATCATCCCGATAGCACGCTGGCAAATTACGCCGACTGGGAAGGTGCATTTGTGAGCCGTATGAGTCGCATGGTTATGCGAGACCGCAACCATACATCGATAATTACCTGGTCATTAGGTAATGAATCGGGCTATGGCAAGAATTTTGAAACGATTTATCATTGGACAAAGAATTTTGATCCTACACGTCCGGTTCAATACGAAGGTGGTGGTATAACGGGCGTATCCGATATTTACTGTCCCATGTATGCACGTCCCTGGGCGCTGATGCAATACGTTAACTCCCGTCAGCCGCGCCCGCTTATTTTGTGTGAGTATGCGCATGCCATGGGTAACAGCGTTGGTAACTTTGATGATTACTGGAACATAATCCGTGCTCACGAGCAGCTTCAGGGAGGCTTTATCTGGGATTGGGTTGACCAGGGTTTTAAAGGAAAGGACGAGAAAGGAAACGATATATGGTTGTATGGAGGCGATTTGGGTTTTGTGGGAATCAAGAACGATACTACGTTTTGCCAGAATGGATTAATGGCGGCCGACAGAACTCCTCATCCCCACGCTTTGCAGGTTAAGAAGACATACGCCGGGATACAGTTTGAACCGGTGCAGTTTTCGGCAAACGAGATTAAAGTAAAGAATTATTTCGACTTTACCACGCTGGATAAGTACAAGCTGGAGTGGAAACTAGAGGCGGACGGCGTTGTGCTGGAATCGGGTTCGATGGACTTCCCATCTATTAAACCTCATGGCAGTTCAGTGATTTCCATTGACTTCAAAAAACCGATTATTGCCCCGGTTACACACTATTACCTGACACTTACCGCCCGTTTAAAAGAGGCTGCGGTATATGCTGATAAAGATTTTGTTGTATCGGTCGGGCAGTGGCAACTTCCCTGGTATAAAGAGCCTGAATATGTCGGTGTAAAGGAGCAACCTGTGCTTCAACAGAACGATACAACAGTAACTGTAACAACTTCCAAAGCGATATACGTGTTCTCTTCGGTAAGCGGAGAGTTAACCTCGATGGTTGTTGAAGGAAAGGAGCTGATAAAGAGTGGTCTGGTTCCTAATTTTTGGAGAGGAATGACAGATAATGATATTGCCAACAAGGCGCATTTACGCTGTAAAGAGTGGCATAAGCCAGAATTTAAAATGTCGGACTTTAAGATTGCGACAGATCGTGATAATGTGACGATAAGTTCGACCTGCGTGGTAAACCAGAGTAAAATAGGTCTTCGATATTGCATAGCCGGTGATGGAGCTTTGCAGGTTAATATGCATTTTACGCCAGTGGACGGCAAAGTGCTTTCTGAAATGCCCAGATTTGGCATGCGGGTGATTTTGGATAAGTCTTTTGATAAGTTTACCTGGTTGGGCCGCGGTCCGGGAGAAAGTTATATGGACCGTAAAAGCGGAGAGCTGGTCGGTCTGTACACCGGAGATGTATGGAGTCAGCTTCACCGTTACAACCGTCCGCAGGAGAGTGGGAATAAATGCGATGTGGAATGGGCCTCTTTAAGAGATCAGGATGGAACAGGCATTATGGCGGGCAGCAATGTGCCTCTTTCTGTAAGCGCGTGGAACCTGTTGCAGGAGGATCTGGAGTATGTTCCTATGGATATTGAACACCGGCATGGAGGTTCGCTTGAAAAACGAGATCTGGTATGGTTTAATATTGATCTGATGCAGCAAGGAGTTGGAGGAGACAATACATGGGGAGCTCCCGTTCACTCGGAATATACCATTTCTCCTGTGGAGCGTTCTTATACGTTTGTCATCAAACCTCTTAGATCCGGAGATGATGAAGTGAAAGAATCAAAAAAAGTTTCTTTCTGCAAATAACAAAACAACGATGACCTATTCCCAAAAACTGCTGAACACGCTTAATAACGGAAATAAATAAGTATTTTTGGAAACAAATAATTTAAAGCATATGAAAGTATCCATTGATATCAGTTACTATCCGCTAATGGAAGATTACAAACCAACAATCAAGCGGTTTATTGCATCTCTTTCTGCCAATCCGGCAATCACAGTAAAACCGAACAGCATGTCTACGCATGTTTTTGGTGAGTTTGATGAAGCGATGCAGGCGGTTACCCAATGCATAAAAGATGCGTTTGAGATTCCAAGCAGCGTTTTTGTTATCAAAGTAATGAACCTTGACAGGGATAAATAGGTTGTATAGCTATAATTAAAGAGCTGCATGAAGACATTCATTTTTACCAGTATGCTTATAGCTTTGCCTTTTTTTACGGCCTGTTCTCAATCTGCGAAGGAGCATGTGATCAATACGCAGACAGTACGGTCGCTTGATTTGAACCGGTATCTCGGCAAATGGTACGAGATAGCCCGGTTTGATCATCCATTTGAACGGAATATGGTGGGTGTGACCGCCGAATATTCGATGAGGCCAGACGGAAAAATCAGGGTGTTGAACAGTGGTTATAAGGGCGACTTGAACGGAAAGTTCAAAACAGCCGAAGGAAAGGCCAGACAGTCTGATCCGAAGGAGCCCGGAAAGTTGGAGGTAGCGTTTTTTCTTTGGTTTTATGGAGACTACAACATTCTTGAACTGGACGAACGCAATTATGCTTATGCGCTGATTGGAAGCAGCTCTGATAAATACCTCTGGATATTAAGCCGTACACCGCAATTGCCCGAGGAAACAATTAAAATGTTGCTGGATAAGGCTACGGAAAGAGGTTATGATACGTCTAAACTTATTTGGGTGAAACAAAAATAACAGCCTGTTAGTATGTCCTTTTTATGATCGTTTGAAAAGGAATGCCTACTTTTACACCCATCAAACAAACAATACATGAGATCTAAAGATTTGAAAGCGGCAGGTACTGCCAGATTATTGGTTATAGGAGAGGATTCAAATTTGCAATGGTCTGATACGGCAACCGAGTATGCGATGTTTGCCGACTACTATTTTCGTCGTTTCCCCGAAGATCACGGAGAACGCAGCCGTAATGTGGAGGCACGCGATTTATTTAATCATATTACGTATGTTACGCTTAATTCGGTTAAGCCGGAGGATATGTATATTACCAATCTTTGCAATGACTATGTGGAGCCTGCTCCCAAAGGAAAACGGGTTTTGATCAAAGAGGAAAAAGCGATTAAGGGTGTAGAACACATTAAATGGATTTTGGAACAATTTCCGACTATCGAATGGATTCTTCCTATGTCTCTGCAAACCAATTATTGGCTTCAGAAATTAGGATTTTACGGAGGAGATGAGGCTTTCCTGCATGCGGCTCAGCCGCGTCGTGTCGGGATTGAATGTATCCAGCCTTATTATCAACCGGTCGATGGGAAGGCATTCAGCACCATTTGCGGAAATATTTACGATGCGAAAGATTATCCTGCGAAAGTAATTCCGATACTTCCTGCTAAAGACTATCCTTTGAAAGGGCTTAACGAGGAAAGACATGCTAAAGTGTACGAAAGATTACGGGCAAGCTTTCGAAAATAAGTAAGTAACAGCTCCAGGAAATAATAGAGAGCAGTTTTTGCATTTCAAATCAGTTTAAAACGGATGATTTATGCAAAAACTGCTTTTGTTATTTTTTAAGGAAGCATGTTTTTAAAACGATGCTGCTACCGTCTATCTTACAGTCTACTTCTTCATGGTTTTCTGTTAACCGGATGCTCTTTACCTTGGTGCCTCGTTTGATAACCATCGACGAGCCCTTAACTTTTAAATCTTTAATTACTGTAACGGAATCGCCATCCGTTAATTCAGCCCCATTGCTATCTTTTGCGACATCAGATGAAGCTGTTTCTTCATTTTCAGACCATTCATAACTGCAATCGGGACACACATTGGTGGTACCATCAAAATAGGTGTTGTCCATATTGCACTTCGGACAGTTGGAAATTTCACTCATACGTTTAATTTTAAAATAAGCTGCAAAGGTAATACTATTACTTTAGGCATTATTTATGAGTGTGTGCTTGTTTGTTAATTTTTTTTAATTAAATTAGGTCGCATAAAACTTTTGCTATTTTGTTATATCTATATACAGGAGGATTAGTATTTGTTTTTTGATTTAAACACTTTAAACTATAAAAAATGAGACGATTAGTGAAACTTGGAATTGTCGCGGTAATATCACTGTTTGCATCGGTGTTTACCTCTTGTACAACTCCATACTATGTGTCATCGGACGAACAGGTTAGATATGATAATCCCGAATGGGCTCCTCCCTATTATCAGGGTGTCAGGTATTATTATTTGCCCGATATTGAATGTTATTACGATCTTTCACTCCGGCAATTTATCTATCTGGACAACGGTTACTGGCGTTATTCGCGGGTTGTTCCTTCCATTTACGCCGGATATAATCTTTATGATTGTTTTTCTATTGCACTGAACGTTGGCGTTTTTCAGCCATGGAATCATCATCACTACTATGTATCCAATTATCCGAGATATTATTATCGTGACTACTACGACCGGAGTAATATTCCTTACGTAAGAGGTTATAATGAAAATACCAGAAGTGCGTTTTTCTGGAGAGAAAACGAAAGAAACCGTGCTCGTGATTGGAATGACGAAAGTGTAAGGAATGGTCGTGAGTTTAAATATTCGAAAGAAGACAAAGCGCGGCAGATTCAACCGGCACAAGGGGCAAGATCATCCCGCTCTGCGAGTGATGCAAATGTAAACCGTCAGCAGCCAAACAACAATGTTGTTACTCCGCGCCAACCCGGTAATACGAATGACAGAGGTAATACCAACAATCGCGGCAATGTGAACGAAAGGGGCAATGCCAATCCAAGGGAAAAGGTGAATGAAAACGTAAATCAGCAGCAGAGCAATAGATCTGAAGCAGAAAAAGATTCACAAAGCACGAATTACTACGGCAAGAAAATTGGACAACCAGTAAAAGTTCAAAAACAAATGCGTAGCACGCCTCAAAACGAAACCAGGAGTAAAGCTAACAGCAGCTCACGGAGTAACGTAAGAAGTAATGACGACAGCAGTACCAAAAGCAATTCCAATACCAATACAAAAAGTACAGGCCGTTCCGATAAACGAAGATAATAACCTGTATTAAAGAACCATCCCCGATTTATCATTGGATAGGTCGGGGATTTTTTTGTTAATGTTTTAGATGAAATAATGAGTTATAACGAACATAAGTTCAAAACTATTTATATCTTTGCCATGATATTTATTCCAGAAATAACTATTTATTGATATATAAATTATATGCCCCGTCCCAAACAATTTCGAAAAATTTGTTCGCCGCCCTTAATGCAAGGATATAAACCTTTTGGTATTCCGCGGAGATCTCTGAGTCAGGTTATACTTCAGTTCGACGAATACGAAGCTATTCGTTTGCTTGATTACGAAGGAATGAATCAGGAGCAGGCCGCAGAACAGATGAATGTATCCCGTCCTACATTGACGCGCATATACGAACAGGCCCGTAAAACAATAGCCAAGGCTTTTGTGGAAGGTAAAATGATAATGATTGAGGGAGGAGAAGTTCTGTTTGGCAGACCTTGGTTTCGGTGCAAACGCTGCTTTAAACTTGTTGATGGAATGGCAAATCATGTACATTGCAAAAACTGTACCTCTTTTAGTGAAGAAGAATTGACTCCAGTAAATAAAGAATAAGTATGAAACTGGTTGTATTATCAGACAATCGGAGCAAAGACGGATTGCTGGAGACAGAGCATGGTTTATGCATTTATTTGGAAACGTCCACACATAAATGGTTGCTTGATACCGGAGCCTCCGATTTGTTTATCCGGAATGCAAAGAGACTCAATATTTTACTGGAAGAGGTTGACTTTGTATTTATTTCACATGGTCACGCTGATCATATAGGAGGTCTGGTTTCTTTTTTGGAACTAAATTCAAAAGCGAAAGTGTTTTTGTCGCAATATGCGATTATTGAGCGCTTTTTTTCATCACGAGCTGGGAAAAAGGAAATTGGTATATCTCTTGATTTAGAAAAATACGGACATCGTCTGTCTTTCATAAAAAAGAATATGTATGTTGGGAGCGATGTAATTATCTTTTCAAATTCATCAGATTCATTCCCAGCTCCTGAAGCCAATCGAATGCTATATTCGGATAAGGGAAATGGAATCGACCAAGATGATTTTAAGCATGAGCTTTTTATTTGTTTTGGAACTGAAGAGCTTTTGGTTTACACCGGATGTGCTCATAAAGGGTTACTTAATATGCTTGATGCAATTGAACGGGGCACAGAAAAACCTGTTTCTAAACTGATAGGAGGTTTTCATCTGCCGGATAGCACAGAGAGCCTTCTTTTTGAAACAGAAGAAGAACTTTCAGTTATTGGAACTGAATTGCAGACTAATTATCCGCATACTCATTTTATTACGGGTCATTGTACAGGTTCCCATGCCTTTAATCAGTTAAAAGAAAAGTTGCAAGAACGTATTGTCTGGTTTTATACTGGATATTCGATAGAATAAGATTATTAATTGGATTTACAAATAAGATAAAAAATGAAAATAGCAGTACCGGTAAAAGAAAACAATCAGATTGATGTCCATTTTGGTCATTGTGAATTTTATCAGATTTATGAAGTTTCGGATAAAAATGAGGTTCTTTCGATTCAAAAGATGGATTCCCCACAGGGATGTGGCTGTAAATCGAATATTGCTGAAGTATTCCAAAATGAAGGTGTGAAATTTATGTTGGCAGGAGGCATCGGAGATGGTGCGATAAGTAAATTGAACGCACATGGAATTTCTGTTGTAAGAAACTGCAGCGGGGATGTTTCAGTACTTGTACAACAGTACCTGTCCGGCGAATTGAAAGATGGCGGGAGTAATTGTCAGTCACACGACAATGATCACATTTGTGATAACCATTGATTTTATTTAAAACAACAACAACAAATATGAGTTTAAAACATAAAGACTATAAAGAGGCGAACATTCGCTTTCTGAAAGAAAACCTCAATGAAGAGGGGGTAGAGGTATTGCCTTGCGGCGTTCAGTACAAAGTGATAGTGAATGGCAAAGGGACGATACCAACGGCGAAAAGTACGGTTCAGGTTCACTATTGCGGTACGTTGATAGACGGAACAGAATTTGATAACTCTTTTAAGCGTAAACGGCCGGAAACCTTCCGGGTGAATGAAGTGATAAAAGGCTGGCAGGAGGCTCTTAAGGCAATGCCATCAGGCTCACGCTGGATGATTTATATTCCTTTTGAACTAGGTTACGGAACGATGGCTGCCGGAACCATCAAACCTTATTCAACCTTAATTTTTGAAGTCGAGTTATTAGGAGTGAAATAGTTATAAGTACATAGATACTATTTTCTTTAAGGCTTCAACCCATAAATCATCGGCGTTCAGACTTTCCACAAGTGTAAGCTCTTGTCCGCCGGCGTTTAAAAACTCTTTTTTGTACTCGTGTCCTATTTCATCGGTTGTTTCTAGGCAGTCGGCGGTAAAAGAGGGTGCAACCACAAGTAAGCGTTTTATTCCTTTTTTTGCAAGAGAGTCTAAGGTTTTGTCGGTAAATGGCGTCATCCAGTTATTGGAGAGGCGCGACTGAAACGAAGTCGCATACTTATCTTCTTCAAGATTTAACCGATCAACAAGCTGACGGGTTGTTTCGTAACAGGATGCTTTGTAGCAAAAACGACCGTGTGAAGGCATTGCCTTTTCGCAGCTGCAACTTGCCGAAGCAATTTCTGGATGACTTTTATCGTTATGATTATTGGGTAATCCGTGGTAGCTGAACAACACATAATCGTATTCTTGGGGTTTGTAGGTTGCGATCCGTTGTGTAAAAGCCTCAAGAAAGGCCGGATGATCGTAAAACTTACTAATTGTGTGTACGAATGGAATGGTATTCCAGTTTTCCATCTCTTTAAATACGGCTTGTATTGCAGTGCCACTGGTAGACGAAGCGTATTGGGGAAACATCGGGAGAATAATCACTTTCTTGTAACCGCCTGTGCGGATGGCTTCAATTGCCTTTTTAATGGATGGTTCTCCATAGCGCATAGCGATGAATACATCGGCCTCTCCGTTGAGTTTATTTTGCAGCTTTTCCTTTAATTTTAATGAGTTGATAAGCAACGGTGATCCTTCTTTTGTCCACAAACGCTTGTATAGCTTAGCCGATTTTGGTGCACGAAAGGGAACGATAATAAGATTAACCAGCATTTTTCGTGCCAGCCAGGACAGATCAATTACCCGCGGATCGTTGAGAAACTGAAACAAGTAGCGACGAACTGCATTTACCGAAGGATTGTCTGGCGTGCCAACGTTCACAAGCAGGAGTGCTGATTTCTCTTTATTCATGTGCATTCAATTCATATTTATGCAAAGTTACTAAATGAATTGATCTGGGTGCGATTTCAGATAAACAAATTTATCTTGGGTAATTCAGATTAATTTTGCTTTTCAGTCAGGTATTTCCAGAATCGTACGGGCATGTGTTGCCTATGTAGCCGAGGGTTGATACGTTCCCGAATGGTGATGGCCTTAAAATATTCTTTCCAGAGACGTTGAAATATTTTTTCGTCTTCGGCCATTAGATTATCATTCAGGATACCCGAAAGCAGATGGGAATCCTTGTTGTCGAAACGAACTTCTGATACCTCTGTAAGGTCGTAGTAATATCCATATTCCCTTTTCAGGTCGTAAAGAAGCCATTTCTGATCGGCAAACCGATCTTTAAAGTGGCTTGTTACCAGAGGCAAAACGTTGTACATAGGCTCCATAGCCGCGAAAAAAGTGCCATCTTCTGTCTTTTGAAAACGAACAAACTCAATAACCCTGTGCTTCTCTTGGTTTACTTTTTTCCATATTTTTGACACTTCCAGGATGTCAGTGTCTCCAAAATTTAATTCAATGGACTTTGGTGAGTCGAATGCTTTGCGAATATACCTAAACAGGAGAATATCTACCTCTGGCAATTCGGAAAGCCAGCAAACGGCAAGACAAGAGAGAGCAGATTCAGATATTTTTTTTTGCAGACCTTTCCATACCCGGTCTACCTTCTCATCATCCGTATAGATGGTCACCAACTCATCATAAAACAAGGGGAGCGGTGCTCCCTGAGCCAGCAAAACATCCGGAAACGATTTGCGGAAGTAAGCATCATAAACGGCAGTCAGTAAGCCATCGAAAGTTTTATCGTAAAGGAAGATTACCATGGCCTACTCCTGAAACTGAAGAACCAATTGACGATCGTCCGTCACTTTCCCCGGTTTTCTGGTTAACACACTACGTACCATTTCCGGAGTAAGTTCGTTTACAGTGCGTGTAGGTAATTCGTGACAGGTTATGAAGTACTGCGACTTCTTCATAACCACGCCTATCTTTTTAAGTTGAGAAGCACCCAAACGCCCGTAACGGCGGGAAACAATAATCAGTTTGGCCGATTTTACTCCAATGCCCGGGATACGAAGAAGCATCTCGTAATCAGCTTTATTAATATCAACAGGAAAGGCTTCGGGATGACGTAAAGCCCATGAAAGCTTGGGATCTATCTCCAGATCAAGATCTGGGAAAGCATCATTCACAATCTCGTCAACTTTAAACTCATAAAACCGAAGTAACCAGTCGGCCTGATACAAGCGATTTTCTCGTACAAGCGGAGGTTGCTTTAATGCAGGCAAGCGATTGTCGTACGTATTTACAGGAATATACCCCGAATAGTAGACCCGCTTCATGGACGGACGCTGATAAAGGGAAGACGATAATCTAAGTATATCTTTGTCGTTCTCGGCCGATGCCCCCACAATCATCTGTGTACTTTGACCCGCAGGTGCAAAACGGGGAGCGTATCTGTATTTCTTGCGTTCCTCCGCACTTTGAAGAACTCCCTGCTGGATATACGACATCGGTTTAAATACACTTAGGAAATTCTTTTCCGGAGCAAGTAACTGCAAGCTTTTTTCGTTAGGTATTTCGATATTCACGCTAAGGCGATCGGCATACAATCCTGCTTCGTTTACCAGTTCACGACTCGCTCCCGGAATACTTTTCAGATGAATATATCCGTTAAACCGATGCACCAATCGTAAGTCTTTGGCTACACGAACTAATCGTTCCATGGTATAATCAGGATTCCGAACAACTCCGGAACTCAGAAAAAGCCCTTCAATGTAATTTCGTCTGTAAAATTCGATGGTCAGATTAACCAATTCTGAAACAGAAAAAGTAGCCCTTTTAAGGTCGTTGCTTCGGCGATTAATGCAGTAAGCGCAATCATATATACAATAGTTGGTCAGCATTATTTTCAATAATGAAATGCAGCGACCATCTTCGGCAAAACTATGACAAATACCCCAGCCGGCAGCATTCCCTATTCCATTCTTCTGATTGGAACGTGTAGTTCCGCTTGACGAACAGGAAACATCATATTTGGCCGACTCGGCCAGTATTTTAAGCTTTTCGAGAACATTATCATCCATATAATTGAGCTGAAAAGATACTGCTATTATGTATCTCAATGCAAAAATACCTCTTTTTCTTAAGAAATAAATAACCTGGTCTGAATTAGTTTTGAGTAAGTATGAGATTTATACAGATGATTGATGTATGTTAAATAATATTTATTATCAATATGTGCGTTGTGTTAAATAATGTGTATAATCATGTTTTTAGAAAAAAATCCAGTTAAAATAGCTAATTAAGTGTGATTAACTGTATATTTGTATTGTTCGATTAGTTTGTTTATTTTGAATGATATCGAGTAAACCTAAGGTCTGGAGCGGTTTTCAATATAGAAAGATTTTGATTGAGAAACATATTTTCTTAAATGTAATATCTATGAAAAAACTAAGAAGTACTCAATGGCATAAATTGCCGTGTGAAAACTTAATCACAAAAATTCCATTGCAAACCGAAAGACCTGGATGGTGTTTCAAAAGCAAATTTTTAATGAAATGTGTAGCGTGTGTTCTTGTAGCAGGAACAATGCAGGTATTGATGCCCACTTACGCCCAAGCGGTCAACTCTTTGTTTGATGCCGAAACTATTTCGCAACAAACGAAAATAGTTACCGGTGTTGTAAAAGATCAAAAAGGTGAAGCACTTATAGGTGTTAACATCGTAGAGAAAGGAACTTCGAACGGAACAATTACCGACATTGAAGGAAACTTCAGACTTTCGGCATCTCCAGGCGCAATTTTGGTTGTTACCTATGTGGGATATGTTGCGCAGACAGTTCAGGTGGGAGATAAAAACAATCTTTCTATCATACTGAAAGAAGATTCCAAGGGGTTGGAAGAGATCGTTGTTGTTGGTTATGGTACACAGAAAAGAGTGAATCTTACCGGTGCGGTAGAACAGGTAACCAGTGAGGTTTTTGATAACCGTCCTATGGCCAATGTTACACAGGGGTTGCAAGGGGCTGTGCCAAACCTAAACATATCTCTTTCGGATGGTAAACCAACACGTACTGCCGGATTCAATGTCCGTGGTACTACATCCATTGGTCAGGGTGGGAGTGCTTTGGTGCTGATCGACGGGGTTGAAGGAGATCCTTCCATGCTTAACCCCAATGATATAGCCAGTGTTTCGGTGTTAAAGGATGCTGCTTCTGCATCAATCTACGGTGCTCGTGGTGCATTTGGGGTAGTGCTGATTACTACAAAAAATCCAAGCAAGGAAAAAACTTCTGTAACCTATAACGGAAACTTTTCTATCAAGTCTCCTACGGTTGTCCCGGATATGGTGTCCGATTCGTATGAATATGCAACGATGTTTAAAGATGCTTATTCTGCCTTTTACGATTATTCCCGAACACCTTCTACAATTCATAAAGCAGTCTCCTTTTCGCAAAGCTGGTATGAAACCCTGGCATCTCATCGTCCGGGATCAGGACTGGCAGACGTTGAAACAGATGCAAAGGGTAATTATCTTTATTATGCGAATACAGACTGGTATGATATGATGTATAAAGACCAGACGCTTTCAAATGACCACAACGTAACTGTTCAGGGAGGAAGTGATAAAGCCGACTTTATGGTTTCGGGTCGATTCTATGATCAGGAAGGGCTTTTTAGTTATAACAGCGACGATTATACTATGTACAATATGCGCGCGAAAGGCTCGGCTCAGATATTCCCGTGGTTAAAAGCCGAAAACAATATGGAGTTCTCTCAGATGAACTACCACAATCCACTGACAGTCGCCGACGGAAATGTATGGTATGGTCTTGAAAGCGAAGCCCAGCCAATGAGCCCAATGTTCAATCCAGACGGTACGTTGACGATGGCTGCAGCTTACAGTGTGGGTGACCTTTGGTATGGCAAGAATGGAACGGATACAGATAAACGAGTACTTCGTAATACAACTTCATTTACGGCTTCTTTCCTTGAGAATACCCTTCGTGTTAAAGGTGATATTACATTCCGTAATACAGACAAAACAGACGAAACTCGCCGGGTTCAGGTTCCTTACAGTTCAAAAGAAGGGGTTATTTCATACCTTGGTTCTTCAACCAACGACTTCAGTAAAACAAACGCTACTTCCAAATATTTGGCGACAAACATTTATGCCGAATACGAAAAAACTTTTAATGAGGCTCATTATGTGAAAGGCATGATTGGATACAATTACGAACAATCTATCTATAATTATTTGCTGACAAGGCGTAACGGTTTGATTTTCGAAGATGCCGATAACATGAACATGGCTAATGGAAACGGTATTAAACTATCCAGTGATTATGAAAAATGGCGTATTGCGGGTGGTTTCTTTCGTTTAAATTATTCATTTAACGATCGATATTTGCTGGAAGTAAACGGACGTATGGATGGATCTACAAAATTCCCTTCGAATCAGCAATGGGCATTCTTCCCTTCCGTTTCGGCTGGTTGGAGAGTTTCTGAAGAACCGTTCTGGCATGTGAATGAAAATATTTTCTCTGACATGAAGCTTCGTTTATCTTATGGTTCCTTGGGTAATGGAAATATTTCTTCCTATGCTTACCGTGAATTATTTACGATTGCGCAAATGAGTCACCTTATTAACGGTACTTTGAAACAGAAAACCAATTCCCCAACGATTGTCCCCGACGGACTTACCTGGGAAACAGCTACTACATCTAATGTGGGATTAGATTTTGGTTCACTTAAAGGGCGATTACGTTTTTCGGGGGATGCTTATATACGCAAAACCACTGATATGTTCACTGTGGGAACGGCTTTACCTGCTGTTTACGGAGCAACTGTACCCAAAGGAAATTATGCTGATATGACGACCAAAGGATGGGAACTTTCTATCTCATGGCGTGATCATTTCAATGTGGCCGACAAGCCTTTCAATTATGACATTCGTTTCACATTGGCTGATTATACAGCTACAATTGATAAATATAATAACCCTGAAATGAACCTGGGAAATTATAACGATGCCCGTTGCGAATATTATGAAGGCATGATTTTAGGTGAAATATGGGGTTACGAAACCGAAGGCTTCTTTACTTCGGATGAAGATGTAGCTAATCATGCTTCTCAGAAGTTGTATTATGCATCCAATTCAGGTACTTGGTTGCCGGGAGATATTAAATTTAAGGATCTGAACAACGATGGAGTGATCGACTACGGTACAAATAAAGTAAAAGACTCTGGAGATAAGAAGGTTATAGGTAACTCTACGCCCCGATATACATACAGTTTTAATGTGGGAGGTGACTGGAATGGCATCTTTTTCTCTGCTTTCTTCCAAGGGGTAGGTAAGCAAGACTGGTGGCCTGGTACGGACAATGCATTATTCTGGGGACAGTACAACCGTCCTTATAATAACATTCCTACATCCATGATTGGAGAAATATGGTCGGAAGAAAATCCGAATACTTACTTTCCCCGCTACAGAGGTTATGTTGCTTTGCAGGGAACTCGCGAACTATCTGTTGTTCAGACTAAATATTTGCAAAATGCGGCTTATCTTCGTCTGAAAAATCTACAGGTTGGTTACAACTTTCCCAAGGCAATTGTGAATGCGGCCAAAATGCAGGCAGCGCGTATTTACCTTTCCGGCGAAAATCTCTTTTGTTGGTCTCCTCTTTATAAGCATACCAAAAACTTCGACGTTACAAATATATACGGAGAAGATTCGGAAGCTAGATCAGTGGCAGGAGATGGAGGAACAAACTCTATCATTAGTAATGGTGGTCAGTCTTACAGCTACCCGTTACTTAAGAGTATCAGTTTGGGTTTATCAGTTACTTTCTAAATTTTGAGTTATGAAAAAAGTACTATATGGAATTTTATCACTTGCGTTCTTGTTTGCATGTGATATGGAAGAACTACCAAAGGCTGAGATTACGTCAGATCCCGTCTTTGGAACAGAAACAGGCTTGCAGATGTATACCAACTCATTTTACGAGGTGTTTCCTACAACAACATCGCGGTATACAATATCTAACTATATTGCGGTGAATCAGGTTATAAAATATCTTACATCAAACGGATTTAGCCCAGAAGAGAGCAGTGGTTGGAACTGGGGGACTTTGCGCAATATTAATTATTTTATTGTTAATTGTACGGACGAAGCAGTTCCTGTAGCGACACGAAATAATTATCTGGGAGTGGCCCGGTTTTTTCGTGCTTATTTCTATTTTGACATGATGAAAAGATTTGGAGATTTACCCTGGATTAACCATCCTTTGGATGTAAATGATCCCCTATTGCATTCAGTGCGTGATTCCCGTTCGCTTATAGCCGACTCCATAAAAGCTGATCTCGATTTTGCCATAGCAAATATTAAGACATCTAAAGATGCTTCTTGTTCTACAATTACAAGTAGCGTAGCTGCAGCAATGAAATCACGGGTATGTTTGTGGGAAGGAACTTTCAGAAAATACCATGCAGAGGCTGGTTTGCAATCTTCTGCCAATCAGTGGCTGCAAGAAGCTGCTGATGCCGCTCAGATTGTCATGAATGCAGGCTATTCGATCTATACAGGTTCGGGAGTATACAATTCGTATCGTAATCTTTTTATTAGTAAGTCTCCTGTATCGGCCGAAGTTCTTTATGCAGTTACATTTGATAGCAGTCTGGGTGTTGTTCACTCCAGTAACCGTCAGTGGACATCCGTAACTTTTGGCGTATGTCCAAGTTTGGTTCGTCCTTTTGTCAACACTTATCTGATGTTAGATGGAACGTCATTTACTGATCAATCGGATTATGCCACCAAGTCATTCACCGAAGAGTGTGTTAATAGAGATACACGTTTGGCTCAAACTGTTCGCACTCCTGGATTTACCCGTGTTACGGGAGGAACTACCGTTAAAACGCCACCTAATTATGCATATGCAATTACCGGATATCAAACTAGCAAGTTTACGTTGGACGACACTCAGTATGACAATGTAGATATCTGCGACAATAATGTGATATTATTTCGATACGCTGAAGTGTTGCTAAATTATGCTGAAGCAAAAGCTGAATTAGGAACTTTAACCGATTCCGACTGGAGTAAAACAATAGGAGCATTGCGTGCTCGTGCTGGTATTACTGGAGGCTTGAATTCGAAACCTATAAAGTTGGATACTTATTTGCAGAGCCAGTTCTTCCCTGGTATTTCAAATCCTGAAATTCTTGAAATCCGACGTGAAAGAAGCATTGAACTTTCTTTCGAAGGGTTTGAATGGTCGGATGTATGTCGTTGGAAAGTTGGTAGTTCATTGACTAAAGATTGGGAAGGAATTTATATTCCAGAATTTGAGGTCCCATATGATATGAATGGTGATGGAATTTTAGACGTTTGTTTTACCAAAAGTCTTAATCCCGCAAATAAAGTATCGGGCGTTTATTATTTGTATGTTGGTGAACTACTTGCCAATGGTGCAAAAAATAATACGCAGATTGCAATTGATGGACATACTTTGGTGTATATGAAAGACCAGAAACGGACTTGGGACGATAAGTTATATTTCTATCCGATTCCGGCAACTGATTTGGTTATGAATCCAAATCTTGGACAAAATTCAGGATGGTAATGAATAATGAATAATAAAAAGCTGTTGATAATGAACATATCAACAGCTTTTTATTTTATATATATACGTAAGTTATATTTTACTGTATTTAAGACTGTTTCCGTTGTTTCATTAAAAACAGAATTAAATCTTAATCTGGTATGTTAGGCGCCATTGCAGGAGACATAGTTGGGTCGCGGTTCGAATATAAAAATCATAAAAGCACAGATTTTGAATTATTTGAGAAAGGATGCGATTACACAGACGACACAATTTGTACGGTAGCCGTAGCGGATTGGCTTCTGAAAAGAAAATATGCGCCAACAGGACTGGAGATTGTTATGCAGAAATGGTGCCGCAGGTTTCCCTACCCAACCGGGGCATACGGAACAAGCTTCTTTCAATGGATTTGGGATGAATCACCGGAACCTTATTACAGTTTCGGAAATGGTTCGGCAATGCGCGTGTCGCCAGTGGGATGGGTTTTTACAACGTTGAATGAAACATTGAATATGGCAACCGAATCTGCTCACATTACACACAATCACCCCGAAGGAATAAAAGGAGCCCAAGCTGTTGCCGCTGCTATTTATCTTGCCAGAACCGGACGAACTAAAGAAGAAATAAAGCATTATACCCAAGCTTCCTTCGGATACGATTTGAATCATACTTGCTGTCAGATACGCTCAGACTATCAATTTAATGAAACCTGCCAGCATACTGTTCCCGAAGCTATTATCGCTTTTTTGGAAAGCACTGGCTACGAAAACGCCATTCGTTTGGCTGTATCATTGGGCGGAGATTCTGATACCCTGGCTTGTATTACCGGCGGAATTGCCGAAGCTTTTTACGGCCTCCCAAACGAAATTAAATCAAAAACACTAAGTTTTCTGCCTGAAAAATTAAAGTTAACAGTGAAGGCCTTTTATGAGGAATTTATACAACCGAAGTTGGTGTAGCTGTTTGGTGAACTTTTTGGTTTTTTATTGGTTTTATAGTTGCTTGAAGGTGAGGTTTACCGATGTGCTTACAGTATATACAATATTAAATCAATAAATATGAATAATTTTAGTTTTCAGAATCCAACACGTCTGATCTTTGGTGAAGGCATGATAGCCAGCTTGTCTAAAGAAATTCCTGCGGGTAAAAGGATTATGGTTACATTTGGCGGAGGCAGCGTAAAGAGTAACGGTGTTTATGATCAAGTTATAAAGGCTTTGGAAGGCCGTGATATAACTGAATTTTGGGGAATAGAATCGAATCCAACTATTGAAACTCTCCGTAAAGCAATTGCGCTGGGGAAAGAGAAAAAGATTGATTTTCTCCTTGCCGTTGGCGGAGGTTCAGTTATCGACGGAACCAAACTGATAGCTTCAGGTTTGCTGTATGACGGTGACGCCTGGGATATTGTAAAAAAGGGTTTTTATCCGGAGTCGGTTCCACTTGGGACTGTATTGACCCTTCCTGCTACTGGTTCCGAAATGAATAGTGGCGCGGTTATATCCAGAAAAGAAACGCATGAGAAATATCCTTTCTATAATAACTATCCGGTGTTCTCTGTTTTGGATCCAAAGGTCACATTTACATTGCCCGATTTTCAAATAGCCTGTGGAATTGCCGACACGTTTGTACATGTTTTGGAGCAGTATATGACTACACCCGGACAATCACGATTAATGGACCGATGGGCAGAGGGAATTTTAACTTCGCTTATTGAAATTGCACCCAAGATCAAAGCAAACAAAACGAATTACGAACTGATGTCGGATTTTATGCTGTGCGCTACCATGGCGTTGAATGGATTTATCTCTATGGGGGTTACGAACGACTGGGCTACCCATATGATTGGTCATGAACTTACGGCTTTGCATGGTCTGACACATGGAGCCACGTTGGTAATTGTTCTTCCTGCGACACTACGGGTGCTGGCAGAAAAAAAGCAGGGAAAGATTCTGCAGTATGGCGAGCGTATCTGGGGCATTACCACTGGAACAACCGAAGAGAGAGTAGCCCTTGCAATCAAAAAAACGGAAGAGTTCTTTCGGAGTCTGGGCCTTCATACCCGTCTTAGTGAAGAAAATATCGGCGATGATACGATTGATGAAATTACGCGTCGCTTTACTGAACGCAATGTTGCTTATGGAGAAGATCGTGACGTTACAGCCACTGTTGCTCGTGAAATTTTGATGAGCTGCAAGTAATGCACATTTGCAGTCCTCATAGTCTTAAATTAATTAATTGAAAACCTCTTTTCCCTTTTGGGAAAAGAGGTTATTTTTTACTATTTGATTTAGTTCATCCTCTTTTAGTGCTTCGAAACCAGATTCTACATCAAACAGTTCCTCATCAATTGAATTTTGACGCAAACTATGAAACATCCGATTAAGATCGTCTATCAGTTCATCAATAGTCTTTTCGGCGCGTTGCATAGCGGCAAAGCGGCTTTCGTTTTCGCTGGCCAACGATTCGGCACATGCTTTAAACAAAGAAGTGAACAGATACGCATGAATCAGGACCATTAAAGTTGGCTTAATTCCACCTATAATCTCTGGTATTTTTCTCGATGGCCAATTAAGTTCTGTAAGCGAATGTCTCCATTTTTCATCCAAGGGCAATAACCGCATGCAAACAGGTTCATAACCTGTTTTTGTTTTCGATCGATTATGAAAAACATATACCTCTTTTCTATTATCCAGTTCATAACTTTCTTCGCCTTTTATCAGGATTTGTTGCACAAGAGAAGTAATTGCATGTACAGAGTTGGGAACCCTAAATAGTTTTGTCGTGTTATGACCCATATCTGAAAATAGCAATTGAACTCGCTCTCCTACAGCCCAGATTTCCTTTTTTCCTGGTAAATCGTTGAACGAATGCACGACAAACTCAGCTAGTGAATCATTAAACTGTCCTACAAGTCCTTGGTCTGATCCAAAAACTATGGCGCAAATTTGTTTCTCGTCTTCCTTTATCAGCTCTTTCTTTTCAGATATGGTATCAATTTTTTCATGCCTGAAATAGGCAATGATACCCAATTCAATTGTACGATAGTAATCGTTAAGAGAACTTACAGCCATCTCATATTGTCCAATGTTCGAAGCAGCCATTGCTTTCATTGTCCGCACAACCGATTTGAGGTCGTTTGCTCCCTCTATTTTTCTTCGTAAACTCTCTAATGTGTCCATTACTGTTCTGTTTCATTTGATTCTGACTTCTCCTGATAAGAAGCAAGAGCACTGCGTGCAATTTTCATAATTGTTTCATGGTCCTTGTCGCTCAGATTTTTATCTAAAAGCATGACTTTCAGAATTTCTGCAGGAAGTTTTTTGCAGTCTTTAAGCAAAGTCTCTTCTGCTTCTTGCATGTTGTCAATAGGTATAGAATCAAAAAAACCTTCAGACAGAGCAAGCAATACCATTATTTGTTCATATACAGGCATTGGATGAAGTTCGTTTTGTTTGAGACAAACCCGTATCCGTTTTCCATGCTCAATTATTTTTCTGGTATTTTCGTCCAGTCTCGTTCCGAAACGAGAAAAGGTTTCTAATTCTTCGAATTGAGCATAGGCCAGTTTTAAGTTTCCTGTTAAGGAATAATATACAGGTAACTGAGCTTTTCCTCCAACGCGTGAAACAGATTTCCCGACATCAATGGCAGGTAAAATTCCTAATTCAAAAAGTCTGGGAGATAGGTATATTTGCCCGTCTGTAATTGAAATGAGATTTGTAGGAATATAGGCTGAAATATTTTGTGCTTCTGTTTCAATAATTGGCAGTGCTGTAAGTGAACCTCCTTTTAGTTCTTTATTAAGGTGGGTAGCTCTTTCTAACAAACGGGAGTGAATATAAAATATATCACCGGGAAATGCTTCCCTGCCCGGAGGTCTTCTCAGTAAAAGAGAAAGTTCCCGGTAGGCACGCGCATGATGAGTGAGATCGTCATACACAATCAGTACATCACGGCCTAGTTCCATAAAATATTCAGCTATGCTGGTGGCGGCATAAGGTGCAATGTAAATTAATCCAGGAACGTTGCTCCCTTCGGTTGCAACTACAATAGTATACTTCATAGCACCTTTTTCTTCGAGGTTAGCTATTACTTTTGCAACAGATGATGCCCTCTGCCCGATGGCGCAATAAATACAGATTACATTTTTATCCTGTTGATTGAGAATGGTGTCTACTGCGATAGCAGTCTTACCGGTCTGGCGATCTCCCAGAATCAATTCGCGCTGTCCTCTGCCAATTGGAATTAGCGCATCAATAACCTTTAACCCTGTTTGCAAAGGTACAGTTACCGTATCCCGATCCATAATAGAATGGGCCGGACGTTCGATGGGCAACCGTTGACTGGAAACAACCGGATTTTTGTCATCCAATGGTTCTCCCAAAGGATTGATAACCCTTCCAATTAGTGAGTTACCGACCGGGATATCCATTACACGACCTGTACGTTCTACTTCATCGCCCGCATTCAAAAGCGAATCTTCACCCAACAAGATCACACCTATTTCATTTTCATCTATATTGTAAGCGATTCCATATATACCGTGTGGGAACTTTAGTAATTCTGCATAACCTGCGCCAGGAAGGCCCGAAACTTTAACAATGCCTGCCGATATGCTTACTACAGCACCAACTTCGCGAGGCAAAAAAGAGAGAGTGTGATTTTCTCTTTGTTTGCCTAATCGATCGAATGTGCCATTTATTGTTTCAGTAAATTTGTTGACAGACATAATACAAATTTTTACTGGATTATTATTCTTTTATTCTTCTGAGATACTTTTTTTTAATGAATTGAGATACTCTGAAAAGCTCCATCCTAACTTGTAGCCGTTTGATTTAAGTTCAATTCCGCAGACTAACCCGGGGCTGATTTTAAATTGATATTTTGCATTTATCCCAAGAACTTCATTCACTCTTTTTTTAATTTCAGTTTGCTTGTCTTTTGGTAAATCAAAAGCACTTTGCACTTTAATCAGGTTTGTTTCACCTATGCCAGGTGTAAAAGCTTCGATAAATTTAACTCTTTCTTCTTTTTGTAAATTATCTAATCTTTTGAGAAATATATTGACAGATTCTTTTTCAAGACTTTGTGACGCCAGATCGCCAAGAGCTTTTCCTGCGATATGAAATACTTCCAATTGGATCTTTTGTTCGATTTCCCTGCTAAGGTTTTCTTGTATTTCGTTCAACGCTTTTTCCAGATTTGATTGCAAATCCGTGGCTTCAGTTCTTATTTTATCCAGAAGAATTTCTCGTTCCTCATTGGTTTCGGCAATAACTTTGTCCATAAGGCTTTTCTTTTCCTGATCAAAAAGTTCATTTTTCTTCCTGAACTCCTCTTGTTCTATTATGGCATCGTGCATTTTATCCTCTGCATCCCTTAGTTGAGATGTAATTTTCCTTTCACGTTCGTCGATGGCATGCTGGATAGGTTTAAACAGAAACCGTTTAAGCAGCCACACCAAAACGAGGAAATTAAGGAGCTGAGCTATTACAGTAAACCAATCGATTTGCATATTACTAATTATTAATTACAATAGATAGTTTTATTCTTCAATGGCCTATGTGTTATTTTGCAATAATATGCGTCCAGAATGGGTTGGCAAAAATAAGAATCATTGAAACAACGAAACAATATATTGCAATTGATTCTATCATTGCAAGCCCCACAAATAAAGTTCTTGTAATGGTTGATGCCGCGTCTGGTTGCTGAGCGATTGATTTTAAAGCTGTTGAAACAGCCTTTCCTTCGCTTAATGCCGGAAACATACACCCGATGCTTGTCGAAAGACCTGCAGTTATAATTGATACCACTGCGATTATAGATACATTATCCATTTTTTATCCTCCTGAGTTTAGTTGTTTATTACTTATTTTTTTCGTTTTTTTTGCTTCCTGAACACCTGCTGCAATGTAAACGGTTGCAAGTATGCTGAAGATATAAGCTTGTACCATGCCTGTAAGTAAACCAAGGGCTTTCATTACAATTGGGAATATAAAGGGAGTTATGCTTAACAGGATAACAACAATCATTTCCCCGCTCATAATATTCCCGAATAAACGTACAGCTAAAGCAATTGTACGTGTAACTTCGCTAATGAGGTTAAATGGCAGCATTAACGGAGTTGGTTTGATGTATGATTTTAAATAACCAAGTATGCCACTCTTTTGGATGCCAAAAAAAGGTACGGCCAGGAATACAGCAAATGCAAGAGCAACGGTTGTGGAAAGCGATCCTGTAGGAGGTGCATACCAAGGTAAAATAATAAGCAAATTGGCTGTTATGATAAATAAAAACAGTGAACCAATAAAACCGATATAATGTGCAGGATTATTTAGCCCGATTGCTTTAATCTGGTTATTTATTTCGGTTACAATCATTTCAAGAACACATTGCCACCTCGAAATCCGAATGCTTGTTTTCAGTTTCCGTGTTATCAATACCGATGTAACCACTAAGAGCAGTATTATCGCCCAAGTGGTAACAATGGTCAGGTTAATAGTAAAAAAACCATGTTGCCAGAAGATAGTTTCATCGGGGCTAAGTTTCATGGTTTACTTCTTTGTTTTGTTGTTTTAGGTCAATTGCTTTTGTAATGCGAATAACAATTATGCGTCCTGTTATAAATCCAAGCAGACAAATAAAAAGCATTTGCCACTTACCTGACGATACAAAGTAGAATCCTGTCAAGATTACGCTTATTCGTAAAAAGTAACTTAAAAAGAACCAGATTGAAGGTGTTTTTGTGTTGACAACCTTTTTCACAGTATACCAAAGACCTCCAAAAAAGAATAATCCCAAGGCAATACCTGCGACTAAAGTCAATATAATATGTAAAATTTCATTCATCTTTTTCGTTTTTATTTTCGTGTATTTCTTTATCTTCCTTTGCCACCCAATTCCACGCAATAATGCATCCCAGAAATAAGCCCACTATTAAAAAGCTAAGTGTCCATGAAAAAGATGCCGGATAGTTCTTGTCAAGCCAGATTCCTAACGTTGCCCCTAGTACTGTAGGAACTGTAATGGACCAACCCACAACCCCGATCATGCCAAGGCCAAACCAAATGCTCTTTTTGTTATTATGCAGCGCCTTTTGTTTGCGTTGAATTTTTTTTCCGAGTTGCTCGTCAAACGGATTTGTTTTTTTCTTATGCTGTGGGTCTATTTTCATCTCTTATTGAATTTTTGCAGGTTATAGATTATTTCGCTTTCTATCTTTGCCATTACCGATCGGACGGATCTTTCGTTGTCGTCCAGCTTTACGTATTCTTTTTTTATCGAATTATGTAGTTGTCCAATATCTGTTCCTCCGATGGCGTTTCGTACCGACACCAATACTTCCGTTCCTGCTTTAACAAGAATACCTTCATCTATCGCTATATAATGAATTTCCCCCTTGTCAGTTTCATACATAAAAATGCCTGGAACCAACGACGCAACACAGTCAAGTCGTTGAGGTAACAAGCCAAAGAACCCTTCGTTCGTCTCGGCAACAATCCGGTCTACGTTTTTAATATCAGCGTAGATCTTATATGGAAGAAGAATTTTTAAGTCCATCGCTCTTTTTTTTTATTACGTCATCTATTGTCCCTGTCATATAAAAAGCGCTCTCCGGAAAGTCTTTAAACTCATCGGAAAGTATACGATCGCATCCATCAAGTGCTTCATCCAAACTAACTTCTTTTCCTTTCATTACACTGAACTGTTCGGTAGAGAAGAAAGGTTGGGTAAGAAATCTTTCCAAACGTCTGGCCTGGTTTACTAAGTTGCGGTCGTTTACCGATAATTGTTCCAAACCAAGCATAGCTATAATGTCTTTGAGACCTTCGTATTGGGCAAGCGTATGCCGCATTTCCTGTGCAATATTATAATGTCTTTCACCAATAATACCGGGGGTAGCCATTTTGGAATTTGATTTAAGTAAATCGATTGCGGGAAAAAGACCTTCGCTTGCTTTACTTCTCGAAAGAACAATAGATGCAGAAAGATGAGAAAACGTATGAACAGCTGCCGGGTCGGTAAAATCGTCTGCAGGGACATAAACTGCCTGAATAGAAGTTATTGAACCGGCGTCCGTATTCGCAATTCGTTCCTCCAGGTTAGATAACTCTGTCCCCATTGTAGGTTGATAACCTAGTCGGGAAGGCATTTGTCCCATTAACCCCGATACCTCCATCCCTGCCTGAATAAAGCGGTAAATATTGTCGATGAGCAATAAAACATCCCGATGCTCATCGTCGCGAAAATATTCAGCCATAGTCAATGCCGCATGTCCGACACGAAAGCGTGCACCCGATGGTTCATTCATTTGACCAAACATCATCACCATGTTGTCCATTACACCAGCATCTTTCATATCGTGATAAAGTTCATGACCCTCGCGGCAACGTTCTCCAATACCACAAAACATGCTAACACCTTTGTTGTGCCCCACCATATTGTGTATCATTTCGGTAAGCAAAACAGTTTTACCTACACCAGCTCCACCAAATAACCCGGCCTTTCCTCCCCGTTCCAAAGGTATCAGTACATCAATAGCTTTAATCCCGGTAAGAAAAATTTCTGATTTTGTTGATAGTCTGTTTAAAGGTGGAGGAGGTTGATGGATATTTCGCCACTTAACATCGGATGATAAAGGTTTACCATGGTCAATCGTATTACCAAATACATCAAACATCCGTCCCATGATTTTCTTTCCAACGGGCACCGTTAGTTCTTTCCCATCTGATTGAACAGCCATTCCGCGTGCTAATCCCTGGGTAGGAGTTAATGCAATACCTCTTACACGGTGAGCATCGAGTTGAATCAATACTTCAATGGCTATTTCATTCTTATCGCCAGTGTGCAGTAATTTATAAATGGAGGGCAAATTTGTATCAAACCAAACATCAACAACGCTTCCCCTGACAGAAATAACCTTGCCAGTATTGAAAGAAGTTTGTTTTGTTTTGGAAATTGCATTCATTTTACAAGCTAAATTAAATTAACTTATTAAAGCCGCATCCAGTATTTTTAATAAAACTAATGCTAAAGGGTAATTGTTCTATTAATCTATTTCTTTATTTTAAAAACAATAGTAAATTCTGCCCAGAGTCTAATAATGTACTTAATTCTTATAACTATGTTTCATTTGATAAAAAGATTCTGATTACTTATTCATACTGTAAATAATAGTTTTAATTTTACCCTTTGATACCGTGAGTCATACATATTATTAATAAACTATATTGAAAATGAAAAGACTTCTATTTTGTTTGGTTTTTCTGGCTTCATTTACTGTAACTGTTTTTGCAAAAGTAAAACTCCCTGAAATTGTTGGGGATAATATGGTTTTGCAACAAAATACCAAGGTTAAAATTTGGGGTGAAGCTGCTCCTAATCAGAAGGTAAGCATCCGTACAACGTGGGATGCTACTATTTATTCAGGTAAGTCGGACGCGAAGGGGAACTGGTTAATTCAGATCACGACTCCCAAGGCAGGTTATAAAAAGCAGCAAATAACCATTAGTGACGGCGAGATAACAACCTTGAAAAATATATTGATTGGCGAAGTATGGTTTTGTTCCGGACAATCCAATATGCAAATGCCGTTGAATGGTTTCTGGAATTGTCCCATTGAGGGAGCAAATGAAACAATTGCTACCTCCGGACAATATAAAAATATCAGGATGGCTACTATTCCGAATATCAGTAAACTGGAACCTCAAACCTCTTGTCCCGGTCAATGGAAAGAGAGCAATCCCGAAAATGCAGCACAGTTTGGTGCTACAGCCTATCACTTTGCCATGATGCTAAACAAGTCTCTGGATGTACCGGTCGGTATTATTAATTGCAGTTGGGGCGGATCTACCGTTGAAGGATGGCTGAAAAAAGAAATTTTGCAAACCTATCCTGATGTGGATTTATCTCTGGCTGGCAGCGATAAGATCCATCCCATGCTGCAACCCATGATTATGTATAATGGGATGCTGAAACCTCTCGTAAATTATACAATAAAGGGTTTTCTATGGTATCAGGGCGAATCAAATGTTGGCAGACATCAGACCTATGCAGATCGTTTGGCTACCATGGTAAAGCTTTGGAGAGAAGAATGGGGCCAGGGTGAACTTCCATTCTATTTTGTGGAAATAGCTCCTTTCGAATATGGCGAAGGTGATGCTGCTGCTTTTCTTCGTGAGGCGCAGTATAAAGCGCAGAAGCTGATTTCTAACAGTGGAATGATTAGCACAAACGATCTGGTTGCTGACTATGAACGAAAGAATATTCACCCAAAGAATAAGAAACAGGTGGGCGAACGTCTTTGCTACATGGCTTTGGCTAACACCTATGGGTTTAAAAATAGTATTTGGAGCAATGGTCCGGAGTATAAGTCGTTGGAAATTAAAGATGGAAAAGCTTTTGTAAGTTTCGATTTTGCTCAGGAAGGTTTCAGCAGAGAGAAAGGAATCAATGGATTTGAAATAGCCGGTGCCGACAAGGTATTTTATCCGGCTACAGCTGTTGCCGATTTAGGTAACAGAATAATAGTTGTTTCAAGTGAAATGGTAAAAGAACCAGTGGCTGTCCGTTATTGTTTCCGTAATTTTTTAATCGGAAATTTATATAATCACAGGGAGTTGCCGGTGGTACCCTTTAGAAGTGACAATTGGTAATTAAGATTGCTTTTGTTTATTAGCAGTCAATGTCTATAAATAAAATAGGGTGCCTAAATCTTTTTTAGGCACCCTATTTTTTGAAAATCAATTGGGATTAAGATAACTAAATTTCGTCGGGCCATGGAGCAGCTTTCCCTGTAGATGTAAAGACCGGGCGTTGACCGCCAGTGCTTCTTAGATACTTCCCTAGCTTTTTAGATAATCTTTTTACAATTCCAGCTTCCATGGAAGCGAGGTTCGTCGTTTCGCTTACATCTTTTTTGATATTGAATAGCTCTTTTGTTCCTGTTTCGTAGTAGTAAATCATTTTCCAGTCGCCTTCACGGATTGTACAGGTGGCAGCGATGCCCGGACCTGTTGGTCCCCAGTTATTAGGGAAATTCCAGTAAAGCGAACGTCCTTTCGATGGATTTTTACCCTTTCCGGTAAGCAACGGAATAAAACTCAGACCATCAATCGGTTGAACAGTTTTTGCGTTATTGATTCCAGCCATTTCAAGCAGAGTAGGATAGAAGTCTTCAATAATAAGATAGTCTCCGCAAACCGATTTGGGTTTGGTAATACCCGGCCATGATACGATCATCGGTTCCCTGATTCCTCCTTCATAAGCAGATCCTTTGCCACTTTTTAAAGGAAGATTGTGCGTGTTAGGTGTACCGCCACGACCAGAATTGGCAGCACTAAGTCCACCGTTATCCGACATAAAAATAATAATTGTATTGTCGGTCAGGTTGTTGCTATCCAGGTAATTCATTAAATCGCCCAAACTTTTATCCATTCCTTCCACTAGTCCGGCATAGGCCGCTTCCTTCGGATCCATTCCCTTATCCAGGTACTTCTGGTAATAGCGTTTGTCTTTATTGATGGGAATGTGTACCGCATAATGAGCCATGTAAAGGAAAAAAGGTTTTTGTTTGTCGCGGGCATCGAGCGCTGATGTAGCTTCGCGGGTGAGGGCTTCGGTAACAAACACATCAGTTCCGTGGTATTTATCCAGTCCGGGAACCGCAAAAAGAGAAGATGCGGAACCGTCTTTTTTATTGCCGTAGTTTTCTTCTCCAAGGTAGCTGGCCAATCCTCCTGCCGCATGTCCTGCAATATTTACGTCGAACCCCAGGTTTTTAGGATCGGCCGCAGGGGTAGAGATAGCTCCAAAGTGAGCCTTCCCGCAATGAATGGTATAGTATCCATTGTCGTGCAAAAGTTGAGGAAGGGGAGTGGCTACGCAGGTATTTTCGATTCCTGAAACCGGACTCATACCGTTGATGTTCCATTTTGGATAAGTTAGTACATCGCTTTTCCCATCTACGGATTGATTGTATTGCAGTGTCCAGTTGGTTACACGGTGACGAGAAGAATTCATGCCTGTAAGAAGACTTATCCGGGTTGGCGAACTAACGCTGCAGGCATAGGCACTGGTAAACTTAACACCGCGTTCGGCCAGACGTTCCATATTGGGAGTCTCATATAATCGGTTAAGCGGCGTTTTTTCTGGTCCGAAAGGTACGGATGTATCCTGCCATCCCATATCATCTACTAAAAAGAGGATAATATTGGGTTGTTGCTTTGGAGTAGCTGCATTCAGTATTCCTGAAAGACTTGCAAGTGGAATGATCGCTAATGATAGTAGTTTCTTGTTATTCATATTCTATTTTGGCGTTTACAATGATTGAACAAAGATAGGAAAAAGAGATAAATACTTACTAACACTTACTATTTAGCTGTAATTAATGCTGTTATTACACTTAAATATACTGCAATAAACTCGACTCCCAACTGGGTGATCATTGTCCCACAGCTGAGGGACAATGATCACTCAGCTGGAGGACAATGATCACCCAGTTGAGAAACGAGTTTTAATTAGGTATTTCACCTGTTAATAACAGTATATTTCTGGCTAATTATGTATATTGAAGAGGCAAATTATAATAGGATAAAGTTTATTCCGGCAGGTATGCAGTAGATGTGGAAAGTCTTGGATCTGGAACTGACTAGTGTAAGATGACAAATGAATATGATCTCCCACTGGCTATCTCTCACCGCCACAACCCTTATGAATAAAGGATAGTAAGGCTAAAAGTGATAGATGAGACTTAAAACGAAAGAAAATTAGAGCTGAAAAGATTTAGACATAAAAAAAGAGCAAGTAACAAACACGAAGGTCTGTTCTTGCTCCTTTGCCATAGTTAACATTTTGTCAGCCTATAAACACTGTGCCACATAAATGCAGCTTATGTAAACCGCTGATTCGCCAAATGTAAATTAAAGTTTTAACCTTAGCAAGATAATTCATAACAAATAAACGAATTATGCTATTAAGCATATTATTAATTCTTTTTTCCTTCTATCCAGTTCACAATTTTATCGGATAAAGGACTATCCTTAGGAGCAACCATGCCTACCCAATTCCCATTTTCGTCAATCATAAACTTCTGGAAGTTCCATTGTACATCTGCATCCGCTTTCCCGTTTTTGCTTTTTTCGGTAAGCCATTTGTAAAGAGGAGCAATGTCGTCTCCTTTAACTGATATCTTTGACATAACAGGGAATGTTACCTTGTAATTCAATGTGCAGAACTCAAGAATCTCTTTGTTTGTTCCCGGCTCCTGACCCATAAAATTATTAGCAGGGAAAGCGATAATCGTAAATTTTTCGCTTCCGTATTTATCATACAAAGCCTGCAGCTTTTCGTACTGAGGAGTAAGTCCGCATTTGGATGCCGTGTTAACGACAAGCACTTTTTTCCCTTTCAGAGATGATAGCTGAAAATCCTTCCCGTCAATTGTTTTGACAGTGAAGTCGTGAAATGTTTTTGTCTGTGCCATAGTGAAAAGTGGCAGAATAGCCATCCAGATAAGTAATGTTACAATTCTCATGTTGTTTTCATTTTCTTATTTAACAAAAGAACTTATTCAATTGTTTTCTACAAGTATGGCACAGACAATTTTACAGATGATATCCCTGGCTATTCATTTCGGTTGCAAGAAACATGCGGTATTGTTCTTCATTAAACGGATAATCCCAGCAACCCATCTGATGAAATAGCTGACCGCCGAATCCCATTTTAAATTTATACAATCCGTACATAGGATGGGAAGGATCCGGACCGGGAGAAACTCCGAACATATCATATTCCGTGCAGCCACTAGCCTTAGCAATCTTAATGGCTTCCCATTGCAAAGCGTAGGTGGGCATGCAGTTTCTGTTTTGAGAAGACGAAGCTCCATAAAGGTAGGTACCCCGTTTGCCGGAAATAACCAGAAATATGGCGGCAAGCGCCTCTCCGTCTTTCTCGGCCATTAATAATTCTACCGTTGCAGGAGAAAGCGTGTCGTCTGCTCTGGCGGCAAGAACGGATTGAAAATAGTCAATATCATTCAGGAAGATTCCATTGCGGTAAGCCGTATCGCTGTATAATTTGTACCAGACAGGGAGTTCATTCATACCGGCCCGGCGAACAGTTACTCCTTTTCGCTCGGCCAGATGAATGTTGTACCGTGTTTTAGGTTTCATACGCGACAGCAAGGTCTGTTCGTCGGGAACGAGATCCAGGTAAACTGTGTTAGATGGCAAGATATCTGAATTGGCTCGTTTCAGATTCCAGTTGTTGGTATTGTAGTTGAGGCGGAACTCCTGGTAGGTCTTTTCGGGGGGGCCGCTCCAAAGATTGGATTCATCGTAATGTTCGGGCTTGTCCCAGTGCGATTGCCAGGCAAGGTCGTAGCGAATGCCAATACATTTTTTAGGCAGGTACGAACGGAGCGTTTCGGACAATTCCTCGAGAAATTCTCCCTGCGTTTCTTCCGAAGGCTCAAGTTCCGGACCGTAAGGGACATAGGCTATGCTGTATTCCCGGTTCAGCGATTGCTGCAACACAAGAAAGTCTGCGTATGTGGAAGATTTTGTTTTATCTTCCACATACACATCACTGTTTCTTACTTTAAAATCGAAGGCTTTCGATTCGATTCCCTGATATGATTTTACTTCCGCCCAAAAGGCTGTTTGTTGTACGATTGGGGTCTGAATTACGGCTCTGATCTCTTTCTTTTCAACATCAATTGTCATTTCTAATCCTTTTTTGTTATGACCTGCAAAGGTAGCCAATATAAGTATAGAAAGCAATTTGTAAACTTTTAGCCCCGTTTAGGTTTAGTGCATTGGTCTACAAGATAGACAATTGACAAGTAGGGAATATCCGTATTAGTAGTCAGCCCTATCTCGCAGGTGCGGCTATTGGAATAACCAACCTCAATGCCTGCCTTTTCAAGTTGAGGACGTAGCTTTCGTAAAGCGTACGCATTAACTTCGGGATGGGTAAATCCTTTGTCGCCTGCAAAGCCGCAACATCCCACTTCTTCGGGAATGATTACTTTCTCCGCGCAAAGTCCGGCTAGGGCAATAAGTTGTTTTTCCAGCTTCATCTTTTTCATTGAACAGGTAACATGGATGGCCACCGGTTGTTTAATGGGGGTAAATTCAAGCTTGTCCCTAAGAAAGGTGAAAATAAACTCGGCAGGTTCGTATAGCATCATTTTAGTCATGGTGTTTCGCATGCGATATAGACAAGGGCTTTGGTCGCATAATACGGGATAGGTTCCCTGGTTGGAAACTTCGTAAAGAGCTTCTTCGAGTTCGGCCGACTTTCGGTCTGCTATTTCGGGCATGCCTTTGCTTTCCCAGATTGTTCCGCAACATAGCTTTTCCATCTTTGGCGGGAAAATTACCTCGTAACCAGCTTTTTCGAGCAGGGCGATTGTCTTTTCAACCAGCGGAGTATGATCCGGCGACTTATGGGCTGTCCCCATGGTCTGATTGATGCAACTGGGAAAATAAACCACCTTGAGAGGTGCGGTCTGCATGTTGACGGCTTTGACCGAATAGGATTTTGGCATGGCGGGGGTCCAGAGAGGAATTGTGTTTCCCGATACAGAACGCAAGCCTTGTGCTAAAGCTGACATGGATTTGCTGCCAAGTACTGTATGTGCTGTATCTGCTACTGTGAGTACGGGACGAAGCATTGCTTTGACCCCGGCAAAATGGTTGGCCGTCCATTCGCCCAGCTGATATCCTATACTATCTTTGGGAAGAGACGCTTCGCGTAGGTCGTGTGTGAGATGTCCGGTATTTATTTCCATAGGGCAGGAAGTGGCACATAAGCCGTCGCCGGCACAGGTGGCGTTGCCTGCATAGGCAAATTGCTTAAGTAAACGCTTTAATCTTTCCTGCTCTTCGGGGATATTCTTTATTCTGGTTATCTCCCTTTGCGCCACTATACGCTGCCGCGATGATAATGTAAATCCGCAGGTGAGGCAGTTTACTTCACAGAATCCGCATTCGATGCACTTATCCACATGCCGGTTGGTAAGAGGCATCGGTTTGAAGTTCTTGATATGGCAATGAGGATCGTCGTTGAATATCACGCCCGGGTTAATCAGATTCCTCGGATCGAATAACTCTTTAATCTCCTTCATAAGGTTAAATGCGGTTTCGCCCCATTCATCTTTTACAAAAGGAGCCATGTTTCGTCCTGTTCCGTGTTCCGCTTTTAAAGAACCGTCGTATTTGTCTACTACCAATGTCTTAACTTCGTTCATCAGGTTCTCGTAACGGGCAATCTGTTCTTCTGTATCAAAAGATTGGTTGATGATAAAATGGTAGTTGCCTTCCAATGCATGTCCGTAAATACAAGCGTCGGCATAACCGTGCTTTTCGAGTAATTCCTGCAAGTCGGCTGTGGCTTCGGGCAGATTCTCGATGTGGAAAGCAACATCTTCGATAAGCGTGGTTGTTCCCGGCTTACGGGTTCCTCCCACCGAAGGAAAAATCCCGGAGCGAATAGCCCAGTAAGGAGCGTATTCTTCTTCTTTGTCTGTAAAACGTACCGGAACAGCTGTATCGAACGATTGCAGTATTTCTTCAATCTGCCCGATCTGATCACTTAGCTCTTCTTTCGTATTGGCCATGGTTTCTGTAAGCACGGCGGTAAGACCTTTTCCCGTTGGATCGTTTACCGATTCGAGCGATTTTCTGTCAAGTAATTCGGCTCCCATAACCGGACCTTTTTTCATTGCAACAACAGCCCTGCATGCTTCTTTAATATCTTTAAAGTACAGCATGGAACTCGCCTTGTGTTGAAAGTCTTTCCCTGTTTTCATGGTGAATTCCGACATGAAAGCCAGGGTTCCTTCCGAGCCTGCCAGCAAGTGGGTGATTATTTCGAACGGATCGTTGTAGGTTGCTAGTGGCAGGATATTTAGTCCGGTTACATTCTTGATGGAGTATTTATAAAGAATGCGTGCACGTAACTTTTCATCGCCTTGCACCATGTCGCGCAAGGACTCTATCTTTTCTATAAAACCTGGTTTTTTATTGCAAAATTGTAGTTTGCTATTCTCATCAGACGTGTCCAGGATAGTTCCGTCTGCAAAAATGATGCGGGCCGAAACCAGCATCTTGTCACTGTTGGCGTGTGTTCCGCAATTCATGCCGGATGCATTGTTCATAACAATTCCACCCACCATCGCCGACTTAACAGAAGCCGGATCCGGAGCAAACTTACGTCCGTGGGGTTTTAAAATCTGGTTTACCCGTTCGCCAATAATTCCGGGTTGGAGGGTAATTGTTTCAAAATCGTCTGAAACGGAATATTTCTCCCAGTGCTTACCGGCTACAAGCAGAATTGAATCGCTTATGCTTTGCCCCGAAAGACTGGTGCCTGCGGCACGGAAGGTTACAGGAAGAACGTGTTTGTCCGCCAGCGCCAACAAGCGGGAAACTTCTTCTTCTCCATCCGTACGGATTACAATTTGAGGAATCATCCGGTAAAAGCCGGCATCAGTTCCCCAGGTAAGCAATCGGAGGTCGTCGGTATAGACCCTTTCTTTCGGAATAAATCCGGAAATTTCATGTAAAAAAGCTTTATATGCTTCCATGTTGTGATTTGATTTAAAGTAGGCTTCCCTTTAAAAAAGCGAAGCGGTTGCGAAGTTCCTTACTTCATTTCATTAAATCAAATAAATCGGGCTGTTTTTTATGTTTGCACATCGGTAATGACTATTAATAACCGGATGATAGCGGAAAAGAAAAGGAGAATACTTCACAGCATCCTCCTTTTAAAAAAACGTCAACCTTTCTTACCTTAAATCATTGAACATATGATTTATTCTCCTTCTTTATAGATTCGGAGATTGTCGAAATACATTGCCACTTCTTCAACCGGTGCGTAATTTTCAATACGCATGTTCAGCGAGTAGTTTGTGCTTGTGCCTGTGTAACCCATGGGGATAATCTTTTCCAGAGGTATTGTAACCGTCTGCCATATACCAAGGGTCGTAACCGTGAAAGTTTCTCCACTCATCGGAGTGGGTGCCACAGCCCAGTAGTAGTAGATAAAGAAACTTGTAGCTTTAATAGGCTTGAGCATATTTAGTTCGAACTTCAAGACATACTTGTCAGGGTTTGTCATCATGTCCATCGTGTAGTTAACACTGTTTTCACAAAGATAGAACCATCCCAATCCGTATGGATACGTAGCCTGATCAACTTCGAAACGGATATATTTACCCGAGGTTGGCTTAGGATTAGTCCATTCGCCGACCCACTGCTGCCCGGTTCCGCTTGTATAAGGAAAGTCCGAATCGAAAGTGGTTATCACGTTATGCTTGTCTTGATAATAACCCGGACAAACTGCTGTAACATTATGCTTTTTGTTAATCACCTCAACCTTTACATCGGATTGAACGTTTTGGGGAACCTGAGCGGTAAGATACGTATCAGACGCTTTGATTACCGGTTTCTCAATGCCTCCGAATGAGACAACAGTAGTTGAGCTGTCTACTTCATAAAGATTAAAGAAGTTACCGTAAATTTTGATTGTGTCTCCCGGCAAGGTGTATTCATTAAACATGCTGGTTAGTTTAAGATCGGGAACATCGACAGTGAAGTTGAAGTCAATATTTCCCGCTTCAGTGGTAACAGTAACTTTGTTAGTGATATCTCCCGGCAATTTAACCGGTACCTGCAGGTAGAGAGTCTCATTTTCGTAATACACTTCTTCCATATCCACTTCAACATCATTGAACCGAATGGAACTGGTCGACTCTAGATTGGTTCCCTGAATGGCAACCCAATCGCCCATGCTCCCGGTTGTAATAGCTTTGTCTAACTCTTTGATTGGAGTTATTTTGCTGAATACGGGCAAGCCGGGAACATCATCGTCCTTTTCGCACGACGTAATGGAAAGCAATAACATAGCTGTAAACATGTAAGCTATGTATTTCTGTATATTTTTTGATTTCATATATAAACAGTTTTGAATAATTAATAATTACCAACCGAAGTTGTTTACTTCAATAAACTCGTTTGTATTTACTTCGTTGGCGGGCAGAGGCATCAAAAGATGTTTCTTTTCACGTCGTTTAATAACATCGTTTTCGTCGACACCCCCCAAGGCATTCATTGTCTGCAGATAGATTCCCCAGCGCAGAAGATCAAAGCGCCGGATACCTTCGGCTGCAAATTCCTTTGCACGTTCCTGAAGAATGTAAGACCGGAACGATTCTTGTGTCCAGGGAGTGATGCTACCCAATTCGGAAACTGTTTTGCTCTTGTTGCGATTGTTTAGCTTTTCTACCTGGGCAATTGCCTCGCTTGATGGCCCGTTGTTTACTTCATTGTCTGCTTCGGCATATAGCAATAATACTTCGGCATATCGTATAAATGGCCAGTTATAATCACTTCTTTGTCCATCCAGCGGAGTAGTCATCTGTCGGAATTTCATAAGTTTCGATCCGTACAAATGCGCATCGTAACGTAAAATATCGGTTGTTTGGTATCCTCCAATTCCCTGACGAACTTTCGCACTGTCTTTTGCAGGATAGAAACAATACTGAACCTGACCGGATGCTTCATCGTAGTTAAACGGAATACGGTGAACTACTCCCCAGGTTACGCGTTCGTCGGTATCGTCGAATAGCTGATACCAATGATCGCGTTGCACATAATAACCTGAAGACAACGAACCATCTTCTTTATAATAACCGGCGTAATCTGTTGCCACGTAATTGCTATACGACTCATTGCCAGCCAATGTTTGAAGAGAGAAAATAAATTCCTTACCATTTTTGCTTGCGGGGCTCCATAGTTCTTGTTGAGAAGGAAAAAGATCAAAATCTCCTAAATTAATGAGTTCTTTCGCCTTATCCATTGCCAGTTTATAGTATTCTTTGGAGTCGAAGCTTTCATATCCGGCTACCTGTTCTTTGTCGAATGTAAGTTTAGCCGGATACGGTATCCGTACCTTGTTGGCATCGTCGTCGAAGTGTGCGGCCGGACCTCCCATTACAGAAATTTTAGTCCCGGCGGCCATAGATGCAGATCCTATTGTACAGTAAACTTTGGCCAGTAATGCTTTAGCGGCTCCTCTGGAAATGTGTCCTTTAATGTATTCGGCATCGTGTGTAGAATACATGGCTCCTTCAGCATACTTAAGTAGCTCGATGATGTGTTCATATACGTCTTTTACAGGCGAACGGGGTATACTAATCGGGGCTCCTTCCGATATGGATGTTTTGTACAAACACAAATCGCCGTAAAACTGGACAAGGTTAAAATACGCCCATGCTTTTAAGAAAGCTAGTTCACCCATGGCATTATCTTTTACTTTCTGAGGAATATCCATCTGATTAATAAGATAGGAGTGATAATTTGCCCGGTGAATTGATTTATAATAATTGGTGTAAAAATTATTGTTTGATCCGTCTTCATAAAAGTTACCAGCACCTAATGATCCGAAGGCCCATGTTGGTCCGCTCTGATAGTCGGTGTCAAAATTAACAACGTTATGATAATTACCCCACTCAAAGGAGTAATGCAATGTGTTGAATGCTCCGGCTACCAATTGGTCGTAACTGCCGTTTTCAACTAAATCCTCGCCTGCAACAAAGGTGTAAGTCTTTTCGTCAAGCAGGCTCGAACACGAACTACTTACGATCAATGTGAGTGAGATTGCTAGGTAGTTTACTATATTTCGCTTCATTTTACGTCTGTTTTTTAGAATGAATACTATGATTTAAAAGGATACCTGAAGGCCCAGACTATAAGTGCGTGCGCTTGGATAAGACGACATATCAACACCTCGGCGAGAGGCGTCGCTTCCAAATGTGTTAACATCGGGGTCGTACCAACTGTAGTTGGAGATTGTAAAGAGATTGGTTACACCAAAGGTAAGGTTTACCGACTCTATTTCTTTTAACGGACGCAGAAAACGATAACCAATATTCAGGTTTTTCATACGTAAATAGGATCCATCTTCTATATACCTGTCGGACGACTTCATGCTTCTTGTATATGTATTGTCCGGACGGGGTGCCTTTGCATTTTCTTTATTGTCTTCTGTCCAGCGGTTATCCCATACAGAATGAGGCATATTGTCTCCGCCAGCCAAGTCAAAAGTCTTCATGTTCACATTCAGTATATCATTCCCTTGCGTTCCCTGTAGGAAGAAGCTAAGAGAGAATCTTTTATAGGTAAATGAATTTGTTATACCATACGTGAAATCAGGATTTGTATTCCCGATAATAGCCTTGTCTCTGTTGTCTATTGTACCGTTTCCGTCGTTATCCTTATACTTAACCTGACCGATCATACTTTTTATTTTGGCATCAGATTCATTTTTATACAAAGGATTCGCTCTTATTTCGGCTTCGTTATCAAAGTAACCATCTTCCTGATAGGCGTAAAGGATACCAATAGGCTCACCATTTCTTCTTAAGAATACACTTTCCATTCCCCAGGCAACATCCGAAAACTGATCGGCATCCAGTCCGCCAATCTCATTCCGGTTAAATGCTATATTCGCATCCATCTTCCAGGTAAAATTAGAATTATCAACTATAAAGAAATTTCCGGCAATTTCGAGACCTTTATTGGTTACGTTACCGTAGTTGGTTGCCATATCATTAAAACCAGTTGCTGGAGAGATAAACCTGTACTGCAATAAATCAGTTGTTTTTTTCTGGTACAAGTCTATTACAAAGTTTACGCGGCTTTTGAGAATGGATACGTCGAGACCAGCGTTATACTGATTGGTCGTTTCCCATTTAAGGTTAGGATTAGCCGGACCTCCCCAACGGTCTTCCGCAAAACCACTGTTTAAATTACCATCCATGGGGTATTGCTGGGCTGTCATTCTTGATCGGGTAGCATAGGCATTGATCCCTTGATTACCGGTTTGACCATAGCTTAAACGCAGCTTCAACATGTCGAAAAGATGTAATTGTTTGATGAATTCCTCATCAGATAGACGCCATGCTAATGCTGCAGAAGCAAAGTTTGACCAGCGGTTGCTTGGAGAGAAACGACTTGATCCATCTCTTCGATAAGAGGCAGTTGCCATGTATTTTCCCATTAAAATATAGTTTACACGTCCGAGATAAGACATTAATGCGCTTGATCCCCGACTTGTACTGTTTGTGTTTTGGATAAGAGCAGAACCCATGTCATACTCTTCTGTGATATCATTGGGAAATCCTTTTGCGCTCATATACTTACTTCCCCAGTTTACATTTTCGTAGGTCCATGCCGCTACAGCATCAATGTGGTGTATTTTGTTAAAATCCTGGTTAAACATTAACATGGATTCTGTAGTTATACTTTCATAATAGTTGTCGGCCTGAACACCATATCCATTAGTCGGAGCAATCCCTGCGTCTACCCATCTGTTATAATATTCGTTTCGTGTATTTATGTTATATCCGTATCCTAAATTTTGTCTGAATTTAAGAAATTTAGTAAAAGTAATTTCTGCAAATGCGGATGTAAATACATTTAATGATCCTACCAGATTCTTTGAAGTACGTGTAGAAAGGTATGGATTCGATAATCCAGAAGAGTAATCTTCAGAAAAACCGGAATCTTTATCCGGATCGAATACCGGTCGGGTCGGGTTAAACGAGATGGCAGAAGGAATAACACCATACGTTTCACTATTTGTCCGTGCCATTCGGTTTACCGATTTTGTAAAAGTAAGATTGTTCCCAATTTCAAGCCAGTCGCGGAGCTTGCGTGTTATATTTGACCGAACGCTGTAACGTTTAAAATAAGAGTTATAGATAACTCCCTGCTGATCCAGCATACCTCCCGAAAACAGATAATGTCCTTTTGCATCACCCCCGGATATACTTAGATTGTAATCCTGAGAAAAAGCTGACTGATATATCTGATCTTGCCAGTTGGTACCTCCATTCATATAACCATCCCGAAAGTCCTGCGGACCTGGAAGGTAGGTGCTGTCGCTTACCATCTCAATTCCTGTTGCCGGATCTTTTACTTTAGTATAACTCCATCGTCCCGGAATAGGATAGGGTAGGTTGTTATCAGCAACGTATTCTTTTCCGTCGTATGTATAGCCATTAATGGTTTGTTCGTTACGATATTCTGCATAGGTAGCCGCGTCAAGCACATCGATCATTTTTACAACTTTCGACATCCCAAAATTGGCACTGAAGTCAATTTTTGCTTTTCCTTCCATGCCTCTTTTTGTTGTAATTAAAACAACGCCATTAGCTGCGCGTGATCCATAAATGGCTGTCGCCGAAGCATCTTTCAATACCTCAATGGATGCTATGTCTTGTGGATTAATTAAGTTTAGGGGATTGTTTGTTTGCTTGCTTCCATAATCTGAACCAGGGGCTTCTCCTGCCCCAAAAGGAACTCCGTCAACAACATAAAGTGGTTCTGTACTGGTGGTGAATGAGTTCGCTCCACGGATCTGAATGTTTACCCCGGCTCCGGGAGCACCGTCTGCCTGACTTACCTGTACACCAGCCATTTTTCCCTGAAGTCCCTGATTGATGCCAGTTGGATTGGTTTTTAATAATTCTTCACTTCTTATTGAAGAAACAGATCCCGTAAGGTCTCGTTTCTTTACACTACCATATCCGATTGCAACTACCTCGTCCAGATTAACACTGGTATCGGAAAGTGTTACATTAATTTTTACCCTATTGCGGACACTTTCTTCCCGGGTTTCGTACCCAATGAAAGAAAATTGTAATACTGCATTGGATGCGGCTGTAATAGAATAATTCCCGTCAATGTCGGTAATTACTCCATTTGAGGTTCCCTTTACTAATACATTGGCCCCGATAATGGGTACACCTGCATTATCAACTACCGTACCGGTAATTCTTTTACCTTGCGCGGAACTGCTGTTCTGAGCCATCAGCGCATTAATCTGAATACAGAATAATGCAGCAAATAAAAGCATCGCAGCCTTGTGAATTTTTGGATAGGTCCTTTTCATGAAGTTTTTCTTTAAGACTAAGATTGATTACTATATAATTAAAAAAATAATGTTCGGTATGATTTAAAAAGTCCGTTAATCTATTTTAAACTAATATGTTTTATAAATTTAACAGATATGATTTTTTACTGGACAAGGTTCATGTTGTAAATTAATAAAAAGTAAGATGAAAATAAAAGTCAATAATACGGCCCTGGATATAAATTCAAATAGGCTATTTTTTTATTTTATTTATATATTAATCTGATTATTAGATATGTATGTTTGACGAAAATTAATAAACGATGCTTATCTATGTAATTGTATTAGCATGATGTATATTTAGAAGACAATTTTTTTTTTGCGCTTACTTACTAAGAGCTAATTTTTTTTGTTATGTTTTTATTAAAAAACAAATCTTTATAAATGTTATTTAGTGGTGGCTGTAAGGAATTTGGTATTGTCGAGTGTTTGAGTTTAAACAGGTTGGCGTTGTTTAAGATTAAGGCGTAACGGTATATTGTAAGTCATTTTTAGTGGAACAATCGTTCATTGCATTGTATGTGCATACGCTAAACTTGTATGTACCTGCTTTGAGGTTTTCTTTTTCTGTATATGTAGTTTTACAATATTGATATAAATTGTACTGGTAGTTGGCTATCAATGAATCATTTCTGAATATAAGAAATCCAACAATGTGTTGTAAATCGGCCGGATAATCCCAACTCAACTCTGTTTTACCTGATTTGTTTTTACTAATTCTGAGATTCTCTGCCGGAGCTGGCTCAGGCAGAAGCGGCAAATTTCCTGTTGCAATATAATAACTATAGGCTTCATCAAAATATTTATTCACCTGATAAGGACTGTAATAGTAACTGTATGTAAAAGAAATATTGTTGCTCACAAAAGGTTGGGTTATTTGAAGTTGTTTTATAAAACGATCTAATGTTGCTGATGTCCAAAACCGTTGATCGAAATTTTCGGAATTGGACCAAAGGACTAATCCTGGTTTGCTTTTAACAGCTTCAGCCAATTCCCTGAACCATTCGCCAGCGTTGTTTAGTGTCAATCCACCTGCGCCTATACAATCTTGTGGACAAAATATATCCCCTTTTTTGAAGTGTATGGAAGAAAATATTTTTTCCCACATTGCACGATAAGCCGTAGCGTTGTGACCCACTTTGTAGTTCATAAATGGAGATAACATACGCGGCATTTCAGGTGTTAACTGATTTAGATAGTCTATGTTAGCGTTTAATGCCTTTATAAGAATTTGTTGCCTGTCGTCGGTCGTGTAATTAAGATTGTCTATTTCCCAGTCCCAATACCAACCGTACATGGTATCCGAATAACGATTTTTATATTTCCCTATCAATTCCTTTGCAATTTTATTTCCATGTTCCATTTGAGCATATAGCCAGTCTTCCGAATCAACCGTCCACCACGACCACCACTTTTCGTTCGAATTTAATCCAATAAATACTTTAAAACCAAACTTTTTAGCATTTCTCAAACAATTTTCAACCAAATCATTATCGCTGTATGTGTTTGAAGCATACTTGCTTGGGTAAATAGACTTTGTTACATTGTTTTTGTCTGTAAACACGGTTGGTGTCAGAATGAGATAATGCATACCGAGTTTTTTTAGGTTGGCTAATTCAAGTTCCCAACGCCCATCTCCCCAATCCGAAATCAGATAGTATGGCAAAAATGTGCCGTCAATGAAAGGCTTTTTTGATGCAACAGTAGTTGTTGCATCATCAGCCAGACTATCAGTATTGTCGTTCACCTGATGCGAGCAGGAGAATAATGATACAAAAATTATGAAGAGATCTAACACTATATATTTATCATTCCTTTTCATCCATATTTGATATTACTTATTTTATGGGGGTGATTTTTATGAATTTTACGCCGTGATAGGGAATCGCGGCAGATATTTTACTGTCAATTGTCCCCATATCCTGTTGCCTCCAAAGGTCTCTAACTTTGTATTTACCACTTAAACCGATCTCCTTCAAATTCAGAGAAAACTTATACATAGTTTCCTGAACCTTTTTGCTCTCGCTCTGATCCCAAAGAATATAATACGGATTCACATTGAATATTCCAATAGCATAGGATCCATCATATAGTTTCTTATACCAGATCTGACCATTTGGCACGTTTATCTTTTGAGCTGGAGCAACTATTGGATCTTGATCAATGGCTATTACCTCGTTGTTGGTAAGCAAATTCAATGTGAAATCGTCCATTTGATTCATGTCGCAGCCAATGAGTAATGGAGAGGATAATATACACCAAAGACTAATATGCGAATATTGTTCGTCGGGAGTCAAATAGGAATCATGTACCCTTGATCCCCAGCCTAAGCCAAGTTTGCCTACAACCAACATATCCGGATCATTGTAATTTCCTGGCTTTGAAGCCGATGCACATACATCCTGAAAGAATCCAATACTTCGCACAACATTCCATTCGTCTGTTATGTCGCGGGTAGTCCTCCATTGATTTCCTCCGGCTTCGGCTCCCCAAACCCAAACTCTAGGGGCTCCAAAACCTACGCAATATACGATGTCTCTATTTACTTTATCAAGCGCTTTTCTCATTACAACATATGGTTCCTTAATAAGCTGTTCTGTAGGATTAGGAGCAACTTCATTGTAATAACAATAATCGTACTTTAAATAATCTACACCCCAGTTTGCCCATGTTTTTGCATCAGTTTCTTCGGATTGATAACTACCAAGGTACCCTCCACATGTTCTTGGTCCAGGCGAAGAATATATTCCGAATTTCAATCCTAAGGAATGGATATAATCTGTAAGCCTTGTAATGTCGGGAAATTTATTGTTCGTCAGTAGTTCGCCTGATACAGTTCTGTCTTTTGCTTCCCAACCATCATCAATGTTAATGTATGTCCAACCATGGTTGATTAATTTTTCACTCATGTAGGTTGCCGCATCTTCTACTTTGCTCTGATCTACACTAGGTCCCCAACAATTCCAGCTATTCCATCCCATTGGAGGAGTAAGAGCAATTGTATCGCCAATTTTTATTTTTATTGTTTCAGTTGTCTCTCCTATTTCATTTTTTGCAGTCAGAGTAACATTGTATTCTCCTTTTTTATTTACAATTCCAGTAATTTGGCCTGTCGTAGTGTCAAGATTTAGTCCTTCAGGTAAATCTTTGACTGAAAAATACATGGGACATTTACCTGTCGCGATGATTTTCATCAGAAAAGGATTTTCTGGGCGGGCACCGAATACTAATGGATTGTTTATTTTAGGAAATTCTGATATGGTTGGGGTAAGGATATACTTCTCTTTATTAATGGGAGAGGGCATAATAGGTTCCGGAATAATATTCCCTTCGGTTTCAAACTTTGCTTCCAGCCAGTCGGCATGATCGTACATGATGCCGTCTCCTCCTTCTTTTACAAGTAGTGCCAGTTTTTTTACACCTTTAAGTTTAATGTTAAACGGTTTTGCTGGTATTCCTTTTTTAATTATCCCGCTAGTCCACACTTGTTTCTGATCAGCAAGAATACAAAATTCAAGATTGCCTGAAAAATCATTCCGGTCGTCGGCTCCAGCCAATCCCGAGAAGGAGATGGCTTTTTCGTTGAGGTTTAATAAAATACGACTAATGGAGTGTGTCCCGATGCCTTTCTTGTATTGGATGCCATTTACTTCCAGCGGAGTTCCTAATACAGACTTGTTAATTTGCGCACTTCCCCAATCCTGAAGAATGTGTTTGGTGTCAATTTCATTTAACCAGATTGTTTTAGAAAACAAACTAATTGGCAGAAGGAAAAAGACAATGAAAATAATATTTCTCTTCATAGTAGTACATATTTGATAGAGTATAAAAAAAATGGGTCTTGCACTGAAGAGTTTTGGTGCAAGACCCGAGACCTAAGGTTAGCGGTCTATTAATAATTATCGTTCTGTGTTAATGATCCTCCCACATAATCAATTTCGTTTTGAGGAATAGGATACGGATATGTATTTTCGGTGATATTACCCCCTTGACCAGTGTATTTTCCTTCGGCTGTTTGGGAATATGCTTTCATTTTTGAAACAAAAGTTCCCCACCGTAACAAATCATACAAACGAAGTCCTTCGCTGCCAAGTTCAACACGGCGTTCATGACGTACAGCAGCTCTAAGATCATCGGTGATTTTTACTTTGTAATTTGCCTCAAACTCGGTCTCCGTTATATTCTCCGCCAGATTATATTTTCTGTACTTTGCATATGAATCTTTTGGAGAAGTTGTAATGAATGCTCTGTGCCGGATTTTATTCAGGATATCTACTACGGTTTGTTTGTCGCCATTCGTTTCAACTAAACATTCTGCGTACATTAATAAAACATCGGCATACCGTATATGATAGAACGTCCAGTCTGTGTTCATCAAGTCATTAAGAGGTCTTCTTGAATAATCAATATACATTTTACGACTGTGTAATTTTGTGTAATTATCGTATCCTGAATAATCATGAGTTTCGTCTGTTCCGTCTGTTTTTACAAAAATATCGCCTGAAGCCAGAATAGTATGTACTAAGCGAGGATCGTTAACTTCATACTCTTTAACCAGATCATTGCTGGGACAATGACCTCCCCAGCCACCTGTTGCACCACGACCAACGTTCATTTGCGGGCAAACGCTTCCGGAAGTATAGTTAGGAATGTATGATCTTAATGTAATAAATACAGACTCTTTAGATGTATACCCTTTTGTCGCACTGTTAAACAAATCTTCATAATTATCGACAAGATCGTAACATCCTGATTCGACAACAGTTTTTAAATCTGCTTTTGCCGCGTCGTAATTACCGTAGAACATATTTACTCTGGCACGAAATGCCATAGCGGCCTCTTTTGTAATTCGGCCAATCTCCGATTCTGGTAAATTCTTAGCGCTAGGTAAATTTGTTTCTGCGATGGCCGTGTTGAGATCGGCTAAAATGAAGTTCATTACCTCCTCTTTAGTCGCTTTTACAATAGAGCTTTTATCTATTACGTTCAACGGTTTGTCGATTATAGGAATGTTTACAAAAATAGTAGCCAAGTCGTAGTAATAAAACGCTCTCATAAAATGACCTTCTGCAATCCAACGTAATTTAGTTTCAGTTGGCACCAGGCTTCCTCCGGATTGAATCAATTCTTTTTCGGGAGTTACTTGTTGTAAAAGGACATTACAAGCCGAAATAGCTTCGTTGTAGCGATGAGTCCATAGATCAGACAGTAATGTGTTTGTAGCCAAAGGATTTCCTCTTCCTACTTCAGTGATTGTGCTCCTGTCACCTGCATCAGAACCTCCTTTAGAGGCGTCGTCGGTCACTTGATCACCAATATCAAACTTCATTGTCTGATAGCTCCAGTGGTTGGTAATTGGCTGATAACAATTTACTAATAGTTTTAGACCGGCGTCTTCTGTTTTCATGTAGGTATCTTCATCCAGTGCACCAAGAGGTTGTCTGTCCAGAAAACTATCAGTACAGCTTGTAATTAATATACCTAGACTTAGGAATGATAAACATACTTTACCAAACATATATATAGATTTCATAATAACTTATTTTTAAGATTATAGTTTCATACTAATACCGAACATACATGTTCTTGCCTGTGGATAGAATCCCATATCGATTCCCATGTATTGAGGACTATCATTGCCAATTTCTGGATCAAGCCCGGAATAACCGGTAATAGTAAACAAATTCTGTGCAGCTACAAAGACACGAAGATTGTTTATGGTCAGCTTCTTTGTTATTGAAGAGGGAATTGTATATCCAAGTTGAATGTTTTTTAGACGGACATAAGAGCCATCTTCAACAAACCAATCAGACATTTCAAGATTCATTCTGCTATTTGCATCGATTCCGAAATTTTTATTTGTACTACCTTCTCCATTCCAAAATGTTGTCATGATATCTTTAGGCGCATTATACCAGCCAGTTCCTGAATAGATATCATATTTCAAAATATTTAAAATATCATTTCCGACAGAACCCTGGAAAAATGCTGAAAAATCAAATCCTTTGTATTCGGCACCAAATGTTATCCCAAATGTAAAGTCTGGATGAGGATTTCCAATCATAGATCTATCTTCATCATCTAATTTTCCATCGCTGTTCAGATCCTGAAATTTTAAATCTCCGGCTTTAGCTGAAGGCATGACTGCTTTTCCGTTATTTATATAATTTTCCACCTCTGATTGAGTCTGGAAAACTCCATCCGTTTTAAAACCATAGAAATAACCAATTGGCATTCCTGGTTCAATCATTGTATACGTCTGGTTTCCAAGATGAACGCCTGTTCCCGGTATATTTGTTCCGCCTCCAAGACTTAACACTTTATTTCTGTAGGTCGAAATATTACCGCTGACATTGTATTTAAAATCTTTTCCAATGGAACTGTCGTATCCTAAAGTCACTTCAAATCCCTTGTTGCTTACGCTTCCGGCATTCATCCACGGAGTGTTTGGTAACCCAATAGAGGAGGGAACAGGAACCTGGACTAACATATCGGAAGTCTTACGGTCAAAATAATCGAGAGTTACTTTAAGCGAACTATTTAGAAATGCTAAATCAAGACCAAAATCTACTTGACGCGTAGTTTCCCATTTCAAATCAGGATTACCTACTTGAGCACGACCACCTCCTAATACGGTATTGTATGGATTTCCAAATAGATAATAACTTCCATTACCATAGGTGTTTAAATATGCTCCGCTGGTATTTGAAAGGTTTTGATTTCCAATCTCACCCCAGGCAGCTCTGAATTTCCCTTGTGAAAATATACCTGTTGATTTTATGAATTCTTCTTCTGCAAAATTCCAGCCTCCGGAAACAGAAGGGAATACGCCCCATTTGTTACCCTCTGCAAATGCAGAAGATCCATCCCAACGGATATTTCCTGTTAGCATATACTTATCTGCATATGAATAAAACAAACGGCCAAAATAAGAATTAAGACTTTGGAAAGAAATTGATCCACCTGCACCAGGGTTCAGTGTTCCAGCGTCAATAATTCGTTGATTTTCATCGTTGTTTACCATTCCTTGTTTTGATGCTGATATATATTCATATCTGTTTTTTTCTGCGGATGTACCAACCATTGCATTTAGAGAATGCTTGTCGAACTTTTGATTGTAAGTAAAGTAATTGTCAAATACCCAGTAATCTGTATTATATGATGTTCTGGAAACTGTTGCATAGGTCGAATATTCGTCGCCATCCAAATAATACTTAGGTGTAAATCCTGCACTTAAACCGCGTGACAAGTCGATAGCCATAGACGATTTGAATGTAAGAAAGGGAAATAACTTTATTTCACCTACTACATTACTTTTAATAGCTGTTCCACTCCACTTGCTTTGAGCCATGCGATCTACCTGAGCTACAGCATTTGATTTGTTTGAATAAATAACACCTGTGTACCTTGACCATGGATTAGTAGGTTCGTAACCACCCATAATTCGGGCGTTTAAAAAGTCAGGAATGTCCACCAGATTATTTCTGTAAACGGGGGTAATTGGGTCGGCGGTTACCGTATTGAATACGGTTGCTGTATAGGCATCGTTTTCCTGAATATTTCTTCTGGATTCGGATATTAAACCTATATTAGATGAAAGGGTAAGCCAATTGGTAACCTGAGAATCCAGATTGATTCTACCTGATAACCGTTCGTAGTCTGATCCTTTAAGAATACCCAAATGATGCATGTATCCAAAACTTGAACGATATCTTAACTTTGATGTTCCTCCGGAAAAAGCTAGATTATAGGTTTGCATAGTTGCTTCACTGAAGCTTCGAGTTGTTTCATCCCACCAGTTTGTGCCTTCTCTGCCTCCATTTTTACTGAGGAATGAAAGAATTTGTTCTCTTTTTTCTGTAGTTGCAAAATCATCCATTAAGTCTTTTCCTGCTGCTGTATATGCGCGGTTTTTGTATTCCATAAAACCTTCAGCATCAAGCATGTCATATCTCTTGGGTGAACTCTGCATTCCAATACTCATGTCAAATTCAATGTTACTTTTGTATGTGTCACCACTTGCACCGCGTTTTGTAGAAATAAGGATTACACCGTTGGAAGCTCTGGCTCCATAAATTGCTTGAGCAGAAGCATCTTTTAGTACTTCCATACTTTCAATATCTCGTACATTCAACCAGCCTATATCACTCTGCGGAAGTCCATCAACAACATATAATGGATTATTATCATTAATTGTTCCTACACCACGAATACGAACTGTACCCATCGATCCCGGACTTCCAGACGTTGATGTGATTGATACACCTGCTACTTTACCTTGCAATGCATCGGATGCACTTCTAAGAGGTAGATTTGCAATGTCGTCTCCCTTTAATTGAGAAACAGCACCGGTTAAATCACGTTTTTTGAAAGAACCATATCCCACAACGACTACTTCGTCAAGTTTCTGTGTATCTTCCTGCAAGATTACTTTGCTTGCTTTGGATGCATTTACTTCTTGAGATAAATACCCAATGTAAGAGAATAAGAGTGCAGAATTATCAGGAACATTCTCAATCGTAAAAGTTCCATTGGAATCTGTTATAGATCCGATTGTAGTTCCTTTAACTACAACATTTACTCCAATAAGTGCTTCTCCTTGATTATCTACGACTTTTCCTGTAATACGTTTACCTTGTTGTGGAATTTTGGTCTCGTCAATTTGTTTGTTAGTTAAAACAACATGGTTATTAACGATTTTATAGGTAATGTTGGTGTCTTTGAAGACCTTATTAAGTACACTTTCAATCGAACTCGCCTTGGTTTTTATATCGATTGTTTTGTTTAAATCAACCTGATCACTGTTATAGAAGAATTTAAAATTACTTTGTTTCTCTATTGCACTAAACGCCTCAGAAATGGTTCCTTTTGAGATTTCAAGTGTAATTGTTTGTTCTTTAGAATCTTCAACAGCTTTAAGTTGGAGTGAAGTCAAACATAAACATATAAATATTAAACTTTTCAGAATATGAGATTTAAGATACAAATAACTCATTTCTTTTTTTTTCATAAGATTATTTACCATAATACTGAATTTTAAGGTTAAATGATAGGAAGTCAGAATGACACAGTCTTGAATAGACTTTGTATAGTGTAGTAGAATAAGGTTTTTTGAGTTTAATTCATAGGCAATATTTTAGTTGATAATTACGCTGTCTTTTACTATTTTATAATTTATATCTGTATTTGTTTGAATTACTTTCAAAATATCATCCAGACTTTCATTTTTTTGAAAGCTACCGCTAAAACGAAGTTTCTTTATCTTTTGGTTTCTATATATGAAAGTAACATTATATCTTTTCTCCAGCTGTTTCGTAATATCAATCAGCCGTACCATATTAAAAGAGAAATCGGATATTATCCATTCAGCCTTACTTGGACCAGAATACGGGTACTTCTCTATTTTGTTCCGGTCTTTATAGTAGACTGCGACTTCATTGGGTTTCAATAATATTTTTTGCCCTGATACGGTTGGAGTTACTTTAACATTTCCTGTGTATAAAGTTGTAGTTACCTTTATATCTTTTTTGTATGCTTGTATATTAAAAGTTGTACCTAAGGCTGTTACGTCAACTCCTCCTGTATTAACAATAAAGGGTAACTTTATATTTTTGGCTACTTCAAAATAAGCTTCCCCGTTAAGTATTACATTTCGATTCTTAATGCCATAATCATGACCATATTCAATCGTTGTTCCCCCATTTAACCAGATCCTTGTACCATCAGGGAGTTCTAAAAATGATTTATCATTATTTTCAGTAATTACTTTAGAAAAATTAGCAATACTGTTTTTTGTATCATTGCTCAAATAAGAAAATGTAGTAGTTAATACCACTCCAAGCAAAATCGCGGCTGCATATTTAAAGAAAGCCAAAGATAACTGACGTTTTCTCCGGCTGAGAATAACAGGAATTCGCTGCTTATTTATGGAAGCTTCCAACCGATTCCATTCAGTTTGGAGATTAACTTCCTCTTCAAAGCTTTCTTTAATAATGTTTTTTAAACTTTCTTTCATTGTACACTATACAGTCTTTCTAACTACAATAAACAGACACATTATGACTCTGTACTACTTACGTTCGAAGGGAATTATTTTAAAAAAATGGTAATCCAATGATAAGTGTCATGTAATCGTGAAGCCATGCCCTAATAATTTTTAATGCTCTATATATTTGCGTTTCTACAGTTCTAACTGATATGTCTAATTTGTCTGCGATTTCTTGATTTTTAAGTCCATCATTACGGCTAAGCGTAAATATTATTTTACATTTATCAGGTAGGCTATTGATTGCTTTTAGGGTGATTTGTTCTAATTCGTTGATTTCCAAATTGGATTCAGGGGAGTTGAAGTTGCTTTCCCCATAGTTATTGTTGGACTCCTTTTCAACCTCTGGATCGGATAAACTGTTTATAGTTTTTTTTGAACGAATATGATTCAACGATTCGTTTTGAATTGCTTTTAATAAATAAGCGTATACCGATATATTAATGTCTATTTCTAATCTCCTTTCCCAAAATCTCAAATATACGTTTTGAATTAGATCCTTTGCATCATCTGGATCTGAAATAAATTTACGACAATGAAAATATAATTGATGATATGTATCCATAAATAGCCGATTAAAGGCTTCTATGTTTCCATTTTTTATCAGTTCTATTATATTCTCGTCTTGACACATATATCCAGATCTCTTTAGATTAGTATAACCAAAATGAAATGGCAAATTTTACCTTTTAATAACTGGTTCTATTTAAAACTAAAACACTTGTTTCTAATTAAAATACTCAAAAGGTGCAAGTAAAATTAAATAAAGACACGTACAATCTAATTTAAAACAATTAGAATGTACGCATCGATTATTATTTGCTTGTTTATTTTGATTCTATAAAATTTCAGCCGAAACTTCATTGAAATACTTTAGGCACTTTTTAATATCAGGTACAGAGTTTTCCCAGTTGTATTCATATTCAACTACGAATACTCCTTTGAAATTTTGTCTTTTCAATTCTTGAAGCATCCCTTTTACATCCAGAACTCCAGTTCCCCAAATTACATCGTCTTGCCATTTAATACCTTCTTTTTTAGCTGCAATATCTTTAAAGTGAAGAGAGATTATTCTTCCTTCCAGCTTTTTGAGGCAATCAATCTGGTTTAATCCTTCGCGTCTCCAGTGACCAACATCAGCCGAAGATCCAATCTTTTTGCTTCGGCTTGAAATTGAACTTATAAGATTATCCGGGTTCCAGTATGTTGACGGTTGAGGGTGATTATGAACAGAAATTTTAATGTTGTATTTCTTTACAAGACTTTCTACCAAATCCCAATCTTCTAAAGCAGGTTCGCATGCGATATACTCCATTCCCATATCTTTGGCAAAACTAAACAAGGGTTCCCATTCGGCTGAACTTTCAGTTACGACTACTCCGGTTGATATAATTTTAATACCCTTGGATGCAGCATAAGCTTTGAGCTCTTTCCTGGTCTGGGAGCTAAGCTGTGGCCCAAAAGCTTGATCTCCCCATTTGCCACCAAGTTTATGACCCGGATATACCTCAATATATTTTATTCCGAGTTCATTTGTTTTATCTAAAGCTTCAGTCAATGTAAACAAATGGAACGAATAGGATTGCATACCTAAACGCCATCCTTGTTTTTCTGCTTTTGTCTTTGCTTGCGTTGTCATAGCCATAAGAAGACAGGCAATCAAACAAATAACTTTATAACTGTTTTTTATCATATTGTATTGATTTGAGAAGAAGCTGCAGCATAATTGCTACAGCTTCTTTTGTTAGTAAATTATCTGGGCATGTCAGGTAACGAAAATCCGTTCTGATAAGTATGTTTAATCCATTCGTTTGCCATATCAAGAGCATTAAATTCAGCAAAACGTCTGTCAAAACGAGGGTCTCCGTCAATTACTTTATATTCATCAACTGTCACGAGTTTAATTTTATCAGTCGGCGAGATATTTGTAAACTTCATGTTTTCGCCATCCCATTGCAGTTCGCGATGCAAGCCCTGTAATCCGGAAAGACGGGTTGCTAGAACTCCCATTACTACCATTTCGTTGAACGGACCAGAGAAGCTGAAGTTTGAAGAAGCTTCGGTTCTGTTTCCCGCAGATTCTTTGCATGCACGAATCCAGTCTTGTTCGTGTGCATTTGTATTCCAAATGTCTCCGTTACCTCCCTTTATGCGACGAATAGTCGGTTCCGGTTGTTTGAAATGATTCATGGCTGATTTAGGTAATAACGTCGGGTTCATTCCATAACAACCTGTCATTATTTTACCTTTACTTCCAACAAAGATGATACCTCCGTTTTCATCACCCATCATTTCTCCATCCTTTAATTCTGAAGGTCTTTCAGGGAGTAATCCTCCATCGTACCATAATACTTTAACTTCCGGCATTTTAACTTCACCTTTTGGCTTGCGGGCTGGAAAAGTATAAGTAACAATCTGTGCCTGAGGCGGCGAATAGAGGTTGCTAAGCGTTGAACTGCCGATAACACTGGTCGGATATTTGAGATCCAGAGCCCAGTATAACGGGTCCATGATATGGCAAGCCATATCTCCTAAGGCGCCAGTTCCGAAATCCCAGAATCCTCTCCAATTCCAAGGGGTATATGCTTCATTGTAAGGTCTCATTTTAGCAGAACCAATCCATAAATTCCAATCTAGTGTTTTTGGACATTTAGGTGTTCCTTTTGGCTCTGATAAACCTTGTGGCCAGATAGGACGATCAGTCCAACAGTGAACTTCTGTAACTTCACCAATAATTCCAGACTGAATCCATTCTGCAATCTGCCGACACCAGTCGAAAGAATTACCTTGATTACCCATTTGTGTCGCTACCCTGTACTTTTGTGCAAGTTTGGTTAACAACCGAGATTCGTAAACAGAGTGGGTGAGAGGTTTCTGTGTATAGCAATGCTTACCCAATGTAATAGCATGAGCGGTGACTCCTGCATGTGAGTGGTCTGGTGTTGCTACCATGATAGCATCAATAGATTTGCCAAACTCATCAAACATAACCCGCCAGTCTTTGAACTTCTTGGCAGCAGGATAATCTTTAAATGTTTTATCTGCATAATGCCAGTCTACATCGCAAAGTGCTACAATGTTTTCTGTTTTCATATTGGCAAGGTTACGACGTCCCATACCTCCTACACCGATACCGGCGATATTCAGTTTGTCACTTGGAGCTGTATGCCCAAACGCTTTTCCCATCACTGTTCCTGGAACAATGGTAAGACCTGCAGCTGCTACCGCACCGGTCTTTAGAAAGTTTCTTCTAGATATGTTTTTCATATATTACTAAATAAAAGTGATTTACAAAGTTTTAATATTCAGGTTTTTCCAAAGAACTTTAATCCCTCCTCCATCATGGATTTGCAGAGCGATTCGTCCTTGCCCTTTAGCTATTTTTTCATCGCTAATTGAAGCCATTTCTTCTCCATTAAGCCATGTTGTAACATTTTCTCCCTGAACGCGTATACGCATAGTATTCCAATCTTCAGCTTTAAGTATATTTTCTCGTCCTTCTGGTATCTGAATAAGCCATCCTCGTCCATAGGGTTCATATATTCCACCCGTATCACGTCCTTTAGGTGCAACTTCAACTTGCCACCCATTTACGAAAGCACCAGGTTCAATGAAAGAACGAAAAAATATCCCAGAATTGCCGTCGGCCACTTGTTTGAAGTCAGCTGTGAATTCAAAATCATCATAGTAATCTCTGGTGGCTAAATATCCATAACCTTTATTCGGACCACTTTTGCTGATTAGAATGCTATCTTGTACATACCACAGCTCTTGCCCGTATATTTCCCATCCATTTAGGTCCTTTCCATTAAAGATAGAAATTTCTTTTGTCTTTTTTGGAAGTTCACGAACCTTAATATTGCGGAACCAAGCAGGATATCCATGATTCTGTAAACAAAATACACCTTTTTTAGCCAAACCGTACTCATTAGCATGCATCCATTTTCCATTTTTTTTTCTTGCGTGCCAGTCGTCGGTCCAAGCTTCATACTCAATAATTTTTTTCCCATTCATATAATAGACTACGTGTCCATTATCGAATATGATTTTTGAATTGTTCCATTGGCCAGCAGGGAAAATATTACAGTTTAACGAGTCAGGGGTATACATTGCATAATCGGCTCCGCACATTTGCCACTTTTCAAGTGAATCCTGAAAGTTTGAGTTGTCAATAAGCTGATATTCCGGGCCAGTAATATAGGGGACAGGAAATTTGAGACCTTCAACTACGTGATACAATAACCCACTGTTTCCTGCTTTTGATATTTTCCAATCCCACTTTATTTCAAAATTTTCATATATGTTTTTTGTTACTATATATCCGCTTTCATCACTACCTTTTCCATCTGCATGAATGCATCCATCTGCTGCATCCCAAGATCCGGTAAGAGCTGATCCGTTGTAATCTCTCCATCCGTTAAGGGATTTTCCATCAAATAAAAGTTGCCATCCCTCTTCCTTTTCTTTAGTAGTCAGATTATTTTCCGATTTTGAGCAAGAAGTCGTAATAATTGCTATTGCAATTAAAGCAAATACAACATCTATTGTAATATTATTTTTTTTATTTATCTTCATCTCTTGTTATTCAAAATAGGTGTGTTAAATACAGAAAATCCAGATTTGGAATTTTTATATTGCTACTTATAACTAAAGACACGCTAAGTATGCAGATTACCTAATGTAAATCCATCTTTTTTTGTTTTTTTGACAATTAAGGCTGTTTTTATTTTTTGCATTTTCTTTCCTTCAATACAATATATTTGTATATTTGTCTGATTTTTAGAGGCATATATTGTTAACTCATTTGCGTTACATTTACCTCTTGATTGGATATAAAATGATTATCTTTTTGCTGTTCTGATTAAAATTATAGAGAAGAAAATTCAGCAAAGCTAAGTATTAAGTGATATTGTTAATCGGATATGATTATACTGAATGTTTTTTAGAACGTGTATGATTTTTCTATTTGATAACTGATTGAGTAGTCAAATCATAAAAAAATACGAATATTCGTGAGAAAGTTTTGAATATCACGAAACAATGTCTAATTTTGCTGCCCAATTAAAGAATGTACTAATTAAATATTATAACAAGTTAAATTATGATCGTAGTTCCATTGAAAGAAGGCGAAAACATCGAAAAGGCGCTTAAGAAGTTTAAGAGAAAATTCGAAAAAACTGGTGTTGTAAAAGAATTAAGAAGCCGTCAGGCTTTCGCAAAACCTTCAGTTGTAAAAAGAAAGAAGAACATGCGTGCAGTTTATGTTCAGCAATTACAACAGGTAGAAGAATAAAATTATAGCCACAAGCTTGTTTAATTGAATTCTTATCGCTACATTCGTTGCACAAAAGTTGATGTAACGTGAATGAGTTGATAACTTCTTTTTTACAATATATTAGGTATGAGCGGAATTATTCCGATCATACCATTGGCGCGTATGCTAATGACCTACGCCAGTTTGATTTGTATATTGAAAAAGAAGCAGGCTTATCTGAGCTTAAAGATGTAGATTCGGATGTAGTTAGAAATTGGATTGTTTCTTTATTGAATCAAAAAATTTCTCCTGTATCAGTTAACCGAAAATTAAGTTCTTTGAAATCTTTTTTTAAGTTTCTTCTGAAACTTGGGATAATAGATTCTACGCCTATGCGTTTAATTATTGGTCCGAAAACAAAAAAGCCATTGCCCTATTTTATTAAAGATGCAGAGATGGAGGCTTTGCTAGACGGGGATGGTTTTGATGTGGACTTTGAGGGTATTCGTGACCGGTTGATTATTGAAATGTTTTATGATACCGGAATCCGTTGCTCAGAATTAACAGGTATCAAAAAAACGGATGTAGACTACGAGTCTTCTTTGTTGAAGGTAACAGGGAAAAGAAATAAACAACGGTTGATTCCATTTGCAAGTGGATTGAAAGATCTTATCCTTGCTTACAACGACGTTAGAATAAAAATGCCCCAATCAGAAAGTGAATGGCTTTTAGTTAGAAAAAACGGAAACCAATTGTCTTCTGGAATTGTTTATCAAATAGTAACAAAGAGGCTTTCGGATATTCCATTATTGGCTAAACGAAGTCCTCATGTTTTAAGACATTCATTTGCAACGAGTATGTTGAACAATGGTGCGGAGTTGAATGCAGTTAAAGAGTTACTTGGTCATAGTAGTCTAGCTTCAACCAGTGTTTACACGCATACAACCTTTGAAGAATTAAAAAAAGTGTATCATGCTCATCCTAGGGCAAAAAAAAAGGAGGTTATTATGGACATTCGAATTCAATCTATCCACTTTGATGCTTTCACACAATTAGAAGCATTTACGCAAAAGAAAGTTTCCAAATTGGAACAGTATTATGATGGAATATTACAGGCAGAAGTGTTTTTTAAGGTAGTTAAGCCGGAAACATTCCAAAATAAAGAAGCCTCAATAAAGCTAAAAATTAAAAGTGGAGAACTGTTTGCGGAAAAAATTAGCGATACTTTTGAGGAATCGGTAGATAGTTGTGTCGAAGCTTTATCTAAACAATTGCTTAAATTCAAGGAAAAAACAAGAGCTAAATAAAAAATTACCTCATAAGTTTGGTATATAAGAAAAAATATCTAAATTTGCAGCCGTTTCGCCGTTGTGACGAAACGGCTTCTGTTAGAAAAGATAGAATGCCTCTTTAGCTCAGTTGGCCAGAGCACGTGATTTGTAATCTCGGGGTCGTTGGTTCGAATCCGACAAGAGGCTCGAAAAAGCAAGAGTGCTTTTTGATAAATGTATTAAGGGCAGTTACCAGAGTGGCCAAATGGGGCTGACTGTAACTCAGCTGACTTCGTCTTCGGTGGTTCGAATCCATCACTGCCCACGGATAATAAATAATGCGGAAATAGCTCAGTTGATAGAGCATTAGCCTTCCAAGCTGAGGGTCGCGGGTTTGAGTCCCGTTTTCCGCTCTATTTGCCTATGTAGCTCAGCGGTAGAGCACTTCCTTGGTAAGGAAGAGGTCCCGGGTTCAAGTCCCGGCATCGGCTCAAAAATGATAAAGTACAGATCATTAATCATATAAAGAACAATTAAGTTATGGCAAAAGAGAAATTCGACAGATCGAAACCTCATGTGAACATAGGTACGATTGGTCACGTTGACCACGGTAAAACAACGTTAACAGCTGCTATTACAACCGTATTGGCAAAGAAAGGTCTTTCAGCAATTGTATCATTCGATCAGATTGACAATGCTCCTGAAGAAAAAGAAAGAGGTATTACAATTAACACTGCTCACGTTGAGTATCAGACAGCTAGCCGTCACTATGCACACGTAGATTGTCCGGGTCACGCCGACTACGTTAAGAACATGGTAACTGGTGCTGCTCAGATGGATGGTGCTATCATTGTTGTAGCTGCAACTGATGGACCTATGCCTCAGACTCGCGAACACATTCTTTTGGCTCGCCAGGTAAACGTGCCTAAGTTGGTTGTTTTCATGAACAAATGTGATTCTGTTGATGATGAAGAAATGTTGGATCTTGTTGAAATGGAAATGAGAGAACTTCTTTCATTCTACGATTTTGACGGTGATAATACTCCTGTAATCCGTGGTTCTGCTCTTGGTGGTTTGAACGGTGATCCAGTTTGGGAAGATAAAATCATGGAATTGATGGACGCTTGCGACACTTGGATTCCAATTCCTCCTCGTGAAGTTGACAAACCTTTCTTGATGCCTGTTGAAGACGTGTTCTCTATCACAGGTCGTGGTACTGTTGCTACAGGCCGTATTGAGACTGGTATCATTAAGACTGGTGAAGAAGTTCAGATTATCGGTTTAGGTTCTGAAGGAAGAAAGTCTGTTGTCACAGGAGTTGAAATGTTCCGTAAGATTTTGGACGAAGGTCAAGCTGGTGATAATGTAGGTTTGTTGCTTCGTGGTGTTGATAAGGCTGATATCAAACGTGGTATGGTTATTACTCACCCGGGAAAAGTTACACCTCACACTACTTTCAAAGCAGAGGTTTATATCCTGAAGAAAGAAGAAGGTGGTCGTCATACTCCATTCCATAACAAATACCGTCCTCAGTTCTATATCCGTACGTTGGATGTTACAGGTGAAATTACTTTGCCAGAAGGAACTGAAATGGTTATGCCTGGTGACAATGTTACAATTACTGTAGAATTGATTTACCCAGTAGCATGTAACGTAGGTCTTCGCTTCGCTATTCGTGAAGGTGGTCGTACTGTAGGTGCTGGTCAGATTACAGAATTAATGAACTAATTCAATATATTTTATAGTCAGCTGTTAAAGGCTGACTATATACGGGTCTAGCTCAGTTGGTAGAGCACTGGTCTCCAAAACCAGGTGTCGGGAGTTCGAGTCTCTCGACCCGTGCTAAAATCTATAGATTCAATGAAAAAGATAATTGCTTATATTAAGGAATCTTATAACGAACTTGTTTATAAAGTTTCTTGGCCTACGAGATCAGAACTATCAAATAGTGCTGTGGTTGTCATGTTTGCTTCCCTTATGATCGCTGCGCTAATTTTTGTGATTGACTTGGGTTTTGAGACTGTAATACGCTTCTTCTACGAAACAATTTTTTAAATCAGCTTTTTTACTATGTCTGACATACAAAAGAAATTTTATGTTCTCCGAGCCATTAGTGGTAAAGAGAATAAGGTTAGAGAGTATCTGGAAGCTGAACTTAAGAATACGGATCTGGGAGAATATGTATCTCAAGTCTTGATTCCTACAGAGAAAACTTTTACGGTTCGTAATGGTAAAAAAGTTATGAAAGAAAGAGCTTATTTACCTGGTTATGTTTTAGTAGAGGCAGCTCTGGTAGGAGAGGTTGCTCATCGATTGAGAAATATTCCCAATGTAATTGGTTTCCTTGGAGGATCGGATAATCCGGTGCCCCTTCGTCCGTCTGAAGTTAATCGTATTTTAGGTACGGTTGATGAGTTTCAGGAACAACAGGAAGAAATGGATGTTCAATTTTATGTTGGCGAAAATGTCAAAGTTACTTTTGGTCCATTTAGTGGCTTTAGTGGCTTAATCGAAGAAGTTAACGCCGAGAAGAAGAAACTCAAGGTTATGGTAAAAATCTTCGGACGTAAGACCCCCCTTGAGTTAGGTTATATGCAAGTGGAGAAAGAATAGTACTTTTGTTACGAATTGTGTATTCTTTCCGTTTTTAGTGTTATATATCTAAATTTTAGAAAAATGGCTAAAGAAGTTGTTGGACAAATTAAATTGCAGATAAAAGGAGGAGCGGCAAACCCTTCTCCCCCTGTTGGACCTGCTTTAGGTTCTAAGGGTATTAATATTATGGAGTTTTGCAAGCAATTTAATGCCAGAACTCAAGACAAAGCTGGTAAGATTTTACCTGTGGTAATTACTTACTATGCAGATAAGTCTTTCGACTTTGTAGTTAAGACTCCTCCGGTAGCTATTCAGTTACTTGAAGTTTCTAAACTAAAAAGTGGTTCTGCTGAGCCTAACCGTAAAAAGATTGCCGAGATTACTTGGGATCAGGTTAAAGCAATAGCAGAAGACAAGATTGTCGATCTTAACTGCTTTACTGTAACATCAGCTATGAAAATGGTTGCTGGTACTGCCAGAAGTATGGGTATCACTGTTAAAGGGACATTCCCTGAAAATAACTAATAAACTTCAATTGAGATGAGTAAACTTACAAAAAATCAAAAGTTGGCTTTGGGCAAAATTGAAGCTGGAAAATCATATTCATTAAAAGAAGCTTCAGCTTTAGTAAAAGAAATTACTACTTCAAAGTTTGATGCTTCTGTAGATATTGATGTCCGTTTAGGAGTTGATCCCCGTAAGGCTAACCAGATGGTGAGAGGTGTTGTTTCATTACCTCACGGAACAGGTAAGCAAGTTAGAGTTCTTGTATTATGTACTCCTGATAAGGAAGCTGAAGCTAATGCAGCTGGTGCTGACTATGTTGGGTTGGACGATTATATTGCAAAAATTAAAGGTGGTTGGACTGATATTGACGTTATCATTACAATGCCTTCTATCATGGGTAAAATTGGTGCTTTAGGTAGAGTATTAGGTCCTCGTGGTCTTATGCCTAATCCTAAAAGTGGTACAGTTACAAATGAAGTAGGTAATGCTGTAAAGGAAGTTAAGCAAGGTAAGATCGACTTTAAGGTAGACAAGACTGGTATTGTTCATACATCAGTAGGAAAGGTTTCTTTTGACGCTCAGCAAATTCGCGAAAACGCAAAAGAATTTATTTCTACAATTATGAAACTGAAACCGTCTGCAGCTAAGGGAACATATGTGAAGAGCATTTATCTTTCAAGTACAATGAGTGCGGGTATTAAAATTGACCCTAAATCAGTTGAAGAAAATTAATAAAACAATTGAACAATGAGAAAGGAAGATAAAAGTTCTATTATAGACCAGCTTACAGCAACTGTTAATGATTATGCAAATTTTTATTTAACAGATATCGAAGCTCTAAACGCTGTTAAAACAAGCGCTTTGAGAAGAGAATGTTATAAGCAGGATGTTAAGTTGGTTGTTGTTAAAAACACCTTACTTAAAAAAGCGTTAGACAATGTAGAGGGTGATTTTTCTCCTCTGTTTGTTTCTATGAAAGGAAACACAGCTGTAATGTTTTCTAACGTTGCTAATGTACCCGCCAAACTTATTAAGAATTTTACAAAAGACACTAAAGGTGAAGGAAAGCCTCAATTAAAGGCTGCTTACGTTCAGGAATGTTTCTACGTGGGTGCACAGAATCTTGATGCTCTTGTAAATGTTAAGGGTAAGAATGAACTTATTGGAGATATTATCATGTTGTTACAATCTCCGGCTAAGAACGTTATTTCTGCTCTTCAGTCAGGCGGACAAACCATTCATGGAGTATTACAAACACTTCAAGAAAGATAATTTTAAATTTTATTCAGATAAACAATCATTTAAATCATACAAAAATGGCAGATTTGAAAGCTTTTGCAGAACAATTAGTGAACTTGACCGTAAAAGAAGTTAGTGAACTTGCAACTATCCTTAAAGAAGAATACGGAATTGAACCTGCTGCTGCAGCTGTTGCTGTAGCTGGTCCCGCAGCTGCTGCTGAGGTTGTTGAAGAAAAAACATCTTTTGATGTTGTTTTGAAGAGCGCAGGTAGTGCAAAACTTCAGGTAGTAAAAGCAGTTAAAGAACAATGTGGCCTTGGATTGAAGGAAGCTAAGGATCTTGTTGATGCTGCTCCTTCTGTAGTTAAAGAAGGTGTAGATAAAGCAACTGCTGAAGCATTAAAAGCAAGCTTAGAAGAAGCTGGAGCTGAAGTTGAGCTTAAATAGTATTTCTAACCTGGTAATCAGGTGATTTGGTTAAGAATCTTTGCAAACAAAGATTCTTAACCTTTTTGTGTCTATATTTTCATTAAGTTCAATAAATTCCTTACTAAATGTCTTCAACAGCTGAAAACCAAAGAGTTAATTTTGCTTCGATTAAGAATCCCCTTCCTTATCCGGACTTTCTCGAAGTACAATTGAAGTCATTCCAAGACTTTCTTCAACTTGACACGCCTCCCGAAAAACGTAAGAAGGAGGGATTGTATAAGGTGTTTGCAGAAAATTTTCCCATTGCAGATACTCGTAACAATTTTGTGTTGGAGTTCCTAGATTATTATATTGATCCGCCTCGTTATGCAATAGATGAATGTATTGCTCGTGGATTAACCTATAGCGTGCCCTTAAAAGCAAAATTGAAATTATACTGTACTGATCCCGATCATGAGGACTTTGATACAGTTATTCAAGATGTTTATTTGGGTCCCATTCCGTATATGACAGAACGTGGAACGTTTGTTATAAATGGTGCAGAGCGTGTGGTTGTGTCTCAGTTACACCGTTCTCCTGGTGTATTCTTTGGTCAAAGCATACATGCTAATGGTACAAAATTATACTCTGCACGTATTATACCGTTTAAAGGTTCGTGGATTGAGTTTGCTACAGATATTAACAATGTGATGTATGCTTACATCGACCGGAAGAAAAAATTACCTGTAACAACCCTTTTACGTGCAATTGGTTTTGAAAGCGACAGGGATATTCTGGAAATCTTTAATCTGGCTGAAGAAGTTAAGGTTAATAAAACTAATCTTAAAAAGCTCTTAGGAAGAAAGCTCGCTGCACGCGTTCTTAAAACATGGGTAGAAGATTTTGTTGATGAAGATACCGGTGAAGTGGTTTCTATTGAGCGTAATGAAGTAATCATTGATCGTGAATCAGTATTAGACGAAGACAATATCGTTGCAATTCTTGATTCAGGTGTTCAAAATATTTTATTGCACAGAGAAGATCAGAATCTTTCCGATTATGCTATTATTTATAATACACTTCAGAAAGATCCTAGCAACTCTGAAAAAGAAGCTGTTCTTTATATTTACAGACAGTTACGTAACGCTGAACCTGCTGATGATGCTAGTGCGCGTGAAGTAATTAATAATTTGTTTTTTTCTGAAAAACGTTACGATCTTGGGGAAGTAGGTCGTTACAGAATAAACAAAAAACTAAATCTTACTACAAGTGAAGATGTAAAAGTCTTGACAAAAGAAGATATTATTGAGATTATCAAATACCTTATTGAGTTGATTAACTCAAAGGCGATTGTTGATGATATCGACCACTTGAGCAACCGTCGTGTTCGTACAGTTGGCGAACAATTGTATAACCAATTTGGTGTTGGTTTGGCGCGTATGTCTCGTACGGTTCGTGAGCGTATGAATGTTAGAGACAACGAAGTATTTACTCCTATTGATTTGATCAATGCGAAAACAATTTCTTCCGTTGTTAATTCTTTCTTCGGTACAAATGCGCTATCTCAGTTTATGGATCAAACAAATCCGTTAGCTGAAATTACTCATAAACGTCGTTTATCTGCATTAGGCCCTGGTGGTCTTTCCAGAGAACGTGCCGGTTTCGAGGTACGTGACGTTCACTATACACACTATGGTCGTCTTTGTCCGATTGAAACTCCTGAAGGACCTAATATCGGATTGATTTCTTCATTATGTGTTTATGCAAAAATAAATGATCTTGGTTTTATTTCGACTCCTTATCGTAAAGTGGAAAATGGTAAAGTTAACTTTTCTGAAGAAGGTTTACAATACTATACTGCTGAAGAAGAAGAAGAAATGACAATTGCTCAGGGAAATGCATTGTTGGATGATGAAGGTAAGTTTGTTAAAGACAGAATCAAATCTCGTTTTGAAGCAGATTTTCCTGTTGTTGCTCCTAGTGAGGTTGACTTAATGGATGTGTCTCCAACACAGATTGCATCAATTGCTGCTTCATTGATTCCTTTCCTTGAACATGACGATGCTAACCGTGCATTGATGGGATCTAACATGATGCGCCAGGCTGTTCCGTTGTTACGTACCGATGCTCCGATTGTGGGTACAGGTATCGAAAAACAGCTTGTACGCGATTCACGTACGCAGATTATGGCTGAACGTGAAGGAGAAATTGTATTTGTAGATGCAACATGCATTAAAATTAAATATGATCGTTCTGAAGAAGAAGAATTTGTAAGCTTCGAAGATTCGATTAAAACATACAACATTCCTAAATTCAGAAAAACCAATCAGGGAACAACAGTAGACTTACGTCCAATTTGTCACAAAGGACAGCGAGTTACAGCTGGTGAAATTCTGACTGAAGGATATTCAACTCAAAATGGTGAGCTAGCTCTTGGCCGCAACATAAAAGTTGCTTACATGCCTTGGAAAGGTTACAACTATGAGGATGCTATTGTATTAAACGAACGTATGGTGCGTGAAGATTTTTTTACGTCTGTACACGTTGATGAATATATTCTTGAAGTACGTGAAACTAAGCGCGGAATGGAAGAACTTACTTCTGATATTCCAAACGTAAGTGAAGACGCTACCAAAGATTTGGATGAAAGAGGTATTGTCCGTGTTGGAGCACGCATCGAACCGGGTGATATTATGATTGGTAAAATTACACCGAAAGGTGAGTCCGATCCATCTCCTGAAGAAAAATTGTTGCGAGCTATTTTCGGAGATAAAGCTGGGGATGTTAAAGATGCTTCTTTGAAAGCTAAACCATCTTTGCATGGGGTAGTAATTGGAACCAGTCTTTTCTCTAAAGCAGTTAAGAAAAGAAAGTCCAGACTAACAGACAAAGCTATTCTGCCAAAATTAGACGAAGATTTTGAGATCAAGATGGCAGAACTCAAAGAAGTTTTGGTTGAAAAATTAATCGTACTTACATCAGGAAAAGTATCTCAGGGTGTAAAAGATTATATGAATACTGAAGTTATAGCCAAGGGTGCTAAATTTAGCCGTAAGGCGTTAGAAGAACTTGATTATAACTCTGTACAGGTAAGCAAGTGGACCGCAGATACTCAGAAGAACGACATGATCAAGTCCGTGATTCTGAATTATCTGAAGAAAAACAAGGAACTGGACGCTGAACTAAAACGTAAGAAGTTTGACTTGACTATAGGAGATGAACTTCCAACTGGTATTGTTCAGATGGCTAAAGTTTACATTGCAAAGAAACGTAAGATACAGGTTGGTGATAAGATGGCTGGACGTCATGGTAACAAGGGTATTGTTTCCAAGATTGTTCGTCAGGAAGATATGCCATTCCTTGAAGACGGAACTACAGTTGATATTTGTTTGAACCCTCTGGGTGTACCTTCACGTATGAACTTGGGTCAGATATTTGAGGCTGTTATGGGTTGGGCCGGACGAGAAATGGGAGTAAAGTTTGCTACCCCGATTTTTGACGGAGCATCCATAGACGACATGAACGAGTGGACAGATAAAGCAGGTATTCCTCGTTATGGTAAATCTTACTTGTACGATGGTGGAACCGGTGACCGTTTTGACCAGCCTGCTACAGTAGGTGTTACTTACTTCCTTAAGTTAGGGCACATGGTAGATGATAAGATGCACGCGCGTTCTATTGGACCGTATTCACTTATCACACAGCAACCACTTGGAGGTAAGGCTCAATTTGGTGGTCAGCGTTTCGGGGAAATGGAAGTTTGGGCACTGGAAGCTTTCGGTGCAGCCCATATTCTTCAGGAAATTCTTACTATTAAGTCTGATGATGTAGTTGGTCGTTCAAAAGCATATGAAGCAATTGTTAAAGGTGATCCGATGCCACAGCCTGGTATTCCTGAGTCTTTGAATGTGTTGCTACATGAACTAAGAGGTCTTGGTTTAAGCTTTACACTGGATTAATTCAAAATTATATTAGTAGATGGGCTAAGGTCCATCTACTTTATCGATTGATAACTCTTTATAAACAAACAATATGGCCTTTAGAAAAGAAAACAAGATAAAGAGTAACTTTTCAAAAATAACCATCGGTCTAGCCTCTCCCGAAGAGATTCTTGAGAACTCAAGTGGCGAAGTGTTAAAACCGGAAACGATTAATTACCGTACTTACAAACCAGAAAGAGATGGTTTGTTTTGTGAACGCATTTTTGGTCCTATTAAGGATTACGAATGTCACTGCGGAAAATACAAACGTATTCGTTACAAAGGAATTGTCTGCGATCGTTGTGGGGTTGAAGTTACCGAGAAGAAAGTTCGTCGTGAACGTATGGGACATATCCATCTGGTTGTGCCTGTAGCTCATATTTGGTATTTCCGCTCACTACCTAACAAAATTGGTTATTTGTTAGGATTGCCTACAAAAAAACTTGATTCCATTATCTATTACGAACGGTATGTGGTTATTCAACCGGGAGCAGTAGATACTGTTGCAGAATACGATTTGCTTTCTGAAGAAGAATACCTTCAGATTCTTGATTCTCTTCCAAGAGAAAATCAGATGTTGGAAGATACAGATCCTAATAAATTCATTGCAAAGATAGGAGCAGAGGCAGTATATGATATGTTAGCCCGCTTGGATCTTGATACATTGTCTTATGATTTGCGTCATCGTGCAAGTACTGATACATCTCAACAAAGAAAAAATGAAGCATTAAAGCGGTTACAGGTTGTTGAATCCTTCCGTGCTTCAAAGGGTCGTAACAAACCCGAATGGATGATTGTACGCGTAGTGCCTGTAATTCCACCCGAACTACGTCCTTTGGTTCCATTAGATGGAGGTCGTTTTGCAACTTCGGATTTGAACGACTTATATCGTCGTGTTATTATTCGCAACAATCGTTTAAAACGTTTGATAGACATAAAAGCTCCTGAAGTTATTTTACGTAATGAAAAGCGTATGCTACAAGAAGCTGTCGATTCATTATTTGATAACTCAAGAAAATCAAGCGCGGTTAAGACTGATGCGAACAGACCTTTGAAATCGCTTTCAGATAGTTTGAAAGGTAAACAAGGACGTTTCCGTCAGAATCTATTAGGTAAACGTGTTGACTATTCTGCCCGTTCGGTAATTGTTGTTGGACCAGAATTAAAGATGCATGAGTGCGGTTTGCCTAAAAATATGGCAGCCGAGCTATATAAGCCTTTTGTTATCCGCAAATTAATTGAACGTGGAATTGTTAAGACGGTTAAATCTGCAAAGAAAATCGTTGACCGCAAGGAACCGGTAGTTTGGGATATTCTTGAACACGTAATGAAGGGTCATCCTGTATTGTTAAACCGTGCGCCAACGTTGCACCGTTTAGGTATTCAGGCTTTCCAACCAAAATTAATTGAAGGTAAAGCTATTCAATTACACCCTTTGGCTTGTACGGCTTTCAATGCCGACTTTGACGGCGACCAGATGGCTGTTCACTTGCCACTTGGTAATGAGGCTGTTCTTGAAGCTCAAATGTTAATGCTTGCCTCACATAATATATTGAACCCCGCTAATGGTGCTCCAATTACTGTTCCTTCTCAGGACATGGTTCTTGGTTTGTATTATATTACCAAACTACGTCCGGGATCACTTGGATCAGGTTTGATTTTTTACGGTGAAGAAGAAGCAACTATTGCGTACAACGAAAAAAAGGTAGACATACATGCTCCTATAAAGGTTTACGTTGATGATGTTGATGAAAATGGAAAGATCGTAAAAGTGTTGCGTGAGACTTCTGTAGGACGTGTTATGGTTAACGAATTTGTTCCTAAAGAAGTTGGTTTCATTAATGAAGTATTAGGTAAAAAATCACTTCGTGATATTATCGGGAATGTGATAAAGGTTTGTGGTGTAGCCAGAACAGCTCAGTTCCTTGATGATATTAAGGATTTGGGTTATTATATGGCGTTCAAGGGTGGTTTGTCATTCAATTTGGCAGACGTACTTATTCCACCTGAAAAAGACGAACTGATCAATGAAGGATATGCTGAAGTAGAACAAATTCTTTCTAACTATAGCATGGGTTTCATTACCTTTAATGAACGTTACAACCAGATTATTGATACTTGGACACACGTAAACAGCAAGTTGTCTAATATATTGATGAAACAACTTACCAACGACAACCAGGGTTTCAACTCTGTATTCATGATGATGGACTCTGGGGCCCGTGGTTCCAAGGAACAGATTCGTCAGTTGTCCGGTATGCGTGGTTTGATGGCTAAACCTCAGAAAAGTGGTTCAGAAGGCGGTCAGATTATTGAAAACCCAATTCTTTCAAACTTTAAAGAAGGCTTATCAGTGTTAGAGTACTTTATCTCTACTCACGGTGCTCGTAAAGGTTTGGCGGATACGGCTTTGAAAACAGCTGATGCTGGATATTTGACACGTCGTTTGGTTGACGTATCTCATGATGTTATCATTAATGAGGAAGACTGTGGAACCTTACGTGGACTTATCTGTTCTGAATTGAAAAATAATGAAGAAGTAGTAGCTTCTTTATATGAAAGAATATTAGGTCGTGTATCTGTTCATGATATTCAACACCCGCTTACAGGCGAAGTCCTTGTTCAGTCTGGCGAAGAAATCAAGGAAGATGCTGCCAAAAAGATTCAGGAATCTCCGATAGAAAGTGTAGAAATACGTTCTGTTCTTACTTGCGAATCAAAGAAGGGAGTTTGTGCAAAATGTTACGGACGTAACCTTGCTACAGGCCGCATGGTTCAGAGAGGTGAAGTGGTTGGTGTTATTGCTGCTCAATCAATTGGTGAGCCAGGAACACAGCTTACTTTGCGTACGTTCCACGTTGGGGGTATTGCTTCCAATATTGCAACCGAAAATAGTATCTCAACTAAATTTGATGGTATTCTTGAAATCGATGAACTTCGTTCTGTTGAAGCAGTAGACGAAGCAAGCGGTTCTAAGTATCAGGTTGTAGTAAGTCGTTTGGCTGAAATGCGTATAGTGGATCCAAATACTAAGATCGTATTATTAACACATAATATACCTTATGGTTCCAAGCTATACTTCAATAGTGGCGATTTAGTAAAGAAAGGCGACGTAATAATCGAGTGGGACCCCTTCAATGCTGTTATCGTTTCCGAAGTTGCTGGTCAGATCGAATTTGAAAGTGTAATCGAAAATGTTACCTACAAAGTTGAAAGTGACGAAACAACAGGTTTGAAAGAAAAGATTATCGTTGAATCAAAAGATAAGACTAAGGCTCCTTCAGCTCACATTATCGACGAAAATGGTAATTATTTGAAAAACTATAGTTTGCCATTAGGAGCTCACGTAATTAAAGAAAACGGCGATAAGGTTAAAACTGGTGAAGTATTGGTTAAGATTCCACGTGCAGTTGGTAAAGCTGGTGATATCACCGGTGGTTTGCCTCGTGTTACTGAAATGTTTGAAGCCCGTAACCCGTCAAACCCTGCAGTTGTTTCTGAAATTGATGGAGAAGTTGGTTTTGGTAAAATTAAGCGTGGTAACCGAGAAATTACAGTAACATCTAAACTTGGAGAAGTAAAGAAGTACATGGTGCCTCTTTCTAAACAGTTGTTGGTACAGGAAAATGACTACATTCGTGCAGGTATGCCTTTGTCTGATGGAGCAACAACTCCTTCTGATATCTTAGCAATTAAAGGTCCTACGGCTGTTCAGGAATATATCGTGAACGAAGTACAGGATGTATACCGTTTGCAGGGTGTAAAGATTAATGACAAGCACTTTGAAGTTATCGTTCGTCAGATGATGCGCAAAGTAGAAATCGTTGATCCGGGAGATACCCGCTTCCTTGAACAACAGGTTGTAGACAAACTGGATGTTATGGATGAAAACGACCGTATCTGGGGTAAGAAAGTAGTAATGGATCAAGGTGATTCTCAAACCATGGTTGCAGGACAGATTGTTACTGCACGTAAGTTAAGGGATGAAAACAGTATGCTGAAACGTAGAGACCTTAAGTTGGTTGAAGTACGTGACGCTGTTCCTGCTACAACTAACCAGATCTTACAAGGTATTACTCGTGCAGCTTTACAAACTACTAGCTTTATGTCGGCAGCTTCCTTCCAGGAAACAACGAAGGTGCTTAACGAAGCAGCTATTAATGGTAAGGTTGACCGTTTGGAAGGTTTGAAAGAAAATGTTATTTGTGGACACTTGATTCCTGCCGGAACAGGTCAGCGAGATTTCGACAAGCTTGTTGTTGGTGCAAAAGACGAATTTGAACGTATTTTTGCTACCAGAAAGAATGTTGTTGATTTCAAAACTATGGACAACGAATAATAAAAGCTTTATTTAATATATTAAAAGGGATTCCGGTTAACCGGGATCCCTTTTTTATTTAATCCAACTTGCATAGTTTAATCAATACTATTACATTTGTGAAGCTCAATCTATAGATTTAAAATACTTATAACTCATAATATGAAGAAAAAAATTTTTCTCTTGTTGCTGTTGACACAAATTTGTGTATTTGTTCAAGCACAGTCTTCTGCACATCAAATTAACGTGATGACGTATAACATCCGTATGGCCAACCCAGGGGATGGAGATAATCAATGGAAATTCAGAAAAGATCTGGCTGCCAATATTGTTAAGTTTTACCAGGCTGATCTTATTGGTATGCAGGAAGTATTAAATGTGCAGCTTACCGATTTATGCGACCGTTTGCCTGATTACGGTTTTATTGGTGTGGGCAGGGAAGACGGCAAAACCAAGGGGGAATATGCAAGCATTTTTTATAACAAACTACGATTTAAACTTCTCGATTCCGGTAACTTCTGGTTGTCTGAAAATTGCGATGCGATTGGTAAAAAAGGATGGGATGCAGCTTGTGAAAGAGTCGCCACCTGGGGTATATTTGAAGATAAGCAAACAGGAAAACGAGTATTTATGTTAAATACCCATCTTGACCATATAGGAAAGATTGCACGACATGAAGGAGCCCTGCTGGTCGTAAATAAAGTCAAAGAGCTTTCAAGAAATTATCCGGTGATTGTGACTGGAGATTTTAATGCTGTGCCATCAGATGATCCGATTCAGGTTATTACTAATTCCCCCGACGGCTATTCTCTTACAGACGCCCGTACGGTTGCACCTATAGTTTACGGACCAGCATGGTCATTCCATGATTGGGGCAAAATTCCGTTGGCAGAAAGATCTCTAATCGACTATATTTTTATTAAGGGAAACATCAAGGTTGTGCGTTATGGTGTACTTACAGAAACACTCAATGGACTATATCCTTCAGATCATGCTCCGGTGTTAAGTTCTGTAATAATCCAGTAACAACCTATGTCTCCATCCGAAGATTATTTAAGAGAAGTAACGCCGTTAGGAGATGACGATTGTTTCATGATTATTAGTCGTCCCCAAAAGAGAGGGTTTGATTTTCCACTTCATGTGCATCCGGAGTTTGAACTAAACTATCTGGAAGGAGCCGTTGGTGCATTACGAATTGTAGGCGATTCTGTTGAAGAGATTGAAAACCAGGACCTCGTTCTGGTTGCCGGAGGTACAAAGCATGCGTATGCAAATCATAACTGTTTGAGTGAATCAGTCAGCGAAATTACGATTCAGTTTCATTCAGGCATATTTGATAGTATGCTAAATACACGGCACTTTAAAACTATCCGCAAAATGTTTGAAGATGCGACTCAGGGAATCGTATTTTCAACTGATATGATTGTGAAAATAGTTCCACATTTAAAAACTTTATCTGAAAACAACACGGACTCTTTTCACAATTTCTTGCACATGGTAGAAATACTTAAAATACTCTCGCTGGATTCTAAAATGCGCAAATTGAGTTCCGTCAATAATATTGTGGATGGATATTATTCGAGTGAAAACGAAAGACTTGAACGAATTTTATTGTTTATGCATGCTAACTATAAACAACAACTCATGTTGGCAGAAGTTGCTGAGAAAAGTGGTATGAGTGAGGCATCTCTAACCCGGTTTTTAAAAAAGCGCACAGGAAAGACATTTATTGATAATTTGAATGATATACGTATCTCTCAGGCTGTTTGCAAGCTGATAGACACGCATGACACTATAACAGAGATATGTTATAGCTGTGGATTTAATAACATATCAAATTTTAATCGTATTTTTAAAAAAAGAAAAGAATGTACTCCCACAGAATATAGGGAAAAATATGAAAGGAGTAGATTTAAGGTGTGATTAGTAATCTATTTGATTTAGAAAATAAAATAAATTACTAAAAGTCGGAAAAGTATTGAATTTTGATTAAAAAGTATTTGTTTAGTATTTAAAATCAGTATAAATTTGCAAAATAAAAGAATTAGTCTTTATGGTATAAAGGCCTTAACTTGGATGCCAAAACTAGTTCGACATAAACACACACAAAGATTTTTTACATTGGTCTAAAGAATTGAGAATTTAAAACACAACGAAAGAACGACTGCCTGTGAAGGTGGTCGTTTTTGCATTATAAGAATTCTATTTTCTTATCTTTGCAAACAAATACAGTTAATCAAAAATAAAGTATGGAAAACAAGAAAGGTAATACAGAAATTCAGATTGAATTATCGGAAGAAACTGCACAGGGAACCTATGCTAATTTGGCTATTATCGCACATTCCTCGTCAGAATTTATCCTTGATTTTATTAGATTGGTGCCCGGAGTTCCAAAAGCTAAAGTGCAAAGTAGAATTATACTTACTCCCGAAAATGCCAAAAGGCTGTTGTATGCGCTGCAGGATAATTTAACTCGTTTCGAAGAACAGTTTGGAACTGTACAAACAGAACATCCCCAAGGATTTATACCGCCAATTGGAGGGATTAAAGGGGAAGCCTGACGCTAAAATTACAAATAAGCACCTGTAGGTTAGATAAATTGTAGTTTATATAGGTACATAATAAGAAGAGGATGAATCAAACAACTGGTTCATCCTCTTTTATTCATAGTATGCTTTGATAATGATTCAATTTTTACAAACTTTCGAGCATCCTTTTTAGGACTGTTTGTGCAGAAATTTCACGGTTCGCAGCTTCTGGAATAACAATAGACTGCGGACTCTCTATAACATCATCAGTCACAATCATATTCCTGCGAACAGGAAGGCAATGCATAAAATAAGCATTGTTAGTCAGCGCCATCTTTTCTGTGTCTACTGTCCACGCCCTATCCAATGATAGAACCTGTCCATAATTTGGATCAGCATAAGCAGACCAATTCTTTGCATAAATAAAATCGGCACCGGCAAAAGCCTTTTCCTGATCATATTCTACTTTGGCATTTCCTACAAATTGAGGAGCCAATTCATACCCTTTCGGATGGGTGATAACAAAGTCGTAATCTGTGGCATTCATCCACTCTGCAAAACTGTTAGGAACAGCCTGAGGCAAAGCCTTTGGATGAGGTGCCCACGAAAGAACTACTTTAGGACGGGCCGTTTTCTTATATTCTTCGATGGTAATCAAATCCGCAAAACTTTGAAGTGGATGGCGGGTAGATGCTTCCATGCTAAATACAGGTCGACCAGAATATTTTACAAACTGATTTATAATTAACTCGTTGTAATCCTCCTCTTTGTTTTCAAAACGGGCAAAAGAGCGTACACCGATAATATCGCAATAACAGCCCATTACCGGAACAGCTTCGAGTAAATGTTCAGGCTTGTCTCCATCCATAATTACCCCCCGTTCTGTCTCCAGCTTCCAGGCTCCTTGATTAACATCCAGCACCATGGTATTCATACCAAGATTCATGGCCGCCTTTTGGGTACTTAAGCGGGTGCGAAGACTGGAGTTAAAGAAAATCATCAGTAACGTTTTATTTTTGCCCAGTTCGCAGAACTGATAACGGTCTCTTTTTATTTCGAACGCTTCATTTAGCGCTACTTTCAGATCACCCAGATCTTGCACACAAGTGAAATTCTTCATATTGTTTCCTATTTGATTTATTTTATACTACGACCGAACCTGACCGTTTCCTTCAATAATATACTTGTATGTTGTAATTTCATTCAATGCCATCGGACCACGTGCATGCATCTTTTGCGTACTAATCCCTATTTCTGCCCCAAACCCAAATTGAGCCCCGTCAGTAAAGGCTGTAGAAACGTTTGCATACACACAGGCAGCATCCACTAACTGTTGAAATGAAACTATAGTATCATTGTCTTCCGAAATAATACATTCGCTGTGTTTACTACTATACCGGGCTATATGCTCCAATGCTTCATCAAAAGAAGCAACAGTCCGTACACTCATTTTATAATCAAGAAACTCCGTTCCAAAACTCTCTGGCGTGGCTTGTTGCAACAAGGCAGGCGGATAATTGCCGTTTAACACATCCCAGGAAGCCTTATCAGCATAGATTACGACATTACTTTTCGACAGATCGGAACAAAGATAAGGTAAATCTCCGAGACGGTCCTGATGAATAACAAGACAATCCAGCGCATTACATACACTTACCCGGCGGGTTTTCGCATTGGTAATGATATCCTTTCCTTTGGTTTTATCTCCGGATAAATCGAAATAGGTATGACAAATACCAGCCCCGGTTTCTATAACCGGTACACGCGCATTAGCACGAACAAAATTAATCAACGAACTACTACCCCGGGGAATAATTAAATCAACATAACCTACCGCATTTAGCAATTGAGCAGTAGCATCACGGTCGGCAGGAAGCAGCGTACAAACAGCCGGATCAATACTATATTTATTCAACACGCTGTGAATTATCTCCACGAGTGCCCGATTGGAATGATCGGCATCCGAACCTCCTTTCAGTATGCATGCGTTACCAGACTTCAGACAAAGAGAAAATACATCAAATGTAACATTTGGGCGCGCTTCGTAAATTATACCGATAACACCGAAAGGAACAGCTATTTTTTTTATTTTCATCCCATTCGGACGTACCCATGCATCAAGCTCTTTTCCAAGAGGAGAGGGGAGAAAGGCCACATTCTTCATATCAAGAGCAATACCCTGTAAACGCTCTTCGGTAAGTTTCAGCCTGTCGTACTTAGGATCTGCTGGATCCATCAACGCCAGGTCGCGAGCATTTGCCTGCAACAACATCGGTATATTTGTCAACGCAGCATCGGCTGTATCAACCAATATCCGGTTAATAGTTGCATCGCTTAGCTTAACAAGCGAAGCGGAAGCTTTCTGTATCTGTTTGAAAGTAGCACTTAAATCCATAAGCTATTAGTCTAAGTAAAGATAGTCGTAATGTATCAACGGTTTTTGGTCGCGTTTGCCAATTAGCTTAGTCGCTTCGCGGCTATTATATCCTGCGCAACCTACGCCGATCTGTACACCATCTTCATTCATAATTTTTACAATATCGTCCTTTTCAAAGTCGCCCACAATTTTTGTTACACCAACCAACAGAACGCTCGAGGCCTTCGGCAAGAGCAAAGCTTCTTCTGCGCCTTTGTTAACATGAACTTCTCCTTTAGCAAAACCTTCTGAGTGAGCGATCCATTTCTTTACGCTGCTAACAGGTTTTGCAGAGGCAACAAAACATGTACTAACCGTCTTACTGTCCTTTGCCAGTAATTCAGGTAATATATTGTCGCGCTTCCCGTTTGCAATTAAAACGGTAATCCCCTCATCAGCTACTTTTTGAGCAATCACACTTTTGGTAAGCATTCCGCCACGACCAAACTGCGACTTAGTTGCTTGTATGTATTCGGACAAGTCTTGTTTTCCCGCTTCAATATTCCGGATAACAAATGTACCCGGTTCTGACGGATTACCGTTGTAGATTCCATCGATATTGCTCAGGATAATCAAGGCATCCATTCCCATCATGGTGGCTATAAGCCCGGAGAGCTCATCATTATCAGTGAACATAAGTTCCGTAACCGAAATTGTATCATTTTCGTTTACGATAGGAATCACTTTGTTTTCCAGCATCACCTCCATACAATGTTTTTGATTCAGGTAATGCGTGCGGCTCCCAAAATTTTCTTTTGTAGTAAGTACCTGTCCACAGGCAATCCGGTGTTCGCGAAACAACTCGTAATACCGGTTTATAAGCTTAGCCTGACCTACAGCAGAGTAAAGCTGACGAGCAGAAACCGGATCCAGTTTCTTATTCGCTTTAATCTCACTACGTCCGGAAGCAACAGCTCCGGAAGAGATTAGGACTACCTCGACACCTTGCTTGTGCAAATCGGCAACCTGGTCCACAAGGGCGGACATCCTGGTAATATCCAGTGTTCCATCCTTGCGGGTCAGTACATTACTGCCAATTTTTACAGCTATTTTTTTAAAACGAAACATATATTTCAATATTACAAGCTACTTGTTCGTATCCTTATCCCTTATTTCCACACGACGAATCTTTCCGCTGATGGTTTTGGGCAACTCATCCACAAATTCCACGATACGCGGATATTTGTAAGGAGCAGTAACTTTTTTTACATGATCCTGTATTTCTTTCGTAAGTTCTTCTTTGTCGGAATTTTTATAATCCATAGACAAAACAATAGTTGCTTTAACCACCTGACCACGAATCTCGTCTGGTACACCCGTAATAGCACATTCTACAACGGCAGGGTGAGTCATCAGAGCACTCTCCACTTCGAACGGACCGATGCGGTAACCAGAACTCTTAATCACATCGTCTGCACGACCTACAAACCACAGATAACCATCCTCATCACGCCAGGCAATGTCGCCCGTGTAATATACACCATCATGCCACGCTTCATTTGTACGCTCCGGGTCCCGGTAATATTCTTTAAACAATCCAAGAGGTTTGCCGTTGCAAGTGCGAATAACAATCTGTCCCTGCTCGCCATCTTCGGCACGTGAACCATCCGGACGGATCAAATCTACATCATATTGCGGATTGGGTACACCCATCGATCCCGGTTTCGGTTCCATCCATGGAAAAGTTGCAACTGTTGGAGTCGTTTCGGTCTGACCAAAACCTTCCATCAGCTTTATTCCCGTTAGTTTGTAAAAAGATTCGTACACCGCCGGATTCAACGCTTCGCCGGCAATAGTACAATATTTTAATGACGACATGTCGTACTTAGTTAGATCTTCACGAATCAGGAAACGGAATATTGTTGGAGGCGCGCAAAGAGAGGTAATCCGGTAATCCTGAATCATTTGTAACATATTTGCAGGAACAAACTTCTCATGGTCGTATACAAATACATTTGCGCCGGCAATCCATTGTCCGTACAACTTACCCCATACAGCCTTTCCCCAGCCAGTGTCGGCGATGGTAAGATGCAAGCTATCCTTGTTCAGATTGTGCCAGAAGCTACCTGTAACGATGTGTCCCAACGGATAGGTGAAATCGTGAGCTACCATTTTCGGATTGCCTGTTGTTCCGGAAGTAAAATACATAATAGAAATATCCTCATTGCTGTTTGCATGAAGCGGACGAACAAACGGAGCTGCCTGTTCTATTCCCTTATGGAAGTCATCGAAACCTTCGGGAATATCCGGACCAACGGAAACTAATGTTTTTACAGTAGGAGAGTCGGGCATAGCATCTATTACATGCTTCGTAATTTCTTCCTCACCAGCAACCACAATCATTTTAATATCTGCCGCATTTGCACGGAATGCAATATCTTTCTTCGTAAGTAAATGTGTAGCCGGAATAACAACCGCACCCAGTTTGTGCAGCGCTATGATGGAAAACCAAAATTCATAGCGACGTTTCAGAATAAGCATAACCATATCTCCATGACCAATTCCCAGCGATTGGAAATAGGAAGCTGTCTGGTCTGTATACTTTTTCATCTCTGCAAACGTGAAATCGATGTGATCCCCTTTATCGTTAGTCCAGCATAATGCTTTCCGTTCAGGTTCTTCCGCCGCCCAGGCGTCTACCACATCGTATCCGAAATTGAAGTTATTCGGAACATTTACCTTAAAATTCTTTACAAAATCTTCTTGCGACTCAAAGGCCGTTTTATTTACGAATCTTTCTAACATGATTTATCTCTCTATCGTTAAAATATTACAGCCAGGAAACACACTTTCTCATTGTCTAACGCCTTCATACCATGTGGCAGTTCCGAATTGAAATATATACTGTCACCTTCTTCTAAAATAAGATCTTTACCATTAATGCGTATCAGCATACGACCACTCAATACCATATTAAATTCCTGTCCCGGATGCGAATTCAGGAAAATCTCCTCTTCTTCGGGTTTAGGATGAACGGTAACAATAAACGGGTCTGCTTTACGATTTGCAAAACCTGCAGCCAAAGACTGATATTTATATGCTTTTACACGTTCTACCGTAATCCCTGTTCCTTTTCTCGTAACAAAATAGGAACTCATTTTGGGCTCATCTCCAAACATAAGGGTGGTGAGAGCGATTCCATTTGCTTGCGAAATCTGGTGGAGTACACTTACAGAAATATCAACTGTACCTGTTTCCAGCAACAAATATTCATCAGTCGAAAGATTACATGACTTAGCCATTTCTTCCGGTGTTCTACCCAATGCATCCCGAAGTCCGGCCAGACGTTCCGCAATCTGTTTAATTTGTTCGTTCATCTGCTGTCGTTTTTTATAATATGATGCCTCAAAGATAGAAATAAAAAGCAAAATGTCTAAGAAAAAGGCATTCCAATATAGATTTATAAGTCAAAGCGAAAGACTTATAGCTATTTATAAGTTGTAAAAAAAAGAAAGGCTGTTTCGGGTTGTGTTCATACAACCCGAAACAGCCGAAAAAACGAATAAAAAAACTATCTATTCTTCGAATTTAATTACACTCACCGGGCAGTTATCAGCCGCATCTCTGATTCCGGCATCGAAATCAGCAAAAACTACACCTTGTTTCACTTCCGAGATATCTATAACCTCAAATACATCGGGACATATACTCTCACAACTGCCACATGAAATGCAGTCTTCTTCAACCCAAACTCTTTTAATTGACATTGTATTAGTTATTAATATTATTTGTATGATTTCTATCAACCCTAAAACAAGCAACTATTGCTAATTGTTTGCGCTCTTATGAATTTGAGATTGAAAATCAAGTAATCCTATTCCAATACGAGATTTCTTCAGAATCATCTCTCATCCCTCACTTTTAGAGTTAAAACCCTTTACCCATAAGGGATGCGGCGGTGAGAGATACAAAGTGAGGGATCCATTTCGTCTGTCATCTGTCACCCTTTTTTAAGCGTCTCCACGGTATCGCGGAGACGCTTACCTCAAAATTACTCAGGGAAGCAACCAATTTTATCTTTATAATAAGCACGTAAAGTTTTACTACCTGTAATTAAGCCCAACTATAAAGGGAACTAATTGTAAGATAGTAGTATAAAACATTTTTTCCTTAAGGGAAGTATTCGTTCGACAGTTGTCGTTATGCTTGTTGACAACTGTCGACAAGTATAACGACAACTGTCAACATCCTTAACGACAACTGTCAATCGAATAAATCTCTTAACCCTTTGTAATTAAATACAAGCTCAAATTATTTATTCCCTTAGTAAACGCAGTTAATTCCTAACGGAAACCATTAATATGTATCTATTCACTAGTGTCCACTAAAAAAAATGTATCGATGTCCTTTAGTATTTCTAGTATTTCATAAAAAGTCTTTGAAAGTAATTCTGAGGAAGAAACTCTATGAGTTGAGCAAATATATATTTTCCACTAAGCATCTGTATCCGTTCTTTCTCCAAATCCTTAATCCTAGCTTGCAATCTTGAGCTCTCATCCGGTTCATTTGCTTTCTTCCTTGCCATAACATATTCAATTGTTCCTGAAGGTAAAGATAATGATACTGAATCGATTGGATTCATCTTTATACAATATCGAAGTGTACCCCTGCCAACCGCATACTTTTTTGCAATTGCGTACAGCCGCTCGCATAGTATTCACGAATAATGGATAGTTAATCCGAATCTGTAAATTTACTTGTACTTTTCTTCATAGATCACATTGTTTTTTAGTTATAATATGTCTACCTATTTCATTATAAGACAAAGTCTTTCATTTAAATTGTGTATGTCATATTTATTTATTAGCTTTCGATGTTTTATTTTTTTACTAATTGAACTCACTTTAACTTATACCAATCTTTTTATGAATAGATGTACATTATTAATCTTAAATGTTTTATTATTTTTCTCTACAAGTTGCAAAGATGAAATAATAAACGAATCTAGCCCCGAAATTAGAATTAGGGCTTCCTATGAAACTAGTCAAAATCCAGGCCTAAAACATCCAGATTTTGGTTCAAAAGTCTATATTTATTATGGTATCCATACTTTAGACTTGATGGGCTATGCTTATGAGGGAAGTGGCCATTTTGTTAAAGGAGATTCTGTTATTTTGCCAGATCAAACAACTGAAGTTGACGAAGAGGGGAGTGCGAATATATACCCGATGTATACGGATAAAAAGATTACAATTATTGTTGACAGTAATTTCTATAAAGAAAGACAAGTTTCCTCCTCTTATCCCTCATTTAAAGAGAAAATTATTCTACAAGTTGTTTTTCAACCATAAGCCATTTTTAGTACACTTATCTTGTCCAATATGTTCAATTTTCATTTAAATTTAATTGTAATACTGTATAAGATTAGAGGCGAATTTGTACTCTTTAAAGAAAGTTGTTATTTGCTTGAAAATTTTTGACTGAATATGTAGTTCAGTCAATATAATGAGTGTTGTTGTAAGATTCGAAACGCTATTTATTTTGGAAAGTTTAGTTGAATCTGGGAAATAGCGGGTTTCAACTTGTCCGTATACTATTCCAATCACAGACAATAAAATTAGTAAAAACATATCTTTTTCATAAGTTATTTCTTAGTTGCTGACATTGCTATCATTAAAATATATTTAAATTCAGATAATACGATAGGAGTATAAGAGCTAGATGTACTGCGTTTTATCTCACCTGAAAAGAGAAACGTATTCCCAAAGATTGGCATATCTTTAGGTAATCTGGACGGATAAAGAACTAATTGCGGTATACTTCCATGAACACTTCCTTTTGGAAATACGATAAAAAGAGAATCAGTTTCTTGATACTTTTTAAAGTCAAATTCTCCTTCTGCCTCAGTGATGGTGGCTAAGTTGGGCAAATCAGAGAATCGCATATCTTCCATGTTCAGTTTAATCTCTTGAAATTTCGGGGGTTTAACTTCTTCATCGTCCTTATCGCACCCTGCAAACAGGAATAATATCGAGCAAAGAAATATACTTGTGGTAAACAATTTGGATTTCATAAATCATAATTTAGATTTTAACATATAGACATTTTGTTTTTTGTGCGTGAGAGTAACGGAAAATTAGTTACTACTTGAAACAGAATATTATTAATGCAAAATCAACCGAAAGATATTCAACATTGGTAAAATTATTCGTACAAAGTTAACGTATAATATTTAATATATAAGTTATTCTGTATGTTGTACAGCACATAACTCACCTTATCATTCACCAATTGATTTACCGTATTTCGGTTCCTTACTTGTTGTTTGTTAATTGTTGATTTAGAACAATCTACGATGCTTGTCTGTTTTCTACAAGTAAATGCATTTCGGTCTGCTGGATTGTTTTGTATTTACTTTAAGATCATTAACGCATATTAATTTTACAATAGTAACAATGGAATATGATATTGCAATTATTGGAGGTGGTCCTGCAGGATACAATGCTGCAGAAAAGGCGGCACTCAATGGATTAAAGACTATTCTTTTTGAAAAAAATGCCATCGGAGGAGTTTGCCTGAACGAGGGTTGTATTCCTACTAAAACACTTCTTTATTCGGCTAAAATGCTGGATAATATTAAAAACGCATCCAAATATGGAATTTTAGAAGGAGGAAAACCCGGCTTCGATCTCGAAAAGATTATTCTTCGTAAGGATAAGGTTGTTAAGAAACTAACGGGTGGAGTAAAAATGAAGCTTACGGCCAGCGGCGTTGAGATTGTGCAGGGTGTGGCGGTTATTCAGGACGAAAAGGATGGTTTTATCCGCATAGCGTGCGGCGAACAGGAATATCCGGTAAAGTATGTGTTGGTTTGTACAGGTTCCGAAACAATAATTCCTCCTATAAAAGGGTTGTCGGAAGTAGATTACTGGACATCCAAAGAAGCCCTGGAATCTAAAGATCTGCCGCATTCGCTTGTTATTATTGGAGGTGGTGTGATTGGAATCGAGTTTGCTTCTTTTTTTAATAGCATGGGGGTAAAGGTAAGTGTTGTTGAAATGATGCCCGAGATATTGGGTGTAATGGATAAAGAGACTTCAGCGATGCTAAGGAAAGAATATGCAAAGAAAGGAGTCGATTTCTATCTTTCAACAAAAGTTACAGAAGTTAGTCCTACTGGCGTTACTGTAGAAAAAGAAGGAAAGGTCAGTATTATTGAAGCAAACCGGATTCTTGTAAGCGTTGGCCGAAAAGCGAACATTGATAAGGTGGGTTTGTCAAACTTGAATATTGAACTTCTTAAAAACGGAGTGAAGGTTAACGAATATATGCAGACAAATCATCCGCGGGTATATGCTTGCGGTGATATTACAGGATTTTCTTTACTGGCGCATACGGCTATCAGGGAAAGTGATGTAGCTGTAAATCATATTTTGGGTCTTGATGATAAAATGAGTTATAAGGCTATTCCGGGAGTGGTATACACGAATCCCGAAATAGCAGGAGTGGGCAAAACAGAAGAAGAATTAACGGCTGGCGGCGACTATTTTCAGGTGCTGAAACTGCCGATGGCCTATTCCGGTAGGTTTGTTGCCGAAAATGAGTTGGGTAATGGCATCTGTAAACTTATTATTGACGGCGAGGATAGAATTATCGGTTGCCATATGTTGGGAAATCCGGCTTCCGAACTTATCTCAATAGCCGGTATTGCCATAGAGCACGGATATACTGTAGATGAATTCAGAAAGCACGTGTTTCCTCATCCTACCGTAAGCGAAATTATCCATGAGTGTTTGTTTGCCTGATAATTACAAGTAATATGATGTGTATTAATAACAACAGTACGGATGCCTATTTTAATTTAGCTGCCGAAGAATATCTTCTTAACTCATTTCCCGAAGATGTTTTTATGCTTTGGCAGAATGAACCGTCTGTTGTGATTGGTAAGCATCAAAATGTGTGGGCCGAAATTAATCCGGGATTTGTGTTGGAAAGGGATATCAAAGTGGTACGTAGGTTTTCGGGTGGAGGTGCGGTTTATCACGATATGGGAAATCTTAATTTAACATTTATCGAAAGAAACCAGTATCCCGATTTTGATAAGTTTACGTCTGTACTATTGAATCTTCTTGCTAAAATTGGCATTCAGGCAAAAGCAGACGAGCGCCGGGGACTCACTTTAAATGGATTTAAGATTTCAGGAAGTGCGCAATGTATTCATAAGCATAAAAGCATGTTTCATGCCACACTTCTTTTTAATACAGATTTGAACATATTATCCCAAGCTCTGCAGGGTGATGCAGAACAAGCAAACGATTGGTCCGGGGAGAGTCGTGTTACGTATGTAAATTCAGTAAAAAGCCAGGTAACGAATATTCAAAAGTATTTAGTTAGTCCCATGCAGTTACAGGAATTTAAAGTAATCGTAATGGATTATTTCCTTGAAAATAAGATGGTAAATAAGGCGTATGTGTTTAGCGAAAAGGATATTGAAGCTATCGGAAGACTGAAAAAAGAAAAATATGCGACGAACGAGTGGACCTTCAAAGCCTCCTTGCTAAAATGATTTTGTAACGGAACAATTTTAATCACCTGTTTATTGTCTGTTTTATTATATTGATTATTAAATACTTATTCCTAATATATTTAGCGTATGTCAAAGTTTGAAATAAAAATGCCCAAACTGGGTGAAAGTATTACGGAAGGTACGATCATGAAGTGGTCAGTAAAAAAAGGGGATGTTATAAATGAAGATGATGTGCTGTTCGAAGTAAGCACGGCTAAGGTAAGTGCTGAAATTCCTTCGCCCGTTTCCGGAACAATTCTCGAAATCTTAGTACAGGAAGGTGAGACTGCTCCGGTTGGTGCGGTTGTTGCCCTGGTATTACTTGAAGGAGAGGTGGCTGATGATGTACCGGCCGAAGAAGTCTCCGCTAATGAATCAAAGAAAGAGGAAATTCCTGTAGAAAGTAAGTCGGTGGATAGGTGGTACTCGCCGGTAGTATCCCGTCTGGCAAGCGAGGCTGGTATTTCGAAAGAAGAGTTGGATCGTATTCCCGGAACAGGTTACGAGGGTAGGTTAAGCAAAAAAGATATTAGAGATTATATTGAACAGAAAAACAGAGGAGTAGATGCTCCTGTTCAGCGAAAAGAAGCGAAAGCGGATACTGTTACAAAAGTAGCTGCGGCTACTGCGCCGGTTCCAATCCCCGAAGTTAAAGAGCCTGCTGTTGCTCCGTCTTCGGCTACTCCGCCAGCACCTGTTACCGCAGGCGATGAGGTAAAGGAGATGGATTTTGTACGCCGCATCATAGCCGACAGGATGGTGTTGTCTAAAAAAGTTTCGCCTCATGTTACAACCGTAATTGAGGTAGATGTAACCAAGCTGGTACGCTGGCGCGAACGAAACAAAGAAACATTCCTTCGTCATGAAGGTATTAATCTTACTTATATGCCTGCTATTGTGGAGGCTGTATCTAAAGCGTTGATAGCATTCCCTCAGGTAAATTCGTCGGTAGACGGCTATCGTTTTATTTTAAAGAAGAATATAAATGTGGGTATTGCTGTTTCGCTGAACGACGGTAATTTAATTGTGCCGGTTGTTCATAACGCCGACAGGTTAAGTTTAAGTGGCCTTGCTCTTACCATTGATTCGCTGGCGGCCAAGGCCCGTGCCAACAAATTGGCTGCAGACGATATCCAGGGTGGAACTTTCACTATTACAAATTTCGGCTCGTTTAAAAATATCTTTGGTACCCCCATTATTAATCAGCCGGAAGTGGCTATTTTAGGGGTAGGGTATATTGAAAAGAAGCCGGCAGTAGTGGAAACTCCCGAGGGGGATGTAATTGCTATTCGAAATAAGATGTACCTTTCTTTGTCGTATGATCATCGGATTGTGGATGGGTCTCTGGGAGGTGCTTTCTTGAAACGTATTGCCGATTATCTTGAAAATTGGAATGTTTAATCTTATACTGAATTGATTGCTAATTAAACTATTATAATGATGAAAAAGTTCGATATAAAAACGACAGATAAAGATACGCTGAAGAAGTGGTTCCGCCTGATGACACTTGGACGGGCCATTGATGAGAAAGCTCCTGCCTATTTACTGCAGTCACTGGGTTGGTCGTACCATGCGCCTTATGCCGGGCACGACGGTATTCAACTTGCCGTGGGACAGGTTTTCAGGAAGGAAAAGGATTTCATGTTTCCTTATTACAGAGATATGCTGACGGTACTTTCTGCCGGGATGACTGCCGAAGAGATAATCCTGAATGGTTTGTCTAAAGCTACCGATCCGGCCAGCGGAGGGAGGCATATGTCTAACCACTTTGCTAAACCGGAGTGGCATATCCAGAATGTGTCGTCTGCTACGGGTAACCACGACTTACATGCTGTTGGAGTAGCCCGTGCCATGGTTTACTATGGACATAAAGGGGTGGTAATTACTTCTCATGGGGAGGCTTCTATGTCTGAGGGGTATGTTTACGAGGCGATTAACGGCGCCAGCAGAGAACAATTGCCGGTAATTTTTGTAATTCAGGACAATGGATATGGCATATCGGTTCCTAAAAAGGATCAGACGGCAAACCGGAAAGTGGCCGCTAATTTCTCTGGTTTAAAGAATCTGAAAATAATCTATTGCAATGGTAAAGATGTGTTTGATTCGATAAACGCGATGACTGAGGCGCACGAGTATGCTGTCCAAACCCATAATCCTGTAATTGTACATGCTAACTGCGTCCGGATTGGTTCGCATTCTAATTCAGACAAGCAAGTGTTGTATCGCGACGAGGATGAATTAGCGTATGTGAAGGCGGCAGATCCTTTGCAGAAATTTTATCGGTTGCTGATTCGTTATGAGCGTTTTACGGAGGAGGAGCTAAAGCAAATTCAGGAAGATGCCAAAAAGGAACTATCTGCGGCTCATAAAAAGGCAATTGCCGCCCCGGATCCGGATCCGCAAACAATATTCGATTTTGTGTTACCGGAACCTTATAAAGCCGAAAAATATCCGGATGGCACCCATACGCAAGATGGAGAGAAAACAAATCTTGTTACTGCAATTAACGAAACGTTGAAGGCCGAGTTCAGGTATAATCCGGATACTTTCCTTTGGGGACAGGATGTTGCCAACAAAGAAAAAGGGGGCGTATTTAATGTTACCAAAGGGATGCAACAGGAGTTTGGAATTTCACGGATTTTTAATGCTCCTATTGCCGAAGATTTTATTGTGGGAACAGCTAATGGGATGAGCCGCTTTGACCCGAAAATCCGTATTGTGATTGAAGGTGCAGAGTTTGCCGATTATTTTTGGCCGGCTATTGAACAGTATGTTGAATGTACGCACGATTACTGGCGAAGTAACGGACAATTTGTGCCGAATGTAACACTTCGTCTGGCTTCCGGAGGGTATATTGGTGGAGGTATTTACCACTCGCAGAATTTGGAAGGGGCATTATCAACGTTACCTGGTGCACGTATCGTATATCCTTCCTTTGCCGATGATGCAGCCGGATTATTACGTACCAGTATGCGTTCCAAAGGTTTTACACTGTTTTTGGAACCAAAGGCTTTATATAATTCCGTTGAGGCAGCGTGTGTGGTGCCGGATGATTTTGAAGTTCCTTTTGGCAAAGCGCGTATCCGCAGAGAAGGAAACGACCTTACCATAATTACTTATGGAAACACTACCCATTTGTGCCTTAAGGTGGCCGAGCGGCTTGCCAATGAAAATAACGTAAGTTGCGAGGTTATCGATCTGCGTTCGTTAATTCCGTTGGATAAGGAGACGATTTTTGAATCGGTTAAGAAAACAAGTAAGGTGCTGATCGTGCACGAGGATAAGGTCTTTTCCGGATTCGGTGCCGAACTTGCAGCTATGATTGGAACCGAATTGTTTCAATATTTAGATGCTCCAATTCAACGGGTGGGATCTGTTTTTACTCCGGTGGGATTTCATCCTAAACTAGAGCGCGCTATCCTGCCTGATACAGACCGGATTTATAAATCTGCCACTGAATTGCTTGCCTATTGAAATAAAAGATAACTTGCTTTTTTGAATTTAAAATGAATACAATTAGATAAATTATGAAAACGATTGGATTGTTTTATGGAACTGGCACGGGGAAAACTGCCAACGTGGCAAAAAAAATTAAGGAAGCATTCGGAGAGGCTACCATAGAGGTTGTGTCTGTAGAGAATGCCACCAGTAAAGATTTTGAGAAGTATGAAAATCTACTGCTGGGAGCTGCTACATGGTTTGACGGAGAGCTTCCCTCTTTTTGGGATGAATTAATTCCCGAGCTGGATTCTTTAGTATTGAAAGATAAGAAGGTTGCTATATTTGGATTGGGTGATCAAATTAATTATCCCGAAAATTTTGTAGATGGGATTGGTATCCTTGCAGAACTACTCGTATCGTCCGGGGCAACAGTTATAGGCGAAACCTCTGCGGATGGTTATCACTTTGAACAATCGCGTGCACTAAAAGACGGAAAATTTATGGGATTAGCGATAGATATCGAAAACCAATCCGACAAAACTGACGAGCGAATTAGTGCGTGGGTAGAACAACTCAGAAAGGAATTTAATTAAATAATAGGATATCGTCCGAAAAGATACATTTACGTATCTTTTCGGACGATAGTTTTTTTTGAATTTTAATTATCAGAAACGTCCACCTCCACCCATTCCTCCGGAAGTAGTTCCCACAGTGGTTATTATACTACTTGTGGTAAAGGTTGAGGCGGATGTGCCTTTTGTATAAGCGCTTCCGGTGTAAAGTCCGTGGAAATCGCTCCCACCCGAAACACTTCCGTCTTTATAAATTGTATAGCTTGTACTTGCTGCAAGAGCAGAATTGCTAAACAACATGGTCATCTGAGAGTAATTTCTTGGAATTTTAAACGTAAGGATGTCTGTACCTCCAGATGTCTCGACGTGAATATACTGGCCGGCAGTACCCGAACCTCCATAAACAACCGTATATTGTTTGGATACGCTTGAAGAGGGCGAGCTGGTTGCTCCGCCAACTCCAATTATAGTCCCTCCGGTAATTTTGAAGGTGTTGTTGTCGCAGTCAAATCCTTCTTCGGGCGATGTAGATCCAGACGATACGATAACTCCGCCACTTACAGAGAGCGTTCCGTTGGAATCAATTCCGTCGTTGGTCGTACTGTAACAGTATATTTTACCACCGGCAATTTCTATATGCGTTTTTGCATTGATACAGTCATCATATGCCTCAACTTCAACAGTACCTCCATTCATTGTAAGAGTGGTTTTGGTCTCTATGCCTTCGGCTTCAACGCCCGAGGTTTTAACGATTATCGATCCGTTGTTGATTGTCAGATTTCCTTCGCTTTTGATCGCTTTTGCTGCAGAGTCATCGTTTCCATATTGAAATTTACCCCCTGCGGTTGTAACAGTAAGTATCCCTCCGTTTATTTTGAGTGTTCCGTCTACATTCAGACCTTTACCCGCACTGCCCGTGCTGGCAAGGGTTACACTTCCTTTTTCCATAACAAAGTTACCATCGCATTTTATTCCTGCAGCCGACGAGATATCCGCATCTTCTGTATCGTAGAATGCATCGCCGGAGGTTGCAATTGTAATAGTTCCGTTCGCGATGGTAAGGTTTCCTCCGGTTTTAAAACCTTTCGATCCGTCTCCCGCTATTTTCATTTGAATTGTACCAGAACTGTTTACCGTAGTGGCGCCCTCGCTTTGAATTCCCATTCCTTTTTGCGCTGTGGTGGTAATGTCTAAATCCCCTCCGTTGATAGTAACGTAGCCGGTTTCGCTTTCTATTCCATCTCCTAACGATTTGATATTTAAAGTGCCTCCGTCTATGAGGACGTAATTGTTCGCGTGAATGGCATCTTTTCCAGCTATGTCGACGGTAATATTTCCCTGTTGAATCTGAATGTAATCGTCGCTGCAGATGGCATGTTTGGCTCTGCCTGCGACAAGTAGATTACCTGCACCGCTTATAATAAGCTGACCTTCGCTGAAGAGCGCCCCCTTCATGTCTTCCTCTCCGCTTGCCGTATAGGTCTTCCCGTCTATTAGCCGGTTAGATGTACCCCCTACCAATTTTAGCAGACATTGTTTACCTGACTGAATATTAACTGCTGGTCCGTCTTCGCTGACAATGCTGGCTCCGTTCAGGTAAAGTCCGAATTTAACATTGCTGTATATCTTTAACGAACCATCAGTTGTAGATCCGGAAACTACGTAATTTACTTCCGATGCTGCAGTGGATGTAATCACTACGTCGCCGTTTGCCTGAGAAATGGCTACACCACTTCTCTCTAATGGGTTGGTAATGCTAACCGAGTTTTCCGAATAGACAAGGGTTATGGCATTTGCAATAGTGGTGTCTTTGCTATTCGTCACAAAGTTATTGTCAACATCGTAATCCACGTCAACGACCGTTCCGTCATCCTCATCATCGTCCGTTTCAACTTCCTCTTTGAGGCACGATCCTAAAAACAAAGGCATCATTAAAAGTAGTCCTATCAGTAACTTGTCTATTTTCATACATCCGTTCTAATTAAGTAAAACGGATTAATATTATTACTTTTAGAACTTGCAGCAAAAGATAATCCATAAAAACAGGCATCTTGTCTATAAAGATGCCTGTTTCTCCGTTAAAAGCTTTTCCTTTTTTATATGCTCAACGAATGAATGTAATTAAAGAAAGGACCGGCAAAGCTAAAGACGATTAAACCAATAAGACAAGCATAAAGAGCGATTTTTAATGTTATTGCCGGTTTAATCTTTTCAAGAGGTTCGTTTGTTTCGTCGATAAACATATATTTGACCACTCTCAGATAATTGTACAGAGACAATACAAGGTTTACTCCTGCAAAGGCAAGAAGAACATAAATTCCGCTTTTGAATCCGGCTGCCAAAAGAAAGAGTTTCGCAAAAAATCCTGCTACCGGAGGAACTCCAGCCAAAGAAAAAAGAGCAATAGCCATCATCAATGCTAAGAATGGATTGGATTTATACAGACCCTTAAATTTGTTAAGCGACTCCGATCCGGTTTTATCGTTAACAGCGCCGATAACACCGAATGCTGCGATATTGCTCAACATGTAAATAAGAATAAAATAAACCACAGAAGTGACACTCACATCCGAAGCTCCTGCCATGCCTACCAAAACAAATCCTACCTGGGCGATGGATGAGAATGCCAAAAAGCGTTTGGCATTCATTTGCCGAAGTGCAAATAAATTTCCAATCGTCATGCTTAGAATGGAAAGAATAGTGATCGCGTATAGCCATTCTTCCTGTAATTTTCCGAAAAGCGTGTAAAGTACAGTCAGAAAGATGAATACGACGGATCCCTTGCTTATCACAGACAGGAAGTTACTTACCGGAACAGGAGAACCTTCGTACACATCTGCCGTCCAAAGATGGAAAGGAACGATGCTCATCTTAAAGGCAAAACCTGAAATGATTAAGACAAAGGCAAAGATTGTAAGCGAATCAGGATTGATATTCGCCAATACATGCGTAAAGGATAAATCACCCACGGCACCGTAAAGCAAAGAGATTCCAAAAAGCATGATTCCCGTGCTGAATGAGGACGAAAGAATAAGTTTTGTTCCGGCTTCGGAAGAGCGTCTTTCTCGTAAGTTTAGATTTGACATAGCTGCAATGGGTATGCTTGACATTTCTATACCAAGATAAAGCATAAGCACGTTTCCGCTCGAAAGCATGAGGTATACTCCGAGAACGCTGCAAAGCATTAGCACATAAAACTCAAGACGTTCGTCCGATTTGATCAGCCAATTGTATGATGTAAGCGAAATTAGCAATACCCCTAAATTGATGATGTTCTTTTGTAACACAATCAGCCCACTGCTGCGAAAGAATTCTGAAAAATAATATCCTTCGGGTATGGGCAGAAATCCAATCAGGAAGGTAACGAATAACAAGATATTCATTGTAAACACAAAAGGTTTTGCCTTCAAGCCGAAGTCAAACAGTGCCCCGGCAATTAGTGCGAAAATCAATATTGCGACAATAATTTCAAAACGAAATAATAAAGCTATATCCATGAGTTTTATTTTTATTGTTTAAACCCTTTTGTTGTTTTCTTTAAAGATTGCTTACGGAAAGAAACCGACTGTAAATAGCACTTGTATCGGCATCAATAAGATTTGTAACTAAAAACGGTGCAATACCAATAATGATGATGCCGGCTATAAGCAAGATTGCCGCGCCTCGTTCACTCCAGGAAGCATCTTTCAGTAATAGAAATTCTTTGGTTTTAATACTTCCCCAGATAGCAAATCCTATTGCGCGAAGAATATAAACAGCTGTAACAACAATGGATGCACAGGCTATTATGGTTGCTATACGGTAAAATAATCCGGTACGCTCCCATGAACCGATAAATATAGTCATCTCTGATACAAATCCACTGAATCCGGGTAATCCCAATGAGCATAATCCGGAAATAATAAATGCGGTACCAATAAAAGGTATCTGTTTCAGAATTCCACCCAGTTCGTTAGCTTGCCTGGTATGCGCGCGGTCATATATCATACCGATCGATGCAAAGAACAAGGCTGTCATAATTCCGTGCGAAACCATTTGCATCACTGCTCCGGTAAAGGCTACTTTTGTTACCATGGCAATACCAAGAATAACAAACCCGCAGTGACTAACCGACGAGTACGCGTTCATGTACTTCAGGTCTTTTTGCATCAGCGTAGCGAAGGCACCGTACATGATGGCAATGGAGGCAAGGATAATAAATATCCACGATAACTGCTGAGCTCCCGCGGGAAGCAGGTAGGTCGCTACACGCAAGATTCCGTATCCTCCCAGCTTCATTGAGATACCAGCCAAAAACATAGATGCTGCCGTGGGCGCCGAAGAGTGTCCGTCGGGAGCCCAGGTGTGAAAAGGAAACATGGCTGTAAATACACCGAATCCAACAAAAAGCAATACATACAATACTTCTTGAATCTGAACAGGCAGATTTATTTGAGAAAGCATTAAAATATTCCAGGTATAATTTCCTCCATATTTCCCGGCCATGTAATACAAACCGGAAATACCTAAGAATACGAGTGCCGATCCAAACATGAGCATCAGTGCCAGTTTCATCGCGCTATATTCTTTTTTTCCGCTTCCCCACATGCCTATGAGTAAGTATTTGGGAACTACTGCTAACTCCAGAAAGAAGAAAAGCACAAATAAGTTGGTTGTCATGAAGAATCCGTAAGCACTTAGACTAAGTAATATGATTAGAAAGAAAAACTCTTTTACTTGTTTTTCTATTTTCCAGGAAACGAGGATTCCCGCAACTACTACCACTGCGGTAAGCAGAATCATAAGAAGCGAAATTCCATCAACACCCAGACTAAATACAATATTTAAAGGAGTAAACCAATCATAACTACTTTGAAATAACATTTGGGCAGTATCACCCGCTTCGCGCAAATTTACATAGTTAATTGTAATGCCAATTGCGGCTATTAATTGGAGAATGCTCCCGGCAAGTGCAATCCATTTAGTGAATTTTCCTCTTGGGGTAAGTAAAACTCCCGTTATCGAAAGCAGGGGTATGATGAGTAATAGTAATAATATGTTCATAGCTTAAGCAAAATTTAAAATTAGTATTGCAGCAAGAACCAGTGCTCCACCCAGAAAGAATATGGCATAGGTTTGTACTCTTCCCGATTGAATGGGCTTGATTATCTCGGAGGCTTTAACGCTTATCCATGCCGTACTGTTTATTGTTCCGTTCACAATGGTCCGGTCTACCCAGGCAATGGGCCTTCCAATGAGGTTAAATATTATTTTTTTTGTAACAAATAAGTAAACCTCATCTATAAAGAATTTTCGGTAAGCCCAGCCATATACGGTTTCGAATTTGGCAACAGCCACTTCCGATTTGTTACTTTCTTTCGCAAAATAGAAGTATGCGGTAGCGATACCAAGTATAGCAATGGTGACTGGCAGAATAATTGAACCTAGATGAATTGGAAGTTCTAAGTAGTTACCGTCGGCACTCACAAAATGACCGAAAGGAATGAATCCTACAGATAAAGAGCCCAAGGCTAACAGTATCAACGAAATATTCATTGCCCATGTATGTTTTTCATGATTGTGTGCATCTGCTTCGGGTTTCTTAAACCAGAATATGCGAAAATAAAGCCGGAACATATAGAATGCAGTCAGCCCCCCCGTAAATAATCCAACGAAATAAATAAGCGGATTGGCTTTCATCGCCGAGCTTAAGATAGCTTCTTTACTAAAGAAACCGGCAAAAGGAGGTATCGAAGAGATTGCCAAACAAGCAATCAAGAATGTGATGTGCGTAATAGGCAATGATTTTCGTAAACCACCCATTTGTTTCATTTCGTTACTGCCAACAGCATGAATAACAGCTCCTGCACCTAAGAAAAGTAAGGCTTTGAAGAAGGCATGCGTAAATAAGTGGAACATGGAAGCTGTAAAACCTTCTGCCTTATCGGCACCCCAACCTGCTACTCCAAGTGCAAACATCATATACGCAATCTGTGAAATCGTTGAATAAGCAAGTACTCGTTTTATATCCGTTTGAGTACAAGCAATTACTGCTGCGAACAAAGCCGTGAAGGCTCCGATGTATCCGATAATTAGTAATGCATCCGGAGCCGAGATAGAAAATATTGGAAAAAGTCTGGCAACCAGGAAAACACCCGCTACAACCATCGTTGCAGCGTGGATTAATGCCGATACAGGTGTAGGACCTTCCATCGCATCTGGTAGCCAGATATGAAGAGGAAACATGGCCGACTTTCCCGCCCCCCCAATAAATACTAAAAGAAGTGTCCACGAAAGAGCCGACAACCCGATAAAACTACCCTGGAAACTTGCCAAATAAGAAGAACCGGGTGTAGTAAGCCTTTCTATTATTGTAAAGAAATCCAGAGACTGAGCTCCGGAACTTAACATTAAAATTCCGATTAAGAAACCTAAATCCGCAAAACGTGTTACGATAAAGGCTTTCTTCGCTGCAGCGATTGCCGAAGGTTTTGTAAAGTAGAAACCAATTAGCAAGAAGGAGGATGCACCTACCAGCTCCCAGAACATATACATTTGGAAGATGTTTACGGATACAACCAATCCTAGCATGGAGAAAGAGAAAAGTGAGAGATAGGAATAGTATCTCTCAAAATATTCCTCACCGTGCATGTAGTTTAAACTGTACAGATGTACCATGGCTGAAATAAAGGTGATAACCACCAGCATCATTACCGATATAGGGTCGAGAACGATTCCTAAATCGATAGATAAGTTCTCTGTGAAATGTAACCAGTCAAATTGAAAAACAATGTGCCTGATATAAGTTCCATTTACGTTCCCGAATTCGAAGAAATAACCTCCGGCCACATAAAATGCCAACACGGTGGTAACTAGGATAGAGCATGTCCCGATAAGACCTGATAGTTTAGGCGCGAAGGACTTTCCTGCCAAAGCAAGCAAGATAAAACTCAGCATCGGAAGCACAATTATCAGTAAAGAAGAAATTCCGTAACTGTCCATAGCTTAGTACTTCATAGTTTTGGTATCTTCGATATCAATTGTATTGAACCGACGATATAAGTTAATAATGATTGCAAGGCCTAAGGAAACTTCGGCTGCAGCAATTGTTATAATAAACATTGTGAAAAATACACCGTCGAGTTTATCCGGATACAGATATTTATTGAACGCAATGAAGTTAATGTTCGCGCTGTTTAATATCAACTCAATAGACATAAGTATGGTAATTAAGTTTCTCCGGGCAAGAAAGCCATAAACCCCAATAAAGAAAAGAGCAGAGCTTACTACCAAAATGTGTGATATAGGTAATTGTTCCATAAAATGTCTGTTTTAATTTTTATTTTTATGCTTAATGGAAATCGTTATGCCTCCTACCAATACCGCAAGTAAAAGAAAACTCACTGCTTCGAACGGTAAGAGATAACCATATTTATCGAAGGTCAGTATCTGCAAACCTATTTCCTTAATTGATAAAGGAGTGCTTGATGGTGTGGTGTTAACTGATAATAATTGGCTTGATAATAGAACCCAACTTGTAAAAACGAACCCAATCAGAGCAATAATAAATGATCTAATACGTCTGATTAGCGTTTGTTCAGGTAATTTCTCGCTTGCACGATGTGTTAAAAATATGGAGAATATGATTAGCACTACGATACCACCCACATAGATGATTATTTGCAGCGCGGCAATAAAATCCATATCCCAAAGCAAATAAATTCCGGCTATACCCACTAAAGAGGTAAGCAAGCAGATGGCTGCCCTGAATATTTTCTGAGTGAACACGGATATCGCTGCAAAAACAATGACTATTACCGATAATATATAAAATAGAATGATTGTTCCGTTCATGACGCCAGCATAGTTTTTATCGGTTTATTATTCTCATTAAGCTTTGAACCTGGCCGATTTAATTGCCGGATTAATGTGCTTCTGTCGAAAACACTTAACTCAAAGTTGTTTTTCATGCTGATTGCATCAGACGGACAAGCATCCACACATTGTCCGCAGAATGTGCACATATCCAGATGGTACACCCAGCGATCTAAATTTTTTTTCTTTTTTCCGTCTTCGGTTTCAATCGTTTTTTGAAATATTTCGATTGATCCATTCGGACAAGCGTGCTCACAAAGGGTACAAGCTGTACATTTATGCTCGTTGTTTTCGTCGTGAGGCAGAGTAAGTTCTCCTGCAAATCTTTCTGGTATATTGATTGTCGTTTTACGATTTTCGGGATACTGCTCGGTTATGATCGATTTCCAGGGAGTAAGGAAAAATTTTAACGTGAGCATAAGACCTCCTATCAGAGAGGTAAAAGCCTGAATTATTTCTTTAATATAGCGATAAAGTGCTTTCATTGCATGTCATTGTTTAATTCATATTATAAATGCCAGCCAAAAATGGATATGGCTGTAGCTAAAATCAAGTTACAGATGTTAATCGGCAACAAGTATTTCCATTCTAATTTTAATAGCTGATCAATACGCAGACGTGGTAATGTCCATCTAAACCACATCATAAAGAATATGATCATAAACATTTTGCCAAATAGCCATATCCAGCTGGGAATAAAATCCATCAAATGATTGAATATTTGTATATATTCATTGTTGAATGGTAAATGCAATGGCATCCAACCACCCAAAAACAGGGTGGAGGCTACTATAGAAACTACGCCCATGTTTATGTATTCGTTCAGATAAAAAATACCAAACTTCATCCCGGAGTATTCGGTATGGTAACCAGCTGTTAACTCTGATTCTGCCTCGGCTAAATCGAAAGGGGCACGGTTACACTCAGCTGTGCTGGAAATTACATAAGTCAGAAATGCGATCATAGCAGGAATATGTCCTTTGAGTATCCACCATCCATCGGCTTGCGATTCGACCATTCCAACAGAGGAGATTGTACCCGACAAAATCACAGCGGTAACAATTGCCAAGCCGGCTGAGAGTTCGTAACTAACTATTTGTGCCCCGCTACGCATGGCTCCCAATAACGAATATTTATTATTACTTGACCATCCTGCCATTAATATTCCGATTACGGATAAAGAAGTGATGGCTGTAATAAATAAAATGCCTATGTTGCTATCCCACATGACTAATCCCGGACCCCAGGAGATGGGTGCAAGGGCCATGAGTGTTACCATTAACACAATGCAGGGAGCCAGATTAAACATAAATTTATCGGCACTGTTCGGCGTAAACGATTCTTTAAGCAGTAGTTTTAGTACGTCTGCAAAAACCTGAAAAGTACCAAAAGGGCCTACTCTGTTAGGCCCCAGACGCATTTGCATAAAGCCGGCGACTTTCCTTTCCATGTAAACCATTATGATTACACAAACAATCATTACGATAAAAGCCAATAGGGCTGATAGGATAATTTCGGTTATCTGTGTTGCTACGGGCGAAAGAGACGCAGACAATGCCTGATGAATCAGGCTTGTTATGTCAGAATATTGAATCATTGAAATCATATAATTATTTCTTTATCTGTCTATGTCCGGAACTATTAAATCAATCGTAGCCATCGTAGCCATTAAGTCGGCTATTTTCAGACCTTTTCCAATGGCTGTAACGGCTCCAAGGTTCGAAAAACAAGGGGTGCGGTATTTGAGACGGTAAGGTTTTGTTGAACCGTCGCTCACCATAAATACACCCAATTCTCCGCGAGCTGTTTCTACCCGTTGATAATATTCGCCAGCAGGAACTCTTAATACACCCTTTAGCTTTGTACGGCTTTCTCCTTTGGGAAAATTTTCAAGCAGCTGCTCAATGATATGAATGGATTGCTTCATCTCTTCCATGCGTACAAAATATCTTGCCCAACTGTCGCACCCTGGATTCGTAATTTCTTTAAAATCTAACTTGTCGTAGCCGTCGTATGGATATAACTTGCGAATGTCGCATTGTACCCCCGAAGCGCGTGCCACCGGTCCTGTACATCCCAGCGAAATAGCTGATTCTTTCGTTAGATAGCCAACACCTTGGGTACGATGACGGAATATGAAATTACCTGTTATAAGCTTTGTATAATCTTTAAAGTTGCTTTTAACTTCATCGAGTACATCCCGTACATCCGAAACGAAGTTGGGCAATACATCCCGCATCACTCCTCCGGGGACGATGTAATTCATTGTAAGCCGATTGCCTGTATTCGCTTCAAAAAGATCGAGAATCCTTTCCCTGTCTCTGAAGCCTACAAAAAATGGAGTCACGGCTCCAATATCCATGGCACATGATCCCCACCATAATTGATGAGAAGTGAGTCGCTGCAATTCATCCATTATCAACCGAATCGCTTTTGCTCGTTTGGGCACTTCTATTCCACAGGCCTTTTCTATAAGCAATGAGCAGGCATGATTGTTAATGTGAGCCGATAAATAATCCATTCTGCTGGTCAGATAAATCGATTGTTTATAGCCCATGTGTTCGCTCATCTTTTCGATGCCACGGTGAATATATCCCAAATGTGGAAGAATATCTTTTACAGTTTCTCCGTCTAGTGTTACCTCTACGCGCAAGACACCATGAGTTGCAGGGTGTTGCGGACCAATATTTATTACGAACTCTTCGGTCATCAGTTGTTCGTTGTTCAAATTATCTATGTTCTCCATATTATTTGACAATCATTTTATCATCTTGATAATCTTTTCTCAACGGATAGCCTATCCATTCATCTGTAAGCATAATGCGCCGTAGTTTGGGATGGTTGGAAAAACGAATGCCAAACATATCGTAAATCTCATCTTCATAGAGTTCGGCTGCTGTCCATAGAGGGTATACCGATTCTATAACAGGATTCTCCCGATCTTCCAGTACTGTTTTTACAACCAAATCATGGCGGTATTGGGTAGATGTTATATGGTATACAAGTTCTAAGGCAGGATTTCGGTCAATGGCCGTTTCACAAAAAAGAAAATCAAATGCGGTTGCCGGACTTTCTTTTAATTGTTTTAAAACATCCAGTATATTTTCTTTTGGGACATGTAGTTCGGTGAAATCAAATGATTCAGTGAGACTGAATTCAAAGAAGTGCTGTCCGAGATAGTTTTTCAGCTCATCTTTACTCATTATATTGCTTCTTTATGAGGTTTTTGAATTACATAGGCTTTTGATTTCCTTATCTTTTCCTGAAGAGTCATCATACCTTGAATCAATGCTTCAGGGCGTGGAGGACATCCTGGGATATATACATCAACAGGGAGAATATTGTCTACTCCGCGTACTACTGCATAAGAATTATAGAAAAATGGTCCACCCGACACGGCACAGGAGCCCATCGCAATTACATAGCGTGGCTCTGGCATTTGGTCGTAGAGTCTTTTTAAAACAGGAGCCATTTTATGGGTAATTGTCCCGGCAACGATGATTAAATCGCATTGTCTTGGACTTGCCCGCATCACTTCAAAACCGAACCTTGACCAGTCGTATTTGGCAGAAACTGTACTCATTAACTCGATGGCACAGCAACTGGTACCGAAAGAAAGAGGCCAAAGAGAATTACTTCGTGCCCAATTAGCGACAGCATCTACACTCGACACCAAAAAATTGGTCTTACCTGTCTCGTCTTTATAAATTTCGCCCGGAAATTCCGGAACATTTTCTTTTACATCCATGATAATGCCTTCTTTTTATATGCGTAAAGTAGTCCTATAAATAATACCAGCGTGAAAAACAAAATTTCGAAAAAGGCAAATGTTCCTACCGATTTTAATGAGACAGCTAAAGGATAGAGAAACACAATTTCCACGTCGAAAATCAAAAATAAAAGAGCAAACAAGTAGTATCCAATGTTAAACTGAACCCAAGTTCGTCCTTTTGTCTCGATTCCACATTCGTAAGGCTCTCCTTTAACCGGATTTGTAGACGAAATACCGAATACTTTACCTATATAAATGGCAATGAACGCAAATACAAGTGCTAGCAATAGCAGCACTATTAATGAAATCTTTTCCATAAACCTATTGTGAATGAATGAGAAAAGGTGATAGTAATAAGTTGATAAGTAAACGTTTGTCAGGCGTAATCTATTTGAATATATTGACAGAGGTAACCTTGATGAGAATATATCAGCATGCTACTTACATATAAGCTCCAAATGTGAAAAAATTTCACCAGGCTTCTCTGTAGTAAACAGGCACAATAAATACTCCTAAATTAATAGTAGATTACGCCCGTAGAATATGTTTCAAGATATTGGGACGAACGTTTTTAGAAAAGTAATAAGTGGGCTAAATTATAATTTGCTTTCTGCCGTAGATGTAATACTTTTTATTGAAAAGCATTTCAACGAAAGAATCATGGTTGACTGAAAACGATTTTTTTAGTTTTGTGCCAGGAAGAAGAGCTCTTGTCATACAGATTAGTCGTCTGTCTATAGAGGACGTCGGTTCTTGAGAAAACGGACGAGGAACTCTCAACCTTTCTATGAGATCTTTTTCTAAAAGGCAACTGGATAATTTAGATAGTAGAAAATTATAATGGCGTAAACCAGTAGAGCTTTTTAGTTCTGTATGTCCATTATCATTTGAAATAGAAAAAGAGGCTTCTTTTGAATTTGCATCATTCTCTGCTCCACTAAGAATTATTGGAGTGAAGAGTAAGAGAGAGGTAAACAGCAGTATGTTTGAAAGCCAATTTTTCATATACATCTTTTAAATTGAAAGTTATTCTCTCGAATATTTTCCCCGCAAAGATAGATTGTATTTTGAGATGAACATCAAAAAGATTTGTTTTCTTTTTTTGTTTTCTTCAATATGTTACATTATATATTATTTGTCAGGATCATTATTTAAATATTAAAAATAATTGCTATGTTTACGTCATAATGTAACCTTTCAAAAATCGATAAACGATGGATAATGCTATTTTTAGATTTGCCAAGCCAATTAATGAGCCGGTAAAGGCATACGCGCCCGGTTCAGTAGAAAAATCTTCTTTAAAACAAATGCTTAGCCAGCTAGCTACTGAGCAATGGGATATTCCTTTAATAATTGGTGGAAAAGAAATTCGGACAGGTAACACCGGTAAGGTGGTAATGCCTCATAATCACAAGCACGTACTGGCAACATATCATAAAGCTGGAGAAAAAGAAGTACAGATGGCTGTTGATGCAGCCGTGAAAGCACAACGAGAGTGGTCAGAACTTCCCTGGGTAGAGCGGGCATCAGTTATGATGCGTATTGCTGAACTCATTTCTACCAAATATCGTTATGCTTTGAATGCTTCCGTCATGCTGGGGCAGAGCAAAAACCCGATGCAAGCAGAGATTGACGCACCTTGCGAATTAATCGATTTCTTGAGATTCAGCGCTTTTTATGCTGGTCAGGTTTATGCCGACCAACCTTATTCAGACACAGGGATATTAAATAGAATGGAATACCGTGCATTGGAAGGCTTTGTATTTACACTTACTCCCTTTAATTTTACTTCCATAGCTTCCAATTTAAATCTGGCTCCTGCCATGATGGGAAATACTACGGTTTGGAAGCCATCGACAACGGCTATTTATTCCAATTACATATTGATGAAGATATTCCATGAGGCCGGTTTGCCGGACGGAGTTGTCAATTTTGTTCCGGGTCAGGGAAGTTTAATTGGTAAGGTAGTTACACAAAGTCCTGAATTGGCGGGTTTCCATTTCACCGGATCTACTGGAACTTTTAATACTCTTTGGCGTACTATCGGAGAGAATTTGGGTACATATAGATCGTATCCCAGAATTGTGGGTGAAACAGGCGGCAAGAATTTTATTTTCGCGCATGCTTCGGCACCTGCCGAAGATGTAGCCACTGCTATTGTTCGGGGAGCGTTCGAATATCAGGGCCAGAAATGTTCTGCTGCATCCCGGGCATATATTCCGTCATCGTTATGGGGAGAGGTGAAAGAGAGGGTAGGAGCTATGTTAGCATCCATTCAAATGGGTGATGTGCAGGATTTCACAAACTTTGTGAATGCTGTGATTGATGAGGCTTCGTTCGATAACATTATGTCGTATATTAATTTTGCAAAGCAATCGCCTGAGGCAACAGTTTTGTTTGGTGGTAATGGAGATAAATCAGAAGGATATTTTATACAACCAACAGTGATTGTAACAACCAATCCATCCTTTAAATCTATGGCAGAAGAGATTTTCGGTCCTGTTATTACTATTTTTGTTTACGATGACAAGCAATATGAGGAAACGTTGGAACTATGTGACCGGACATCGCCTTACGCATTAACCGGGTCCATTTTTGCACGCGACAGGTATGCGATAGATAAGGCTTTCAAGTTGTTGCGTTATGCTGCCGGAAACTTTTATATTAACGATAAGCCAACCGGTGCGGTTATTGCTCAACAGCCGTTTGGTGGTTCACGTGCTTCAGGAACAAATGATAAAGCGGGAGGTCCGCTTAACCTGATTCGGTGGACTAATCCCCGGACTATAAAAGAGACGTACGTTTCGCCAACGCACTATGGTTATCCGTTTCTTGGAGAAAAATAATTTTGCCGATCTTAAAATCTAATACAATGCTTGACTTTTCGAATACTGAAATCGCGTTTTCGCTTAAATCGGATGCCGATTTGCGAAATGCGTACTGGTTGTTTAAAGCTATTAAACAACCGTTACTGGTAAAATGCGGCAAGGGCCTTACACAATTGGCCATGGGAATTCATTTTCCTGTGGCCTGGGCTGTAAAGCCTACTCTTTTTAAACAGTTTGTTGGCGGAGAAACTTTAGAGGATTGCACTCCTTCCATGCAACAACTTATGAGGTTCAATGTGAAATCTATTCTGGACTATTCGGCCGAAGGCGGACAGAGTGATTTGGATATTCAAAATAGTTTTGATGAAACGATCCGTTCCATTGATTTTGCGAAAGGGAACCCGAACATCGCTTACACGGTATTTAAGCCTACAGCAATGGTAACCGACGAGTTGTTATGCAAAGCATCGGAAAAAAGAGAAAAACTTTCCTTAAATGAAATACGGGAGTACCGGAAATTTAGAGAACGGTTTATGGCGCTTTGTGAACGAGCTTACAAGAATGATGTCCGTATTTTGGTGGATGCGGAAGATTATTGTTTTCAGGATGCTATCGATGAACTGACGGAAGAGGCTATGAGAACTTTTAATGCTAAGAGAGCCATTGTTTTCACTACATTGCAAATGTATAGGCACGATCGGTTGCCATATCTTCAAAAAATATGGCAAGATTCCCAAACCAACAAGTATATACCTGGAATCAAGTTTGTGAGGGGGGCGTATATGGAAGCCGAGCGAGCAAGGGCAGTAGCCATGGGATATCCGGATCCGATTTGTAAGGACAAACAGGCTACAGATGATAATTACAATGCAGGGCTTGCTTTTGTGATTGAGCATATTGATTCCATGGAGCTTTTCAGTGGAACTCACAATGAATTCAGTAATCAATATCTGGCAGACCTAATGGAAAAGAAAGGTCTAAAAGCCGATGATTCACGCATCTTTTTTGCGCAGTTATACGGAATGAGTGATAATATTTCCTTCAACCTCGCTGATGCGGGATATTGTGTTACCAAGTATGTTCCTTATGCACCTGTAAACAAAGTGCTTCCCTACCTGATACGCCGAGCTGAGGAGAATACCTCCATGGCAGGACAGACCGGACGGGAATTGCGAATGATTGAACAGGAAGTTAACAGGCGCAAACTAAGCAAGGTGAAATAATAAAAAACCCCGTTAGATCGCTTTGAAACGTTTAACGGGGTTTTCTGTCCATTTTATTTATTCTTTTCTGCCCATTGATTAAACATCTCAATTGCCTTGGATAGTACCCCTGCCGATCCTTTGAAATTGCTAGACCCGCTTGGTATATTCCCCATGCCGTACCATTCATAGAATCCCTTGTTCAGAATAACACGGTCTATCATGGGACGAACCTCTTCGTATGCTTCTTTAATAAACCCATTGGCAATGAGCTGTTGAATCATACGACCACCGAACCAAGTCCAGTCACCTCCGTTTTGATAAATCCATGATTTGCTCATCCCTCCCCGGAATAATCCTTCAGGATACGCCGGATAAATTGTTAAGCCAATGCTTGGCATTCCTGAACGACGTACATTTTCCATCATCTGTCTGTTAACCGTTTCAATTTCTTTTTTAGATAGCAATCCAGCCTCTATGGCAATAGCAGTTCCTCCATGGTAATGGATATCGTTTTCATCGAATCCATTAGGAATGGGGGATTTGCTTAGATAGATGTGAGGAATAAATTTTTGTTTTTTATTATCCCATAAATGAGCCCGAATGTTAACTGCGATATGGTTTCGCAACTTTATATATTTTACGCTCTCAGTTTTATTGAAAGTCATGTTTTTCAAATAGTCAAGCGCAATTAGTAGCATGGCATTGTCATAAACATCAATAGCGGGAGTCGAGAGTTCGTTCATATCGCAACCGAAGTCATCATTTGGCTGTACATCGCCCCAATCAGAAGTCATTGCTCCATAAATAAGCCCGTATTTTTCGTTATATCTTTCTTTCATCAGGTAGTCGACCATTAGCTCCATACGTTGCAGAACGGTTTTGCCAGCTACTATTTCAGTTAAAATAGCACGATCTCCTGTTTTTTGTATATACTTTCCAACTATCTGAATCAAAGAAGTTTCCTGATCAGTTTCAACAGTATTCTTAAAAGCTACATGCAAGGGAGCTGCATCAGAATAATAAGGGGTGTCATCATGCCATGTAAAATCTTCTTTCAGTACATAACCGTCAATCATTTCATTATTAGGCTGCTGTAAAGCAAAGAACAGGAGTATTGCCTGGCGAAGATCATTCGGATTGTTTTCCTCGCAGGCTGTCTCTATAAATGTATTCATGTCTCTTGCCCATATCTGAGAATAACCGCTTCCAGCATTAAAACCACTTTTAATTACTTCCCTTGCCATACTGTCTACTGTGTTAAGGGATTTGTCTTCCAGTATAGTTTTTGACAGATTCTGAGCTTTAACAGAATAAAAACTTGTGAGTAATAGGCTGTATGTTAGCAGGCTTATATATGTATATTTCTTTATCATTCAATTCATGTTTAGTGATGCCAGTTTAAACCATGTTATATTTTATTTTTTAGAATCCGAATTTTTGATCTGTTTAGCAGCCCATGAGCGGAAATCTAGTATCACTTTGAATAATACACCAGCTTCACCACGAAAAGTTCCCGAACCGGAAGGCTTGCCATCTTTTGCATACCATTCATAGAATCCGTTGTTTTTTATCACGCGTTCGAACATTGGACGAGCCTCATCGTAGGCTTCTTGAATAAAACCATTACGAATAAGTTGCTGGATCATTCGTCCTCCAAACCATGTCCAGTCTCCGCCATTCTGATATCCGTAGGGATACATTCCTTTATTTTGGAAAGAGCCTTCGGGATAGGGAGGGTATACAGTAAGTCCGATTGTAGGTGCTCCGGATGCTTTTACATTAGCCAGCATAGCAGCATTGGAGTATGCTATTTCTTCTTTGGAAAGAAGATCGGCTTCGATAGCCATAGCAGTGCCCCCATGATAGAAAATCTCGTTCTCATCGAAGTCTGCAGGAAAAGGAGAATCCTCTAAGTAAATATGAGGAACAAATTTTTGTTTTTCTTCATCCCACAAATATTTACGGACGTTGGCTTTGATTTCATCTCTGATTTTCGTCCAATTATTTATGCTTTCCTTGTTATTTGTAAGATCTACATAGTGATTTATGGCAATAATAAAAAATGCATTGTCATAGATGTCGATAGCAAGATGCGAATTCTTATCAAGTTCTACTCCCCATGGATGTTCTGGTTGAACATCACCCCAGTCGGCTGTGGTAGCACCCCAGATTAATCCATGTTTAGCGTTGTAACGCTCCTTCATAAGATACTCTAAAGCCATTTCAAGCCGTTTCTCAACTGTAATTCCATCTATCTCCCGTTGAAGAAATGCGCGGTTACCACTTTTTGTAACATATCTCCACACTGCCTGAACAAGCGAAGACTCCTGGTCTGTTTCTACTGTGTTTTTATGAGCGGCGTAACGGGGTTCCAGGTCTGATAGCCGGTACTTGTACCCATCTTTATTATTCAGATTGGCATGGTTTATATCAATGAAGCCATCTACTATATCTCCAGTCTTTCCCTGAAACCGGAAAAATGTAAGGAGATTATCCTGCACAGTACTGTCGGGCATAACTTCCATGGCTAGTTCAATAAAGGTATTATAGTCGCGAATCCAGACTTCACTGTATCCGTCGCCTGCATTAAATCCTCCTTTTACTACCTCGCGAGCCATGGAATCGACCTGCTGCATGAGTGTGTCATTTGTAATTTGTTTTGCCAATTGCTGTTCTGAAGAAATTGCATTTCCTCCGGCACAGCCTGTTAAGGTAACAAACAGGCTGGCGGAAAGGAACAAGATAGCGTGTTTAAACATGGTTTGATGTGTTTTCGTTGTGTTGTTTGATTTGGAGGCAAATATAGACAGTTGTCGAAATTTGGCTATTATGTTTTGTTCCTATTCACTTATACAATCTTACTTTTTTCTTTAAATTTGCATGTATGAAAGCACTTGGTGATACAGATTATATTTACAGCCTGATAGCAGAAGGCGAACATCAAACGCAGGACTTTAAGTTTGAAATATCAGATGCCCGAAAAATAGCCCGGACTTTATCTGCATTTGCTAATACAGACGGTGGAAGATTGCTGATCGGGGTAAAAGATAACGGTCGAATTGCCGGTATTCGCTCAGATGAAGAAATTTATATGATCGAAGCAGCCGCTCAGGTTTACTGTGTACCCGAAATAACTTATTCAATGCAGGTATTCATGGTAGAAGGTCGTTCTGTCCTGGAGGTAAAAGTAGCAGCGAGTAAGAAGAAACCGGTTTATGCCAAAGATGAGTCAGGTAAGGAACTTGCCTATATACGAGTAAAAGATGAAAATATTTTGGCTACGACTGTACATCTGAGAGTCTGGCAGCAGACCGGAAGTCCTGTTGGTGCATTGGTAGAATATACGCAGAGGGAACAACTCCTTTTAAACTTATTGGAACAAAATGAATTTATTTCCCTAAATAAATATTGTAAGGAAGGATCTATTCCTCGCCGATCCGCAGAAAATCTGATGGCTAAATTTATTAGATTTGACCTTATCGAACCGGTTCTTGTAAACCATAAGTTCTATTTTCGGCTTAAAAATGAGGAATAAATTGTTTCTTAATAAGTCTCCATTTTTAATATGCTTATTATAAGAGTGCCCTGTAACAGACTTTCGTATCCGACAATCTGTACAAAGGCACTAATAATGAGTGTAAAGTCATGGATCGAATATAAACGTTGCATTTCATAGATATAACAAGTAAACTTGTAATATTGTTACTCATTAATGTTAAAATAATGAGCTTTCATTCTTTAACTAAATTATTTAGTTTGTTTAACTATAAAAAATAGTTGTAGAACTAAATTATTTAGTTTATTTGCATTGTGGATTAATAAATCAAGCAATAATGAAAGAGATAACAACAAAAGAAGAAGAAGTAATGCGGCACTTTTGGGCAGCAGGTTCATTGTTTGTAAAACAAATAGTAGAAATGTACGAAGATCCAAAGCCACATTTTAATACGATCTCGACGTATGTGCGCAGTCTTGAAGAAAAAGGATACCTGGACCATGAAGCATTAGGAACTACCTTTCGTTACTTTCCTGTAATTTCCGAAGAGGAATATAAAAAGGGAAACCTTGGAAATGTTATTAATAAGTATTTTAATAGTTCTTATCTGAATGTGGTATCTTCCTTTATCCGTGAAGATAAAATTTCGGTGGATGAGGTGCGTAAGTTGCTGGACGAGGTGGAAAAACATTCAAAGTAAGAAAACGATGGAAACTATCTTATACTATTTATTAAGAAGCAGTATTTGTTTGCTGCTATTTTATGGCTTCTTTCAACTGGTCGTTAAAGAAAGCACATTTCATCATTTAAACCGAGCGATGCTTCTTTCATTGCTTGCAGCCTCATTGTTATTGCCGCTATTTCATTTTAATGGCCTGATTGATTGGTATCAGCAAGAGCAATCTGCAACAGGAAATTATATGATAAAGTATACAATGTCAGCAGTATCAACAAAACCTGCGTATGTTTTTCCCTGGGTACAAACAATAAGTCTTCTCTATATATTCGGCATACTAGTTGTCCTTTTATATTATTTGGCAGCCTGGTTTCAGGTAGAGAAGATAATCAGAATGTGTACAATGCAGCTTTATCCAGAAGATACATTATTATATGTTACTGATAAAGAGATTGCTCCGTTTACATGGATGAATAAAATTGTTATATCCAAAACTGATTTGGATCGTAATGGCGAAATTATCATCAGGCATGAGCAAGCGCACGTACGACTTAATCATTCATTTGATTTGTTTCTTATTACAGTTTTTTCAGTATTGTTCTGGTTCAACCCTTTTGTTTGGCTATTCAAATGGTCATTACAGCAAATTCATGAATTTGAAGCGGATCAGCAGGTACTAAAAGATGGCATCGATGCAAAGCAATATAAATTAGTATTAATCCGCAGAAGCGCAGGCGAGCAAACCTTTGCCATGGCAAGCAATTTTACCTATCGTAGTCTGCAAAAACGTATTCAAATGATGACTAAAAAGAAATCCAACTCACTATCACGACTAACTTACTGGGGTGTAATTCCAGTAGCTTTACTGGCAACCATGTTGCTGTCTGTTCCTGTAGTTAACGCACAGAAAAAAGAAGTAACTGCGCAAGCGGCTTCAGACTCTTCAAAGGTAACAATGAATTTTCATGTAGTTCGAGATTCTAAATCAAAGGCTGAGCCTGTTATTTTTAAGGCTAAAGAAGGTGAATTGCTTGTCGTAGGTTCGAAGTCAACTGAAAACCCCCAACAAATTGAGGTTACAGTCGACGATAATATTCGTACAGCTGTTGTTGTTCAATCGGATACAACTGTTAGTTCAAAGCAGCCTTTGTATTTTGTTGATGGAAAAAGAGTGGCAACTCTTGAAGGAATCGATCCCAATACTATAGAAAGTGTAAGTGTACTTAAAGATAAGTCGGCTACAGAACTTTATGGAAAAGACGCAAAAGACGGAGTAATTCTTATTATCCTTAAGAAGGAAGCAGAATAAGGACTTACAGATATTTTATTTCAGTCAGCATACATAGCCTCGTTCAGGTTATAGTCTGCTGACTGATTTGCTTTAAGCATCAAAGTGCAAAAGTATAAGCTATTGTTCTCCGGAAAACCAATTTTTGAATTCTGTTATACGGGCTTTGCTGATCAGTATCTTTTCGGAAACAGGTATGTTAAGATTAACTGATAATCGGTTGTTGAACCATAGATCTATATCCTTTATTGCTTTTCTTGAAATGATAAACTGACGGTTTGCCCGAAAGAAATCCCGGGGATCCAGCATCTCCGAAAGTTCATCCAACGTATGTTCTAACCGGAAAGACCTTTCATCAAATGTTAGAGCTTTCACCATACTTGTATCTATATAAACATATGCAATTTCACTGGATTTAACAGGGATAAGTTTGTCTCCTTTTGTTGGAATAAGAAAATGACTTTTGTAGGATTTACCTTGTTTGAACTGTGCAATGAATTTTTTAAACTCATCCTTCGAATCTTTATTTTGTGAAAGAGTTTCCAGTTTATGAATTGCATTTTGAACAGAAATAAGGTCGATTGGTTTGAGCAGATAGTCAATGCTGTTTACTTTAAAAGCCTGTAAGGCATATTCATCGTACGCTGTCGTAAATATTATGGGGCAGTTGATTTGGATTCGATCGAAAATATCAAATGCTGATCCATCGGCAAGATGAATGTCTAAAAACAAAAGGTCCGGCTGAGGATGGGCATTAAACCATTCAACCGTTTCTGAAATGCTGTCAAGCGTAGCAATAACATGTATGGAACTTATTTCATCCAATATTATTTGCAGATTACGAAGCGCAAGAAATTCATCTTCAACTAATACTACTTTCATAGGTCTGTGGATTTAATAGTGGTATTTCTACTCTGAATTCATTGTCTTCTTTTGATATAATGATATCTTGTCCGCACAACAATTGATATTGTCTGGATAAGTTGACAAGTCCCGTTCCTGTACCTGATTCAGGCGAAAGCTTTTTTTGAATCGGATTACTAACGATCAGACTTTCTTTATCGGTGGTTTTTATCGTTATTGTAAGCGGATTACGTTTGCTTATTTCGTTGTGTTTTACTGCATTCTCAATCAACATTTGAACTGCAAGAGGAGGTAATCTGAAATTATTGTACATTGCATTTGTATTCGTTTCAATTACCAGATTACTGCCAAAGCGCATTCCAATCAGAAATAGATAGGAACTTACTACTTCCATTTCGCTTGTTAAAGTAACCGTCCGATCTTCATTTCTTTGTAAGGCTGACCGAAGTACCAGAGACAGATGATTTACATATGATCTGGCTTTTTCTGGATTGTCGCTTATCAGTGCATTGAGTGCAGAGAGCGAATTAAAAAGAAAATGAGGACTTATCTGGTTTTTGAGCGATTCATATTGACTTTGCAGATTCTCACGTTTAAGTCGTTCGTTTTCTATTTTGATGGTTTGCTTTTCATTAATGAACCGTATAGCAAAGACCGAAATTAACACTACTGCAATAATAACCAGATCCCGCAACGTGTAAAGCATATGATGATCATGAGGATGTAGATCGGGACTAGGAATCAGATAATTTTTTAGTGAGAAAAAAATATCACTCAATATATAGCCCATAAGTAAAGTAATGATAATTACCGTAAAAGCTTTCATTAAACCAATCCGCTTGGTGTTGTTAATAGGCTTTAGTAAATAGTAGTTAAGCATAAACAGACCAAAACCTACCCAGAAAGTAACAAATATATCAGCAATAACGTGAGTGAGACTTTCTGGTCCCTTGTAGTGGTGTAGTCTCCCTTTTACAGGTTCAAACTGATCGAGAATGGAATCAAAGTGCACCAATATGCTTATTGCCAATGAGATAATGGTAACAAGTATAATGTATTGCTGTACTTTGGTTGCTTTCATAATCTCAAAGATACATATTAAAATGATTTGAAATAAAGATATTTATCGAAATGGATTAATGACTGCCTAAAGCTGCTTTTATGACAGTTGAAATATTTTTGCTTTATTTTGTATGTTTCAATTTCATATGCCTTCTGATATCATTGATTTATTTAACTCTATATTTAGTTATATCTCAAGAATAATTTGTTTATTTGTAATTGATTAATACTTATAGACAGAAAAGCATATATGAACCCTTTATTTCCTTTTGTTAACGGAGAGAAGCGTGCTTCAATAGAAGATATAAATCCCAGTACCATTAAAAATGAGACATAATCTGCAATTAAAATTAAACGAAGACATTGAACTGCGTCAGTTGCAGTTAGAAGATGCCTTGGATATCTTTCAGACAATTGACAGTCAAAGAGATTATTTGGGTAAGTGGCTTCCTTTTGTTGAATATACCCAAAAGCCGGAAGATTCGGCTCAGTTTGTAAAGGAAGCGTTGGATCTGCCAGAAGATAAACAGGAGTACCTGTTTGTCATTCGTGCAACAGGCTTGTTTATTGGATTAATTGGGTTTAAGGATACGGATAAAGTAAACCGTAAAACAGAAATAGGTTACTGGTTGCGTGAAGAGTATCAGGGAAAAGGAATTGTAAGTGCTGCAGTGAAGGCTCTTTGTGATTTTGCTTTAGGCGAACTCCACATGAACAGGATCCAAATAAAATGTGCTGTTGGAAACTTCCCAAGTAAACGTATTCCTCAACGGCTTGGTTTTACTTTCGAAGGCATAGAACGGCAAGGGGAGTTACTAACCGGAGGTGTTTTTACAGATCTGGAGATTTACAGCCTGCTTAATGCGGAGTGTATCCCTACGAAAAGAACGAATTAATAAGCGTTGAAATATAAAAAGGAGGTTGTCCGTGTTATTCAGACAACCTCCTTTTTTATTAAACTCCTGGATTATAATGCTTCTTGTTCCCGGCGGGTTTTGAGCGTGTGGCTTATCTCTACCATCTTTTTCTCGCTAAGCGGATAGATGCTGATAAATAGTACAGACAAAACGGTTCCAACGGCAGGAAGGAAACTCATAAACATCTTGATGCCCTGAATGGCTTCAGCGTTCTGCACCTCATTGGCACGGAATCCGAAATAAGCCAGTAACCATCCTGTAAGGGCGCTACCAATCGCCCAGCCGAATTTCTGGCTCATGGACGAAGAACTGAATATAAGTCCGGTTGCTCTGTTGCCTGTTTTCAGTTCAGAATAGTCTGTACAGTCGGCATACATAGACCACAACAAGGGGAAAACACTACCAGCACATATACTAATCAGTATTTGAAAAATAAAGATCATCGCCATATTGTCTTTATCAAACCAAAAGAACATAATACTTAGTATTGTAGCAATACTCATAGCTCCCATGTAGGTCTGTTTCTTACCAATCCGGTTGCTTACAGGAGCAGCCAGAATAACACCCGCAATATTGGCAATCTGACCTATTGAAAGGTAAAGACCGCTCAGTACAAACGATACGCCGAAAAATGAAACTGTTTCGTAGTTTTCTTCAACAATAAAATACTTGAAGTAGTAAACAGTGGCACCATCGCGGATGGAATTAAATACGAGTGCAGCAACTCCGGCTCCGAGCAGGATCCACCAAGGCCTGTTTTTCCACAAATCTTTCAGGTCTTCTTTAAGAGGAGCTTGCTTTTCGCGCATAGGTTTTACCCTTTCTTTGGTAAGGACAAAGCAACCAATAAACAAAAGGGCACACATAACAGCAATAACGATTACAGCCATTGTCCAACCATGTTGCTGGTTTGTTAACTCTTTGCTGTGATTGCTAAAGAAATTCACCATAGGCATAAACAACAGCAATGCTATGAAACTCCCAACATAAGCAAATGCCATTCTAAAAGTCGACAACGTGTTTCTTTCTTTCGGGTCAGCACTTATTACACCCAGCAATGAAGCATAGGGAACATTGATTGCCGAGTAAACCATCATCATTAGTGAATAAGTTACATAGGCATAAATCAGTTTACCGCTATCATTCAACGATGGCGTAATGAAAGTGAGAACGCCAATAACCGAAAACGGAACGGCTAGCATAAGCAAGTAAGGGCGGAACTTCCCCCAACGTGTATGTGTACGGTCGGCTACCACGCCCACTATGGGATCGAAAGCCGAATCCCATACACGGGTAACCAGAAAGAGTGTTCCAACTACGGCAGCAGGAAGTCCGAAAACATCCGTATAGAAAATCATAAGATAAGAGCCAAACAGTTTCCAGAACATGGACGATGCCATGTCCCCGAAACCGTAACCTATCTTTTCTTTAAGTTTTATCATGGTACAAATGGAGGATAAGAATTACTCTCTTCCCATTGTTTTAAAATTCCTGGCAATTAAATCCTTTAACGTTTCAACAGACGAGGCAGTAGTTAAACCATCAGCCGGCGTGTTGAGGCAGTAATCCACCAGTTTGTCTACCGTTGAAGTTGCAACATGCATACGGGTATCCGAAGATGCATAGTAAATAAACACGGATCCGTTTTCGTCCTTTATCCATCCGTTGGTGAAAAGCACGTTTGATACATCGCCGATACGTTCTTCACCTTCGGGAGCCATAAAGAATCCGCCTGGTGTAGCGATCAGCTTTGTCGGATCCTCGAGGGAGGTCATGTACATATACAGCACGTAACGCAGACCTGCCGCGCAACCACGTACTCCATGCGCCAAATGCAACCAACCTTTAGATGTCTTGATCGGGTGGGGGCCTTCGCCGTTTTTAACTTCCTTGATGGTGTGATAGTAACGCTGATCGATAATTATCTCTTCCTTCACTTCGGCGCAGGTCATATCCTCTACCAAAGCCCAACCGATACCTCCACCGCTTCCGGCATCGATAAAGCCATCCTGCGGACGGGTATACAAGGCATACTTACCGTCAACGAACTCTGGATGAAGCACCACATTACGTTGCTGACTTTTTGTTTTCAGATCCGGGAGCCTATCCCAGTTAATCAGGTCTTTTGTACGTGCGATTGCTGCAGTGGCAGTGGCCGACGATAAATCTCCTGCAGGAGCATTTGGATCGTGACGCTCTGCACAGAAGATACCATAAATCCAACCATCCTCGTGTGCCGTAAGGCGCATATCGTAAATATTAGTTGCCGGATCTTCTGTATCGGGCATTGTAATCGGATAATCCCAGAAGTGGAAATTGTCGATTCCATTAGGACTTTCGGCAACAGCGAAAAACGATTTACGGTCGGCGCCTTCCACACGTACGACCAGAATGTATTTGCCATTCCATTTCATGGCTCCCGAGTTAAAGGCTGCATTCATGCCAATTCGTTCCATCAGGTATGGATTCGAATCCTTATTCAGGTCGTATCTCCAGAATACAGGCGTATGAGCACCGGTTAGAATCGGATTTTTATATCGGGTATACAGTCCGTTTCCTCCTTCCAAAGGCTCGTTTTTAATGGAAAGAAATGTTTCGTGATCGCAAAGGAGTTTGGCTACCTTGTCTTGAAAAGCTTTCATATTATTTTATTTATATAAGTTTTTAACGTCTTGGCTAAACAATGTTTTTGAATTTTGGTAGAATTTTACAAAGTCGGCTGCCGATACCTGGCCCGGATAAGGAGCATAGAAGTGGCTATCGCGTTCTCTTGCATTTCTCCAGACTAAAACATACGCAATCGGATATTTATCAACAATTGGAAGCAAAATTTCCGTCCACCAGTTACTCATAGGCAATGCCTCCAGTCCGGTTTCGGTAAAAGCGATAGGTTTATTGTGTTCTTTACCCATTTTAGTGATAAATGTCAGCATGCTATTCATCGTTTTTATAAACCCTTCTGCACCGGCTTCACCACCAAACTGATATCCGTCCACACCCAGCAGATCCACATATTCATCACCCGGATACCGTTCCATATACACATCACCAATGCCTTCTGTACCCGGAGAATACGCATAAAGAAGGTTGTTTACCCCCTTTACATCCAAACGATTGCGGGTAATTTGCCATAATTGCTTGTATTGTTCGGGAGTGCAATGCTCTTTACCCCACCAAAACCAACTACCGGTATGTTCGTGCCAGGGACGAAACAATACAGGAATCTTATCACCTTCTTCGGTTGTAAGATTGTTGAAAAAGGCAGCCACCCGGTCCAGCCAGGTAAGAAACAGTTCGTGTTTTGCTCCACCGGGAAGAACAGCTGCAACCACACCAGGCGTTTTTACATCCCAGGAGTCGCCTCCGGTAAGCGGATTGTTAAGGTGCCAGCTAACCGAAATCATACCACCGCGTTTATATTGATTGATCATTTCGGTGCGAATCTTTTCGAAGGTAATATTGTCCAGACTCTTCGCATCACCCAGTTCAATGTGACCCAAATCGAAGCTCATTACGGCAGGATAATCACCACATACACTTTTAACATCAGAGCGGCCGGCATCCCCTTCCCACCCAATTCCGTAAAGAGGGTCATCATGATGACCAAACATGAATCCTGTTTCATGCATCGTTCTAAGATTTTTGAGAAGATTCTCAGTCAGAACAGTCCGTTGTCCGGTGGTTGAAGTAGTTTCTTCGTCATTCTTTGCAATGCATGAAGTAATTGAAATGAACATGCATAGAATTAGTAGTAATTTTTTCATTTTTCTCCCTGTTTTGTATTTACTATTGTGGTTACAAAAGTAGAGGTTTGCTTAGGAGAAAACCGTGCGTTATTTATCTAAAACTAATACTATTTTATCCTATCCCTTAAAAGAGAATTTTCTTTTTCCTGTAATTATCTCTGAACTCTTTGGGGGAACATCCTTTTTTCTTCTTGAAAATACGGTTAAAGTTCGATAAGTTATTAAATCCACACTCATAACAAATCTCGGCAATAGAGCGAGTGGAATCCACCAATAAACGGGCAGCGAAACCAAGCCGTAAATAAATGATATAATCTGAAAGGCTTTTCCCGGTACGCAGTTTAAAAAAACGACTGAAAGCAACCGGAGTCATGCCTGCCAAATCCGATATTTGATGCAACCTTATCTCTTCCATGTAATGTTTATTTAAGTACTCCTGTACTTTTTGAATACGTCTGCTGTCTGCATTTACTTCCAATCTGGCAAACGAAGAGCTTGCAAGAGGTTGCGCATTTTCGCAATTGGAAAGTTCGTAAAGGATGGTTAGAAATTTAATCACGGCATAAAACCCCTCCCTTTCCGAGGCTAGCGTATCTAATTTGTCGTATACTTTAAGGATGGCATCCATCGGGAACGAAAGACCTTTGCTTGCCGATTCAAGCATTTTAAGTATGCTGTCAAATTGATTTTTATGGATTAAACTATTGATAAACAAATCGGGCGAAAACTGAATGGTAATTTCTCTTATTTTGGCTGAATTACATTCGTGCTGCTCCCATACATGTTCAAGGTCCTTGCCAGCGATTAATACAAGGTCGTAATCACCAATAACCTGGGCCGAATCGCCAACAATTCGCCTTACACCAGCCCCCTTTTCTACAAAAGTTAATTCATATTCAGCATGACAATGAAGCGGATAGGTAAATTCCGATTTATATCTTTCAACAATATAAAAGCAGTCCTTATCCGAAAGTGGCGTAATTTCCCTAATAATAGTATTTGTTCCCGCAGCTGTTGTCATGATGCTAAAAAAGTATTAGTATGCTGCAAATATAGTTTATAAATAAGGAGGCTTAAATCCCTTAACCTAATTAAAACTACCCGTTCAACATTATTTAATAGATTTTGACTATAGTCTTTGCAACTTTTTATGTTGTAAAGCAGTTTAAGTAGGATATAAACCGAATATAAATAAACAACGAATAGATAAATATGGAATTATTAAAGTACTCAACGAGCGATACGCTACAAAGAAGATGAACGGACAAGTTGTTCCGGAAGATAAAGTAGAAGCAATTATTGAAGCAGCCCGTATGGCACCCACCTCTTCGGGTCTGCAACCCTTTAAAGTGATTGTTATTACAAACAAAGAATTAAAAGAAAAAATAGTAACTATATCCTTTAATCAGACACAAGTGGTTGATTGTTCTCATTTGCTCGTTTTTGCTGCTTGGGATAATTATACAACCGAACGTATCTCTCAAATGCTTGACTTTACAGTAGACGAAAGAGGTTTGCCTGTAGGGACCATGGATGATTATAAAAACAGATTGCTCAGCATTTATGGAACGCGCGATGCGGAGTTGAACTTTATTCATGCAGCTCATCAATCGTACATCGCATTCGGTATGGCTATTGCCGCCGCCGGCGAATTAAAAGTAGACGCCACTCCCATGGAAGGCTTCGATGCCGATGCACTCGATGAACTATTAGGATTAAGAGAACAAGGCCTCCGCAGTGTAACTATGCTTCCACTGGGTTACCGCGATGCAGAGAATGACTGGTTGGTAAACCTAAAGAAAGTTCGTCGTCCGAAGGAGGACTTTGTATTTACACTCGATTAAATAACGCAATCCTAACTGCGATATTTTTCAATTTAATCTGTCACTTCTCACTTTTTGTGTTACTTCCCTTTATCCACAAGGGATGTGGCAGTGATAGATGAGAAGTGACAGATTGTTTTTATCTGTCACCTGTCACCATTTTATTTCAGCCCCACAAACCTTTCGGTATACATCTTGCCGCGTTATTCTACATCCACATAGCCCGATAATTTCTAATCAACTGATAGTTAACTCACAGTAAACGATAAAGTAGTTCAAACACTCTAGTAAACTAATCCGAACACTACGAACAAGTATTCGTTTGCCATATCGCAAACGCAAAATCAACATATGGATACCTTGCGTTTGCGATATGTTGAACGTAAGGTATTCATATGCCAAACGCAAAGGATGCATATGTCAAACGAATACTTGTTCGTATGCAAACGGATAATAGACTATAGGAATACTGCTACTTGCTATAAGGCGGCGAGCTAAACACTCTTATTGTAATTGACTCCAGCCGATAATGCCAATGAATGTACTCATTAAACCTATATCAATTAAATGAGTCCTGATTTCAGCCAATGCTTTGGTTATGTGCTTTTCCACCGTTTTCTCACTTATATTTAAAAGTTCAGCAATTTCTTTATTCTTAAGATTGTTTTTTCGGCTTAATAAAAATACCTTTTTACATTGCGGCGACAGCATCTCGATAATTCTGTTTATTTCGTGAGTTGTCTCTTTTAGCATCAACATATCATGCTGATTATAATTCGTGATTTCGCGATTTAGTTGTTCGTCAATACTTTCGTTATTGTCAATTCTGCATTTTACTTCGTTCGAATTTAGATAGTTGATCGTTTTGTTATAGGTTACCTTATAGAGTAAGGGTTTCATCGGCTCATCAAAATTTATAAACTCTTTTCTATTCCAAATAGAAAGAAAAACATCCTGGACAATATCCTCGGATGCATATTTATTATGGACATACTTAAAAGCAAAAGATAATAGCTGAGGATAAAAGTCATGAAACAGATCTTTGAAGAGAATCAGTTCTTCTTCTAATTTTTTAGTAATTAATTTATCTTCATTAGCGATCACTACTTGCATCGGTTTTTATTATGTAATAGATATAAAAGTAATAAATAATCTATGAGATAACTATTTTCAGTAAAAGGAAAACATTTCTTGTTTTTTTTATAAAAATATTAACATTATTGCAAAACTAAGAGTTTTTCGTATATAAACATGAGTTTTTAATAAAAATATTTATAAGTTTTATTTAATAGGGTGTTGTTGTGTAATTTACTACAAAGGTGGCTTTGAATTGATAATATTTTTTTATTTTTTTATGCATTTGAGGTAGGGATACCCGCGATTGGTTTGTGTTATTGAAAAGGTTTTGAAAAAATGAATGATATAATAACAAAATATTTACAAGGCGAAGCTTCTGATAATGAAAAACAGATGCTTCTTGATTGGCTAAGAGAAAGTGAGTTAAATAAAAAAACTTTTTCGGAGCTGCAGGACATCTGGTTAAGTGCAGGATCTCCATTATCTTCAGAATTAGACACCAGTAAAGCTTATATCCGCTTTAAAGAAAAAGTATTTGCCCAGGAGACAAAGAAAAATACATTGACTGTTTTTCCTTTTTATAAAATTGTTGCCACGGTAGCCTTATTGATAAGCTGTTCGTTTATTTTCTATTATGTAGGGAAAAACAGTTCGTCTGATACTGTTTCTAAAGTAAATGAAGTTGTAGTAAATCAGGTTATTATGGGTAATAATAGCAAAGGATCCGTACTATTACCCGACGGAACTAAAGCATGGCTTAACGCTAACAGTAAATTAATCTATCCTGAAATGTTTTCTAAAACTTCCCGAAAAGTCAAACTTGAGGGAGAAGCCTATTTTGAAGTTGTTCATAACGAAAAAGCTCCTTTTTATGTTGAAACCGAAAATATGACTGTAAATGTGCTTGGAACTCACTTTGATGTAAAAAGCTATTCTGGAAAAGAGTTTACTCAAACAGTCTTATTGTCTGGAAAAGTGGAGGTTCTATTGCATAATACCAATAAGAAAATAATTCTGAAACCAAACCAGATGATATCTAACAACAATCGAACCGGAACTTACAAGCTAAATGACGTGGATGCCAAAGAATACACTATATGGATTAATGAAAAATTGGTTTTCACTAACGAAAAACTATCAACTATTTTAAGTAAAATGGAACATTGGTACGGAGTAGAATTTGACTGTGATAAAAAGATATCGCAAAACCAGCGACTTTCGTTAACCATAAGAAAAGAAACCAAGGAAGAAATAATGGAATTAGTCGGGTTAATTGCCCACGTTGATTATCGTATTGAAAATGACAAAATAATTATACGATCTAAATAATTAATAATAAATTGTTAACCGTTCAAAATAATATTGCCTATGCTATAAGATAAAGTCTAAAAACAAATTAGGCAGATGGTACCAGCATCCGCCTAATTGAATCAAATTCGTAAAAAAACAACTCTCGGTATACACCAGAAGAGTTATCAATTAAATTTAAAACATTACAAATGTATGAAAAAAAAATCCATGAAAGGGATAGTTATGTCCTTTCTTAACATTAATTCATTAAGGAAAATGAAATTGATTGTATTGCTTGCAGCTATTGCCCTTTTCCAACTTTCCGCCACAGAGAGTTATGCTCAAAATACAAAGATTACTCTGAGTATGAAGAATGCAACGTTAATTGAGGCAATAAAACAAATAGAGAAACAAACAGAGTTTGTCTTTTTTTATAACAATGCAGAAATTGATATGAATAGGATCGTAAATATTCATATCAATAACGGAAATATCAAAGAATTTCTCAATAAGGAATTAGCTGGATATAATTACCGGATCGAAAACAATAAAATTGTGTTGACGCCAAATGTAACACAGCAGAATGCAAAGATAAAAGGGAAGGTAACAGATGCTTCAGGTGTTCCAATTATTGGAGCCAACGTTACAGAAAGTGGAACAAGTAATGGAACTATTACTGATGTAGATGGAACCTTTACCTTAGATGTTAAAGCCGGAGCTCAGTTGAAAGTATCTTACATAGGGTATTTATCAAAAATGGTTTTGGTAGACAATAAGACTTCTTTCTCTATTCAATTATCAGAAGATACCCAAACACTGGACGAAGTGGTGGTTGTAGGATATGGAACGATAAGAAAAGCCGATTTATCCGGATCTATTTCTGTATTGGATGGGAAAAGTTTCAAGGACCAGCCTATTACTCAGGTTACTGATGCTATTCAAGGTAGAATGTCTGGTGTGCAGGTGGAAAATAGTAGTGTACCAGGCGGATCAGTTAAAATTCGTGTTCGCGGGTCCAATTCTATTAATCGAAGCAATGAGCCGTTGTATGTAGTGGATGGAATTGTTCGTGAAAGTGGATTAAATGGTATAAACTCTGATGATATTCAGTCAATTCAGGTATTGAAAGATGCTTCTTCAACAGCTATTTACGGTTCAAGAGGTTCTAACGGGGTTGTATTGGTTACAACAAAGACAGGTAATTCAAATCAGCGGATTATTTCATTTGATGCTCAATTAAGTGCTGCTACTGTTTATAAAACCTATAATATTCTTTCTCCTTTTGAATATGCTACCGCTTATCGGGAAATAAAAAATCCGAATGCATTTACTGAAGATCAGATGAATGCCTATAAAAATGGAACAGCGGGTATTGATTGGCAAGATGAAATTTTCCGTACGGGAACGACTCAAAACTATAAATTAGCTATTTCAAACGGAAATAAAGATGCACAATATTATATTTCGGCTAATTATGTGGGTCAGGATGGTATTGTAGACTATTCATCAAACAAACGTTATCAGGTACGTGCCAATATTACCTCTGATCTTACAAAATGGTTGCATGTAACTGCAGATGTAAATGCTTCTCACAGTATTCGTAAGGGTAGTAGTTACGAAGCAAGTAAGTCGAATCCGTTGTGGATTGCATTAAACTATTCACCCACAATTGAGATGATGGATGAAAAAGGAAACTATAATAAAGATATCTACAACTCTATAGCAAGTAATCCCAAAGGTGTTATTTCTTTGAACGGTAACGAAAATATTACGGATGTTGTTAATGGAATGGTCGACATGAGATTTACAATTCTTCCCGGTCTTACTTTCACTACAACAAATGGTTTGGATTATTACGATGCAAAGGGGTATTCTTTTAGCTCGGCTAAAGTAGAGACAAAGAGCTCAATGGGTAATAACGATTCATATCGGATGATGTTGCAAAGTTCAAACAATGTAACCTATACAGGGAAATGGGGAGACCATGCGTTGACTGCAACAGGTGTTTACGAAGTAACTTCAACAGAAGGACGTTCCATGTCATTAAACGGAACAAATCTACTGACAGAAAGTGTAGGTTGGTGGGATGTAAACATGGCTTCAACACATACATTTAACAATGATTATTATAAATGGTCTTTGATGTCGGGAGTGGGGCGTGTAATGTATAATTACAAGGATAAATATCTTGTAACAGGTACACTTCGTGCGGATGGTTCTTCAAAATTTACAAATAAAAAATGGGGATACTTCCCTTCTGTTGCTGTAGCCTGGAGTTTAGGTAACGAAGAATTCATGAAGTCACAGAAACTTTTTCAGGATGTAAAAGTTCGTGCAAGCTATGGTATTGTGGGTAATCAGGCTATCAATCCGTATGAAACACTAGGTTTGCTTGCTCAGACAAGCTATTCTTTTGGTGGAACAACTAATTATACAGGCTATTGGTCTAATACACTTGCTACGCCAGATCTTACCTGGGAAAAGACAAAACAGTTTGACTTGGGTTTGGACTTCTCAATGCTAGACCATCGTTTGAATGTATCTGCAGACTATTTTTATAAGAAAACTGTGGATGGATTATTGCAGAAGCAGATCCCTAAGTATGATGGGGGTGGTACTTATTGGGTGAATGCCGGAGAAATCAGTAACAAAGGACTTGATTTGTCATTGACAGCACATATTCTACAAAACAAAGACTTTAAATGGACTTCCTCTATAAATGGTACTTACTTGAAAAACAAGGTAGAATCACTTGCTGGTGACGAATTTTTGTATGGAACTTCTCCTGCCAGTGGTATGGTTGAAGAGGTAACAATCATTAAGCCGGGTTACTCTATCGGTTCTTTCTATGGGTATGAATGGCAAGGTCTCGATAATAAAGGCGACAATATATACGCCGACTTGAATGATAATGGCGAATTTGATAGCGGAGACCGTACAATTATTGGTAAATCAACTCCTGATTTTACAATTGGATGGAATAACCAATTTTCTTGGAAAAACTGGGACCTGAACTTGTTTTTTAATAGTTCTTTCGGAGCTAAAAAACTGAACTTAGTTAGATTTACTATGGCATCTATGGTCGGAGACTCTCGTTTTATTACGTTACGAGAATCATATATGGATAATTTTGATCGTAACCAATCTCAATCAGCGGCATATCCTTCTTTGTTGAGTTCAAGTTCAAATTATCAGCCGGCTTCTACACAATGGCTTGAATCTGCTGATTATGTACGTTTGGAGAATATCAGTTTATCTTATAACTTGTCAAAAGAAATTACAAAGTTTGCTGACTTACGTCTTACTTTAAGCTGCCAAAACTTGATTACGCTAACAGGTTATAAGGGATTTGACCCTGCAAGTTCATCTTTTTCCAGTTCAAATGTGGATATAAACAGTGGAATTGACATGGGCGCATATCCTTCACCTCGTACCGTTACATTTGGCGTAAAAATGAATTTTTAATATTAAAATGAAAAAGATTATGAAAATAAAAATATTGATAGGTTGTGCGTTCCTGTTTTCTTTGGCAACAACTTCATGTAGCGATTTTCTGGAAGAAGATCCAAAAGGTAGTCTCACGCAAGAAAATTTCTTTTCCTCTCAGAATGAGCTTAACATGAGCGTATACTCTTTGTATAGCAAAGTTATGTCAACTCAAGGAAATACGAATATGCAGATTCCTCAGTGGATGGGCGATGATATGACAGCCAATCCAGGGAGTAACAAACAGGCGTATGCAGAATTTGACCGTTTTGCTCCTGCTGATAATAATAAAGGGGTGACAAATTGCTGGAATGCTTATTATACATTAATTAAAGCCGCTAATTATATTATTTTGAATGCAGATAAAACACCTACATCTGCCGAAGAGATTAATATTGCTATTGGTCAGGCTAAATACTGGAGAGCTTACAGTTATTTTACTTTAGTTAGAATATGGGGACCGCTTCCTATGAATTTAACAAATTTAATAGACACCTCGACTCCTTTATCTTCGGTAGAAGAAGTATATGCTCAGATTGTGAACGATTTGCAGGATTGCGAAAGCTTATTGCCTGCAAGCTATACGGATGCTCCAAGAAAAATGTATGGTGCGGATGCTTATATAACGAAACAGGGTGCTAAGTCGACTTTGGCTGCAGTATATATGGCTATGGCAGGCTGGCCATTGAATAAGACCGAAAATTATGCGTTGGCTGCTGCTAAAGCTAAGGAGGTAATTGATGGCGTAAACAGCGGAACTTATAATTACATTCTTGAACCAGAATTTAAAAATGTTTATTCTCCAAGTCATAATTATACACTTGAAACGGTTGTCGGGATTAATTATCAGAAAGCTTTTACATGGGCTCAGGATTCACAGCTTACTTCTTCCAATCTATTTGAATCTTTAGGTGGTTGGGGTGATGCATATGGCGAAATCCGCTTCTGGAAAAATATGCCTGAAGGTGCTCGTAAAGATGCTATTTATGCACCTAAGATATTGTTGTTAAATGGAAAGTTGGTAAATTGGTGGGAAAAAGACGCGAATGGTGTTAATTATGTTCCTGAAAACCATCCTATGTTTTCTATTTTCACTGTTGGCCCGGGTGATACAGATTATGATTATACTAAAACACCTAGTTATGATATGACAAACAGCCACAGACATCGTTGCATCCGTTATTCGGAAGTTTTATTATGGTATGCTGAATCTCAGGCTCGTGCTGAAGGAACTCCGAATTCATTAGCATACGAATGTATCAACAAAGTACGCGGACGTGCGGGACTAGAGCCACTGCCTTCTGGAATGAGTGGTAAGGCATTTGCTGATGCTGCATTGGCTGAACATGGATGGGAAGTTGCCGGTAACTGGGTGGGTTTGGTTACACGACGCGCAGACCAGTTAAGAATGGAGCTTTTAGAAAAGACATTTACTGAACGTGCTGCTAATGCTTCTGTCGAAGTAGCTCCGGGTGTTTCTGTTAATGAAACAGTGGTGTTTGCAAATAAAACATGGAATCAGAATTTGTTGTATGCACCTTATCCTGCAACAGATGTTTCATTGAATTCCAATTTGGTAAGATAGTAGTAGTTTTTTGATAGACAGAACCCGGAGGACTTTAAGTCTTTTCCAACGGAAGTCTTGAATTTATTCAGGACTTCCGTCCGGGTTTTAATTTTAATTACGGTTTTGCCGTTTTAGTGTCAATTTAGATTCTTCATTATTTAAATCGAGTATTATGAAAACCAAATTTATCCCCCTGTTTTTATTGTTTGTTGCACCTTTAATGGGGCAACAAGTTAACATGAAATCTATATCCGGAAAGATTCCTACTTATAAAATCGGAAATCCTGAAGTTGATCCTATATTCTTTACCGGCAGAGTATATCAAGGAGCTGAGGGGTATATTTATCCTTATCCTTTATATGATGTATTGACAGAAGAAAAAATAGAAAAAGAGTATAATGTCCTGTGCTTAAACAATCAATATGTAGATATCTCTATATTGCCGGAAATAGGAGGTCGTATATTTTCTGCGACGGACAAAACAAATGATTATCATTTCTTTTATACGCAGTCTGGTGTAAAGCCTGCTTTGATTGGTATGCTTGGCGCCTGGCTGTCTGGTGGTGTGGAATGGAATATCCCCGATCATCATAGAGCCAGTAGTTATATGCCGGTTAGTTGGTCAATGAAGGAAAACCAAGATGGCAGTAAAACTATCTGGGTCGGAGAAACTGAATTACGACATCGTTTAAAATGGTCGGTAGGGGTATCTGTTTATCCGAATCGATCGTGGGTTGAAGCAAAAGTTAAGGTAATTAATCCTACTTCAATGATTCAGTCTATGTTGTACTGGGCAAATGTTTCTGTACACTGTAATGATGATTATCAGGTAATATTCCCTTCAGATGTTCAATTTGGAGCAGATCATCATAAAGTTTATTTTACCAACTGGCCGGAAGGTGAAACAACTGTAGGTAGCGGGAAAAAAGAAAATTTATCATTGTGGAAGAACTTTACGGGGAGTTCCCGTTCCATTTTTGCCTGGGGTAGTCAGATGAATTTCCTTGCAGGGTATGATTTTGGAAAGGATGCCGGAACGGTTCATGTGGCAAACCGGTATGTAGTTCCGGGAAAGAAATTTTTCTTATGGGGAAATAACCCGAACGGAGAAATGTGGAATAAAATATTGTCGGACAAGGATGGACACTATCTGGAGCTAATGGTAGGAGCGTATTCCGATAACCAACCGGATTATAGTTGGATTAATCCCGGTGAAATACGGGAATTCAGTCAGATATGGTATCCAATAAAGGGAATTAAAGGCGTTAAGAATGCTACAGTAGATGCTGCTGTTAATTTAGAACCGGTAGATAACAAAAACTATCGGGTTGGATATTGTACTACCACTTTATATGAGAATGCCCGGGTGTTGGTAAAATATAAAGATCAGGTATTGATGGATAAGCGGATAACGATTGACCCTGATAACTATTTTCTTAAAGAACTCGCTGTGCCGGATATGTTGGATATGTATGAATTATACACGTCACTTTCTGATTCTGAAGGAAATCTGCTGGTCGATTATCGTCCTGTGGAATTGAAAGAAAAACCGCTTCCTAAAGTAATAGATGGGCCTAAATCTATCATAGAATATAAGACTAACGAAGAATTGTACTTAGCCGGACTTCGTGTAGATCAGTTTAATAATGCCCGTTTGAATTATATGGATTTTTATAATGAAGCACTGTCTCGGGATTCGATGGATGCCAGGGTAAATATTGAAGTTGGAAAACATTTCATACGCCAGGGAGAATGGGGAAAAGCCAAAAAACATTTATTACGTTCCCAAGGCCGATTGGCTCACGATTATACAACTGTAAAGAATACGGAGGCTTTGTATTACTTGGGATATGTGTATCGAATGACCGGCGATTCTGTGAAAGCAGAAGAATCTTATTGGGCTGCTACCTGGACACCGGAATACAAACACCGTTCTTTCTATGAATTGGCTATAATGGCTGTTAATGAGAATAACTTACCAAAAGCATTCGATTTGATTACAGAGTCGATATATGTTGGAGCGCGTGATATTCAGGCGCTGTCTTTAAAAGCTTACATCCTGCGTAAGCTGGGAAAAGAAGACGAGGCAAAAGAAACCATTCTTGCAATTCAACAGATTGATCCGTTAGACTTCTGGAGCGCGGCAGAGTCAAGTTTCTTAACAACAGGTGATGCTTCTTTTCTTAAAGCAAGTCAGAAATATCGAAATGACGGAATAATTGCAGTTCAGGAATTGCTGGAAGTTGTGAACAATTATATGATTTTAGGTGCTACGGAAGATGCGCTCATTTTATTGAATGATGCTATTGCTGCCGGTGAGCCGTATGCTTCTTATCCGTTAGTCTATTATTACAAGGGATACAATTTGCTAAAACAGAATAATAAGGCTGAGGCTCTTTTGTGTCTCAACCAAGCAGGGATGCTTTCTCCATTAAATAACTATCCATTACGATTGGAGGAGATTGAATTGTTTAATGAGATTCTGAAAGAAAAGCCCGATGATTCTTTTGCATACTATTATTTGGGTAATTTGTACTATTATTTAGGTCAAAAGGAAGCCGGACTTACAAACTGGAAGAAGAGCGTGGAACTTAACCCGTCTTTTGCAATTGCTTGCCGTAATGTTGGTTTTGCCTATGGAATGAAAGGTGATTGGGATAAGGCCATTACCTATTATGAAATGGCAGTGAAGGCTAATCCAAACGATGCTCTTCTATTTACAGAATCGGATAAGTTGTACGAACAAGCTAATATTGCTGAACCAAAACGACTGAAATACATGGAGTCTCATTTGAAAACGGTGATGAAACATGATGATGCTGTAATGCGTTTGCTTACTTTGTATAATTCGTCTGCTCAGTACGATAAAGCAATAAAGATATTGACAAACAGACATTTCCATTTATGGGAAGGAGGGGGACAAATTCATCAGATTTATGTGGACTCTCATTTGATGAAAGGACTGAACTTACTAAATAACAAACACTTCAAAGAGGCAGTCCTGGAATTTGATTTTGCTAATCAGTATCCCATAAACCTTGAAGTCGCTCCTTCTTCAGGTGGAGGATATGAAGCTAAAACCTATTATCTGTCTGGCATAGCCTACGAAGGTTTAAATCAGTTGGATAAAGCCAAAGAGTGTTTTAGAAAGTCAGCCAATACTATTTTCAGAGGTAGTCTGACCGATTTGTATTATTATAAAGTAAAGTCATTGAGAAAACTGAACAAATTTGACGAATCAGATATAGTGCTTAATGATATGCAGAATCAATTGAAGCGTATGCAAGAGAATCAGATTGATTCATATGCCAAATTTGGTGATGCCAATCAAAATTCTCAGCAAAGCAATGTTTTGTACTATGCAGGTCTGATTCATTTATTACAAAATGATGTAATTAGTGCGAAGAAAGAATTTGTTAAGGCTGTTCAATTGTATCCTGGAAATATCTGGGCTAGAATAATGAATGAGAGAAGTTCTTATTGAGATTTATTGTATATTTAAATTTTGATTCCAAGTATCCTAAAAGTAATGACATAAGCTTAACTACTTTTGGGATACTTTAGATATCGTGTCTTTAACAAATGAGAGGAGTATGAAAAATACTATTATGCCATTGTTGGCCGTCGTGCTATATTTATTTCCTGCCGGAGGGGAAGCTCAGAATCCATCTTCAATTAAGGAAATTGTTCGAACAATGAATACCTATCCGTTTTCGGACCCAGATCCTGTGCCTATGCCGGAGAATCTCTATTATCCGTATTTTCGTTTTGATGGATATGCCGATAAATCAATTCAGAAAGAATGGAAAGTGGTAGAGATGGAGAACGATTATATTAAGCTTACCCTATTTCCTGAGATAGGAGGGAAAATATGGGGAGCCGTTGAGAAAACAACTAATAAGGAATTTATTTATTATAATCACGTTGTCAAATTTCGCGATATTGCCATGCGAGGTGCCTGGACATCTGGTGGAATAGAATTTAATTATGGAATAATTGGTCATGCTCCAACAACGAGCTGTCCGGTGGATTATCAGTTGAGAACAAATGAGGATGGCAGTGTTAGTTGTTTTATTAGCGCAATCGAATTGATTACACGTACCAGTTGGGCTGTTGAAGTAAATTTACCAAAAGATAAAGCATATTTTACCACGCGTATGATTTGGTATAATGGTTCTTCTATAGACCAACCTTATTATCAGTGGACAAATGCAGGATTTAAAGCTGCCGGAAATCTTGAGTTTTGTTATCCGGGACAGCATTATATAGGTCATGGAGGAGATGTTCATTCCTTTCCGAAGGATGAGCTTGGCCGGGAAATTTCATGGTATGAAAAGAATAATTTCGGAGGGGCTAAGTCTTATCACGTATTAGGTAAATATAATGATTTCTACGGAGCTTACTGGCATGATGATAATTTCGGTTCCGTTCATTATGCTCCTTATGATGATAAACTGGGTATGAAAATATTTTTGTGGGGCTTGTCCCGTTCGGGCGCAATTTGGGAAGACTTGCTCACTGATTCCGATGGACAATATGTTGAGTTACAATCGGGTCGCATGTTTAACCAGCCGACTACAAACAGTTCTTATTCTCCTTATAAGCATTTTGCCTTTTTGCCTCAGCTAACAGACAGTTGGGAGGAATATTGGTTTCCAGTAAAGGGTACGGATGGTATTTCCAAGGTAAGTCCATTAGGAACATTGAGTGTAATTCGTAAGGATGGAAAAGCGGAACTGGCTTTTTGTCCCTTGCAAAAGATTCTATCTCCGATAACTGTTTATGCCGGAGATAGTATACTTTATAAGGAATCGTTTGACCTGGAGGTATTTGAAACATGGAAAAAGTCTGTAATCTTGAAAGATACTACTTTAAACCTGAAAGTGGTAATTGGAAACGATGAATTGGTTTGGTCTGACGCTCCGGGAGACAACAACCTGAATCGTCCTACCAAGTTGCCGGAAAATTTCGATTGGAATTCGGTATATGGAAAGTATGTAAATGGAGAACAGCTGATGAATCAGAAGATGTATACTAAAGCTGAAAAGATGTTCAGCGATTGTCTGAAGCAAGATCCATATTATCTGCCGGCATTGATTAAAATGGCATCTCTTTGTTATCGGACGTCCAGATATAACGACGGTCTCTCTTTTGCCAGGCAATCTCTTAGTATGGATACCTATAATGGTGAGGCTAATTATTTGTATGGGCTGATTAATAAAAAAATAGGTAATCTGACGGATGCTAAAGATGGTTTTTCTATTGCTTCTTATTCACAAGGTTATAAAACTTCGGCTTATAGTATGCTGGCTCAATGTTTCTTGTATGAAAAAAATTGGCAAAAAGCTATTCATTATGCCTCCAGGAGTCTGGAAAGTAATCCCAAGAACTTTGATGCAATCCAATCCTTATTGGTGGCCTATCGGTATAGTGGGAACAATGTAGAAGTTAAAAAACTGATAGCCTCGGTTGAGAAAGAGTTGCCGCTAAACCATTTTATACGTTACGAAGCTTGTTTGCAGAGTAAAGACCCGGATCGTCTGAAAATTTTCTCTTCTATGATACGAAGTGAATTGCCTTTTGAAACTTATCAGGAAATTGCCGGATGGTATGAAGCTATAAATTGTACTGAAGAAGCTCTTCATCTATTTAGTCTGGCATCCGATCACCCTATTGCATTGTATCGTTCAGCTTTAATATTGCATCAGTTGGGAAAAGAGGCTGACGCAAAAGAAATGCTCAAAAAAGCTGAGCAGTTGTCGCCGGACTTTGTATTTCCTTTTCGCCCTGAAGAGCTTAATGCTTTGGAATGGGCGGTTTCAAAAACGAATTCATGGAAGAGCCGTTACTATACCGCTATGCTTTACTGGAGTCAGGGAAATAAGGATCAAGCATTGAATTTATTAAATGAATGCAATGAGTCTTCATACGTTCCTTTGTATCTCTGCCGCGCCATGCTAAAATCCGGACAGGATAAGCTGGCAGATATTCAGAAAGCAGAGCAATTGGAGCAATCTTGGAGAACTGGACTTGCTTTAATAAATTATTACCTTGAATCGAGAGATAAAGAAAATGCCGAAAAGGTAGCCCAACGTTGTTTTATAAAGTTTCCTGAAAATTATGTAATTGGGCTAAAATACGCTAAATCGTTATGTGTTAATGCGAAGTATGTTGAATGTATTGCTGTTTTGAAACGACTTAAAGTATTACCAAATGAAGGAGCTTACGAAGGTCGGGTTATTTATCGGGAGGCTAACTTATATCAGGCAATAGATTTTCTAAAGAAAAAACAATATTCTAAAGCGATTCGTTTCGTTGAGAATTCTAAAATATGGATCGAAAACCTAGGTGTCGGTAAACCATATGACAGCGATATCGATGAATGTCTGGAGAATTTTATTCTTGCATCTGTTTATTTCAAGCAAGGAAACCCAAAACAGGCGGAAATTTTTTACAAGAAAGTAATTGAAAAAGCGAGCTTTTATAGTGGATCGTTTAATTTAAACGAATTGATGATCGCATTATCTCTTTGCAAAACCGGAGATGTTGATCGGGCAGATCGTATGGTTGAAGAATGGAATAAACAACAACCTAATGAAAAAGTAGTTCAATGGAGTACAGCTATATACAAGGGCGATGTTGAGAAAGCCCGAAAATTACTTGATGAAATAGATAACGTTAATGATAATGATTTTACTATTATTGTGCATCTGCTTCAGTGAATAGGTTGAGTTAGCCTACCGTTAAGACTGTTCTTAAGATAATTTTGTATATTTGGTCCGATTAAAAGCCGGAACAAATTTATATAAACAAAAAGCTAAGTATTTAATGAAGAAAAACTTATTCAGCCTGTTGCAAATAGGTACCACACTTATGGCTCCTGCAGCTGCATTGTTTGCGCAGCAAACGGAACGTCCCAATGTTATTTTTATCTTGGCTGATGATATTGGCTATGGTGATTTGAGTTGTTATGGAGAGAAAACGATTCATACGCCTAATGTGGATAAATTAGCTTCTCAAGGAATTCGATTTACCGATGCGCATGCAGTGGCGGCAACAAGCACTCCTTCGCGTTATTCACTCCTTACGGGTCAATATGCCTGGCGACGCAATGACACGGGTATTGCCACGGGTGATGCGGGCATGATTATTCGTCCGGAACAAACCACTGTTGCAGACATGTTTAAAACGGCCGGTTATTATACTGGTGCTGTTGGCAAGTGGCATCTCGGTTTGGGTGATAAAGCCGGAACACAGGACTGGAATGGATTTATAACTCCAGGTTTAAAAGATATCGGTTTTGATTATTCCTATATTATGGCGGCTACGGGCGACCGGGTTCCTTGTGTTTTTGTTGAAAATCAGCGGGTGGTAAATCTTGATCCCAACGATCCAATTCAGGTTAGTTACGTGCAACCTTTTCCGGGTGAGCCGCTGGGGAAAGACCATCCTGAAATGCTGACTGTTTTAAAGCCAAGTGTGAATCACGGTCACGATCAGGCCATTGTTAATGGGGTATCGCGTATCGGATATATGAAAGGTGGAAAGCAGGCCCTTTGGAAAGATGAAAATATTGCCGATAGCATTACTTCCAAGGCAGTTCAGTTTATCGAAAACAATAGAGATAAACCATTCTTTCTTTATTTTGCCACGAATGACGCACACGTACCTCGCGTTCCACATCCTCGTTTCGCTGGAAAGAGTGGTATGGGAGCCAGAGGCGATGCTTTGTTACAATTTGACTGGAGCGTAGGCGAGATTCTGAAAACTCTTGAAAAGCTTGGACTCTCAGAAAATACGCTTATTGTCTTAACCAGCGACAATGGTCCGGTTGTAGACGATGGTTATCAGGACAGGGCTGTCGAATTATTAGGAAATCATAGGCCCTGGGGTGACTTTCGTGGAGGTAAGTATAGTAATTTCGAAGCGGGGACAAGGATTCCTTTTGTTGTAAGCTGGCCTTCGAAAGTTAAATCAAGCGTATCAACCGCATTAGTTTCTCAGGTTGATTTGTTTGCTTCGCTTGCCGCTTTGACAGAAACACCAATACAAGAAGGAGTAGCTCCGGATAGCCGTAATTATCTTACTACGCTGTTGGGCAAGACAAAAATAGGGCGGGAGTATGTTATCGAGCAAGCTGGTTCGTTATCGGTATCAAATAGCGAGTGGAAATACATTGCTCCGGGTAATGGTCCGGCGTATAATAAACTTACCAATACGGAACTTGGAAACAGCAAAGAACCACAGCTTTATAATCTAAAGAAAGACCGTGGAGAGAAAGTAAACCAGGTAGCCAGATATCCTGAAAAAGTAAAAAGCCTGCAACTAATTCTTGATAAAGAGAAAGCAAAGCAATAGACTCAACCGCTGATTTAATAAAAGATTCCCTGTAAAACTGAAATAATCTCAGCTTTACAGGGAATCTTACATACAATAAAACCTTTCGCTATTACTTAAATAATAAAGACGCGAACTCCGATAAATAAATTCGCCAGTTTAACCATGTGTGGCTGCCTCTGCTTTCGCGGTAAACGTAAGGTCTTTTGTAAATTAACCTCTGAACGCTTTTCCAACAAAGACAAGGGCATCTTCTAAAGCATTGCGCCAGTAGTCCCAGGTATGAGCACCGTCGTGAACGCGGAATTCAAAGGGGATATTTTTCTTTTTGAGAACTTCAACCAGTTGAAAGTTGTTCAACAAAAGAAAATCATCATCACCACAGTCAATATATATTTTAGGAAATTCGGGTGTACCCCGCATATTCTTTTTCATTTCAAGCTTTTTACCCATTTCGACTAAATTGTGAGTGCGAAAATAAGCAGGAGAGCCGTCTGCATCGTCCGGTCCCCATAGATTCTTATCGAAGTCAGTTCTTTTTCCGTTTTTCTCGAATGTAAGCACAGCTGCGCTCATTGCATAACACGCCTTGAACAAATCCTGACGAGAGAATGTGTAGTATAAAGATCCGTAGCCACCCATTGATAAACCAGCTATTGCACGGGAGGCTTTATCTATTGGGAAATTCTTTTCTATTTCAGGCATAAACTCCTGAAAGAAATAATCTTCGTAACGCACAGAACTGTCGTAGTTATTGATGTAAAAATCGTTTCGTCCTTCGGGCATTACTATAATCATTTCCGGAGCTGCTCCACAAGCCATCAATTTGCTTGCAATTTGGTTTACTTCTCCTTCCTGCACCCAACCGGTATGGCTTCCGAACATGCCGTGAAGCAGATAAAGAACGGGATAAGAACGAGAGGACGTTGCATAACCTTCAGGAAAATAGACAGAATAATGCATGGTCTGTTTCATGATTTTGCTTTCAATGGTGTAACTGTCATTAACTGTTCCACGCTGAGAGAAAGTTGTTGTTGCCAACAAAAGCATAATGCAGACAAGATGTAATTTTTTCATATTAGATAATCATTAATTGGTCTTAAATGTAACGGTTGTAGGTGGTTTTAATTTAGTTCAAAAATATAAATACGATTTTAGAATTACTGCATGCTAACTCTTTTATTCTCTAAATCTTTTTCCAACAAAGACAAGCGCGTCTTCTAAAGCATTGCGCCAGTAGTCCCAGGTATGGGCACCGTCGTGAACGCGGAATTCAAAAGGAACATTTTTGTTTTTAAGTATTTCAACTAATTGTAAATTGGGTAATAAAAGGAAATCATCGTCACCGCAGTCAATATAAAGACTTGGAAAGTCGATACCTCCCCACTCATTTTTCTTTAATTCTATGTTTTTAGCCATTTCCTGTATGCAATGCGAACGGAAATAAGGAGGAGTACCTTCTGCATCATCCGGACCCATCACTTTCTTTTCCAAATCACTTCGATTGCCATTCTTCTCAGGTATATAAACCGCCGCACTCATCGCATAACAAGCTTTGAACATGTCCTTATGAGAAAATGTATAGTAAAGAGAACCATATCCACCCATTGATAAACCGGCAACAGCCCGTAAGTTTTTCTGCACGCGGAAACTTTTTTCCACTTCAGGAATAAACTCCTGAAAAAAATAATCTTCGTAACGTACAGAATTGTCGTAACTGTTAACGTAACAATCGTTCCGACCATCAGGCATAACTATAATCATCTCCGGAGCTGCGCCGCTAGCTATCGTTTTGCTGGCTATCCGGTTTACATCGCCTTGCTGCACCCAGCTGGTTTGATTGCCGGACATACCATGAAGCAAGTAAAGGACCGGATATGTACGAGTTGATGTATTGTATCCGTCAGGAAGATAAACAGCATAATGCATGGTTTGTTTCATGATTTTGCTTTCAATTGTACAACTTTCGTCGACAGACCCACGTTGGGCAAATAGTGTTGATACATTTCCCAGTATCATGCATGCAATGAGAATCCCTGATAATTTCATTTTAATTAGTGGTTTTTAGCAAGTTGTTATATGTAAGGCTACAAATTTTAATCTGCAGCCTGTTCTTTCATAAAGAATGCGCAATGGTTTGAAATTATACTATGTGTAAAGATAGATATAAATATTTAACTGTAATTGCATCTGAAATGAAAACTAATCAGATAAAACAAAAAAATTCAGGAAGATAGACTAACTAACCTTTCTGAATTTTTTTCTACTATTTTTATTATACTAAAGAACCCCATGTAAGCGGTCTTCGAAAGCAGCAAGCGATGCTTTGGCTCCTTCGCCCATTGCAATGATAATCTGTTTGAACGGAACGGTAGATACATCTCCCGCTGCATATATTCCCGGTATATTTGTCCGACAGTGCGAATCGATCACAATCTCTCCGGAAAGGTTCGTTTCAACAACCTCCTTAAATATGCCACTGTTGGGGGCTAAACCAATTTGTACAAAAATACCATCCAGCTCAATCTGATGTTCTTTTTCGGTGAGACGATCTTTCACCAGCAGGCCTGTTACTTTGCTTCCGTTGCCAACTACTTCGGTAGTCTGAGAATTGAGGAATATCTCAACGTTAGGCAAACTGCCTGCTTTTTCTTGTAAGATTTTATCCGCTTTCAGTTCGCTGTGGAACTCAAATATGGAGACTTTGCTACATATACCGGCCAGATCAATCGCAGCTTCGATACCAGAATTACCACCACCTACTACTGCTACGTGTTTACCTTTATAAAACGGACCATCGCAGTGAGGACAGAACGCAACACCCCGGCCAATATAATCCGATTCACCCGGAACATTTAGTCTTCGCCAGCTTGCACCAGTCGTTACTATCAGTGCTGGAGCTGTAAACTTTTCACCGCCGGATACCGAAAGAACCTTTTCTTTACCATCTACCACCACTTTTTCCACCCGACGGTGCTCCAATATGTCAATCGGGTAATCGTTAATGTGTGCCATTAGATTACTAGCCAGTTCCTGACCGGTAGTTGTGGGCACAGAAATAAGGTTTTCGATTCCAACCGTTTCTTTTACCTGACCACCTATTCTTTCGGCCAGCATAGCAACTTTTAACCCTTTTCGGGCAGAATAAATAGCCGCTGCAGACCCGGCAGGACCTCCGCCTACCACTATCAGATCGTAATTCTTTACGGGTTTTTCCGAGTTATCCTCAGTTATGCCATATTCAGCTTCAAGCTTAGCAAGCAATTCCCCAAAATCACTGAGACCCACATGAATCAGTTTACCGTCGGCAAATACCGAAGGTACTCCCTGAATCTTTAATGCATCGACTTCTTTCTGATTAAGTCCACCGTCAACCATTTCATGATTGATTTGCCCGTTCAGAGTCGCCATGACATTTAATGCCTGCACCACATCTGGGCAATTTGTGCAAGAAAGTGAAACATAGGTAGTCAGTTTTATAGGACCTTTCAACGCTTTGACCCTATTACGTATACTTTCGTCGGGTATGTTTTTGCCTTTACCGTCCAGATTCAAAATGGCAAGTAAAAAAGATGTAAATTCATGACCGTTTGGTATGCCCCGAAACGTAATTCCGGTCTTCAGTCCGTCTTTCAGTATTGCAAATTCCAATCCATCGCCTTCGTAAACCTCACACACAATTTTTTCTGAACAGTCGGCTACATCATTCATCATTTCCAATAGCTCGTTCCGGCTTTCATGTTGGCCAGATACAGAAATAGCAAGAGTGTATGTCGCATCTAATCCTGCAAAAATATTTTTTAGCTGATCTTTTAAAGTAGAGTCTAACATAGTTTACACGGTTTTTCTTATTGTTTATAAAAAAAGAGGCCCTAACAGGATGTAGGAGCCTCTTTATTTGGGATTAATTAGATTTTACCCACTAAATCGATGCTTGGTTTTAGCGTTGAATCACCTTTCTTCCACTTTGCAGGACAAACTTCGCCGTCGTGTGTAGCTACGAACTGGGCGGCTTCCACTTTGCGAAGCAATTCGTCTGCATTACGTCCAATGCCATTGTCGTGAATTTCTGCAATTTTAATTTGTCCTTCGGGATTTACAAGAAATGTACCACGGTAAGCCATACCTTCTTCTTCAATCATCACCCCGAATGAGCGACTTAACACACCTGTCGGATCTGCCAACATCGGGTATTTAATTTTGCGAATCGTTTCAGAAGCGTCGTGCCATGCCTTATGCACAAAGTGAGAATCTGTGCTAACAGAATAAACCTCAACGCCCATTTCTTGGAACTTTTCATATTTATCGGCCATATCCACCAGTTCGGTAGGACATACAAACGTAAAGTCTGCAGGATAGAAAAAGAAGATACCCCACTTGCCTTTTACATCATTGTTCGATACCGATTTAAACTTGCCATTTTGAAATGCCTGTACATTGAATTCAGGAACCTGAGAATTAATAATTGGATTCATAGTTTGTTTTATTAACTTAATTTTGTTTTACTTTCATGACACAAAATTAAAGCTCATTTTCTGATTCAAACTATTTTTCCAATTGATAGATTTTATGTCTTCATAGATGAAATTGATAAATCGAAGCTAACTTACTTACTGGCTTTTAGTCCGCGAATTACAGAAGATGTAAATCCGGATAATTCCATTTCGTTAAGCCCCTTGATTGTTATTCCGCCTGGTGTTGTAACTTTATCGATTTCTGTTTCGGGATTACTTTGATTCGCAATTAAAAGATCCACAGCTCCTTTTACGGTTTTAAGAACTATTTCTTTAGCCTGGTTGGGATAGAAACCAAGTTCAACTCCTCCTTCTGTTGAAGCACGGATGTAACGCATGGCGAATGCTATTCCACTTGAAGCAAGGGCAGTCCCTGCTGTCATAAGTTGTTCTTCGATCAACATGGCACTTCCCAGTTCATTGAACAGGTTTACAATAAGGTCTTCTTGTTCGTCGGAAGCATTACAGGAAGACACAAAAGTCATACTACTGCACACTTCGATAGCTGTATTAGGAATTACACGAAAAACAGAAGGTGTGCCATATTCAAGATTCGATTCTTTATCGAGAAATTCGTTTAAACGATCGAAAGGAATACCTGCTGCTATGGAAACGATGATCTGTTTGTCGTATTTCAACGAATATTTTATTTCGTTGATTACTGATTCAACGCGCCATGGCTTTACTGCAATAATAATTATATTGGCTTCTTTTACAGCTTCAATATTATTAGTGGAAATAACAAAATCTTTGTTAGATTGAGTCATTTTATCCAGATTTTCCTGAACCAGGTCAGTACAGGTAATGTCGGATGCTTTAAGAATCGTACCTTTCGCTAAGCCGCGGGCAATGGCTCCTCCTATATTTCCAACTCCAATAACTGTTACTTTCATTGTGTAATTCTCTTATTCGGTTAATAATATTATATTTGACATAAACGGAAGCAAATGTAGTCATAATAATTATATATATTGATTTTAGATGTCATTTTCATATCTTTGTATCTATGAAGTTAGAGCATCAGTTTTTTGAAAAGGAGGCATTAGAATTGGCACCCTCTTTGTTGGGTAAGGTAATTTGCCGGACGTTGGATAACAACCGTTTGCTTCGTTGCAGGATTACTGAGACGGAAGCATATTATGGAGCTGAGGATTTAGCCTGTCATGCCAGTAAAGGACGTACCTCCCGCACCGAAGTAATGTTCGGAGAGGGAGGTCATGTATATGTATATCTTATTTATGGAATGTACTGGATGTTGAATATAGTAAGCGGTCATGCAGAGAGTCCGCAAGCGGTTCTGATTCGTGGCGTGGAAGAAGCTTCAGGTCCCGGAAGGGTGGGTAGGTATCTCGAACTTGACAAATCATTTTATGGAGAGAATCTGGTATCATCTTCCAGAATCTGGCTCGAAGATGATGGAAAGGCTATTTCCTATAAAACGACACCCAGGATAGGAATCAACTATGCCGGAGAACCGTGGATAAGTAATCATTGGCGGTTTATTGTTATAAATAATGACAAAAAGTGAGAATATACATTGAAAAAAGTCTTCAGTAATTAGCTAAAAAATTACCTTTGCTTCTTATTTGATAAAATTAATAACCAATAGAATGAAAAAAGTCTTAGTAGGTGCCTTGTTGTTTGCATGTGCGTTTTCGACAGTGGCACAAGATAGTAGTGAGTATGTATTTACTCCGATTAAAGAGTTAAAAATAACCCCGGTAAAGAATCAGAACCGTACAGGAACATGTTGGTCTTTTTCAGGACAAGGTTTTCTTGAAGCCGAATTGCTTCGCCAGGGAAAAGGAGAGTTCGATTTATCGGAAATGTTTGTGGTAAGTCACTCCTATAAAGATAAAGCCGATAAATTTGTTCGTCTGCACGGCAAACTTAATTTTGGACAAGGAGGTTCTTTCGAGGATGTTCTTTACGTAATGAAACATTATGGAGCAGTTCCTGAAGCCGCTATGTCAGGTTTGCAGTATGGTGAAGATATGCACGTACATGGAGAAATGGAAGCGATCGCTTCCAGCTATGTAAATGCGGTTGTGAAGAATGATAACGGTAAACTTTCTACTTCATGGAAGAAGGGCTACGATGCTGTTATAGACTCCTATTTGGGAGCAATTCCTGAAAAGTTTATGTATAATGGCAAAGAATACACCCCTGCAAGTTTTTCAAAAGAACTTGGTTTAAATATGGATGATTACGTTTCTCTGACATCTTATACTCATCAGCCTTTTTATACTTCTTTTGCTTTGGAAATTGAAGATAACTGGCGTTGGGCGGATTCTTACAATCTTCCTATAAATGAGTTTATGCAGGTTTTTGAGAATGCGATCAATACAGGTTATTCTATTGCATGGGGGTCTGATGTTAGCGAAAAAGGATTTACTCGTAATGGAATTGCTGTAGTTCCAGATATTAAAGCGATTGAAACATCTGGTTCAGATCAGGACAAATGGGTTGGTCTGAGCAAGACCGAAAAGGATAACGAAATTAAAAAATTAATTGAGAAACCTTGTCAGGAACTTGCTATTACACAGGAAATGCGTCAGGTCGGTTATGATAACTACCAAACAACAGACGATCATGGGATGCTAATTTACGGTATGGCAAAAGATCAGACCGGAAAGAAATTCTATATGGTAAAAAATTCATGGGGTACAGACAATAAGTTTAAGGGAACATGGTATGCTTCTGAAGCTTTTGTAGCCTATAAGACAATGAATATAATTGTTCATAAAGATGCTCTTCCAAAAGCAATTGCAAAGAAGCTTGGTATCAAGTAATTATAATTCAAGAAACATAAAAAAGCCTTCCGGAATTTCCGGAAGGCTTTTTTTATTTAACTAGTTTCAACGAATAATTAAGTTTGGAGGTGTTGCCTGATTCAACTTGTTTTATTGACCAAGTACACGTTTAAAACGGGTCATAAAGTCGGCTGCTTCTTCCATTGATAAACAAAGCGGAGGCAGTAAGCGTATGGTGTTTGTACCAGCAACTCCTGTAAATACTTTTTCTTCAAATAAAAGACGTGAACGGATTTCTTTAATGGACTCTTCAAATTCGATACCTATCATTAATCCACGGCCACGAATTTCTTTTATGCCGGAAAGCTTGCCCAGTTCTTCGATTAAATAATTTCCAACTTTTGTAGCATTGTCCAGTAGTTGTTCTTTTTCCATAATTTCAAGTACAGCTATTGCGGCTATACAGGCCAGGTGATTTCCTCCGAATGTTGTTCCAAGCATACCGAATACGGGTTTGAACTCTGGACTGATTAATAATCCTGCCATTGGAAATCCGTTACCGATACCTTTTGCTACAGTTATCATGTCGGGTTTGATACCGGCATATTGGTGAGCAAAGAATTTTCCGGTACGTCCGTATCCTGATTGAATTTCATCCAGAATAAGAACCACTTTGTATTTGGTGCATACAGCCCGCAAGGCTTTAAAGAATTCATCCGATGGTTGCTGGATACCTCCAACACCTTGGATACCTTCAATAATTACCGACGAAACATCTCCTTTTTTTAGTTCTGCTTCAACCGCATCAATGTCATTTAACGGAACAAAAGTAACGGGAATCGTATCATTAATAGGAGCAATGATTGCCGGATTATCAGTAACTTTTACTGCTGCCGATGTACGTCCGTGAAAGGCCTTCTTAAAGGAAATAACTCGTTTTTTTCCATTGTGAAAAGACGCAAGCTTTAAAGCATTTTCGTTGGCTTCGGCTCCGGAGTTTATCAGAAAAAGTGAGTAGTCTTCGTATTCAGATAGTTTTCCCAACTTTTCGGCCAGGACAACTTGTAGATTATTGATAACTGAGTTTGAGTAAAACCCCAATTTATTAAGCTGTTCTGTTAGCTTTTCTACGTAATAGGGGTGACAGTGTCCTACCGAGATTACGGCATGCCCGCCATAGAGGTCGAGGTATTCGTTTCCTTCGGCATCCCAAACGTGGCATCCCTTTCCCTTTACAATATCTATATTGAATAAAGGATATACATCAAATAGTTTCATGTTCATTCAATTAAATTGTCTTTACAAAGCTATATAGCTTAAAAAGCACTAGGTTTAAGGTGTAATCCTACCGATTCTTCCAGTCCGAAAATTAAGTTCATGTTGTGAACAGCCTGACCGGATGCCCCCTTCAGCAAATTGTCTATCATCGAAACGATCAATAGTTTGTCATTATGCTTTTCAAGGTGGATCAGACACTTATTCGTGTTTATTACCTGTTTCAAATCCGGATTCTTATCAATTACAAATGTGAAAGAATGATCGCTGTAATATTCTTCGTAAATTCGCTTAATCTCGCTTAGATCAATTTTACAATCGATGTAAGTTGTAGCGAATATTCCACGGGAAAAGTTACCTCTGACAGGAATAAAATTGATGGCACTTCGGAAGCTGTTTTGCAGTGACGACAGACTTTGTTTTATTTCGGCCAAATGTTGGTGTTCAAATGGTTTGTAGATCGAAATGTTATCGTTTCTCCAGCTAAAATGAGAGGTCCCTGAAGGTTTAACACCTGCTCCCGTCGACCCGGTGATCGCATTTACATGTAGTTCAGAATTAAGCATCAGGTGTTTTGCCAATGGTAATACACCCAACTGAATACAGGTGGCAAAGCATCCCGGATTGGCAATATGTTTTGCAGCACATATTTTACGACGGTTTAGTTCAGGTAACCCGTAAACGAAGTCATGTTCCGGACTTTCAAGGCGGAAGTCTGTGCTTAAGTCTATTATTTTTAGACTGGAAGGGACTTCATGACTATCCATAAATTTCTTAGAATCACCATGAGCCGTACAGAAAAAGAGTACGTCGATATCCGAAAAAGGAAGTTCGTCTGTGAAAACCAAATCTGTTTCTCCGTAAAGGTCACTGTGAACGTCGGTAATTTTGTTACCTGCATTACTTGTACTATTTACAAAAGATATTTCAACATCAGGATGGATTAGCAGCAGACGAATTAATTCGCCTGCTGTATAACCTGCTCCACCAATAATTCCTACATTAATCATTACTGCTTGTTTTTGTTTTGTACCGAATAAAAGATTTTCATCTGGTTACCCAATATTTTGGTGAAACCTTTTACATCGTCGGCGGTCCATGCTTTTTGCTCTTCTCCGTAAACACCGAAGTCGCCTTTCATCAAATCGAAATCGCTTTGAACGCCAACCAAGGTATAGCTGTACGGACGCAAAATAACAATAACACGTCCTGACACATTAGCCTGACTACTTTGAAGAAAGGCTTCCATGTCGCGCATCACAGGTTCAAGATACTGAGCTTCGTGCAAGAACATGCCATACCAGTTGCCAAGCTGATCTTTCCAGTACTGCTGCCATTTGGTAAGTGTGTGCTTTTCAAGCATTTTATGAGCGTTAATAATAAGCATAGGTCCGGCAGCTTCGAATCCAACACGACCTTTTATCCCAATAATTGTATCGCCCACATGCATGTCGCGTCCGATTCCGAACTTGCTTCCTATTGCTTCAACCGCACGGATGGCATCAATCTTATTGCTGTAGCCAACACCGTTAACGCCACAAATTTCACCTTTTTCAAAATCGATTGTCAGTGTTTCTTCTTTTGTAGTAGTTACCTGAGAAGGATAAGCCTCTTCAGGAAGAGTTTGATCTGAATGCAATGTTTCTTTTCCACCTACGCTGGTACCCCAAAGCCCTTTGTTGATAGAATATTCCATCTTTTTAAAATCGGCTTCGAATCCATGCTGTTTCAGATAATTGATTTCGTATTCGCGGCTCAATACCATGTCACGGGTGGGGGTAAGTATCTTTATATTCGGAGCAATTACTTCGAATGTCAAGTCAAACCGAACCTGATCATTGCCAGCACCGGTGCTTCCGTGCGCCACATAATCTGCCCCAATTTCTTTGGCATACTCAATGATAGCCAACGCCTGGAAAATACGCTCCGAACTTACTGAAATTGGATATGTACCGTTACGCAATACGTTTCCGAATACCATATATTTAATACTCTTCTCATAGTATTCCTGTTCAACATTGAGGGCCACGTGCTTTACAGCACCAAGTTTATAGGCCTTATCTTCGATAACCTTTAATTCTTCGTCGCTGAACCCGCCAGTATTGGCAACTGCTGTATAAACATCATAACCTTTCTCTTCTGAGAGGTACTTTGCGCAGAAAGAGGTGTCTAATCCACCGCTAAATGCCAGCACTACTTTTTCTTTCATAATCTGTATATTTAGTATTTTATTTGTTTTCGTTTTCTTCGTTTTTTTTCTTTTTAGGATCGTTGGGATCGTAAAGCATTGCAGTGCATATACAATAACGTCTTTCTGTCCTCATTAGTACATCATGGTTGATGCATCCTTCGCAACCCTTCCAAAATGCCTCATCTTTTGTTAGTTCAGAAAAAGTAACCGGAACATATCCTAGTTCGGTATTGATTTTCATAACGGCTGCACCGGATGTTAATCCGAATAATTTGGCTTTAGGCCAACGTAGTCTGGATAGGGTAAAAGCTGCATTTTTAATTCGTTTTGCCAAACCATGTCCACGGAATTTCTCAACAACGATTAATCCCGAATTAGCGACATATTCTTTATTACCCCATGATTCGATGTAACAAAACCCGGCAAATTCATTTCCTGCCAATGCGATAATGGCTTTACCCTCCCTCATCTTCAGGGCAACATATTCATGGGTTCGTTTGGCTATACCTGTTCCTCTTACTTTTGCCGCGGTTTCAATGGTGTCCAGAATTGTATCCACGTAAATCTCGTGGGAGGCATCGGCTACCATTACATCAATTTCAATTTCTTTTTCCATTTTATATTTTGTGTTCTTAATTCATTTATAACGAAGCTTCTTCTATTTCAGGAATAAACTGAGACAATGCTTTGATAACTCCTTCACGACTGATCCCTTCTCTGGGAATAAGTAAGATGGTGTCGTCGCCGGCAATAGTACCTAAGATTTCACGTGGGGCTTTTGCGTCTATATCCGATGCAATACCCATCGCGTATCCCGGTCTTGTTTTCAACACAGCTAGGTTACCCGAAAATTCAATGTTCCGGTATCCTGTTGCGGGTTTAGTATCAAGCACTCTTCCCTGATTCCCTGCGCCAGGGACCCGGATCTGATCGGGAAGCGTATACACATAATTGTCTGCTCCATCGTGGGCTTTCGCAATTTTAAGATACTTGATATCACGGGAAAGAGTTGCCTGAGTAAATTGAAATCCTTGCATCTCTAAATGTTTTAACAGCTCTTCCTGATTACGAATCGCTTCGGATTGAATTATCTGACAGATTGCTTCTAACCGTTGTTGCTTTGTACTCATTGTTGTATAATTATTCAAATAGGCTGCAAATTTAGCTAATAATCTGAATAAATATACACTTTGAGGATCTTTTTATACAAAATAACAATTGATGGCTAAACACATAAAGGTGACAATTTTGTGTGTTGAACAATAGTCCTCTCAGTTTGTTGATTTATTAAATAATGTTGTAATTTTGCACATATTAAAAATAAAGAACTAATTGAGATGAAAAAGTTAGCAGGATTATTTATTGCATGTATGCTACTCCTTAGCTCTTGTGGGAGTGTCCCTTTGACGGGAAGACAGCAGGTATTACTGGTATCAGATTCTGAAGTTGTAGCTGCAAGTCTGACGCAGTATAATGATTATTTAAAAACGGCCAAACTTTCAACAAACAAGACTCAGTCAGCCAAAGTGGAACGTGTAGGTAAGAAGATTGCTGTCGCCACAGAAGCTTATTTAAAGGCCAACGGATTAACAAGTGATATTGCTAATTTTTCATGGGAGTTTAAATTGGTTAATGATGCGCAGGTGAACGCATTTTGTATGCCTGGAGGAAAGATTGTTGTTTACGAAGGACTTCTTCCTCTTACTTTGACAGACGACGAGTTGGCTGTGGTCGTTGGACATGAAGTAGCGCATGCTGTTGCAAAACATGCTAACGAACGTATGAGTCAGCAACTTGTAGCTCAGTATGGATCGTCTATTTTGGGCCAGGTTTTGAGTGGAAAGTCTGCGGCAGTGCAGTCTGTTGCTTCTACTGTATATGGCTTGGGAGCCGAATACGGCGTAACGCTACCTTATTCACGTAAACATGAATACGAAGCAGACTATATGGGGCTTGTATTTATGACGATGGCTGGATACAAACCAGAAGTTGCAGTAACATTCTGGCAAAAGATGGCGGCCAATGGCGGAAGTACTGCTCCCGAATTTATGAGTACTCACCCAAGTGATGCTAACCGTATTGCTGAAATTACACGCAGACTTCCAGAAGTAAAAGCGATGGTAAAGTAAGGTTTAAACCGTAATTCCCATTTTTTTCATAAGGAAACATGCGTTCATATTTTGAGCTATTCCTTCTCTTAACTTATAAGAGAAGGTTAGCTCATTTTCTTTTATATCAGCCTCGAATCTGTAGTTTTTTAGCTGGTCAGGAAAATCATTCTCCAGTGTTCCTAATACCAAATCATGGGTGGCAATAATTCCGCAAGCCTTATAGTTGATGAGTTGCTTCATTAAGGCAAGTGATCCTTTTTGTTTGTCAACCGAATTAGTTCCTTTAAGAATCTCATCCAAAATAATAAACATTTCTTCTCCCTGCGAAAGACGGTCGATGATCATCTTTAATCGTTTGAGTTCAGCAAAGAAATAGGACTCATGATTGACCAGAGAATCTGCCGTTCGGAGACTTGTTATTAATTGTGCAGGATAAATAGTCAATGAGGTCGCAAATACCGGAGCACCGGTAAGTCCTAACAAATAGTTTACTCCAACTGTTCGAAGATAAGTGCTTTTTCCTGCCATATTTGCTCCGGTTACTATCAGGAACCAAGAACTTTTTTCTATAGAGATATCATTTGTTACACAAACATCCCTATTCAGAAGTGGATGCCCTAAACCTGTGCCTTTCATTTTGAAGTAGCTGTCTGCTAGTTCGGGATAAGAATAATCCGGATGATTAAAAGCAAATCCTCCTAACGAATTAAGTGCATCAAAATGAGATAAAGCCGCAAACCATTGACGAATATCTTCATTGTGCTGTTTTCGCCAGCGTTCTATATTGATTGATTGCCTGATATCCCAAAGTAGTAGTATATTTAAAATAAATCCTGCCAGCCAATTATATCGTTGATCCAGATTCCCGGTATATTTTGATAATTTCTTTATAGCAGTCGATGCTTGCGAATTAGCGTTTGATAGTTGATTACTAATGGAAACAAGATCGGCTGATTGAAAAGGATATTTCTCTATGCAAAGCATCAGCTGACCGTAAGCTGAAAGAATGCTTTCCATTTTGCTTACCGACTGGTGGAGTTTGTTTATTTTTTTTGTCTGGCTATATGAAACAACGAAACATAAAGCAAAGAGCATCGACAAAAATGGCATAGCTATAAAGTCGAAAGAGTAAAGAAGTATACTGCTCAACCACGCTATCGGGAAGATCCATCCGAGTATTTTCCATAAAACATTGCTTTCGAACAAGATTGCTTCAGATGAAAGGGACTCTACAAGTTTGTCATCATTTTTTTCTCCTTTGTACATGGCTCCGGTCACAAAAAAATGTTGTCTCAGCTGAGAGTTCTCTGATAACTCCCTTACTGCGGCTTGCCTGCTAAGGATCTTTTTCTTATCTGTTGATGGATTAATAAACCAGTTGGAAAGTAAAACACGTCCACCTTGGGTAACAGTGCGATTGATTGATTGAAATAATGAATTTTCTCCGAAGAGATCGAGGTCAAGACCAAATGGATGAGATGGGTTGCTCAGCTCCGATGCTCCATCAAAAGCCGAAAAGTCGTAATTAAGTCCACGTAACTCATCTTTTTCAAGCTTTATTAATGTCTCTGTATACTGTTTTTGCTTAAACAAACGATTGTGTACGAAGATAAATCCTATAAAAGGAATTAGAAATGAGATGAATGTGATTAGCCATATTACCCATCCTTCATTTCTTATAAACCAAATACTTAAACATAATCCGCATACAAGAAGTAAACGGATAGTACCTATTAGATGTATTCTCTTTTTTAAATTATCCAGCTTTTTAGAAAAAGCAGCAATCGAATCCTGATAAAACTGATATATCTCTTCCATGTTGCCAAAGATATGGAAAAATTGAGAAGTGTGCAGGTTTTTGTGTATTTTTGCATTCTCTTGTATTGCTCATAATGAATAATAGAGGGTAGAAAATAAAGATTAGAATTCGGTTATGATAAAAAGTATTTTGTTTTCTATTGCACTTTTTGCAAGTAGCATGCTATCTGCGCAAGTTATTGTTTATAAGTATGAACGATTTAATGCGGACAGTGTTCGACGAGAGTTGGATAAAAGGCCTTATTTTTCTCTAAATAAAGATAACTATCTTATTGTTGGTACAACATTAGGAGAAAAACCTACAACGACGAATTCTGATGCCAAGTTTCAGTTGAGTATCAGCCAGCGGCTTACTAAAACAGTACTTCCTTTTGATACATACTTATTTATTATGTTTACGCAAAAAGCGTTTTGGAATGTTTTCCAGAAGTCGATGCCTATGCGGGACCTGAATTTTAATCCGGGCATTGGTTTAATGCGTCCTATTATTTACAAAAATAAGTATATTGGAAAGGGTTCTCTTATTCTCGAACACGAATCCAACGGGAAAGATAGCCTGGAGTCCCGAAGCTGGAATAAAGTGACTTTAGCAGTGGCTGTTCTGATGCATAAAAATGTAGAAATGCAATTTAAAACATGCATACCAATTATAGATAGTGACAATAATCGTGATATTCTTAAATACAATGGTATAGGTCAGCTTTCTACCAGCTTCATGACAGACAACCGCAAGTTTAATGCGGCTGTTATATTAAATAAAAGAAAAGGTTGGGACTTGAACTTCAATACTACACTTGAAGTTGGATATAAGTTCAATCCGCGTGACAACCAATATATTTTCCTGCAATATTATAATGGTTATGGAGAAGGACTGTTGGAATACAAACAGTTTCAAAGCAAGCTACGTATAGGCTTTGTTATAAAACCACAGGATTTTAGTTTTTATTGATTTATTACAGATTGTATAAATTGAATTTGTTTTAGAAACTGAACATAAATGGATGATAATTCATTATTGATTAATGAAGTTAAGGCTGGTAGCAGAGCTGCGTTTAATGCACTTTACAGATTGCATTACGTAGGACTGATTTCCTATGCCGAATTGTTTCTGGATGCAGATGCTGCTGAGGATGTGGTGCAGGATGTTTTTCTCAATGTTTGGCAAAACAGAGAAAACTTAAATGACTCATATTCATTTCGTGGTTATTTGTTGCGTTCTGTCTACAATACATCGTTGAATTACTTGAAAAAAGAAAACTACGCCCGGAAATACTCAACAGACTATCAACAGCAAATAGAAGAGATGGGATATCTTTTTTACGATCCGGACGCAAATGATATTATTCAAAAATTATATTCTAAAGATTTACGCGAAGAAATTCAGAAAGCGATAGATGCTCTTCCTCCAAAATGCAAAGAGGTTTTTTCGTTAAGTTATCTCGGAGATATGTCCAATAAAGAGATTGGCATTCAATTGGGGATTTCGGTAAGCACCGTAGAAAATCATATTTATTCTGCACTAAAGCAGCTAAGACTAAAATTAGGTATGTATAAGTCCCTCCTTTTGTTTTTTGTATATTTTTTACATAAATGATAAAATATTTTCATTTTGACTAGGTGCTTTCTTTTCCCCGGTTGTATATTATACGTAACACCTGAAATAAGAGAATACTGAAAGAATGAACGAACAACTTATATATAAATATTTGTCAGGACAAGCGTCAAGAGGCGAAGAACTCGAATTGCTTGAATGGCTGGCTGTTTCAGAGGATAATAAAAAAATATTCTTTGAAATGAAAGCTATTTGGTCGGCTGTTCAGCATGCAGGAAGCCCGGTTGGTCCGATTAAAATGGAAAATGCTCTCCTTAAAATTAATAGTAAGATCGACCAATCTTTACCCAAGAATAGGCGTGTCTCATTTTTTACATATAATAAAAAATGGATTGCTTATGCAGCTGCAGTAGTCTTTCTTATTATGCTTCCGCTGACTTATCTAATTAATGATAAGCATAACATATCGTCGCACGAGGCATATGTAACGACAAATTCCAATGATATTAAAACAATCATACTCTCAGATGGTACTAAAGTTTGGCTTAATAGCAAAACTTCGCTTACATATCCTGAGAAATTTACAGGAAAACAAAGAGAGGTAATCCTCGACGGTGAAGCTTTCTTTGAAGTTACTAAAGATGCCACTCATCCGTTTATAGTAAAAACCTCTTCTTTCCGGGTAAAAGTGTTGGGTACATCCTTTAATATAAATTCGTATAAAGACAGCTTTTTGGCAAACACAGTGCTTGAAACCGGAAAGATACAGCTGCAAACAACGGAAGGTCAGAATTTAATTACGTTGCATCCCGGACAGCAGGCAATATATACACCCGGAACAAAAGATCTGGAAGTACGGAATGTTGCTGTAAACGAATATACATCGTGGCGCTATGGATTAGTTTCGATGAATAATGCAACTATACAGGATATAGTGAAAAGTCTGGAAGAAACTTATAAAATCAGTATACAAATAGATTCTGTCCATTTAAGAAATCACCGTTATAATTTCACCTATAAGAAAGATGAAGGAGCGGAAGAGGCAATTCGTATGCTGCAATATATGACAGGATTAAATTGTAAAGTGAAATAAAACAGAATTTATAGTATGGATTGCTTACCAACATCAGAGGTTGAATCTGTATTGTAATTTGTTTGAGATATCATATTCATTGGTCTGTATTATTTGAAACATTATGCTGAAACATGGGGCCTGTATTTTTGTATCGCAATAAAGCTATAGATTATTGCAGAGAAAAGAAGGCTGAATGGATGAAAGCATAGATTCATGGATCTAAAAGAATTTAGTGCTTGTTAGTCTGATTTTATTAATTCGTAATATAGAAAAAACTAACGCGATGCATTGTTCAATCCAACATTAACGTGATTGTTGGAAAATGTATGAATCTAAAATAATACAACTGAATATTGCGAAGTGTTAATCTAAATTGTAAAAAAAAAGTATGAACAAAAAGAAAAACCTGCTATTCTCTATTAAACACGCGTGTGTAGGGATTTCGCTATGCTGTATGGTTGCGGGAGCTGAAGCTGCCCCCTCGAAGTCCAGTGTTTTCAATCAAAAGTTCGATGTCGAGCTTTATCTTAAGAATGCGACGTTAAAGAACGTGGTAAAATCATTGAAAGAGCAAACTGAAATTGCATTTTCTTATGATACGTCTTTGGATGCTTTAAATGTGAATAACATTTCACTTAATGCAAAGAACGAAAACATAGAGTCTATTTTAGACCAGGTTTTCGCTGGTACTGGTATTTCATATAAGATAGAGGATAAAATAGTTGTTCTTTATCGTACATCTGTAAGTAAAACAGCTAAAACAACTGTTGCCCAACAAAACTCAAGGAAGGTTGCCGGAGTTGTAAAAGATGCCATGGGAGAACCAATTATTGGAGCCAATGTGGTAGTTAAGGGAACAACGAATGGTGTTATCACAGGTTTAGATGGTGATTTCCAACTCGAAGTTCCTCAGAACGGTGTTTTAGTTATCAGCTATATTGGGTATATTCCTCAAGAAGTTTCTGTTGCTGGAAAAAGTGCAGTAAATGTGCTGTTGAAGGAAGACACTCAGAAATTGGATGAGGTAGTTGTGGTAGGTTATGGCAAAATGAAAAAGGGAGACCTTTCTGCAGCTGTTGCCACTATTGCTAATGTAGACAGACTTCAGGATCGTCCAATTTCAAGTGCAGAAGAAATGTTGCAGGGACAAGTTCCGGGGGTTACGGTAGTATCTAATGGTGGTCACCCTGATTCTAAACCAAGCATTACCATTCGTGGTATGGGATCTCGTAATGGAGAATCTCCTTTATATGTTGTAGACGGTGTTCCGGGTGCTCCTTTTAATTTTAGTGATGTAACATCCATGACCGTTTTGAAAGATGCTGCTTCTGCTGCTATCTACGGAGCGTATGCTGGTTCAGCCGGTGTTATCCTGGTAACAACAAAACAAGCAGCTCCGGGTAAAACATCAATCGATTACAGTGTGGTTACTGGTTATGCTGCGGCAACTAACCTTCCCCAATCTCTGACAATTGAAGAAGAACGTTTGGTTCGTGCTCAAGCATTGGGAGGAGAGGCTAATCTACCGAGTGGCTGGGATGTGACGAAGAATCCATATATAGGAGAGACTCGCACCAACTGGATCGATGCTATTTTTAGAACAGCTCCTTTCCAACGACATAATGTTGCATTGTCCGGAGGTACCGAAGATTTCTCAAATCGTGCTTCACTTGAATATTCTGACCGTCAGGGAACGTTGATTAATACCTACAATAAGAGTGTAACCGCACGTTTAAACTCAATGTACAAGTTGAATAAGTACGTTCGGATCCGTGAAGATTTCAGCTGGCAAGATACTCAAACCAGAGGCGCAAATACTTCAAGTGCCGAGTCTGGTGTTATCTTATCTGCTTTGATGATGCCGCGTAACGCAGAAGTTTATAATTCCGATGGATCTTATGGTGGAACTGCTCCAAGTGATCAGGCGTATATCGATAAATACGGAAGTAACTTTGCCGATATTCACGGAGATGCAATCAATCCTGTCCGTTCATTAAAAGCGGCATTCAATAATAATCATAATTCTACATTAACGACCTCTACGTTCCTTGATATTATGGAACCAATTAAAGGTCTGAATTTTACATCTCGTTTTACTTATAAGCTTGAAAACTATTTTCAAAAATATTATTCAGTTAGACGACTTGAGCCGGGCAAACCATCGGACAGAAACTCATTGGAGTACACTAGCAGCCGTAGCACTGACTGGAATTTTGAAAATACGCTTACATACGACCGGGTTTTTAACCGTCACAATCTTGGATTGATGGCTTCTACAACTGCAACGGAATATGGTTACAGAAAGTTTAAAGTAGTTGGTCGCGATTTTGAAAATGAAGATCAGTCATTGATGTATTTTTCTCAGGCTGGCACATTCGATCCTGCTTCTGATCAATACCTTAAAGATAGAAATGTTTCTTTTGTAGGACGTGCCTCATATAGCTGGGCCGACCGTTACTTTGTTACTGGATCTTGGCGTCGAGACTATGCAGGCCGTTTGCCTCAAGGACAGAAATACGGAGATTTCCCTTCTGCAACAGTTGCCTGGAAGGTTACTTCCGAGCCTTTTATGCCGAAGTCGGATGTATTGAATACGTTGAAATTACGTGCAAGTTGGGGTCGTATTGGTAATTTAGGTTCTATTTCCAGAGGATATGGTTATCCTACTTTAACTTCATATATACTTGGTGGTGGTGATGTTGGTAGCCAGGTGGGAATAAACAATCCTATTGCAATTGGTAAATATACATCTGTTGGTTACAATCCCCTTCTTACCTGGGAAACTTCAGAACAGTTAGACTTAGGTATTGATATGTCTTTGTTTAATAATCGCTTAAGTATTAATGCGGATTATTTTGCAAAGAAAACCATGGACTTGATTAAAGAACAGGATACCGGCTGGACTTCAAATATTGGTATCAGTCCGATGTTGGTTAACGAAGGCGAAATCCATAATAGTGGATTTGAAGTTGCTGCAACATGGAACGATAGAGTGGGAAAAGTAAATTATTGGGTAAGCGCAAATATGGCTACTTTAAAGAACCGCGTACATGATATTGGCAAGGCTGATGCAAATGGTAAAAAACCAGTTTGGACAGATGGCGGAACTTACAAAGATTTAAGTCCGTTCCGTTCGGAAGAAGGACAACCTCTTTATTCTTTCTACCTGATTCAGTCGGAAGGCGTATTTAAATCACAATCGGAAGTAGATGCTTACGTAAATAGCGAAGGAAAGAAAATTCAACCGAATGCTCAGGTGGGCGACCTTAAGTTTATCGACGAAGATGGTAATGGTTCTATTGGTAGCGAAGACCGTATCTTTATGGGAAATGGTATGCCAAAAGTCACTTATTCGTTGTCTGGAGGCTTGAATTGGAATAACTTCACCTTTAATTTGATGTTACAAGGTGTTGGGGGAGTTAAATTGTTCAATGCCTATAAATTTACGACACTGAATGAATCTTTGAGCAGTTTTAATCGCTCAAGAGATATTTTGAAAGCATTGAACGGACCTAATGATGAAGTTCCCCGGATATCAGCTTCTGATAAAAATGGAAACTTCTCAACTAATTCGGATTACTATTTGGAGGACGGAGACTATCTGCGTATAAAAAATGTTTCTTTGGGTTATTCATTTACCAACTTATTCAGAAAGTGTACTTACATGGCAGATCGCAAGAGTACGCTGGATGTAACTTTGAGCGTTGATAACCTGGCTACTTTTACTTCATATACAGGAATAGATCCTGAAGTTGGTGGAACAGGTCTTGATATGGGTCAGTATCCGGTATCCAGAACATACTCAGTTGGTGTTAAACTAAAATTTTGATAACTCCTTTAAAAGAATAAAACGATGAAATTAAGAATATTATCAATAGTGGCGCTTTCTTCACTGATGTTTTCTTCCTGCGATAGCTGGTTGGATGTAAAGCCTGAAGGAACCCCGAATGAATCAAATTTCTGGCAGTCGGATAAAGATTATTCCGATGCGATGGAGGCCGTTTACGGAAATATGAGTAAGGAAGAAACCTGGGGACGTAACTTGTTCTGGGAACAAGGTGCTTCGGACGATATCTTCTTTTCCAGAGCCAGAGGTAATGCTCAGATGAATCTTGCCAACCTCAACATGGATGGTACAACAGAAGGAAGTATTAAGGATATTTACCGTATGATGTACGAGATGAATTCGGCAGCAAATAATGTTGTTTACCATGGACTTAAAATGAGCAGTCCTACTGCAACTATTAAGAACCGTATTGGTGAAGCTTATTTTATGCGTGCGTTTTCTCATTTTATGATTGCATACCGCTATGGACGTGTGGATAATGGTGTTCCTTTTGATCGCTATGAAGATTTCGATCCGTATGTTACCAAAATACCTGAACAACGTGCAACAGTAATGGATAATTACAGTTTGATTATTGAAGATCTTGATAAAGCTATCGAACTTTTACCTTACTTCAAGAATTACGGAACAGCCGATTACGGACGTGCGTCTAAAGATGCTGCTATTGCTTTGAAGGTTAAAGTCTATGCTTACTGGGCACAGCATGATGCTTCACAATGGAGTAAAATACCTGCATTGGTAGATCAACTTGAAACAGAAGCTGGTCGTGGGTTATTGGATAACTTTTCGGATGTATTTACTATTGCTCAGGAATGGGGTAAAGAATATATCTGGTCGGTAAACTCTTCAGGTTCCACATTGGCTGGTAGTATTTTCCCGGGAATTATGCTCGACAACAAAGGTTGGGGTCGTTATAATGGCTGGGGTAACTTTAAACCAACCCTTGAATTGTGGGCCGAATATGATGAGAATGATGCTCGTCGCGGTGCAACAATCATGCAGTATGGTGATCCGTTTGTATTCTTTGGTGAGAATCGCAAGTTCTATTCAACAGCAGACCTTGAGTGTGGTTTCCACTTTAAAAAATATATGGAGCCATTTACTTATGGATCTGTTGATTCAAAGTCAGGAGCAGGTATTTCGGACAAGGTTTCTCCTAATGGTGACCGCCCTACAACGGATTTAAATGTTCCTATCATGCGCTTCGCCGAAATGTTGCTATTCAAAGCTGAGGCGTTGATTGAGCAGAATAAAGGAACAGAAGCTGCATCGGTTTTGAATCGTATTGCTAAACGTGCCGGAATGGGCGAGCCTTATACAAATGCAACAATTGCAGATTTGATGCACGAACGTCGTTGCGAATTGGCAGGAGAATACACTGACCGTGTGATGGACCTGAAGCGTTGGGCCGCCAAGTATCCGGCTGCAAAAACAATGCTTGAAGCTTCCAAACATGGTATAAAGCATGTGGACCGTTCAAATCCCGCTTCAGCAATTGATGAAGTAAAAGGAACTGTAATGACAATAAATGGTAAGACATATAAAGGCGTGATGCAGATTATGGCAGCTAAGACCTATGATGCAAAAGATTGTGTTCTTCCTTACGAACTAAATGAAGTGATTAAAGCTCAGGGAGCTTTAAAGCAGAATACAGGCTATTAATTAGAATTGATCCAAAAAATTCTAGAAGAGGAGGGTGGCTCACATTTGTTGGGGGCTGCCCTCTTTGTTTTTTACAGAGTTCGGCTAGGTAGTTTTTGCTGTCTGATTGTACTTATTATATAGAAAGAAATTAAATTATAAACATGGTAAAATACGTAGTTAGCATTAGCTTTATTCTCCTGATGATAGCGTGTAGCAGTGTTAAGAAGCAACCTGTCGATTATGTGGATCCTTTTATCGGAACCGGATTTCATGGTCATACCTATCCCGGAGCCACTGTGCCATTTGGAGCAGTACAATTAAGTCCGGATACTCGCAGAGGTAACTGGGATGCATGTTCCGGATATCATTATAGTGATACCACGATACTTGGATTTTCTCATACCCATTTAAGTGGTACCGGATGTATTGATTTAGGCGATATTTTATTTCATCCAACAACCAAAGAAGTCAAAGCCGTAAAAGACGGATATACCTACGAACCGCTGGCATTTTCTCATAAAGAGGAAAAGGCTTCTCCCGGATATTATGAAGTAAATTTACAAGAAGAAGGAATCAAAGCAGAGTTAACGGCGTCTACTTATGTAGGAATGCACCGCTATACATTTCCCAAAGATGCCAATGCGCACATTATCATCGATATGGCGCATAGCCTGGATAATGAGCACATTTACGAATTATATTTACGTCAAACGGCAGATAACGAAATAACAGGTATGCGTAAAACCGGTGGTTGGGTAGACAATCAGTGCGTTTTCTTTGTTGCTCAGTTTTCGAAACCATTCAAGCTAAAGGGAACAGATCGTCAGTCCGTTCTTACCTTCGATGTTACTGATGGAAGCCCTTTAGTCTGCAAGGTGGCTCTCTCTGCTGTAAGCGGAGCAAATGCCATGAAGAATATGCAGGAAGTAAAAGGATTTGATTTCGATCAGGTTCATCAGACAGCAAGAAACCGCTGGAACGATCTCCTTTCTTCCGTCGTTGTGGAGGGTGGTTCGGATGCAGAGATGACAAATTTCTATACAGCCATGTATCATGCAAGTGTTGTTCCCAATGTGGTCAGCGATTCGAACGGAGAATACCGTACGCACGATATGCGAATTGCTTCCGTGGATACTGGAAAAAAGCAATACTCAACTTTCTCTCTGTGGGATACATTCCGGGGATGGCATCCCTTGATGACTTTGCTGGATACAACGCTGGTCAATAATACCATAAACTCTTTTCTAACTATATATGATGCCACCGGCGAGTTACCTATATGGCCTCTTGCCTCCGGCGAAACAGGTACAATGATTGGCTATCACGCTGTTTCTGTTATTGCCGATGCTTATATGAAAGGGATTCGCGGATATGATGTGGAAAAAGCTTTCGAGGCAATGAAAGCTTCGGCAAATAAAAATAAAAAGGGGGCATCCTCCTATATCGAGTTAGGCTTTATTCCTTCAAATAGTAAGAAAGAGTCCGTTTCCTGTTTGCTCGAATTCGCCTATGATGACTGGTGCATCGCTCAAATGGCGAAGGAACTCGGAAAGATGGATGACTATGAAACATACATAAACCGTTCGCAATCTTTTATCAATGTATTCGACGGGCAGACTAAGTTTTTCCGTGGAAAAAGAGCAGACGGCAACTGGGATACGCCTTTCGATCCGGCTGAAGTAGGTCGTGCCTATACCGAAGCAACAGCCTGGCAGTATAGGTTCTTTGCTCCGCACGATGTGAATGGACTGATTCAGCTATTTGGCGGAAAGCAGGCATTCACCGATGCTTTAGACAATCTTTTTACGGCCGAGGCAGTAAAAGGCGATTTATCTGATATCACCGGTCTGATTGGGCAGTACGCTCATGGCAATGAACCGAGTCACCACCTGGCCTATTTATACAGCTACATTGGTCAGCCATGGAAAACACAGGAAAGGGTTCGTAACCTGTTACAAACGATGTACCAACCAACCCCTGAAGGGATTGTCGGCAACGAAGATTGCGGACAAATGTCAACCTGGTACATCCTGAGCAGTCTTGGCTTTTATTCAGTTTGTCCGGGAAGTAATCAGTTTGTATTAACATCTCCTATATTTGAAAAAACTACCATGAAGTTGGGAAATGGGAAAGAGTTAATCATCACAGCTACTAACCCTGCCAGAAACAAGTACATTGATAAGGTAATGCTCAACGGTAAAGAGATTTTGTCCAACTATATTACCTACGAACAATTAATGCAGGGAGGAACACTGGACTTTACTCTTTCGGCCGAACCGAATAAAACCAGGGGTACGAAGCCGGCAACCGCACCCTATTCTTATACGAACCGTAACGTGGCTTCTATTCCTTATGTAACCAAAGATGCGGACTTGTTTGTAAACCAGATTGAAATAGCACTTTATTCGGCAACAGACGGAGCTACTATTCGTTATACGCTGGATGGAAGCGAACCAACGGAACAATCCCCGGAATATAAGCATTCATTTGTTATCACAAATACAACGGAGATAAAAGCAAAGGCCTATCTGGATGGTTACGATGCAAGCCGGACTTTCAGATTGAAAGCAACAAAAGCCGTATTCCGTAATGCGTTGAATGTAAAACCTTCGGCAAACGGGGTTTCCTATATTTATACCGAAGGAAAATACTCCCTGGTGAAGGATGTGGAAAATAGTCCCGTCGTGGAGAGAGGAATTATGGCCGAGCCTTCCATTAAGCAAGCGAAGAAACCCGATCATTTTGGATATATTTTTTCCGGTTTGATAAATGTGCCGGTGGACGGGGTCTACGAATTTTATACTCAGACCGATGATGGAAGCAAACTTTATATCGATAACGAGCTGGTTGTAGATAACGACACGTCACATGCGGCAATCGTTGCTACAGGCCGTATTCCTTTGAAAAAGGGATTCCATTCATACCGCTTCCTCTATTTTGAAGATTATGAAGGCGAGTCGTTGAATTGGGGTTGGAAAGTACCCGGGACGACCGACTTTACAAACATTCCTGCAAAAAGTTTATACATCACTAAATAATTTATATGAAAACAAAAATAACAAATCCGAAACGAGTTCTTGTTGTCCTACTGGTTTCTGCATTCTTTCTTTCAGGAACGGGTATTACAGCTCAAAGCCGCAGGGATGTGGAGCAGACTTATATATTGAATCAGCCGTACGAAACAGTTAAAGTAAAAGCTCCAAAGGGAAAGAAAATCAAGAATGTGATTTTAATGATTGGCGATGGTATGAGTTTGATGCATGTGTACAGTGCGTGGACAGCCAACCGGGGTAAGCTGAATCTGGACAATTCGATGGCGGTAGGGCTATCAAAAACGTATTGCCTGGATAAGCTCATAACCGATTCCGGTGCGGGAGGTACGGCTTTGGCAACGGGACAGAAAACAATTTACCATGCAGTAGGTGTGGATGCCAATGGAAAACCGTTGGAAACACTTACAGACAGAGCAAAAGCAAAGAGCTTGTCGACCGGAGTGGTGGTTACCTGCCGGTTGAACGATGCTACACCGGCCGACTTCTGCTGTCATAATATTGACCGCGAACAGTCGGAAGCCATTGTTGCCGATTATGTGGATTGCGGGGTTGACTTCGTGTTTGGCGGAGGTGCTAAGTATTTCGAAAACCGTACCGACGGTCGAAACATATTTAACGAACTGCAAGGTAAAGGATACCAGATTCAGCGTTCGTGGGAAGAGCTGACAAAGGCAACGAGTGGAAAATTATTTACTGTAACCGATTCGCTGGATCTTTCGGTTCCCGCCGAACGTGGAGATATACTGGCCAGGGCTTCCCTCAAAGCCATCGATGTACTTGATAAAAACAAGAAAGGGTTCTTTCTTATGATTGAAGGGTCGCAGCTGGATGATTACGGCCATTTTAATGATTTGGATATGCTGATGCAGGAAGTGCACGACTTCGACCGTACCATTGGCAAAGTGTTTGAATGGGCGGCACAAGATGGCGAGACGCTGGTTGTTGTTACAGCCGATCATGAAACCGGTGGACTAACTCTTGTAGATGGTGATCTGAAAAAGGGAGAGATTGTAGGAAAATTCTCAACGGGAGGTCATAGCGGTGTAATGGTTCCGGTATACGCTTTTGGTCCGGGTGCGAACAATTTCACGGGTATCTATGAAAATTCCGATATATTTAAAAAGATAACTACCCTGATGGGATGGTAATTTACTAATTTTGTAAAATCTAAGATATAGCTAATATGACAAACAGACGTAATTTTTTAAAACGATCGCTGACTGTAGCAGGAGCTTCAGTGCTTCCATTGGGTGCTTTTGCGCAATCATCCGGAGAGGATAAGGACAAGCCCAAATACAAACTTCCCTATAAAAACACCTATCTAAAGGAGCCGTTGGTAACTGAAAACGAATACCGGATCGCTTCTGCGGAAACAATTCCCGTGCGTTCGTTTGCCGAAGCGAAAAAGATTTTACCTCAACCCATTTGGAAGGGTCACGATAAGGAGATCGAAATGTATTGGAAAGCCTGGGAGATAGGCATCCGCAACATCAAGGCTCCCGAAAAAGGGTCGGGGTTTGTGTCCAGCTATATCGATACCGCCTACAATGGTAATATTTTTATGTGGGACTCGGCATTCATTACTATGTTTGCCCGTTATGGCACCCGTTTTTTCCCCTTTCAACGTACGTTGGATAATTTCTATGCAAAACAGCATCCCGACGGATTTATATGCCGTGAGATCAAAGCCGACGGAGCCGATTGCTTTGAGCGGTATGATCCGGTAAGTACAGGACCGAACATTATACCGTGGAGCGAGATGATTTATTACAAACAGTTTGGCGACACCGAACGTTTGCATAAGATTTTTCCAGCTCTTTGTGCTTATTATAAATGGCTTAAACTAAATCGCACCTGGCGCAACGGAACCTACTGGAGTAGCGGCTGGGGAACCGGAATGGATAATATGCCACGGGTGGAAGCCAAATATAACATGATATATAGTCACGGACACATGATATGGATCGATGCCTGTCTGCAGCAGCTTTTCATCGCTGGTCTTCTACTGGAGATGGGTTTCTATCTTGAACGCTGGCAAGAGATCGAAGAGTTTGAAGATGAAGCAAAAATGCTCAAGAAGTATATCAACGAGCATATGTGGAGCGATAAGGAGAACTTCCTGTTCGACGAATATGCCGATGGATCGCTTTCTTCTACCAAAGGAATCCATGCGTACTGGGCCTTGCTTACCGATGTGCTTGATAAGGATCGTCTGGATAAATTCGTGGCTCATCTGGAAGACAAGGAAACCTTTAACCGACTGCACCGGATTCCTTCCCTTGCAGCAAATAATCCTAAATACAAGGAGAATGGCCGTTACTGGCAAGGCGGCGTATGGCCTGGTGCTACCTATATGGTGATTAATGGCCTTATGGATAAAGGTTACAAGCAGCTAGCCCACGATATAGCCCTCAATCATTACAATAATGTGTTGGAAGTATATAAGAAGACAGGAACTTTCTGGGAATATTATGCTCCCGAAAGTGTTGATCCGGGCTTTATGGCCCGTCCCGATTTTATCGGGTGGACAGGTCTTCCTCCGGTTTCGGTGTTGATAGAATATATCTTTGGAATCCGTTCCAATGTGTACGAAAAGAAGATGAGCATACATGTTAACCTGTTGGAGGAGCATGGAATTAAAGAGTATCCATACGGAACAGAAGGAATCGTTTCTTTGCTCATTAAGCCAAGAACTTCGAAGGAGCAAGAACCCGCTGTTGAGGTGAAGAGTAATGTTCCTTTCGAACTAACACTGTACTGGGGAGAAAAGACGAAAGTAATCCAGGTGAAAGAAGGTACGCAAACAGTATGATACGACTATTAAAGATGAAAAACTCCCTGTTGATTTTATCCGCATCCCTGATGTGTCTGGGAGCAGAGGTTAAGTCTGCGGTTCCGGTCAGAGACATTACGGTTGTTATTGCGGCGGATACTCATTTTGACTTGTTGCCGGAAACCGACCAGTTTTACCATGTGCGAACCATAAACCGGCTTCCCGGTACTTTTGTCTGGCCCGAAGGAGGTCCGCTTTCTTTTGTAGGGGATACCCTCAGGCAGCTCGACGGTGTACTAATTGCCGGAGATATATTTGATAAAGCCCGTCCGGAGATACGTTCACTTTATAAAGAGCGTTACGAACAGGGAGTGGGAGATAAACGCATTCATTTCCAGGTATATCCCGGTTTTGGAAATCATGATATAAATCCTGTTTCCGGAGATTCGTTGCAGAACAAGGCCGGAAGGTTGTTTAACCTTCAATTTATGGATTCGGTATTGCAGGCAAAACTTGCAGCCGGAGAGATACTGAATTTACATGCATCCAGCAGGGCCTATTCGTGGAATGTGGGCGATGTTCATTTTGTTCAGATGCAAACCTATGCAGGCGATACTTCGTATTCGGAGAGTAACCTCGACTGGTTGTCGGACGATTTGAACCGGTTTGCTTCCAAAGGGAATCCGGTGGTGTATATACAACATTACGGAGTTGATAAGTGGGCGCAGATCTGGTGGCCGCAAGAGGCGCGCAACCGGTTGTTCGATTTGCTTGATCAGTATAATCTGGCCGCATTCTTTGTCGGGCATACCCATGAACCGTCTGTTCAGACTTATCGGGGTTATCCGATATACCAGGTAAATAATGCCTGGCCGGACGAGGATGGTAACGGATCCTTTGCCGTTCTGCGTCTTAAGGGCGATACGGTGGGTATTACTTCCTGTCGGTGGACCGACAGCCTCGGTCACTACGAAATCGTCCCTCCTTTCCTTAAATCGCCCCTTCCTCGCAAAATAAGTAAGGAAATTCATTACAACGCTTTTTCTCATAACGATTATTGGCGCCAGAATCCGTTGAAGGATGCTTTGTCTTTCCGCTTTAATTGCGTGGAAGCAGATCTGTACCTGATTAACGGCGAATTGTATGTATCCCACGACCGTCCGGATACGTTGGATAGTAAACGTACATTCAAGGAGCTCTATTTGAAACCTCTGGCAGATCGTATCCGAAAGAATGGAGGAAAAGTATATCCGGGAAGCGACAGACCGTTTTTACTGATGGTCGATTGCAAAACAAATGGCGACGCTATGTATCCGGTTCTGAAAGCTCAATTGGAACCCTATAAAGATCTTTTTTGTTCGGTGGAAGAGGGCACATTCAAAGAGCGTTCTGTTTTGTTTTTCCTTTCCGGCGAACGCCCTATGACGAGTCTGCCGCAAGAAACAACCCGCATTACTTTCCTGGATGGGAAAATAGCTGATTTGGGAAAGAATATTCCCTATACGCTCATGCCGGTTGTCAGCGATAACTTTTCTGCTTTCTTTACCTGGAAGGGAGAAGGCCAGATGCCGGCGGACCAACTTAAGCGAATGCGCGAAATAATGGCGCAAGCACGTAAAGAAGGCAAACTGTTCCGTTGGTGGGGAGCACCCGATACCGAAAACTACAAGCAGTTTATATTAAAAGAAGGTATTGATCTTATCGGAGCCGACGATCTGAATTCATTGTTTACGATTCTGAACGAATCCAGGTAACAAGATTCCGGCACTCTATCCATGCAAAAGAAAAACTCAATGGAGCTACTTGTTTTTAGTGAACAAACTCCATTGAGTTATTTATTTTTAAATGCCTTTTAGAAAGCTTTCGGCCAATTGAAGGGCATCGGGTTTTCCGATATCCAGTATTTGAAGGTCTTCCTGCTGAAAAGCCTGTATATGCGCTTTGGCGCAGACTGCAAGATAGAAGTTTATGATAGAAAACTTACCAGTCCATTCTTCCATCCATTCAAAAACCTGCGGAGACATCACATGTATTCCATTAAACGCATATTCGGTATACTGCGATGGATCGAAGTGGGGATAAAACGATTTAATCTCTCCCGTTTCTTTGTTGCGCCAGCCACTAAGGTTATTCTCTTTATTGAATAACAGGTTACGGGAAGTCTCCCGTTTGCTTACAAGAAGTGTAGCAAGCGGATTTGTTTGCAGGTGATGGTTATATAGTTCTTTTAAGTTCACATTGGATACAATATCCACGTTGTGCACCAGAAAGGGTTCTTCTCCCTGCAGAAACCGGGCAGCATGTTTTATTCCTCCACCGGTTTCAAGAAGATAGTCCCGTTCGTCAGAAATATGAATTTCTAAACCAAAGTTATTATTCAGTGTAAGGAAATCGATTATCTGATCACCCAGATGATGAACGTTTACAACAATTTCATTAAATCCAGCCTCCTTAAGTTTAAGAATAACATGTTCCAGCATCGGTTTTCCCGCAACGGGGATCAGAGCTTTGGGAGTATGGTCGGTAAAAGGCTTCAGTCGTGAACCCGTTCCGGCCGCAAAAATCATCGCTTTCATAATGTCGCATCAAAGATTTGTTCAATATTCTGTTCCCTGTGAGTCAAGTGGATTTTTACACCAAATTTCTCATGAAGGTGTTCGGCCAGGTGTTGCGCAGAATAGACCGAACGATGTTGTCCGCCGGTACAACCAAAGCAAACCATCAGGTTAGTAAAACCTCTGTCGATATACCTTTTAACGGACGCATCAACCATAGTATAAGCTTCATCCAGGAATTGGGTAATCTCACCGTCTTCTTCCAGAAAGGTAATTACCGGTTCGTCTAGTCCGGTAAAGTGATTATATCGTTCGTACTTACCGGGATTGTTTACAGCACGGCAATCAAAAACAAAACCACCCCCGTTGCCCGAAGGATCATTGGGTATCCCTTTCTTGTAAGCAAAGCTAACTATTTTTACTTCCAGCATCCTTTTTTGCAGATCGTCCGAAAATTGTTTTAGTCCGGTTAACTTACGCAGAATGTTGCATAAGTAAGGGTACTCTGGATAGTCCTCGTGTAACAGCTGTCTCAGATTATTAATGGCAAAAGGCACACTCTGTATAAAGTGCGGCTTTTTTTCAAAGTAACCACGGAAACCATAGGCACCCAGAACCTGAAGCGTACGGAATAAAATAAAATGCTTAAGCTGACTGCGGAAATAAGTTTCGTCCACCGGAATAAAGGTGCGTAGCGCGCTGATATAATCACTCAGCAACTCCTGTCGCAAATCTTCCGGAAACTTGGCTTTTGCCTGCCAGATGAAAGACGCCACGTCGTAATAAACCGGACCTTTACGTCCACCCTGGAAATCTATAAAATAAGGTTCCCCGTCCTTTATCATCACGTTCCTCGACTGAAAATCGCGGTAAAGAAACGTTGCCGAAGAATTGCGGAGAAGAACATCCGATAATTTTTGGAAATCATCTTCCAGAATGTTTTCCTGAAAATCGAGTCCGGTAGCTTTAAGAAAACAATATTTAAAGTAATTGAGATCCCAAAGAATGGATCGTTGATTAAACTCGGGCTGCGGATAGCAGTTCGAGAAATCAAGACCATCGGCGCCCGAGAACTGAAACGAAGGCAATAGTGAAATCGTTTTCTTCAAAAGTGTACGTTCATAGTCATCAAATACACAGCTTTTTCTACCTTTCTCAACGGCATCGAAAAGAAGCGTATCCCCCAAATCTTCCTGAAGATAAATACTTTTGTCTTCAGAGCAGCAGTGCACCTTTGGAACAGGTAACCCCTTGCTCTTAAAATGGTCGGCCATGTAGATAAAAGCACAGTTCTCTTCGGGCGAGGTACCACTAACACCAATAAGTGTCTGCAGACCAAAAAGCCTGAAGTAACGGCGGTTTGACCCCGATGAGGGTAATTCTTCAATGTTTTCAGCCTCAGATCCTGTATAGGAAAGGTATAGCTTTTTAAGTTTTTGTATGATCATATTGTCTCGTTTTCGGCAATAAAGGTACTACAATAATTGACAACGGACAAAACAGTCTTTACATTTTAGAATCTTGTTGAACAAAAAAAGAGCCATTCATGCAGTAAATAATAAGGAGTACCCCGTTGGAGTACTCCTTTATTATGATCATTAATCCAAATACACTCAATATATTTTAAAGAGAAATAAGGCTTGTTATAAAACGCCCTGAGCCATCATGGCTTTAGCAACCTTCATAAATCCGGCTACATTTGCACCCTTCACATAGTTTACCGTACCATCGGCTTCAGTACCGTATTGTACACATTGTGTATGGATAGAATTCATAATGCTCTTCAGCTTTTCGTCTACTTCTTCGCGGCTCCAGCTCAACTTGATCGAGTTTTGCGTCATTTCCAAACCAGAAACAGATACACCACCTGCATTAGCAGCTTTACCCGGAGCATATAAAACCTTGGCAGCAAGGAATTCTTCGATAGCTTCGGGAGTAGAAGGCATGTTAGCTCCTTCAGAAATAGCAAAACATCCGTTGGCAAGCAATGTTTTTGCATCGTCGCCATTCAATTCATTCTGAGTAGCGCTAGGCATAGCGATATCACATTTTTCGTTCCATGGACGTCCGCCTTCAACGAATTTGCATCCGTAATGATCTGCATATTCTTTGATACGGCCACGGTATAGATTCTTTAAATCCATGATGTAAGCTAGTTTCTCGCTGTCAATTCCGTCTTCATCATAGATATAACCGTTTGAATCGGACATGGTAACCACCTTTGCGCCAAGTTCAATTAATTTTTCAACGGTATACTGAGCCACGTTGCCCGAACCAGATACGGTAACTACCTTACCTTTAATGTCAATATTGCGGGTCTTAAGCATTTCAAGCAGGAAGTAAACGTTTCCGTAACCAGTAGCTTCGGGACGAATAAGAGAACCACCAAATTCAAGACCTTTACCAGTGAAAGTTCCTGTATTTTCGCGGGCAAGTTTCTTGTACATACCGTACATGAAGCTAACTTCGCGGCCACCAACACCGATATCGCCGGCAGGAACGTCTGTCTGCGGACCAATATGACGCCACAATTCCATAATGAATGCCTGGCAGAAACGCATGATTTCTGCATTCGATTTTCCTTTAGGATTGAAGTCCGAGCCACCTTTGCCACCACCCATAGGAAGTGTAGTAAGCGCATTCTTAAATGTTTGCTCGAAAGCAAGGAATTTAAGGATAGAAAGGTTTACAGACGAGTGGAAACGGATACCACCTTTGTACGGGCCGATTGCATTGTTATGCTGGATACGGTAACCCATGTTGGTGTGAATAGAACCTTTGTCATCCATCCAGGTAACACGGAAAGAGAATGCTCTGTCTGCGATGCAAAGACGTTCAATTAAATTGCTTTTTTCAAATTCAGGGTGTTGGTTGTAAGCGTCTTCAATTGTAGAGAGAACTTCCTCTACAGCCTGATGATACTCAGGTTCATTTGGGAAACGTCTTTTCAACGTATCCAATACTTCAATTGCCTTCATAGAATGTTAGTTTAATGTTATACCATTTTGTTATGCGCCGCGTCTTTAAAAAAGACGGTGCAAAGATACGTTAATAATTTGCCTGGGCAAACAAATGAAAGAAAATGTGCTACAAAAACATCAATTAGATATAATAATTAGAATTATTCGGACAAATGTTAGTTTTCGTTTTTTCTTTTATTTTTATAAATTGGTACAAACACGATAATTGCTGAAGCAATAAGCGCAAAAATCACTGAAAAATCTATTACTTTGCTGTATCGGATCAGCATATAGGCGAGTGCCCCCCAAAGGAGTACGAGACATACAATCTGACTATCTGTTAGTTTTCTGCGAGCCATCGACGATTATTTATTATTTTATAGAACCAATTGCACCGAATAATACCAGTAAAAACAGTATTATCGCGGTTATTGCCAATAGAATGAGTAGTTGCTTTTCTAAAGGATACTTTCTTAATACCGGAACCTTGCTGAAAATTCCGGAAGTTGGAACAGGAGGAGTTACCGTTTCTTCGTCTGCTTCGGGAGGAATCTCGTAACCGTTTGCCTTCATTATCTCCAGGGCCTTTTCTACCTGGTCATCCATTATCTGGACTTTAACGCCCCCAATGTCTATACCTCCTCCGTAAATTTGATTGGAGTATTCGTCTTTCAGGTAACATTCTATACCTTCAGATTCGAGCAAGCCACGAAGGATATACGCTTTGCTCTGAATTTGAAAACGTGCAATTTCTACTAACTTGTCCATATTGCTTAGTATATATATTGTATACAAAGAAACGAAATTTTACGAATATGACAAATTTCTTTAGTTATAAGTTTGAGGATAATATTCGTACATATTGGGGCTGGAATATTTTAAAACATCATTTTATTATAGTATTTTGATATTATTTGCATTGTATGGAGTTAATATCTACATTTGAGCAAACCATAATTATTCCAAACATTAATAATAAAAACATATGAAACTAAATTATGAGGTCCGTTATGCGGCGCATCCGGACGATGCGAAAAGCTACGATACAACCCGATTAAGAAAAGATTTCCTGATTAACAACCTGATGGAGGCCGACGAGATTAATATGGTATATACCATGTATGACCGGCTGATTGTTGGCGGAGCGGTTCCCGTAACCGAAAAGATGGAATTAACGGCTATCGATCCTCTTCGTGCTCCTTTTTTCCTTTGGCGTCGCGAACTTGGTATTATCAATGTAGGAGGCGAAGGTATTGTTGAGGTAGATGGTCACACATTCGAATTAGGTTACAAAGAAGCCTTGTATTTGGGCAAGGGCGACCGCAACGTATGCTTCAGCAGCAAAGACAGTGCAAAGCCGGCTCATTTCTATTTCAATTCGGCTCCGGCACATACAACATACCCCGACAAAAAGGTTACCAAAGCCGAAGCCAATATTCTGGAGCTTGGTAGTCTGGAAGGATCCAATCACCGGGTGATAAACCGGATGATCGTACAACAGGTTTTGCCTACCTGCCAGCTGCAGATGGGGATGACGGAACTTAAACCGGGTAGTGTATGGAATACCATGCCGGCACATACCCACCCACGTCGTATGGAGGCTTATTTCTATTTTGAAGTTCCGGCAGAGCAGGCGGTTTGCCATTTTATGGGCGAAACAAACGAAACCCGCCATATCTGGATGAAAAACGAAGACGCGGTAATTTCGCCCGTATGGTCTATCCATTCCGCTTGTGCCACCAGTAATTATACATTTATCTGGGGTATGGCAGGCGAGAATCTGGACTATGGCGATATGGACGGATGTTCAACCGAAGATCTAAAATAAGAACCATACCATGAAAACACAAAATGAAAAAATGACAAACTACCGTTGGGTAATCTGCAGCATGCTGTTCTTTGCTACTACGGTAAACTATATGGACCGTCAGGTATTATCGTTAACCTGGAAAGATTTTATCGCTCCCGAATTTCACTGGACCAATGCCGACTATGGCAATATTACGGCCACATTCTCTATTATCTATGCCCTTTCCATGCTTTTTGCCGGAAAGTTTGTTGATTGGATGGATACAAAAAAAGGCTATTTATGGTCGATCGGCGTATGGTCTTTCGGAGCCTGTTTGCACGCGCTTTGCGGTATTGGTACCGAATGGGTTGTGGGACTGGACAGTGCGCAAGCGCTTAGAGTAGCCGAGGGTGCCGATCTGGTAGCTAAAATTTCGACAGTGAGTGTTACGTTTTTCATCTTGGCCCGATTTGTTCTGGCAGTAGGTGAGGCGGGTAACTTCCCTGCAGCCATTAAAGCAACCGCCGAGTTCTTTCCAAAAAAGGACCGTGCTTTCTCCACAAGTATTTTCAATGCCGGGGCAACCGTAGGGGCTTTGGCAGCACCGGTAACCATTCCTTTCATCGCCGCCAGCTTTGGCTGGGAGCTGGCGTTCCTTCTTATCGGAGCCCTTGGTTTTATCTGGATGGGTGTATGGGTTTTCATTTACAAGAAACCGGAGGTACACCCTAAAGTGAATGCCTCTGAATTGGAATATATCCGTCAGGATAACGATCACGATCCGGTAGGAACAGCCGATGCGCCAACAAAAAAGATGTCGTTCAAGCAATGTTTCAGTTACAAACAAACATGGGCTTTTGCTATTGGTAAATTTATGACAGATGGTGTTTGGTGGTTCTTTCTGTTCTGGACACCCGCTTACCTAAGCTCAGTTTACGGATTAGATTCAACACAAAGCGCACCACAGATTTTCGTACTGTATCTTATTACGTTACTATCTATCATTGGCGGATGGCTTCCAACTTATTTTGTGGAAAAGAAAGGCATGCATCCCTATGCAGGTCGCATGCGGTCTATGTTGATCTTTGCGTTTTTCCCTTTGCTGGCATTGCTGGCACAGCCCTTGGGAGGCATGAATGAAGAATTCGGAACACTGGCCGTATGGTTTCCGGTAGTCATTATAGGTATAGCCGGAGCAGCCCACCAGGCATGGTCGGCCAACATCTTCTCGACGGTAGGAGATATGTTTCCGCGTTCGGCTATTGCTACAGTAACCGGCATCGGTGGTATGGCCGGAGGGGTAGGATCCTTCCTGATTAATAAAGGATCGGGCGAGTTGTTCGATTACACCACAAATACCAATATGGCGTTTATGGGTTTCCAGGGCATAGAGGCAGGATACTTTATCATCTTTTCCATTTGTGCGGTATCCTATCTGATAGGCTGGTGCATCATGAAGATGCTGGTTCCCCAATATAAGAAGATTAATTTATAATTTAAACGTAACAACACAATGGTTAATTTTTCATTAGAGGGTAAGGTTGCACTTGTTACAGGAGCATCTTACGGTATTGGCTTCGCATTGGCAACAGCCTATGCACAGGCAGGAGCAACAGTTGTATTTAACGATATCAAACAAGAACTTGTAGATAAAGGTCTTGCCGCTTACCAGGCCGAAGGTATCAAAGCACATGGTTATGTGTGCGATGTAACCAACGAGGACCAGGTAAATGCCATGGTTGCGCAGATTGAGAAAGAAGTTGGCGTGATAGATATTCTGGTAAACAACGCCGGCATTATCAAACGTATTCCAATGCACGAAATGACAGCGGCGGAATTCCGTCAGGTTATCGATATTGACCTCAATGGTCCGTTTATTGTAGCCAAAGCAGTTATTCCGGCGATGATTAAGAAAGGACACGGAAAGATTATCAATATCTGTTCCATGATGAGCGAACTGGGACGCGAAACTGTTTCGGCCTATGCAGCGGCCAAAGGCGGTTTGAAGATGCTTACCCGCAATATTGCATCCGAGTACGGCGAATTTAATATTCAGTGCAATGGCCTTGGTCCGGGTTATATCGCTACACCGCAAACAGCGCCGCTTCGCGAATTGCAGCCCGATGGTTCGCGTCATCCCTTCGATTCGTTTATAATAGCCAAGACTCCCGCAGCCCGTTGGGGAACGCCCGAAGATTTGGCTGGTCCGGCTGTATTCCTTGCATCCGATGCATCCGACTTTGTAAACGGACATGTATTGTATGTAGATGGAGGTATTTTAGCTTATATCGGCAAACAACCGAATTGATACTTACTATGAGAGTAATACTATGTTTATTCTGCGCAGCCATCTTGTTTGGCTGCGCAAATAAGAAGCTTACCGCCTTTACCGTGCACAATGCATCGGCTGCCGACCGGAAAAATGAAATGGTGGAAGTACCCTTCGATTCCGCATGGAACGCAACCTCCTTTATCCTGATTGATGAGGCGGGAGCGGAGATACCGTATCAGCTTACCTACAACAATAAATTGATTTTTCAGGCATCGGTTAAGGCAGGTGCATCGGTTAATTACAAAATGAAAGCCGGCACACCACAGGCATACGATACCATCGCAACGGGTAAGCAATACCCCGAACGGTTGGACGACATAGCCTGGGAAAACGACCGCATTGCTTTTCGTACCTATGGTCCGGCACTACAGGCCAGCGGCGAAAAAGCGTATGGTTACGATGTATGGGCAAAACGCGTATCCGGACTTGTTGTAGCCGGGCGTTACCGCAAGGAATTGAAGGAAGGTATTACGTACCACAACGATAACGGCAACGGATGCGACTTCTACAAAGTCGGACCTACACTGGGAGCCGGTACTGCCGCACTGCTTGTAAACGATTCAATTGCCTATCCTTATTGTTACAAGAACTACGAAGTGCTGGATAACGGTCCGCTGCGCTTCACTGTAAAGCTAACGTACAATCCGATAACTATCAAGGGAGATTTGTCCGTTGTAGAAACACGAATTCTTTCCCTGGATGCCGGGTCGCAGTTTAACCGCGTTACCGTTTCGTATGCAGGTCTGCAGGAAGCCACCACTGTGGCAGCAGGCATCGTATTGCACGATACAACAGCCAACTACCTGGCGGATGCCGCAGCCGGATTAATTGCCTATGCCGATCCCAAAGACGATAAAAACGGTCAGCTTTACGTGGCCGCCATTCTTCCGGACGGAGCAAACAACGCCAGAGTTGTCTACTTCGGAACCGACGAAAAGAAAGAACGGGGAGCTTTTGGACATGTACTGGCATACACCAACTACCAGCCCGGAAGCAGCTTCACCTATTATTGGGGTGCCGGCTGGAGCAAATGGGGATTCAACACCCCGGACGATTGGTTTCGTTTTGTACAACAAGAGGCAGCAAATATGAAAGTGCCACTTTCATCTGTCATCTCTCATTTTTAGGGCCACTTCCCTTTGTTGATGAGGAGTCTGACGGTGATAGATGCAAAGTGACAGATCACTTGCATCTGTCATCTGTCATCTGTCACCACTTGGCTTCTGTAAGCGTCTCCGCGATACCGTCTTGACAGCATAAATGCATAATCTTACTTTTGTTTCCTAAAAAAGGAACAAATGAAAGCATCGTAAGCGTCTCCGCGATACCGTCTTGACAGCATAAATGCATAATCTTACTTTTGTTTCCTAAAAAAGGAACAAATGAAAGCATCCGAACTTTATGCATTGGCCATTGAGGAGTACAAGCAGATCAGTATTTCATGCACTATGACATTACGCGATTATTGCAAAGAGCGCCATGTCTGTTATAACGGCATTCAATGTTGGATGAGCAGGCATTCCATAAAAGTAGTAGATCTCAAACCACGTCCTGTATTACCCGAGGTTTCTGCTTCCGCTCATGAGCAAGCTTCTTGTGAAGGACAGCAGATTTATCCGCTCTCCTTTACAAAGGAGGCATCGGAGAAACCGGTTTTCGCAGGTAATGTTTTTCCTGTGCTTAAAGGCGTCAGCATCACTTTTCCCGATGGCGTAATTATATCCATTAAAGAGATAAGCCAGGAAGATCTCAATAAATTTATACAAACCTACTCTAACTAATAAACCGATGTTTGCACTTACAGAATCCATGAACTATTATCTATGTCCGCATTATGTGGATATGCGCAAAGGTATCTATTCCTTGTACCAGTTGGTAAAATCAGATATGAAACGTAATCCTTTGTCCGGAGAGGTTTTTCTCTTCCTTGGCAGGAACCGGTCGTTAATTAAGATCCTTCATTGGGAAAACGGAGGATTTGTTTTGTATCAGAAAAAACTGGAACAGGGCACCTTTGAAGTTCCCCGGTTTAACCCTTCAAGCAATGAATTTGAGATGAAATGGAAGACTTTTGTTTTGATAATGGAGGGCGTCTCTGTTCGTTCGGCAAAGTACAGGAGAAGGTTTAAGTATTGATTTAATGTATTGATATACAAATATATATATTATATATTGTTTGTATTTTTCTTTGACATCCGAAGTATTGTCCGTATCTTTATGGCATGAATAGCAAACGGATGATTGAATTACTGGAAGACCAGCTGAAGCTTTTTTCTGAAAGAGAAAAGATCCATTTGGAACAACTCATCCGGCAATCTGCACAAATAGAAAGACTCTCTGTGCAGGTTGGTAGCTTAACCGATACAGTCCGTTCGCTGGAAGAAAGTCTGCTTCAGAAGAACGGGGACATGGAGAAGCTTAGCGGGAAAAACCGGGGAATGAGCAAGCTTCTCTCCAATAAATCAGAAAAGCGTGTGCCCGATGCCGCAAAAGAAGAACCGGCAGAAATAGCTCCCCCTGTTTCACCCAAGGACCGTGGAAACAACAATGCCAAACGGAAAGAACACTTCTCTCTGGAAACCATTGTCGAGCATGTATATCCCGATGATCCTGCCTTTGATAAAGATAAGGCCAGGGTCATAGGATCAGTGGACTCCATTATGTACACTTACAGCAAAGCCAGGTTTACAAAAACTATATACAGACAGTACAATTGTGTACAGCAGGAAAAGGTTTACTCGGGCAAGGCCCCCAGACCTCCGCTGCAGAACTCAAACTACGATGCCTCTTTTATCGCCGGCATGCTGCAACTGAGATACGTTTACTCCATGCCTGTGGAGCGGATTGTCAAGTATTTTACAGAGAACGGCTTTGAATTAAACAAAGCTACCGCTCACGGACTGATTAAGAAGTCCGCCGGATTAATGGACCGTCTGGATGATGCTCTTCATACAGCTATCCTTGAGGATGACTATCTTTGTATGGATGAAAGCTACCATACCATCCTTACCAAAGAGAAAAATAAGAATGGTAAGGGCGTACGCAAAGGGTATATATGGGCAGCACTGGCCAATACAAAGAAATTAGTCCAGTACTTTTATGAAAACGGCTCCCGATCCCGGGAGGTTCTCACCAACTATATAGGCAATCACTACAAAGGAGCCATCCAGTGTGACGGACTGATCAACTATAAAATACTTGAGACCGATACCTATCCTGACGTAATCCGGCTGGCATGCTTCCAGCATTGCAAGCGTCAGTTCCTGGATATCGAAAACGATAAAGAAGCCATCGGGATTGTCAACATAATCAACCGGCTCTATCAGGCGGAGCATAAGATCGAAGCGAAATGGAAGCCCGACAAAATCCTGAAATATAGACAGAAGTATGCCCCACCCATACTAGCCGAACTAAAAAACAAACTGTTGGAAATACAATCCAACCCATCTACCCTTCCCAAGAGTCCGCTCTCTAAGGCCACGAATTATACGCTCAACGAGTATGATTCCCTGTGCAATTACATTGTTAGTCCGGACTATGCTTTGGACAACAATGCTGTGGAACGATGTATGCGAAGTATATCTTTAAGCAGAAAGAACTCTCTTTTTTGTGGCTCTCACCAGGGAGCTAAGAGAACAGCATTGCTATACTCGCTGGCCATATCCTGCAAGCTCCATAGAATTAATACCTTCGAATACTTCACAGATATATTAAGTCGGTTGGCCTACATTAGCCCAACAGCTCCTGACCAAATATACCGAGATTTACTCCCTGACAAGTGGACTAAACTGTAATAACAGATTATTAAATCTTACAAGACGGTATCGTGGAGACGCTTACAAAGCATCCGAACTTTATGCATTGGCCATTGAGGAGTACAAGCAGATCAGTATTTCATGCACTATGACATTACGCGATTATTGCAAAGAGCGCCATATCTGTTATAACGGCATTCAATGTTGGATGAGCAGGCATTCCATAAAAGTAGTAGATCTCAAACCACGTCCTGTATTACCTGAGGTTTCTGTTTCTGCTTCCGCTCATGAGCAAGCCTCTTGTGAAGGACAGCAGATTTATCCGCTCTCCTTTACAAAGGAGGCATCGGAGAAACCGGTTTTCGCAGGGAATGTTTTCCCTGTGCTTAAAGGTGTCAGTATTACCTTTCCCGATGGCGTAGTTATATCCATTAAAGAGATAAGCCAGGAAGATCTCAATAAATTTATACAAACTTACTCTAACTGATAAACCGATGTTTGCACTTACAGAATCCATGAACTATTATCTATGTCCGCATTATGTGGATATGCGCAAAGGTATCTATTCCTTGTACCAGTTGGTAAAGTCAGATATGAAACGTAATCCTTTGTCGGGGGAGGTTTTTCTCTTCCTTGGCAGGAACCGGTCGTTAATTAAGATCCTTCATTGGGAAAATGGAGGATTTGTTTTGTATCAGAAAAAACTGGAACAGGGCACCTTTGAAGTTCCCCGATTTAACCCTTCAAGCAATGAATTTGAGATGAAATGGAAGACTTTTGTTTTGATAATGGAGGGCGTCTCTGTTCGTTCGGCAAAGTACAGGAGAAGGTTTAAGTATTGATTTAATACATTGATATACAAATAGATATATTATATATTGTTTGTGTTTTTCTTTGATATCCGAAGTATTGTCCGTACCTTTAGGGCATGAATAGCAAACGGATGATTGAATTACTGGAAGACCAGCTGAAACTTTTTTCTCAAAGAGAAAAGATTCATTTGGAACAACTCATCCGGCAATCTGAACAAATAGAAAGACTCTCTGTGCAGGTTGGTAGTTTAACCGATACAATCCGTTCGCTGGAAGAAAACCTGCTTCAGAAGAACGGGGACATGCAGAAGCTTAGCGGGAAAAACAGGGGAATGAGCAAGCTTCTCTCCAACAAATCAGAAAAGCTTGTGCCCGATGCCGCAAAAGAAGATCCGGCAGAAACCGATCCCCCTGTTTCACTCAAGAACCGAGGCAACAACAATGCCAAACGGAAAGAACACTTCTCTCTGGAAACCATTGTCGAGCATGTATATCCCGATGATCCTGCCTTTGACAAAGAAAAGGCCAGGGTGATCGGGTCCGTAGACTCGGTCATGTACACCTACAGCAAGGCTACATTTAAGAAAATCATATACAGACAATACAATTGTGTACAGCAGGAAAAGGTTTACTCGGGTAAAGCCCCCAGATCTCCCCTGCAGAACTCAAATTATGATGCCTCTTTTATCGCCGGCATGCTTCAACTGAGATACGTTTACTCCATGCCTGTGGAGCGGATTGTCAAGTATTTTACAGAGAATGGCTTTGAATTAAACAAAGCTACCGCCCATGGACTGATTAAAAAATCTGCGGGATTAATGGACCGACTGGATGTTGTTCTTCACAAAACCATCCTTGAGGATGACTATCTTTGCATGGATGAAAGTTACCATACGATCCTGACCAAAGAGAAAAACAAGGATGGCAAAGGGGTTCGTAAGGGATATATATGGGCTGCGCTGGCCAATAAAAAGAAATTAATCCAGTACTTTTACGAAAACGGTTCCCGATCCCGTGAAGTTCTCACCAACTATATCGGCAATCAATATAAAGGAGCCATCCAGTCAGACGGGCTGATCAACTATAAAATACTTGAGACAGATGCCTATCCCGATATAATCCGGTTGGCCTGCTTCCAGCATTGCAAGCGCGAGTTCCTGGATATCGAAAATGATAAAGAAGCCATCGGGATTGTTAATACAATCAACCGACTCTATCAGGCGGAGCATAAGATCGAAAAGAAATGGACGCCCGTCAAAATCCTGAAATATAGACAGAAGTACGCCCCACCCATACTAGCCGAACTAAAAAGCAAACTGTTGGAAATACAATCCAACCCATCTACCCTTCCACAGAGTCCGCTCTCTAAGGCCACGAATTATACGCTCAACGAGTATGATTCCCTGTGTAATTACATTGTTAGTCCGGACTATGCTTTGGACAACAATGCTGTGGAACGATGCATGCGAAGTATATCTTTAAGCAGAAAGAACTCTCTTTTTTGTGGCTCTCACCAGGGAGCTAAGAGAACGGCTTTGCTATACTCGCTGGCCATCTCCTGCAAGCTCCATGGAATTAATACCTTCGAATACTTCACAGATATATTAAGTCGGTTGGCCTACATTAGCCCAACAGCTCCTGACCAAATATACCGGGATTTACTCCCTGACAAGTGGACTAAACTGTAATAACAGTTTATTGAATCTTACAAGACGGTATCGCGGAGACGCTTACTGGCTTCTCACGCATGTCATAATAGATACTCATAACTTTATACTTGTTTTATTACCTTTTTGCTCCAACAATTAGGTCGTTTCATCGGTATGATTAGTTGTTAACCAAAAGTATATACTTCGTCTCTCAGCTGAGGGACCATGATCACGCAGCTGTGTGACTATAGTCCTCCATCTGTGTGACCATTGTCCCTCATATGGGAGACGAAGAAGTCCTCACAGGCAAATATGTTAAACAGTTAAGTAAAAAGAGCTAATTTAAAAGTAATAGTTATTTATCTCCGGAGTACTCTTCCGTGCGCATATTATTTGTAAAACCTGGCATCCGGGGAGTATTATATCCATATGACAGTCCGTAAATTAATACAAGATCAAAAGAGCCGGAAATAATTGTCATTAAAGGGTTCAAGCTGCACTATTAATTTAAATCAGATACTGTTTATGTTTCCCCTTTGCCAATAAAATTTTCGCCTTAAAATGCTTTTTAGTTATTATTCTTGTGTTATTAATGAATTAATTGATATATTTGCTGCGACTAATATTAGTTAACTCGAAACAACCTTTGAATTTAATGTAATGAAAAACACCCGATTGCCTATTTTACATCAACTATTTTATCCTGCACAATGGATTATTCTTTTTTTAATCCTATTTTTATTCCCTGCCTGCAAACATAGCAAAACATCAAACAGCAGTTTGATGGGGGCCGCATCCATTATGGAAACCAGGCCGGATAGTGCCTTAGATATCCTTCGGCAAATACAGAATCCCGAAGAATTATCGGAAGAATCGTATGCAACCTACGCTTTGTTATTAACTGAGGCCGAAGATAAAAATCATGTTCCGTATACCTCGGATTCCCTTATAAGTGTTGCTGCAAATTATTTTGGAGCAACAGACGGTCAATTAAATAAAACAAAAGCATTTTATTATATGGGCAGGGTAAATCAGTACTTGCAAAATACATCCCATGCAATGGAATACTACTATAAAGCTGTTGAATCGTGCGTTGATCCAGACCAGTACAAGTTAAAAGCACGTATTTATACTAATATCGGATCCCTTTACTCGTTCCAGGGTGTTTACGACGAAGCCATACAGAAACACAAGGAAGCCTATCGTTCTTTGGAAATGGCTGGAAATTCTGCAGAGATACCTTTTGTTTTAAGAGATATAGCTCGCGTTTACCGATTGCAAAATAATCTTGATAGTGCTTTGTTATATTACAACAAAGCGATTTTATCTGCTTCAAATATCTTTAATCATACGGCCGAAGTAGCGTCGCTTACAGAAATGTCCGAGCTGTGTATAGCATTTGGCCAAGCATACAAAGCTTATGGATATATAAACAAAGCCATACAAAAGCAACCTTTAGGGGGAGATTTGCTACCGAGCTATCTTATTCTTGGAAATTACTACTTGCAGTCAGAAAAGATTGACTCAGCCCGATATTTTTTAACTCTAAGTTCCCAAAGCAATAATATGTATACACGCGCCGCCTCGCTTCGTTTCCTTTCCAAACTGGAAGAAAAGGAAAAACATTTGGACAAAAGTATTTTATACAGTAATCTGTATTATCAATGTAAAGACTCTATTGAAATGATTTCAGATGCAGAAACAATCCGGAGAATACAAAGCCTTTACAATTACGAACACACAGCCAACGAAAATAGTTTGTTAAAAGCTGAGAAATCAAAAAAAGAGCTAGAAATCTATCAGTTGCTTTTTCTTCTAGCTGTAATGTTCTTTGCCAGTATGCTTTTATTGTTATTACAACGGAATAAAAGACAACAACTGTTAAGAAAAAAGGAAAAACAATTGGCTTTTAAAGATAGCCAATACCGGAAAAGCGAAGAACGAGTTGCCGAAAATAACAAACAAATTCAAATCTTGCGTGAACAGCTGTCATCTAATGAACATGATCTTAATGCTATAACAAAAGAACTTATCGAAACGCGGGCAGAATTATTGGAAATGGAAAATGCCCGTATTATAAAACTATCAAAAGAAGAAGATTTGAACAAGATGAGCTTTACTCAATCTGAAATTTTCTTGAAACTTAAAGATATAAGTAACGAAGAAAAAGGGAAAAATATGACACAGGAAGACTGGATCATATTGGAACAAGAACTAAATAATATATACAACAACTTTTCGGTGCGGTTGAAAAGTTGTTGTGACCAAATCTCTGAAACAGAACTTCGTGTCTGTTATCTTCTTAAAGCCGGATTATCTGTAACTTCCATAGCAAAGATTATAGGACGGACTAAATCAGCTGTCTCCATGTGTCGAAAAAGATTACTTGAAAAAATAATCGGTTGCAACAGCTCCATATCCAATTTTGATGATTTTATATCAACAATTTAGAGAAAAACGTAATTTGTGAACAAAAAGTGAACAACTTTATGCTTATTGAGCCAAACATAGTGGTTAGTTTTGGCGTAATCAATTTATTCAATTAAAATATGCGTATGATTTGTTTTAATTATTACTTGTTTCCCTTTTTGATTAGTACATGTTTGTGAGTAATGTTTCGATTCAAGTTTTTTTTGTGCCTAAACGAGTTAAATTGGAGTGGTCCTTCTTCTATTATATTGACAATAGTAGAAAGAAAAGTTTGTTTGTTACTTTTAAGGACTCCTAGATACATATGAAAAAGGAAAATTATAAGGAAAACATAAGGAGACGGTTGATTCTATGGAAGATGGAGATATGTTCATCCTGATGATTATACGATTTACTAAACTATCTAGAATTTTACTGTTAAATCTCATTCATATCACTAAAATTTACTTATGATAATACCTAAAATCATTCATCAAATTTGGGAAGAGAAAATACCTCTCCCAAATGTATTTGTTGAATTTGCTAAAACTTGGAAGGAGTTTAATCCTTCTTGGGAATATGTATTTTGGGATAAAACCAAAATGTATAATTTTATACAAGAAAATTATCCTGACTATATTTCTATTCTTGAAGAATATAAATATGATGTGCAACGTTGGGATGTTATTCGTTATTTAATTCTTTATGAATTTGGAGGCGTATATATTGATTTTGATTATGAATGTCTTGAATCTTTAGATAATCTTCTTAATGATAAAGGTTGTTATTTTGGATTAGAGCCAGAGGAGCATGCAAAGATATTTCAAAAGAAAATAATAATATCTAACGCGTTTATAGCTATAAAGCCTAAACATCCATTTATGAAGCTGATATTGGAAACAGTAAAGCATTCATCGTCAGTTTCTGATGAAAAATTAATATATGTTTTAGAAACAACAGGACCACATATGTTAACTTATTTGTATGAAAAATATTATATGAAAGAAAATATATCGCTTATTCCTTCTGAAATTATTTCTCCCTTAACTCAAAAGGAGGTTATAAGTTATTTAAATGGGATTATTGATGAAGAGCTATTAAATAAGAAGATCCAAAAAGCTGTGGCAATTCATTATTTTTGGGGATCATGGATTTAACCTTTTTAATTGAAATTTTATTAGTGAAGATTTTAAATGTTTACGATAATACTTGTTTATTGTTTTACTGATGTTTAAATTTATTTATTATATACAGCTTGATTTTATGGACTGCGTTCCTACATGTCTTCGCATGATTGCGAAGCATTATGGTCGTAGTTATTACTTGCAAGGGCTTCGGAAAAAATCGTTTATATCTCGTGAGGTAGTGTCGATGCTTGGAATTAGTGAATCGGCTGAGAATATTGGGTTTTGGAGGGGGTGCGTATAACATATGAGCAACTTCGTGATGAGGCTGTAAAGCCTTGTTTCCTTCATTGGAATCAGAATCATTTTATTGTTTGCAATAAAATAAAAAAAGGAAAAATTTATATTGCTGATCCGCCTCGGGGCTAGTGGTTTATACGGAAGAGGAGTTTAAGCGGTGCTTGATAAGTACAAGAGCGATTGAGGATACGGGTACGGCTTTGCTGCTGGAACCGGGGCCGGAGTTTTATGAGTTGGAGGAGGAGAAAAAGGCTGTTAAGCGTGATTTACGTTTTTTCTTTCGTTATCTGACTCCTTATAAGAGCCAGTTTGTTCAGCTGATTCTGGGGATGGTTACAGCTAGTATCCTGCAATTGATTTTACCATTTCTTACCCAGTCGTTGGTTGATACGGGTATTCGGGACGGAAATTTGTCTTTCATCACACTGATTCTGATTACGCAGCTGGCCATTTTTGTCGGGAAGTTATCGGTAGATTTTATTCGCAGTTGGATATTGCTTCATATGAATACCCGGATTAACATTGCACTGATCTCGGGTATTACTATTTAACAATTATTCAGGTGTTAGTGAATGGAATGCAGAAGGAAGCGATTTGGTAAAGGCCCGCCAGTAATTTGGGATTTATCTCCATCAATTGGGAATAGTGCATGATGCTTATTCTCTTTTTTTACCAGTTGTGTTATTGAAAACTAAGATGTTGTTTATATTGAAGTATTAGTTATCTAATGTGCTAAAAAAGAGTCTTTGAATGTATGAATATTGTTGAATTCTGTAAAAAAAAATATTAATCTAAATGTCTTATAATAAACAAAATATAAAAATTATTTCTTGTCATATAAAACACAAGACTTTAATTGATTTAAATCAAATATTTTTTATGTTAAAAAGCGAATTATTGCTAGATATTCAAGTTCCTAGCAGCATTGTTAAGGAAGATAAAGAATGGATAAACGGATTGCTTGAACATAATCGAAAAACCAAATACTATAATCAATTGCTTTTAAAGTCATTTCTGTTTGATATATATCGAAATGTTAATTCTGCAAAAGTAAAAATTTTAGTCGTTTATCCAAATTTTCATTCAGCATTTAATCCATTTGTAAGTTTGTTGACGAGTGAGCTTATAAAAGATTTTGATGTCAGTATAAGTCTAGATTTATTCAGAAAAAAAGAAGGTTACTATGATATTATACATTTTCATTGGCCCGAAGCTGTATTTAATTGGATGATTCCTGATGAAGAAAAACTAAATGAGCTTAATGATTTGATTTCATTTTGGAAAGAAAGAGGAAGTATGATTGTATATACTAGGCATAATATAAAACCTCATTCAAGAAATAATTCAAAAAATCAGAATGGGCTATATGGAATTATTGAAAATAACTCTAATGTAATTGTGCACTTGGGAACTTGGAGTAAAAATGAATTTATAAATAATAGAATTCAGAATGTAAATCATGTAGTTATTCCACATCATATTTATGAATGTTATAAATCTCCATGGATAACAAAAGAAAGAGCACGTGAATATTTTCAAATTCCTCTTGATAAATTGGTTATACTTGCTTTTGGAGATTTTAGAAATGAAGATGAAAAAGAATGGACACTAAAATCAATTGCAAAAATTAAAAATAAAAATAAATTGCTAATAGCTCCTCGTTTTGGGAATCCTTCTTTATTATCTCAGAAAGAAAAGACATATTGTTTGCTAGATGATAAGTTTGTGAAAAATGACGAATTGCCATATTATTTTAATGTTGCAGACATAGTTTTCATTCAGCGAATAGATATTTTAAATTCTGGGAATTTACCAATGGCTTTTCTATTTAATAAAATAGTTGTTGGACCAGATATAGGAAATGTTGGTGAAATATTAAGAAAAACAAAGAATTTTGTTTACACTCCACGAAATTTAAAGACTGTTCAGAAGGCTTTTGATGATGCGATTACATGTTTAAATAATGGAGAATGTAATAACTATAATTATGCCGTAAAACATTGGAATATAAAATCGGTTACCAATAAATATGGGAAATTATACAATCAATTGAAAGATATTAAAGATAATTTATTAAACACCTATTGTATTAATAAGATTTGAGTGTCTTAATAAATTGATAAACATATGCATTGTTTATATAATATAATTATGAGTAAGATGAAAACTAATCAAGGCTTACTATTGGAGGAAGTAAATGATATTGCATATTATTTAATCTTGAAATCTAATTTTTATATTGAACCTGGATTATATTATGGTAAAACAGGTATAGCTATTTTTTTTCTTCATTTTTATAAATATACTAAAGATAAGATTTTTAAAGAACAAGGTTTTCGACTATTGACTGAGATACAATCACTTATTAGTGCCAATTCTCTTTTGAATTTTGATAGAGGTTTATCTGGAATTGGAGCTGGAGTTGATTACATGTGCAGAAATAGGTTGATTAAAGGTAATAGTAACGAAGTTCTAGAAGATTTCGATAGAAAAATAATAGAAATGATTAAAAATGTTAATTGCAGTAATCTATCAATTGCTAACGGATTATGTGGTATTGGTAAATATTTAATTTACAGAAAAATATCGCAAGACAGATATCTATCATGTAGGTATTATGATTTTAATGCAACAATTAATTACGTTGTTGATTTGATTGAAGACAAAATTAAAAATGAATTATTGAAATATGAGTTGGACTATTTGAATCCGGTTTGGTCAGATATTTTGTCATTCTTAAATGAGTTGTCACAATATGATTCATCTGCTCGATATTTAGAGCTTTCCTCTCTTCTCATTCACCATAAGATAAAAAATAGAAAAAGAATTAAATTTTTAAAATTTGAATTAGAAGGCAGAACTGTCGACTCTCTTGGATTGTTTGGCGGTTACGCTGGGAGAGGGCTATTTCTTTTACAAAAAATTGATAAGAGTGCATATAATTGGAAAGGGCTAATTAGTTAGTGTAAGTCCTCTTTTTGTTTGAAAACATAAATCCAAACATGATGTTTTGAAATTAACATTGGTTTTAATAGTTAATTATGTCGAAAATGATTAATGTGAACAAAATGTGAACAATTATTTGATTATTTACGGGAATAATGTTTTAGTTTTGAAAAATAAATTGTTAACACTTATTTCCCTAAAATTAGTAATATATCAATTATGAATAAATTATCAGACTATCATTGAAATACAGGTTTATATGATTAAATAAAGAGTAGCTGTGTTTAAGAACAGTACCGGTAATATTTCAAAATAAATTTCTAGAACTAGTATGTCACAAAATAATAAAATTCCTTTAATTTCAGTAATTATGCCTGCCTATAATGTTGAAAATTATCTGGAAGATTCAGTTAATAGTATTTTAACCCAAACATTTAAAGATTTTGAGTTTATAATAATTAATGATGGATCAACAGATAGAACACAGCAATTATTAGAATCTTATGAAGATCCTAGAATCAGGCTAATTAATAATAAGTTAAATAAAGGGAATTACTACTCACGGAATAAAGGTTGCAATCTTGCGCAAGGAAAATATATATGTGTTATGGACGCAGATGACATCGCTTATCCAAATAGATTTGAAGTCCAATTCAAATTTATGGAAGAAAATCCGAATGTTTTGTTATCTGGCAGTGCATACCGATTATTAGGACAAGATGTGACTATCGAGCAATCTACTAAATTTGATGAAATAAAATATATTTTAATTTCAACTTTCTGTGTCTTACATCCGACTGTTATTTTTAGGCGAGATGTAGTTAAGAAAATGGGATTCTATAACATAGAATATGAATACGCTTCCGATTATGATTTAGTAACACGTTTAGCTCTTTTAGGCGAGATAACGAATGTATCAGATGTATTGTTGTCGTATCGACAACATAATAAGCAAATTTCATCATTACATAGTGATAAACAACAAGTATTAGCTCGAGAAATACAATATCGTTATCAACAACAGTTAGGGATGAGTTATCATTTATTTGATAAAAAACTTTTTTTAAATCATTTAGCGTCTTATCTTAAATCAACCATTTCGTACGTTCAAAGCTCAGGTTTATTTTATGGAAGAATGGGACTAGTTATATTTTTTTATCATTATTCTCAGTACTCTAAAGATATTCAATATACAAAATTAGCAGATTTACTCTTGACCGACATTTTAACCCATGTATATAAAGAGATTCCTGTTAGCTTAAATAATGGATTGTGTGGATTGGGAATGGCTATTAGTTATTTGTTTTCTGAAGGATTCGTTGAAGGAGATGAAGATGATGTTTTATTTGAGATAGATAAACAAATAGAAAATAATATATCAATGGATAATGCTGACTTATCTTTCGAAACAGGAATACTTGGCGTGCTTTATTTTCTTGTATGTCGTTTTTCCAGAACAAAAAGAAGTGATAATTTCAGTTCTAATTTTAAAAATAAAGTTTACATAATTGCAGAAGAGTTGGTTTATAACAGAGATAGTAGTGATGGGTATAACATAGCAATGCAATATGTTAAATGTATGCAAGGGGAGCCTGTATTAATTGATTGGAGTGAATTTTTTCAAAAGATTATATCTTCTCTTCCAGAAAATGATTATGTAAACACTTGGTTTTTTGGATTGAGAAAAGGATGTGCAGGAGTTGGCCTCAATTTATTAAGAGATTGTTAAGGATCTTAATATGTAAAAATGGTGAAAGCCGAGCGGCCATAAACGGGTAGGCTTTATTAAAATAAATTATTTTTCATGAAATTATCAAAAGTAAAGTTAATGGATGCTTCTGATGTTCAAAAGTTGGATAGGAATGAGCAAAAGTGGATTTTAGGAGGTTATGGCGGTCCCTCAAATTGTTACTGGGAGTCAGCATATGATTGGGGTTGTACAACCAGCCCGAATCATGCATATTTTATGGGTACTAAATATTGGTGCTGTAATTGTTCTGAGGCGTCTACACACTGTTAAGAAATTTAACTGTCGAGCGTTGACTATAGGATACTAAAACGCAAAGGTATCCTATAGTTGCTCTTTTTAAATTTAATGTGTTGAAATTTTTATGCATATAATAATATACATACTAAAAAATGAAAAACGAAGAACACAATCTATCACTTTTATTTCTCTGCTATTTCTTTTGTATTTTATGTTGTAGCTGCAATAAAAAGGAAAAACAAGATAAAATAGTTATTCCTGTTAGAGATGTTGTAGGTACAGGAAGTATTCTCAACTTAAGTGATTATGCAGAATCAATAGAATACATTCCATTGGAGACAAATGACAGTGTACTTATCACAAAAATTGATCAAATAGCACTCGAAGATGGCGCTATTGTAATAAATGATGGTTCTTATTCATGCAAGGTATTTGATGAAAATGGAAAATACCGATGCCGTGTTGGTCGCTTGGGAGAGGGACCAGATGAGTTTGTTTCTATACGTGATATTGATTTAATTCCCGGAACAAACCAGCTTTTTATGGAAGCTTCTCCGCGAAAGTATTTTCTGTATAATATAGATGGAAATTTGATTCAGCACATAAAATATCCTAATTATCCGCCAGATTATAGGGCATATGGTGTTACAAGACTGAATGCCAATATATATTATGCAGATATTGTTTCTTATTTGAATATTCATTATCAGGGAATGCTCTTTCGCGTAGATAGTTCATTGTCTGAGATTATTAAAGAGTTTCCCAATTACGTTCATCGGGAGAAAGAAGATAAACACAGCTTTTCAGGAACTCATGAGGTTGCAACTACTTATCGTTTTAAAGATAATGTACGTACCTATAAGGCAATTAGTGACACGGTTTTTACCGTTGGTCCGGATATGAAAATGAGGGCGGCTTATATTTTTGATTTTGGAAAATACAAAGCTACTCCTGAGTGTCTGTTAGCTAAGATTAGGAATAAAGAGCATAATTATATTTATCCTCGTGGTATATTTGAATCGGATGCTTTTTTGTTCCTGAATATTTTTATGGGCAATCATGCTCCAGAGCAATTTACTTTTGTTAAAACCTATTCTGAGGGAACAAAGGTAAACTTTACCAATTACAATGTATACGGTGTATTTAATAAGAAAACAGGAGAACTAAAGTTATTGAATCAGCCTGAAAAAGGCAAACAAGGATTTAAGAATGATTTGGATGGTGGCATGGTGTTTTGGCCTAACTATATATCCTCAGATGGTAAAATGGTTTCCTTTTGTGATGCCCAGGATTTTCTGGATTATTGTGAAAGTTTAGAGGATCCTTCTCCGGAAATAAAGAGGTTAGCGGCTAACCTATCCCCAGACAGCAATCCAATTATTGTTATTGCAAATTTGAAAAAGAAATAATTATGGATAATATACTGTATAATATTAGCTGTAGGTATCTAAAATTATCAGCAATATTTGTTGACAACAAGGAGCTCAAAGTGAAGTTATATTCTCATGAATATTACCCCTCGCTAGTATCTCTTACAGATGTGTTGACTGACATGGGAATTCAAAACATGGCTGTTAAAACAAATATAAATAATCTGAAAGAGATTGAAAAACCTGTTTTATTACATTTGGGAGGAAATGTTTCAAGGTTTATCATTGTGACTCGGATTGCTGATAATAAAATTGAATACTACAAAAGTAATTCTAAAAAAGAGAAGAAGTTAACTGATGATGTGTTAAAGGATTGGGATGGAGTATTGTTATATATTGCTAAACCTAAAATAAAAAATCAGCTTGAGGAAATTCTAGAGAAAATAAAGCAAAATCAATTTATGTTGATTTTTGTTGCTCTACTAGCGTTATTTATACCTTTTGTAATAAAAAATGATATCGGAATATTGTACTATTTATTATTAGCTGTAAAGCTAATTGGATTGTGCTTTACATTTTTTTTATTACGACATGATCTAGATATTAATAGCAAATTTGAAAGACATTTATGCTCGTTAAGTAAAAATATTAGTTGTGATGCTGTTTTGAATTCCAGTGCTTCTAAATTTTTAGGACTGTTCAAAATGTCAAGTATAAGCTTAGTGTATTTTGTGTTTGGAATTATATTATTGTTGGGAGCGTTAGTTACAGGCACATATCTAAATGTAATAAATTTATTACTATTTATATCTTTGTTTTCTATACCATATATAATTTATTCTTTAAGTTATCAGATGTTCGTAATAAAAAAATGGTGCTTATTATGCTTAAGTGTTATTTTTTCTTTAGTCCTTGAAAATTTGATTTCTGCTTATCTGTTGTATACTGGTCAGCTAAAACTCCCTTCTTATATTGATGTATATATTGCTTTTTTTGTAATAATTATTCTTATTCTTGCGTGGAGCTATTTGTACTCTAAAATAAAACAAATTATTAAAGCTGAAGAGTATGAAATCCAATACTTTAAATTGAAAAAAAATTATCAAATATTTAGATTAATATTAGATAATCAGCCTTTAAAGGAAATAGAGTTTTCTTCAAATGACATTATATTAGGAGACATCAAATCTCGTATAAATATAACTATTGCAATCAATGTAACATGCTCTCCATGTCTTCAAGTATATACAAAATTGAAGCAATTGTTAAATGAACATCCAGATCGTTTTAGTTTGAATATAAGATTTCTTAGCAAACATGAAAATGTTGATAAGAATTTAGTTGAGTTATTTTTAATTTCATTATATTATTTAGATAATAATCTGTTTATTCAAGCATTTGATAAGTGGAATTTAGAAAAAGATTATAGTAACCTTTACTCAAGTTTTAAAATGAAAGGAGATTCAGAAAAAGCGCATAGTGAATTATTAAGGCATCGTAAATGGGGTAATAAATTAAAGATTAGTAATACACCGATAATATTTATTAATGGTAAAGAATTACCAGTTATTTATACAAAAGAGGATTTGGAATATTTCTTAATAACTCAATGAGATAATATTTAATAATGTATAAGTTCACTCATTATATACAATTAGATGCCATGGACTGTGGCCCAACCTGTCTTCGTATGATTGCGAAGCACTATGGTCGTAGTTATTCCTTGCAGGGGCTTCGGGAGAAATCGTTTATTACCCGTGAAGGGGTGTCGATGCTGGGGATTAGTGAAGCGGCTGAAAGTATTGGGTTTCGGACTTCGGGGGTGCGTATTACGTATGAGCAGCTTCGTGATGAGGTTGTCAAGCCTTGTATTCTTCATTGGAATCAGAATCATTTTGTTGTTTGCTATAAAATAAAAAAAGGAAAGATTTATATTGCAGATCCGGCATCGGGGCTGGTGGTGTATACGGAAGAGGAGTTTAAGCGGTGTTGGATAAGTACGAAAGTAAATGGGGAGGATACGGGTACGGCTTTGCTGCTGGAACCGGGGCCGGAGTTTTATGAGTTGGAGGAGGAAAAAAAGGCTGTTAAGCGTGATTTACGTTTTTTCTTTCGTTATCTGACTCCTTATAAGAGCCAGTTTGTTCAGCTGATTTTGGGGATGCTTACAGCTAGTATCCTACAATTGATTTTGCCATTTCTTACCCAGTCGTTGGTTGATACGGGTATCCGGGATGGAAATTTGTCTTTCATCACGCTGATTCTTATTACGCAGCTGGCCATTTTTGTTGGAAAGTTATCGGTGGATTTTATTCGAAGCTGGATATTGCTTCATATGAATACCCGGATCAATATTGCACTGATTTCTGATTTCCTTGCCAAACTGATGCGGCTTCCCTTGCACTTTTTTGATACAAAGATGATCGGGGATATTATGCAGCGTATTGGAGATCACGGACGAATCGAGTCATTTCTTACAGGTTCTTCTATTAATACGCTTTTCTCGTTTGTCAATTTTATTGTGTTCGGTTTTGTGCTTGGGTATTACGATTTAACGATTCTGGCTTTATTTTTATTTGGTAATGGATTGTATGTCGCTTGGATTCTTGCTTTTATGCGGTATCGGCGTGAGTTGGATATCAAACGTTTTGCTCAGGCAGCCGGCGAACAGAGCAACTTGTTTCAACTAATAACGGGGATGCAGGAAATAAAACTTAATAACTGCGAAACACAGAAGCGATGGCAGTGGGAGCGTATCCAGGTGAAATTATTCAAAATCAGCATGAAGGGGCTGGCTTTGGGACAATACCAGCAGATGGGGTCGGTATTTTTTAATCAGACAACCAATATCTTGATCTCTTACCTTGCCGCACGTGCTGTGGTAGAGGGACAGATGACGCTGGGTATGATGATGTCTTTAAGTTATATTGTTGGGCAGCTTACTTCTCCCATTGAGCAGTTCATCACCTTTGCCCGATCGTTTCAGGATGCAAAGATCAGTCTTGAACGCCTGGGCGAAATTCATCAACGGGAAGATGAAGAACAGAATATATCTTTAAAGCTTAAGGAGCTTCCGGATGATCGCATGCTAAAACTTGAGAACTTGTCGTTCAGTTACGATGGAGCCGACCGCGACTATGTGTTGGAGAATATAAATCTTACCATACCGGAAAACAGGGTGACTGCTATTGTGGGGGCGAGTGGTAGTGGAAAGACAACGCTGATTAAGTTGTTACTTGGGTTTTATGAACCCAATAAGGGAACTATCAAATTGGGTGAAACCCCCTTAAAGCATTTAAATCCGCATATGTGGCGTAGTAAAACCGGGTCTGTTATGCAGGACGGATTTATATTTTCCGATTCTATCGCCGGAAATATTGCTGCCGGGCAGGAAGTGATAGATCCGGAACGTTTACGCCATGCGGTTACAGTGGCTAACATACGCGATTTTATTGATTCGCTTCCGTTGGGGTATAACACTAAAATAGGGATGGAAGGGAATGGAATCAGTCAGGGCCAGCGGCAACGGATGTTGATTGCCCGCGCCGTTTATAAAAATCCGGAGTTTATTTTCCTGGACGAGGCTACCAATGCGCTGGATGCCAACAATGAAAAGGAGATAATGGAAAACTTGAATGAGTTTTATAAAGGTAAAACTGTGGTGGTAGTGGCTCATAGACTGAGTACGGTCCGGGATGCCGACAAGATTGTAGTCCTTGACGGGGGAAAGATTGTTGAGGAGGGTACGCACCAGGAGCTTACGGCTACAAGGGGGAAGTATTATCAACTGGTAAAGAATCAGCTTGAACTTGGACAATAACACGGATAACGCAAATGGAAGAAGAAAAGAAATATAAGGAGATTGAGTTGCGAAGTGAAGAGGTGCAAGAGGTGATGAGTCGTGTTCCGCCGTGGATACTGCGCTGGGGTATCGCTGTATTGTTCGGTATTTTGCTTATATTGCTTTGTCTAAGTTTCTTTTATCGCTATCCGGATGTTATTACAGCGGAGGTTACAATCACCACTGTAGATCCTCCGGTAAGTATTATCGCTCGTGCATCGGGAAAGTTGGACAAGATTTATGTGGAAAACAATAGTCAGGTATCGGCGGATATCCCTTTGGCCGTTATTCAGAACCCGGCCCGAACGGACGATATACTTTGGTTATCGTCGGAGGTAGGCAGATGGATAGCCGAAGGAAGTGATTTGATAAAGGCCCGTCAGGTATTTGGTGTTCGTTCGCTCCAATTGGGAAGTGCGCAGAGTGCTTATTCTCTTTTCCTTACAAGTTTGCAAGATTACAGGGATTATAAATCGTTAAATTACTATCCTCAAAAGATTGCTTTTCAGCAAAAGCAGCTAAGTATGCAACATCAGTATTATGGGGGAGTGGTGGAACAAAAAAAACTGACTGAGGTACAAGCCGAACTTGCCCGGTCGATGTTTCAACGTGATTCGGCTCTTTACCGAAGGAAAATATTGTCTGATGAGGATTTTGAGGTTTCTAAGAATAGTTACCTGCAAAGCAGGCAGACTTCTTTGTCTGTGAAGGCCTCAGCAAAACAGTCGGAAATGCAGTTAACGCAGGGTAAAGAGACGTTGCTCGACTTACAGCAGCAGTCGTCGGAACTGGAGAATCGCTATATGTTGGCATTGCGTAATGCAACGGAACAACTGGTAACGGCCATTAAGTCGTGGGAGCGGGATTACCTGATGGTGAGTCCTATATCTGGAACAGTAAACCTGATGGGTGTATGGAGTAACAATCAGAATGTGTTAACCGGGGAGACCATCTTTACAGTTGTTCCCGCCGAACAGCACCAGCCAAAAGGAAAAGCCTTACTTCCGGTACAGGGTTCGGGAAAGGTGAAGGTTGGCCAGCGGGTAAATGTGAGGCTTACCAACTTTCCTGATCAGGAATTTGGTTACCTGATTGGCCGGGTAGAAAGTATTTCCAATATCCCGACACCGGAAGGCTTTTATGTACTTGAGATTGTTTTCCCATCCGGATTGACCACCAATTACGATAGGCAGCTTCCGCTAACCCGCCAGATGGCAGGAAGTGCGGAAATCATAACCGATGATCTCCGCCTGATTGAACGCTTCCTGATGCCAGTCCGTAAATTAATACAAGATCAAAAGAGCCGGAAATAATTGTCTTTTGTTTCCAATAAATATATTCTTATCCTAGCGAATATTATGGTTAAGATTTTATGATAGCGGATGTATTGCTACAAAAAAAGTGCAATTAATAAGATATTTTACAGAAAATGACAAAATTTGTCGCGAATATTTTACATATTACGCAAATATTATCTCATATATTTACCTATCTGATTTTGTTCCTTTTCGTTTCCCAATGACTATTAATATTAAATGAAAATAGCTTTTGTGCGAACAGCTATCGTCTAGCAAACAACATTTTAATACCATATAAAGAGAACTTATCCAAACCCAGGCAGAATTATTGAAAATGAAAAATGCCCGTATTGTAAAACTTTTAAAAGAAGATGGTTTGCGTAAAATGAGCTTTATTCAATCTGAAATCTATTTGAAACTAATCGATTTAAGTAAAAAGTAAAAAAGATGATTAAAGAAGATTGGCTCATGCTGGAACAGTAACAAAATAATATATAAAATAACTGTTCGGTTCGATTTAAAAGCTGTTGTGACCAAATTTCAGAGGCAGAGCTTCATGTTTGTTATCAATTAAAAACATGGTTATCTGTAATATCCATGGCAAAAATAGTCGGATTAACTAAATCGGCGATCTCCATGGGCCGAAAAAGATTATTCAAAAAAAATAAACAGATGCATCAGCTCTTCAGTCGATTTAGGTAAATTTCATCAAACATTTAGCAATAAAAGTCATTTGTGAACAAAAAGTGAACAACTTTATGGTTATCGAACCAAATATAGTAATTAGTTTTGGCGTAATCAATTTGTTCAGATCGATTAGTATTAAATGTCAATAGTTAATTTGTTAAGGATGGAATGTGTTTATTAAGTTTCGGTTAAATAAAACTAAAATATTTTATATTTGTTAATTTTATATATGAAAACTACAGAAGATCAATATTTGAAATACCCTCAAATGGAACCGATTGCATTTGAAAATCACGTTAAAACCCTTATTCAATGTTTTGAAGTGTTTTCCGCTACTATCACACAAAGTTTCTATGTAATAGACATACAGCAAGAACGATTTTGCTATATTAAACCTGATGATCTTTTTCTTTGTGGTTCTTCCGTTGAAGATGCGCAAAGAGAAGGATATGGTTTTTATTCAAAAATTGTTTATCCCAAAGATTTGTCTTTGTGGATAACAATGCTAAGTGCTGTTTTGAAATATCTTAATAATTACGGGGAAAAGTGGGACGAAATAGACTATTTTTCATGTACATTTCGTTTGCAACGAAATTATTCTTTTCTACCCAAGCGACCTGTTTCGCAAATGGTTTACCACCGGATGAAACATATTCTGCAAGAAGATAAATTACGCTATTTGATATGTTCTGTTGGAAGTTCAACCATTAAAAATTCCGGAAATTTGCGAATGTATAACAATGATGGATTAACATATGAGGAGTATAATTATACTTCTAAACGTTGGACTCCAAAAACAAAAAATCGGCTTACGGAACGCGAAAAGGCAATTCTTATGTTAGCCCAGCAGGGTAAAAGTTCAAAAGAAATAGCTAACGATTTGTGCAAGGGAGAAAACACAATACGAAACCAAATAAAACCGTTATTTTCAAAGTTAAATGTACATTCTATGCAGGAAGCGATTGAATTTGCTTGTTATCATCGGTTGATCTCTCTGAAATAAGATTTTACGATTATGAATCTATTATTTGTTATAATTGATGTCACTTAATAAAAGATTTAATTGATCATCTTCAGTATCACATATAAGATTATTGCTAAAAAGAACCGAACTTGGAGTCAACTCCAACATCGAAATACTCAAAATTTTCAGCAATACAAAACATATAAAACGAATTAATTATGAAGAATCTACTGTTAAAAAATATTATTTTCTTATAACTTAAGGAATTTTGGTAAGTAATCTAGTCGAAACAGGGGAGATTGGGTTGGAAAAGAAAGTATAAGTTAGTACTATAGACCTGATGGTATATACTAATAGTAATTACCTCGGATATATAAAAGAAGTTTCTAAGAACAAAAAATACAGCTATCAATTTTTTGATTAGTAGTTAAAGAATAATTATAGAACTCCTACTATATAGTTTGACGAATAAAATATCTTGCGATTACCTAATTGAGGTTTTTCATCATTAAAAAAATAGATAATTAAGAATTTTTCATCCTAAATAATAATACGATAATGAAATACACAGAAGAATTAAATAAAAAACTTATACAATCTATTGAGAAAACATATCCTATTGGTTTGGCTCAGGGTCAAATGGGTATCTGTCTTTATTTTTACTATTTATCTCGGATTGAACAGGAAAAAAAGTATAAGAAGATAGCTGAAAATTTGCTGGACAATACCCTAGGTAAACTTTCTTTGGATTCATCCATTGGAGTAGAAAGCGGATTAGCTGGAGTTGCGTTAGGAATTATGCAATTAATTAGGGACGATTTTGTTGAAGGTGATGTAAATGAATTATTAGAAGAAATTGACAATGTTGTGTTTAAGCGCCTAGCATTCCTTTCTGATAGCTCTTTCTATAAAAAAAATGAACTATTACATTTACTATATTACCTTTCGATACGGTCTGATGATCAGGTTAATGACGAAGAACTATATATTTTCCAAGAATTGATTATAAAAGTTATAAACTTATTTTATGAAGGGCTAAATAGTGATTTTTTTAATGAGTATTATTCTTTCTCTGTTTACCATTATCATTTACCCATGTTTTCTTATATATGTAGCAAATTATTAAAACAGAATTTTTATAATGAAAAACTCCTCAAGATACTTGAGGAGTTTGAGTATTCTATCATTTGTAGATTACCTGTTTTACATGCGAACAGGTTGTATCTCTTATGTGGAATGCTTCCACTTATTCCTTATATGAAAAATCCACAATGGGAAAAATATATAATTTTCTTAAGAAAAGAAATTAGTTTATCCAACATTTTAAAAAAAGAGATGAAGAATAAGCAGATATTTGTAAGTAATGGCTTATCTATGATATATTTGTTACTTTACTATTTGGAAAGTAATTATCCAGAATACAAAATAACTTATAATCCTCAGGAATTTTATGACAAAATCATAAATTCAGAGGCTTGGACGTCGCTATTTAAACATGATTATTTTTTCAATATTCATAGTGGATTGTTAAATGGATTTCTGGGAGTAGAATTGGTTTTGTCACATATCCAAAAACATAATACATGAAAACAAACTTAAAAGATACAACGTTTATTATCCCTATACGTATGGATTCAATTGTAAGACTCGAGAACCTAATTCTAACTGTTGACTGTATTCAAAAAGACTTTGATACGAATATAGTTGTTCTTGAAGCTACAGTTTACAATAACCGGATGATCCAATCTATGACAAAAGATATCACTTATTATTTTGTTGAAGATAAAGATCCTGTTTTTCATAAAACAAAATATCTAAATAAAATGGCGAATGAGGTAAAGACTAATTTTATCGCTATCTGGGATGCAGATGTGATTCTTGAGAAAGAACAGATAGAGGATTCTGTGAAACAGCTTCGAAATGGAAATGTAGATATTGCTTATCCATATAATGGCGATTTTCTTGACACATCTTACATTTTAAGAAATCATTATTGGACGCACAGAGATATCGGATTTCTGAAAAAGCATAAAGACAAAATGAATTCCCTTTATTCGGTCGATGGGGTGATCGGTGCAGTTGGTGGAGCGATCTTAGCGAAAACAGAAAAATATTTGTATGCAGGCAAGGACAACGAGGAGTTTTACGGTTGGGGGCTTGAAGATGGTGAGAGGCACTATCGATGGTTAGAATTTGAATATAATATATACAGAAACAAAGATTGTATATTTCATTTATCACATCCAAGAGATCTAAACGGATCATTTCGGTCGGAAATACACCTTGATAAAGCAAACCATGATTTTAATGTGATCGTCAATTATGGAAAAGAAGAATTAATAAAAAAGGTTGCAAGATAATTTATAGAGATATGAAATCCATGAATGAATATCCACAAGAAAAATAGATTACTCCAGCAGAACATAGTTTTGTCTTTATCCAGTATTTTGATATTCTATTTTTCTCAATTTAGTAAAAGTTCTTGAGATATATCCAATTTTTGTATATAAAATACCAGACGAAATCGGATAAGACTAAGATTTTCTAAGTTAAGTGTACTTTAAGATGAGGGTACAAGTGTTCAACAAGTAGAAGAGAAGTTTCTCGGATTATGCTGCTCTAGATTTAATAATAAAGAAAATATAATAATAACTAAAAAAACAAATTATGATTAAAGTAGAAAATCTGCAAAAAATTTTCCGAACCGAAGAAGTTGAAACATGGGCATTAAATAATGTCAGTTTAGGAATAGAAGAGAGTGAATTTGTTGCAATAATGGGACCATCGGGTTGTGGCAAATCAACCTTGCTCAATATCCTTGGTTTGCTGGACAATCCCACAAAAGGTATGTATTGCCTCAATGGAGCGGATGTAAGCAAATACCCAGAATGGCAGCGCACTCGATTGCGTAAAGGAGTTGTTGGCTTCATATTTCAGAGTTTCAACTTGATTGAGGAGTTGAACGTGTTCGAAAATATCGAATTGCCACTACTCTATATGGGCGTTTCATCTACTGAACGCAGAAAAAAGGTACAGACAGCAATGGACCGGATGCAGATTTCACATCGCAATAAACATTTCCCACAACAATTATCAGGTGGACAGCAGCAACGCGTAGCTATCGCCCGTGCAGTCGTTGCAAATCCTAAACTAATATTGGCAGACGAACCTACAGGTAACTTAGATTCCCAAAATGGAAAGGAAGTAATGGGGTTGCTGACCGAGCTTAACAAAGAGGGAACAACTATCGTAATGGTAACTCACAGTCAGCATGATGCTAAATATTCAAACCGCATTATCAACATGTTAGACGGACGACTAGTAACCGAGCTGAAACTGTAAACAATTGAAAAATTATAATTTATAATTAATATGTTAATCCATTATTTCAAAATTGCTTTCCGCAATATGTGGAAATACAAAACGCAGTCGCTTACTGGTATTTTCGGGTTGGCTTTCGGACTTGCCTGTTTCGTTCCCGCAGTTTACTGGATGCGCTATGAAACTTCTTACGACAGTTTCTATCCCGATGCGGACCATATTTACCGTATTTATGCTGTGGAGAAACAATCGGGTAAGGTGAACGAAGGTGTTTCGAGAATTTTTGAAAAGAAATTGCACGAAAAGTTTCCGGCAATTGAAGCCTCTACCGTTTGTATAACCGAGCAAGAAAATTGCAGTGTTGAGGGAATTCCACACATCCGACTGCGTACGCTTTATACCGACAGCACTTTTTTTGGTATTTTTCCACAGGAATTTGTCAGCGGCGACGCCAGACAGTCGTTGCAAGTCTTGAATAACATTATCCTTACGGAAACTGTCGCCGTACGTTTGTTCGGAGATGTGGAAAAAGCTATTGGGCAACAGGTGCAAACGAAAATGAGATCTTCACTACCACCTTATACCGTTACAGCTGTGGTGAAAGACCCGTCGCCAAACACTAACTTGCAGTTTGACGTTATTATTTATCACAATATGCTTAAATATTTCACTGAGTTGCCTGAGGAGGCTCAGTGGACAATGTTTTTCATGAATCTGTATGTAAAGTTGCATCCCGACACTGATGTTAATAAACTTGCAGAACAAATGCGTGATTTTACTACACAATTGGGTGTAAATTCCAATATTGAGCTACGGATGCTGCCGATAAGCGACGTCCGCCACCAACTAAACACTGATATACCATTTACGTTGAATTTTATAGGACTGTTTGTTGCATCTGGGATGCTGTTGTTGTTCAGTGCGATATTCAACTTCCTGAACCTATACCTCGACCTTTTTCGTCAACGTATCCGTGAGTTGCGTCTGCGCACGGTACATGGGGCTTCAGTCGGTCAACTCGTTATACAGATGATGTTTGAATTGCTTTGTGCTATTCTTCTGGCATTGTTCCTGGCTTGTTCTTTTGTCTACATCGCCCGTCCCGTATTTTCCGGAATGCTTAATATTACGATAGAAATACCACAACTGATTCAATTATTTTTTGTTTGCGGAATAGGGGTGATGGTGTTGATACTTTTGATAGGTTCTATTTTTTTCTGGCGGTTGAGTCATTTGTCCACGTTTCCTGAGTCGGAAAGAAAAATAACCGGGAAGCCTGCATTGCGTCGTGTGGCTGTAATCATGCAATTAGCCGTCAGTATAATATTCATAGTCGCGGCATTGGTAGTAATGATGCAAATGCGTTTTGTCAATCGCAAAGATTTGGGATTCGACAGCCGTGGAATGATTCAATTGTCCGGGTTTCTAGATTATTCGGGGAAAGTCCAGGGAGCGCTGGAGCATGAACTTGCAGCTATCCCTCAAGTCGAGAGCATCACCCAAGCCAATTTCGAGCCTCGACACAAAGCTGATATTTATACTATGATCACCGAAGTAGAATGGCCGGGAAAATCATCTTTCGAAAAGCCGGCATTCAATGTGATTTATACCGACAACCAGTTTGCCGAAACATTCAGATTAAAAATGCTTACGGGAGAATGGTGGTATAACGGTGAAACGCAAAAAATCGTTCTCAATGAGGAGGCCGCCCAAGTGATGGGACTTAGCGACCCCGAAGGCTCTATAATCCGTATTCCCTCCTTCGATGATACCTCTATTATAGTGGAATACAAAGTGGCGGGAGTTGTAAATGATTTCCATACCTTGTCGCTTCGCAATCGTATCCAGCCTACCATTTTCCTGCCATCTTCTCAGTCTTCAAACATCTTGTATATCCGCGTCGCACCTGGCCAGGAGCTGGAGGCAATGCAGCGAATCACTGCTATTCTTCCAGATATTGATGCTACTTTGGCAGATGCTCGTCTGACTAAGGTAGACGAGTTATACGATCATCTCAATTGGTCGGAACAGGTTGGTTTAAAAATGTTTTCCGTATTGGCAACGGTTTGCATGTTGATTTCACTGTTTGGTATTTATGCCGCCGCAGTAGCCGCAACGCGCCGGCGACGTAAAGAAATAGCCATCCGCAAAGTAGTAGGCGCGGAAGTCGGCAACATTATCCGCATGTTTTTCCGCGAATATACCTTGCAGGTTATCACTGCCGGTGTTGTGGCGCTTCCACTGGCTTATCTTGTTATGAGCAGCTGGCTGCAAGGATATGCCTACCGCATAAACATCTCATGGTGGTTATTGTGTGGAGTGATTGTTGGTGTAGTCATTGTGATTTTGCTCACCGTGTTTATGCAAGTATTAAAAGCTGCCAGTAGTAACCCTGCTGAGGTGGTGAAAAATGAATGATATAATTAGTCAATATTTAAGAGTTGTAATATTGAAATATGTTATAATAATAATTACATAAAGATAGGCCTAATTGGGCTAATAATTAATTCAAATAAATGCCAATCTTTACAGCAATATATAATTATTGTCTAATTTAATACGAAAAAAAATGAAATCGAAAAAGGAAATTAAAAAATTGGGTAAACTTAAATTGAATCAATTTAGCAAAACTGATTTAGATGAACGTGCAATGTGTCTTCTAAAAGGTGGTAGTTCTGGAGCTCCTGGTTGTTCCTGTGGTGGAACGGACTATCCTCGTTCTTATTGGAAGGCGTAGGATCCGAAATACTCTATTTATTGGTGGCGTGAATGAGAGTTTTCTGTGAATAATACATTATCATATGTATTCGCAAATGAACTTCTTATTGACATATAAAGCAATTATCGTCAACCGACAACATTGTTATCGGTTGACGATATGAAATTAATTAATAAACTATGATACAGACTCTTCTTCATACGACAGAAAATAACAATTTATATATTTATGACGACCAACGAAGGCTATCAATGTTGGTACACCCAGAAATTAGAAAGGCATACGAAAACTCAACGGATGTTAATCCGTACTATTTGAAAAAATATGAGTATTTAAAGGATCATAGTTTCTTTACAGAGGCTAAAATTGCTAATTTCGAGCCAGTTAATGAATCAATGATTAAAGAGAATATTATTCAAACCAAACAGATTGTATTTGAAGTGACAGACTCTTGCAATCTAAGCTGCACTTATTGTGGGTATGGCGAATTTTATGATGTATATGATGAAAGAAATCACAACAATATAAATATCCGTTATGCGATAAAGTTTCTAAGGTACATTTTTGATCTTAAACTTAAAAGCAATAAAAACAAGCTAATGATAGGCTTTTATGGAGGAGAACCACTGCTGAATATTAATTTCATAAAACAAATTATAGAAGTAGTAAATCAATTAAACGCTGAAAAAAAAATGGATATTGAGTATTCCATGACTACAAATGCAACATTAATACATAAACACATTAACTTTTTGGTAGCGAATAAATTCGAAATATTGATTAGTTTAGACGGAAACGAAGAAAACCATAGTTACCGAGTCTTCAGTAAAAATAATAAAAACTCATTTCGAAAAGTAATTGAAAACATTGACATGATCCAAAAGGATTATCCAGTATATTTTGCTAATTATATAAGCTTTAATGCTGTCTTACATAATAGGAATTCCGTAAAAGAAATCTATGAATTTATTTATACTCGGTATAATAAAATTTCTGTAATTTCTGAATTACTCTCATCGAATATAAAACCAAAGAAAAAAGAATTTTTTGAAAAAATGTATCATAGCATGAGAGAAAGCGAAGCTGAATACCAAAAAGAAGAATCCAGCATGATTCCTGCTACACACTACCGATCATTGATGTATGATGAGTTAGATGGATTTTTGAAACAGCTTTCAATAAACTATTATATCTCAAATATTACTTCCTTATTTTGTTCTGAAGAAAAATATTTTCCAACGGATACATGTTTGCCTTTTTCGTTAAAAATGTTTTTAACTACTCATAATAGACTGTTGCCATGCGAAAGAATTAACCATAAATATTCGCTAGGAAAAGTGACTGAAAATGTGTTAATTGATGTTCATGAAATTACGAGACAATACAACTGTTATTATAATCATTTAAAAAAAGTTTGTCAATACTGTTATGCTTACAAATATTGTGGCTTATGCATGTTTAGAATAAAAAATCTAGAAAAATTGGATACAGAAAAGTTTGTTTGTGACAGATTTTATGATCAAATGGCTTTTAAAAATAAATTGAATCGTATTTTTTCTTTCCTCGAAAAATACCCGAAAGATTTTTTCCACATATTAGAAAATTAATAATCGAATGAAATCCAAAAAATCTACTACCGATTATTGGTTCATAATTGAACCATACGTATTTATTAGTATAACTAAAAAGCGCGTTTTATTGTATAATACCCTTGATGGAGCTAGTTTGGAATCAGATAAAGAGGAAGTCAATCAATTGTTGCGAGAAACGCTTCAAAAAGAAAATTGTGGTGTTGTTTTATTAAAAAATGAGCGATATGAACAAAAAGACATCCATGTATTTATTAAAAAACTTCGAGAAAAATTCATGGGTGATATTATTGATGTAACTTTGTCAAAAGGTAAACCTATTCAATTGTTGCCTTATTTCAATTATTTTGACAAACATGAAATATACAAAAATCTTAATTCGTCATTATATAAGGACGTATTAGACAATCTATTTGAGATCAGTGTACATGTAGATAACGCGACAAACTTAAAAAAACTGATTCCTTTTTTGCAATCTATCTTGAGAATATCAAGATTCAACATTATCGGAAATATTGGGAATGTCCCAAATTATAATGAATTGCTTTCTTTTTTAGATGGATATTCTTCATCAAAATATATTCTGTGTTCGTATAAGGATGTTATATCTTTACATCCTGTTTTTGAAATTTCTTTTTCATACAGGATATCGGTTTATTTTCCAATTGACATACATCAATGGAATATTTCAAGGCAAATATTACTCAATAAAAAGATGCAGTTAAAATATGTTTTATATGTGTCTTCAAAGGAAGATTGTGTACAAGCGGAACAACTCGTTGAAAAGTTCAGAATTGACGATTTTCAGATAAAGCCTTTTTTCACAGGGGATAATATTCGATTTTTTGAAGAAAACGTTTTCCTTAATGAGGAAGACATTTTATCCACACCCATTTCCATCAAAGATTTGTTCGCCCGTCAATCAATGAATACTTACGACTTTGGTAAAATTCACATAATGCCTAATGGGAATGTTTATGCCAATCTTAATCATCCGGTATTAGGAAATATATCTGCAAATAGCATCCATGAAATTGTACACCAAGAAATGGATGAAGGTATTTCCTGGTTTCGAATACGTAATCAGGGACCATGTAGTAACTGTATTTATCAATGGCTGTGTCCATCACCTTCCGATTATGAAATAGTTATTGATAGTCCTAATCTTTGCCATGTAAAACAACGATAAATATAGATTTAAAAAGGATTATTTATTAGTAGCATGTTTATTAAAGTATGATGTTAAGTTTTTTTATTATGCTTTTGATTATTAAGCTATTTAGATAATTCCTATCTATAAATTATAGATATTGAATCTGGTTTGTTCTTTAATTGTATGTATTTCATTATCAGATACATTGATTGCTTTAAAAGTTAATATAATATTTCGTTAATAATTAGAAAGTTGTTCACTTCTTGTTCGCAAATTACCATTCTTGTCTGTTAAGGCTTCGGAAAAACAATTGGAAATGCATTTAATTCAAGGCAAAGAGATGTTTCATGACTTTCAGCATCAATTGAGATTATTTTCTGTATGGATTGATAGCCAATTATGATAATTATTTTTCTCCAATCTTTTAGATAGGAGAAAATAAGTATTCAACTTAAGGATGGTTTCCCATTAAACGGAATTTGTGAACAAAATGTGAACAACTTTATGATTATTAAACCAAAATATAGTAGTTAGCTTTGGCGTAATCAATATATTCAGTTATGCGAACAACTCATTTTATCTTGCTTGCATTCTTTATTACGACGGGGTGTCATCAAACAAAAAAAACGGATTTAGTGCATAAATCAGATACGAATATTGTTGAAAATGAAACACCTGAAATTCAGGAAGTTGTCATTCCCTTGTCAATGGAACTGGATTCAAAAGAAGATACTTTTTTGATAAATAACTTAGAATTATTGGGAAAGATATGGGGGTTCTTAAAGTATCATCACCCGGAAGTTGCAAATGGAAAATATGATTGGGATAATGAATTGTTCCGGTTTTTGCCCGAATACCTTAAAGTAAAAGAAAACGGGCAGAGAGATGAAACACTGCTTAAATGGATTGAAAAATATGGAGAAATCCCACCCTGCGCAACCTGCAGAGAGACTTCTGCCCAAGCTTATCTGAAACCTGACTTTTTATGGATAGAAAAAGCCCATATGAACACTGCTCTGAAAGAGAAAATAAAGGAAATCTATCGAAACAGATACCAAGGTCAAGGAAGTCATTATATAAGGATGGCACCCAATATTGGAAATCCCGAATTTATAAATGAAAAATCTTATCCATCTTCTTTTCCTAATACAAGTTGCCGTTTATTGGCATTATTTCGATATTGGAACATAATCCAATATTTTTTTCCATATAAATATTTGACAGAGAAAAATTGGGATGAAGTATTAAAAAAATATATTCCTTCATTTATTTTTTCAAAAAATGGATTAGAATATCAGTTGTCAGTACTTCAACTTATAAGCGAAATAAATGACACACACGCTGCACATTTACAAGGAGCAATGAAAATAGACTCATTAAGAGGAGATATGCAAGCTCCTTTTCGGGTTCAGTTTATTGAAAATAAATTAGTAGTTACATACTACTACGATTCTGAACTAAAAGGTCCGGCAGGTTTGGAAGTGGGCGACTTCATAACGCATGTAAACGGCAAGAAAATAGAATACATTATCGACAGCATCAAGTCATATTATCCGGCATCGAATGAAGAAGTAAGAAAAATGAACCTTGCAAACGATTTGGTTCGTTCTAATTCTAATACAATTCATATTGACTACAATTCTTCCGGAATAAAAAAGCAAAAAGAATTAACTCTATACAATAGAAATAGTTTAGATATGAAAGATAAACTCGATTTTTCTGCTGGTAAAAAAACATCATATGATAGCATATTGATTGAGAATGGCTCTAGTTTTATAGGATATATTACGCTTAAAACCATAAGATTACATGAAATAGAGCGCATTAAAAAATCTTTTAAGCATTCGAAGGGAATTATCATTGATCTTCGGAATTATCCTTCCACTTTTGTGCCTTTTTTATTGGGAACTTATTTTGTTTCTAAAGATGTATCTTTTGCGAAATTCACGTTTGGACAGATAAATAATCCGGGAGAATTTAATTTTATTCCTACGGAAAATAAAATACCTAAATCAAAAGAACCTTACCAAGGGATATTAGTCGTCATTGTTAATGAAAAAACAATAAGTCAAGCCGAATATACAGCGATGGCATTTAGGGCTGGAGATAATACGGTCATTCTTGGCAGCCAAACTGCAGGAGCTGACGGTAATGTATCTTACATTAATCTTCCGGGTGGATTACATACAATGTTTTCAGGTATTGGTGTTTATTATCCAGATGGAGGAGAAACTCAACGCATAGGTATTGTACCTGATATCAAAGTAAAACCCACCATAAAAGGAATTCGAGAAGGAAGAGATGAGCTTATAGAAAAAGCGATCGAAATTATTAAAAATGATTCAAAGTGGAACAAAATAAAACGAAGAAAGAGTAAGCCCATGTTTTTCTTGTAAAAAAGAGTTTGATTAAATTTTTTATGCAAACTCTTTATTTTATCATGTACTGAGGATCTAAATAATGTTCTACTACCAAAAGCTACTTATGGTTATTAAACCAAATATAGTAGGTAGTTTTGGCGTAATCGATATATTAGAGTGAATGTTGCAAAAGGTTGGTGTCAGAGTTAAGAATAGCACAAATTAGTGGCAGATGAAAAGACTAAATTTTATTTGGGTAATAATCCTAATTATCGTAGCAGGGTGCAGCCAATCTGGTATTCAACGTGAAGACCTAATCACAGTTAATGTGACAGCGCAATATCCCAAAAAGGAATTGATTCTTCAAGACTTTATGGATGTGGAATACATCCCGTTGGAAACTACGGACGAATTTCTTTGCCAGGGTAGTATTTGGGCTGTAGGAAAGAATATCATAGTGGCGACAAACTTTAATTCTGACGGTAATATCTTTATCTTCGATCGAAAAGGAAAAGCGTTAAAAAAGATAAACCGGAAAGGGCAGGGTGATGAAGAATATACTAGTTTTTCAAGAATTGTATTGGATGAAGAGAATGATGAAATATTTGTTAACAATGATTTTGCAAAAAAAATACTCGTGTACGATCTTGATGGAAACTTTAAGCGACGTCTTTCAATTAAAGAGTATTTTTTGCTTTTTGAAATGTACAATTTTGACAAAGATAATTTAATTTGTCATGATACTTTTCAAGGTAATACCGGACAATCATTTATGATTATTTCAAAACATGATGGCAGCATTACCAAAGAGATTGTAATCCCATTTAAAGAAAAGAAGACAATTCGAATTAGATACGAAGATGACAAAGTAAGTGGTCAGTATTATGTTTACACTCCTCAAACCTCACATCAGATAACGCCTTGCTTTAATGATTATATACTGACAGAATATTCAGCCGATACAGTATATCGTTATTCTCCTGATCATACGATGAAGCCTTTTATTGTAAGGGCTCCATCTGTCCAAACTATGAATCCTGAAATATTTCTTTTGCCGAGTTTGCTTACCGATCGTTACTGTTTTATGCAAGCAATTGAAAAAACAATAGAATTTTCTGCTACCGATATTGTATATGACAAGCAGGAAGATGCCTTATACAGATATAAAGTGTATAACGATGATTATAATAATGATGAAGAAGCCTTCCTGAAATCAAGACCTTTAAGTGGAGAAATTCCTTCTTGTCAATATTTGGAAGCTTGGAAACTTGTTCAGGATTACAAGTGTGGACGATTGAAAGGCAGATTAAAAGAAATAGCCGCAAAACTGGATCCGGAAGATAATCCGGTAATCATGCTGATCAAGCATAAGAAATAAAGTGCAATTTATTAAAAGTTTAACAAGCTCTCTTTACTGGGAAGCACAACTGTAATTTACGCATGAAAAGATCTATTACAATTTTAGCAACCATCCTGTTTATAGTGGCAGGATTTATGGGATGTAATCAACCCCAAAAATCAGAAGTATTAACTGCGTCTGTTCGAGAGGCATTTAATTCGCCAACTACCTTGTCAATTGCTGATGAGATAGAGTCTGCTGAATATATTCCTTTAGAAGTTACCAATAATAATGCTTCATTGATAGATGGTGTAGTTGATTTTGCCATCACAAGTAAATATATTTATGTATTGGTGGACAAGCAGCCCCGCATCGTCTTGTTCGACCGAAAAGGACATTTCTTGCGTACTTTTTTACAACAAGGGCAAGGTCCCAACGATTTTCGTGGTATGATAGGTTTTATACAAGCCAATGAAGCAGACAATCGTTTCTATGTTATTGGTGATAAGATTGGTGTATATACCTTGGAAGGTGAGTTTGTGGAAGACCTTCCTATAAATTATCCCGTCATCTATGCCCATTATCTCGGTAGTGGTCGCATTGGTGCCGTCTCTATTCCCCTTATACCTTTCCTGGAAGGTAGCTTTGGAATTGGTGTATTTCGGGAAGATGGCGAAGCAATAATGACCAAGAACGATTTCTATTCACAGTTTGTGCCTCACGAGGATTCGGGCTTTACGTTTGGGATAATGAGTTCACCTTCGGATGGCAGCAAGCAGTCGGTTTTGTTTAAAACGGCAAGCAACGATACTATTTTTCGCTTATCGGCCGACACAATTCAACCGGCTTTGGTGGCCAGCTTAGGCAATTCAAACGAAGAGATAATTCGTGGACTCAATATTCGTGACATTAAAAAATATCCTGCCAACGGTGATATCTTCGTAACCGATATCTTCGAGACTCCTCGTCGTTACTATTTACGCATGATGCTGAACGAGGAGTATTATGTGGCTTCGGTGGAAAAACAAAGTGGCGAGACTGTGGTTGAGCAGTGCGATATACCCGATACAAAAGTTTCTAACTTGGCCGACGTCAATATACAGTTGGGTATGGTTGGGAGTAAAGGTTACAAACAGTTTCCGATATGGGGTCGTATTTTAGGCAATAATCTGGTTCAAGTTGTTACACCTTACGAACTAGATATGTTCAAAGAACAAACAAAAATTGCAATTCCTCAAGACCTTCAAAAGGGGGATATGGATGCAAATCCGATTTTTATTATTTATAAATTGGTCAACTGATCAACTTAAGGAAGGTTTCATATGAACCAGGATTTATAATTATAACTAATGTATGAAAAGATCTATTACAATTTTAGCAACCATCCTGTTTATAGTGGCAGGGTTTATCGGATGTAATCAATCCAAACCAAAAAGTGATGGTTTTATTACGGTTGACGTAACTGCTACTTATCCTAAGAAGGAACTGATTCTTCAGGATTTTATGGATGTGGAATACATCCCGTTGGAAACTACGGACGAATTTCTTTGTCAGGGTTTTCTTCAAGCTATTGGTAAAGATATAGTCATTATGAGTTACTATAATGCCGATGGGGATATTTTTATTTTTGACAGAAAAACAGGCAAAGGTATAAAAAGCATGAACCGAAAAGGTCAAGGTAGTGAGGAATATACGCATATTCAAAGTATTGTCCTAGATGAAGATAACGGTGAAATATTTGTCAATGATCATTTTATAAAAAAAATATTGGTGTATGATTTGGATGGAAATTTTAAACGAAGTCTTAAGCAGAATGATGATATCTACTTTTCTCATATGTATAATTTTGACCATGAAAACCTGATTTGTAATAATTATTGGGTAACGGATAAGCACCCGTTTATGATTATATCTAAGAAAGATGGAAGTATTACAAAAGAGATCGTAATCCCATTTAAAGAAAAGATATCACTGGATCTGAATGTAAAAGATGAGTCCAACAATATGACTTATGGTGTCTCTCCTCGCACTTATAATCCAATAATACCAAATTATGAGAATTGGGTTCTTGTAGAACAATCGTCCGATACGGTGTACCGATATTTTCCTGATCACACGATGAAGCCGCTTATAGTAAGAACTCCTCCTGTCCAATCCATAAATCCAGAAGTATTTCTTTTTCTGAGTGTTCTCACCGATCGTTATTATTTCATGGAAGCGGTAAAAAAAGAATTTGACTTTAAAACGAGTGAAGGATTTCCGGCAACTGATTTGATGTACGACAAGCAGGAAAAGGCTATTTACGAATATGCTGTATTTAATAATGATTATTCTGACAAAACAGCTGTAAATATGAAGTCAATACCTGTAAATGAGGAAATTGCATCTTGGCAAAGTTTAGAAGTCCACCAGCTTATTGAGGATTATGAAAATGGGAACTTAAAAGGCAGATTAAAAGAAATTGCCGCAAAACTACATGAAGATTCCAATCCTGTAATCATGCTGATAAAGTATAAAAAATAAAGTGCAATTTATTAAAGGTTTAACAAGCTCTCTTTACTGGGAAGCACAACTGTAATTTACGCATGAAAAGATCTATTACAATTTTAGCAACCATCCTGTTTATAGTGGCAGGATTTATCGGATGTAATCAATCCAAACCCAAAAGTGATGGTTTTATTACAGTTGATGTAACTGCTACTTATCCTAAGAAGGAACTGATTCTTCAGGACTTTATGGATGTGGAATACATCCCGTTGGAATCAACAGATGACTTTGTTACGATGGCTCATGTGCAAGACATCAGTAAGGATGTTATAATTGTTCGAAATAGAAATCGTTCTTCTGATGGTAACATATACTTTTTTGATAAAAAAGGAAAAGGCCTGAGAAAAATCAATCGCCAAGGACCAGGTAGCGAGGAGTATACGTTTCTTTTAAAGGTTATTTTGGACGAAGATAATAATGAGTTATTTGTAAATGATCATTATGTAAACAAAATCTTCGTCTATGACCAATTAGGAAAATTTAAACGAAGCTTCAAGCATAAGGAAGGCGGTATCTTTAATCCGGTTTACAATTTTGATAAAGATAATTTAATTTGCTTAGATTACATAAGTGACTTTGATTTAAAACCTAAGAACCGATTCTTTATAGTATCCAAAAAAGATGGACGCATTATTAAGGAAATTCAGATTCCTTTTAAAGATAAGAAGACGACAGTTTTAACTTTAACTGACGCAGCAAAAGGAATGACAATTTCTAATGGAGCTCGTAATGAAGAATTAGTCCCTCACTTTGGTGATTGGCTACTGGTGGATCCGTCGTCTGATACCATATATAAATCAGAACCCGATTTCAGTATGACGCCGTTTATTGTAAGAACTCCCTCTATTCAATCCATGATCCCTGAAATATTCCTTTTCCCGGGTGTATTTACGGATCGTTACTACTTTTTGCAAACTGTAAAAAAGGAATATGATTTTACAACGGATACCGGATTTCCCAGGACGGATTTGATGTACGACCGGCAAGAGAAAGCCATCTATGAATATACCGTACTTAATGACGACTTTTCAACGAAGAAGCCGGTAAATATGGTATACGAAATAACATTGATAAATGATGATGAAATTGCATTTGTGCAAAGACTAGAGGCTCCCGACCTTATTGAAGCCAACGAGAATGGAGAACTTAAGGGCAAATTGAAAGAAATTGCCTCAACATTAAACGAAGAATCCAATCCTGTGCTCATGCTGGCAAAGTACAAGAAATAAAACTTAAACAATTGAAAAAATTATAATTATTATGTTAATCCATTATTTCAAAATAGCTTTTCGTAATATGTGGAAATACAAAACGCAGTCGCTTACCGGTATTTTCGGGTTGGCTTTCGGACTTGCCTGTTTTGTCCCCGCAGTTTACTGGATGCGCTATGAAACTTCTTACGACAGTTTCTATCCCGATGCTGAGCATATTTACCGTATTTATGCTGAGGAGAAACAATCGGGTAAGGTGAATGAAGGGGTTTCGAGAATTTTGGAAAAGAAATTACACGAGAAGTTTCCGGCAGTGGAAGCCTCTACCGTTTGTATAACTGAGCAGGAAAATTGCAGTGTTGAAGGAATGCCACACATCCGACTGCGTACGCTTTATACCGACAGCACTTTTTTCGGTATTTTTCCACAGGAATTTGTTAGCGGCGACGCAAAACAGCCGTTACAAGTCCTGAACAACATTATCCTTACGGAGACTGTCGCCGTACGTTTGTTCGGTGATGTGGAAAAAGCTATCGGGCAACAGGTGCAAACGAAAATGAGGTCTTCTCTACCACCTTATACCGTTACAGCTGTGGTGAAAGACCCGCCGCCAAACACTAACTTGCAGTTTGACGTTATTATTTATCACAATATGCTTAAATATTTCACTGAGTTACCTGAGGAGGCCCAGTGGACAATGTTTTTCATGAATCTGTATGTGAAGTTGCATCCCTACACTGATGTAGATAAATTTGCAGAACAATTGCGTGATTTTACTTCACGATTGGGTGTAAATTCCAATATTGAGCTGCGGATGCTGCCGATAAGCGATGTTCGCCACCAATTAAACTCTGATGTACCATTTACGTTGAATTTCATAGGACTGTTTGTTGCATCCGGGATGTTGTTGTTATTCACCGCGTTATTCAACTTTCTGAACCTACATCTCGATCTTTTCCGTCAACGCATCCGTGAGCTGCGTCTGCGCACGGTACATGGTGCTTCAGTCGGTCAACTCGTTATACAGATGATGTTTGAATTGCTTTGTGCTATTCTTCTGGCATTGTTCCTGGCTTGTTCTTTTGTCGACATCACCCGTCCCGTATTTTCCGGGATGCTTAATATTACGATAGAAATACCACAACTGATTCAATTGTTTTTTGTTTGCGGAATAGCGGTGATGGCGTTGATCCTTTTGATAGGTTCTATTTTTTTCTGGAGGTTGAGTCATTTGTCCACGTCTCCTCAGTCGGAAAGAAAAATAACCGGGAAGCCTGCATTGCGTCGTGTGGCTGTAATCATGCAACTAGCCGTCAGCATAATATTCATTGTCGCGGCATTGGTCGTAATGATGCAAATGCGTTTTGTTAATCACAAAGATTTGGGATTCGACAGCCGCGGAATGATTCAATTGTCCGGGTTTCTAGATTATTCGGGGAAAGTACAGGGAGCGCTGGAGCGTGAACTTGCAGCTATCCCTCAAGTCGAGAGCATCACCCAAGCCAATTTTGAGCCTCGACACAAAGCTGATATTTATACTATGATCACCGAAGTAGAATGGCCGGGAAAATCATCTTTCGAAAAGCCGGCATTCAATGTGATTTATACCGACAGCCAGTTTGCCGAAACATTCAGATTAAAAATGCTTACGGGAGAATGGTGGTATAATGGTGAAAAGCAAAAAATCGTTCTCAATGAGGAGGCCGCCCAAGTGATGGGCCTTAGCGACCCCGAAGGTTCTATAATCCGTATTCCCTCCTTCGATGATACCTCTATTATAGTGGAATACAAAGTGGCGGGAGTCATAAATGATTTCCATACCTTGTCGCTTCGCAATCGTATCCAGCCTACTATTTTCCTGCCATCTTCTCAGTCTTCAAACATCTTGTATATCCGCGTCGCACCTGGCCAGGAGCTGGAGGCAATACAGCGAATCACTGCTATTCTTCCAGATATTGATGCTACTTTGGCAGATGCTCGTCTGACTAAGGTAGACGAGTTATACGATCATCTCAATTGGTCGGAACAGGTTGGTTTAAAAATGTTTTCCGTATTGGCAACGGTTTGCCTGCTGATTTCGCTGTTCGGTATTTATGCTGTAGCAGCTGCTGCAACCCGCCGCCGCCGCAAGGAAATAGCCATCCGCAAAGTAGTAGGCGCGGAAGTCGGCAACATTATCCGCATGTTTTTCCGCGAATATACCTTGCAGGTTATTACTGCCGGTGTTGTGGCGCTTCCGCTGGCTTATCTTGTTATGAGCAGTTGGCTGCAAGGATATGCCTACCGCATAAACATCTCATGGTGGTTATTGTGTGGAGTGATTGTTGGTGTAGTCATTGTGATTTTGCTCACCGTGTTGATGCAAGTACTTAAAGCTGCCAGTAGTAACCCTGCGGAGGTGGTAAAAAACGAGTGAAAAAGTGATTGATGTTGGAATATGAGAAATGTTTATGTTAAGGTATAATACCTCACATGGATGAATAAAATTATATACAGATGAACATTTATACGTTTACACCTACATTCCTTTTTTATCTTTGTAAACAATGAGAACTGGCATACTTTTCAATTGTTATAGACTATAGTATGAGCAACTAATTAATGAGTTTAATTTGTACAATCTGCTCAATAATTAAAGATTTATCCTATTTCATTTCCTTGCTTGCCAATAAAAACTTCGCGGTTAATGCTTTTTATATATTAATATTGTATTATTAATAAATAATTTGATACATTTGGAGCAACTAGTATTAGTTAGCTTTATGGAACCTTTAAATTTAATGTAATGAATCACACCCAATTGTCTATTATATATCAAGTATTAAGTCCCGGTCTATGGACTAATTATCACATACTAATTCTCGTAATAGCGTTGTTGTTTGCATGCATTTTTATTGTATTATCACTACAACGATATAAAAGACTGCGACTATTGAGATTAAATGAAAAACAGCTTTTATGTGAACAGCTATCGTCTAGCAAACAACATTTTAATACCATATCAAGAGAACTTATCCAAACACGTGCTGAATTATTGGAAATTGAAAATGCCCGTATCGTAAAACTTTCAAAAGAAGATGATTTACGTAAAATGAGTTTTATTCAATCTGAAATTTATTTGAAACTAGTCGATTTAAGCAAAGAGGAAAAAGGGAAAAAGATGACTAAAGAAGACTGGCTCACGCTGGAACAGGAACTAAATAATACATACAACAACTTTTCGTTACGGTTGAAAAGTTGTTGCGACCAAATTTCAGAGGCAGAGCTTCATGTCTGTTATCTATTAAAAGCAGGATTATCAGTAACTTCCATAGCAAAAATAGTCGGGCGAACTAAGTCGGCTGTCTCCATGTGCCGAAAAAGATTATTAAATAAAATAAACGGATGCAATGGCTCTACTTTTGATTTAGATAAGTTTATATCAAACATTTAGCTATAAATGTCATTTGTGAACAAAAAGTGAACAACTTTATGGTTATTGAATCAAATATAGTGGCTAGTTTTGGTGTAACTAATTTATTTATTTGTTATCTATAAAAACAATGTTATGTTTTATAAGTTATTAGTTTTTGGCCTGTTTTTTTTAGCGTTTGATTCTTGTATTATTTCTCCACAAGGTAAAGAAATAAATATTTCATGGCAGGATAGCCTATCCATAGAGGATAATATTGCTAAGAATGCTGTTATCTTACAAGGTAGTAATGATTTGTATTTCTTAGATAAAATCGCAAAAGACCGTTCAGTAATAATGTTAGGTGAAGCTGGACACGGTGATAGTATTTCTACTAATGTAAAAATTCAAATGCTTTCATATCTTTTTGATAAAGGTTTTAGATCTGTTGCATTTGAAGGATATCCTTTTTTATCATGCTACGTACTTTCAAATAAGAAATTTAATTCAATGACAAGAGATTGGACATATGATATGAAAGGTCAAGAAGTTTTTCAAGGAATTCAGTATTTTAGTAATAAAAATTTAAAAGTATGGGGCATCGATGTCTATGGTGGATTTTACGATGTCGATGCCGCAAAAATAATATTAAATAAATATATTGAAAAATATAATTTTTTAATTGATTGGAATAAATTAAAAAATTATTATAACCGAAAATTTATTAACATAGAGAAACTAGATTCAAATCACTTTCCTTCAGTTAGTGAGCAGGTTGAGTTAGGAAGAATGATAGATTCTATTTCTAATTTTACAAGGTATCTAATTTATAAAGAAGGCAAAAATAATGACTTATCAGCCATTCTTCAGTGGATAAGAAATGTCAATACAAATTATTCGGTTAATAAATTGTTTGAAGATGAAGTTGATATATTTTGTAATACAGAGAAAACAACTTTGCCATTTAGAAATAGAGATACTCAGATGGCTGAAAATATTCTTTGGATCACAGAGCATTATACAAACGAAAAATTTACAGTTTGGACAGCAAATTATCATGCAGTAAAAGATATTTCGCAAACTATTTTTCCTTCAGATTCATTGATGTATTTTATTCATCAATGTGCTGCAGAAGGAGTATATAATAAACTTGGTGATAAATTTTACTCACTTGCATTCACGTCCTTTAATTATCGGAATAATAAAGATAATGAAGGACTTCTTGAGTCTTCAATTGCTAAAGAAACAAAAAATGCTTCATTTGCATTCATAGATTTTGAGCGTTTGCGCTTTGAAGATGGTTACCGAGATAAAGAATTTGAATCATCTATTATCAAGAAGAAGAAAGGAAAGTGGTTGTACATGTTTGATGGAATATATTATACTAGAGATGAATATTTATTTAAAGAGTTTGAAAAGTATGAGAAATAAAAATTGATGACGACCCGATACTTATCATTGCTAAAAGATAATTGTTAATAAAATGAGAAAGCTCCATTTAATAAAAGTCTTCATCGCTTTAATTTCAAGGAGTTATACTACATTTATTACATTGCATCGTAAACAAGATAAATTATGAAGATAAATAACCTCGTCTTACAGACATTATTTTTTTTAATGGGAAGTCAGGTAATGAGTTCCCAATCAAAAACTGTCAACTTGCCGGTCATCGACTTTTCAAAAAACTATCCCACAAAAGATATAAGCCTCCAGGATATTGCTGATACGGAATATATTCCTCTTGAAACGACCAGCGATGTTTTATTGAGCGAGAGGGCTGTCCTTTCATCTGTTACCGATAAATATATTCTCATATATGAATATGTACAAGGTGATATATTTGTTTTCAATCGCAACGGGAAAATATATGCTCATTTCAACCATAAGGGACAAAGCGGTCAAGAGTATCCATGGATTAGATATGCAATTTTTGATGAAATAAATGAGGAAATATTTGTGTGCAATCAATCCATTCAGGTTTATTCGCTGAGTGGAAAATACAAACGAACATTGAAGATAAATACACTTCAGAATGAATCGGTGGTATATAATTATGATAATGAATCACTTCTTTTGTATGACGATGTAATTATAGATAGTGGATTTGAACACAAGACTAAAAAAAAGCCTTACCGTCTTATGTCTAAGAAAGATGGGAGTCTGATTTCCCTTTTGAACTTCCATTTTCCTAAAAGATATTCATCCCGTATTCTTCAAAAAGAAGGGAAAAACGAGAGAGCAATTCAAATGTATTTTCCTTCAAATATATATTACGGTCATGATTTTATGATTGCGGATATATCATCTGACACATTATATATACTAACCCAAAACAAGAAGAAAACACCTGTATTAGTCAGAAAACCATCGGTTCATGCATCAGAGCCAAGGAAAGTATGGACAACCCTTCTAACAACCGATAAATTTATGATTATTGGTGCGGTTGTGTTAGATTTTAATTCGAAGGGCGGAAAATTTCCGGCTTGGATATATGAATTTAAAACGGGAAAAATATATAAAGAAGATATTTCAGATAGTGAATCTGAAAGGGGGTCATTGAATTACAACTCATCTCCTGCCATAGCAAAAAACATGACAGCACAACTGGTTCAGGCTCCCTCAATAATAAATGCTTATAAAAGAAAAAAATTGGAAGGGAAAGTTGAAAAGGTTATAAAGACACTTAGAGAAGATGATAATCTGGTACTAAGGATTATAAAATTCAAATAATAAATATGCATAATGAATACCATTCGTTTAATTATTTATCAATAAAAGTGATTTGTGAACAAAAAGTGAACAACTTTTTGGTTATAAAACAAAATATAGTAGTTAGATTTGGAATAATCAATTGTTCTATTATGAATATGCAGAGTTTTTATCTCTTTTTATTTTTGTTGTTATTCTTGGGTTGTCAGGATAATAAAAAACCGCAACAACATTTCATTAAAGAAAAAAATATTGAACAGCCATATTATATTGATCTAACGACTGTTGAAGGTGAGAATAATATCACCCAATTGTCAGAAATTGCGAAAAATATTCTCTACATTCCTTTAAAAACTGCTGATGGGTATTTGATTAAGCGTGTAAGCCAGATCTTATTATTTAACAATACGATTATAGTAAGTGATTTTAATAATGTTTACCAATTTAATTTGTTGGGAGAGTTTATTAAGAAAATAGGAAACAAAGGAATGGGTCCGAAAGATTACTCATCTGTTTTTTGTCTTGTATCAAGTCCATCTTCTGATTGTTTTTACCTGTTTACAGCAAAAAAAGCTCATAAGTATAATTCTGAGGCCGTTTATGAGAAAACCATTCCTTTAATGGATTCAGAATACATGTTCTATGGGTTAATGCCTTCTGATGACAAACTATTAATGTACTTAGGAAGTAGATTTAAGCGGACTGAAGATACATCAAATGTTTATTCATTAATTGAAATTGATACATTAGGATCTGTTAATTCTCAAATACTGAACCATTCTCCTATCATATCTAACAATCCGGGAATGATTGTATCTACGATTCCCTTTTATAAATATGACGAACAGATACGCTTTATGGATTATGGTAATGATACTTTGTTTACAATTGATTTGTCCGGAAACAAGAAACCCTATGTTATATGCAAGTTAGGTAACATGAAGCGAGAAGTAAACACCTCTGGATATAGCGCACAACAGTTTGAATCTCTTTCTACGAAGTTGTTGGTCGACAATATTTATGAAGACAATATCTTTCTATATTTAAAACTTATATGGGGTATGAATAAAAAATCACAATACTTTCTTTTTAATAAAAAAGATGGAGTTGTTGAAAATATAGGTTCAGAGGGAATAATAAATGATATTGATGGTGGTGTTCCCTTTTTCCCTTATTTGATTGAAAAGGACGGAACATTGATTATGTACATGAATGCTGAAGATTTTAAAGAAAAGATTCTTTCATCTGAATATGCAAAACAAAAAGAGAGATATGGAGATCAATTTGATAAAGTTTGGAAGCTTGCTTCAGAAATGAGAATTGATGACAATCCGATACTTATTATTGCTAAAAGATAATTGTTAATAAAATGAGAAAGCTAAATTTAATAAAAGTCTTCATCGCTTTAATTTCAAGAAGTAAGTATATGCAGAATAATAAATTACTTAATGATTTTTTTGTGATAATTTGTTTCTGCTCACTTTTGATTTTATCTTCTTGTGGAGGTAATCCTAAACAATCCAAAAAAACATTTTGGGATGATTGTGACCTAATTGCTACTCGAAAAGTGATTAATGGAGACACCGTAATTGTATGCGACCCAGCTTTGATTAGACAAAAGAAGAATATTCCATTGGATTTATTACTTGAAGATTTTAAAATTGTCAAACTAGATAATTCAAGTGAGGATGCATTAATTAGTAAACGCTATGCCCATACGTATGTGACTAATAATTATATTGGAGTGGTTTGTTATAGCTATTTTCCTATGAAGTTGTTTCGAAAAGATGGGACCTTTATCCGCGAAATAGGATCAATTGGTCAAGGTCCAAATGAATATAATGTAATTGATTATATAGATATGGATGAAAAGAATAATCGTATTTATATACTTCCTTTTAGTGCCGAGCATATTTTGGTTTATGATTTCAATGGAAATAACTATCCTAAAATCAAATTACCTAACAGGCTTCTCTATGGTTCAACAATAAAGGTTTATGGAGATAAGAAACAGGTTTTGATAACCCAGCCAATTAGCCCCAATACTGAATATTATGTATGGATACAAGATTTTGATGGTAACGTTATTCAAGGTGCAAAGCAATCTGATTATTTTAAGGATGTAACTTCTTTCAGTGAATCGACTATTACCCGCGTACGATCAGGAGCCATTGAGTTATTCAATTTAGGATATTCCAACGGGAATGAATATTTATATCATTATAATTCTTTAGATAATTCTTTAGTCCCGCAATTTAAAGTAAAAGGTGACGATATTGATTTTAACATAGTTCATGAGTTGCCTCATCAGTATGTTGTAGAAAAAGCGCGGAGTAATGGACCTGGTGATGATAATGTAAGAACATTAAAATATATTGTAGACAAAGAGACATTGAAGGGTTGCTTTTTTGATGGATTCGAAACACCTCAAGGTATTGTATATGGTCAATACGACCTTTTATACGGAATGCATGGTTCATATTTTACAATACTTGATTTTAGCAGCGAAGTAAGTGAATCTATCAAAGAAATAAAGGAAGAAAGCTTATCTCCTTTACAAAAAGAGGAATTACAGAAGTTAAAATCATTATTGCCGGATAATGAGGATGAAGATGAATGTAGTTTACTTTTTGTAGGGAAATTTAAACAATAAATTATTTGAATAGCCGATTGATTAAATTGATGATTAATTAAAGGACTACCAAATGAAAGCAACAATATGTTGACTGTTTTTTATGTTACTCATGATATCATGTTAGTTTTATACTACATTTATTATAATGCATCGTAAACAATATAAATTATGAAGATAAATAACCTCGTCTTACTGACATTATTTTTTTTAATGGGAAGTCAGGTAATGAGTTCCCAATCAAAAACTGTCAACTTGCCGGTCATCGACTTTTCTAAAAACTATCCCACAAAAGATATACGCCTCCAGGATATTGCTGATACGGAATATATTCCTCTTGAAACGACCAGCGATATTTTATTGAGCGATAATGCTGAGCTTTCTTTTGTTTCCGATAATTATATTCTAGTCTGTGAACCTTTGCTGGGTGATATATTTGTTTTTAATCGTACCGGGAAAATATATTCTCATTTCAACCATAAGGGACAAAGTGGTCAAGAGTATCCATGGATTAGATATGCAATTTTTGATGAAAGAAACGAAGAGATATTTGTCTGCAATCAATCCATTCAGGTTTATTCGCTGAAAGGGAAATACAAACGAACATTGAAGATAAATACACAGAAGTATGAATCGACGGTTTATAATTTTGATGACAAAGCATTGCTTATGTATGACGACCTAAATATAGATCCAGGCCTTAAATTCAAGACTAAAAGAAAACCTTACCGTCTTATGTCAAAAAAAGATGGAAGTCTGATTTCCCTTTTGAACATTGATTTGCCTAAAAGATATTCAACCCGTATTGCTAAAATAGAGAAGAGTAGCTGGAGACCTATTCAAATGTACTTTCCTTCAAATGTACATTACGGTCATGATTTTATGATTGCGGATATATCATCTGATACATTGTGTATGCTAACCCAAAATAAGAAGATAACACCTGTATTAGTCAGAAAACCATCGGTTCACGCTTCTGAGCCAAGGAAAGTCTGGACAACTCTTTTAACAACCGATAAATTTATGATTATTGGTGCGGTTGTGTTAGATTTTAATTCGAAGGGCGGAAAATTTCCGGCTTGGATATATGAATTTAAAACCGGAAAAATATATAAAGAAGATATTTCTGATAGTGAATCTGAAAGAGGAATATGGCGTATAATCTCATCTCCTGCTACAGCAAAAAACATGACAGCACAACTGGTTCAGGCACCTTCAATAATAAATGCTTATAAAAGAAAACAATTGAATGGTAAAGTTGAAAAGTTTATAAAGACACTTAGAGAAGATGATAATCCGGTACTAAGGATTATAAAATTCAAATAATAAATATGCATAATGAAAACCATTCGTTTAATTATTTATCAATAAAAGTGATTTGTGAACAAAAAGAGAGTAACACTCTGGTTGTTGAATGAAATGCACTGACTAGATCTATATTACATTTATTATATAGCATCGTAAACAAGAAAAAATATGAAGATAAAAAACCTCGTCATACTGACATTCTTTTTTTTAATGGGAAGTCAGGTAATGAGTTCCCAATCAAAAAAAGGCAACTTGCCGGTCATTGATTTTTCCAAAAACTATTCCACAAAAGATATACGCCTCCAGGATATTGCTGATTTAGAATATATCCCTCTTGAAACGACCGACGATGTCTTATTGAGCGAGAGGGCTGTACTTTCATCTGTTACCGATAAATATATTCTCATATACGAATATGTGCAAGGTGATATATTTGTTTTCAATCGCAACGGGAAAATATATGCTCATTTCAACCATAAGGGACAAAGTGGTCAAGAGTATCCATGGATTAGATATGCAATTTTCGATGAAAGAAACGAAGAGATATTTGTGTGCAATCGATCCATACAGGTTTATTCGCTGAAAGGAAAATACAAACGAACCTTGAAGATAAACACGCTGCAGTATGAATCGACGGTTTATAATTTTGATGACAATGCATTGCTTGTGTATGACGATCTAAATATAGATCCAGGCCTTAAATTCAAGCCTAAAAGGAAACCTTACCGTCTTATGTCAAAAAAAGATGGAAGTCTAATTTCCGTCTTGAACATTGATTTGCCTAAAAGATTTTCAAACCGTATTGCAAAAATAGAGAAGAATAGCTGGGGCGGAATTATAATGTATTATCCTTCAAGTATATATTATGGTTCTGATTTTATGATTGCTGATATATCATCTGATACACTGTACATGCTAAACCAGAGTAAAAAGATAACACCTGTATTAGTCAGAAAACCATCGGTTCATGCATCTGAGCCAAGGAACGTATGGACAATTATTTTAACAACCGATAAATTTATGATTATTGGTGAGGTTCTTTTAGACTTTAATTCGAAGGGAGGGAAGATACCAACATTTATGTATGAATTTAAAACCGGAAAAATAAACAAAGTAGAATTTTTAGATAGTGAATCTGAAAGAGGGACATTGAGTTTTGGCTCATCTCCTGCTATAGCAAAAAACATGACAGCACAACTTATTCAGACACCTTCATTTATAAGTATGCATAAGAAAATACAGTTGAAAGGGAAAGTTGGAAAGACACTTAGAGAGGATGATAATCCGGTACTGAGGATTATAAAATTCAAATAGTAATATGCATAATGCTAATAATTCGTTTAATTATTAGCAATAAATGTCATTTGTGAACAAAAAGTGAACAACTTTTTGGTTATAAAACAAAATATAGTAGTTAGATTTGGAATAATCAATTTGTTCCATTATGAATATGCAGAGTTTTTATCTCTTTTTATTGTTGCTGTTATTCTTGGGTTGTCAGGATATCAAAAAATCGCAACAACATTTTATTAAAGGAAAAAATATCGAACGGCCATATTATATTGATCTAATTTGTTTCTGCTCACTTTTGATTTTATCTTCATGTGGAGGTAATACCAAACAATCCAAAAAAACATTTTGGGATGATTGTAATGTAATTGCAACTCGTCAGGTGATTAATGGAGACACAGTAATTGTATGCGATCCAGCTTTGATTAGACAAAAGAAGAATATTCCATTGGGTTTATTACTTGAAGATTTTAAAATTGTCAAACTAGATAATTCAAGTGAGGATGCGTTAATTAGTAAACGCTATGCCCATACGTATGTGACTAATAATTATATTGGAGTGGTTTGTTATAGCTATTTTCCTATGAAGTTGTTTCGAAAAGATGGGACCTTTGTCCGCGAAATTGGAGCAATTGGTCAAGGGCCAAATGAATATAATGTAATTGATTATATAGATATGGATGAAAAGAATAATCGTATTTATATACTTCCTTTTAGTGCCGAGCATATTTTGGTTTATGATTTCAATGGAAATAACTATCCTAAAATCAAATTACCTAACAGACTTCTCTATGGTTCAACAATAAAGGTTTATGGAGATAAGAAACAGGTTTTGATAACCCAGCCAATTAGCCCCAATACTGAATATTATGTATGGATACAGGATTTTGATGGTAACGTTATTCAAGGTGCAAAGCAATCTGATTATTTCAAGAATGTAACTTCTTTCAGTGAATCGACTATTACCCGTGTACGATCAGGAGCCATTGAGTTATTCAATTTTGGATGGCCCAACGGGAATGAATATTTATATCATTATAATTCTTTAGACAATTCTTTAGTCCCGCAATTTAAAGTAAAAGGTGACGATCTTGATTTTAACATAGTTCATGAGTTGCCTCATCAGTATGTTGTAGAGAAAGCGCGGAGTAATGGACCTGGTGATGAAAATGTAAGAACATTAAAATATATTGTAGACAAAGAGACATTGAAGGGTTGCTTTTTTGATGGATTCGAAACACCTCAAGGTATTGTATATGGTCGATACGACCTTTTATACGGAATGCATGGTTCATATTTTACAATACTTGATTTTAGCAGCGAAGTAAGTGAATCTATCAAAGAAATAAAGGAAGAAAGCTTATCTTCTTTACAAAAAGAGGAATTACAGAAGTTAAAATCATTATTGCCGGATAATGAGGATGACGATGAATGGAGTTTACTCTTTGTTGGGAAATTTAAACAATAAATAATATGAAAAATAGATTATTTTAATTGATAATTAATTAAAAAATTACCAAATGAAAGCAACAATATGTTGTCTGTTTTTTATATTACTTATAACATCATGTCAAAAAGATATGAGTGGGGGCGTTAATTCTTATAACGTTGATTCAATAAGGAGCAGCGACAAAGTTTTTGATGTCGATAATTCAGGTTTAAAGTTCCGGTATATTCCTTTAGAATTATCGGATAGTTCGCTTATCGGTGATATTGACAAAATTATTTTGACAAAAGACTATATTGTTGTTCGAAGTAATGATTTTATTTTTCTGTTTGATTACAAGGGTGATTTTATCCGAAGGATAGGTGCCCGAGGGGATGGTCCGGGTCAATATAAAAGTATTTTAGATGTCTCGGTTAATGAATCGGAACGGAGAATCTTCTTGGCAGATTATTCATCAAATAAAGTATTGGAATACGATTTTGAGGGTAAATATCTAAAAGACTATAATTTTAGCCCATTTTGGTGGACTTTTGAAGCAATAGATCGTTCATTTTTAATTAGCCCAATGAATCTGTTTGGAAATGAATTGTATAAAATTAAATTAACAACATATACCGGAGATTCAATTGCTTATTTCAAGAATAATGTTCTTTATACTTCTCAGGATAACTTATTATATCCGACAGTCAAATGTTTCCAACATTATCATAATGAGATTGTTTGCCGACAACAGTTTAACGACTCGATTTATACATTCGTTCCTCGAACACAAAACCTAGTGATTCGCTATTATTTCGATTTTGGCGATGCTCATTTTCCAATAGAACTTCTGGAAAGTTCCGTTAAGTTCACAACTGAATCCGTTAATTATGGTTTCGTAGAGGATATAACGGAAACAGATGATTATATTTTTTTACATATAACTTATAAGGGCAAAAGTGAGAAATATATCATTAGAAAAGGATTGGATGAAGGTTTTTATAAGGTTGAAAAAGATAATGGTGTTTTAATAAAAACGGCTGGTCTTTATTTTTGGCCTAAATGGTCAAACGATGAGAGGTTGGTAAATTACTTCTCTGCATCTGATTTATTGTCGAAGAGTGATAAAATAATTGATGAAAATTTAAATGAGATCGCTTCTTTAATGTCTGAAGAATCGAATCCCGTGGTAGTAATTGCTACAAAAGACAAATAACGTAGATGTTTCGTTACTATTTACAATGGTTATTATAAAATATGAAAACGGTTAACCTTGTTTTAATTTTGTATCTTTTTTCTTTTGCAGTATATGGGGAGAACGACAGCCTTTTTTATACTGTGGCACAGCGTTTTGATAAGTATCAACTTCTTGTTCCCACAGAAAAAATTTATGTTCATCAGGATCGTACGCAATATGCGGCTGGCGAGAAAATATGGTTTAAAGTTTACCTGTCTTCATTGACTGATAAACAGGTAAGTAGTGAGGTGGTTTATGTTGAGCTGATTGATGGAAAGAATCGCCGGGTTATAGAAAGCAAATGGAAATTAGTGAATGGCGTGGCTTCTGGAAGCCTTCAACTGCCGGATACTTTCCCTCGAGGCCTTTATCAACTTCGATCGTATACACAATGGATGCAAAACTTTGATCAGGAAGGTTTTTTTAAACGAGAAATTAAAATTTTATCTCAATACGGGGATTCGTTTGAGACAGAATTAGATTCAGTTCCTCCACTCCAGATTACATTTTTCCCCGAAGGGGGTAATCTTATTACTGGTATCCCGTCGAAAGTTGCTTTCCTAATAACTGACCAACAAGGAAAGGGGCTGGATGCCAGTGGAATAATTATGGATTCAGAAGGGAATGAAGTGCGCAGATTCCAAACGCTACATCAAGGACACGGATACTTTTATTTTCAACCGGATTCTGGTAAACGCTACACTGCTTATCTGGATGGATTGACTTTACAAAAAGATCTTCCTCGGGCCTATTCAAACGGAATTGTTGTGGAGACGAAAAAGCTTAACGGCATCCTTCGGATTACGTTAAGGCACAATGTGAATATGAAAGGCATTCAATCCCCTATCCACTTATCGGTTCATAAGGAAGGAGTAATTTGGTTCAATGCCTATGCAAGCATAAACGAAGAGATTTCGATTGTGGATATACCTGATAAAAAGCTCCCTAAAGGTATTTTTACCATTACAATTTACGACGAAAACTTCCATGTCTATTGTGAACGACTGGCTTTTGTTAACTATCCAGAACCTTTACAAGTCAGTCTGACCACTGATAACGAAGAATACGGAAAGCGTAAAAAGGTAGTGGCGCAAATTGAGGTGCGGGATCTAAAAGGCAATATTCAACCCGGCAACTTTTCCTTGGCGGTTGTGAAATCAAATTTGGACAATTTACAAGTTCGGAATAACTTCTATACATATTATTTTTTGCAAAGCGAGCTGAAAGGTAGAATAGATAATCCTGCTTTTTATTTTGAGAAACGCGATTCTTCTTCCATGGCTTATTTGGATTTGTTGTTACTGACCCACGGATGGCGTCGTTATGACTTTAAAAAAATTGTTTCTCTTGAAAAATCGGAAATACTTTACCCGATTGAAGAGAGTCTCTCTTTTTCGGGTAAGATACGGCAATGGAATAAGAATCAGAAGATGGAAGAAATAAAGTTGACGGCTCTATTTCGTCACGATTCTATTAATGAAGTAGTTTATGGACAACCCGGACCGATGGGCTTTTTTATGTTTACTAACTACGATTTTTGCGATACAGCGGAAGTAATTCTTTCAGCCCAGGATCGTAAGCAACGCCAACTGGATATATCCATCGTAAACCATAAGTATCCTGAAGCTAATTTTTTTGTATATGAAAATGTGACGTCCCTGAATGATATTGATTCTTTGAATGTTGAATTGATGGGTAGTATTCCGCAGAGCCCAATGGAGGGTATTGATAAGGTAGTTCATAAAATACCAGAAGTTAAGGTTACAGCAAAAACTAAAAAGAAAGACCCAAGGAGATTACATAATGAAGTATTTAACATTGCGACCTATGAGGTGAATAGAAATTTTTCGTATACTGCCACTGGAGGGGTTGGAGAAGGATTCGCCGGGGCACTAGGTATTTTACAGTTTTTACCGAAGAAGAGAATTAATGATGCAATATCCAGAGGAGGATCTATTGATGGAAAAGCTCTCTCTGGAATGTTGGGACCAATTTATGTATTAGATGGTAATCGTGTTGGAGCTGAAGTGTTAAAATCGTTGCCAGCACAGATGATTGAACGTGTTGAAGTTCTTGGTCCTGCTTCTGCCATGATATATGGTCCGGGAGGGGGTGGTGGGTATGCCTTTTTTACAAGAACGAATATGAATTCAGTATCGGAGACCAAAACCGTTTCGTATAAATTTCCAGGTTATAGTCAGTCGAAAGAATTTTTCTCTCCCGACTATACTTCTGTAAATAGCGATTATTTCATTTCAGATAATCGTAATACGCTTTATTGGCAACCTAATGTTACGTTGAACGATGAAGGCAAAGCCGAGATTTCATTCTTTACTTCCGATGATCAGGGAGTGTTCTTGATTCATTGTGAAGGAAGAACAGAAGAGGGTACGATTGGAGTCTTACAAAGTCAGTTGATAGTTAATTAAGTATACACTGGAGCTATTTATTATTTAGCATCGTAAAAAAGAAAAATTATGAAAATAAAAAATCGCATAAATGATATGGTGTGTATGAAAATAACAAAATTAATTTCAATAATCATTCTGCCTGTAATGATGGCAGGGTGCGGAAAAGGAAATAAACAATCGGGTGACGACTTTATCACTGTTGATGTCACTAAAAAATATCCCAAGAAGGAACTGATTCTTCAAGACTTTTTGGATGTAGAATATGTCCCATTGGAAACAAGTGATGAATTTATTACAACCACTTCTCTGCAAGCTATTGGCAAGGATATTATATTAATTAAAGATCTTAATCGAGTTAACACCGGCAACATATTTATTTTTGATAGAAATGGTAAAGGCTTGAGGAAAATCAATCGTTTGGGGCAAAGCGGCGAGGAATATACAAATACACATGGTATTACCTTTGACCAGGATAACGAAGAGATTTTTATTAATAATACTTTTTCTTCTAAAGTATTAGTGTATGACTTATTTGGAAATTTCAAACGGAGTTTCAAAAACAGGGAAGGTTTTTTCTATGATCAAATAGATGATTTCGACCGAGATCATTTAATTTGTCATGATGCCTTTACTGAATTAGACAAGCCAGAAATAAAGAGGAACTTCTTTTTGATCGTTTCCAAGCTGGATGGGAGTATAAAAGAAATCCCAATTCCTTATAAAGAGAAGAAATCGACGCTAATAATGGCAATAGATGCAAATGGTGAGATAATTAGTAACATTTATTGCATTTATAATAAGAAACTAATTCCTTATCAGGATAGTTGGGTACTTGCAGAGCCGTCTGCTGATACGATCTATACTTATTCACAAAATCATATAATGAAGCCCTTTATCGTAAAGACTCCCCCTGTTCAATCGATGGATCCAGAGATCTATCTTTTCGCTGGTGTTCTTACAGACCGCTACTACTTTATGCAAACCGTAAAAAGAGAGTATGACTTTGTGAAGGATACAGGGTTTCCAAGTACTGAGTTAATGTACGATAAACAAGAGAATGCTATCTACGAGTATGTTGTATATAATGATGATTTTATAAATAAAAGACCCATGAGTATGGTATATGAAGTACCGATACCGCCCGTTATAGTAAATAACGATGGAATTGCATTTATGACAAGATTAGACGCCGCTGATCTTGTGGAGGCTTATAAGAAAGGACAATTGAAAGGCAAGCTGAAAGAAATTGCGGCGAAATTGGATGAAGAATCCAATGCGGTGATTATGTTGGCAAAGTATAAGAAATGATAGTGGATAGCTATGGCAACTTAATCGTTGCCAGTTAGGAGTTTAACTTGGATTCGGATTTCCAAAGGATTTTACGGGTTACCATGATGGGAAGATGCTTGTATTCTTCTGTTACATGGAATTGGAGTTTTTCATAGAAGCGCATGGGGGAAGGATAGGTTTCGCCATTCCTTTTTTTAAGTTTGTTTCGGTCGATTATCCAACCAGTGAGTTCGTAGTTGTCTTGTTGACAACGATGAATCAGCTGACTGCCTATTCCTTTTCTTTGGGCATTTCCATGTACAAGCAGTACAAACCACAGGGTGTTGTCTCGCATAAAAGTGCATAGCCAGCCGCAAAGTGTATCGTTGGTTTTACAGGCCAGGTAATGGGTGGCTGTTTCCATTGTGGCCAGGTATTTCTTAAATTCTTCTTTTGTATTATATAAGGATTCCGGATATTCGTTGTTCCATATTTCCCGGATGGTTTCCATTTCCGTATCTGAAAGGCTTGCTCTTTTGACTAATTGGATTTCGTCTGCTCTGTTCATGTGGTGTTTTCTTTAATACACCGCAAGATACATAAAGAGAACACTTTATATGCTTATTTTTCTGTTTATTTTACAATATTCAGTCCAATTTGAGTTGCCTGACGAATTCGGTCTGCCATGCCGATTCCTCCTTTCAGGTTACCGGCGATAAGTAGCCCGCGATATTGAGCTTCCAGCTTTTCTACAGTTTCGAAGCGCTTTCCACTGTTTAGTTCGTATTGAGGAATGGCATGATTATGACGGAATATTTTAATCATATCAGGTTCTGTTCCTTTTGGAAATCCAAGCATCAGATGTAGTTCTTCTGTAATGATATCTCTAATTTCTTCGTCGCTTTTGGTAAGTAAGTCCAGGTGTTTCATTCCACCCATAAAGAACGAGAAAAGGGCTCCTTCTTCCGGCGACCGGCTTTCAAAACAGGCAGATGGAAACAGAATGCCTAAAATTCTTTTCTTTTCTTTGGAAGGAACTAATCCTCCGAATGCATTGAATTTTAGTGTTCCGGTATTTTTAATTCCAACGCTCGCCTGAATTACCGGTGCATATACCAGATTGCTTATGGCCTCCATCTCTTTTTGATCGATAAAAGGGAGTAATGCCGGCAAATTATAGGCTCCGATGGTGGTAACTACCTGATCTGCATGAAGCGTGTGCTCGCCGTGATGTGTTTTATACCGGATGTCCCATTTATTGGAATTGGGATTTACCGTTACATCTTTTGCGCCTAATATAATATGTTTTGTTCCGATGGATTTAGCCAGTGCATCGGCCAATTGGTTTAATCCTCCCTTGGCTGAAAATACTTTTTTGGAAGCAAGCAGGTCGCGTTCGGTCTTCGGTATCTTTGCTTTGGCAATAGAACCGCGGATAAAACTTCCGTAATCTTGTTCCAGATTGTATAATTTAGGCAACGCATATCGGGTGACAAGTGTATGGGGGTCTCCGGCATATACACCGGAAAGAAAAGGATCGACGGCGTAGTCGACGAACGATTTCCCCAACCTTCTGCCTGCCAGACCGGCAACGGATTCGTCAGGATTTGTTCCTTTTGCCCGGAAGGGTTCTCCCAATATTCTGAATTTATCCTTCAACGTAAACAAGGGGGTGGTTATCGCGCTTAAAAGGCCGGAGGGGAGTTCACGAAAACGGTCTCCTTTCCAAATCAGACGACGCTTGGATTCTTCTTTAGCTGTTTCTAAATGACAATTGGGTTCCAGTGCGGCAAATAGCTCTGCTACTTCGGGATAGGAGACTACTCCGGTGTTAGGTCCCGATTCGTAGGTAAATCCATCTTCCTGAAATGTATGAATTTGTCCGCCTACACGGTCGGCAGACTCTACAATCTGTACTGATATTCCTCTGCGTGTCAGATAAAAAGCGGTTGTAAGTCCTGTAAGTCCTGCACCGATAATGACTACTTGTGTTGGTTTTGTTTCCATGTGTTATACCGGTTTAGAGAACGATTTAGTTGAATGAATCATAAGCTTGTCTAACGACGCTGCTACATTTCGGACAAACAGATTCCCCGCAGGAGTTAGTTGTATCTTTTTATCGGAATAGGTTATAAGTCCGTCTGCAGCAAACTGTTCCATTTTGTTCGCGTCATAGGAGGTAGCTGCCCTGAATTCTTCCACCGGGATATTGAATTGATCTGCTCGTTCTTCCCAGTCCAGGCTTCCGTTACACATGAGCGATTCTATTGCTTCGCGGGTGATCTGTTCTTCTCTTGTGAGAGAATATCCTTTCACTACGGCGAATGTTCCGCTGTTTATTTGTTCGATATATCCTGCAATATCTTTTATATTTTGACTGTATGCTGTGGAAAGCTGGCTGATTCCGGTTACTCCAAAAGCATATACCTGTCCGGTTGTGCGGCGGGTACAATATCCCTGAAAGTTACGGTGCAGCGCTTTTGTTTGCAGCGCGGAATAAAGCTCATCGTCCGGACGAACAAAATGGTCCAGTCCGACGGGCAGGTAACCGGCGCTTTTAAGTGTTTGTCTGGCCGAGTCGTACATGTTGCTTTTCACTTCACTGGCAGGAAGTCCCGCTTTTTCAAGGATAAGCTGACTTTTATTTACCCAGGGAACATGCGCATACGAGAATGTAACAAGCCGGTCGGGATTTAGTGCGATGGCCTGTTCGATTGTCCGGGTAAAGCTCTCAACCGTTTGATGGGGCAATCCGTAAATGAAGTCCATATTGATTCGTACACCTGCAGCGCGCAGAATGCCGAATATAGTTTCTAAAGGAAGGAGCGACGGACGGCGGTTTACCGTTTTCAATACGTTGGCGTCGAAGTCCTGCACGCCCAGACTTATCCGGTTAAATCCGGCTTCGGTTAGCGATTGCCAGTACGACTCGTCCAGGTATCCCGGATGGCATTCAATGGCAATCTCCGGATTCTCAATTGTCTTGAAACGATCAAGCAAATGTTCGTTCAGCTCGCGTAATCGTTCAACGGGAATAGAGGTAGGGCTTCCTCCTCCGTAATGTATTTGTGCAATCATCCGGCGATTGTCAAGTAACTGCGTAACTTTATCGATTTCCTTATGAACAGCCATGAGGTATTCGTTTACCTTCGTTTCATTCATCATGGCAAAGGAATTACAACCACAGTAATGACAAAGATGACGGCAAAAAGGAATATGGATGTAGAATGAAATATGTTGAGGCTGCTGATTATTGGATGCGCGGATGGCATCTTCATAGTTCTGATTCGTAAATGAATCAGAAAAATAATTAGCTGGCGGATAACTTGTATATCTTGGAACAGGAATATTGTATTTTTCTAATAATTCGTCTGTCATAGCGTTTGCTTCTTTTTAAATACAAATATAATATATATCAGCGAAACCGTGGCCAGAATAACTTCAAACAAGAACAAGCCGTGGTAACCTGTAAGGTCTGCTATTTTACCGCTGGCTATGGCAATACACATGCTGCTGAGGTGGGTAATTACCGTTTGAATTGTAAAATCGGTTCCTTCGCGACCTTCGCGCACACAGTCCATCGCTGTGGTATAGACTATAATGGTAGCCATTCCGTAACTTCCCCATAGCAGAAAAATTCCGATATAAAGCAGCAAGGTGGTTGGCGTTACATACGATAGTCCTAAAAAATAGAACGTTGCAAGGAGGATGGCTACAGCAAACAGTATCCGGGCTCTGTATCTTCCGATGCGTCTGATGATAAATCCTCCGCCAAATGAGGAAAGAAAGGCGATAAATGTACCTGCAAGACCACTCATCACACCGATTTCCTTTATATTATAACCTAAATCTACCATATAGGGTTTAAGCATTGCAAGCGTTCCTATTAGTCCGGAATAATAAAGAAACAGAAATATGATTTGTTTCCAGATGCCTTTTTGCGTAAAGAAATAGTAAAAATCGGTTTTCTTTGCTTTCTGAGCCTGACTTTTTTCTTTAATCGCGATGTCTTTGTTAAAGAAAAGTGGTACTAATGCCACGATAACAAAGATTGCTAGACAGGGAAGCAGGCTATTCCACCCGATTTGTTTGAACAAAAGTAAAAGAACGCCTCCACCTATCATTGCACCGGCAAAGCTTCCCATGGATTGCATGCTGTTTACCAGACTTTTATCCTTACGGCTAAAAGAGAGTACCGCTAGTGCATCTGTTGCGATATCCTGTGTGGCGGATGCTACGAAGGATATGATGACAAGGATAAGGATTGTTGAAAAGTTTTCTTTAAAATCCAAAAATGCAACCGAGAAAATGAGTACCGCATAAATTAATTCCGACGAGAATATCCATCGCTTGTAGTGAGATACTGTCATACAATTCCGGTCGACCAACGGCGACCAGAAGAATTTGATTATCCAGGGTAATTTAATTAGTTGTAACAATCCAATAGCTGATAAAGAAAAATTCTCTTGTCGCATCATTACAGGAATTACCGTAGAGAAAAAGCTCATGGGTATTGATTGTGCAATGTAGAGACACAGAAAGGTAACCAGTTTATTGGTTGTAGGTTTAAGCCACATTTGTTATAAATTAGAAGTTCAACGTCAGATTTCCCCCAAAGGTAACAGGTTTTCCTTTCTGAGCAAAGGAGTTCCCGCCAGATTCAAAGTAAAAAGAGGTATAATCTGCTCCGGTGATGTTCTTTCCCCAAAAAGCAATGGTCAAAGGTCCTTTTACAAAGGATGCTTTTCCGTTTACGATTCCGTAGTATGACTGATAGGCGTCGTTACTTTCGCTCCAGTATAATTTACCTGTTCCGCTATACGTGATGTTAACCAATATTCTGTCCAGGAAATGAGACTTTACCGGGATCATGTAGTCTGTACCCACTGATAGTGTTTGCGAGGGGACAAGCGGAAGTCGTTTACCCGCGTAATCGAGCGTGGCGCTGCGTTGGTATTCTTTAAATGTTGCATCGGTATAACCGTATGAAACGTTAAACATAAATCCGTTGCAAACATTGGCCTGCAGACTGGCTTCGATTCCTTTGCTCTCGGAGCGGCCGGCGTTTTTTAGCATTGATCCTACGCCACTGGGTAACGGTTGGTAGATTTGCTGATGTCTCCAGTCGATGTAGAAAAGACTTACTTCGGCTTTTATCCGGCTGTCCCAAAAATTAACTTTCGTTCCGACTTCATAGTTCCAGCTGAATTCCGGATCGAATGTACGGTCTTCTTCTCTTTGGAATGATGTGTTGAATCCTCCGGATTTATATCCTTTGGAGACAGTTGCATAAATCATCTGGTCCGAAGGGGTTGTATATTGCAGGGTCGCTTTTGGTGTGATCTGGGTAAATGTAAGTTTACTGTTAAATGAGTCTGTCAGACCCGTTGTATCTTTCATCGTTCGGTAGGCTTCGTAACCATTGCGTGACCGTTCCCAGTCGTAACGTACGCCAGCGGTAAGCGAAAGTCCATCTGTAAGTATATGGTCGAACGTGGATTGATGGTAGAGCGCAAAGCCATACGATGGAGAATCGTAGGTTTTATGGGTGGACATGGCTTGTAACTTGTAATCAAGATTCACCTCTGTGTCCGATCCCTGATAAAAACCAAAGGCTCCGAACAACCATTTATACCAGCTATCGGTAACCGATTTGATGTTCAGCTCTTCCGAAGCCATGTGTTGTTGCTGTTTTTGAATCACATAGTATTGGTTTTTAGTAGAGAAGTCCTGGTCTACTCCTTGCCGGTCCGACAGATACTGATAGGCAGTCTGGGAACTGAGCCAAAAGTTGTCTGTTTTATAATCGAGGGTTGCTCCCGTATTTGACAAGGTTCGTTTGTAGGAGCTGAAGTCGTTATAGTTCACGTCGCCTACGGTATTTGTTTCTTTGTCATATAGTCCGTACGGATATCCTCCCTGATCTGAATAATCCAGACTGCTCATAAGTTTTAGCGTAAGTTCCGGTTTCAGCTTCCATTCCAGTCTGATTCGTCCCGATCCGCTATCCATTTTGTCGGCCTTCTTATTGGTGGCAAGATTGGTGAAGAATCCGTCCGAATGAGTATAGTTTCCTGAAATGGCATAGCCTATTTTGTCGTTTATTTTTCCGTAATGCGAAGCTGTAGCTTGTCGTTGTCCGTAATTTCCCGCCGAAAGCGTAAGATTGGTACCCTGATAGTCGAGGGGTGACTTTGTAAATACATTGATAATTCCACCCATGGTATTACGTCCGTACAAGGTGCCTTGCGGTCCACGCAAAACTTCGATACGGTCTACTTCGCTAAAGTCGAAATCGAAAGCTGATTTCTCAAAATAAGGAATTCCGTCTACATAAAGTCCGACCGACGGAGCATTGATTTTTGAACCAATTCCGCGGATATAAACAGGGGAAGTGAGCTTTGATCCATAATCCGGCATAAATAAATTAGGAACCAGCGCACTGAACTCCTTAATGCCGGTAATGTTCCGGTTAATAATATTCGTACTGCTAAATGCCGAAACCGAAATAGGTTCGAGACTAAATGCCTTATCCTGTTTAAATGACTGAACAACAACCTCGTCTAAAAAGATACTACGGGTGTTCAGTGTATCAACTTCTTCTGCTTGAAGCATAGACGCTCCCCAAAGTAAGCCGGCAGTCAGAAAAATAAATTTATTCATACTATAATCGTTTACCAATCTAAATGGTTTTTATTTAATTCATGCTATCAGAATGCAACCGAGATTTCGGCTCCAAGCTGGAATGGTTTCCCTTTCTGCATATAGGGTTTACCGAACGATTCGAAATAAAAGGCGGCATAGGATGCATCCAGCAGGTTGCGGGTCCATACATCTAATTTTACGTTTCCTTTACGAACTCCTGCTTTTGCATTGATTGTTCCATAAAAATCCTGTCCGATATCGTTTTTTTCGGTCCACCAGATTTTCCCGGCTCCGGTGTACTGGCCTGATATGCTGATCTGATCGATCCACTTTCCTTTAAACAGCTTTATGTATTGTACTCCCGCACTTAATGTATGACCAGGTGTATATGGGATGTGATTTCCTTTATAATCTGTCTGGATTATTTCGGCTCCTACTTTTTCTTCATGTATGTAGTTCCGAAATGTGGCGTGTGTATAACCATAACTCAGATCGGCGGTCAATCCCGTTGCCAGGCGGGCGCGCAGGCTTATTTCGGCTCCGTAACTTTGGGCTTTCCCTCCGTTGGTAATAATGCGGCCATTGCCGCTGTTCACAAATTTAGTAAGTTGGATATTCCGTAAATCCATCCAGAAAAGAGATAGTTCGGCGCTCAGCCGTTTGTCTATCAGTTCGCTGCGAATCCCGGCTTCGTAATTCCAGCTGTATTCGGGTTTATAAGCCGCTACATCTTTTACCGGAGAGGGCTCTACGGCCATAGAAGGTGCATATGCACTCATTAAGTCGTATTTGAGCTGATCCTGAATCAGGTCGGCGAACATTTGTACATTATAACCTCCGGCTTTATAACCTCTGGCAACGGATAGATAAGTCAAAGTAGAGGGAGTGCATTCGTACTTTAGTGATAGTTTGGGTAGCACCTGCCAGAAATCCTGGTTAATATTTCCTTCCATCACACTGGGATCGAGTGCAGGCAGATTAATTACGGGCATACCTTGGGCCATTTGCATACCGAAATTCATACTTGCTTCTGAATAATAATCCAGCTTTGCCTTTTCGTAATCCAAACGTACTCCGGCCGTAATTGAAAGTCCGTCTGTAAAAAGATTGTTGTATGTTGACTGATGGTAAAGCGCCAGTCCGTATGTGGGGGTATCGAAAGAACCGGGAATATAGATTTCTTCATCCAGTATCTTAAGCAGAGGCATTCGGGGATTATTTTCCTTCAGTTTATTGAAAACAGATTGAAGTACAGTGCTTACGCCATCTTGTTTAAAAGTTACGGGACCGTCTATGTGGAGATCGTCGTAAAATCCGTATGCTCCGAACGACCATTGATAATTTTGAGGTTGATTGGACTTTAAAGTAATCTCCTGGCTTAATGCATTTTGTTTTTGTTCCTGGCTAAGCGTAAATAGGGAGAGTGGGGAAAAGTCCTGATCCATACTCATATTGTCTTTAAAGTACCTGTAGCCGGTAGTACTGCTTAGTGTAAAACGATTGGCTTTGTACTCCAGATGTAACTGATTGCCAATCATCCGGCGATTGTAGGAACTTGGATCGTTTATATTTACTCCGGCAATTTCTTTTGTCTCAGGATCGTAAAGTCCGTAAGGGAAAGCTCCTTGCTTGGTATAATCCAACGAAAAAGTATAGGATGCTTTCAGACGAGGGTTAATAAGCCAGTCCAGTTTGAATCGTCCGCCTGCTGATTCTTCATTATCTGCCCGTTTGCCGTTGTATTCGTTGGTGAAGAATCCATCGTTCCGATCGTAATATCCGCCAATGGAGATGCCAAGTTTCTCGTTAATCTTATTGTAATGCGATGCTTTTGCTTTAAACTGACCATAGTTGCCTGCCGAAAGGGATAGTTTTGTTCCCTGGTATTCAAAGGGGGATAGGGTATAGATATTGATAATTCCGCCCATGGCGTTTCTGCCGTAAAGTGTACCCTGGGGGCCTCGCAGAACTTCGATGCGTTGGATATCAGTCAATTCAAAATCGAAGGTGCTTTTATCCAAATAGGGGGCGTCGTCCACGTATAGTCCTACCGACTGACCGCTGCTTCGTGTGCCAATGCCACGAATATATACGGCCGATGTCATTTTGGAACCGTAGTCAGGAATAAAAAAGTTTGGAACGTAGCTGCTTAGATCTTTTACTGATTCGATCTGGTTTCCGGATATGGTTAGCGGAGATAAAACGGTAACTGAACCAGGAAGAGTGCGCAGGTTATTGGTTTCCTTGGTTGAAGAAGTAATTATTACTTCGTTCATTGCATAGGTTTTGATCGTATCGTTTGCATTTTCATTTTCATGTGCCGCTTTTGCTTCGCGCACAATGAATATACCCGCAAAAATAATAGCGAAAAGATATAGATGCTTCATTGTTTCTGGTATTGAATTTTCAATGCAAAGGAACAAAAAGCAAGAGTGGGCTGCAATCACTATTTGTAGTGATTTTTAACGTATAACTTCTTTTCGTAAATTACCCATAGAATCGAAGGCGTTGCGACAGGAGAAGAGTAAAGTAAGGACATTGGTAACCAGGGATGAGACAAAAATGGTAAGCATAATCAGTATCTGATACTTTATGGCAACCGAAGGAGAACTACCTCCCAGTATCTGGCCGGTCATCATTCCGGGTAAGGAGACTAGTCCCATCACTGCTGTTGTTGCTATACCTCGGCTCATCGTGACACGGATTGCCTCGCGCATAAAGAGTGAAAGGGCTTCCGACCGTGTTGCTCCGTTTGCCAGGGCAAAGCGATATGTTGTTTGTTGTTTGCTGATCCCTTTGTAAAAGTTATTAAGAGAAATAACCATGTCGGCCAGCGTATTGCCAATCAACATGCCCGTGATGGGAATGAAATAGCGCGCTTCGAAAATAAAATCGAGCTTCAGGACAACTCCCAGCAGATACAAGTCAACCAGAGCGAGGCTGATGAAAATAGATATAAATACAGGTAGTATAAATAATTTGCGCGATAGTTGGGCCCGGTCTGTAACTGTGTAGGCTGTTACTGCAATCATTATAAGTACCCAGGCTAAATTAACCAGCCAGCTGTTCAGCGTAAAGATAAATTCCAGATATACGCCAACCAGAAAGAGCTGTATAGTCATTCGGGTAATAGCCCAAAGCATATCTTTGGTAAGTCCTGTTTTGTAATATGAGAAAATAAAAATCGGGATAAGCAGCAACGCATAGCCACTTATCAAATTTAACCAACTAATATCTTGAGCGCCCATAATTTATAGTTTTGACTGTATATCCATTGATTCTATCCACCTAACATCGTGCGACGCAGAGATGACAGTGGTTTTGCTAAGCGAACAAATGATAGATGCAACTGCTTTGGCTGATTGGTCATCAAGTGCAGAGGTTGGCTCGTCCAAAATCATAACAGGTTTGTCTAATAAAATAATTGATGCCAGTGCAAGCCTTTGTTTCTGTCCGCCGGATATTTCAGATAGTTTTTTTTTCAGTATCTGATTGGTAAGGAGTAGCCGATCCAGTATCTCGGAAATTGCTTTCTGATTTGGTAGCAGGTGTCGGTTATTTTTAAATTCAAAGGGATAAAGCAGGAGATCGCGTGCACTTGCCAGGTCTAGATTAAGCTCTTGGGGAAGAAATGATAGTTGTTGACGAATTGTGTTTATTGTCTCCGGACATAAAAGCAGGTCGTTTATTTTGATTTCACCTTCGGCTAAGGGAATAAACCCCATTAATGCATTTAGCAGGGAACTCTTTCCCGATCCGGAAGGTCCGGTGAAGACAATTTTTTCGTTCGTCTTTATGTCAAGACTAAATGATTGGATTGGTTCTTCTTTTTCGTAGCGAATGGTAGTCTTAATAAATTGAATCATAGAATGGCATTTAAAGATCGATGTCGTCGGCCGAAATTATGCCATGCATGATGGCATAAAACGTGAGCCCCGAAACTGTTTTAATGCCTAATTTAGCTGTAATGTTCTTACGGTGAGTAAGTACCGTATTTAAACTTATGTTCAGCCGATCGGCAATTTCTTTGTTTATTGTTCCTTTTACAACCAATTGTAGTACTTCAATTTCCCTTGCAGACAGGTCTTTGTTGCCTTCTCCTGCTATTAAATTGTTTACATCGGCATCAAACAATTGCTGTATTTGTTCGATTATTGTTTCCAGTGAAGCACGTACTGTTAACAGATTGGTATAAGATGGTAGCGACGGACCACACATGGGGCAATCCGTTAGTATTACGGTTTTACTTTTGCGGGGAAGAAAGAAATCCACATTCAATACAAACGTTTCAGAAAGAGTGAAATAATAATCGAAAGTATCTCCTCCTAAAGCAATGAATGATTCATAAGAGGAAAAGCAGCCAATTTCGACTGGCGGAAAGTATTCAGTCAGTATTGACTGAAGTCCGGTACTTTGTAATGTGTCCGGTAGAAGGATGGCGATACGTTTTGTATGATACATGACCGATATTGCTTATTTACATAATTGTTCCATTGCCATTGCCATGGGTGCAAGTATCCGGTAACGAATGCGGTTATGTTGTTTGATATCTTTCTCCAGACTTCCGATCGAAAAGATTACGGCGTAACAGAGGTTTTCGTTATACTCGCCCGAAATGTGCTTAATCAGAATACATTTTAAATCATATAACAACGCTTCGATGCGGTCTTCCTCCCTTTTGATTGTGCACAACTGTAACTCTTTAAGTTCTTCGGCGGTTTGTAAGGCGTTTAATTTATTGCTAAGTTCCAGACAGTAAGGAAACCAAACCTTTCCGTCGTTCTCTATGCGTGCAGTAAGTTCTTCTTTAAAACTTGAGAAAAACTTTCCAATAAGATTTAAAGATCCGTTATCCGGAGAACTCATGGAAATGAAAGAGGAGAGGTGTCTCTCTATGTTCGGTAGTTGATAGCGTCCGTAATAGCTATTTGTTTTGGTTAAGTAATCTATGATTTGCGAGGTATGGAACATCTGCAGTTTCTTTTCAGGAAAATACTCTTCGTTAAGAAACGTATTTATAACTATCAGAAAGAAATCAGGATCTATTCCATATTCTTCACAAATTTGGTTGACCGATTTGTCGCCCAATCCCAGACGAATCCCAAAACGGTTAATAACAGGAATAAGTGAGGTGTGTTCTTCAACCACCTCACTTAATTTCATTGTCGGATATACTAATGGCATGTTATGCTTTCTCCCATTGTTCGCGTAAAAGTTTTACTGCGGCTGGCAGAACTACCTTACGGTCTCCCTGGCATCCACATTCAAAGCTTACGTAGTTTTTGTAACCAATCATTTTTAATCCTTTGAATCCGTTGATATAGTTGTCGGCTTCACCATCTTCGCCGGGCATGCTTCTGCGTTTTCTGCTAGCCACATGTACGTGCTGGAGGTATTCTCCACCAGAAATAAAGGCTCCCATATCAGAAGTTTCCTCCCAGGTCATGTGCCAGAAGTCTCCCATGCAACGAACCCCTTTGTTGTTAATGTCACGACAAAGTGAAGCTGCATCGGCTACCTGACGCAGATAGAAACACTCTTTTCTGTTTAAAGGTTCAAAAATAACGGTTGTACCATGCTGGGCGGCAAAATTACCCATCTCGGTAAACTGTTCACATAAGAAATCACGCGTTTCCATCGTGTGAGGAAGAACAGGTACCTGACCATTGAATGCAGGAACAATTATCACTCCTGTTGATCCAAGTTCGCCTGCCGCGGCAATGATTTCTTTCATCGTATCCATACACTCTTTGCGGATTTCAGGTTTTTCTGAAAGAATAAAACCTTTAAATCCGGCGCAAATTGCGCTTACTTTAATGTTTCGCCCTTTAAGAGCCTGCTGAATCTCGGAAACCCGTCCGGCTAAACCTGTTCCACCTGGTTCGAATCCGGTAATTCCCATGGATTCCATGTAGTCGAACTTTTCGTTCAGGCTACTTCCCGGGGCAGTACCTTCCTGAAACGAAAGGTTAAGCGCAAGTTTTGAGTCAGAAGCCGGTTGTGCCTGCGAACAGGAGGAGGCAAAAGCCATTTGGCTGCCTCCTGCTGTTGCTATGGCTGCACCGGACAGAGACGCTTTGATAAAGTTTCTTCTGTTTAGTGTCATATCAATTTATTTTTTTTCAACCGGAGAACCTGGAACCTGGGCCACGAAAGTGCTCATATCCATTTTACCCATGTTGAGATCTTTTGGTGTATAATCAATTGGAGAGGCTGTCATGGCATCCCATGTTGATTCTGCACCCGTGTAAGCAGATTCGCGTCCCATAATAGCTGCCATACATGCGATAGCAGTTTCTTCGGCCTGAGCGATTGGTTTCTTTGAACGGATATGGGTAATCCAGTTGGCGTGTTCCAATGTATATGGGTCGGTTTGTTTGAAGTTTGCTTTTTCAGCTTCACCATCATACTTCCAGACAACAGTTCCTGCAAGGTCTTTAATTTCCATTGTTGAGCTATCCCATGAACCCTTAGTTCCCTGAATAAATTCACTAACGTTATTTGCGCAACCATCAATCTGGCGACACATACTGTGCAGGTGAATGCCATTTTCCATCGTGAAGTCAACGCTGAAATTATCGTACTGATCGCCGGTTAATCTGCGGTGACGAGAACCAAATGCCACAGCTTTCACTGGTTTAAGTCCGCTCATCCAGGTAAATACGTCGATGTTGTGTACGTGTTGTTCCACAATATGATCTCCCGATAACCATTTCCAGTTAACCCAGTCTTTGATCATCCATTCGCAGTCGCTCCAGCCTTGCTGACGTTCTTTGTACCAAAGCATACCCTGGTTCCAGTATACAGTACCTCCGGTTATTTCACCGATTGTACCTTCCATGATCTTCTTGTAAGATTCAACGTAACTGCGTTGGTGGTGACGTTGCGTTCCGGTTACTACACACAGGCCTTTAGCAGTAGCTTGTTTGGATGTAGCAACAATGGTGCGGTATCCTGTTGGATCAACGCAGATTGGTTTTTCAAGGAATGAATGTTTCCCTTTTTCAGTGGCATATTTAAAATGCTCAGGGCGGAAAAGGGGAGGTGTTGCTATGATAACAACGTCAACTCCACTGTCTATAACCTTTTGGTAAGCATCAAAACCTACAAAACGTTTGTCGGCAGCTATATCTATTTTTTTCTCGTCATTTAATTTTTTTGCAAGTTCGTCGACACGTTCCTGGAAAACATCGCCTAAAGCAACAATGGTAACGCCGTTGGCCGAATTAAGGAAGTTCATAGCCGCACCGGAACCACGTCCACCGCAACCAATAACACCTGCTTTTAACTCTTGTCCGTCTATTGCCATATCAGTAAGAGCCGGTACATAGTATGTGCCTGCTTCTTTTAAAGGAGTCAGAGCTGCGCTTTCAGTTTTACCGCCTCCGCCGCATGATGTTAAACCTACTGCTGCTGCTCCGGTACCAAGGGCTCCGATAGTACCCATCAATGCAGAATTTTTTAAGAAATCTCTTCTGCTAAGATTGTTCTCTTTTTTCATGATCTAATTAATTTAAGTAACAATGGAAATTCATTTTTTATTTTGCTCCAATAGAAGCGTCAGGTTCACATACAATACGGAATCCGATTCCTCTTATATCCGAATACCACCAAATACTCTTTGGTTGTTGAGGATCGGTTTTCAGCCAGATATCATGTTTAGTGTAATCGCGGGCTGCTGAGCGTACTTTAGATGCATCGGACGTATAATTACCTCCACGAACTACCCACTCTTTTCCCTCTTTAACTATCGGATTTTTTACACTGGCTCCCCCTTTTTTGTAAGCATCCGGAGAATATTTGTCAGCACAATATTCCATAACATTTCCCAGCATATTCTTTAATCCAAAAGGATTTGCCTTCACTAAGGATGGCTCCTGCGTTTTGTTTTTACTGTTTTTGCCATAAATAACGAAATCACTTATCACTTCGGTATCTGCATCGAAGAATTTTCTCCAAAATCCGATGTCTGAATAATCTTTTGGACTTCCTTCAAAGAAGTACGGGGTGTTCGTTCCGCCGCGAGCAGCATATTCCCATTCGGCTTCTGTTGGAAGGCGATATTTCTTTCCTGTCTTTTTTGAAAGCCACTGACAGAATGTTTCTGCGGCATAGTGCGTCATTGTAATAGCCGGACGTTTTCCGCTTCCCCATCCCTGATCGGGGAAACCGAAAGGAGGCGTTGGCCCTGAAATAGCATCCACGTTTGGATTGCTGTTGTTGGCATATACAGTTTCCGGCGGGGTTCTTCCTTCACTCATTGTGTTTCCGTAGAAAGCCCAGTACTGATCCCAGGTTACTTCTACCTCGGCCATGAAGAACGGACTTATAGTTACATTGCGAACCGGACTTTCGTCGGCTGCATGGAATGCTTCATCCTCCGTACTACCCATTTTAAAAGTTCCTCCGGGAATCGCTTTCATTACAAATGAAACGGGCGTTCCAGGTATTTTTTCTTCGAAATCTTTGAATTCTGTAACTACTGCCGAATCTTTAAAGAAGCTGCTTGAATCAACAGCACCGGCTCCGGTAAGACCAGGAATGCCGGTCATCTGGGAGTGTGCATAATTGGGATTATAATGTCCGGCATCAAGGTGACAGCTAATACACTGAAGATCTAATTTCTTTTCATTTTCTTCATAGTACAAGTGTGCTGTTATTCCTTTATCGGTAACTCCCTCAGGAAATAGGTTTTGGTGACATTCTTTACAGGATTCATTCGGAATGAATGTAACAGCGTATTCAAGTTGCGATTTGGTTTCCCAATCAAAGTCTGCACTGTCTTTTGTTAGATAACCCCATACATCACGGATTCCCAGTTTAGCTTTTGCGGAGTAATGGTCCCAGGTATTATGTTTTGGAGGAAGGTGGCAATCTACGCAATGTGTCTTCACACCGCTTCCGTTATTTACGTGTTTAGACATTTTCCAGCTATCCTCTGCATGTGGATGTACGTGACACATCATACATGATTCGTCTGTAGAAAAATAAACGGACGTCTGGTATGTTGCTACCATGATTCCTGCTCCAAAAAGAAAACCAATTAAAAGTATAAAAGATCTTTTTTTTAAAAAACGCTTCTTTTGGTGATAGTGATTAGAATTTCTGTTTGCCATTGTCTTTTACGGTACTCGATTTTCGTTAGATTTTATTAGATTTTAATTGGCACTAAAAGTAATAATTATAGATTAGAAATTAGTGTTTGTTAAAACCATTTAACTCAAATAATGTTTATATTATGTTTTTTTATGTTTGCGGACTCGCAAATTGAATGTGAAAGCAGAATGTGGATTGGAAAAAAGCAGAATCGGTTATGAATAAAAAAAAACGATAAATATTATCGTTTTTAGCACGGGTCGAGAGGCTCGAACTCCCGACACCTGGTTTTGGAGACCAGTGCTCTACCAACTGAGCTAGACCCGTATTGTGGGTGCAAAAGTAGTTGAATATTTCAATAAAGCAACACTATTTTAAAAAAAGAAGTTACTTTTGTTAATATTTCTCCATTTAAACCATTAATTCATGCAATTTACACAAAATCTGATTGAAGGTACACTGGTAAAAAGGTACAAACGATTTCTTGCTGACGTGAGACTTCGTAACGAAGAAGAGATTACTGCCCATTGCCCCAATTCGGGATCGATGATTACGTGCATAGAAGAAAATGCGCCGGTTCTTTTGTCTTATTCATCAAATCCATCGCGTAAAACACCATTTACATGGGAACTAATTCAATTAAATGGCGGATGGGTTTGTATTAATACCCAGCACGCCAATGCGGTTGCTTTTGAAGCTTTGCAAAATGGAACCATACCTTCTTTATCTGGCTTTTCGCTGACTAAACGTGAAGTCACTTTCGGTGATAGCCGGTTTGATATTTACGCGGAGCGGGGTGACGAGAAATGGTTTATCGAAGTGAAAAGTGTTACTCTTAAGCTAAATGGAGAGGCTTCGTTCCCTGATTCTGTTACTTCCAGAGGGTTGAAGCATCTTTATACACTCGCAGAAGCCAAAAAACAAGGTTATCGGGTAGCAATGCTTTATGTGGTAATGCGTTCGGATGTCGATTTCTTTCGTCCGGCACGTGAAATAGACCCTGAATATGCTGCAGCTTTACGTGAGGTTGCTGCTCAGGGAGTGAACGTGTTTGTAGTGGGTACCACCATTACTCCAGAAGGAATAACGATAGACAAGGAGCTTCCTTTTGAAATATAAAAAGACCAGCCGGGAGTCTTTCTTTAAAGCTGCCGGCTGATCTTTTCCAATAATTCATAATGAGTGGTCTCCCTGTCGGACTACTTGCCGGCAGGTTTTAAAACTACACCCAGACTATTCTTTCCATCCATTTTTACTACAATCGGACTTTCAAAGTGAACGTGCCGCAGGAACTTGGTTTCTTCCACAGCCGGCTGATTGTTCAGAAATTCTTCATCGAACCACCCATCCTGTTTAAAGGGGTTGATCGTGAAGTATCCTACCCCGAATGAGGTGAGATTCTGAAAGAAGTGGGTCCCCTGACTCGGGTCGATTCGGTAATTTTCCAATCCGGATTCTACTATAACTTTGGCGTTGCAGATGTGAGGCCACTTAACCGGAATACCAAGCCAGGCGTCACTACTTCCCCAGCGCCCCGGTCCAACCAGTACATACGTTTTCTTTTCGGCTGTAAACTGTCGGTTTATCTTTTCAATTTCATAGGCAATAAGCTGATTGTTGCTTGAATTGAACGAACCGGTTTTTACATAAACAATATCATGTACCTCCTTATCGATACCATGTCCTAAAACACTGGTGGAGGAAAGAATTGTATCTTCATTCTGAATTTCTTTCAGATTTTCATTTATTACTTCTTTATTGTCAACAATCGGGCGAACCTGCAGCAGATAGAATGTCGCTTTGCGGGAATCGTTCTGATCCAGGTTTACGGCAAATTCAATTTCAATAGGTCTGCCCATCTCTTCTTGCCCGGTATGCAGTACCGAGCTCAATGTTTCGGCAAGCGGGAATACATCATGTTGCAAGATATTTACAAAGGAGAGAATCTTGCGCCCGCCAGGGTAGTAACCATCCCGGATTATCTGATCGTAAGGATCGTATGTTGACGTGATTAATTTTAGTGATCCGTCCTGATCGGCCTCCTTCAAACTTAGTTTTACCAGGTTAAAAGCATCGTCTATCGAAAACTGATCGGCCAGATTCTCCAGGTCAAGTGCGTAGAAACGGGTTTGTGTTTCCCGAAGGGCAAAATCCATGGAGCTCATCTGTAAAATATTGTGCGGATGCCTGGGCGAAAAGCGGAGTGTTAGTCCACCGTCTACAATATATTTTCCTAAACCAAGCGCAATGTTGGCAATTCCGTCTTCGGCCTTTTCGTTTCCAATAGGATAGAAATTCAGAGAACGGGCAACTCCCGAGAATGTTGGATAAAAGCGGGAATCATAGCGGGTACCTACTACTTCCTGTAAAACTACAGCCATCTTTTCCTGATCGATCAGATTGGATGTAGCTGTCATATACGCTTTACTATCCTTATAAAATACAGAAGCATAAACAGCTTTGATAGCGTCACTCAATGTTCGAAGCATCTCATATTTATCTTCAAGCTTAGGAACCATATAGGTTGAATAGATCCCTGCGAATGGCTGATAGTGAGAGTCTTCCAGCAGACTGGATGAGCGGATGGCAATAGGACTTTTTACCACATCAAAGAAAGCCATCAGGTCTTCGATGAGATGACCAGGAAGGCTCGCCCGAAGGAAATATTTAAGGATTGTATTGTCGTCGGCATCACTTAAAGCAACCGGATACAGTTCGTTGGTTTCCATAAACTCATCGAAAATATCTGTACAGATTACAACCGTTTTGGGGATGGTTACATCAAAATTATCTTTGCTCCAATCCGGGTAACGTTTAACCATTGTACCGATAAAAGCCAGACCACGTCCTTTGCCACCCAAAGAACCTTCGCCGATACGTGCAAAGTTGGAATACTCGTCGAACCGTTCTTTTTGAAATATGGCAACGATACCCGAGTTTTTCATGCGCCGGTACTGCACAATCAGATCGAATATAAGCTGTCGCGCTTCGTCCATGTTTTTATAATCACTAACATCCACATCTTTCAGAACCACGGCAGGTGGAAACATGGCCCGCGAAAAAAAGAAGCGTGAGAAATGATTGCGTGAAAGATGGTATACCAATGAATTGTCCGGAATCTCGAAGATTTTTCTTTGCAGATCTTTTAGATCCTTGATTCTCATTATCTCTTTCCTGGTTTCGGGATTGATAATAAGGAAGTCGCCGAACCCGAAACGCTGCATGATTTTTTTTCTAAGATCCTGTGGATAACTTTTTGAGTTTTTATCTATAAAAGAGGCATTTAGCTCCTCGGCATATACTTTATTGGCTGTTTCGGAAGATTCGAGAACAAACGGAATAATTAGTCCGGTTTTGCGTACATATTGTCCAAACTTATAACCAGCATAAGGGTCTTTGATCCCTTCGTGCATGAAACTCATGTCGGAAATTATGCCAAGGATATTATCCCGATACTGGTCAAATATTCTTACAGCCTCTTCGTAATTACGGGCCAGTTTAATTTTGGGACGACCACGCATACGTAATGTGCGCTGGTGTTCGTTGAGTGCTTCCTTCGCAAATTCCTGACTCTGTTCAAGTACAAATTTATATAAGTGAGGCAGTGCCGATGAATAAAACCGGATGGAGTCTTCAACAAGCAGAATGATCTGAACACCCACCGAATCCACATCATCGCGTGCATTCATTTTATCCTCAATGAGCTTAATGATCGCCAACAGCAATTCCGAGTTTCCCAACCAGCTGAATACGTAATCAATAGCGGATAAGTCTTCGCCCTCCACACGTTTGGATACTTCTTTGGAAAAAGGAGTAAGAACAACGATAGGGATCTCCGGGTAATGAATTTTAATTTCCTTCGCGGCGGCAAAGATATCTTTGTTATCCATATTTGGCATACAGATAATCAATTCAAAGTTTTTCTTTTTCAATTCCGCCAGCGCCTCTTCTTCGGTGGTTACCTGGGTGAACCGCGGAGGATAGCGGAGGCTTAAAGAGGTGTATTCATTAAATATCTGTTCGTCCACCCTACCGTCGTCTTCCAACATGAAGGCATCGTACTTGGTGGCTATCATCAAAATATTATATATTCGCTTATTCATTAAATTAGCGAACGAAGTGTCTTTGAACACAAGGTTCTTGAAGTCTGGAATTCCACTCATGAGATTTAACAAATTAAAGTGTCCAAAAGTAAGCAAAAAACTTGGTTGTTCTATATAATTACCTACATTTGTGATCAGAATGTTATTCCTTATTAATAAAGAAATGTTATGAAAACAGAACTTATTTTATCTGCATTAGAGGCTAAACACCCCGGGGAAAAGGAGTATTTACAAGCCGTAAAGGAGGTACTACTCTCTATTGAAGGTGTTTACAATCAACATCCCGAATTTGAGAAGAACAGAATCATAGAGCGATTGGTTGAGCCGGACCGCATATTTACCTTCCGTGTACCCTGGGTAGACGATAAAGGAGATATTCAGGTAAATTTAGGATACCGTGTGCAATTCAATAATGCCATTGGCCCGTATAAAGGAGGAATTCGTTTTCACCCTTCTGTGAACTTATCCATATTGAAATTTCTTGGATTCGAGCAGACTTTTAAAAACGCGCTGACTACCTTACCTATGGGTGGAGCCAAGGGTGGATCTGATTTTGCGCCTCGTGGAAGGTCGGATGCCGAAATTATGCGTTTCTGTCAGTCTTTCATTCTTGAATTGTGGAGAAATATTGGTCCGGATACCGATGTACCTGCCGGAGATATTGGCGTAGGCGGACGCGAAGTTGGTTACATGTATGGCATGTATAAAAAACTTGCCCGCGAAAACACGGGTACGTTTACAGGTAAAGGTATGGAATTCGGGGGTTCAATTCTCCGTCCCGAAGCAACCGGTTTCGGCGCTTTGTATTTTGTCCGTCAGATGTTGGAGACTAACAATATTGATATAAAAGGTAAGACTATAGCTGTTTCGGGATTCGGAAACGTAGCCTGGGGAGCAACCTTGAAAGCAACTGAAATGGGAGGTAAGGTGGTTACCATATCCGGACCCGACGGATACATTTATGATCCGGATGGTATATCTGGCGAAAAGATTGAGTACATGCTGGAACTTCGTAATACAGGCAATGATATTGTTGCACCTTATGTGGAAGAATATCCTAATGCATCTTTCTTCCCCGGCAAGAAGCCCTGGGAACAGAAAGTAGACATTGCTCTGCCTTGTGCAACGCAGAACGAGCTGGATGCCGACGATGCAATGTTGCTTATCAATAACAAAACACTTTGTGTGGCCGAAGTTTCCAATATGGGTTGTACCTCGGAGGCTGTAGATTTATTTATTGAACATAAGCAACTGTTTGCTCCTGGCAAGGCCGTTAATGCAGGAGGAGTAGCAACTTCAGGACTGGAGATGACACAGAATGCCATGCATATATCCTGGGAAGCTTCGGAAGTAGATTCCAAGTTGCATACGATTATGAGCAATATTCATGGTCAGTGTGTGGAGCATGGAAAAGAAAATGGATATGTTAACTATGTAAAAGGAGCAAACATAGCCGGGTTTATGAAAGTGGCCCGCGCTATGATGGCGCAAGGTATCATATAAAAGTACACATATATATAATGTATAGAGGGAGAAGCCGTATCATCGGATACGCTTCTCCCTCTTATTTCTGAAAGGACTTTGTACTATTCCTTTACTTTTCCTGGATTTTTAGATATGAAATCTTTCCATCCTGTATATTTCTTTTCACTTAATGGGTTATTGCTCTGCAGGTAATGGCAAAGAGCTGCTGCCACTCCATCCGTAGCATCCAGTTGCGGAAGCATGTTTTCCTGTGGAATATGGAGCATTCGTTGCAGCATGCCTGCCACCTGTTCTTTGGATGCTTGTCCGTTTCCGGTGATCGACATCTTAATTTTCAGCGGAGCATATTCAAATATGGGAATGTCGCGGCTAAGTGCTGCCGAAATGGCAACCCCTTGCGCCCGGCCCAGTTTAAGCATACTTTGAACGTTTTTCCCAAAGAAGGGAGCTTCGATAGCCAGTTCATCGGGATGATACTGTTCAATAAGTCCCAGTACACGTTCGAATATTTTACGCAGACGGAGATAGTGATCCTCGTATTTGTTTAATTGAAGCACACCCATAGCCTCGAGTACAGGTTTTTTGCCCTCTATCCGGATTACGCCGTATCCCATAACAATGGTGCCGGGGTCTATTCCAAGTATGATGCGCTCTTTACTCATCTTCCCAGCTTACTTCCTCCAGTAAAGTGGTGAATCCGGCAACTTTGGGCCCGAATCTGGTTACAAGTGTCTGTTGTAAGGCCATTCCTTCTCGCTTAAGCCAGAAATTCAGGGTGTCGACATTCTTAACATGAAACTGAACGGCATAACTTTCGCCTTCGTTTTCTTCGTTCTGCAGCACCCTCCTTAAACGAGGATTTAGTAAGAATCCGCTTGATACAGCCTGGGGTATGTATTCCTTTTTCAGGTAGTCCACGCAAGCTATATGAGCTTCTTTTTCAATATGAAAGGTGGTGTTGTAAATTATCATTTCAATTAATTGTAAAAATATAATGCAAAGATAGTGGTTATATCAGGAAAACGCTTATATTTGCACTCGAATTTAAAAAAGGGGGATTAGCTCATCTGGCTAGAGCGCGACACTGGCAGTGTCGAGGTGATCGGTTCGAGTCCGATATTCTCCACCCGGTTAATTATCAAAAAAAGTTGTTATTTAAAAGCATCCAGTAAATGGGTGCTTTTTCTTTTACCGGAAATCCTGCTTTATTAACGAACAATCCCGTTTCTTCTAAATAGGAAAGTAATACCTTTTATGCCGTGCGCCCATGGGGGTAAAAAAATACGCCCATGGGGGTGATTTTTTACCCCCATGGGCGCACGATGCAAAGGTTATTATCTTTTACCTTAAAAGTAATATACTTCCGGATTAAGATACGTAAGTCTATTTATTAAGCGTGGGAATCAATCAGAACAGAAGTCATACCGATGGATCCGGCTAGTATCTTATCATTAAAGAAAGATACATTATCATCTTTAGTCCGTAATGCCAGCGTATAAAGCAACGGGTAATAATGGTCTGTCGTTGGAATAGCCAATCGGGCAGCTAGACTAAGTTTCTCGTAATTTATCAGTGCATTATAGTCTTCATCCATAATTTTTTGCTTTAATAAATCTGTCATCTCAAGTGCCCAGTCGTATCCGAATACTTCATTTAATCCTAAAGTAGGACTAAAGCGCAGTTGCCTCAGGTTATGAATCATGTTTCCGCTGCCAATAATCAGAACACCCTTGCTCCGCAGAAAAGCCAGTTGCTTCGCCAGATTGAAATGATTTTGGGCGTCAATCGTGTAATCAAGGCTTAACTGCAATACAGGTACGGTGGCTTCAGGGTATAAATGAGTAAGAATACTCCAGCAACCATGGTCTAAACCCCAGTCAACATTAAGACCAATATTTGCACCTGTCATCTCCTGCCGGATTTGTTTAGCAAGTTCAGGGTTTCCGTTTGCCGGATAGCTGACATCAAACAATGCCTGTGGGAACCCTCCGAAATCATGAATGGTTTCCGGATGCTGCATAGCTGTAACTTGTGTTCCTCTGGTTTCCCAGTGGGCAGAAATACACAGAACAGCAGACGGACGGGGTAATTCTTTTCCCAATACCCTCCATTTATCAGAGAATTCATTTATCTCAATGGCATTCATCGGACTCCCGTGGCCAACAAAAAGCACAGGCATAGGCGCTGTGCTTTTTAATGTGTTGGTTGCGGAATGTAAACTATCAAAGTTCATTTTTATACAGCTGTTGCAACAATGGTAATTGTAATTTCCATGTCGTCGTTTATGAAAGAGTCTTTTAAATCCTTGAATATATTTTTAGAACCATAGTTTACGCCCCATTGGGTACGGTCTATTTTGAAAGTAACCGTTGTTGCCTTGTAGGTATTCCCTTCGTTAGTTACATTGGCATCGAAAGATATATTTTTAGATACACCCTTTAATTCAAGGTTTCCGCTTATACGATGCGTGCTTACACCATCATTTAGTTTTTCAACCTTTGTTATAGTGAATTTGCCCTCCGGATATTTGGCAACATCGAAGAAGTCGGCACTTTTTAAATGACCAACAAGCTGTTCGTTCATCTTGGCATCGGTTAAGTCTTCGTTCACAATTTTGTTCATGTCAAAAACAAAACTACCAGATTTTAATTCGTCACCTTCAATTGAAAGCTCCCCTTGCTTAATAGCCAGTGTGCCGTGATGACTTCCGGCTGGTTTGTATCCCGTCCATGCAATTTTTGAATTAATTGTGTCGACTGCCAGTTTCTGAGCACCAACGCTTACAGCTGCTGCCTGCGATTCGGATGCATCTACTTTATTTCCTGATTTACTTGTACAAGATGTGGCAACAAATAATGCCATGGCTGCTAATAAATAATACGCTTTCATTGTTTTTCTTTTTTTTGTTTATAATTATTTGATGATGCAAAGATCGGGCATTTAACAAGGGGGGTGGTAATAGTTTTCGGAAAAAGTGTTGTAATTTCAGGAAATAAGCTTACTCATTTCGCTTCTGAACTCGCTGGGAGTAACCCCGGCTTTCTTTTTAAACACATTCGAAAAGTAAGATTTCTCATTATAACCTAGCTCAAATCCTATTTCGGCGATGGTTTTATCAGTGTGCATCAGCAGCTGTTTTGCTTCTGTAAGCTTTCGTGTTTCGATAATTTCTGAAACGCTTTTCTGAAGAATATTCTGACAAACAATATTCAGGTTGCGGGTAGACATGTTTAATTTTTCGGCGTAGAACTCTACGTTCACATCTCTTCGGAAGTTATCTTCCAATATCTGAAGAAAAGAGCGGAAGGTGATATGTTGCGAGCAGGGTTGCGATGTTTCATTGGATGCGTTTTTCTTTCGTTCGGTTTCTATCATGATAAAAAGGGAGCTCAGCAAACTTCTTAGAATGGCATAATCAGGAGACTCCTGCAGGGCTTCGTCGTACATAATGTCGCACAGCTTCATTATTTGTTCGAAATGGCGGTTGTCTTTCAGTTCAACATTGGCATATTCGTGGTATCCGGCATAAAGCTGAAAGCGCGATTCCGGTATAAATTCGCTTTTGAAACGAAAAATCCATCCTTCGGGGTATTCGTTTTCATTTCCTTGCATGAATGTAACCCGGTGACTTTTCCCTTTACTTACATAGCTAATAAGCGGAGCTTGTAAGAGTGAGTCTTTGAAATCTATAAAATGTTCAATTTTTCCCCTCGAACAAATTAGCAATTCTTCAAATTCGTGTGTATGAGACTCGAATAAGAAGTCTGACATTTTAGTTTGTTGATTTGCAGAGAAACGGACAATATTGAATAATCTTTCCATAGAGGAGAGGGGTGTTTAAATCAAAATAATTATATTTTAGGGAGCAATATACAAAATTATTTAATTATTTGCTGATTTTGATAATTCATTTGTCTAATTAGTGGTTAATTATATATCTTTGTTCGAAAGTGTTTGGTTTAATGTAAAAACTAATTGTCTGTAATTATGTATGAGAAAATATGTTTAACTCTTTGCGGCCTGTTCTTCGCCGTATTGATGCAGGCTGCACCTTTCGAAAAAGATTCTTTTAAGACAAAGGATGGACATACCTTAACAATCCACTTTGTTAAACATGGAAGCCTGATGATTACGTATGAAGGTTTTGTAATTCAGGTTGATCCGGTTTCTTCTTATGCGGATTATGCGAAGTTGCCAAAAGCAGATGTAATACTTATAACACACGAACATGGTGATCATCTGGATAAAAAGGCAATAGCTGCATCCGAAAAGAAGGAAACCATTTTTATTCTAAATGAAGCATCGCAAAATATTTTGGGAAAAGGAATTGCCATGAAAAACGGGGATAAACTTTCTCCTACATCCTATATGACTGTTGAAGCTGTTCCGGCTTATAATACTACGCCGGGGAGAGAACAATTTCATCCCAAGCATCGTGATAATGGATATATTCTATCGTTGGGAGGTTCACGCATTTATATAGCAGGCGATACCGAAGATATTTCCGAAATGACAGCTGTTGGGGATATAGATATTGCCTTTATTCCCGTAAATCAACCCTATACAATGACTATTGCTCAGGCGGCTCACGCAGCTAAAATGATACATCCCCGGATTTTATATCCGTATCACTACGGAGAAACCGACGTAACAGCGTTGAAAAAACTTCTTTCTGCTGATACAGCAATTGATCTGCGTATCCGTCCGTTGCAATAATTCTTTGACTTTATCCTATGAACCTAATTGTAAGAAATAAAAGATAATAAACTTATGAGTACAGATTTTTTAATTGCCGTTGAAGGAAACCGCACAGCTTCTCTGAAGAAAAAGATTATACATTATTATATAGCAAACGGCGATGCAACCATAGCCGATTTATGCAAAGAAATGGATCTTAGTATCCCAACAGTAACTAAGCTGGTGGGCGAGTTGCTTGAAGAAGGTTATATCCTTGACTTTGGAAAGCAGGAAACAAGTGGTGGCCGTAAGCCCAATATTTATGGTTTGAATCCCGAATCGGGCTATTTTATTGGCGTTGATGTTCGCAAAGATTCAGTAAATATTGCCATTGTAGATTTTAAAGGTAAATTTGTATCTATTGATGAGGATGTCCCTTATAATCTGGAAAACACGCCGGCTGCATTTGATAAACTATGTTGCCTTATTGAAGATTTCATAGCTACGCTAAAAGTTCCCCGCGAAAAGATTTTGTCTGTTGGAGTCAATATTACAGGTAGGGTTAATCCAATTTCCGGATATAGCTATAGTTTCTTCTATTTTGAAGAAAAGCCACTCTCCCTTATTTTCGAAGAGAGACTTAAAATTAAGGTGTATATTGAAAACGATACACGCGCTATGGCTTATGGAGAATATATGAAAGGTGTCGTTAAGGGAGAGAAGAATATTATCTTTGTAAATATAAGCTGGGGATTGGGCGTTGGTATTATTCTTGATGGCAAACTTTACTATGGTAAATCAGGATTCTCCGGAGAGTTTGGTCACTTCTGCCTATATGATAACGAAATTATCTGTCATTGCGGAAAGAAAGGATGTCTTGAAACAGAAGCGTCAGGTTCTGCGCTTCACCGGATGCTACTCGAGAGATATAAAGAGGGAAGCAGTACAATTCTTTCCGATAAAATCAATGCCGGAGAGGAGATTACATTGAAAGACTTGATTGATGCTATTATGAAAGAAGATGTACTGGCCATTGAAATTCTGGAACTAATTGGAAATAATCTTGGAAAGGCCATTGCGGGCCTAATGAATATCTTTAATCCGGAGCTCGTAATTTTAGGTGGAAGCCTTTCTTTGACAGACGAATACATTCGCTTGCCAATAAGGAGCGCTGTAAGAAAGTACTCATTGAATCTGGTGAATCAGGATACTGAGATTAAGATTTCAAAGCTGGGAGAGCATGCCGGAGTTTTAGGAGCTTGTCTTCTTTCTCGCGGAAAGATACTTGGGATGATTTAAATTAATGATATATCCTGAGGAGATTTATATTAAAATATTTTACTATATAAAAGAGAATCGTAGGTTTTACGATTCTCTTTTTTTTTACTTTTATAATGAATAGTCAGGAACGATAATCTTATTATTATTTAATCTATTTGTTGATATGTCTCAATATAACGTTAATTATTATATTAAATATATTAAACTTGATTACAATAATAAAATATTTTATTTATATTTGCGATGTATTTAAAATGTGGAAAGTATCTACTGTCAAGGATCAATTTAAAGTATCTATTAAAATATATAATTATGGAAAAGATTAAAGGTCTTATCAATGCGCCGTTTACTCCTTTTTATGAAAACGGAGAGGTTAATTACGAACCAATTGAGGCGTATGCAAAACTGCTGGTTAATAATGGATTAAAGGGCGTATTTATTAATGGATCGTCTGGAGAGGGGTATATGCTTACAGAAGATGAGCGTATCAAACTTGCTGAAAGATGGATGGAAGTATCTCCCAAGGACTTCAAAGTGATTGTTCATGTAGGAAGTACGTGTGTGAAGATGAGTAATAAACTTGCTGCACACGCTCAGAAAATTGGAGCTTGGGGTATCGGAGCTATGGCTTCTCCTTTTCCAAAAGTCGGCAGGGTAGAAGAATTGGTGAAATATTGCGAAGAAATTGCTTGTGGTGCTCCGAACCTGCCTTTCTATTTTTATCATATTCCTGCTTTAAGTGGAGTGTTTTTGCCTATGCTTCCCTTCTTGAAAGCTGTTGACGGTCGCATTCCTAATTTTGCTGGAATCAAATATACGTTCGAAAGTATATATGAGTATAATCAGTGTCGCCTGTATAAGAATGGTAAGTTTGATATGTTGCACGGACAGGACGAAACCATTCTTCCGGCTTTAGCTATGGGTGGAGCTCAGGGCGGTATTGGCGGAACTACTAATTACAATGGTCGTGTGTTGGTCGACATTATCGATGCGTGGGAAAAGGGTGATCTTGAGCGTGCACGTGAATGTCAGAATTTCTCTCAGGATGTTATTAACGTTATTTGCAATTACCGCGGTAATATTGTAGGGGGTAAACGGATTATGAAACTTATCGGCCTTGATCTCGGTAAAAACCGCACTCCGTTCCAGAATATGACTGACGCCGAAGAAGCTGCCATGAAGGCAGAGTTGGAATCCATTAAATTTTTTGAAAGATGTAACAAGTTTTGATAAATAATTGAATTATTCAAATTATCTAACGTCAATAAGTAAATCTATTTTCAAGAAATCAATGTCAATACATGTCTAATATGGATAACTCGAAAGAATACCTGCAACAATGGTCCTCTGCCTATCGGGATGATCTCCTCACTAATATAATGCCTTTTTGGATGAAAAATGGGTGGGATCGGAAGAATGGCGGTGTATATACCTGCGTAAACCGTGATGGAAGCTTAATGGATTCAACTAAATCTGTTTGGTTTCAAGGACGATTTGCCTTTGTTTGTTCCTTTGCTTATAACACAATTGAGCGGAATCCGGAGTGGCTAGAAGCAGCAAAGAGTACGCTCGACTTTATTGAGAAATATTGTATCGATACAGATGGTCATATGTTTTTTGAAGTAACTGAAACAGGCGAACCGATCCGGAAACGGAGATATGTTTTTTCTGAATCGTTTGCTGCAATCGCCATGGCTGAGTATTCGCTGGCTACAGGTGATAAATTGTATGCCGAGAAAGCGCTGCAACTGTTTAAACGTATCAAATACCTCACCGAAACTCCGGGATTGCTGCCACCCAAGTACTGCGAAAACTTTAAGATGCAGGGTCATTCTCTTATTATGATCCTAATCAATACGGCTTCAAGAATTCGTAAGGTCATAAATGATCCAATACTTGACGAGCAAATCGACTGGTCTGTAAATAAGATACGTTCTTCTTTTATGCATCCTGAATTCAAAGCATTGCTTGAAACTGTCGGTCCCGATGGCGAATTTATCAATACTATTACAGGTCGTACAATTAATCCAGGTCATTGTATTGAAACAGCTTGGTTTATTCTTGAAGAAGCAAAACACAGAAACTGGGATAAAGAACTCTTGGATATGGGTCTAACGATACTTGACTGGTCCTGGGAATGGGGTTGGGATAAAGAGTTTGGCGGAATCATTAATTTCAAGGATTGCATGAATCTTCCTCCTCAGGATTATGCGCAGGATATGAAATTCTGGTGGCCGCAAACCGAAGCTATTATTGCAACGTTGTATGCATACGAAGCTACCGGCGATTCAAAATATCTTGATATGCACAAGCAGATAAGCGACTATACTTATGCTCACTTTCCGGATAAGGAGTATGGAGAGTGGTATGGTTATTTGCGCCGCGATGGAAGTGTGGCTCAACCGGCAAAAGGGAATCTTTTTAAAGGTCCGTTCCATATTCCACGGATGATGATCAAATCGTATGATTTGTGTAACAAAATTCTTTCGAAGTAATTCGACAGATTACATCTTCTTTTATTTACTAATTTATTACTGATTGACTCATGAGAAAGATCTGTTTTTATTTTTGCTTTCTTTTAGTTGCCATTTCTGTATTTGGTAATGACACCGTTAGAATCCGTGAAACACAGATTCCTATATTAATTGATCGTAAGGATAATGTGTTGTTTAATCTTCGGATTGACGCCAAAGAAAGCAATGTATTGAATAGCCTTACGTTGCGTTTTGGCGAAGAAGTTAATCTGTCGGAAATTAAATCCGTAAAGTTATATTATTCCGGAACCGAAGGAGTACAACGTTCGGGACAGATTAATTATGCTCCGGTTAGCTACATTTCCAGAGAAGAACCTGGTAAAACACGTGAGGCAAATCGCTCTTATTCAATTTTAAAAAGCGAAATACCTGCGCCAGGTAAAATGGTGACGCTTTCATGTGAGCAGTCACTTTTTCCAGGTGTTAATTACTTTTGGGTGAGCTTGGAAATGAAACCTGCAACATCCCTTGTGTCGAAGGTCACGGTTGATGTAAAAGAAGTTGAAATTGATAAGAAGAGTGCTTTAGTCGAAATAAGCAAGGATAGGATTATTCATCGGATGGGTGTAGGTGTTCGTCATGCCGGAGATGATGGTGTGGCAGCTTATCGTATTCCCGGATTGGTTACTTCCAACAAGGGTACGTTGCTGGGTGTGTATGATATTAGATACAATAACAGTGCAGATTTACAGGAGCGCGTTGATATTGGTCTGAGCAGAAGCACTGACGGAGGCCAAACCTGGGAGCCGATGCGCGTTGCCATGTCGTTTGGTGAAGATGGAGGTCTTCCTTCATCACAGAATGGTGTGGGTGATCCAGCTATTCTTGTCGACAAAAAAACGGGTACAATCTGGATCGTCGCTGCGTGGACTCATGGTATGGGTAATGGTAGGGCTTGGTTTAATTCGCAGGATGGAATGGACAAAAATCACACTGCTCAGCTGGTTCTTGCAAAGAGTGATGATGACGGGAAAACGTGGTCGAAGCCAATTAATATTACTGAGCAGGTGAAAGATCCTTCCTGGAAATTTCTTTTGCAGGGTCCGGGTAGCGGAATAACTATGAATGACGGAACACTTGTGTTTGCAACTCAGTTTATTGACTCTACCAGGGTTCCTAACGCTGGTATCATGTATAGTAAGGATCATGGGAAAACATGGAAAATGCACAACTATGCCAGAACGAATACGACAGAATCTCAGGTCGCTGAGGTGGAACCAGGAGTTTTAATGCTTAACATGCGGGATAACCGGGGTGGTAGCAGGGCCGTTTCTGTTACGACAGATTTGGGAAAAACCTGGACAGAGCATGCATCAAACCGTAGTGTGTTGCAGGAATCTGTATGTATGGCAAGTCTTATTAAAGTAGAAGCCAAAGATAATGTAACCGGTAAAGGAATTTTATTGTTTTCAAACCCCAACACGACAAAAGGTCGTCATAGTATTACGATCAAGGCTAGTCTGGATGGTGGTCTTTCATTTCCTAAAGAGTATGATGTAATGCTGGATGAAGATCACGGATGGGGATATTCCTGCCTGACGATGATCGATAAGGAGACGGTTGGAATTTTATACGAAGGTAGTACCGCTCATATGGTATTTCAGGCTGTTAAGCTTAAAGATATTATTAAATAAAAACAGAATCCATGCTGAAAAACTTGTTTATCTTAGTTCTGTTTTTTATGGGAGTATTGGTTGTCAACGCAGCCAATACTCCTCATTTACTTCCGTGGCCGCAAAAGGTGGAGTGGTCAAAATCGGATTTTCAGATCAGAGATGTTGCTCTTTCAGTTCCCGACTCGTTATCGAACAAGTTTTCCGATTGGGTAAAGGAATGCGGTGGAACAGTAAATCAAAAATCAGCCCGTGTGTTGAAAGTCGTCTTTGTAACAAAACTTCCGGCTGTGCAAGTCAATACTGAAGAAGCTTATCGGTTAACAGTTTCGTCAAGTCTTATAACAATCGAAGCTGTTTCATGTAAGGGCGTTTATTGGGCTTTACAGACTTTGCGCCAGTTGACCGTGAAAAAGGGAGAATATGCAGTTGTTGCCGGTTGCGAAATTACCGATTGGCCAGCCTTCAGAATTCGTGGATTTATGCAGGATGTGGGCCGAAGTTATATTTCGATGAACGAACTGAAGCGTGAAATTGCTACTTTGTCGCAATATAAAGTGAATGTGTTTCACTGGCATCTTACAGAAGATTTGGGCTGGCGATTGGAGAGTAAGTTGTTTCCAATGCTTAACGACAGCTCTAATTTTGTACGAATGCCTGGTAAATATTATACTATTGCCGAAGCCAGGGAGCTGGTGGCTTTTTGCAAAGAACACAATGTTCTTCTTATTCCGGAGATAGATATGCCCGGGCATAGCGCTGCTTTTCGAAAAGCATTTCGTCATGATATGCAGAGTAAAGAGGGGATGGCTATTCTTAAACTTCTGATGGATGAGGTCTGCGAGGTTTTTGAAGATGTCCCTTATTTGCATATTGGAACCGATGAGGTTGAATTTACTAACCCTGCGTTTGTTCCCGAAATGATTTCATATATCCGCAAAAAAGGAATGAAGGTTATTTCATGGAATCCCGGATGGAAATACAAAGCAGGCGAAATTGACATGCTTCAAATGTGGAGTTACCGAGGGAAACCTCATAAAGATATTCCTGTAATTGATTCGCGTCTTCATTATGCGAATCACTTCGATTCTTTTGCTGATATTGTTGGCTTGTATAATAGCAATATTGCAGAGCAACAGCAGGGTAGCCAGGATTATGCAGGAGCTATTGTAGCTTTCTGGCACGACCGTCTTGTACAGCCAGAACAAAATATGATTATTGAGAATGCCTTTTATCCCGCAATGCTTGCTATCGCAGAAAGAACGTGGCGAGGTGGAGGAGTTGAATATTTTTATACCAAAGGCACAATGTTGGATGCAGAAGGAACACGAGGCTTTGATGCTTTTGTTAACTTCGAATCCCGTATGCTTTGGCATAAAGAACATTTTCTAAAAGAATTACCGATTGCCTATGTGCGTCAAACAAATGTAAAGTGGCGTATTACGGATGCGTTTCCTAACGATGGAAACTTGCTTAAATCATTCCCTCCGGAACAGGAACTAAAAGAATTTTACAACTATCAGGGTAAACGTTTTGATACGCGCAAGGTAGTTGGCGCAGGCATCTACCTTCGCCATGTGTGGGGAAAGACTGTTCCTTCTTTTTATACTGATCCCCAGCCGAACCATACGGCTTATGCCTATACTTGGGTGTGGTCTCCTGTTGGACAGAAAGTAGGATTGTGGGCTTCTACCCAGAATTACAGCCGTTCTGAGAAAGATTTGCCTCCTCCTCAGGGGAAATGGGATTACAGAGAGAGTCGTATCTATATTAATGACAAAGAAGTGCTTCCTCCGGTCTGGACGGCCTCACACATCGAAAAGTCAAATGAGATTCCTTTGGGAAACGAAAACTTCGAAGGACGATATCCTTTACAACTTACTTTGCAGAAAGGATGGACCAAAGTGTTGCTTAAATTGCCAGTAGGTAATTTTTCGACACCCGAGGTTTGGTTGCAGAAGTGGATGTTTACGTTTGTTTTTGTAACACCCGACGGCAAAAAAGCAGTCGATGGGTTAATTTATTCGCCTGATAAAGAAAAATAGTATGAAACGATTTTTGTTTGCTTGTATTGCACTTAGCCTCATTGCTATATCTCTGCATGCTCAAAAAATAAAAGTGGCTTGCATAGGCAACAGTGTTACGTATGGCTACGGACTAGATAGACCCGAAGTGAATGCCTATCCGGCGCAACTTCAACGCTTGCTTGGAGATGGGTTTGAAGTTGGTAATTTTGGAAAAAGTGGTGCGACACTTTTAAACAAAGGTCATCGGCCTTATATGCAGCAGGAAGAATTTAAGAAGGCAATCGCTTTTGCCGGCGACAGGGTGATCATTCATTTAGGATTGAATGATACCGATCCTCGTAACTGGCCGAATTATCGCGATGAGTTCGTATCTGATTATCTTGCATTGATTGATTCATTCAGATTGGTTAATCCTAAATGCAAAATAGCAATATGCAGGATGACTCCCATATCTAATCGTCATCAACGTTTTGAATCAGGTACCCGCGACTGGTATTGGCAGATTCAGAAAAGCATAGAGGAGATAGCCGAAATAGCCAATGTATCATTAATCGATTTGCAGGAAGGATTGTATAATCGTCCGGATTTACTTCCGGATGCTCTTCACCCCAATATAGAAGGAGCTGGCATTATTGCCCGTACAGTATATAGTGCTTTAACGGGAGACTATGGCGGGTTGCAATTGTCACAGCTATATTCGGATAACATGGTTTTGCAAAGAGAAGAAGAAATCGTTCTTTCAGGCATTGCCAATGCTGGTGACGTGGTTACTGTAACTATAGGCCGGCAGAAAAAAAAGGCGATTACGGAATCAGACGGAAAGTGGAGTGTCGTATTGGATCCGCTTCAGACAGGTAATCCATATACCCTTACCATTTCAACTCCTAAAAAGAAGTATGTATATAATAATGTATTGGCAGGAGAGGTTTGGTTGTGTTCGGGACAGTCTAATATGGCCTTTATGGTTAAAGAAGGAGCCGAAAAAGAGGAACAGTTGGCTAAGGCTTCATCCAAACCTCAGATACGCTTTTTTGATATGAAACCCCGGTGGTTGACAAATTCTGAGGAATGGGGTGTTTCTGCGTTGGATTCTTTAAACAGATTACAATATTATAAGGAAACCAAATGGCAGGAGTGTAATGAACAAACTGCTGCAAATGTATCAGCAATAGCTTACGAATTTGGAATGATGTTATCCGACAGCTTGCATGTCCCTGTGGGTTTAATCATAAATGCAATTGGAGGGTCGGCCTGCGAATCTTGGATAGATCGAAAAACTTTGGAATTTTCTTATCCTGATATTCTTTACTCGTGGAAGGAAAACGATCGGATTCAGCCTTGGGTTCGTGAACGGGCTTCTTTGAATGTGAAACAATCAAGCAATAAATTGCAACGGCATCCCTATGAGCCTTGTTATCTATTCGAGGCAGGTATTGCTCCTTTAGCAAAGTATCCCATAAAGGGGGTTATTTGGTATCAGGGAGAATCCAATGCGCATAATATCGAAGTGCATGAAATTCTTTTCCCCTTGCTTGTTGAAAGTTGGAGAAAAAACTGGAATAAAGAGCTCCCATTTTATTATGTTCAGCTTTCAAGTTTGAATAGACCAAGTTGGACATGGTTTCGTGATAGTCAGCGTCGTATGCAGAAAGACATCCGCTGTGTTGGAATGGCTGTAAGCAGCGACTGCGGAGATTCTACAAATGTTCATCCAACACGAAAGAAAGAAGTGGGAGATCGCCTTGCCCGTTTGGCTCTGCATGATACATACGGGAAATCTCTAACTCCTTCCGGACCACTGTTCCGTTCCGTCGAATTTACGAATGGAGCCGCATTTGTCACCTTCGATTTTAATGAAGGAATGCATTCTTCTGATAGTGAATACTTGAAAACATTCGAAATAGCAGAACATGAAGGTGTGTTCTTTTCAGCGAAGGCTGAAGTTGTAGATGGCAGTATAAAAGTGTGGAGCAAAGAAGTGAAGAACCCTCGTTTTGTACGCTATGGCTGGCAACCTTTTACCCGTGCGAATCTTGTTAATAAAGAAGGACTTCCTGCATCAACGTTCAGAACCTGCAATTAATAAAGGATAAAGATATTTGTAGTAGTTTGCTTTATAGAATTAATTCATGAAGATGAAAATCAGAATACAGAGTTTTCTATTAACTTTTTTCTGTTGCTTGCTGGTCTCAGGCTGTAGTTGTAAGTTGCAATCTGAAGCACGACAAAATAGTATGTGGATAGCTTTGCCTGATCTACCCGGAGCCAGTGGTGCTGTTTCTGCTCATTATGCCGGGATGCATAATGGCATGCTTCTTGTCGCTGGAGGATGCAACTTTCCAGACACACCTGCAGCCGAAGGTGGAACAAAAAAATATTATGACATTATCTATGCGCTTGATACAACAGATATGTCTTCCGGAACATGGAAAGAGGTTGGCAGACTGTCTGCTCCGGTAGCTTATGGAGCATCTGTTTCTACTTCAAAAGGAGTGGTTTGTTTGGGAGGAAATAATTCAACTCAATCTTTTTCTTCTGTGTTTATGCTTTCATGGAATCGAGACTCGCAAAAAATTGATTGCAATAATCTTCCATCGTTGCCTTATAGTATAGACAATATGGCAGCGACAGTGTTTGGAGATAGTATTTATGTTGCCGGGGGAAACCAGAACGGTATTCCTGGTTGTTCATTTCTTCGGCTGGATATGAATAATATAACGAAAGGGTGGGAGGTGCTTCCTGAATTTCCGGGAGTGGCTAGGTTGCAACCTGTATTAGCAGCTCAAAAGAGTGCAAGCGGTGTAAAAATTTATCTTACGGGCGGTTTTCAACCCGAATTAAAAGAAGCTGCACCTGTTCTTCCCATAGATTTGCTTTCTTTTAATCCTCAGACAAACAGTTGGGACAGTATTTCATCTCTTCCGAAATTAAATGATGGAACTTTGCGTACGTTAACAGGAGGTTGTGCAGTTGCCTATGGGGATAGTGCTTTACTGTTTGCAGGAGGTGTTAACTATACAATTTTTAGGGATGCTATTAGTCGTGAAAGAAATAAAAAAGAAGCGAAAGCTAAAGGGGATACTCTTTTGTTAAATCAGTTAATCAATGAGGGGCTAACCTATATGTTTCACCCTGTTTTGTGGTACAAATTCAATCAGGATTTCCTTTGCTTCAACACATATACAGGCTTGTGGACTAATTTAGGAAGTTTTGAACAACTATCGCGAGCAGGAGCTATATTAGTGGTGTATAATAAAAATATTTTAATATTAGGTGGAGAGCTAAAACCTGGGATTCGAACACAAAAAGTTAATTTATTTCAACTGTAATAATTTTAATTTTAATATATTAAGGAATCTTCTTTTGGAGATTCCTTTTTTTGTGTTTTTTAAATTGGTGTATGTATATTGTTAATAAATGATTTAAGTCAATTTACTGGTGGTTGTAAAGTTTCTTTGTAAAGTCGCAATTGTTAAATGTGTAAACTTTTTTTGTTTTTTGTTTTATAGTAAAATATTTTATTTATATTTGCGTCATAATTAAAATGAAACAATAAATAATGCGATTAAAATCAAATATTATTATTTATTGTTTGGGTTAAAAGAGTGAATCGAAAAAGAGAATTGGATGTTGACTTTCTATTGTTGAATAATCTTTCTCATAATGGCATAATGGAGTTGATCAAACTTATTTGAATATTGTATTTAATTTTTTTTCATACATAATAACTATTGTCCTATTTATAAATAACTAAAATTATGAAGATGAAACACAAGGCTATCTTTAGTTTCTTATTGTTACTTTTATCTCTAAGCCTGGCAGCTCAGAATAAAGTAGCTGTTAAGGGGGTAGTGTATGATAACCTGAAGATGACATTACCTGGTGTCTCTGTATTGGAAGTCGGTACTACAAATGGAACCATTACTGACCTCGATGGTAATTTTGCATTAGATGTAAATTCGAATGCAACGCTAAGAATCTCTTACATTGGATATGTTCCTATTGAAGTAAAAGCTACTACTGGAGCTCCAATGCGTATAACTATGAAAGAAGATAGCCAACAACTGGAAGAAGTGGTTGTAACCGGCTATTCAGGGACTCAGCTTCGTTCAAAATCAACAAACTCAATTGCTAAAGTGGCAAACGAAAAACTAACTGTTGGAGCTTACTCTAACCCGGCGCAGGCTCTTTCTGGAGCAGTATCCGGTTTGCGGGTTCAGCAAACTTCCGGTAATCCGGGAAGTACACCTACTATGGTTCTTCGTGGAGGAACAAACCTGGATGGTTCGGGTTCTCCTCTTGTGATTGTTGACGGACAGGTTCGTGCCAGTTTAAGTGATATCAACCCCGAGGATATTCAGGATCTTCAGGTGATGAAGGATGCAGGTGCGACAGCTATTTATGGTGCCCGTGCAAACAATGGGGTTATTATGGTTACTACCAAGAAAGGGAAATCCGGACATTCCGAACTTAATTTTAAAGCTAAAGTCGGACTTAATTACTTGAATAATCCGTATGAGTTTGCTAATTCTGAAGAGTATTTATATTGGATGCGTACAGCTTATTCACGTTCTTCCAATATGTGGCAAGATGGAACCAAACATGTTGGATATGTTTCTTCATCTTCATTATCAGGAGCACAACCTTATGGAACCGGAAATACATACAATCCTACTTCAGGTATTTGGAGTACGATGGAATTGTCGGATGCCAATAAAGGTTTATTAGATTTAAATCAAGGATGGAAAACAATGACTGATCCTATTACAGGAAAAGAATTGATTTTTATGGATACAGATGTTGCTTCATACAATATCAATACGCCTTCTCTAACGCAGGACTATAATGTGAATATGTCCGGGGGAAATGATAAAGGATCATATTATGCTGGTTTAGGCTATAATTATTCTGAAGGTCTTCCTGTAAGTTCTTTCTACAAACGCTACTCTTTTGTATTCAATGGTGATTATAAAATAAAGGACTGGATTCAATCAATCTCCAGCTTTAATTTCAACCGTGCGAACTGGGAATCTATGCCCGCTTCTCAAACTTCCGAATATAACTATTTCGGCCGTATCCTTTCTATGCCCCCAACAGTGCGTTACGTGGATGAAAATGGAAAAATGATGATGGGTAACTCTTGGGGAGACGGGAATCAGCTTTATCAACCGGATCAGTTTCTAAGAGACAATCAGACAGATAAATTTACCATGAATCAGGCATTTCAATTTAATATTGCTGAGGGATTAAAATTCAGAGTTGCAGGTAACTGGTATTATAGTGAAGGACTTAACGAATCTTTTAATAAAGATTATTACACAAATCCAACAACCTTAAATAAGACCAGAAGCTCTAGTGCATCCTATAATAGAACGTTTGATCAAACCTATAATGCGGTTCTAAATTACAGTAAGCAAATTACTCCAGATCATTATCTGGATGCAATGCTTGGAACAGAGTATTATGATTCATATTACAATTATTTCTATGCTGCAGGTGAGGGTGCTGCCACAGACGATTTTCAGGATCTGGGACTAACTTCAACAAAGGAGAACAAACGTACAATTGATTCATCTCATAGCCGTCAACGTATTCTTTCATTTTTTGGTCGTTTAAATTACGACTATAAGAGTAAATATTTGTTGTCTCTTGTAATGAGACGCGATGGTTATTCTAAATTGTTGGATAATCGTTGGGGTATATTTCCAGGAGTTTCAGCAGGATGGGTATTCTCAAAAGAAGGTTTTATGAAGGATTATTCAGATATCATCTCTTTTGCTAAACTTCGTACAAGTTATGGTATGAATGGTAACGTGTCTGGTATCGGAAATTATACATTGCAGGGAGCATATGCTACATCAACAAATTATAATGGTAATTCTTCTTATGTTATTTCTTCAATTCCTAACCCAACATTAAGATGGGAAAAAACCAAGACTTGGGAATTCGGACTTGATTTAAGCTTTTTGGAAAATAGATATTCAACAAATTTTACATACTATGATCGTTTAACTGATGGAAAGTATGCCGCAGCAAGTCTTCCTGTTTCGTCTGGTATAAGCAGTATTACTACGAATAACGGTCAGTTCCGTAACCGTGGTGTCGAAATCGATGTAACGGCAAAACCTATACAGGGAAAAGACTGGAACTGGACACTTGGGGCAAATATTTCTTATAACAAAAATACCGTTGTCACCTTACCTAATAATGGGCTTGAACGTAACAGACAAAATGCATTTCAGATTTCTACAGGTCGTAAAGACGACAAGGGGAATGACATCCTTGAATGGGTAGGTGGATATCAGGAAGGGCAGGAGCCAGGCATCTTGTATGCATATCAAGCTGATGGAATTTATAAAAGCTGGGACGAAATACCCGATTATTTAGTTGATAAGGGCGGTGGATCAAGTGCTTGTATCCTGTATGGTAAAAAATCATGGGCTGAACTGGAAGGAGCTAAGTGGACTGGCAGCGACAGCGAAGTTGGTGCTTCCAAAACAAAGAAATTACCTATTCAACCGGGTGATGTGAAATGGAAAGATGTAAACGGAGATGGAATAATTGACTCTTACGACCGGGTGAAGGTTGGTAACACAACTCCTCATTGGATTGGAGGATTCAATTCAACCCTACAATGGAAAGGTTTCCAATTCTACGCTGCTCTAGATTATGGATTTGGTTATAAAATCTTCGACAATACTTCATCTTGGTTTTTGGGTTGTATGCAGGGAGCATATAATATGACAACGGATGTGAAAAAAACATGGTCTGAAGAGAATCCAAATGGAACTTTACCTAAGTACTATTGGGCCGACCAGTTAGGAAAGAGTAATTATTACAGAACTTCGTCTATGTTTGCTTATGATGGAGCTTATGTAGCATTCCGTGAATTGTCATTGTCCTATTCATTGCCAAAATCTTTGGCAAACAAAATTAAACTTGAAAAGGTAGACTTATCAGTTACAGGACAGAATCTTGGTTATCTTACACAATGTAAGTCGGTAGCGACACCAGAAGCTGGTTCGGGAGCTGGTTCCGGCTATGCATTGCCACGTACTCTGCTGTTTGGTATTAACTTAACATTCTAATTTAATAATATAAACAATTGAAATTATGAAATATATCAATTCAATTAAGTTGTTATGTGTAAGCTGTTTGTCGGCTGTATTATACACATCGTGCGAACTTGATTTGGCCCCAATAGATAATTATGGAAGCAGTAACTTCTGGAATACGGAAGCACAGGTGGAAAGTTATATGAATGGCATTCACGATGATTTGAGAAGCAATTACTGGAACACAAGTTACCTTATGGGAGAAGCCCGTGGTGGAACGAGTAAAGTCGGAACTTCTTCCTTGAATACATCTATCAATTATGATGGAATTAAAGTTCAGCGTTTTGATTCAGATAATACAGGTTTTAGTTCCTGGGCAGGTTTGTATGGCAATATATTTGATTGCAACCTGCTTATTCAGAAAGTGGCAGAAAACGCATCGCTTACTGGAAATAATATAAACCACATTTTAGGTCAGGCTTATGGTATCCGTGCCTATTATTATTTCTATCTGTACAGGACATATGGGGGCGTACCTCTTATTGATCGTGTAAAGGTTTTGGATGGTGCTGTTACTGCCGAAGAACTGTATACAGGTCGTTCAACTCCTAAACAAACAATGGACTTTATTAAAGCCGATCTGGCAAAGTCATTGGAGTATTTTGGGGCAGATGTATCTATTAAAGGAAACAAAGCATATTGGTCGAAAGCTGCGTCACAAATGTTGGCTGGCGAAGTATATCTTTGGAGTGCGAAAGTATCTTTGGGTGATCAGACACCTGTGGCTTCTGATCTTACAACTGCAGAATCCTATTTTAAGGCAGTGGAAGGCGACTCTCGCTTCAAGATGCTCGACTCATTCGCTGAAGTATTTAATACATCAACAACCAAAGGTAATGCCGAAACAATTTTTACAATCCGTAGGGTGGAAGGAGAATCAACAAGTAGTGCTTCTGAATTTGTATATGCAAATCCAAACGGTAACTTCATTGACGCTGTATTCGGACGTGATGGAAACAAGATTACTAAGGATACCTTGTTGTTAAAAGGTAGTGGCTGGCAACGCAATGAATATAAAGAAGGATTGTGGAAGGCATTTGATAAAGAAGATAGCCGTCGTGATCATACTTTCTTAGAGTTTTATTATGCGGATGGACGTTTCCAGGGAACTGTACTTAAAAAGAACCTGGGTTATGTAAATGCTGCCGGACTTCGTGTTTTTTGTGGAGATGAGCCTGTGTACCGTTATTCAGATGTGTTGTTGAACCTGGCTGAAATTGAAAATATGAAGGGTGGAGATCCTGCAAAGTATATTAATCTGGTACGTAAGCGTGCTTACGGAGCAAATTGGGATGCAGAAGTATTTGGGTATTCAAATTCAGACTTCCTGACTAATGAATTGGCAATTCTTCATGAAAAAGACAAGGAATTTGTCTATGAAGGAAAGCGTTGGTTTGATGTAATCAGAATGAAAGATGCTCCTAATGGCAAGCCTTTGGTATTCAATACTGCAGCCAACTACGATGTTGCTACTCCTATACTGAATTATGCAACCGAGGCACATAAAGTACTATGGCCGATAGACCGTACTACACTTAATGCAGACCCATTGTTGAAACAGACTCCGGGTTACGCAGGACCTGGGCAAGTGGCCGAAACCTGGTAAACAATAGTTTGTAATTAAATAATAAGCCGGTATGTTCCGAAGAGCATACCGGCTTTATTGTTGCTATAGTTTACTTATTTAACGGATACCAGTTCCATGCTGCTTTGCAGCTTATTGTTTTTGTCGTATGTTTCATTCTTTACTGATCCAATTCCAGGTGTATACCAGGTAAGGGTTGTACTGGTCGATTTTATTTTCATCACAGTTGCCTGAGCTGTCTGGGTTACCTTGTGGCATTTGTAGGTTCCGGCAGGAACGGTAATATCTTCAATAGCCAGACATTTTCCATCGGTCATATTTACTTCTGTTTTCATTTTTATGAATCCCATATTCATACTCATAACCATATTTGCATCTTTCAATGTCTGTCCCACCTGTAGATTTGTTGGAATTTCGGTTGGAACGCCTGTTATTTCCATTTTTACGTCACCCATCTTTGGATTTCCATTTTGAGAAGGCATCATGGCACTCAGGTCCATTATCATCACACCGTCTTTTATTGTAATAGTGAGGGGCATGGACATAACCGGATCACCGTTTGGTTTATCTTTATCAAGTACCTCGCTCAGGTAACTGATGGTCATATTACTGCCACTCCCTTTTACATCGGTTATCGTTTGTCTGACATAACCTTCCACCTTACCTTTCGGGTTGACTGTGGAGTAGGTAAGAACAGTTCCAACTTTTGTTGGGAAAAATACATTTTGTGCGTCTAATCCCGCTACTGAAAGTAGTATCAGGATTAACATAGTCAGTTGTCTCATATATTCTTATATTTATTAAAAAAAATCATGGATCTGGAAATTAGTAGGCTAAAGCATTAGTGGCAAATATGACACCCAGAATAGCTCCCAGCACAGCAGATACAACAATGATGCTGATTAGGCTCACGATAAAGTAACTCATGTGTTTTTCGTTGGAAACTTTCAGCATGGGCTTCATGCCAGTATATAAAATATAGAGTCCGTATAGTCCGCCTATAGGAACTAACATAGATAAAGCAGGAAACAGATAAAAAATACCTGCAACACACATGGGCGTGTAAGAATAAGCTACAAGTTTAAAAGCGACATTAAAACTGCTGGTTGCGTCAAATTTACTGGCAAGAAAATCGATAACGAACGCAGATAAATAAACGCCACCGACCATGCTCAGATAAGTGGTAATAGCATGGTTTATTCCCCAACTCATCGTGCCAACACGTACACCAAGTACATTATATCCTATAAATCCAAAGCCTATAAGACTACAGATTGCGGGGATAAGAGCCAATAAAAGCAGGTAAGTTAGTACATGGCTGCTGTTTGCATCTTCATTTTCAATCGCAGACCACTCTTTTCCAGGAGTAATCAGAATGTTTTTTGCACGTTCAAAGATGTTCATAACTGAAAGTTTTAAGGTTTATATTAATAGTATATTATAACTACGAAAATACGTCCTTTATTCAAGCATGCTCGCAAGCATCTCTGCATTCAGTTCTCTCAGAATCATCTTCAGGGCAGCAATAATCTGGATGCTTTGTCAGAAGAAGCCCCTTTGTTAGTGAAGGGTGGGCCCATCAATTGCAAATATATGATTTTAAATGATATAATGATCAAAAATAGCTAAAAAAGGTTTGTAGGATATTTAACATCAATTTTCCATTTCCACTGGTCAAAATAAAGATTTCCTTTGCGCCATTCTACTTCACCACGTTGAAAGTCTACAGTTTCGCTTCGTGTAAATTGCTTGGCAGGAACAAGTGGAGCCGAGAAATCGTCGTTCACGATTAAACGGTAGGCATCTATGCCGTTGGAAAAGAAGTAGCGGGTGTCGTCGGAAGAGGCAAAAGTTGGAATACCGAATGACTGGTCTACAGGTACCCAACCTATTCCTTTAAAATAAATCTCCGCCCAGTCGTGAAGATTTACATCACCTGGATGCATCATAAAGCCACTCTGCCATTTAGCCGGAATTCCGTTCAGACGGCAAAGAGTAATGAACAAAAGCGAAACCATTCCGCAATCTCCATGTTTATTTTCAATTACGTATTCCGGAATATTGGGAACTGTGGAATATTCACGGGCACTTGCCCATGGATAGTTATTGTTGATGTACGTAAAAATTTTCCGCACCACCTGCAGTGGCCGTGTTTCGTTACCTACAACCTGCCGTGAAAGTTCACGAATAGCTGGAGTAAAGAGAATATGTGTGTTCCTTTCGGCTGTAAATTCTTTGTAAAGTGTGCTGGAGGTATCATAAGGCTGAATCATCTCATCGGTCAGATTAAACCATTCAGCAGCAGATGTATAACGAAACGAAAAAGAGAATACAGCCTGCTTGTCTTTCACCGCCTTCTTTTCCATGTAAAGAGTCCTGTGTAAAGCATCTTTGGGAGCAATCGTATATTCCGAATCGCTTACAGCCAGTAAGGTAACATCCTTTTGTCTTTGGTTGTCTTCGCGGGGATAGGGTAACCAGCAGCGGATAATCTCACCATCCGGAACGACATTCGCCTTTACAGTCAGCGTGTAAGTTACCTCTATTCCGACAGGAGTGGATTGTGTAGTTCCGGAAGAACGCAACTCGTTCATAACTTCCGGAAGGTGTTTCATATTTACCTGTTCGCTTCCGGAAAGAGATACTCCGTCTTTAGCCTCTTTTACAGCTTGCGCTTCTTTATTGATGCGGAACAGGTTGGGTCCGGCATTGGTAAAGTACCATTTTTCTCCATCTATTTCCATAACTTCCAATGATTTCTCCTTTTCCCAAGTATCCAACATGGAATCGGTTACCTCCGGATAATAAGCCTTGATGTAGTCTGTAACAGCAGCCCTGTTTTTGTTAAAATCTATATGGATCCGATTCATCCGTTCAGTTTCGGAGATTACAGTTGGATCCGTTTTCGTAACACCTACTGACGGACTTTGGCAGGATGTGGCCAGTATAAGCCAGGTTGCCAGAATTAAATGCGCTTTCATCAGAACTTATTTTTTATTTTACCATTCAGATCTTTGTAATGCCAATACCCGGAAGATCATTCAATGTGATTTTTCCTTTCACGACTTCCATTCCCCGGAACAAATCGTTTGAAATAAGTAAGTTCCCGTCCAGGTCGGCAAAATCAACAGCAGGCGAAAGCTGCGCGGCAGCAGAAACCGCACACGATGTTTCTGTCATGCAGCCAATCATAACTTTCATGCCTAATGAGCGGCCCATATTAAGCATCTTCCATGCTTCACGCATACCGGTACATTTCATTAGCTTGATATTAATACCTGTAAATGCACCCTTCATTCTTTCAACGTCTTTTAATCTCTGAAGAGACTCGTCGGCAAAAACGGGCAGGGGACTTTGCTGGGTAACCCAGGCAATGTCGTCCAGTTGTTCTTTAGGCATAGGCTGCTCAATCATTACGCAGCCTTGTTCGTGCAACCAGTGAATCATGTCAATGGCATGTTGTTTGTCTTTCCAACCCTGATTAGCATCAATGGCAATTGGCAGAGAAGTTACCGATCGTATGGCACGAATCATCTCTTTATCGTTATCCCTGCCCAGCTTAACTTTCAGAATGTTGAACTGCCCTGCTACTTCCCGGGTTTTTTCTTTTACTATCTCTTCCGTGTCAATTCCAATTGTAAAGGTGGTGGAAGGAGCTTTACTTTTGTCCAGGCCCCATATTTTATACCAGGGAGCACCCAGTAACTTTCCAACAAGGTCGTGTAAAGCAATATCAACAGATGCTTTAGCCGCCGTGTTTCCTGGAGCAATACTATCCACATACATCAAAATATCTTCCAATTGGAATGGATCTGAAAACTGCGAAAGATTTACTTTTTGAAGAAATGCCATTACAGATTCTATTGATTCACCAAGGTATGGAGGCATAGAAGCTTCGCCATATCCTGTTATACCTTCGTATGTGACCTCCACCTGGATATCGGGAGTAGTAGTTCTGGAGAAGCTGGCTACCGTAAACACATGCTTGAGCTGTAGATTGTACGGGCGAAATGATAGTTTCATAGATGCATGATTATGAATAATTGCCGGAGCACTTTTTTCGAAACTCCCGGCATGTATGGATTGAATAACTGCTCCGCCACCAATGAAGGCGAGGGCGCCTGTTTTAATAAAATTTCTTCTTCCTTTTTCCATAAGACTATTTAACCGGTTGGTATAATGGATTCGCTTGTATGGTTGAAATGCCTTTTGATCCTACAGCTCCCAGAATTCGGGTAGCACGGATAAAACGGCTTGTATTATATTCGTCGTACAAAGGACTACTCGGATCGAAACTGCCTGTATGTACATTGTTAATCGAATGAATAAAGGTGAGATTTCCCATGTAAAGACCTACGTGTATAACCCGCTCTTGATCGTTTCCGGAAGCTTTGTCCCCAAAAAATAATAAATCTCCGGGTTTTAGGTTGTCGTATCCGTTGGAAACATCAACCGGATTTCCGGTATATGCTTGCTGAGAAGCGTCTCTTTGCAGGATCAACCCGTGCAAGAACGTTATAGTCTTGATAAAACCACTGCAATCTACTCCTTTGGAAGATGTTCCGCCCCAAAGATAGGGCACTCCGTTTAACGAATGAGCAGTACGAATCAAACTTTCTGACGAAAGGTCTATATCTCCGAGCCATTCTTCTACCGGCTTTGACTCTTTCTTAAGCACAAAAGCAGATCGTCCGTCGGGATACGACACCTTATAAAATTCACCTAGATCGCTCTCCAGCCGTAACATGCACCCACTAACAAGATCCGATACAGGTTCAGATAGTACGTCTTGACTGCTGTACGCATAGCCATAATGAGATAAATAAATAATTTTTGGAGCAGTAATCCAGTTGTTGAATTCGTCCCTGTTCATTTGTTGTATGTAACCCGAAACCGTCCAGGCTATATAATCATCAGGAGTCTGAACACGTAACCATGAATTATCTTCCAAAATACGAACGGGCATTCCGAGTAAAGCTTGGGTAGTCATTTCTGCACTAAAACGAGGATTGGTATTCATCGGCACCACCGAATGGTTTACTACCCCATAAAGAGGCACCCCTGCCGAAGCATCAGGAATCAATCGGATGCTATCAGTTACCCTCCATCCGGCATTCCGGAGTAACGATGAGGCTTCACCTTTTCCCTGCGCACTGGTTGTAACCCCTTTAAGTAATACCTGCTTTCCTTTTATAATCGGTTCCACATCAAATACACCTACACGCCGGTCAGGCACAACAGAATTACGAACAGAAGCGAGCAAGCTCTCCACTTCCTTTTGTTTACCAATATTGTATACTCCACAAGCGTTGAATATACAAACTGCAAGCAATAACCAGATGAACCTAAGTAATTTCATGAAATAATGTAGTTTATCGTAAAGTGCACACAAAGTTATCAAAATGAAATTGTAAACAAAGTAAAAATGTTTTTTTCTAATTGAAATTACGATAATGTACATCAAAAAGAAAGAGCCTACAAAAGAATAAACTATCTTTTGCAGGCTCTTTCTTCAGGAAAAACAAGGTGCTTACTTTACGAAAGAAGATTTTAGAAGGAAATTAGCACAACCTTTAACTCCCTCAAATTGAGTTTTACCTTCAGGCATTCTTTCCAGTTCAACAAAGTAATCTTTAATCCCATTTGTATAAGCCTGTTTAAAGATCTGTTCGAAGTTCATCATGCCACTCATTCCTAAAACATTACGGTCTTTTATGTGAAGTACTTTAATTCGGTCTGCATATTTTTTCATTACATCTACCGGATCCTGCTGGCCCATAACAGCCCAGTAAACATCAAGTTCAAAGAATACGAGCGAAGGATCAGTATGCTTCATAAACAGATCATAAATAACATCTCCTTTTTCATTGCGGCCAAACTTGGATGCTTCACTGCCTGGTGTTACGTGAGCAAACTCCATATCGTGGTTGTGGTAACCGAAAGAAAGGCCCGCTGCCTTTACTATTTTACCCGCTTCGTTAAAAACTTCACTAACATAAATAACCTCTTCGGTGCTCTTCGTGCTGGGCAGACCCGGCTGAATAAGATATTGAACACCTAACTTTGCGTGATCCTCTGCAGTTTTTACCCAGAATTCTTTAATTGAAGAAAGATTGTCTTTGGAATATTCTCTTACCGGAGGATTAACATGCGAGCTGGTAATTTTCAATCCGGCAGCATTAGCCATTTTTTTAAATTCCATCATGTCGATATCCCGGATTTTTCCATTGTTGTATCCAGCCAGTTCAAGATCGGTATAACCCATCTGTTTCAATTCCTTTAATCGGGTAGGGACATCTTTAAACAATTCATCACTAAGCGAGTAGGTTTGTAAACCAATCTTTTTTCCGGCCATGCTTTCGTTTGCGGAAACAACTGCTGCATTTGCACTATTGGTTTTCCCAACCATAAGACTACCTAAGGTAAGCAATGAAGCATTTCTTAAAAAATTACGTCTGTTTATCATAATATAGTTATTTAGAAGTTCCAAATACATGTACAAAATAAGGTCAACAAGCACAGCTGCTTTTATTGAGATTGTATAGAAAAGCAAAAGGGTAAAAAACTCTTACGAATTTTGTTACCCTTTAGATTAGTCGGGATAAGAAGACTCGAACTTCCGACCTCCACGTCCCGAACGTGGCGCGCTACCAACTGTGCTACATCCCGCTAATTCAATACGGCTGCAAAGGTACTAACATTTTCAAAATAAAAAATAGTTCGTCTTTTTTTTTTCATGAAACCTGCTTAAAATCTATATACCTATGCAAACTTTCTAAAAATATAAATTTCTTTTAACTGAAAATTTGGAGGTCTGAAAAAAACACTTACCTTTGCAGCCGTAATGAAAACGATGGTGCCATAGCTCAGTTGGTAGAGCAAAGGACTGAAAATCCTTGTGTCCCCGGTTCGATTCCTGGTGGCACCACTTCGAAAAAGCAGTTATCAAATTAGATAGCTGCTTTTTTTGTGTTTTAATCATTCATTTTTTATACGTAATATGGATCATGAACAAATTCTGGGTCTAAGCATAAATTTTGCATAATCTGTAGAGAAATTCCTTATAGGATTGGATGAATAAAGATATATCTTTCGATCTTAAAAGATATAAGGAACGAAGTTGAAAGATATAACTTTGCGAAAAAAATCCTTCACATCCTTCAACTATTCAATTACTTAGTGTTATAAAAGATATAACAACCTAACTTCAAAATTACGAATTTTAACTGAAATTGACTCTTTGGTTCTTGCTGTGGGGTGGACTTGACGATTAGTAAGGTTACTCTTAAATGAACTTTACCGAAAAGTAAAACTAAACCTAACATAAGACAACTATAATTGTAAAACCAGAATGGAATTGTAAGAACCAAGCATTGAAATCTCAATTTTATGTGGTTAATTGTAAAAATGATACGTCGAATTTGTAATAACGATACATTCACGGTTCTTTTTCTCCGTAAATTTGCAAACGAAAAAATATCCTGAGAGTAATTTTAATTTTGTAATAATAAATTATGATTGTATGAAAATAAATAAACTTGCTAAATGGTTTATCATTCTTCTCATAGTAACTATTATGCCTGCATTATCTTGTGATAAAGATAATGACAATTCTTCAGGTACAGAAAATCCATTTGATATAGAGTTGGATAACGACAATCTGGTTCGAAATAAGATAGTTGTAATCAGTGATTTGCATTTAGGAGCTGATCTTTCATACTCAGAGTGTGTACATCATTTACCACGCTTGACACAATTTCTGACTGAAATACGAGAATCTAAAACAGTAAAAGAATTGGTCATCGCGGGTGATATGTTGGACGAATGGTATGTCCCCTCAAGAAACGATACATACGAAGGTAAAACTCAGAAAGAATTCATTCAGAAAATAGCGACACAGAACAAAAGTGTTATCGATGCATTGAATGCTATAATTAAAGAAGGCCAAATTAAAGTAACTTATACTCCAGGGAATCACGATCTTGTTGTTATTAAGGAAAATGTATCTCTTATTTTGCCAGGAATCAATCAAGCGCGGGATGTTGATAGATTGGGGATCGGAACGTATTATCCCGACGGATATCCCCAAATAGCTATTGAACACGGACATAGATATGATTTTTTCTGTTCACCCGATCCATATGGAAATCAAGATATTGCACCGGGATCTATTTTACCTCCCGGATACTTTTTTACCCGAATTGCTGTTAATTCCATATTAAATCCGCCATTGCCAGGAGAAATTATTCCGGTTCGGGATGTAACCCTGAACTCTTCGGACGATGCACAAAAGAATAGTTATATCTATTATCTGACGTGGAAATCAGTCCTTTTAAATCTTATTCCGGTAAAAGATAATTTCGATGATAAAATTATTGTTACTAACATTGACAAATTTAAAGATAAGTACAGTATAAACGATATTCTTCCATACAATACAGAAGACGGAAGTATTGAAACGAAATTATTCGATGCCAGCTTTAATCAGCAAACATGGGAAAAGAGGTTGACTTATAATAATGTCACGGTGATGTCCCTGCTCAAAGATGCCATACCGGGTAGTCTTAATACGGCTTTTTTGGATGAACAATCCAATACACAATATTTTCAAAATGAGAAATCCAATGTACGCATTGTAATTTTCGGTCACACTCACATTCCGATGATTAAGTCGTATACAAACAAAAAAAATGAAGCTTGTCTCTATGTAAATTCAGGAACTTGGATCGACAAAAAGGTTAAAGGTTCAGCTACTGTCAATCAGGATGTAGAAAATATGGACTTCGTTATTATTGCTCCGCAATCAGTGGATCAAAGCATGATGAAAGTAGAACGTTTCAAATATCACGAAGGAAAACATTTATCAATGGAAAGCAAATCTATCAGACTCTAAATTTTCTCTGTCCGGATATCTTATACATATTCTAAACCGTAAATAACCCAAGGTATCTAGGACAAAATAAGTGAACCTGTTTAGTAACTAAAGAGGGTGTGTCATAAATTGACCACCCTCTTTTTATGATATAACCCACAGCCCAATCTTAATTTTTAGTTAATAAAAAGAAAGTTTTTTGTATTTTTGCAGCATAATACATACAACTGATAATGCAAAATGTATACTTAGCCACAATATTTGCCGGCGCACTAATCTGTCTGCTTACTTCTTTATTGCTTTTCTTCCGCCGTAAAGACGGAGAACGTTCGCGTACCATCCTTGCCTGCATTGTGTTATTCTCCGTTTTTAATTATTTAACTCGCTTCGTAACCTTAAGCAACGGTGAAATACCCCAATTAATAGTATCTGCTCCCATGTTGTTGTTAGCGATTTTTATGGTAATCTCATACATAATGTATCCCGTTGAAGTGATATCGCCGGGGTGGCTTAATTTCAGACGGATTATTAAACTATATTCTCTCTGTATTATTTTACTGGGAATTTATCTGATTTCCCTTTGGGCTAAGGTTGAATATTCTCCTTACAATTCTCTTCTGGAGATGTTTTCCCATACAGGACAATTCGATGTCTGGTTCCGACTCTTGCTTGTTTTTTTTATTTTTATGCCCATTTTGTTTATATTTTTTATCCCTTACACCAGACGTTATAACAATACAGACTATGTATGGATAAAAAAGTATGTGATTACACTTTCTATCAACTGCTTGGCTTATATTCTGGTATTAACCTTCGATACACCGGTTGTTCACACACTTTATTATTATGTGAGTGTTGGTTGTAGTCTTTTCATCGTTTATATGGAATTGTTCGTCCGCCTGATAGGAAAACCTGTATTGGCGGAGACAACTACTCAAAAGGCGGAAGAACCTCTCTTGCCTTGTGATGAGCCTGCAAGTAAGTCGAAGAATCCAGTTTTAATAGATAAGTTGAATGCCTACATGGTAAAAACATGCGCATGGCGAGATCCCGACTTATCGCTTAACACCCTCGCGCAGGCTCTATGTACTAACCGCACTACCCTGACTCAGGTAATGCAGGAAAATGGATACGAAAGCTATACAACCTACGTCAACAACCTACGTATCGGCGACTTTCTTGATCAGGTTGAATCGAAACAATCGGTCAACTTTCAGGAGGCTTTTTTTGATGCCGGATTTCGTTCCCGTGCCACAGCCTTACGCAATTTTCGTCAAATTACCGGAACGACCCCTTCGGAATATTTTCAAAGGCACAACGGAAAAATAAGGCGAGAATAACACGGTTTTTATTTAAAGTAATAGCTTACGATATCAAAAAATCAAATTAATGCTTAACTTTGGATTAGTACAACATAAATGAAATTGATATGACAAACTTCTGGGATGATAGATATAGCGACGAAAAATACATCTATGGTACGAATCCTAATTTATTCTTTAAAGAGTTTGTGATGAAACACCCCATTGGCAAACTTTTATTACCTGCCGAAGGTGAAGGTCGGAATGCCGTGTATGCAGCCCAATGTGGTTGGCTGGTCGAAGCATTCGACTTGAGTAATGACGGACGAAACAAAGCGATAAGGCTGGCGAATGAATATAATGTAAATATCAACTACCGGATTGCAGGCTTTGATTCGGTTGAATATGTATCCTCGGAATTTGACGTTATAGGACTGATATATGCCCATTTGTCTAAAGAACATAAAGTGGGTTATTACCGTCGGCTACTCCCTTTTTTGAAAGTGGGAGGTTTTGTTGTATTTGAAGGCTTCAGCAAAGACCAAACGAAATTTCAAAAGATAAATGAATCTGCCGGAGGACCCAGAGATGTTGATATGCTATTTTCGGAAGAAGAGCTATCAATGATATTCGAAGGTCTGGAAATTATAAAATTGGAGAAATGTAATACCATCCTCTCGGAAGGTATTGGTCATACCGGTGAGGCCTCCGTTATCCGGATGATAGCACGTAAATCTAGTTTTAATTTATAATTGCCCGGGGATTTGGGACTATCATTCTGTTCGAACAGAAATTCCAGACATTGGTTAATTATACTCACTTTATTTGGGGAAATAATAAAGGCAGACCTTTATCGCCTGCCTTATCCTTTTTGCGGTTGTAAACTTTTTTCGACTGTTGTACCCGTCCATAATTTATCGGGTGGATGTGATTTTGAATCTCTTCCTCACGGCTTGCTTTGCGGTGGGCTTTAATGTAATCGTTTTGAGTAATTTTTTGTTTTTTCATATTTAGATGAATTATACCTTTGCAAAGGTAATGAATGATTTACGAATTTATAATTACCTTATATTGAGGTTAACTATTTTTGTTTCAGATTATTGGTTGTATAGGTGTAAAGAAAGACTAATTATTTTTATATAGGATTTATTCTTAATTAATTTTACAGCTTGTAATATGAAAATTTAATTATCTTTGTTCCATTCAATCCAAAATAATTTAATCATGAGAAAAAAACTATTTTACCTATGTTTGCTTGCATTTGTTTGCTTTAATGTATCTGCTCAGGATGCTGCATTAACAAATAAAACTTTACTAGAGATGGTCGAGACTGGTTTTTCAGATGATGTTATTATTGCAAAGATAAAGACATCTGATACGAATTTTGATACAAGCTTAGACGCTATTAAGATGCTTAAAGGTAAGGGTATTTCGGACAATGTGCTTGTGGCTGTAATGAATAACAAAGACAAGACAGATAGCAAAAATATTGCTGTTACCGATTCTAAAACAGGTATCTTTTATCTTGCAGATAAAAACCCAGTAAAGCTTTTGCCTTCAGTATTTTCGGGGACAAAAACAAATACACTTGGCGCGAACTTTTCTTATGGTATTGCTAGCGCAAAGGTTAAGTCTGTAATTAATAAAGGACAGTCGGCGAATGTAATATATTCTTTTAGTCCGGAGTTTATGTTCTATTTTGCCAGAAAAAGTAATGATTTTGCAATTGGGGCATCTAACTGGTGGTTTGCTGCTGCTACATCGCCAAACGAATTTGTATTGGTAAAGCTAAAGGCTAAAAAGAATTCTCGCGAAATGGTTACTGGTAAGGTGAATGTTTATTCGGGTTCTAATCTTGGTGTTGATGAAAAGAGTATCATCCCTTTTACAATTACTGCGATCGACGACTTTACGTATAAGGTTGTGCCTAATGCGCAGCTTTATCCAGGCGAATATTGTTTCTTTTATCAAGGAACAATTCCTCAGGGGGGATTTACAAATCAATCGGTTTTCGACTTTTCTATTCAATAAGATAATAGTAAAAAAAGAAGAGGCTTTGGCGTATGTCAAGGCCTCTTCTTTTTTTACATCATACAGCAAATCTTTACACTTTATTTCTTTGCTTGGCAGACTTTTGACCTGTAACTAGAATAATTCTGAAAGTCTCCTGGAACTAAGGTTTATGATATTCACTCGGACTCGTACCGAAGTGTTTCTTGAAGCTGGCAGAGAAATGAGACAAGGTGCTAAAGCCAGTCATATCGGCAATTTCAGATACCGTATATTTCCCTTCGTTTATAAGTTCTGCCGCACGATTCAGCTTGTAAGTCTTGAAAAATACGCTTGGGTTTACGCCCGTCAATCCTTTCACCTTGTAGTAAAACTTTGTACGGGAGATGTGCAACAACTCCGTCATGCGAACCACGTCCAGCTCTGGGTTGGAAAGTTCGTTCTCCATCAGGTGATAGAGATCGGTCATGAAGGCATTGTCTTGTGGAGAGAGGATGTTCTCTTCAATTTTATCCGTTTGAGTGGACTGACTAAGGAGGTTGCGTACTTTATCGCGGTTTTTCAGTTGAGAGTTGATAAGAGCCAACAGGTAGCCTGGGTCGAAGGGCTTAGTCACATACGCATCGGCTCCGATATTGAGTCCCTCCACTTGATTTGCCAATGTAGCTTTGGCTGTTACCAATATGACGGGGATATGGCATAGCTGCAAGTTATCTTTAACTTCCCGGCAAAGATTGTAGCCATCTTTATCGGGCATAACGACGTCGCTCAGTATCAAATCGGGAGCCTCCTCCTGCATTGTTTTCAGAGCACTGTCAACGTTGAAGCGACAGATGATCTGATAGCGGGGTGATAAAAGAGTCTTCAGATAGTGTACCACTTCGGTATCGTCGTCCACCACCAGTATGCTCTTCCTCTCTTCTACACCTTTTGGCTTCTGATTTTCGGTGTAATCTACATCATGTTCCTCTTCAAGCGGAAAGATTTCCGACTGCCTAGTCTGTTTCGATACCCGCTCTTCTTCAGTATATGAGCTATCGTTGACGGGCAGAATAAAGGTGAAAACAGCACCACTTCCTTCATCCGGTGTTGATGCCTTGATGCGTCCGTGATGTAATTTTACGAGGCAGCGAGCATAGTAGAGACCAATTCCCGTTCCCCAGTTGTAGCGACCTTCCGTTTGATTCGCTAATTGATAATAACGTTCAAATATCTTTTCCAACTGATCTTCTGGAATACTTGGTCCGGTATTGGTTACACAAACCTTTACATATTGCATATCTTTCTCCGCCTCTGTAAAAGAAAAAAGATGCGCTGCTTCTTCCTGATTAATTAAATCGAAAGTCACACTGATACTTCCCCCCTCAGGAGTGAACTTAAGAGCGTTAGACATCAGGTTTGCAAAAATCTTGTCTACATTGTCTTCATCCAACCACATCAGGAACGTGTCTTCCAGTCCGTATGTGTTCAGGCTGATACCCTTGTCGCGGGCACTCATGCAAAAGATATCTACCTGCCGTTGTAAGGTAGCGATGATATCCATCCGTTCTACCTTCAGCTTCAGGCTATCGTTCTCCAGCTTGTTGAAGTCCATTAGTTGATTCACAAGGCGTAGCATGCGGGTCACACTACGTTGTACAATATTGAGCAGATTCTTGTTCTCTCCGGTAATATCCGGAGCGTTACACAGCTGCATGATAGGTGCGGAGATCATGGTAAGCGGGGTACGAAACTCGTGGGAAACGTTGGCAAAAAAGCTCATATTCATCTGGTTGACACGTTGTTCCTGCTCTTTTTCCAATTTAGCCAGATGAGCTGCTTCCTTCTCTGCTTTGATACGCAGCATGGCACGCAGGAAAAGAAGAATGACAGCCGCCGCACAGATAAAGTAAATCAGATAGGCCCACCATGTATTCCATGGTGCGGGTTCCACAATAACGCGAATAGAGCTTTCGGTATCTACAATACTTTTGTCATTATTTGTTATCTTCACCCTAAAAGTATAGGTTCCTGCAGGCAGGTTAGCGTAATAAGCTTCGCGGTTGTTGTGGGCATCTACCCAATAATTGTCGAATCCTTCCAACATATAGTGATAGTGTACCCGCTCGAATTCGCAGTAATCCAGGGCAGCAAAAGAGATGCTGAAACCGTTCTGCTCGTGACTCAGCCGTATATCCGGCCGGTAAGACAGATGCTTGTCAATGCAATCCGCCTCGTTTGGATGTATCCGCCTGTTGTGAACTTTCAAATCCTCGAACAACAACGGTACGTGTCGTTTAGTGAGAACGTCCAGGGGATTAAAGAACGTTAGTCCGTGTGTACCACCGAAAATCATCGTTCCGTCCGGCAGACGGCAAGATGCCCGGTCGTAAAATTGGTTTCCGCCTATTCCATCGGCTGCGTAATAGTTGGTGAAAGTTCCAATGGTACGGTCATACTTACCCAGACCGTAAAGCGTACTAACCCAAAGATGTCCCTGTGCATCTTCTTCAATGCTTGAAATATCCAGACAGGGACTTCCGGGTACCGGTCTTATTTTTCCCGTCGAAGGCGTGTAGCAAAGCAGTCCGTTGCTCACCGTACCTATCCAGATGTCTCCTTTGCTATCTTCATGCAAAGCTGTTGGAATAAAAACAGAACGTTGGATGCTGCTTTTCATATCCTCCTCTGTAACCTCAAAGCGGCTAATCTCATTATTTTCACGATTAATTAACTTCATCGGTTGATAAAAAGCAGCCACAAGTAAATTTCCGTTGTGTAAAGGTAATAGGCCGGGTATAAAGGTAAACCGGCTATCAAATGCCTGTATAGCGCGAAACTGATTTTCTCCTTGCCGTAGAGCATATAAATAAGAGGAGGCCGTACCGATCCAGATAGTTTTATCATCGTCTTCGGTTATGGACATGGGTAAAAATACTTGAAACCTGCTCTCCACATCCAACCGTCCGTTTATATAGCGGCACTTCAGGACCTCGTTATCTGTGATACTCATCCAAATCGCATCGTTATGGTCCACTAATAACTGATTTACATAAACGGCTTTCTTTCTGGCCTGTGGTAAGAGACGATCCACATTTATCGACTCCATCTTCTGGTTTCGCATATTGTAAACGAACAGTCCGTCCATCAGGGTTGAAATCCAAAGATTTTGCTCCTTGCTAACGGCAATAGACACCACAGATTTGTTTTCCAATCGCGAGCGCAGATAATTATTATTATTGAAACGTTCCTTATAGTTGTAGCACACCGTGTAGCCCTGATCAACGGAACCTATCCATAAATTCTGCTGCGAATCTGTAAACATTTGGTTAATCTTAAAACGAGGCACCTCAAAAGGGAAACCATCTTCATTCTGATGAGTAACGGTGCCCTCCTTGTAATTATAGCAGAACATACCGTATTTGGTGGTGTTCAGTAGCAATGAAGCAGAACCGTAAGGGTGTATATAGTCAATATCGGCCGAGGCAAGCAGGGGATGTTTGGCAATTGCATCCGGAACGGGACGGTATTGGCGGGTACGTGTATCAAAGATGGAAAGAGCCTGGTTGCCCGTAAGCCAAAGTTCGTCGCCATGAAGAAAAGAGTGATAAGGGTAATTCCTTGTGGCAACAGAATCCAGAAGTTGCATCGTTGATGCGTTGTAACAACGCAGAGAATGGTAATTTACAACCCACAGAATGTTTTCATTGTCTATATGACATTTCGTGTTGAACGTATGCTGCGGGTCAAGATCGTTCAAAACACAATCCAGACGGTTACGGTCGGGATTGTAAGCAAAGAGTTGTTGTTCGGTAGCCATCAGAATATGACCCTCCCGGTTCTCCATCAGCTGATGCACATTTTTGTTTTCGTGCTCGAATGGAATGCGCTGGAAATTATCTTTGTCAGTGTAGATGCAGACTCCGTTTACAGTTGCCACCCACATCCTTCCCTTGGAGTCGAGTAGAATGTCTGTGATTTGATTGTCCGGCAATCCCAGCGAGTCATCGGTGCAGAAGTATTGATGGTATTCGTGCACGTTGTATTTGTTCAGACCGCGGAAGGTACCCAGCCATATATAACCTTGTGCATCTTCTGCAAAAGCCTTTATCTGTTGGTTGGAGATATCGTTGGTGATGGCGGGGCTCTCGGTTCCGGCACTATATCCTTGTCCCGTCTCCGGTTCCGAAGGACGACAGGAGGAGAACACGCCGATGAAAAGTAACAGCCATACGTGCACAAAGAGGATGTTTTTTCTAAACGAATGATCTACCATTAACATAGTCCGATTTGTTAGTTGCGATGCGAAAATAAACATAAAAATCGGACTATAGCTTCTAGCATGATGCCATTTGAACAAAAGGACAAACATTTGAACATAGAGAACAATGATTTTGAACGTAAATGAAAACCGTTTGAATGCAGGAGACAATCCTTCCGGCGGAAAGGGAGTAATATTGCCAATGTAAAAAATAAGAAAATTAAGCTACCATGAAAAAACTATCATTCACATTGTTCTTATTTACATCAACCCTCCTCTTATCATCTTGCGGAGGAATGGTAAAATGGAATAAACAAAAAGTACAAGCCGATGGCGAAATCCATGCATCCGACACGTATGCAATTGCGGAAACAGAATATGGGACTGTGGCCGGATATCAAGAAAACAGGGTGTATATATACAAAGGGATTCCTTATGCCAAAGCCGAACGCTTCATGCCTCCCGCTCCTGTGGCAAAATGGGAAGGAATACGCAGTAGCAGGGCCTACGGTCCGACCTGCCCACAGGGCAAACGTACAGGTTGGTATAACGATGAATCGGCTTTTGCCTTCAACTGGAACGATGGGTTCTCCGACGAAGATTGCCTACGAGTAAACATCTGGACACCCGGATTAAAGGACGGTAAAAAACGTCCCGTCATGGTATGGCTTCACGGAGGAGGCTATGCTGCTGGCAGCGGACAGGAATTACCTTCGTACGATGGCAGCAATCTGGCAAGGAATGGAGATGTAGTTGTTGTAACCCTAAACCACCGACTTAACGCACTGGGTTTTCTGGACCTCTCAGCCTATGGCGACAAATATGCCAAATCAGGAAATGTGGGGCTGCTTGACATAGTTGCTGCACTTCAATGGGTAAACAAGAATATTACTTCATTTGGAGGCGATGCACAGAATGTAACTATATTCGGTCAGTCGGGCGGAGGAGGCAAAGTCTCCACACTGCTTGCCACGCCATCGGCAAAGGGGTTGTTTCACAAAGCCATTATCCAGAGCGGTTCAATGCTTCGAACGATGGAATCAAAGTATTCCCGACGCATTGGTATGGCCGTTGTTGAGGAATTGGGGCTGAAACCCTCTCAGCTCGACGAGTTACAAAAATTACCCTATGAAAAGCTTTTGGCCGCCGGCGAAACAGCCATAAAGAAAGTAAAGTCCGAAGCAGAGAAAGAGGGTATTTCCTCTTTTATTTTCGGTTGGGCGCCAACTGTGGATGGCGATGTATTACCCGCACAGCCTTTCGACCCTCAGGCTCCGATGCAGAGTAAGGATATACCTGTTATGATAGGAACCACTTTGCACGAATTCACCATGAGCACCTATGTCCCAGCGTATAGAACCATCACAAAAGAAAAGGCTCTGGAGTTACTCAATCAGAAATACGGGAACCATACCAACGATTTTCTGGCAGCGTTTGAAAAGGCTTACCCTCACTATCAACCTAAGGACCTGGTGGATGTTGACTTTATATTTCGTCCCGGTGCCGTGGAGCAGGCACGACTGAAAGCCGCGCAACAGGGGGCACCGGTGTATATGTATCTTTTTACCTGGGAATCACCCGTAATGAATGGCATCCTACGAAGTACGCACTGCATGGAGATACCTTTTGTTTTTGACAATGTAACAAGTCATGCAAGTATGACTGGAGGCAACCGCAAAGGGCAAATTCTGGCAGAGAAGATGAGCAACGCCTGGATAAACTTTGCCCGGACAGGCAATCCCAACCACAATGGCCTGCCTCAGTGGGATCCTTATACTGCCGAAAAGGGATCGACGATGTGCTTCGATAACACCTGCGAAGTGAAGTATAATCATGACAAGGAGTTGATGGAGCTTGTAAGAGCTTTCCCAACTCGGGGATTCTGAACAGTTGAAAAACCATACAATATTTCGAAGTAAAAAAATTACCTCCTGGTTTGTTCCCTGCAAGGTTGGGAATAAACCAGGAACACACAGTAATCAATCTAGTTAATAACTTAATGAAAAGAATTATGAAAAGCAAATCAGTGAAAAAGCTACTTATAAAGGTGCTTTTTCTGTTGGTATCCGTGCCCTACATGTTGGCACAGGGGCCAGTAAAAGTTTCAGGTCGCATTACAGACGACCTGAAAGAACCCATGATTGGGGTAAGTATAGTTGAAAGAGGGACCACCAACGGTGTAATGAGCGACCTTGACGGCAACTATAGCTTGTCCGTAAAGCAAGGAGCCACAGTTGTATTTTCCTACATCGGCTATGTAACTCAGGAAAAGAAAGCCCTTGCAGGCCAGATGAACATTCAACTAAAGGAAGACAGTAAAACCTTGGAAGAGGTCATTGTGGTGGGTTACGGTGTTCAGAAGAAAAGCTCCGTAACAGGTGCCATCTCGCAAGTAAAGGCCGAAGATCTTGAAAACCGGACCATCAGCAACGCTCCGGCTGCTTTGCAAGGAAAAACTGCTGGTGTGCAGGTTATCCAAACCTCGGCTGCACCGGGAGCCTCACCCACAGTTCGCGTAAGAGGGTATTCTTCCAACGCATCATCCAATCCACTTTACGTGGTAGACGGTATCCGCCTGAGCGACATCAGCGGTATCGATCCGAATGACATTGCATCGATGGAAGTGCTCAAAGATGCAGCCTCTGCTGCCATTTATGGTGCCGAAGCCGGTAACGGTGTTGTGCTTATCACGACCAAGAAGGGCAAGTCGGGACAAGGAAAAATTTCCTACGATTTCCAATGGTCATCGCAATCGCTGGCTCGTATTCCATCCATGTTGAATGCGGAGCAGTATATCGACTATATGGTAGAGGCGCAAACCTTCACAGAGAACGAACTTGTAAAAGGTTGGGACGGTGTGACGAATACAGCCTGGACCGACGTGGCATTTGAGAACAGCCAAATGCAAAAGCATAATGTGTCGTTTACCAATGGCGGAGAACAAGGAAATTACTATCTCTCGCTGACCTATCTGGACAATAATGGAATTGTAAAAGGCGACGTTGATGTGTACAAACGTCTGACGGCAACCATCAACTCCGAATATGAAATCAAGCCCTGGCTAAAAGTGGGTACCACGAACCAAATTGAGAAATACAATATACGCAGCGTATCGATGAACAACGAATACGGCAGCTTACTCACCTCAATTCTCCAGTTGGACCCACTGACTCCCGACACCTACGCGGCAGACAAACTTCCTGCCCACATGCAGGCAGCATTGGATAATGGAAAACATCTGCTCAAGAACGAGAACGGAGACTATTACGCTGTCTCAAAGTATTATGCAGGAGAGCAGTATCACCCCATGATCATGCGTGACAATAACATTGGAAAGAACAGCGGATTTAACGTAAATGGCTCTATTTACACCGACTTCAAGCCTTTCAAAAGTTTCACGTTTACGTCTCGTTTCGGTTACCGGTTGTCAGGAACACGTCAGTCTACCACAGACTTGCCTTTCTACGGTAATTCCACGCAGAGCCGCGATTATGTGAGCCTCAATGCCACATCATCCACCAGCATCTACTATCAATGGGAGAATTTCGCCAACTACATGAAGCGTTTCGGACAACACACTGTGACTGGAATGGTTGGTATGTCTTATCAGGAATCGACGAGCGACAATGTATATGGAAGTCTTTCGGCCAACAGTGAGGATGCTATAAAGAAGAACGATCCGCTGTTCTATTACCTGAACTATGGTTCGGCATCGGCTACCAAGGGTGTATCAGGAGAGAAGATACGTACAGCCAAGCTCTCTTACTTCGGTCGTTTGGGTTATGAATTTGCTGGCCGTTACCTTTTGCAGGGTTCGCTCCGAGCAGATGCCGCCGATCTCTCTCAACTTCCCTCCTCTAACCGTTGGGGATACTTTCCTGCAGTATCTGCCGGATGGACGATTTCAGAAGAAGAATTCTTCGCTCCGTTGAAGCAGCATGTGAGCAGCCTCAAGTTGCGTGCCAGCTGGGGGCAAAACGGTAGTCTTGCTGCGCTAAGCGGTTATCCTTATAGTACAGATATGGCTCTGAAAGGCCTCTATCCTTTTGGAACAGGCAACTATTACGTCAATGCCGTAGCTCCCTCATCTATGGGTAACGATAATCTGAAATGGGAAACATCCGAGCAGATCAATATCGGTGTTGATGCCCGATTCTTCAAGGACCGTCTGATTTTAGGTATGGACTATTTTGATAAAAAGACCAAAGACTTACTGGTAAACGGGACTACACCTTCTCTGATTGTGGGGGGAATTACGTCTCCGATGAATGCAGGTAACGTAAATAACAAAGGATTGGAGTTTGAACTGGGTTGGAGAGACCATATCGGAGACTTCCATTACAGTCTACGCGCCAACCTAGCCACTTTAAAGAACAAAGTTACCTACGTTGATCCATCCATTACCCGCATAAATGGAGTTAACTTCCACACCAGTACCATTACTTATTTTGAAGAAGGTTATCCGGTGTACTACTTCCGTGGCTATAAATTTAAGGGTGTTAATCCGGAAACAGGTAATCCCACTTTCTATGATTTGGATGATAGTGGCGACTTGAACGATGGCGATTTGGACTATATAGGTGACGCTATCCCCGATTTTACCTATGGTATTACGCTGACCACGAGCTGGAAAGGGGTCGATCTTACCCTTTTTGGCACCGGATCTCAGGGTAACGATATTTTCAATTGTATTAATCGCCCCGACTATGCTGCATCCAATAAACTGAAAGAGGTGTTCTACGACAATCGCTGGACTGCAGACAACAAGTCCGGCAGTGTTCCCCGCGCCGGTGCCCAGAACATGGATAAATATCAAACTTCCGATGCCTTGGTGTACGACGGATCTTTTTTCAAGATTAAGCAGATACAATTGGGATATACCTTCCCCAAGTTATGGTTGAAGAAAATATTTGTGAACAACCTTCGTGTGTACGGTTCACTGGACGACTTTTTTACATTTACAAAATATCCCGGATTCGACCCTGAGTCGGCTGCCAACTCAACTTCGGGAATGGGTGTTGACAAAGGTTCTTATCCTTGTTCGAAAAAGGTCGTATTAGGCTTTAATATTGAATTTTAAAAACCACAAATTACAATAAGAATAATGAAAACAAGATATATCTATATATGCCTATTGGGATTGCTATCAGTGTTTACAACTGGTTGCGAAGACCGGCTGGACATTCCAAAACATGGAAATATGGGAAGTCAGGAAGACTTCTACAAAACAGATCAGGAGGCTATGCAGGCTTTGGCTTCTTTATATTTCAGCTGGAGCAGTAACTACTACAACTGGTTCATGACGAAAAACTCACTGGCCGACGATGTGTGGAGTGGAGGTGGTTCGCGTGGAGACAATGCCCAAATGGAGCAGTTGAATGAATATACATTCGATACGGATCATTCTATGATAGCCAACTTGTATTCGGGTATGTACAGCATCATTTACAAGGCAAATTTAATTATCGATCTGATGGAACCCGATACGGATGTGAAAAAGCGTGCCCTGGCCGAAGCCAAGTTTTTCCGTGCATGGGCGCATTTCGAACTGGTAACCCTGTTTGGTACAGCGCCCATCGTAGACCATCTGCTAACACCCGACGAGTATCGATTGGGCAACAGTAGTCCGCAAGACACATGGGCTTTTATTGAGAAAGACCTGACGGAAGCAATTAATCTGAACGCTTTACCCTCAAAGATAAACGTAAACGATAAAGAAACCACCATCCTGACCACAAAGGAAGTGGCACAGGCCATGCTGGGAAAGGCTTACGTTTTTCAAGGGAAGTACAGCGAGGCAGCTTCAATAATTGATAAAGTTATAGAGTCCGGAAAATACGATTTGTACGAAGGAGCTTATGATAAGTTACTCCACGTAGAAGCTAACGGAAGTTGCGAATCCATGCTTGAAGTACAACGCAGGAATGATCCTGAACAGGCGTGGAACTGGGACATACTGACAATGACCTACCTGATGATGGGCTGGCGTTCGGATAAACTAACCGTAACCGGCGAAGCCTCCGGATATATCGCAACGGGTACTTATGGTTTTATGAATCCACGCAAATCGTTGTATGATGCTTTTGTGGATAGAGAAGGTGTAGATGGTTATCGCTTGAATAGCACGCTGCGCAGCTACGAGCAATTAAGCAAAATAGGAGTTTCGTTGCAACCGGGAGCCAATATGGTGGGACACGAAGGGTACTTTATGTGGAAGACTCGTACCTTGAAAGAGGATTGTATTTACGATGCGTCCTACTTCCAGGCACTGCAATATATTAACCTCCGCGTGATGCGTTACGCCGAAGTATTACTACTTGCAGCAGAGGCTCATGTTCAGGGCGGCGACAAAAACAAGGCCTTGAGTTATATCAACCGCATTCGCTCTCGTGCCCGTCTGACAAATTTATCATCGGTAACCTTAGACGATGTGAAGAAGGAAAAGCAACTTGAACTATGTATGGAATGTGTACGTTTCCAGGATCTTACCCGTTGGAACGATGCGGAAGCCGCAATGGGACAGCAGGGTAAGGAGATTCCGGCTTTCTCAAGTGAAGGTGTTAAGTTCTTGTTCAAGAATTCGGCATACGGTTTCAAGGCGAAGCATAAACTGCTGCCAATCCCACGCAAGGAGCTGGAATTAAATCCCAACATGAAACAAAATGAAAACTGGTAATAATTAATTACATTTTAAAATTATGAGATTGAAAAGACTATCTATTTCCATTTTCTCGGCTTGTATGGCGCTAACGGTACAGGCGCAGCTGCCTTCACCGGAGGTTCAGTTACGGCTTACCTCCCAAAATATCGACGACGTAATCGGGGAAATGACCCTGGAAGAAAAAGTACACATGGTTATTGGTTGCGGCATGGCTATGGGCGACGATGTAAAGTTTCCGGGTACAGCTGGGCGTACCTACGACATTCCCCGCTTGGGCATTCCTTCGGCTTACCTGGCCGACGGTCCGCACCGTCTGGCAATGGCTCCCAAACGCGAATTCGACAGCCAGACCTATCACGCCACTGAGTTTCCCTCGAGCACCACAGTCGCAGCCACTTTCGACCCGGAGGCTGCTTACCAAATTGGACAGGCCCTGGGCAAAGAGGTTAAAGACAACGGACTGGATGTTCTTCTGGCTCCGGGTGTGAATCTGATGCGTAATGTACTTTGCGGACGAAACCACGAATACTATTCCGAAGACCCGTTGTTGGTGGGAAAGATTGCCGCAGCTTACATAAACGGGATTCAAAGTCAGGGTACAGGAACCTGTATCAAACACTTTGCGGTAAACAATCAGGAGACAAACCGGAATAATAATGACTCCCGACTAAACACACGTCCGCTACGCGAGCTTTATCTGAAATGTTTCGAGATAGCTGTAAAAGAATCGCAGCCATGGAGCATCATGACTTCCTACAATAAAGTGAACGGCAAATACGCCTGCGAAAACAAGGAGCTTACCGAAGATATCCTTCGTTCCGAATGGGGCTACAAAGGTGTGGTTATGTCTGACTGGAATGCGGGTATGGATGCCGTTGCTTCCATGTTGGCTGGAAACGATATGTTGCAGCCGGGGCAAGACCGCCAGTACAAAGCGATTTTTGAGGCCGTAAAAAACGGTACGCTCGACGAAGCTGTACTTAACCGGAATGTGAAACGTATACTTGAGTTCGTTCTGAAAAGTCACACCTACGCAGGATACCAATATCCAAATGATACAGACCTGAAAGTCCATGCACAGGTTGACCGTAAGATAGGTGCCGAGGGTGTCGTTTTGCTCGATAATAAAGAAGCCCTTCCTTTGGCCGAAGGCGTAAAGAAGGTTGCCTTATATGGAACTACCTCGTACGACATGGTGCCGGCAGGTATGGGTTTTGGCAGTACGGGAATCGGTTACTATACGGTATCCATGGTAGAAGGTATGCGCAAAGCCGGCTATACGGTAGACGGCAAGCTGATAAAGCAATACAAAAAGCATTTGGCCGACGAACAGAAGCGACTGTTTCCACAAGGAAGACCTCCCTTTTCATTCACTCCGCTGCAACGTGCCGAAGAGTTTCTGCCTACAGCCGAAGAGATGACCGCGCAGGTACAGGACAACGATATTGCCATCCTGACCCTGGGGCGTACCAGCGGCGAGGCTTGCGACCGTCGTATTGGCGAGTTCATGCTCAAAGAAAACGAAAAGGCTCTTATCAAACAAGTATCGGAAGCCTATCGCGCAGCCGGAAAGAAACTGGTAGTTATCCTGAACATCTGCAGCCCGGTGGAAACTGCTTCTTGGAAAGGGTTGGCCGATGCAGTGATTTGTGCCTTTCAACCGGGACAGGAGGTTGGCAATTGCATTGCCGATGTGCTCACCGGAAAAGTAAATCCTTCGGGCAAGTTACCGATGACTCTGGCTGTCAACTATGGCGATGCACCTTCAGATGCCAACTTTCCTTCCGATTATGAGTTCAAGATGCCTTCGTTTGCCATGGGTACGGGTATGAATTTTAAGTCAGATAAAAAAGAAGAGAAGCCTAAAATGCCGGAACGTAACGTCGACTTTACCAACTACGAAGAAGGTATTTACGTGGGGTATCGCTATTTCGACACTTTCGGCAAGGAGGTATCTTATCCTTTCGGACACGGACTAAGTTATACGAACTTTAATTACGATATTGAAAGTGCCTCTATAGAAGGAGACCGTTGCGAGATAAAGGTAACTATTAAAAACACAGGTAAACATGCCGGTCGCGAAGCCGTTCAAGTTTACGTGAAAGCACCGAAGGGAGCCCTGGATAAACCTTCCAAAGAACTGAAAGCCTTCGGCAAGACTCACCTGCTTGAACCGGGAGAGAGTCAGACGCTGACGCTTACATGGAATGTGATGGACATGGCCTCCTATAACGAGAAGTCGGCTTCGTGGGAGTTGGACAAAGGAGAATACCAATGGATGGTGGCAGCTTCATCGGCAGACGTCCGCGACTCTGTAGGACAGAAAATAGCCCAAAGCAGAAAGGTGAAAACGCTCGATGTTATCAAAGCTCAGACAGCGATCAATCTGCATCCGATGGTAAAGAGATGAAATTAAATGGATCAGTAAGTATATAATAATAAAATTAGTACTTTTATAGTCGCGAATTATAAAAGAACCATACATCATTTTAAATTTACATGTAATGAAAAAGCTAATCTTATCTTTGCTGGCTATCCATATTGTATTCTCTGCTTTAGCCCAGTCTCCTGCGGGGCCACAGAGTAAAATCATAACAGATTCCATCCACAGCAAAGTGCTGAATGCCTACAGGGCATACAATGTTTTTCTTCCTAAAAGTTATGAAACGGATACAAACAAGAAATATCCGATTCTGTATCTTTTGCATGGGATGACGGATACCAATCAGGCGTGGTCGGGACGTGGTCATCTTCAAGATGTGGCTGATCAGTTGATTGAAAGCGGGGAAGCTTGCGAGATGATCATTGTTACGCCCAATGCGGGAGGCAATATATATGCAGGAGTTTGGAACGGTTATTTTGATATGCCCGGATGGAGTTACGAGACTTTTTTCTACACCGAGTTCTTGCCTTATATTGAAAAGAATTACCGGGTAATCGGAAATAAAGCCAACCGTGCCATTGCCGGATTGTCTATGGGAGGTGGAGGTGCCACCTGTTATGGTCAAAAGTATAGCGAAATGTATTCTTCTGTTTATGCTATGAGTGCTTTGATGTCTATTCCCGAACTAGGAGCGGCCCCGGCGCAAAAACCTGACGACAAAATGGCTATCCTTACCAAGTCCGTTATAGAAAACAGTTGTGTGGACTATGTTGAGAATGCAGATGAAGAACGTATCGCGAAGTTACGTTCAGTCGCCTGGTTTGTAGATTGCGGAGACGACGATTTTCTTCTTGATCGCAACATTGAGTTCACGCAAGCGATGCGCAAGAAAAAGATTCCTTGTCAGTTCCGCGTGCGCGACGGGGGACACACCTGGGAATACTGGCACTTGGCATTATATACTTGCCTACCATTTGTTACACGTAATTTTGGAAAATAGGAAGTCAAACTCTTTGTATGAGCTTGTATTTTCTGTAAATATATTAACAAAAAGATTAGATATTAGTATTTTTATTGTAGTTAATTATAAGAAAATCTCACATCATTTTAAAAAACATCATGAGAAAAATCATTTGTCTATCAGCCATGCTGCTGATGTGTGTTTTAAGTTTCGCGCAACAAGCTCTTTGGGGAGGTGCTGCTGTTATCTCTCCCGAAATCCATGAAAACAACACCGTTTCTTTCCGTCTGAAGGCTCCGAAAGCCGTTCGTGTGCAAGTGACCGGTGACTTTCTGCCTACTCAGAAAATAAAGACTCCTTACGGAGAGTTTGATGGTCCGGGTATGACCGACCTTACAGAGAAAGACGGCGTATGGGAATTTACTACTTCCGACCCGCTGAAACCAGAACTTTACAGCTACACCTTTCTTGTTGACGGACTTAAGATTAACGATCCGAGCAATGTGTATATGATTCGCGACGTGGCAAGCGTAACCAACGTATTTATCATTGGGGGTGAGCGTGCCGACCTTTATAAGGTGAACAAAGTTCCTCACGGAACTGTAGCCAAAGTGTGGTATAACAGTCCCACGCTGGGAATGGATCGCCGTCTTACAGTCTATACACCTGCGGGTTATGAGATGAGCGGCAAACGTTACCCCGTATTCTACCTGCTGCATGGTATGGGTGGAGACGAGAATGCCTGGAGTGAACTGGGACGTACAGCACAAATTTTGGACAACTTAATTGCACAAGGCAAAGCTAAACCTATGATTGTGGTGATGACTAACGGAAATGCTTCACAAGAGGCTGCTCCCGGTGAATCGTCCTTAGGATATGCAGCAGCATCAATGCAATTGCCCAAAACAATGGAAGGCTCCTTCGAAGCGGCTTTTCCAGATGTGGTTAATTTCGTAGACCGGAATTACCGGACCATCAAGAATAAGCAGAATCGTGCCATTGCAGGTCTTTCTATGGGAGGTTTTCACTCCATGCACATCTCAAAGCAATACCCGGATATGTTTAACTACGTGGGATTGTTCTCTGCAGCTATCATGCCCAACAAGGATGTAAAGTCACCTATTTACGACAACCTGGATGCAAAATTGAAAATTCAGTTTGATAAGAAGCCGGCTCTTTACTGGATTGCTATCGGCGACAAGGACTTTTTGTATCAGGCAAACACCGACTATCGCAAGATGCTGGACGACAAGGGTTACAAGTACGAGTATTACGAAACCGGAGAAGGTCATATTTGGAAGAACTGGCGTATCTATCTGTCAGAATTCGCACCCAAATTGTTCAAATAAGATTAGTAGAACATAAACAAGTATTGAAAGTTGGTACTTGCCGCAAACCCAGAAGATGGAGGCGGCAAGTACCACAACTTGCAAAGTCACCCTTCAATAACGCCCACCGTAGAACCGCTTAAGATTTTTCGTGCAAAACATTTACAGAAGACAAGTTTGTAATAAAAACAAGACAAGATGCAGCATTTATTTGTTTCCCTCCCCGTTTACTTTAGATCGACAAAAGACTGAAAAATAATCTATATATCTTTGAGAATCATTCCTTATATCTTTGGAAAACAGTTCATATATCTTTGAAGATCAAATCATATATCTTTTAAAAGCTCTCCAACTAAGATTGGCTGAAGTTTAAGAGTACATTTGATTTTAAAACTCATGAGAAACTTCCCCAAAAGTATATACTTTTTGAAGAAAAAGTACCGGCAATTTTTCCCTTAAGTCAAAAAAAATTATCCCTTAAGTGAAATTTTTTTTTGACTTAAGTCCCCGTAAATTTTCCCTTAAGGCAAAATTAGACTTTCCTGGTGCATTGCCTTTTCCTTATTTGAGTAGACACTTTTTCATCCTTTAAACTGAGAAACTAGACATATCAGAAAACATTATACTGAAAGTCTGGACACTTTCACTAATTCTATACAAGAATCGTTTACACTACATGGATATACCTGAACCTGACCTATTGTCGTGAAAGGTTTGATGAATAATAAGCAAAGAACCCAAAATAAAATTTTTAATTATTTTTTTTTGAAATCAGTATTGAAATTTGGATATTAAATACTTAATTTGCAGCAATATATGGGGAAAATAAATGCAGAAATGAGAAAGAACCAAATTTTACTATTAATATTAGATTGTTATGCAAAGAACTGATTTTATTCCAATAACCGATGGCATCAAAAAAGTTATCGAGGCGGAAGAGAGCTTTTTAAGAGCTCTGCCTGTAGAAGTGATTACCCAACGGCGAAACAGCCAGAATCGCACTATCAAACAGATACTTGGTCACCTGATAGATTCGGCTTCCAACAATCATCAACGCATGGTTCGCCTGCAATATAGTAAAGACTTACTATGCTTCCCCGACTATCGTCAAGACAATGATTTGTGGATCGCCTTACAAGACTATCAAAACGCAGATTGGGAAAACCTGATCCAGCTATGGAAGTTTTATAATCTGCACATCATTCAGGTAATAAAATCTGTCGATTTAACGAAACTAGACAGCTACTGGTGCGACTTCGAAGGAACAAAAGTCACTCTAAAAGAAATGATAGAAGGCTACCTGGATCACCTGTACCTTCACATAAATGAAATAAAAGATTTAGCCAATTAAGAAGCTTCTTTCAAAACTGTATGCAATTTCTGTTCAGGGATTTTCCGTCTTAGGTTTTAGGAAAGGAAGATGCCCTGTCCTATAAAAAAAGATGAGTAAGAGATTGCTCTTACTCATCTGATAAATACAATAAAGCGATTATTTACTGTTGGTAAGGTGATATGTTCCCGAACCAAGCTCAACTTCCATCGCAGATTCACTTTCTATTACTTTTCGAACTCCCTTCTGATTGGGCGAGATTATATTTAACTCTTTTGGAAGTCGGACGATAGCAGAGGTATTTCCGGGAATTGTAATATCCCACGAGAATGTTTTGCCCTCTTTTGTCCACTCGCTCCGAATATCTCCGTAAACGGACTTGTAAGCAGCCTTCACGTGATTCAATCCTTCGGGGAATTTGGGTTCCATCAACAGTTTTTTGTAAGCAACAGTACCCGGAGCACATTTGATACCAGCCAGATCTTCGTAGTACCAAATAAGCAAATCCCCAAGCAACATCACATGATTTCCCGAGTTCATGGCCGGATCGGCAGTCTCACCATTCCAAAGTTCCCAGGTTGTAGTTGCCCCGTTTTTAACCATATGTCCCCAACTTGGATAGGTGTCGTTCGAAGCAATCTTATAGGCTAAATCAACATTACCGTATTTTGTAAGCCCCCTCATCAGCTGCTGGATACCTAACACACCCGTACTAACATGTCCACCAAAATCAATTTCTGTTTTCTTCACGATATTATTGAACACTTTTCCTTCGTATCCTTCGGGAACTAAACCCAATTGAAGCGAAAGGATATTGGCTGTAACTGTATTATTTCCATATAAAGCAGAATCTTTATTGAAGAAACGGGTATTATAGGCCTCTTTAATTTTAGAAGCAAGCTCCTTGTATCCGGAAATGTCTGCCTTATTGCCTGAAATTTCGGCAAATTCGGCCATCAGTTTCAATAGACTATAATACATGGTTGTACTTAAAATCGCACCATCTGTTTTGCGGGCAGGATCTTCAGAATGAATTAGCTTCTGAGATTCGGGAGGCATGCACCAATCACCGTAAGTGTCCTTGGTAAGGATATAATCCTGCATGGACACTTGTTGGATATGTTCAAGGTATCGTTTCATAGAAGCATAGTGTTTTTTGATGGGATTGGTATCTCCATATTGAACCGACAACATCTTCATTGCATAGAAATAAGCAGCCGGCCAGGTTACATCGTCGTTATAAATTGTCCAGTATCTTGGCGAAACGTCCGAGATGCTTCCTTCCGGACTTTGAGAATCTTCGATATCCTGTACCCATTTGCTATATAACGATGCATTGTCCAGAACGAATGCCTCGCCGAAACAACCGGTTGCCCGATCACCCAACCAACCCTGACGTTCATCACGTTGAGGGCAATCGGTTGGCATTCCGCGATAATTTCCTCGGATACCCCAATAGGCGTTCTTGAATATCTGGTTGATAATTTCATTCGATGTTTCAAACTGTCCCGTCGTTTCCATTTTATCGTAAATGACCTTACCTGTGAAATCTTTCAGTTCGGGTTGGTAATCCAATCCGGATATTTCCACATAACGAAATCCATGATAAACAAAAGAAGGTTCCCAGATAAACCCTCCGTCTTTGGCAGGGGTATATACATCCGTAACCTTTGCCGAACGGAGGTTTGCCAGATACAAGGTGCTATCGGGATTCAGTGTTTCCGAGAACCGAAAACTAACGGGCTGGTCTTTCTTTCCTATAAGACTATTAATCTTAAGCCAACCCACCATGTTTTGTCCCATGTCGAGAATATATCTCCCGTCGGCTAGTTTGGTGATTTTAGTTGGAGATACTTCATCCTGAATCTGCATATTAGGATTGGGTTGAGCCGTTAGCTTACCGGCAGGTGTATCCATAATGTCGGCAGCTTTCCAATTCGCATCATCGTAGTTGGCCGCTTCCCATCCGGTCAGTTCCAGTCGGGCATCATATTCTTCTCCATCAAATTCATTGTTGGCTACAATAGGTCCACGGGAGGTTACTTTCCAGGACTTGTCGCTAACTACCATATCGGTGGATCCGTCGGTATATTCAATTTCCAATTGGGCTAACAGGCGGGGCAGACCAAACATCATTGTCTCGGATTGGCGCATGCCGAAATAACGACCATTACCTAATTTTACTCCCACCGTATTTTGTCCTTGTTGTAGTAAAGAGGTTACATCATACACATTATAATACACTCTTTCCGGATACCAGGAAGGCATGGGGGCAAATATATCTTCCGATACGCGCTTGCCGTTTAGATAAGCTTCATACGATCCTAATCCCGAAATATACAATGTGGCACGTTTAACAGAGGTTTTGCTTTCAAACAATTTGCGCAGATATCTTGCAGCAAGGCGCGTATTCCCTTCAGCTGTTTCATTGGGATTTGAAATGGAATCTTCGCCGATCCAGGAAGCTTTCCAATCCGAATCATTCAAAAAAGCCATCGACCAGGAATTGATTTCACTCCAATCTGTCGAGCCTTGATTTGTAATTATTTTTACCCGCCAGTAATATACTCCCTTAGATAAAAGAGGCTTACCACCATATGGGACAAGAATAGACTGATCGCTTTTAACGTCTTTCGAATCAAAAACAAGTTCTTTGCCTTGTTGCAGATCTTCTGCAGTCTGAGCCACCTGAATCCAATAAGATTGTTGAACCAGATCTGGTTGGTCCGAAGTTATTTGCCAGGAAAAACGAGGATTTTGTGTACTTACTCCCTGCGGATTTTCCTGCATTTCAATTTTCAGAGAGGTAACTTTAAGCTGCCCACTCTTACATCCGGCCAGAAAGAATACAAATAAAATTCCAATGAAAAGTGTTAGTTGTTTCATGCTTCTAATACTATTAATTCTTGGTAAAACAAATGATTTTACAAAACTAATAGATAAAAAGCCATTCAACTTTTCATAAATGATAAAACAAGTTCGTTTTTTGCCAGAATAGCTGTTCCGAAAAGAAATTTCAGGGATTTTTATTCCATATTTTCCAGATCCATAGGTCTAATGAATGACCAATGATTATGAATGATCCTCCACTTTCCGTCGGTTTCCAATCTATAAACTTCTGTACAGTTCCAAGGGTATCTTAGTTCACCCGAATACGACACCAGATTGTATGTCAGAACGGCCATATTTTCGGTAACCTGTACTTTGGGATCGATCATTTCGCAACGGTCAACGGCTACTTGCCCTCGTAATTCTTCATAGAAAGCGCACATGTTTTCCAAGCCGAAAATCCGTTCATTATGATACGGATCGAAGTAAGTAATATCTTCTGCGTAAATTTCAAGATAACCGGATGGATTCCCTTTGTTCCACTTTTCCAATGCCGATTTTTCCATTACTATAATATCGGCTTCAATGCGCTGTTTTTCCATAATAAATATAATGTTGTATTAATAGAGTGAATCCGTGTTGACATTGATTCTGTCGCTTTATTAAAAGTGATCAAACTATAAAATGATGTATTTGACTGATTTATAGCAAACAGGGTGGAAATATATAAATAATGTGTTAGATATGCAAGAAAGAAAAATGTAAACATGATTTACAAACGATTTGGAATGCCTTTTTACTTGATTAAGGGTGGTTTTCGGTGGCGTATGCTTTCATCTGACTAGATTGTACAAATACGCACACTTTTCAAAACATTCAATACCTGCTAATAATGATAAAAATGGTTATCTTTGTATCATCACAAATTAAACCAGCTATGGTTAAATGATATTTTTGTTAACTTTAATGATAATAATATGAAAAAGATAATTTTTGCAGGACTGCTTGGGTTGTTGTTGTCTTTTAACATGATGGCTCAGTACAAATTTGACAATGTTCTTTACGGAGCGGCCTACTATCATGAATATATGCCGTACGAGCGATTGGATAAGGATATTCAGATGATGAAAGATTGTGGATTATCCGTAGTTCGGGTAGGAGAATCGGCTTGGGGTATTTTTGAACCACAGGAAGGGGTATTTAAATTCGAATGGATGGACCGCATTATTAATAAAATGCACGAGGCTGGTATTAAGGTTATTCTTGGAACACCTACTTATTCTATTCCAGCATGGTTAGCAGAAAGACATCCGGAAGTGCTGGCAGAGTATACACGAGGTAATAAAGCATATTATGGTATCCGACAGAATATGGATTTTACAAATCCGACATTTAGGTATTATAGCGAGCGCATAATCAGGAAAATGATGGAGCGATATGCTCAACATCCTGCAGTAATAGGGTATCAGGTTGATAATGAAACAGAGGCACGAGGGGTCAATAATAAAGATTATTTTATTGGTTTTAAAAATTATATAAAGAATAAGTTTAATAATAATCTGGATTTGTTGACTAAAGAATGGGGCATGAATTACTGGGGCATGAATATCAACACCTGGGAAGAATTCTACACCCGGGATGGTGTGACGAATCCTTCATATAAAAATGAATGGGAGCGTTATAATCGAAAATCGGTAGCTGATTTTTTGAACTGGCAATGTGATATCATAAATGAGTATAAACAGAAAGATCAATTCGTTACTCATTGCTTCATGCCAGACTTCCACAATGTAGATCAAGTAGAAAGTTTCAAACAAATGCAATACCCTGCCATAAATATTTATCATGATGTTCAGGATAAACAAGATGGACAACGTATAGCTTATGCAGGCGACTTTGTGCGAACTGTAGCTAAGGGGAACTATATTGTAATGGAAACGAATGCTCAGGGTATAGGTTGGGACGCACGTAATCAACGCCCTCCATACTACAATCAGCTGCGTCAAAATGTATATGCTCATTATGCTTCCGGGGCAAATATGGTTGAATATTGGCATTGGGCAACCCTGCATTATGGCCAGGAAACATATTGGAGAGGAATCTTAGGACATGATCTAGAGCCTAACAGGATATATAATGAGTTTAAAACGACAGCTGATGAGCTAAAGAAAATCGGGAATAAACTGATCAATCTAAAAAAGAAGAATAAAGTTGCAATCTTGTATAGTCATGACTCATACCATGCCCTAAACTTTATGCCATATACTTATAAAGAAAACTATCCGATTGATAGGGTGTATAAAGCATTATACATGCAAAATATTGAAACGGATATTGTCCCCTGTGATAAATGGATAGATTTCTCTCAATACACCATGTTAGTTATCCCTCCATTATATGTAGCTACAGACGAATTATTGTCAAGCATTGATAAATTTGTAAAGGAAGGAGGGCATGTGGTTATGTTACATAAAAGCGGATATTGCAATGAACATTCGGCAGTTAGAGCCACTTTGGCCCCCGGTCTATTGCGTAAAGCCTGCGGATTTTATTATCAAGAGTATTCAACTATAGATGCAATGCCATTAAGAGATAATCCCTATAATATAGAAGATTCAAATCAGATAAGTGACTGGTATGAGTTCTTACAATTAGAAACAGCTAAACCTTTGGCTTATGCCAACCATCCATTTTTTGGTAAGTGGCCAGTGATTACTGAAAATTCATATGGAAAAGGAAAATTGACATATATCGGAACATATCCATCTCAGGAGCTGCTTAACAAGGTCATTCGCCAAGTAGCAATAAATGCAACTATAATACCATCTGATTATATGCAGTTTCCATTTATAATACGTTCTGGAATAAATCAGCAAGAAAAGAAATTGCACTATATATTTAACTATAGTGCCGATACACAAGAAATCCAATACCCATATTCATTTGGAAAAAATATTTTGTCCGGTAAAGATGTAGATGCAAAGAGCTTCATCAAATTGGAACCATGGGGTGTTGCTATTATTGAAGAAAGATAAATATCGATTATTAAAAACAGTTCATTTTGGATATTAAGATAAGACTATATTTATTGTATTATTAATTGCTGATGTCTATAGTTGTTAAATAATTAAATACGCATTTGTAGTAATAATATTAACTCAAAAGTTTTTTCTAAATAAAAAAGGTATTACATTTACCACCCTAATAAAATTAACATTTTATTTAACCAAAATAATTTAATATGTGTAGAGCCTTATTTTTAGTACTTGTAAGTATGTTTACTTCATTTACAATTTTTTCTCAGGATTATAGCTTTAAATATGGAAAAGTCACTGATGATGAATTATCGATGACCAGTTATGCGAAAGATTCTGCAGCTTCGGCTGTATATATCTATCAAAAATCGGACATTGCATATGATTATCGTAACGGAGATTTTGTTGTGGTTTACAATTATGAATCAAAAATTAAGATCTTAAAATCCGAAGGAACTTCATATGCTGATGTTATTATTCCGTTTTACAGTGAAGAAAGTTCGGGGAAATTAAAAGAATCCATTTCGCGTTTGGAAGCATTTGCCTATAATCTTGAAAATGGAAAAGTCGTTAAGACTAAATTAGAAAAGAATTATGTTTTTGAAGAACAGATTAGTAGCAAATGGAAACAGCTTAAGTTTTCTGTCCCAGCTGTTAAAGCGGGAACTGTTATTGAGTTCAGGTATACACTTTTTTCCGATTTTTCCGATCGTATTTCCGATCTGGTTATTCAGCAAAATATTCCGGTAATATACGGAAATCATGAGGTAACCATTCCTGAATACTTTATATTTAATCAAGAAACCAGAAACCCTTTGGACATGAAAACCGTCCAAACGAATGAGCCTCAGTCTTTCAAAGTAGGGAATTCATCGCAGGAAGATAACATGGTTAGGTGCAATAGTAAAAAATACATTTTTACAGTTGAAGACTTACCAGCATTAAAAGATGAACCTAATATCTGGAGTCCTGGTGATTATAAAACACAAGTAATTTTTGAACTGGCCAGATTGGAAGTTCCCGGTTCTGTATATAAATCATTTACTACGAACTGGGACAAAATAGATGAGATGCTGAAGGGAGAATCTGAATTCGGAGGAATACTAAAGATGCAAAATCCTTACAAAAACGAGATGGATCTGATGAATTTGTCTTCATACAATAATTTAGATAAGATAAGAATCTTATTTAAGTTAATCAAAAGCAAAATATCATGGAATAATCAGTATAATTTCTACGGAGGTAATGTAAAAAAAGCTATTAAAGCTGGAACAGGAAGCAATGCTGATATTAACTTTGTATTTATAAGCATGCTGAAAGATGCAGGGTTAAATGCATATCCAGTAATGATGAGCCGAAGAAACGTGGGTATCCTTCCATTTTTGCATCCTTCCATAACCAAACTTAATACATTTATTGTAGGTATTAGTGATACAGACAGTACCATGGTTTATCTTGATGGCTCGGTAAGTAATGGAGATATCAACATTATACCTCCTGTCCTGATGGTAGAAAGAGGCAGGGTATTCCGTGAAGTTGGACAAGGTTCGTGGGTAGATCTTTCGGAAATTGGAACTCATTCGGTAAACATTGTAACAATCTGTAAATTTAACAAAGAAGGAAATATGGAAGGGCAACGGAAAATCTATTACACCGGACAATACGCCTCAAATATTCGGAATGCATTCATGGCAGAAAAGGACAGTGCGACTTATTTGGAAAAAGTACAATCTAACGATGCGATAACTATTACCAGTAGTACTTATAAGGGGCTTAAAGATTTCTCTTCTGTGTTGGAAGAACAGCTTACGTTTACCAAATCGGCTACTATAAATGACGATTTTATATATGTTAATCCGTTGTTATTTCCTCACCTTTCCAAGAATCAGTTTATAAAAGAAGAGCGCAAGTTACCTGTCGAATTTGATTACCCTTACTCATTTAAGATAAGGACAATAATCAATCTTCCTGAAGGATACGAGGTAGATGAACTTCCCCAATCCATTAAGGTTGGACCGGAACAAGGAGGTTGTAGTTGCACCTATGTTACTCAACGTAATGGAAATCAGATTGTATTAAGCTATACATTCATAATGGATAAAACACTGTTTCCGGCCGAAGAATATGCGGCTTTAAGGCAATTTTGGACCAAGATTGTAGAAAAGAACAGCGAAATAATCGTTTTAAAGAAAGTATCCTGAAAAACAAGTACTAATGAAGAAAAACTGTCTGTTCTTTTTATGCATTATTACCCTTTTTAGTTGGGAAGCAAAGGCTCAGGAGAAGCTTGAATTATCTCAGATTGCTGATTCATTGAAAGCTGGCGCATACTCGGTTGTCAGAGAAAATAATCTAGAGTTTGTTTGTGAATCAGAAGTAAGCGGAATGCATAAAGAAAAGCTGGTATTAACGGTGCTAAATGCGAATGGAGCGGATGCAGCTAACTTTATCTATTCGGCAGATAAATTTCGTGAATTGGTAAAATTCGGAGGTGCAATCTATGACGCCAGTGGTAATCTGATCCGGAAAGTAAAATTAGCCGACCTTGAGGCTACAGAATATTCTGCGGAGCTGGCTTCGGACAGCAAAACCTATTACTATGACTGCAGTGTAGCCAGTTATCCCTATACGGTTGTCTACGAATGGGAAGTGCGTTTCAAAAATGCGATTGTTGGTTTTCCCGTATTTGTTCCGCAGAGCAGTTACAATCAATCTTTGGAGAAAGCATCTTACAAGATAGTAGTTCCGTTAAATATTGATCCCCTCTGCAAAGTTACAAACATGATGGCTGCGCCAGAAAAGAAAACAAACGAAAAAAGTAAAACTTTTGAATGGAATCTTTCTAATCTTCATGCTGTGGAACAAGAAGCGTTTGCCCAATCGCTTACATCTTTCGTTCCTTTTATATATGCTGTACCCAGGGATTTTATATTTGATAAAACACGGGGAGATATGAGTAACTGGAATACATTCGGGAAATGGCAATACAATTTGTTGAAAGAACGAGACGCTTTACCTGAGGCTTTCAAAATAAAACTTGTGGAATTAACAAAAGATTGTAAAACAGATAAAGAAAAGGTTAAAGTTGTTTACGATTACCTTGGAAGTACAACCCGTTATGTAAGTATTCAGCTTGGAATAGGAGGGTTGCAACCTATTGCTGCTTCAGAAGTAAACCGGACCGGATTTGGAGACTGTAAAGGATTATCAAATTACATGCGTGCTATGCTTAATGAATTAAAGATTCCTTCTGTTTATACGGTTGTCAGTACAAATAATGCAAGACTTACTAAAGATTTTGCCAGTGCAAACCAGATGAACCATGTCATTCTTCAAGTTCCCTTACCAAAGGATACCTTATGGTTGGAATGTACAAATCCTAAATTACCATTTGGTTTTGTACATAGAGATATTGCCGGACACGATGCTTTGCTTATAAAAGAAAACGGAGGCGAATTATATCGCCTACCTTCTTACCCGGACTCTCTTAATAAAGAAAGCCTGACAATAAATATTTCCTTAAACGGCGAGGGTGGGGGAAGTCTTGATGTGACTCAAAACAGCCATCTTTTTCAATACGAAGTTATGCACGGATTTACCGAATTGGATGCAGAGAAACAAGCGGAGTATTTACGGAGAGAAATTGATCTTACACAGGGCAAGGTAAATAATATAAGCTGTAAAGAATTAAAGTCGGGAGAACCATCTTTAATAACTAGTTTCAGGTTGGATTACGATAATTACAGTACAAAAACCGGTAATCGTCTTTTTGTACCAGTCAACATCTTCAGACATGGAGTTAAAAACCTTTCCACGAAAAAACGGATTCACCCATTGCTGATAACCTACGGGTACGCTGACAGCGACACAATTACCTTACAGATCCCCGACAATTATTCTATTGAGGCATTGCCTAAAACGGCAACTATTGAACAACCTTTCGGTCGGTTTAATTCTACGGTCAAAACTGAAGACGGGAAGATTATCGTAATACAGCGGCTATATTTAAAGGCTGGCACGTATGATGCGACTCTTTATCCCGATTTCACAAAGTTTTGGGTCGAAGTAACCAAATCATATGGAAATAAAATCATACTGAAAAAGAAAGAGTGAGAAGTATATTTTTTCATTTTTTTCGGGTAGGTATCAAAGAATCCTTACTTTTACTCCATATTACGAATGTTAAAAGATTTGTACACAATGAAACTGTAACATTCTGAAAATAGTAATAATTAAGATATACGAGATAATGAAGAATCTTATTTTTATTTTGTTTATTTTTTTCTGTACAAATGGCTATGCACAGGAGAAGAGTCTTATCAGAGTTGCCTGTGTGGGTAATAGCATAACGGAAGGCGTTGGCGTAAAAAATCAATATCAGGATAGCTATCCGGGAGTATTGTCTCAATTATTAGGAGACGATTATGATGTACGTAACTTTGGACTAAGTGCCCGAACGTTAATGAATAAAGGGGATTTGCCTTATATGCATGAGTGGATTTTCAGGGATGCTCTGTCCTTTAATCCTGATATCGTTACAATTAAGCTGGGAACTAACGACAGTAAACCACACAACTGGATTTATAAGAAAGATTTCAAGAAAGATTTGGAGGAGATGATAGATGCTTTTCAATCGCTACCTTCACATCCCCAGATTTATCTTTGCTTTCCGGTTCCTCCAACAGCTTTTCAATGGGGAATCAATGACAGCACAATTGTTCGGGAGATAATTCCTTTTATAAAACAAGTTGCTAAAAAGAAGAAGCTTCATACTATCGATTTGCATACGGCATTGTTGCCATATCCACAGTGTTTCCCCGACCATGTACATCCGAATGAGGAAGGTGCCGTTTATATTGCGCGCGAAATCTTCAAAGAGCTGACAGGAAAGACTGCAGATGTTTATCCCTCTCAACCTTTTCCGGGAAAGAAGTCTATATGGAACGGACACGATCGCTATGACTTCAAATACAAAGGCCGGCAAGCGACTGTTGTTGTTCCTAAACAGGCGGCAAAAGGAAATCCATGGATCTGGCGACCGGCTTTTTTCGATGCATTTCCTTCGGTTGATAAGGCATTATTGGAAAAGGGTTTTCATGTTGCTTACTATGATCTTACTCATTTATACGGAAGTCCCAATTCAGTGAATCTGGGAACATACTTCTACAACCTGATGATACGCTACTATGGCTTATCACACAAAGTTACCTTAGAGGGTTTTAGTCGCGGAGGATTATTCGCTTTTAATTGGGCGGCACGTAATACGGATAAAGTGGCTTGTATTTATGTGGATGCTCCTGTCTGTAATCTTCAAAGCTGGCCAGGTCGGAAAAATACCCAACTGTGGAATGATATGATGCGGGAGTGGAATCTTACGGATGAACTGATGACTGATTTTAAAGGTAATCCCATCGATAATTTAGCCTCTTTGGCCAAGGCCCGAATTCCTGTAATGGCTGTATGTGGAGATAGCGATAAGACTGTTCCGTATGAAGAGAATATGGGTATCGTTCGCGAACGTTATTTGGCGCTGGGAGCTCCGGTCGAAGTGATTCTGAAAAAAGGATGTGATCATCATCCGCATAGTCTGGATAATCCTGAACCGGTGGTGGATTTTATTCTTCGTTATCAGTCTGGATACAATGAATATCAGCATTTAACACTCCGTGGAAGTTTGTCGAACTCGTATCTTACGTTTACTAAAGGGGGGAAGGGGCGTGTTGCTTTCCTTGGAGGTTCAATTACCGAAATGACCGGATGGCGAACTATGATTCAGGAAGACCTGAAGCAACGTTTCCCGGATACTGACTTTGAATTTATCGATGCTGGTATCGGTTCAACAGGGACAACTCCCGGAGCCTTTCGATTAGCTCATGATATTCTTGATAAAGGGACGGTCGATTTGCTTTTTGTTGAAGCTGCTGTTAATGATGATACCAACGGATTTACTGCAAAAGAACAAGTTCGTGGTATGGAAGGCGAAATTCGTCATGCTTTGCTAAGCAATCCAGCCATGGATATTGTGATGCTTCATTTTATTTATGATCCGTTTATTCCTATCATAGAGAAAGGACGCATACCTGATGTGATTTTAAATCATGAACGGGTTGCAAATCATTATTTGGTTCCCTCAGTAAATTTGTCGCAAGAGATAGCGGAACGCATGCATGCCGGCGAATTTGATTGGGAAACATTTGGCGGTACACATCCTCTGCCATTTGGACATCGTTATTACGCTGCTACTATTAATAAACTTTTCGATAACATGTGGTCTGGTATCAAACCGGATCAGCAAGTGATCTCTCATGAAATTCCTGCTCCATTAGACAATTTCAGCTATTCGGGCGGTCGGTTTATTGATCTCAAATCTGCCAGATTGGGAAAAGGCTGGAACTATGTGGCTGATTGGACACCCACAGTAAAGGGTGGTACAAGGAATGGGTTTGTCAACGTGCCTATGCTGGAAACTAATAAAGCCGGTGCCAGGTTATCGCTCGATTTTAAAGGAACGGCTATCGGTATTTTCTGTGTAGCAGGTCCTCAGGCAGGTATTCTGGAGTATAGTATCGATGGTTCTCCTTTCAAAAAGCTTGATACATTTACAGCTTGGAGTAGCAATCTTTATATCCCCTGGGTATATATGTTTGACACGGAACTTGAAAATAAGGCACACAAACTAGACTTGAGGATGTCTAATGAAAATAGCAAAGACCGCTTTGCGTGCCAGATTCGCAATTTTGTTGTGAACGAATAATTGATAATATTCGTACAATGTATCATTTTATTTACTATTTTTATCCAGGTTTATTGCTGAAATACAGGCTGTTAAATTACTTTAAAGAACGATAATATGGAAACAACAGAAAAACCTGATTTTGAATGCTGCCCTCCGTTTGATCCGGCACCTTGGGATGACAAATTGCTCATTTGGGAAAATAAGAAATTTATAAAGGATAAAGTCTGTACGTTTTTTTATATGCCTTTAAATTTCGGAAATGTAATTGTAAAACTCTATAAGAAAATCCAGGAAGCCAGCGCGACAGTCCCTGACGGGCTTTGTTTATCAGATCATACGTCAAGGTGGAATATGGATATGTATCTTGCCGTTGATAAAGAAGTTTCTACAGCCCGGAATATTACTTTAAGTGGAAAATTCTACTGCAAAGTATATGAAGGCTCATTTATTGATACTGCAGCATGGTGTAAAGATTATGAGATTGAACTTGAATTGAAAGGTTTACGCAAAAAGAAAATGTTTATGTGGTACACAACTTGTCCGAAATGCGCCAAGAAGTATGGTAAGAATTATGTAGTGATCGTTTCCGAAGTAGAATGAAAAACCTTGCTAATGGTTTATCTATAAGCCGGATTTTTTTATCGCTTGTACTGCTTTTTATTTATGCTAATGAATGGCTGTTTATCGGTGTATATTTAGTTTGTGGTGTAAGTGACGTGCTGGATGGATACATCGCTCGTAAAACCAATACACAAAGTATAATAGGAGCAAAGCTGGACTCTGTGGCTGACCTTGTAATGTTTAGTGTAATTATGGCTTTATTAATAATCTGGATGAAGAGTGAAATCCTGATTTTTATTCCATGGATTATAAGCATATTTGCTATTAGGGTAGCAAATATACTTATTGCAGCCTTCAAATATCGTAAATTTGTATTACTCCATACATGGGCTAATAAATTCACAGGACTGTTGACATTTATAACCCCGGTATTATATGTTATTTTTCAAGCTACGCAAATTTTTTTACCCATATGCTTCATTGCGGTTTTGTCTGCAATTGAAGAGGGTATTATACATCTAACTACAAATAAACCTGATTTAAACAGGCGAAGTATATTCTTTCGCCTGTAAATTTAATACTTTACAGGCGAAGTCTATGATAGATAATTATTCATATTCGCACAATCTAATAATTGAATTCTTGTTTACTGAAGCTAGGAGCAATCTATTATTGTATTTGAAAGTTATTATTATTGTGAACTAATTACAAAAATGAGTAAAATTTATTATCAGGCGAACATCAAAAGAACTCTTTTAATGTTCGCCTGCTGTGTTATGTGTACATTTGCTATCAAAATAAAAGGATTATTGTAAAATATGAAAAAGAAGAAAATCAATTTGAAGCAAGCTACTCTTTCCGTTTTTTTGTTATTATTGCTAGCTTCTCCGGTGGGAATGCAGGCTCAACAGGGATTTGTTCACGAAGCCTCAACAGAATACCAGTGGCCTGAAGAAAAAGAGGTTTTAGCTAATCTGGACAAATGGCAGGACATGAAATTCGGGGTGCTGTTTCATTGGGGATTATATTCTATCCCGGGTATAGTGGAATCATGGTCTATCTGTTCGGAAGATGTTGACTGGATTCCAAGAGATAGTACGATTGCTTACGAAGACTACAAAAGAGATTACTACAAACTGATTGAGAAATTTAATCCAACAGACTTTAATCCGGATCAATGGGCAGATGTTACTAAAGCTGCCGGAATAAAATACATGATTTTTACCACCAAACATCACGATGGTTTTAATCTGTATGATACAAAGCAAACCGATTTTTCGGTTATGAACAGCGCTTTTAAAGGCAACCCAAAAGCTGATGTGGCCAAGTATGTGTTTGATGCGTTCCGAAAAAAAGATTTTATGATCGGGGCCTATTTTTCTAAGCCAGACTGGCATAGTGAATATTATTGGTGGCCAAGATATGCTACTCCCAACCGACACGTAAATTATAAAATTGAAAGACATCCCGATCGTTGGGAATCTTTCCAGAAATTTACCTACAACCAGATTGAGGAGTTGATGAGTAATTACGGCAAATTCGACATCCTTTGGCTGGATGGAGGATGGGTCGCAGCTCCCAGACAAGATATCAAGATGGATTCAATCGCCCAAATGGCTCGTTCGCATCAGTCTGACTTATTGATCGTTGATAGAACCATACAGGGTAAATATGAGAACTACTTAACGCCCGAACGTGCTATTCCGGAGAAGCAGTTACCCTATCCATGGGAAAGTTGTATCACTCTTGGTTCGGATTGGGGATGGACGCCAAGTGCGAATTTCAAATCGGCAAATACAATTGTAGCAACATTAATTGAGGTAGCGGCTAAAGGCGGGAATCTTTTATTGGGAGTTGGACCTACTCCTAAAGGAATTATTCAGCCCGAAGTAGAAGCTATCCTCCGTGAAATAGGACGATGGCTTAAAGTAAATGGAGCGGGTATTTACGGAACACGGATCACCCCAAATTATAAGAGTAATAATGTTTGGTTTACTGCCGGTAAAGACGGATCAAAACTTTATGCTCTCTACGTTCTCGACGAAAAAGAAGATATGCCTGAAAGTATTGAATGGGAGGGTAATTTCCCTGTAAAAAACAGTTCTGTGATTTTGTTGCAAACTGGTAAAAGGGTAAAATGGGAACAAATAGGAAATAAGATTAAAGTGCATTTGCCTCGTAAATCAAATCCTGACAAAGCGCCCATGGTGTTTACTTTCAAATTACAGAAAGAAAAATAGAAGATAGTTAACATAAAAAAGGTCATTTCCCATCTAAAGGAAATGACCTTTTTTATTTTAATAAGTTCTATCCATAGTGTTATTTATTAAGCTAGGATCTATCTGCTAATTTTGTCTTACTAACGTATATAAATAGGCAGTTTCCGAACAGTCTTTCAGAGTAAGGGTGTCTCCGCTAATGGCTAAAGGGTAGGCTGGATTTGTTGCGTAAAATACGTCCATAAGATAGGAGTCATAACCAGATCCAGTAGCGGCATTTCGCCAGTTCAATTCGCCGGGTTCGCTTTTGTTTTCTTCAGTCCATATGTATTTGTCATCTTTAAACTCGATGAATGTGTTTTCATATTCACATAGTTCACGGCTATTTTTACCGCTTACTAACTTCCAATTACCATTGATGAGTTTTTTAATTTCTGGCAAAGATTTGTCAAAAAGAGTGGTGCGAACTGTCTCTTTTTTATTTACTTGTTTTTCCGATTTTCCAGTACAACTTACCCCAATAAGAGAAAAGCAGATGATAAGGGTTGCAATAATAATCTTTAGCTTTTTCATAAACAGAGATGTTACTTGATTAGTTCTCAAAAGTATATATTCTATATTAAATAATCAACATTTATATCCCTGAATTTGATAGAAATTTCAATAGTGTTACTTGTAATTTCTATAACTTATTAGACTATACCTGGTGAATAAAATGAAACTTTTATTATTCAGGCTTAAAGATATTAAGCTACATTTGTGATTTAAATTAGTGAAATGGAACAGAAAGCAAGAATATTGATTGAGATTAAAGATGCAACTCCCCGTTTTGATTACTTGAAATTTAGTGAACCTCTTTGCTGGCAGATGAAAGAAGGACAGCACTGGGCAATTGTTGGGCCGAACGGTGGTGGAAAAACGCTATTCGTAGATATGCTGCTTGGAAAGTACGCACTTAAAACGGGTACGGTTATTTGCAAAGATGAAATGGGTACGGATATGTTTGTTTCGTCGGTGGTAAAATGTGTTGCTTTTCGCGATCTTTACAGCATAATCGATACGGAAAACGGTTATTATCAGCAGCGTTGGAATAGGGGGGATGAACAGTGTATTCCTTTCGTTAAAGATCTTGTTTTGAATGCTGACCAGAAGTGGCTGAATACCTTGTTGGATTGGTTTGGTATCGAAGATTTAATGGAGAAAGAGGTGAACCTGCTTTCTAGCGGAGAGTTACGTAAGTTTCTTATTGTTCGCTCATTGTTATCCAAGCCCCGTATTTTAATTTTGGATAACCCGTTCTTAGGACTTGATGCAGCTTCCCGTAAGGTACTGAATGACTTGTTAGTCCGGTTGTCTGAACTTGATAATCTGCAAATTGTACTGCTCCTTTGTAATCCGCAGGATATTCCGGATATTATAACGGATGTGTTGCCTATAAAAGACAAACAACTATTTATACCCATGTCGCGTCAATTTTTCTTTGAATCGGAGTCCGTGGTCAGTAATTTGTTCCCAAAGACCGAAACATCGGATCTGACTGAGTTGAAAAGTTGTTCAGGCAATGACTCTTTTTCCTTTTCAAATGCGGCTATTCTTAAGAATATTCATATAAAGTATGGTTCACGTACAATTTTGAACAAGTTGGATTGGACTGTGCAACGTGGAGAGAAATGGGCTTTGCTGGGTCCGAATGGCTCCGGAAAGTCTACCTTACTAAGTCTTATTTGCGGAGATAATCCGCAGGCGTACGCCAACGACATCACACTTTTTGATCGTAAACGAGGTTCTGGAGAGAGTATCTGGGATATTAAAAAGCACATAGGGTATGTTTCTCCGGAAATGCATCTTTATTATCAAAATAATGTGAAATGCCTGAATGTGGTTAGCTCTGGTTTTTTTGATACAATAGGTTTGTATAGAAAGTGCACCACGGAACAGGAGATGCTTGCGAAAGAATGGATGATGGTATTTAATGTTGTTCACCTCACTGAAGTTTCCTTTCAGAAAGTATCTTCGGGCGAACAACGATTACTGTTGCTGGCCCGTGCGTTGGTTAAGAACCCTGAATTGTTGATACTGGACGAGCCCTTGCACGGTCTTGATGTGGTCAATAAGAACCGGGTAAAAAAGATATTGGAAGATTTTTGCGACGGAGAAAAATCGCTTATCTATGTTACTCATTATCAGAATGAAATTCCGAACGTGGTGGATAAACAACTTGTTCTGACAAAGAATAAATAGATCAGCATTGGCATCATCTGCTATTAATTTGAGATGAACTTCTATAGTCTGATCATTTCTTTTCATATCTCTTCTTTTTTATTACAAAAAAAGAAGAGATTTGAAATCAACTAGATCTATTTTTGTATTTTTACAAGCGATAATTGTTCTTAGCTATTAATAATCAGCGTATGTCTTGTAAAAATTACAGACGACTTTTTAACTGTTTGATGTTTTATCATTAAACTTCCTGATTCCACCTCTGCGTTATTGGAGGTGATGCTTCCTTCCGCTGTTTATTATCAATAATTTTCATTCTTACTACAATGAATACATCCACAAATAATTATGGCATGAACGACCGTATCAAACGGTTGCGTCAACTTTCTTTCGAATCAACACCCTCTCTTTCTATTGAACGCGCGCTAATTGAAACAAATTTCTACAAAGATAACTATGGTAAATATCCAGTGCCTATTCTCAGAGCTCTCAACTTTCTCGAAATATGTAAAAATAAAGCGATTTACATTGGTGACGACGAGCTGATTGTGGGAGAACGGGGGCCGAAGCCTAAATCGGTTCCGACTTTTCCGGAGCTGACTTGCCATAGTGTGGAAGACTTGCAAATACTGAATTCCCGTGAAATGCAGCGATACACCATTAGTCAGGAAGATATCGACACGTACGAACGCGAGGTTATTCCTTACTGGAAAGGCCGGACACAACGTGAACGTATCTTTAGTCATGTTCCAGCTGAGTGGAAAGAGGCTTATGAGATTGGTATGTTTACCGAATTTATGGAGCAACGTGCACCCGGACATACCTCGCTGGATGGCAAAGTCTACAAATATGGGTTACTCGATTTAAAGGAACGAATAGAGGGCGAACTGGCGTCGCTCGACTTTATGAATGATCCTGAGGCTACAGACAAGCAAGAAGAATTGACGGCCATGTCTGTTTCCTGTGATGCCGCCATTTTGTTTGCCGAACGCCATGCCGATCTGGCAGAAGAAATGGCTCTTACGGAAAAAGATCCCAAACGCATTGCCGAGCTTCATAAAATTGCTCAAGTATGCCGTTGGGTCCCTGCTCATGCTCCCAGATCTTATTGGGAAGCGATTCAGATGTATTGGTTTGTACATTTGGGTACCATTACCGAATTGAACGGCTGGGATGCTATGAACCCCGGTCATTTTGACCAACATCTGGCTCCGTTTTACCAAAAGGAAACAGAGGACGGAACTTTATCACGCGATGAAGCGAAAGAGCTGATGTCTTGTTTTTTTATTAAAGTAAATAACCACACTGCACCTCCTAAGGTGGGTATTACGGCAAAAGAAAGTGGTACCTATAATGATTTTACCAATCTGAATATTGGCGGAATAAAAGGTGATGGCAGCGATGGAGTGAGTGAAGTGTCTTATATTATGCTCGAGACAATAGAGGAATTGCATATCCTTCAGCCAGGTAGCGCAATCCATATAAGTACCCGAACACCGGAACGGTTTCTTCGTGCAGGCTGTAAGGTAATTCGTCAGGGACATGGTTATCCTTCTGTTTTTAATCCGGATGTTTACGTACAGGAGTTAATGCGTCAGGGTAAATCCCTGCTTGATGCCCGCGAAGGTGGGTGCAGCGGATGTATTGAAGTAGGTGCATTTGGAAAGGAGGCCTATGTGCTTACCGGTTACCTTAATGTGCCAAAGATTCTTGAAGTGACTTTGCATAACGGCATTGATCCCGTATCTGGACGAAGGGTTGGGTTGGAGACTGGCGATTCTTGTAGTTTCAATACTTACGACGACCTGTATGCTGCTTTCATTAAACAGCTTCACTATTTTGTGGATATGAAGGTACGGGTGAGCAATTACATAGACCGTATGTTTGCCAAATATGCTCCGGCTCCTTTTCTTTCGTTGTTTATCGACGACTGTATTGCCAAAGGCAAGGACTACTATAATTGTGGACCGCGATACAACACAACTTATATTCAGTGTACCGGTCTTGGAACAATAACCGATAGTTTGTCCGCTTTGAAAAAACATGTGTTCGAAAACCGGTTGGTTACAATGAATGAAATGCTGAACGCCATAGATGCCAATTTTGAAAATCAAGAGCCCTTGCGTTTGCTTATTTTAAACCGTACGCCATTTTTTGGAAACGACGATGATTATGCAGATAGCATTGCCGTGAATGTGTTCAACGATTTGTATGATGCCATTGAAGGAAAGCCAAATACAAAGGGCGAATGTTTTCACTTAAACATGCTCTCAACCACTTGTCATGTTTATTTTGGTAAAGTAATGGGTGCAACTCCAAACGGAAGGCTTGCCGGACGTGCTATCTCCGATGGTACTTCTCCTTCTCACGGAGCAGATACCCACGGGCCGTCTTCTGTTATTAAGTCTTTGGGAAAACTGGATCAGGTAAAAAGCGGCGGTACCCTATTGAACCAGCGCTTTATGCCGGCTATGCTTAAACGGGAAGAAGATATCATCAAGCTATGTGCCTTGATTCGTACCTATTTCTCATTAGGTGGTCACCATATTCAGTTCAATATAGTTGATACGGAAACGTTACATGCCGCCCAGCAGCGTCCGGAAGAGTACCGTGATTTATTGGTCCGTGTAGCCGGATACAGCGATTACTTTAACGATATGAATGCGGATTTGCAGGCTGACGTAATAGCCCGTACCGAACAAGAGACCTTCTGATATGAAAGACTTGTTATTTGATATTAAACGATATTCGATAAACGACGGTCCGGGTATCCGGATAACTCTCTTTATAAAAGGATGCCCGCTGTCGTGTATCTGGTGCCATAATCCGGAGGGAATTTCAAGCCGGGCTGAAAAACTGTATACCCGGAAAAAATGCATTGGTTGTCTGATTTGCATCAATGCATGTCCGCAACATGCGTTGAAATTGTCGACTGAAGGAATTGCTACTGAAAAGGAACTTTGCATACGCTGTGGTATATGTACGGAGGTTTGTCCGTCCATGGCTATGGAGATTTCCGGTAAAGAATATACTGCAGATTCGATCATGAAAGAGATTGAAAAAGAAATTGTTTTTATGGATCAGTCTGAAGGTGGAGTTACTTTCTGTGGCGGAGAACCGTTACTACATCCGGAATTATTATCGGAATTGCTTCATCGGTGCGGAGAACAGGGTATTCACCGGACTGTAGATACCTCTTTATACGCCCGCCCGGAAATAGTCAAAACCATTATGCTTCATACAGAACTTTTTTTGGTCGACTTAAAGCACATGGATACCGAACTTCATCAACGGTATTGCGGAGTACCAAACGAACTCATCCTGTCAAATTTGAAAATGATTGCAGAAGCAGGTAAAGATTTTTTCATCCGTATTCCCCTTATAGAAGGAATAAATGCTGATGAAGAAAACATCCTGCGCTGCGCGCAATTCCTTTCTTGCCTGCCGTGGAAAAGAAAGAGAGTAAATCTCCTTCTTTACCACGATATAGGCAAAAACAAACACGAAAAACTTGGATCTGTTTATAATCCCGGAAATGTAAAGATGAGTACGCCTTCAGTGGAAACTCAGCAACGTTGCATCAGCCTATTCAAACAATATGGGATCGATGCAGTAATAGGGGGATAGATTACCTTATTTTTAAGGCAACCTCCTCATTGTTCCAGTCCGGCGGTGTTACACCAAGCAGATGTTTCACAAAAAAGTCGAAACGCTTACGGTCTCCGTACTCTCCACCCAAGGTGTGGTTGCTGCCTGGAACGACCACAAGTTCAAACTCTTTTTTTGCTTTTATCAGTGCGTTAACTACCTGCATGGTGGAAGCCGGATCAACATTGTCATCCATTTCTCCTACCATTAGCATTAAAGGACGGCTTAATAAGCCGGCATTCTCTACATTGCTGCAAGCCACATAGCTACTGTCGGTCGGATACCCTAACCATTGTTCGTTCCACCACATTTTATCCATCCTGTTATCGTGGCATCCGCACCCGGCATATGCCGCTTTATAAAAGTCGGGATGAAACAAAACTGCAGCCATCGCTTCCTGTCCTCCGGCAGAACCTCCAAAGATTCCCACACGTTCCATATCCATATACGGATATTTTTGAGCGGCACCTTTTATCCATGCCATGCGATCCTCAAATCCGGCATCTTTTAAATTTTTATAAATGATACTCTCAAAGGCCTTGCTACGAAACGAAGTTCCCATACCATCAGCCTGAACAACTATAAATCCCAGTTCCGCAATCTGTTGATGAAACCAGTAAAACGCGCGGAAAGCTTTTGGTGTATAAGCGCTTCCGGGACCTGCGTAAACATATTCCAAAACCGGATATTTTTTATTCGGATCAAAATTAGTAGGACGGAAAATAGCACCCCATATATCTGTTTTGCCGTCCCGGCCTTTAGCCACAAATGTTTCCGGAGCTTTCCATCCGGATTCCTTTAAAGCAGTAATGTCCGCTTCTTCGAGTGGCATAACTACTTTTCCATTAACGCTGCTACGTAATACAGCTTTAGGTGCTACGTCAATTTTTGACCATACATCTACCAGGTATTTTTTATCAGACGAAAACCAGGCTGTATGCGTTCCTTCTTCCGGAGTAAGGCAGGTAAGCCCTGTACCGTCCATATTGATACGATAATAACGGACCAAATAAGGATCTTCATTTTTAACCATTCCATTGGCAGAGAAATAGATGACACGGTCTTTTTCGTCTACTTCTATTACATCGCGCACATACCATTCGCCCTTGGTTATTTGTCGTTTAACTTTACCTTCCAGACGATCATACAAATAAAGATGGTTCCAGTTATCGCGTTCGCTCATCCAGACTATCTCTTTTCCGTTGGACAGATCTTTTCGAAACTGACGGTTGTAATTTACAAATGTATTACTGGTATCTTCAATAATTGTACGGACACTCCCTGTTTCGGCAGAAAGTTCCAGCACACGGTACACCTGATGACCACGCTGGTTGTAATCAAAAAGCAGACTTTTGCTGTCGGGTGCCCAGTCTAGTCCGTGAACATCAAACTGTGAAGAAAAAAGATTGGTTGAAGGCACTTTCTTTTCGCCGTTTTCCACATAAAAGATATGAGGAACGCGGAAAGGCAGTGCATCACCAGGTTTTACATACTCCCTTTTATGAAGTTTAGGTTGCAGCTGATCTTTGGGAGACGATTCAACAAAGTAAATATATTGTTTCTCGGCAGGTCGGATCTTCATGGAAGCTATCTTCTTTGAATCGGGTGACCAGCGAAGATAAGCAGAATAATATTCTCCCGGAGCTCCATCCATACTGAGTGCCTTTTCTGCTCCGGATGCAATTTCCCTCACATATACGTTGTTGTTTTTGATAAAACCAATGCGTTTTCCGTCGGGAGAAGGAATGGAATCACCGGTACGTTCTTCATCCATTTCTCCCCAGTAACGGGAGGGCCGAGGAGCTTTCTCTATAGATAGGATACGTTGCTTCATGGTGTCGGGCATGGCGGTGCTTGTCTTATTCGCGGCATCAACGATGACATACTTTTCGCCTTCAGGCGTGTTGCGTATATACCAGAATTGGTGTGTATCTCCCAGCCATCGGGGATTTACATCCCCATAATATACTGCTTTATTATATTTTCCAGGTAAAGAATATGCACGGGCATAGTCATTTGCTGTACCTTGCGCCTGCAACAGTGTGCCGGATAACCCGGCACAAAGTACAGTCAGCATCATTGTCTTTTTCATATACTTAGTTTCATTTTAGTCTACTGTCCATTCAAACAATCCGGATGCATTTTTTTCCTGCTGAACAACTTCCAGCTTGATGGCAGAAGTTGTAACTGGCGAGAAGCGGACTGTGTTGCCTTCTCCTTTCTCTGTTCCGTAAGCGGACAGGGCATTTACCGGTTGCCAGTTTCCTGAGTTGTCTTTATAAAAGAGTTTCCAGCTTTTCGGAACGCGGCAACCTCCCCATGGAGCATCGTCAAACCAATAAATTGTGCTGAAGGATAGCTGCTGAGGCTGATCAAACTCGTAACAAATCCATTCCGTTGTTCCTTCCTTTGGCCACCAATGATAATAGGGTACAGAACGATCGTTTTCATCTTTTGGTGTTAGTCCGTCGTTGATGGCGGAGATAGATTTTATCAGGGTTGAAGCAGATACTTTTGCTTTCGAAGTAATTGTGACAGGTTGTGAGGGACGAGTAGCATTTACATCTTGCGGCAACCAGACAGCCATCTCTCCGCTACCGCGATGTGCCCAGGTATAATATGGAATCAGAGTAAGTGTTACATCCTTTGTAGTAAGGCGACCCTGCTCATCATAGGCAATTGTTTGTGCAGAAGTCTTCAGTTGATCGATTCCATACAATAATTCCGGTTTACATTCCACAATAAACTCAGGCTTGCGGTTAATGATTACACTTAGTACACTGAAATCGTTATCAGGCCATTCGGCGCAATAAACAACTGGTCCACGTTCCACTGCAATCTTTCCCCGATCCGCTTCCACTTTAGAATTAGCCTTTACGGTTCGTGGCTCCATATCAAAATGAACTTCAACCACATCTCCCTTTTTCCATTGCCTTGCAATATTGAAGTAGCCTTTGTCTAAAGTCGCGTATACCAGTTCTCCGTTTACTTTTACTTTATATCCTAATTGCTTACGATCCGTGTAGGAGTACAAATTGCCCGGAACAACCGATCCCTGTACCCAACCCGGAATACGGATTTTTAATGTGAACGACTGTTTTCCTTTTGGAGAAACCTCCATGCGTATATCTCCGCTCCATGGATATCCTGTAGTTTGGGTAAGTGTTACTTTTTTACCGTTTACTTTCATGTCGGATGTATTGCTCATAAAAAGATTTACGTAAAGATCGTTTTTGTTTACAGCGTATACATAGCCCGGAAGGGAAGGAATGAAACGGCTGATGTTGGATGGACAACAAGCACATCCAAACCAAGGCTGGCGCTGGTGCTGACCAATTGATTCCAGCGGATTAGGGTAAAAGAAGCTTCCTCCGTCCAGCGATACACCCGAAATCAACCCATTGTACAAGGCCCTCTCCAGTACATCGAAGTATTTGGACTCACCGTGAAGAAGAAACAACCGGTAGTTCCAGTACACGTTTCCAATGGCTGCGCAGGTTTCGCAATAGGCGGACATATTAGGCAGTTCGTAATTTTCGCCAAAAGCTTCCCCGTTGCTGGTTGCACCGATACCTCCGGTAATATAGAGTTTCTTTGTAGTCGCATTGTCCCATATTTTATCTATGGCATGTATATAACCTGTATCTCCTGTAAGTGCAGCCACATCTGCCATCCCGGAATACATATAGGCTGCACGAACTGCATGACCTACAGCCTCGTCCTGTTCCAAAACAGGTTTGTTAGCCTGACTGTATATATCCTTTCGCGTCGTGTATCCCCGCTTATCCAGGAAAAACTTAGCAAGATCAAGATACTTTTTCTGTCCGGTTACAAGATAAAGCTTAGCCAATGCCATCTCTGCAATCTGATGACCCGGAACACGAATGAGCTGATTGGGTTTATTTCCTATTTCACGCTCTACGCAGTCGGCATATTTTATTGCTATGTTAAGGAAATTCTTTTTCCCTGTAGCTTGATAATGAGCAATGGCTCCTTCTACCATATGACCCAGATTATAGAACTCATGACTGAGGTCTTCCACTTTTTCCCAGCGAGAAGTCCCTGACCATTCGTGGGGATGTGCCGGATTCATAGTGCGTGCTGTATAAAGATAGCCGTCTGGTTCCTGGGCAGCAGCAACAACGGTAAGCACGCTGTCTATATATTTATCAAGCTTTTTGTCCGGATAGGTTTGCATGGAGTAGCTTGCTCCTTCGATGGTTTTGTATACATCTGTATCATCAAACGGATAACCTTCCACTTTGTATTCCGCACTGGGATGTGCAGCTTTGTAGAAATTATCATATCGCCCGGTCTCTTCACATTTGCTGAAAGCAAGTGGAATGGTTACTTCCCGACTGGCTTTGAGCCGTTGCCCCCAGAAATGATCGGTTACTTTTACTGAAGTGAACGGAACGGGAGAAATGGGATATCCCCCGTCGTGCGTCTGTGCGCTACCTGCAAGGCAGAATCCGGCCAATACAGCTATCAGTATATTTTTCATGCTATTCAATTTAAGCTATTTTGTTTTGTACTCTTAATTCACTTTCCATTCAATTACACCTCCTGATTCACCATTCTGCAATACAATAACCAGTTTAAGTCCGGTTGTTTTCACAGGGTTGAAATCCACGGAATTGTAAGTGTCTTTTTTACATCCGTATGTACCTTTAGCATCTACATCCTTCCAAGTGTTACCTGCTTTGTATTGAATTTTCCAACTGGCTGGAACGCGGTAATTGCCGTCGTAATGATCAAAATCCAGCCAGTAAACCTGGGCATTTCTTACCGTTTCCGGGCTATCAAACACATATTCAATTGCCTCTTCCGATCCCTCTTTTAACCAGAAATAATGATAAGGCTTGGACATATCTCCCGAATTTTTCGGATCCCACTGATCGTTTACCCCGTAACACCATTCTCTGCGTTCTTTTGCAATTCCATCTTTCTGAATTGGCGCACTTACAATTGTAAATGATTTTGCACGGGAAGAAATACTTGTCTCAGGAGTAGGTCGGGAATAATCAGCCGAAGCCGGAATCCATACAGCCATCTCAGCATTACCTCTGTTATTCCAGGTAGAATAGGGAATTAATTTAACAGAGACATTCTTTTCTGTAACTTTACCATCTGTTGTACGTTCCAATTCTTTGGCCGAACCACTCAATTCCATAATGCCATTCAGTTTATCCTTCTCGTACAGACAAGTAAACTTACTGTTTTCGGGTATATATTTATTGAAAACATGTTTGTCTGCCTGATCCACGCCTTCCAGGCAAAACATAACCGGACCTCTCTCTATTGCAAGCAGACCTTTGTTTGCAGCTACCTTTTCATGAGCTTTTACCCTGCGTACTTCCATCGGTAAAGATAGCTCAACCACATCACCATTTTTCCATTCCCGATCAATGCATATGTATCCATCAGAAGGTTTAGTTTTATACGTTTTTCCATTTATAGAAACAGCCCAAGCTTGGCTTGATTCCTTTGTAAAGGTATAGAGATCGCTTCCCGGAACCGGTTCTTTCCCAGCCCAACCTGGAATACGCAGCTTTAATCCGAAAGTTGCAGCGCTTTTGGTGTTTACTGTCAGCTTAACGGCTCCATCCCAGGGATAATCGGTTGTCTGTTTTAGTTCCAACGTATCTTTACCAACCGTAATTTTGCTTTGGCTGGCAACATATAAATTCACAAACACGCTGTTTTCCTGTGTTGCATACACATACTTAGGTACAGAAGCCATAAATCGTGTGATGTTACCCGGACAACAAGCGCAACCAAACCACGGGGCTCGTTCGTGCTGGCCCATGGATTCCAACGGGTTGTCGTAGAAGAACTTGTCGCCGCTTAGTGATACTCCGGATATTACACCATTATATAAAGCACGTTCCAATACATCTATATATTTGGCATTTCCGGTAGCCAGGAACATCCGCTGATTCCAATATACATTGGCAATAGCTGCACAGGTTTCGCAATAGGCACTGTGATTATGCAATTCATATTCAGGACCAAAACCTTCACCTTGAGCGCGTGATCCGATTCCTCCAGTTATATAAAGTTTCTTTGTCGCCATATTATTCCATATACGGCAGATGGCATTAAAATAGGCAGTATCTTTTGTAAGAGCTGCTACATCTGCAACGCCAGAAAACAGATAACCGGCACGTACAGCATGTCCAACTATTTCTTCCTGTTGCAGAATCGGTTTGTGGTCCTGACTATACGCATTCAGGCGATGACCATCTGTTCCCCGTCCGGTTTCTTCCACAAAGTAGCGGGCCAGATCAAGGTATTTTTTATCACCGGTCGCTTTATACATCTTTGTTAATCCCATTTCTACAATAGGATGTCCGGATGGAACATGTTTTTGTCCTTCTGCCGGACCAAACACCTTACAAATAAGATCCGCGTTTTTGATTGCAACACTTAACAACGTACGTTTGCCCGTTGCCTGATAATGTGCAACAGCTGCTTCATATAAATGCCCGCAATTATATAATTCATGACTATTAATCTTTTCCCACCGTTGAGTACCCCACCAACCTGTAAGTCGCGTACACTTATTGGTAACACAGGTGGTCAGATAACCATCGGGCTCCTGCGCTGCGTCAATTAATGTGATAACGCTATCCAGGTAAGCATCCAGTTTTGGATCATATTTTACAGCGAGCGAGTAGGAGGCACCCTCAATTATTTTGTACGGATCGGTATCATCAAAAGGAAAATCACCTTTGTGTTCCCCTTTAATTAGTCCCCCGGCCAATGCAAAGTTGTCGAAGCGTCCGTTTATCTCACACTGCTTAAAAGCAGAAGGAATGGAAACAGTCCGATTCACTTCTATACGTGGAGACCAGAAATTATCCGTTAGATGAACCTCTGCAAAAGGAACTTCAATGATAGGTTCTGTAGAAGCCTTCTTAACAGGAGACAGGTTACAAGCCCAAAAGCCAATTGTAAGGGCAGATGCCAATAGAATTTTTCCAGACATAAACTAAATGGTTTTTTATATTATAATAATTCCAGATCTGTATTTAAAATCAAATTTTCCGTAAAGAAATTGCAAAACCACCTCCCGAAGCCATCCGGACTGTAAGTTTGCTCTGTGCTGTAATCTTCATCGCTTCTTTTTTATAATCAAAGGCTTGTTCATCGGCATTAACCCCGTCCTTAAACAAAACGGCAGCATATTCTCCATTGTCAAGGAAAGAAAAATCCAGTGTAATATTACGGGCATCCCAATTGGTTATACCACCAATATACCAATCCGAACCTACACAGCGGGCAGTAACAATATATTCCCCCAAAGTTCCCTGAAGAACAACCGTCTTTTCAATTCCGGTGTTCGGGATACTGGTAATGAAATCAGTACATTCCGGCTCGCTTTTGTAAATAGAAGGATTATCGGCAAGCATAGTCAGTGGAGAGTCATGTACGATATAGGTAGCCAGTTGATGACATCGTGTTCCCTGGCTCATCGGATTATTATAGACAGGTTTGAAGTTTTTCTTAGACGCATTGCGCATTGCCCCGGGAGTGTAATCAATCGGACCTGCCATCATCCGGATATAAGGCATCGTTACGTCATACAGCATCATATCTTTTTCGGCAGTACTCCATTTAACCTCTTCCATGCCAAAGACACTTTCAAAATTAATGATATTCGGGTAGGTGCGGTTAAGTCCGGTTGGCTTATAAATACCGTGAAGATCAAGCGATAATTTATATTTGGCAGTAGTTTCCGCAATGCGATAGACCATTTCAACGCCAGTTTGATCATCGCGATCAAGAAAATCTACTTTAAAACCACAGATCCCCATCTCAGAATATTTCTTGCAAGCCTCTTCCAGCTGATCGTCCAGAACATTAAACACAGTCCAAAGAATTATATCCACTTTTTTGCTCTTTCCGTAACGAACAAGTTCGGGTAAATTCAGTTCTGGTATAACAGTCAGCATATCTCCAGCCTTTGGATTGTACCAACCTTCATCCAGAATGATAAATGGAATACCTTTTTCTGATGCAAAGTCAATATAATATTTATAGGTATCCATATTGATGCCTGCTTTGAAATCTACACCGTATATGCCCCAGTTGTTCCACCAATCCCAGGCAACTTTGCCGGATTTCACCCAAGAGTAGTCCCCTATACGGTTAGGAGAAGCCAGCGCATACACAAGATTGTTAACAGGCATATCCACATCATTTTCTGAAACAGCCAGAATGCGCCAAGGATATGAACGTTTTCCTTCTGTTTTGGCAATCACATTACTCCGTTCAGCCACATAACTCATACGCCGCCATGGACGATAATCCATTCGTGAAGGATATGCGGCGAACACACCTTTCAAGGCAGTTTTTTTGCCGTCACCTTTTACAAACATTCCGGGGTAAGCTTCCAGGTCGGATTCTGTTATCGTCAGTTTCTTACCGTTTGCATAATCTACAGTAACCGGAAGAAAAGCTACATTTTCTTTATTGGCATTTGTAAGTGTAGCTTTTGCGTATAAATTTTGAAAAGCCATGGCGTAAAGATCTTTCTCACTGGAAGAAGTTGAATACGCCATATAAGTTGTATAATCTTTGTCAAAGTTAAATTCGGCTACTTCGTCCTTAATTTCAACTGTGTTTTTGAAATTTGTATTGAAGCGATAAGCCACACCTTCGTTGTAAACACGAAAAACCAAGCCGAAGTTACCATCGAAATTCAGGTTAATCTCATTAAAACTGGTTGTAAATGAACGAACACGATAATTGGGAGATACAATTTTTTCCGTAATGGATCGGTTTTTGTTCCCTTTTACGCGTGCATTATTACCTAATACTGATTCTTTCCCATCGGCCAATACCAAGGCGATGGCACTTTTATCCAGTAATAACTGCCCTTCATGTGTCAAGGAATAAGTAATTTGCTTGTCTACAGTTACTGCTACCTCCAGTTTTCCGTCCGGAGATTTAAGAATGTAAGATTTGCCTGCTCCAATAACGATATGGCTGCATAAAAGCCAAATAATAAATGTGATGTGCTTTTTCATAAGTATAGTGATATTAAATTAAAGTCAACATTTTCAAGGTTTTCTCTGCTGATTATCAGGTTTTGCAAATTAAGTGTATTTTTTACAATTATCATACGAATAACAGTAAAAATTACTACAAAATAGTAAAATGACTTTTAAACCCTATTACTCCTGTTTGAGTATACAAAGTATTTAAGGAAATAGAATCCGAAAGCGGGTTAAGCCATCTGTATCGGTACGAAGGGAAAAAGTACAGTTATGTTTGTGAAGAACTTCTCGAATAAAGATGAGGCCTATTCCTTGTCCGTTGGGTTTAGTGGAGAAGAAGGGGGTGAAGAGACGGGATTCGGTATCTTTATCAATTCCTTTTCCTGTGTCGGCAATTTCTATGCAAATAGGATTTGTGAACGTATGGATGTAAATTTTTCCATGATCTCCAATGGATTCGGCGGCATTTTTAATAATATTAAGCAATACCTGTTCCAGTAAAACACTGTCGGCTTTTACATAAAGAGGTGATTCACTAAGGGATGGAAGTAATTCAATGTTGCGGTTGTAGCAAATATTCTCCATGAATCGTCTTTCGGAAGTAAGAAGTAAATTTAAATCTAATGTTTGAAGCTGAGGGTCAGGGATGCGTACCACATCCGCAAAATTGGTAATAAAACGACTAAGGCTGTAACAGCGTTCGATGGATATTCGCATAACTTCACAAAGGTCCTCACAATTTTCCATCTCGCGGAATGTGTTTTCAATCGAGTCGAGTGTGGATGTAATGCCGGCAGTTGTGTTGTTCACTTCATGTGCAATCATCCGTATCACCTTTTCGTAGGCTTTCTTTTCGGCCTTGAACACCTCCTGAGTCAGTCTTTCTATAAGATAAAAAGGATGCTGAAATCCACTGTCGATAAAGGAAGATTGGGTACACTTATAAATATTGGCGTCGTTCAGCCTGATTATTTGGGGAGTTCCCATTTCAAGCCGAACTAACTCTGCAGCCAGTAAAGAATCAAATTCGGATAAGCGCCTCCCAACTACATTCTCTTCTTGCTTCAGAGATAAGATAACCCGCGCGGAAGGATTTAACGAAACGATCTTTCTGTCGAGGTTTAGGATGATTACACCAAGAGGAGACGCATTAATTAACAGATCTAAAAAATGATTCTGTTCCCGGATATGTATCCGTTCGTTTTTAAGTTGCTCCATCATTTTATTGAAAACATCCACAATGCGATCGGCATCCGGTTGACCAACCCTGCGCAGGCGTGAACTGAAATCCTGTTCTTTTAGTAAATCCATCCCGTTGCCGATAATGTATAGAGGCTTTACAATTCGATGATAGAAATACAAGAGATAAACAGCAGTTAGCACTATTAGGAATTCCACTGCAGAAAATAGTATACGCGAGGAAGAATAAAAAGCAAAGTAACTTAATACGCCCGCAAGAGACAACAACAATGCGGTTAATAACCAAAACATAGCTTTTATTCTCATCTTATTCTATTTTCCTGAGGTGATTCCATACTTTTCAAGTCGACGGTAAAGAGCCGCGCGGCTAATACCCAACGCTGCAGCCACGTGCGACAAATTGCCCCCGAACTGATCCAAAGCCTGCAAAATAGATTGCTTTTCCATCTCATCCAGCGTCATACGTCCTAACGGCGAACCCGTTAATTGCTTTGTTTCCGCCACGTATCCGCTTTGTGCCTCAAAGTCGGCAGCATCCATTACGTTCTTACCACACACTAAAATGGTCCGCTCAACCAAGTTTTTTAATTCCCGAATATTACCAGGATAAGGGAGTCGCTGAAGATACACCAAAGCATCCGACGCAAACTGAACATTCGGAAGATTATTCAGTTCTGTATGCTTGTCAGCAAAAAAGCGAGCCAGTAGAGGTATATCTTCTGTACGTTCCCTTAGTGCAGGCAAATGAATGCCGATCAGGTTAATACGGTAAAACAAATCTTCACGGAAAGTATGTTCGCCCACCATTTCTCTGAGATTCCGGTTTGTTGCGCTAACCACCCGGACATCAGCTTTACGGGGACGGCTGTCACCAAGCACTTCAAAGGTCTGATCTTGCAGCACTCGCAAAAGCTTTACCTGGCAGCTCATGTCCAGATCGCCAATCTCGTCTAAAAAGATAGTGCCACCATTGGCTATTTCGAACCGCCCGGTCCGGTCTATGTAAGCATCCGTAAAAGCTCCCTTTTTATGACCGAACATTTCGCTTTCGAATAAACTTTGGCTAAGGCCTCCTAAATTCACTTTTACGAAGGGATCTTTAACGCGCGGACTATTCGCATGAATAGCTTCAGCAATTAGTTCCTTTCCTGTGCCACTTTCGCCAGTTATTAAAACAGAAGCAGTAGTGGGGGCAATGCGGGAAACCGTGTCCAATACATCCATTAACGATGAGCTCTGACCAATAATCTTATCAAAGTGAAACTTCTTGTCGGCGTCGGTCCTACTTATGGGTGGTGTATTCTTTCGCTCACTTAATTCCAGTGCATTGTGTACCGCCTTAAGTAAAACAAGGTTATTCCATGGTTTGGTAATAAAATCGAAAGCACCGGCCTTCATGCCTTGAACAGCCAGTTGAATGCTTCCCCAGGCTGTCATCAGAATTACAGGAACATCCGGACGGAATATTTTAACTTGCCTCAGCAGCAAAATACCTTCTTCTCCAGATGTAGTCAGGGTAAAATTCATATCCATCATTATCAAATCCGGTGCAATAATTCGCACTTCTTCCAAAGCCTCTTTCGGTCCAGAAACAGCTTTTGTATCAAATCCGGCCCTTTTCAAAAGAAATGAAAGAGACGAGCGAATAGATGCGTCATCATCAATAATCAGAATCATATTTGTCCTATTGGTTTTCAAAATTACAAATTAAATGTCAGTTACGTACTATTTTTTCAAATTCTGCGTCAAGAGTACTTTTGTTCAGGAAATCGTACAAAGTTACACTACGGATGTTATAGTAATAATTCCAGTAAAGATAAAGCTCTTCAATTTGTTTCTGAACAGCCTCGTCTTTACTGTTTTGGGCATCGTTCAGGTCGAGAATATTGATTTTTCCGATCAGAAAGGTTTCGATAGCTGTTTTGTAACGCTTTCTTGCTATAACGCTGGCTTCTTCGGCAATGGAAAGTTGGCCAGCCTGATTGTTGAAGTTTTCAACCAGTAAGAAAATATCCTGATTAAAGTTCATCTGTTCCTGACGGGTTTTCGAAAGAACCACTTCACGGTTGGATTCGGCTACTTTCACTTTTCCCTTTCTTTTCCCCCAGTCCAGTAGCGGAATACTGACCCCCACTTCCACAATCTGACTGTTTCTAAGATTGTTGTAGGCGTTTGAAAGTACTGGATTTGTTCCACTGTAACCAACAGAAGCATAAAGGTTGATGCTCCTTCGGTTCCCTTTGGCCGAAGCTACTGAATAATCGGCTTCAAGTTGACGACGCATAATGTTTTTGGCAAATGAATTGTTTTCGTGGGCTTTCTCAAGTACCTCCTGATAATCCATACGCAAAGAGGGTAGTGATTCGGGAAGCACAGGCTCTATTTCTGTCCGTTCGCCAAATCCTAAAAATGCACGAAGCTGAAACATCCTGGCATTCCGATTGGATTGAGCCTCTGTTACTTTGCCTTTGGCCTGTAAAGCAGAAAGGTTGAGCTGCATAAGTTCGCTTTCCGAAATCTGTCCGATTTTTCTTTTTGCCAAGGCAATTTCGTATAACTTATTGGCATTTTCCAGATTCTGCACAGTAATTTTAAGATTCTCCTGAGCCAGCAGCAAGTTGAAAAAATTGGAAATAGCCGACAAGGTCACTTCTTCCACTCGTTCGATGTAATAAGCTTTGGCTTCCTGATAACGTACGGGCTGGATCCTTCGATTCCACTTTTGGGTGTTCACTCCGAAAACAGGTTGCGTAAGTGTTAATCCTATAGGAGTACTCATAAACTCATTAAAAGCTCCGTTACCCAGCTGACGATTAAAGTCAAGAGCCGATTTTAGTGAGATTTTACCTCCGGTTAAGGCAATATTCTGATCAATGGAAACTCCTCCTGTAAGTCCCAAGGAGTTATTCCTGATATACGTATACGATCCGTCACCTTGCTGATATTTGCTGAACGTGCTGTTATAAGCAGGAATAGTTCCGGTAAAATTTACTTCGGGTAACTGGTCGGCCTGATAGGTACGGTATTCCCAATAGGCAACCTTCAGTTCGTTTAGCGCTACCGCTGCATCCACCGACTGAAGCTGAGCCAGCCGAATGGCATCTTGAAGGGTAAGACGAACAGAGTCTGCTTCACTTCCATGAACCAATGAAATAGAACATAAAAGAGAGAGTATGATTAAATAAATTTGTTTCATCTATATTCTATTTTAAAATTTAACATCGATGGACCTGACCTAAATCAGTTTTTATTTAAATATTTATGGCTGGTTACTCGTAGTGCAAGGCATCCGCCGGGCTCACCTTAGACGCTCTAAACGAGGGATACCATGTGCCAAACATGATCACTAAAACCAGCAATCCTCCTGTTATAAAAGTATTACCTAAAAAACGCCAGACCGTCAGATCCAGATTTTCGGAAGATATAAATTCGAATTTTTGCAGATTAATGCAAACCAGTGAAGCGGGTATGGCAGCTATGAGTAGTAATAGTAAACTTTCCATAAACATAATACTGCGGATGTTTTTCTTACTGCTTCCAACGGCTAAGCGCAATCCTATCTCCGATTGCCGCTGTTCAATACGAAACCAGAATGTTCCGATAACTGCAAGAAATATGTTAATCAAAAAGAAAACTGAAAATCCGATACGGTACTGAATACCGCTCGTTATTCCCTGATTCTTCAAATAATTATCCCTTACTGCTTCCAGCGGTTTGACATCAGCTAAAAAGAAATTGCCAATTTCAAGCTGAACTTTCATCTCTTGCTTAAACTTTTGAGCAAAATCTTTTTCAGAAAACCCGGATTTGGTTCGGAAATAGATTTCGAAATAACTCCAAATGTCTTGATCATTCATTTTATATGTTTCTGCTCTATTTACGGGAAATAGAATATAAGCCGCAGGTCGGGTATAGTCGTATGGTTTCATTACCGTAGTTACCGCCAGAATCTTAATTTGAAGACTATCATCTTTATTCAAAAGAACTTTTCCTGTTGCTTGTGTATCGGGAAATAGTTTATCTTCGACTGTTTGGGTAATTATTGCTTGTCTGTTTTTTTCATAAGAAGAAGCTGCAGATAAGTTGGCAAACGATTTAGCCAATTTCTGTGATGAACCTCCCTTTTCCGGTTTAACTCTGAATATTGTAAAATATTCGGGACTTACTTCCAGTATCTGGCATTGCAAACTTAAAGAATCCTTATTGTAACTGCTAAACATACTTGAAGGGCAATAGGGATAAGACCATTTGCCGTATCCTACCTCTTCAATGTCGGGATGTTGACGGATTCGATCTACGATCCTGTAAAAGTTTTTACCCGGTTCTTCGCTTTTCTCACCGTAACTGATGTATTTGGGATTGTCCGGCTGGCGTACGGATAGTTTTACCAGGTAGGTGTTTTGAATCTCAAAACCGTTGGGCGTTGAGGCAGTTACTCCCAGTACCGTGAAGAAATCTACAATATACCAAAGCAATACAAACACAAGGAAGAGTTCCAGAACAATCCATCCGTTGCCGCTACGTTGATTCCAGATTATTTTAATCAGATGCCTAATCATATATATACATTATTTATCGTTAATAGCTTCAACAATAGAAACACGAGTCGCTTTCCATACAGGGACAAAGGCCGATAACAGGTTTAACAGAATACATACGGTAAAGGCATAGGCAAATACCGGAGCATTGATCAGCATTTCCGGAGCCAATGTTACATTTACACTCATATCAGTATAATAGCTAGGTCCTAACAGCAAGCCTTTTAATCCCAAAATCAATGAGTAGGAGATCAATAAGCCAAATATACCTCCAATAAAAGTAAGCAGCAGATTTTCGATAAGTACCTGGTTGATCAATGTACTCCGATTTGCGCCAAAAGCCTTGCGAACACCCAATTCGGAGATCCGTTTACGCATTCTGGAGGAGGTTAGCCCTGTTAAATTAACCGCCGGGACAAGAAGGAAAATTAATCCAATCAGCGAATACTTCCAAATAAGGACTTTAGGCTCTTCCCTATAATCCATATTTCGCAATACGGACTCTTTTTGAGTATATGGAATGCCATCCCTGAACTCATACTGATATTCCTTTAATGAGGTATTATAAAGTAACCGTTTCTGCTCCATTTCCTTACGAATTATCGGAAAGTCGGCTGCCTTTCTGGCAAGGATATAAACTTGTAATGCTCCCACAATATTCTCGGCATTTGAACTCTCTGTCACAGACGACAAAGTTGTATACGGAATCCAGATATCGGCGTAGACCAGCGACATTACAGATGAAACGTCTTTTACAACACCGCTCACTCTATATTCGACCTCATTTACCAGCACAGGCATGCCCGCAACAGTTGTTTTACCAAAAATCTTCCGGGCCATTGTCTCTGTTAAAACCACTTTGCGAATGCCACTCTGGAAATCTCCTTCAGGGTAGCTATTTCCGTCTATAAACCTAAAATGGAACATTTTCCAGAAATTCGCGTCCGTGCACATCACCATACTTTTATATTGATCTGTTCCTCCCGGAAGTTTGGCATAAATATCTCCAAGCAGATAGTTTAAATTATCAGGATTTGTGCCTACAGCCACAAGTTCCGGAGTCTTAAGTGTATAAAAGCATTCCTTTACTGTTTTTGGGGATAGGTTTGAATTGAACATACCCTGTTCATTTTTGCTTATAGCCGCGGCACGGGGAACCAGCAACATTCTGTCGCGGTCCGCTTCCGGCGCCATATTGGCCGTGCGTATATGAAATACGATTGCAAGAACCATTACCATGGAAATAGCCAGTCCGGTGCCAATGATATATACTGCACTGAAAAAGCGGTTCTGCTTAAGCAAGGTCCAGGCCTGTTTCAAATATTGTTTATACATGCTTTTCTGATTTTACTGAACCTGGCGTCCGTCAAAGAAACGAATTGTCCGGCTGGTCTGCTGAGCCTGCATCTCATTGTGTGTGACCATGATGATGGTCCGACCATCTTCCTTATTTAACCTGTGCAGGATATCCATTACTTCGACACCCATTTTACTGTCAAGGTTACCCGTAGGTTCGTCCGCCAGAATAATCTCGGGATTTCCTACAATGGCACGGGCAATGGCAACACGCTGACACTGCCCTCCGGATAGCTGGGTAGGAAAATGACGCATACGGTGACTTAATCCCACCTTCTCTAAAACCGCTTCGGCTGCTTTTCTGCGTTCCGAAGAAGAGCCGTTGCGATACAGTAAAGGCAATTCCACATTATCAAGCACATTCAGCGAGTTGATCAGATGGAAACTCTGGAAAACAAAGCCAAGATTATGATTACGGAAAGCCGCCAGTTGTTTGTCTTTCATCTGTTCAGTGGCAATTCCGTTTATCACAATTGATCCCGATGAGGGATTATCCAATAACCCGATAATATTAAGTAAGGTAGACTTTCCACATCCCGAAGGACCCATTATAGAAAGAAACTCACCCTTTTTTACTTCCAGATTTACATTCTCCAAAGCCTGTGTTTCGATCTCTTTTGTACGATACACTTTATTAATCCCATTTAATTTAATCATGACTATGTTATTTTATTATTTATACTTTATAATTTCTATTCGTAATGCAAGGCTTCTGCCGGATCCATTTTTGCCGCTTTTCTTGCCGGAATCCATATTCCAAGAGTAATCATTCCAGCTAATAATATCCAGGCGCTACCCATGGGTACCAAGAAACGCCAAAATGAAAGAGGTAATCGGGCTGTATCCATAATATCGAAATAGGCCATATTCGCAGCAAAAAGAATTACAAAAGGAATTGTGAGCGAAAAAAGACAAATACCTTCCAGATTCATGTACTTATACAGCTTGAACTTGCTTGATCCAACAGCCATGCGAAGCCCAATTTCACTACGACGGTTTTCTGTCCACAGCCAGAATGTACCTACGATACCGAAAAACACATTTATCAGCATGAAAGCCATAAGCGAGAATTTAATTTTCATGTTTCGTTCGCGGTAGCTTAGCAGTTGACTCCGTTGGTCGCTTAACTTTTTTACTCCATATACATAGAGATTATTTACTGTCAATCTGTCGCCCATATCTTCCAGGAAATGGTTCATATCCTCTTCTGTTTTGGCATGTTTCATCCGTACGCAAAGCTCTGATTGCTGGGCTCCGAAGTATCCAACGTATTCTTCCAGCAATTTTCCGGTTAATACCTGATAGAAACAAGGAGCACTTATGTCGTAATCTGATGGTCGAACAGGTTGGCAAACAGCAGCAACCAGGCTTCCATCAGTCTGCCCACCCTGAGAAACTTTCCGACCTTTCGCACTTTGATTGTGATAGAATTGTTTTTCAAGATCGGCAGAAAGAACAACCGCATTTTGAACACCCTCTAATTGAGGCGTTACAGCTTTACCTTCTTTATCTAAGACCCGGAACACTTTAAAATATTCGGGTGTAACCCTCCGAACCTGAAAAGACTCTTCGTTCGCTTTTGTTGTATCCGCCTCATCGGTTGGAGTAATTGATGTCCACGAGTTTCCAAAGGAATAGGGACAGGAATAAAAAGTCGCGCAAACCTCTTCCACTTCCGGATTCTTCCGGATTTGCTCCATTAGTTTTAATAAAGAACCTGCTTCCGATAAATCGATGAGGGAATCCGTGACATATCCCGGTGCTTGGTTGTTCATTTTAGCGAGCTTAAACTGATATGTATTCTCGATATTGTAACCTAGTGGCGAATAATAGGTTTTTGCGTCGACAAGGAGAGCATCCAGAATAGCCCAGAGAGCTCCGAACACAATCAGTAATTCAATATAAATCCATCCGTTACTACGCTTTTGCGACCATAACATTTTAACTATTTGTTTTATCATTGCTGTAAACTTTTCTATTGATTAACTACTCATTTCCTTTTAATGCTTCAACTATTGGCTGCCGTGCTATACGTATGGCTGGAATTCCTGCACTGAGAATATTCATAACCAAAACAAAGAACAGTGCTGCCACAAACGTTACCGGCTGAAACAACATATCCATATTCAGCATCGTATTGTTCTGTAATAAAAAGTCTTTACTAAAAGACAGAAGGACAAAAGAGAGTGCTAACCCAACTATTCCACCCAGTAAGGTGATAACCAGATTCTCGAACAAAACCTGTGATACAAGTTTGGAATAGGTTGCACCAAATGCCTTACGCAAACCAACTTCGCTTTTGCGCCGCTGTATAGATGCTTGCGTAACCCCAATCAAATTAAGTGCAGGAACAAGTAACATAAAAAGAACCAAAGAACCTGTTTCCAATATAAAGTCTTTGAAATCGACTTTTTTGAATCCTTCCGATCCCATTGCAATATCCAACCTTGAAATAGGATTTTCTCCGAAACCCACTTTATATAGTTTTTTGCCTTCATTGTAACGGGCTATTTGCTGTTTCAGCTCTTTTCGGATGGATTCAAAATCACCGGCACGCTTAGCTAAAATGCACACACCGAAAGCTCCCGAAATCCCATCTACATATTGTAAACTCATTAGCTCATCGTTTGTGGTATATGGAACCCAGACCGAAGCATACGAATCTCTGGCTGCTTTACTTACCTCTTTTACAACTCCGCTAATAGTAAAGGGTATAAAGTTTATTACAATACTTTTCCCCAGAACGTCTGAAGTCCCAAAGACTTCGCGGGCAGCCTTGTCTGTTATTACTGCCTTGGGAATTCCGGAGAGGAAATCAGCTTTACTAAATGGTTTCCCTGAAATAAAACGAAAATCAAAAATGTTCCAGAATCGATCGTCCGTAAACTTTACATTATACTCCTTATACAATCGTTTATCCGGCAAAGAAAGTGGCAAATCGTCGGAATAAATGGCTGTTGCTGCTTCGGGTGTTTTAAGAGAATAAAAACATTCTCGTACAACTTCGGACGACATGGCACCTCTGTTCGTATCGTTACCATTTTTTCCTGTAGCTTCTGTTCCCTGCACATAAAGCATTCTGTCTCGATTGTTTTCAGGATAATAACCATTTAGCTGAATCTGAAATAACAGAACCACAACCATAACCATGGCGATAGACAATGCCGTTCCAATAATGGAGATGCAGCTTACCAACTTGTTTTCTTTCAAGAGTTGAATAGCTTGTTTTATGTATTGTTTAATCATAATATATTTTTATTGATTAAGTTTTAATTTGTTTTTATTTTTATAATTGCTCATGTCAGAAACAACTACTTCTTCTCCGGGTTGCAATCCGCTTACAACTTCCACAAACTCGTAGTTGCTGTCGCCTAATTGTACCTTGCGTTTAATCAACTGATTTCCCTTAGCCACAAAGAGTTCGTATTCACCTTTTCCCACATAATAGGACCCGTTGGCAATACGCATAACATCGTCTTTTACTGCATTCATTACGTAGATATCTGTTTTCAGACCCGAGCGAAGACGAGGATGATTATCTTTTTCCAATTGAACAGTAAACGAAATGACTCCATTCTTCGATAGGGGAGTTACATCACTAACCGTTCCAGCTAACTTGTCGCTGCCAATCTTTACCATCACTTTATTGCCGGTTGCGATCCGATCGCCATAGGTATCGGCAATCTCTCCTTCAATCTTGAAATGAGAAAGATCGGAAACAATGGCAATCCGGTTACCCTGGCCAACTTGCGCACCCACTTCATTATTTACGTAGGTAAGTACTGCCTTACGGGGCGAGCGGATTTGCGCGTCCTCCAGTGTCCGTTTCGTTTCGGCCATCCCTTTTCGGAAGATATTCAGTTCTAACTCTTTCACCTTTAGATCGGCTTTTCCAAGTGCCTGTTCATTTAGATACTTTTGTTCGTCTTCTTTAAGTTGCAACTGTCCCACGTTGAAGCTAAGCTCCGCCTGACGGACTTTATCAGTCGTTCCGGCACCCAGACTATCCAGGTAACGTTCGTTACGCAACTCAACTTCCTTGCGGTTTAATTCCATCCGCGAGACTTTTAGCTTCATTTCCATTTCCGACAATTTACTACGGTTGGTTACACGAAGCTGATCCAACTGCAGACGCTTCATTAGTTCCTCGTCAATCAGTTTATTGTATTCGGTTTCGGCACTTTGTAAATCCAGCTTCAGGATGGGAGTACCTAAGTCAACAGAGTCACCGCCTTTTTTATAGATCTCCAGGATGCGAGAGTTAATAGGAGAGTTGATAATTTCCTCAAAAGAAGGAACTACTTTTCCGGATGCGTTAACAGACACTTCTATAACCCCCTTATCCACTTTCGACATGAGCAACCCCTTGCGGGTAAGACTTGGCTGCATTAATGAAAGCACTAAAACAATACCCCCAACCAGTACAAATAAACCGGTTCCCCATTTAATAATTTGCTTACGTCGTTCTTTTGCTCGTACTTCTTTCGGTATCTCTCTGTCCATATATCGTTTTTTTTATTTTCTGCTATTCTATTAGCAAACCTTGTGCCAGTTTTTTAATTGATTGATTTATAGATGTATATTAAAATATGATCTGTTCATATACGAACAAGCTGTTCGATATCGGACACTAAAACAGATCAAGGATAAAGAGAAGTCTCCGATGCGGTAATCCAAAACTATAAACGGGGTGTTTGCTTAAGGTAGGCGGCTTTTCAAAGATATAGGATTGAAGAATCAAAGATATATCTTTGGAGATTGAAAGATATATCTTTGGAGATTGAAAGATATATCTTTACCAATGAAAAGATATATGAAAGTGAAATGACATTGTTTATCTTTGACAAAAATTTGAACACAGATCATGAACGATACACAACTTCAGTCCGAAACGATAAGCTACCTTCGGTTTCCTCTGATTGTGGCGGTTATACTTATTCATTCATCCATTTCTTCCGGAACAATTAATTGGTTGATGGGAACCTATGGAGAATTCGGACATAGCACTTACGATTCGGTAAGCTTTCTGATTTCTGACGTGATAGCCAGAATGGCGGTGCCTGTTTTCTTTCTGAGTTCAGGTTTTCTTTTCTTCTATAATACGAAGGAATGGAACTGTGAAACATATGGATACAAAGTGAAGCGGCGTATTAAATCACTGTTCCTTCCTTACCTATTTTGGTGTGGATTAACATTGCTGATTTATTTTCTGGTACAGAGCACGTCGTTGGGAGCTGCGATGTTTTCTGTGAAGGATCTTCCAATTCGCGATTATGGGGTAACAGATTTCCTTAACGCATTTTGGGCTACTCCCAAAGAAGGGGTTCCTCTGTTGTATCCGTTTTGGTTTATTCGGGATTTGATAGTCGTATGCCTGTTGTCGCCCTTTGTCTGGTGGGCGGTTCGTTATCTCAAAGGAGTAGGGGTACTTGCCCTGGGATGTTGTTGGTTCTTTGATCTGTTCGGTATGCCGGGATTCAGTACCGTCGCGTTCTTCTTTTTCAGTCTCGGAGCCTACTTTAGTATTCATCGCATCAATATGGTGGCGACCATTCAAAAACTTACCTATTGGCCGTTGCTTCTTTATCCGATACTTGCCATTGCAGATCCGATTACGATGAAGTATCCTTTCCATGCCTACCTTCACAATCTCGGGATTCTTCTGGGGATTGCCTGTGTGATTAACTTAGTATCATCCGGACTAAAGAATAACCGGATACGTACATCCGCCTTTTTGTCCAATGCAAGTTTTTTTGTTTTCGCCATCCATGAGCCGGCACTTAAATTTATAAAGAAACTCCTGATTGACCAGATCGAACCTCAGCACGAAATATCGCTTTTTGTGATTTATCTTTTGCCAATGATCGTGATCGTTGGCTTAGCATTATCAATTTATTATTTGATGCTGAGGCTCTTTCCTGGTTTCTTGCGTTTTGTTTCCGGAGGGAGGTAACGCCGGCAGGATATTTATTTTTTAGTTCCAAGCCAGGTAGCCTTATGCCAAATGGATTCGAGCGGACCCTGACGATGGTTTTTCATCCACCACGCACTGAAGAATCCTTGCACAATCCCTAAAGCAATCCCTATTACCAGACTATAAGTAGCGCCGGTGTATTGATACAAACCCAACCCAAACCCGTAATAGATAAACGAACCCAGAATGGATTGAATGATGTAGTTTGATAAGCTCATGCAGCCAATGGGTGAAAAAATATTCAGTACACGGCTAAAGACACGTGTTTGGAAAAGCAATACAAAACCGGAAACCAGCACAAGCATAAAAGCAATATTTGACCAGGAAGAAACAATGGTAAGCAATGGTCTCCGCATGGCTTCACTTTCAAACCAGGTGCTTACTCCATTTTTAGCCAAATAAAGAGGGGCAAAAGCAATAGCGGAGAATATCAGAACATTTATCCAGAACTTTTTATTTTCAGGTGTTTCCTTAAACCGATTGCTGCGTCCGGCCAACATGCCAAGCATAAACAGCGACAATGTTTGAAACACACGTCCGCTTTCCCATGTCCAATTCAAAACAGCGATCCTTCCATTCGTTAAATTACCAGCCAAGGTGTTTACGAAAGAATCACCTGTTATGTAATCTCCCATCTTTCCAAAATAAGCCCATGACACAGGATCGGACACCTTCATTTCAGGATGCTGGATGGCTGTAAAGAAATTCACCCATTCGTATGGCTGAAGCATAAAGAATGCAGCGATACCCAACACCCATTTGTTGCTAAGTCTGGCAACCGGAATCAAGCCAAATCCGATAATAGCATACGTAGTAAGAATATCACCTTGATAAAAAGCAGAGTTGATAATACCGAAACCAAGTAAAAGAAGTAATCTCCAGGCAAATCTGCCCCTGAAATCCTTGCCGATCTTTTCTTGGTTATGCGATTGAATAAAGAATGTTAATCCAAAAAGCAGAGCAAAGATAGCGTACGATTTACCTGCAAAAAGGAAAAAGACACAATTCCACACCCCTTTATCCAAGGCTTTTAGCCAGGGAGCAAAATTTGCAGGTTCAAAATAAAAGTCGAAATGTTCAAGATTATGAATAAGCATAATCGAAATAATAGCAAAACCTCTCAAGGCATCAACGACATGTAGTCGTGAAGAATTCTGATTCATTAGTACGTAGATTTTTATTAGTAACCTTTTCGGGGGCCAAAGATAACATAACATATATGATATTTATTATCCTGCTTACTAAAAAATAAATGGATGGCAATCTTAAAGAATAGGAGTGTGAAAAAGAACAGCTATCTTTGCAAGGAATGCGTGTAAGGAATAGCATTATGTTGTATTAATTTTATTTATATGAGAAACCACGTAGTATTATTGATCTTAAGTCTTGTCTTATTTTCTGCCTATACAGGAGCTAAAGAACCTGTTAATGACCGTAAACAGCTCAGTCTGTCAGGCGAATGGAAGAGTTCGTTGGGTATGTGTATGTTACCGGGAACTACCGATGAGAATAAATTAGGAAGTGGCGAACATTCAAAAACAACAACATTTCAGCTTACAAGGACCTATCCTTATACAGGAATGGTTGAGTATACACGAGAAGTGGATATTCCAGTCTCATTCGAAGGAAAGCATCTTTCGTTAGTGATGGAACGTACCAAGCCAAGTACCTTGTGGATAGATGGCGACAGCATTGGGTCATTGGGTCACATCTATGCGCCACATGTTTACGAATTACCGGCAAACATTACATCTGGCAAACATCAGATTAAAATCCGTATCGACAATTCCGCCAATTCTGTACCAAAGGATATCCAGGGCTCTCATGCATGGACAGACGGAACGCAGACTAACTGGAATGGAATAGTGGGCAACTTCTACATTGAAGCCGCAAATCATACCTATATCAATAATGTACAGGTCTATCCTCAGGTTAAAGATAAAAAGGCTTTGGTTCGTGTAAAGATAAAGTCAGACAAAGGTGGTAAGGCAACTATATTGATAAATGGCAAGGCTTGGAACACTCCAGAGGACAGATCCCTGAGACAACAGAAGTTCCATGTAAAGGTGAAAGCCGGCGAAAATCTATATGAATTGTTACTTGATATGGGAAATGACCCCCTTCTTTGGAGCGAGTTTCATCCTGCTCTGTATAAGTTGAATATAACCATTCGTAAGGATAAAGAACTGGACAATCAGGTGTTAAATTTCGGAATGCGTGAGTTTTCAACGATTGGTACTCAATTTGCCATTAATGGATTCAAAACTTTTCTGCGTGGTAAGCACGACGCTTGTGTATTTCCTCTTACCGGTTATGCTCCCATGGATGTAGAGGCATGGCGTAAAGTATTTCAGATAGCCAAGAGTTATGGCATCAACCATTATCGTTGCCATTCTTATACGCCACCGCGTGCCGCTTTCGAGGCTGCAGATATAGAAGGCATCTATTTTCATGTTGAGTTACCATTGTGGGGTAGCATTAAACCCGAGAAAAAGGAACTGAACGATTTCCTGGTACGCGAGGGGAGGATGATATTGGATTCTTTTGGCAATCACCCTTCTTTTATGATGCTTGGATTGGGTAATGAACTGAATGGCGACCAGCAGTTGATGAGCCAATGGGTAGCCGATTTTCGTATCCGGGATTCGCGTCATTTGTATTCTTATGGTTCCAATAACAACCTTGGATGGGCTGGTCCCCAGGAGGGCGAAGACTTTTTGGTTACTTGTCGTGTTGGAGGAGGCGAAGGATACAGCACGCATACCCGGACCTCTTTTGCTTTTGTTGATGCCGAAAAGGGAGGTATCCTTAACAATTCACGTCCATCCACTGCTGGTACTTATTCGGGAGCCATTTCCCGAAGTAAAGTGCCTGTGATTAGTCACGAAAGTTGTCAGTTTCAAATCTATCCCGATTACAGTGAGATCAAGAAGTATACAGGCGTACTCTATCCGTATAACCTGGAGATATTCCGCGACCGCCTGAAAGAGAATAATCTTACTAAACAGGCTTTGGCATTTCATGATGCGACGGGGCGTTTTGCTGTAGAGTGTTACAAGGCCGACATGGAATACGGTTTTCGTACGCCGGGATTTGGGGGATTCCATATTCTCGACTTGCAGGACTTCCCTGGGCAGGGTTCTGCGCTTGTGGGTATTCTGGATGCTTTTATGGACAGTAAAGGAATTGTGAAGCCCGAAGTATTCAGGGGATTTTGTGCTCCGGTTGTTCCGTTGGCTGTTATGCCGGATTACTGTTGGCGAAATAACCAGACACTAACTGTTGATGTGGCTCTATCAAACTATACGGAGGCCGACTGGAAGAACGAAGTCCGTTGGAGCCTGACTGCAAAAGATGTAGACTGGGCGCGTAATGGCGTACTTTCTTCTAATGTTGTTCAAGGAAATGTGACTACTGTCGGGAAGATAGAATTGCCGCTTCAAGCTATCAAAAAGGCTACACAACTGGTATTGACATTAGAAACAGGCGGGTATCGTAATCAGTATAACCTGTGGGTTTATCCGGATGAGAATGAATCAACAAAAGGAATTCATATTGCCAATACGCTGGATGCAACCACAATGAAACTGTTGGAACAAGGCGCAAAAGTGTTGTTGATTCCCAATCATAAAGAGATCGAACCCCAAAGTGTAGGAGCCCTTTTTACACCCGATTATTGGAACTACGCCATGTTTAAAGGTATTTCGGAATCAGCAGGCAAGGAGGTTTCTCCGGGAACACTTTCTATCCTTGCTAATCCAGAGCATCCATTGTTCAGTAATTTCCCTACAGAAGACCATAGTGACTGGCAGTGGTGGAGTATTATACACAATTCGCGTCCGATGATATTGAACAATACTCCTGCCGATTATAAACCGCTCATCCAGGTGGTCGATAATGTGGAACGCAACTATAAACTAGGTTTATTGTTTGAGTTCACTGTGAACAAAGGAAAGCTTCTGGTATGTATGAGTAACCTGGCAAACATTCAAAACACACCCGAAGGTGTTCAGTTCCAAAATGCGCTGATCCGTTATATGAATTCTACAACATTTGCACCTGCCGATCATATCACATGGAATGAACTAAAAGCTTTGTTCACTTCCGATGTGAAGCAGAAGAAAATTATAGAGGTAAAGAATATAACAGACTATACTAAATTTTAATATCCCGGATTCTGAATCAGATTCGGGTTCATTAACCTTACTCTTTCGGGAATGGGGAAAACGGTCGTATATCCGTTTTCTTCATCTGGAAGCTGAGGCCGGTTACTATATGCCCGGGTAAACAGTCCGAACCGGATCAGATCCTGCCGTCTCCATCCTTCCCATGCAAATTCCAATTGTCTCTCTGCAAGAATAGTCGAAAGCGTTGCTTTCCTTAAGGGGGCACCCACACGGGAACGTACCCTATTCAGTTCTTCATCCCCGTCCTCTCCGTTGCGTACTTTTGCTTCGCTTTTCATTAACAGCACATCTGCGTAGCGGAACAGTACAATATCGTTTTCCATCAACTTGCCGTCTTTGGTCGCGGTTTCATCCACCTCGTATTTCTTCATACGGGCACCGGCCGTTTTCTCGTAAGGAGTATTGGATATGTCGACTGCTACATTCCAGGGCATATATTCCAGAACCGTCCCATTGTCCAGTGTCACTACATTTCCTTTCAGGTCGTAAACAATGCCTGCAAAATAACATTTGTCGAAACGGGGATCAACTTCCCCGGTATCGTATCCGAACGTACGAAGCACTTCAATCGTTGCACTCGATCCATTTTCGCTGGTAAACCCATAGGCTTTGGCATGGTTGTAGTGCCGGGAACGGAACGGGTATTGCATTTGATTGGTATAAAGGTTTTTATTCATCGGAATCGTAAAGATATTCTCTACGGACGACTCATTGAAAACGGCAAAGTTTGCATCGTATTCGTTCTCCAACCTGTAACCGAACGCAGTAAGCGAGTCGCAATATGCTTCGACACTCTTCCATGCATTGAGTTGCTTTCCTCCTACATTAAGATAGATATTCTTACCGTCGGGACGTACGTCATCTATCCAGTTGTTATCTGTATACACTTCTGCATTCAGCGCCAGCTTTGCCAACAGAAAATAAACAACCGGACGCGTAATGCGGGCATAATAAATACCCGGCTTGTTACTGTGGGTTTCACTCAGCAGGGGAGCTGCTTCCTGCAATTCTTTTACAATAAACTCAAACACTTCATTGCGACTGTTTTGCGTGACCTCATTTATGGGAGTCGAGGAAGAGACAACCAGCGGTACACGACCAAACAAATCGATGAGGTAATAGTAATACATGGCACGCATGGCTCGTACTTCGGCAAGGTAGGAGGGCAGTTCCGTATCATTGTGCGAAGCCTTAAACTCATTTATTTTCTCTATCGATTTATTGCTGAGCACGATTACCTTATAAAGATATTCCCAGGTAGCCTGAATGGCGTCATTGTTTACACCCCATTTATGCAGATAAAGTCCCTGCCAGAAACCTCCATCGTACCAGTCGCCTCCACGAGTTGGCATGATAGCTTCGTCTGTAGTGAACGTGTTCAAATCGTAAACACCTCTTCCCGTACCTTGCAACCCCTGACTATCACTGTATCCTCCGATATTTGTATATAAAGATGCAACTGCGTTGAGATAAAGATTTGCAAGATTGTCGTATGCATCTTCGTATTGAAGCTTGTCTTTTGGCTTTTCCTGCAAGTAATCATCACAAGAGAACTGTGTAAACGAAAGCACGAGACAGACAAGAATATAAACAGACCGACGTTTCATACTTATTTTCGTTTAAAAGTTAATACTTAATCCAAACGTATAGGTGCGGGCCAACGGATAACTACGTTTATCGTCGACACCCAATGTTGAGTTTACTGAAGAGCTGTTAACCATCGGCGACAAGCCCGAATATCCGGTTATGGTTGCCAGATTGTTCACGGTGAACGACAGGCGAAGCGATTGAATATACTTCTTTACACTATTTACCGGCACATTCCAGCCAACCGTGAGGTAGTCGAAATTCACATAATCACCCTTCTCCAGCCAGTAATCGGTAGCAGTCTGATCTTTGATATTCTGCTCGGGTGCCTCTTTCATTACATTGTAATCGGGAAATATGTTCATATTCATGTATGTAAGGGAGGTCCCGTTATATATTTTATGTCCGAAAGCTCCGTTAACCTGTACAGAAACATCGACCATCTTGTACCGGAAACTGATGTTGGATCCCAGCAAAGCTTTTGGCACTGCTTGTCCGGCAATATAACGGTCTTCGCCATCTTCCAAACTTACACCGCCTCCATTCAGATCGACAATGTCGTAGGTATAACCACCACTTCCGTCGGAAACAAGCCCTTTGCTGTGCGGAAGATAAAAAACGCCCAAAGGCTGACCAACTATCTGATAGACGATATGGTTGTATCCACCATGAAAACCGGCGCCATTGAGGTCGGTCAGACTCTTGAATTCGGGAGCCAAAATAGATTCGCCGTTATATCTGCCACTTAAGGAAAGCAGTTTATTCTGCTGGAAAGTGATGTGCGCATTGATGTTCAGTTCCAGGTCTTTGTTTTTAAATGGCGTTATCCCCAGGGCTATCTCTGTTCCGCTGTTCCGCATCGAACCGATATTTGCCAGCAACGTATTGTATGCAAAAGGAGGTACGCTTACATTGTAAAGATAAAGCATGTCCGAGGTCTTTGAATTGTAATAATTTGCCGACAGCAACAACCGGTTACCAAATAAGGCAATGTCGGCACCCATATTAAAGGTATGCTTTATTTCCCACTTCAAATCGGGATTCGTATTCTTTAAGTCAGCCAAAGAAACAACCTGCGATGTGCCAGCCGGTACAACACCATTGGGTTTTACAAGACTAAGCGTCGTATACGAATCAATTCCGCTCTGATTTCCCGCCAGACCATAGCCCATACGGAATTTCAGATTGTCGACAAGGGTAAGCTGTTTCATAAACTGTTCTTCGCTTACAACCCATGCCGCCGAAACAGAAGGAAAGAAACCCCATTTGTTGTTTACCCCGAACTTGGAGGAACCATCAGCCCGGGCATTGACAGTAAAAATATAGCGGTCGGCATACGTGTAATTAAACCGTCCCATGAAAGAAGCCAGGTGCGGTTGTTCGTAATAAGAACCCGTCCCTTCCCAAAGACGGATGGCTCCCGCCTGCAAGTTATCGTATCCAAATTTGTCTGTGCCGAAGTTGGTAACCGTGGTATAATAACCCGTAAATGTTTCCTCCTGAAATTCGGCAAGAGCAAGCGCGTCGAAGAAATTCTTTCCCAGAGCCTTTTTGTATGTCAGAATGAGGCTGCCAAGTAAAGACTCCATTTTCCTGGTTCCCTTGTATGCTTGTCCGTGTGCCCATACCGAGGTAGGCAGATACTGAGAATTCTCCACTATGTTATTGGTATACGAACCGAACATAACCAACTTCAATTCGTCTAAAAGATTGAATGTAAGCCGGGCATGCGTACTGATGTGCGAGCTTACTTCATGATCTTTCACCTCCATCCAGGCAAGCGGATTGGTAATCTGGCTGGCATTGGTAATCTGATCCCACGAATTGGTTTCGGTATTTTTATGATCAGGATAAGTAGGATTAAAAGTGGCGGCAGAATAAAACGTTTTCTGATAATCGAAAAGATTGTGATTCTTCTGCACCGAGCCGAACATACCCAATTCGCATTTGATAAAATCGCCGAACACCTTTTGTGTCATGTTCATATTGGAGGTTAAGTTATTCAAATCTTCATTTAATATCACCCCCTGTCGGTCCATGAAACCCAAAGAAACACGGTAACTGGAAGCATCAGACCCCCCGTAGAAAGCAACATGATGATTCTGCTGGATTCCCGTCTGCTCTATTTCCTTCAGAAAATTCGTATTGTTGCCCAAATCAAGAAAAGAGATGTTTCGCTCGCCGGCAATCTCCCTAAACTCGGCGGCAGACACCATTTTTAGGCTTTTGTATACCGAAGCAATGCCGAAGCTTCCATTGTAGCTCACCTTTGTTTTATCGCTGATGCCCTTTTTGGTGGTGATTTCGATTACACCCGAAGCCCCTCTCGAACCATACTGAGCTGTTTCCGAGGCATCTTTCAGAATCGTGAAGCTTTCTATATCAGTAGGATAAATAGACGTAAGCATACTAAGGTCGCCAAACACACCATCCACTATAATCAAAGGATCGTTACCACTAGTAAGCGAAGTCGTACCCCGAAGGCGTACGGCATCCAGTGCAGCCGGACCATTCGTTCCCTTATTCCCTTTTTGAATGGTAAGTCCAGGAACGCGACCACGGATGGCTTCCAGCGGATTAGTTATCTGATCTTTGTTCATCTCCTGTTCTGTGATTTTATCCACAGAACCCGAAATGTTCTTTTTATTTCCAGTGGCATAACCCACTGTGATCAAAGAATCAGCGGGAGAAGATGGAATGTCCTGTGCAATAATATCCAGTTGCATGGATAAGAAAACTAGACACAGAACCGATATTCGTTCGCGTATAACCCTGTGCTGCTTCATAAGATGATTGTTTGACTAAGTTAACATATAAATATAACAAACTAAGAATGCATATTGTCATTTATTTTGTATATTTAGTGGAATATAGGGCCGGATTGTACACTTTATATTATTATGGGTTCCTTATTCGGTATTATAAACAAAGACTTAACCCAATTTAAAGAAGTTCTATATTTATAACTTTGTAGCTTATCAATAATGTTTACTTCAGATGAAAAGCACAACAAAAAGATGGATTGGGATAAATAAAATATGCCTTTCTGTTCTGTTTATTACAAATGTATGTTTAGTGTATTCTCAAAAAAAAGAATATACTTTGGTTGCCTCAAACGATTGCGGCGTTGAAAAAGCACAACCGTACTTGGTTAAGGGAGAAAACTACAAGCTTCCTGACTCATTTACAGGATCTAAAAAAGCCCTCACTTGTAATTTTGGAGGAACAATCATCTATGCCTTCGACAAAATTGACATACAAGCAGATTATAGGATGGAAATAGTGTATCTGGCAGATAATGATCGTGAACAACAGATCATTGCTGATGGAAATACTGTACAGGAACCTTTTAAACTCCAAAAAGGAAAAGAGCAGCGATACATTATTAACTTGCCCAAAAAAGCGTATGCCTACGGTCAGCTTGTTCTTGTTTTTGAAGCATTGAAAGGAAGTAATGCTATAATATCCGAATTGAATATATTTTCATCCAATCCTAAACCTCTTATCCCGTTTGAAGGAGAACGGAAACTTGCCTTAAAACACACACACAGCTACATAGTTGACACACTGGTCAATATCGAAGATGTACTCCCAACTTATTCCGTTATGCCTTATAGAGTTCCCGGAATATTCAGGGAAAAGCTATCATTGAACGGTGTATGGAAATTTAACAATAAACCGGAAAATGATTTTTGGAAACAGCCTGTTAACAGTAATAGTTGGAAAAACATTAACGTTCCCGGACAGTGGAGCATGCAGGGATTTAAAGTTGATTCTGCCGCTTTTGGGGGATACAGTACCACCTTTACTCTACCGGAAGACTGGTCGGGCAAACAAGTAAAACTTCGATTCGATGGCGTATCCAGTGAGGCCGTTGTATTTCTGAATGGAAAAGAAATTGGAAATCACATGGGGGGTATGACTGCTTTTGAATTGGATATCACAAACGGATTGATTGCAGGACAAAATCATTTAGCTTTAAAGGTGCGGAGTGAATCAATGGCAGATATGCTTGGGAGCCTTACTCAATATGCCGCACATCAGCTTGGTGGAATCACCCGGAAAGTAACTTTATTTACTGTTCCGAAAAATCACATTTCAGATTTAAGAATCGTAACCGATCTGGATGATAAATATAAAGATGCAACACTAAAAGTATTTGTATCTGTAAAAAATGCTTCGGGCGAAGTTTCAAAAAACAATTTTATTCGTATCTATTTGGCTGGGCTGCCAACGGTTATTGAAAAACTGATACCTTCTATCGCAGCCGGTGAAACCTGGAGCGGATGGTTGGAAGGAAATGTTCCCTCTCCGAAAAAATGGGATAACGAACACCCTTTCCTTTATCCTCTTAGTCTTGAACTGAGAAAAGGAGATGTTGTAACCGAACAAATCTGTAAAAATATTGGTTTTAGAGAAATTGAAATAAAAGGAAACGAACTGTTGGTTAACGGAAATGCTGTAAAATTAAGAGGTGTTTGCCGCCATGAAGCACACCCTCTTACAGGAAGAGTAATCTCATCCGAATTAAGCCGAATAGATGCCGAATTATACAGGGCTGCAAATTGTAATTTCATCAGAACATCTCATTATCCTCCTTGTGAAGAATTTTTAGAAATATGTGATGAAATCGGACTTTTTGTTGAAGTGGAATCTCCTGTTTGCTGGATTGGTCATCATGCAAATGAAAACTGGACTCGCTTAAACTACAGGGATACTAAGTATTACCCCTACGTTCTTCAGGCAAACATGGAAACCATCCATTTCTACAGAAACCATCCATCCATTCTTTTCTGGTCGATGGCTAACGAATCATATTGGAATAAAGAGTTTGCCCAAATTCTCGAATATATAAGAAAGGCAGATCCTACCCGTCCTTCCACATTTCACGATCAGGCATACGGGGGATTCAACAATCAGGGCAGCACTTCTCCAATTGCCAACATTCACTATCCGGGACCAAACGGCTATAAAGTAGCTGAACAAAGCGAGCGTCCTATGATTTATGGCGAATACTGTCATTTAAATGTATATAACAGAAGTGAACTTGTAACAGACCCGGGAATCCGAAGCGATTGGGCTTTGGCTCTTAGCCCTACATGGGATAACATGTATAAGACAAAGGGTGTACTGGGAGGTTCAATCTGGTCTGGCATAGATGATATTTTTCAGTTACCAAACGGCGATGCTGTTGGTTATGGAGCCTGGGGACCTATAGACGGATGGCGCCGCCCCAAACCCGAATACTGGGACATGAAAAAAATATATAGTCCGATCCGAGTTCTTACAGCTAGCCTTACGCCATCTAAAGAATTGACAATAGAAGTTGAAAACCGTTATACCTTTACAAACTTTAGTGAATTACAAATAAACTGGAAATACGGGAAGGAAGAAGGTACATCGTTTATTAATCTGGAGCCGGGAAAACAAGGGCAGATTCATCTATGTATTGCCAATCCGGAGAATGCAAACGAGTTAAGTATTGTATTTAAGGATCCACGCAATTTCATTGCAGACGAATATGTTATTCCTGTTGGCAAGCAGTCTCAAAACGAATTACAAGCTCTTACATCTGAAAAAACAAAATTAAAAAGCAATAAAGACAAATACACTATCAACGGAAAAAATTTTACTTGCGAAATAAGCAGGGTAACCGGACAAATTCTTTCAATGAAACGAAATAACAAGGAAGTGATTAACGGAGGTCCTTGGTTGATGGCTTTACCTCTAACGGGTGGAGGTTGTTATCCGAATCACAATGCAAATACTCCAATTTTCAATGATTTGTGCTCTGGTTGGAAAATTAAAAGCATTTTGGCTTCTCAGGATGCAATGAACGTTGTTATAAAAGTGGAAGGTTCATACAATGAGTTTGAAGGTAATTATTCTTTGGTAATTAATGCCAATGGCGAATTTAAAGTTAATTATCAATTTAACGCATTGCAGGATGTAAATCCCCGCCAATGGGGACTGGTATTCGAAACTCCGGACAGTTTTAATAAAACATTCTGGAGACGTGACGGTATGTGGAGTGTTTACCCTAAAGACCATATCAGCAGACCGGCTGGTGAAGCCCAATTATTCTATTCAGGCATTCCGGCAAAGGTAAACCCAAGAGTAGAGCCTACCTGGTCGTGGAGTATGGATTACAATGAACTGGGAAGCTGTGATTTTCGCTCTACACGCAGAAATATATGGTATGCAGGCCTTTTACATGAATCAGGAAGTAAGGTTACAGCTATTTCGAACGGCAAACAACATTGGCGTTCATGGAAACACAATAACAGAATACAGTTTCTGGTGGCCGATTTTGTGACTGCAGGAGATGAAATGTTTCTTAACAGCTATTATGCGCCCTACAGAAAACCAATCAAGACAGGTGATACCATAAGCGGAAACATCACACTAAGAATAGAATAGTAAACTATACAAAATAGATAACAATGAAGCGAATTGTTTTTTTATTGGCGTTAATGCTGATTGTTTTTTCAGTAAACGGACAGGAATTCAACATTCCACGGCTTTCTCCCTTTCCTGTAAATATGGAAAAAGAAAAAGTAAGCTTGTCTGGAAATTGGTTATTTAACACCTCTCCCGACAAATCTTTCTGGACAATCAAGAACTTGAAAAACTGGAAAAATATTTCCGTTCCCGGAGAATGGGTAATGCAGGGATATAAAGTAGAAAAGGGTCAGCTTGCCGGGTATGTTAAAGAATTCGTCATTTCTTCTTCTTGGGAAAATAAAAGAATAAAATTACGTTGCAATGGTATTTTCAGCGAATCATTCATCTACATAAATGGTTCTGCAGCTGGGTCTCATTTGGGAGGTTTTACTCCCTTTGAACTGGACGTTACCTCTCTTGTTCATTCCGGTAAAAATAGCATTGCAATTGCCATAAAAAGCGAAAGTCTGGCAGATTCATTGGCCAGTGCGTCCAGATATGCGGTTCATCCCTTAGAAGGAATCACTCGCGACATTTTTCTATTTGCTCTTCCTGAGGTAAATATAGCTTCATTCCATGTGCAAACCACATTCGATGAAAAATACAAAAATGCTGTTCTATCAACAGAAGTAGCTATTTGTAATGAACTAAAAACTAAATCAGACAATCTTAGCGTTTGCTTTAAACTGACAGATCCAAAAGGTAAAGTTGTTACATTAAAAAAGAACGAATACAAACTTAAACCTATTGCCTCGCAGGTTACGGAAAGCCAAACAATCAGTGCCGATATTACCGAACCTATGAAATGGGATTCTGAAAATCCAAACTTATACATTCTTACCTGCGAGCTTAAACAGGATGGAAAACTTCTGCAACAAACTTCACGCAAAGTCGGATTCAGACAAATTGAAGTCAGGGGAAATGAACTTTTCGTAAACAATTTTCCGGTAAAACTCAGGGGGGTATGCCGCCATGAAGTTATGCCCTTGCGAGGCCGTTCGCTGGAAGGTGATATATGGAAAAAGGATGTGGAAATATTCAGAAGCGGAAATGTGAATTACATTCGAACTTCTCATTATCCACCGGATGAAGCCCTTCTTGATGCTTGTGATGAATTAGGAATGTTTGTAGAACTGGAAGCACCCTTCTGCTGGGCTCACGAAACAAAAGTTTCCGAAGATAAGCATTACCAACTCTTGGTGAATCAACACATTGAAATGGTTAACAGAGATAAAAGTCACCCCTCAATCATAATCTGGTCGATGGGAAACGAATCAAATCTGTATGAAGAATATTTTAAGCAAGCGGCTGCCATCACAAAAAAAATGGATCCTACCCGCCCTCGAATCTTTAGTCAATGGGGCCCGGATTCTGATAAGGGAGATTTAGAAATTGGCAACCATCACTACCCGGGTCCAACAGGTCCGGAGACATATGAAAACAGCAAACGACCTATCGTTTTTGATGAATATTGTCACCTCAACGCTTATAATCGTTTAGAACTGTCGGCAGATCCGGGAGTAAGAAATATGTGGGGTGAATTGCTTAACCGCATGTGGAATGACATGTATTACAGCAAAGGAGTGCTTGGTGGTGCTATCTGGGCTGGAATAGACGACTCATTTTTCTTGCCCGACGGAAAAACCGTAGGTTACGGAACCTGGGGACCTATTGATGGATGGAGAAGGGAAAAGCCTGAGTTTTGGAATATGAAAAAGGTCTACTCGCCGGTAAAAATCGAAATGAAGGGAAATATAGACTCAGAAGGAAATATTCTTTTTGAAGTTGAAAACAGACATAACTTCACCAATCTTTCTGCCTGTCGCTTTCAATGGGCTAATGAATACGTGAAAGGGACTGTAGCGGTTAATCTATCTCCCAAGGCAACAGGAGCTTTTAAAATTTCCCTTCCTGAAAAAGCACGGGAGAGTAATTTTATCGAATTAAACGTAGTGAGCCCGCTGGGGTATGTGATTGACCAGTATAAATTCACTATTAAACCAGAACAAGTCATTACTGAAAAGGAAAAGAATGGAATTTTAAAGTTTTCCGAAAACGACAAACAGCTGGTTATCTCATCTTGTACAGGAACATATACCATAAATAAGCTGAATGGATTATTACTTGCCAAAAATAGTAAAAATGAAACAGTACTTGAACAGACTCCGGAACTGATGATACTACCTTTAAACGGCGAAGGGCGAGGAATCCAGATGACAGGCGAAGGCCAGAACTTTGATCCCTACACTCCAGTTTGTAAATACTGGGTAGCAAACTCTATTCAGACTACACAGAATAATGATGTGATAAAAGTACAGGTAAATGGAAGCTATCAGGAAGCTGATGGAAGTTTTTGCTATTTATTTCATGCAAACGGAAAGGTTGATATTGAATACGACTTCAATGTAAAAAAAGCGGTATCTCCCCGACAAATAGGATTGGTTTTTTCAGTTTCCGATTCATATACAGAGCTTAGCTGGAAAAGAAATGGATTTTGGTCTGTCTATCCGTCAAATCATATTGCACGATTGGAAGGCACTGCCAATTTATACAACAAAAAAACTTCCGTTTGCGGACTGGCTGGACCTGGAGCAAAACCCGCACATGATTGGAACCTTGATTGGACAAATGCAGGATCAAACGATTTCAGATCCACAAAAGAGTCTATTAAAACAGCCTCACTCAAAAATGGAAACGGATCCCAAATTCAGATATTATCAGACGGAAAGCAGCACTTCAGAGCATGGAAAGAAGCTGATATAATACATTTTTTAGTTGCAGATTACAATAATGCGGGAAGGGAACAATTTCTGGTATCACATGCCGAAAAGGACTATAAGCCTTTAAAAAAAAGGGATAATATAAATGGGAAAGTCACATTTATTTTAAATGAAAATTAATTATCATGAACACAAATTCCCTTTTTACTAGCCTGGAAGAAATAGTCAGGAACCTCGAAAAGAAAAGATTGGCAGATGTGTTTCGTTTTGTATCTTTTAAACCATTCGAAAAGTTCGGTCCGCATCAGCATGTGCGCATCGAAATTAACTATGTAAAAAAAGGAAACTGTATCCTTAGGCTGGAAAACGAAAGTGTCTGCTTCAGTGAAAACGAAATAATGATTATTTGTTCAAATGTAAAACACTCGTTCGAAGCGGGAGCGGAAGGAACAATACTGATGCAACTGGAGTTTCTTCCCGAAATTTTTTCAAAATTTGATTCTTCAGAGAATATGACAAGCATAGGTTTGACTCCTGTCACAATCTTTTCGGAAGCCAATCATCTTATTAAAATTGTCAATAATGTTCGAATTATGCGGGCAGTACAACGTATCGTTAATGAACTAAATTCTAAAAATAAATATTATCAATACTTAGTTATCATGTATTACGCAGAGTTGTTGATTCTTATTTACCGACATATGGACGAAGCCTATCTTCCAATTTGCACAAACGAAAGCTTAAAAAAGGCAATCTCATATTTGCGTATGAATTTTCATACCGATATAACAATGGAAGATGTGGCACAGCAAGCCGGAATTGGAGAAAGATACTTAAGAAAGCTCTTTGCACAGCATCTTAACATCTCGCCACTTGATTACCTCAATCAAATTCGAATTAACAAAGCGATTGATTTACTTAAAAATACGGAACTCTCCGTAAAAGAGATCTGTTTCACATGCGGATACAAGTCTCCTCAGTATTTCTCCCGCGTGTTTAAACAACAGATGGGTATATCTCCAAAAGAGATTACAAATCGATAATAACACCTTAAAAAATTCCAGGTCATATATTTATTTTATTTGTTCCGTTTTTTACACATATTACTAATATATGGTCCTTAAGGCATAATTATATAGGAAGAGTTTCTAAACATCTATTTAATCGTATTATATACTTTTGTGTACTATAAAAAACAAATAAAATCATATAAATAACACACCATGAAGGAATGGAAAGAGGATAAATCATTGTTCGCTCTAATTAAAGAGGAACTGTATACCGCCGTAATCGGAGATATTATGGACAAGTTAGGATACACGCGCCAGTTTCTTCCCCCGCGCATCCGCCCCCTGCGGGATGATATGTTCGTTGTCGGACGCGCAATGACCGTTTTGGAAACAGATGTATTGGAAAACGCCACGTCTGGCGGAAGCAATCCCTTGCTCAAAAAATCATTTGGTCTTATGCTCGAAGCTTTAGACGATTTGAAGGAAGACGAAATATACATTTGTTCCGGCTCCTCTCCCGCCTATGCTTTGTGGGGAGAATTGATGAGCGCACGGGCTATCGCCTGTAAGGCCGCAGGTGCTGTAGTGAATGGCTACTCCAGAGACACAAAAGGGATTCTTGCCCTTGATTTCCCTTGTTTTTCTTATGGTCCGTATGCACAGGATCAGGCTCCGAGAGGAAAAGTAATTGACTTCCGCGTTCCCATTGATATGGAAGGTGTTCTTATAAATGATGGAGACATTATTATTGGGGATGTGGACGGAGTATGTGTTATTCCACGAAGCATTGAAGAGGAAGTAATCACCAAATCCCTCGAAAAAGCAAGAGGCGAACGGGTGGTGCTTAAAAAAATACAAGAAGGAATGCCTTCAAGAGAAGCTTTCGACAAATTTGGCATTATGTAATCTGGAAGAATTAAGATTCAAAAAAAACAAAATATATGAAAATTACGGACGTAAAAGTCTGGTTGGTACAAGGCGTTAAGTACAACTGGACATTACTTAAAATTTATACAGACGAAGGATACACAGGTGTTGGTGAAGCTACAAACTGGCCGGGAAGCCCGGTTGTTTACGGCGCAGCCAAACACATTGGAGAAAGAATTATAGGACTGGACCCCATGCGGACAGATTTTATCTGGACAAAGCTTTACCGGGATTTAAACTGGATTGGCCCCTATGGCGCCAGCATGTGTGCCATCAGTGGCATTGATATGGCTTTACTGGATTTGAAAGCGAAAGTTTTGGGTGTTCCCTGTTACGAGCTTTTGGGTGGTGCTTACCGTAAAAACATACTTCTTTATGCAAACTACTGGTTTACCGGAGGGGGGCATAATGTGGAAGACTATACGGCACAGGCTCTCAAGGTAAAAGAAGCGGGATTCACCGGCCTTAAGTTTGATCCATTCGCACACACAAACTACCTGTATGGAGAAGATTTGTCTTCAAACTTAACCCTCACCGCCAAACAGCAGGATCTGGCTTTCGACGTATCCAAAGCGGTAAGAGATGCGGTAGGTCCGGAATTTGATATTATGATCGAGACGCATGCCATGTTGAACTACCGTGTAGCCGTAAAAATGGCCGAACGGCTGGCTAAACTTGACATCACCTGGTATGAAGAACCAGCAGGCCCCGAAAGCTCTTCAACCCTTCGGGCCATGCGCGAAAGAATCCCTTCGGACGTGGCTATTTGTGTAGGAGAACGCCATTACACCCGTTTCGGAATTCGTTCCATACTTGAAAAACACGTGTGCGATGTGATTATGCCTGATATTACCCGTTGCGGCGGACCTTCCGAAATGAAACGTATGGCAACCATGGCCGAAGCATACAATGTGCTGATCGCGCCTCATAATCCAAACGGTCCTTTATCCACCCTTGCTTCATCGCATGTTTGTGCGGCCATTCCCAATTTCTTCCGCCAGGAATTTATGTTCAATGATGTGGAATGGAGAGATACAGTTATTGATCATCCAATCAGTGACATGGTATACGACGGACATCTTCATCTTTCGGACCGTCCCGGACTGGGCGTGGATCTGATCGAAGAAGAAATGGAAAAACATCCGGGCATTGTTAGTAATCCTCCCGCAAACTTTTATATTTAAACGAATGAGCTTTGTTATAGATTTTACAGACAAAGTAGTTCTGGTAACCGGCGTATCCTCCGGCATCGGACTTGGGGTAGCCGCAGAGTTTGCCAAAGCCGGAGCGCATGTAACCGGTTGCTCACGCAAACCCGAAAATGATCCAAGTGCGGAATTGTTTAAATCGGCCGTGGAGTCAAAGGGGATGCAATCGCTCTATGTACAAGCGGATGTGACCAAAAAAGAGGATCTGGAGCTACTGGTTGAAAAAACCATAGAAAAATTTGGAAGACTGGATATATTGGTTTCCAATGCAGGAGTAAACGTTTTTAAGGGAGTCGAACATTGTACGGAGGATCAGTGGCAATACAATATGGATCTGAATCTGGCCTCCCACTGGAGGCTGGCTCAGCTCTGCCGCCCGTGGCTTGTTAAAAGCAGAGAAGGTGTTATATTGTTGATGACTTCCAATCACGCATACAGTTCTATTCCGGGATGTTTCCCTTACAACGTAACAAAAACAGCTATTACAGGACTCGCAAGGGCACTCGCTATTGAGTGGGGGCCCGAAATCAGAACGGTTGGTGTTGCTCCCGGTTTTATTGATACGGCAGGAAACGACACGTGGTTCGGTTCTTTTCCGGATGCAGAAGCCGAACGTCAGCGTACCATTGATCTGCATCCTGTTAAACGAATTGGCACCGTGGAAGAAGTTGGTGATTTATGTGTATACCTGGCCTCACCAATGGCTCGTTTCATCAGTGGCACGACCATATTGATGGATGGCGGCCGCTCGGCTTTGATGCAGGATAACTATTAATTGTTTATCAATGAAAGCGGAACTTTTATACCCCTGCATGGATGAAATAGGCGAAGCTGCGACCTGGCTCGACGATATCGGAGTTTTACTCTGGGTAGACATCGACTCGTGTATTCTTCACGTGTTTAATCCTTCAACAAACTGTTTTTCAGACCACATTCTTCCAGCAAGAGTGTCGACCATTATACCCACTCAACGAAAGAATGAAGTCATTTTGGCCTTGAGTGGGCGTTTGGTTCTTTACCACCTGATAACAAAAGAACTCACAACGATAACAGAAATTGAAGCCAATCAGCCCAATCTACGCCCCAACGATGGAAAAGCATCGCCCGAAGGTCGTCTCTGGCTTGGAATTATGCATCTGACTGATCATCAAAACACAGGTGCTCTCTATTGCATGGAAAATGATTTTAGCCTGCGGAAAGTGCTGGACAAACAATGCATTCCAAACGGCATCGTCTGGGATAAAACAGGAACATGCATGTATTATGCCGATTCAGGAAAAGGGTGCATCCATGCGTATGCATACAATCCGGAAAAAGGAGAAATCACATTCCTTCGGGTAGCTATACAGGTTCCTTCCCAATACGGCGTACCCGATGGGATGACCATCGACGAGAACGGATTCCTCTGGGTAGCTCATTGGGGAGGCTTTGGTGTCTATATTTGGAACCCCCAAACGGGAGTGCTGGAAGACAAAATTGAGATTCCTGTGCCAAATGCAGCGTCATGTACGTTTGGAGGAAAAGAGAAGAATCAGCTTTTTATCACAACAGCCCGCGCTGGTCTCACCGAAGAAGAGAAAGTTGCCTATCCTACGAGTGGTGGCTTATTTGTAGCAAATGTGAATGCGAGAGCTGGTATCAATCATTATCCTTTTATCACTCACTAAAAAATCTATACTATGAATATATCGGCTATTGATCTTGCCATTTTTGTAGCTTACTGCATGCTGATCATGTGTGTCGGCTTATTTGTTTCGCGCACAAAGAAAGGAACAAAAAAAGACTCCAAAGATTACTTTCTGGCAGGAAGAGGGCTGGCTTGGTGGGCCATTGGGGCTTCCATTATTGCATCAAATATTTCTGCCGAACAATTTGTGGGAATGTCCGGATCGGGCTATGCAATCGGATTGGCCATGGCTACCTACGAATGGATCGCGGCATTGGGGCTAATTATTGTAGCCAAATTCTTTATTCCCATTTTTCTGGAAAAAAAGATTTTCACAATGCCCCAGTTTCTGGAAGAACGTTTCGACAAACGAGTTAAAACGGTTATGGCCATATTCTGGCTAGCGGTGTTTATTTTTATCAATTTAACCTCCATACTTTACTTAGGGGCTTTAACGATCGAGAAGGTAATGGGGTTCCCCATGATATACGGAGTAATCGGATTAGCGTTATTTGCAGGAATTTATTCGATCTACGGAGGACTAAAAGCGGTGGCTCTTACCGATGTTATTCAGGTAATATTCCTGGTTGGCGGAGGTTTAATGACCACTTATATTGCGCTCAATTTATTGGGCGAAGGCGACGGAGCGATCCAGGGCTTTAGTAATTTATGCGCAAAAACACAGGACAAATTTCACCTGATTCTGGACAAATCGCATCCCGGATACAAAGATCTTCCCGGCATTTCGGTTATCATTGGCGGTCTTTGGGTAGCCAATCTGTATTACTGGGGTTGCAACCAATATATTATCCAACGGGCACTTGCGGCCAAATCGGTTGAGGAAGCTCAAAAAGGAATGATATTTGCAGGTTTTATCAAATTATTTATTCCCCTGCTGGTTGTGATACCGGGTATTGCGGCTTTTGCGCTGGAAGCTCCTCTGTCAAAATCGGACGAAGCATATCCGTGGCTTTTAAGTAATTTGTTGCCGGTAGGTGTTAAAGGGGTTGCTTTTGCCGCATTAACAGCGGCGATCGTCAGTTCGCTTGCATCCATGATGAACAGCATATCCACAATTTTCACGCTGGATATATACAAACCCTATTTGCGAAAGAAAGCCAGTGAAACAGAATTAGTACGAACCGGAAGATGGGCAAGTTTTGCCTCGCTGCTAGTTGCCATAACAATAGCTCCCCTACTTTCGGGATTGGATCAGGCCTTTCAGTATATACAAGAATTTACCGGATTTATTAGTCCGGGGGCGCTCTCTATTTTCCTGGCCGGCTTCTTTTATAAACGAGCAACAGCCAATGGGGCTTTACTGGCCGCAATCGGTTCGTTTGCCTTCTCGGCTCTGCTTAAATACGTATGGCCGGAACTTCCCTGGATGGACCGTATGGGAATTGTCTTTATTCTCTGCTGCTTTACCATCCTGATCAGTGCGCTTATTGAAAAGAAAGGTGTGTCCGAAAAATCCATCGTCCTTACACCGGATTTATTTAAGACCACAAAGTCATTCAATATAGCAGCCTGTGTTATAATAATCATTCTTATTGCGTTTTACACCATTTGGTGGTAACAACCCAGTCAATTAATTTAATATCACACATAAACTCTATGCGTACAAAACGACTTATTATCCTTCAATGTCTGCTTTGCTTTGCGATCAGTTTTGCATCGAAAGCAGCTAGTAAGCAACCGCCGTTACCCGGTGCTGTTGCAGGAGTCCACAATTACCGGCTCCTATTAAACGGAACCTGGCAATTTGATCCCCAGCCTCAAAAAAGCATGGAAAAAAGTAGTTACAAGCCTAAAGGAGGCTGGTCAACTATAGTCGTTCCCGGCGAATGTGCCATGCAGGGCTTTGCCATCGAACACGACAAGCCTGTACTCTACAGAAAATCGTTTTCCATTCCAGCCGATTTTGCCGGTAAGCAAGTTATTTTACGATTCGACGGAGTTTATTCGTATGCACGCTTGTTTGTAAACGGAACATTCATCCGTGAGCATCACGGAGGGTTCACCCGATGGGAAAGCGATGTAACAACTTATATCAAGCCCGGGAAAAACAATGAAATAAAACTGGAGGTAACCGACCGCAAAGATGATATATCCTATGCAAGTGGATATGCCCATCATCCAATTGGGGGTATATTAAGGGATGTCCTGATTTATGCGCTCCCCAAAAATCATATCGACAACTTTCGGGTCGAAACCGTACTGGATAAAAATTACACGCATGCCTCACTGAATGTAGCGCTTTCTTTGCAGCATACAAAGGCGATGCAGGTAAAATTCACGCTGCTTGATCCACAAGGAAAAGTAATATCGCTGAGTAATTCCAGTGTGGAGATCCCTGTCGGAACCGACACGCTTACGCACCGAATGCAGGTATCTAATCCTAAAAAATGGGATGCCGAACATCCGAATCTATATACCCTTCGTACATCCTGCGTAGAAAACGGGAAAGAAATTTATTCGTTCACACGCCAGATTGGGTTCAGGGATATTATAATCAAAGAAAACCAACTATTCGTTAATGGCAAGCCGGTAAAACTTCGGGGAGCCTGCCGTCACGACATGCATCCTACATTGGGACGTACAACTACCGCCGAATATGACAGTCTGGATGTCGTTCTGTTCAAAAAATCAAATATGAACTTTGTTCGTACATCTCACTATCCACCAACAGAGCGTTTTCTGGAATACTGCGACAAAATGGGACTATACGTTGAATGCGAAACAGCCATCTGCTTTGTGGACACACACCGTCAGAAAAACTACGGTCCCGCTAATTCTCAAAACGACACAGCCTTTACAAACCGATATTTGTCTCAACTTCAGGAAATGGTTACAAGTTTGAGAAATCATGCATCTATCCTGTTTTGGTCGATTGGCAATGAATCCGTTTACGGCACCAATTTCCAATTGTCGTACGACTGGATTAAAGCAGCCGACACGACTCGTCCCGCGATATTCAGTTATCCGGGAACTGTACCTGCCGAAAAGAAAGCGTATGATATTATCAGTATGCATTATCCGGGAGTTGAAGGCAACCTGAATCAGTATGGGGTCCAGGTACACAACTACCAGACGGCAAACTATCCCTCTATTTTTGATGAGTGGGCGCATGTACCCTGTTACACCTACTCCACCTTGCAGGACGATCCCAACATTCGTGAGTTCTGGGGAATATCTTTGGACAAAATGTGGAGTAATCTGTTTGAAAGCCGTGGAGGTTTAGGTGGAGCTATCTGGGGATTCATTGATGAAACCTTTATGCTTCCTACTCCCAAAGTTGGGACTCCCTGGTGGATCGAGTTTAGTAAAACAGCTAAGCCGGCAGCATATACCGGGAACTGTGTAGGTTATGGAGAATGGGGAATCATTGACGTATGGAGACGCGAAAAGCCGGAGTTCTGGGGAACTAAGAAAGCCTATTCGCCAATCCGTGTAACCGAAACGAACTTTCCGGCATTCACATCGGGCGAAAAGCTACGGGTTCCGGTTTACAATCGTTTCGACCATACAAACCTCAGCGAGGTTACTATTACCTACACCTATAAAGGAAAAAAAGGTTCTGTTGTATCGCCTCAACTTGCCCCTCGCAAGAAGGGTGCATTTACCATTCCTGCAAATGACTGGAAAAAAGGAGATGAAGTTGTGATTGAGTTTTTCACAAGTAAGAGTGATTTGATTGATGCCTATACCATCACACTGGGTACTACAGAAAAAGTGGCCGAACTAGCTGCAGGTAATGCACTACAAGTGGAGGAAACTCCGGACCGGATTATTATCAAGGGAGACAACTTCAGCATTCCTTTCATGAAAGAAACAGGATTGATAAAAAATGCAGTTTCGAAGGGTGAAGTAATGATCGCCGAAGGTCCTTTCTTAAACCTGGATCTGAACTTCAATCACAATACGGGAGCGGAAGTGCGCGAGAAAGCTAAAAACTATATTGTAAAAGATTCGGACTGGAAAAAGACTGCGTTCTCTTACGAAAAAAAGGATAAGCAGATACAGGTTCTTTTGAGTGGAACTTATCTGGGTGTATCCGTAAACTTCAGTATACGGATACATGCTTCGGGAGAAATGGATATTAATTACGAGACACAGAACGAGCCCAACGGCTGGTTGCGCGAATCGGGCGTTAAGTTTCATATGCCATCAACGATTGCTCAGCTTGAATGGAATCGCAATTCATACTGGAGTAATTACCCATCCGAACATTTTGGGGCTCCCAAAGGAAAAACGCCTCTGTATAACAAGACCGTTGTAAAGTACGGAGAAGAACCCCGTCAGGCATGGGAATACGATACCCATAATTATTACTACTTCGCTGATGCCGGAGCCGATTGCAAGAAACCGCTTACACAGGTTGCCAAGGGGATGAAAGAAAACACCTACTCGTATGTTCTTTCGGGCGAAGCAAACAAAGGGAAGGTACAGATAGTATCCCCTTCCGGAGAACTAGCCTGCCGCCTCAACAAACTTAAAGACGAGCAACTGGTTCTGTACATAAACAACCGGTGGGACTATCCTGAAATAGCCTGGGGTGACTACTGCAAAGCACTGGACGTTACTCCTTGTTACGGAAAGATAACAGTCCGTTTATAATAAGATCAAAAACAAGTGAAATAAAGAAAGCCGGTGACAATCGATTATCACCGGCTCTTTTTATTCTCATCAGTTTAAACAGCCGCTTATTGAATGGTCGATCCTATTTCCGAATAGGGAATATCTTTAAAACCTTCAATACGCTTAAATATCTCAGCCCCCTCTTTAAATCCTTTCAATGGATTTTGAGGATCAACAAAGCCAGGATTTTCGTTTGTGATCCAGTTATTCCAAAATTCACCCCAAGAGGTGTTTCCATGCACGAAATTATTTATTTTATAAAACAGATTTCCGTGAATGGTATTTCTTTGCGGTTGCGATGGATCCTCTGTCCAGTAATTTACAAGCTTAGGATATGCTACACTATAAGGAGGCTTTGTAAAGTTAACCGCTTCAAGTCTCACGTCAACAATCCCACCCTTCGCTACCATTCCGGTTCCCCAGTTTTGCATCCGGTTATCTAAATGAATAGCTGTGGGCGACTCCATAAAAATATTGTTGTAGTAATTATGATCTTTCCCCCCTCCAATTAATACGGGAAGAGAGCCTGCCTGATGATAGATATTTCCATAAACCTCGCTTCCACAAGCCCCATCATCGTGATAAGTGGCTGTTACCCTGTGGCGGGGACTAAGTCTGTAAAAATAGTTGTAACGTATGATGTTTCCTTGTTCCGACGGATCGCGTCCATAATAAATTGCACCCTGATCGTCAACCTCTTTACACACATCTGTTATCTTGCACAACTCGATAACATGCTCGTTTCCGTGAAAAAGAATGGCCATACTGGGAGCATTAAATATATCACACTTGGTTACTCTATTACCTACTCCATCCATCCAAACACCCGGACGGTACGATTTTTCAATTCTGTTGTAGTTCGATATTTTACTATTCTCTACAAAATTATCACCCCGGGTTAAAGTTACCCGGTCTCCTCCGCTGATATTTACTCCACCGGCTCCGGTATTATAAATGTAGCAATCCTTAATGCCATTGTTGCGACCTGCCTCTCTGTTTAGAATCGTATTTTCATATATTTTACCCATCATATCACCAATAATTCTACCTGTTAATTTACCTCCGGCCTCCATGGAGTGAGGTTTTACGGTTGCATTATCGGGCGAATTTGTACCTTTCCCAATACACACGCCCACATTTCCTACGTTCCGGATCGTACATCCTTTAATTAGCACATTTTCGGTGTTATCCATATAGACACCTATACCCCGGCTATTCTCAAGGGTAATGCCCTCAATGGTTACATTATTGCACGATTCAACGGCAATCAAAGGACTTTCCAGGCTGGTTAGCCGTAAGGTCGAAAAGCCACCTCCGGGAGGTAAAAAGTAAAGTTTTTCGTGGCGCGAATCAATCACATAATCATATTCCTGATCAATTTCTTCGATTAAGTTAAGTGCATACCATCTTCTGAAATCTGTTCCGGTCATAAAATGATAGGTTGTAAACATCCCCGCATAAATCGTTGCTTTAGCAGTGTCTATTCGTTGGACAGGAATCATATCATCGGCATATCCCCATCCAAAATAACCACTTATCCACAGGTCTTGCACCTCTTTCCACGCTTTCGGGCGATTTTCCTTATATTTAAAAACAGGCAATTTTCCAGCTACTTTATCCTTATCATCTCCGGCAACAAGCACCTCTCCAATTAATACCGTAGAATCATTGGGCCACCTCGAAAGATTGGTCAATTTACCATCAATAATCAATTCGGACCAGGCAGGAAGCGATTTACGTCCAAAGCCGGACGGACGAATGGGCGCTACTTGTATTCCCAGTTTTTTACAATCGATCTCCAGAACCTTATCTCTGTATTCTTCCTGAATGCGGGAAAGGACTGTGGGGTCTGACACCCGTTTAGCCTGATTACGGCCAATCACTCTATCTCCTGTAACAAAGACTTTGGCTCCTTTTTTATTTTTTATCGTTAATGAACTCCACTTCCCTTTAGACACTCCGATGGTTTTGTCGGTTCTGTACACTCCTCCGGATAATTCGAGCACAACATCGCCTTCCAGATAAGAAGCCTTTTTCAAAGCATTTTCGACGGAACGGTTCCCGGGTTTAACCGGTAGAGTTGTCTGCGCCTGACAAACAACCGCGGCTCCCACAAGTAAAATTAATAAGGAATACTTCATAGGATCTCAGATTCAGTTCAATTAATTTAAGTTTACTAAACGGCAAGATTAAAACCAAAGAAGACTTTAACAAAAGTCTCACAACTATATTCTTGCATCTGCAAAGATCGAAAAAAATGAGAGCTCGGCAAATAGCTGTATACAGTTTCCTGCAATTCTTGTTCCTGTTTTTCAAAGTATTATCATGGCTTTACTCCTTTGGAAATTAACAATTGATCCGCATTGATTTGTGAGGATTCGATTGCTGCATAAATTAAGACGAATAAACACTTTAAATTACTATTTTTGCTTTCAGTCTAATAAATATTTACAAAATGAAAAGAATAGTCTTGTTTTCTTTTTTCTTGTGTTTCATCAGAATATTATCGGCTCAAACCACCATTTATGTAAGCGTCAATGGACATGACTCGGCTCCCGGAACTAAAGAACAGCCGGTAGGCTCGTTAACCGCCGCGTTGGAATGTATACGGAAAATGCCAGGTAATGAACTTGTTACTGTTCGTATTGCGTCCGGCACTTATTACATGGATCAACCACTTCGACTCACAGAAAAGGACAGCCGGCCTATCTTCTTTGAAGGTGATAGTTTGCACAAACCTGTTTTTAGCGGTGCGATAGCTGTATCCGGATGGAAAATAAATTCTCAGGGATGGTGGACTTGCCACTTGCCGGAAGTTGAACGTTTCGGATTATATTTCGAACAGTTTTTTGTAAACGGAGTACGTGCAACTCGCGCCCGCACTCCCGATAAAGAATGGTTTATGATCAAATCTTCTTCTGAACAGATACACTACCGGGGCACTGCACGCAGTCCGGAGTATGCCACCCAACGGTTAAACGTAAATCCGGAAGATATCCGTTCACTTACTTCCATAAAAGAAGATGAGCTACCCGATCTGACTGCAATCTTTTATCATAAATGGGATAATACAAGAAAACGGATCAACTATTTTAGTGTTGACTCGGGGTCTCTCTTTTTAAGTGGCAAGGGTATGAAGTCGTGGAATCCTCTGGAAACCGGGACCCGATATATTCTTGAGAATTATAAAGGCGCACTCTCGATGCCGGGAGAATGGTTTCTATCGCGAAAAGGCGATTTATTCTACATACCCCGAGTAGGCGAAAAACCTGAAACGGCCCAATGTTTCGCTCCGGTGTTAAAGCAACTAGTAGAAATAACAGGTGCCGCCGGCAATCCTGTAAGAAACAAAACTTTCCGGAATATTTCTTTTCAGCATTCTGCGAATCTTATGCCTTCTGCCGGCGACGATCCGATGCAGGTTACTGCCGGGATAGATGCGGCCATCCAACTCGACTTTGCCGAAAATATTTTATTTGACAACTGCGAAGTGATGCATACCGGCAATTATGCTGTTTCGTTTAGCAGGGCTTGTCACTCGAGTGAAATGCGCCATTCATACCTTTACGATCTGGGAGCAGGCGGAATTAAGATAGGTGAGCCTTTTTTGCGAGACGATCAATTACTGGTTACCAGTGAAATTAAAATCGATAACAATATTATTCATCATACCGGTCAGGTTTTTCCCTGCGGCGGCGGAGTTGTAGTCTTTAATGCATCAAATAATAAGATAACACATAATGAAATATCAGACCTTCGTTATACAGGTATTTCGCTAGGTTGGATGTGGGGATATGCCTACTCGGGTCTGATAACTACCTATATGGGTAACCAAGGGGCTCTTGAATATAAAAGTGGACATATAGTAAGTCCGGCTATTAATAACGAAGTGGCATACAATCACATCCACCATATAGGCTGGGGCGAGCTATCCGACATGGGAGCCATTTATACCTTAGGCGAATCTCCCGGAACCCATATTCACAACAATACTATTCACGATGTTTATTCGTACGACTACGGAGGGTGGGGTTTGTACACTGATGAAGGAAGCTCCCATATTTTGATAGAAAACAACTTGGTTTATGGCTGTAAGAGTGGCGGTTTCCACCAACACTACGGTAAGGAGAACATTATCCGAAACAATATATTTGCGTTCGGACACTATTACCAGTTGCAGTTTACAAGAGTAGAGCCACATCTTTCGTTTAGTTTCGAGCGTAATATAGTTCTGATGGATTGCGGGGTACTGCTTTCCGGACCTTGGGATAAAGCCAATATCGAAATGGACGGAAACTGCTATTGGAGTTTGCCGAAGGAAGATCCCTCTTTCCTTGGAACCCCTTTTAAGGTGTGGAAAAAGAATAAAGACAAACATTCTGTTGTAGCTGATCCGCTGTTTAAAGATCCCTATGCACTTGATTTCGAATTTAAGAGTAACAAAACAATCCGGAAAATAGGCTTTGTCCCTTTCGACGCTAAACAAGCCGGCGTATATGGTACTTCCGAATGGAAAACTAAAGCCCTCTTACCCAAAGAAATACTAGACGAGTTCAAACAAATCATACTTAAAAGGGAAAAGGAATGTAGTGGAATTTACAAATGATTTGTAATTAATTATTTCATAGAGCACTGTACCATTAAGCATGATTCAAATTACAAGAAAAGGGAGGTAGCCAAAGCTCCTCCCTTTTTTCTACAACCTATTATAATTTATCAATAACCTGGATTTTGTGTCATCTGAGGATTACGGTCTAATTCAGCTTGGGGTATCGGTAATAAATAATTACGTGTTTGTTGAAAAATTCTATCTTCCAATTTTATGTAAGTATTTTTCCATGTCACCTTGCCTGTTGCAGGATCTACCGAACCTTCCCTGCTTCCATACAACGGTCCGTTAAGAGCCTGACTACCCATATTCCAACGTTTTATATCGAAATAACGCAAGCCTTCAAAAGCTAGTTCGGCACGTCTCTCATAGCGGACAAGATCTTCTGTAAGAGCACTAGCCAGCTCAATTCCTGCACGATTCCGGATTTTGTTAATATATTGCAATGCAAGATCTGTATCTTTACCAGTCTTAACTGCACATTCCGCAAAAGTGATATACATTTCTGCCAAACGAATTACCATAACATTACCATCGTAGTTGTTCATATTTTCAACAGACATTGGTTTAATATACTTTTTAACCAACAATCCGGTACGGGAAGCCGCCGCCTCTTCATGAAAGTCAAGGTTTTTAACACTATTAATAAACTTATCGAGTGTATTGTAATATCTTCCGTTATATAATTCGCCGGGACAAAGGACTGTCATATTCATACGAGGATCGCGGTTTTTAAACGGATTATTATCGTCGTAACCTGAACCGACTTCATTTATAGCCTTTCCATTCGCCATTTGGTACGATTCAATAAGTTTCCATGAAGCACCCAGAGCAGACCAACCGCCTTCTACCGCTGGAAGATTAAGCTGAGGAAGCATACTGTTGTACTCATCTTTTATATATTGAATATTCAGAATGGCTTCTTTGTTGGTCGATTCGCTTTCCGGCCAGAACATCTCCTCGTAAGTTGGGAACAATTCATAGCAAGACATATCAATTACTTTTTTAGCCGAAACCATTGCTTCCGCATATTTTCCCTGATAGAGTTCAAGTCTCGCCTTTAAAGCGAAAGCAGCACCCTGGGTTATATGTCCACGAGACTCAATTGTATTTTGTACCGGTAATTTAGCCGCAATTTCTGTAAGTTCTTTTATAATAAAAGCTTCTACTTCCGCTTTAGGTGTTCTTGCCAAAGCCGAAGATTGAGGATCAGCAATCACTTCTGTTACTAAAGGAACATCCCCATAAAACATTACCTTATTGAAATAATCGTAAGCTCTCAAGAAACGTACCTCTGCTTTGTATTTTTCTTTCCGGGCCTCATCCATATCGATATTATCCACTTTTTCGAGGAAATTGTTATACTTGCGGATTCTGGAATATGGGAACCACTTACCCGCATCGCCATCGTACCAGGCACCCCAGCCGGAAGTAGGCAATATCTGTCCGTTACCGATTGGCTGAATGCTATAATTGAACTGATCGTATCCATTGTCTGCAGCTGCATCCAGAAAAACGATGTTGGTATAATTTTCCCATCCCCGATAACATCCTGCCAATCCGAGGTCAGCATCTTTTTCACTTTTCCAGAATGTTTCGTCGGACAACTTATCCGTAGGGGCTACATCCAGGAAGCTGTCTCCACACGACATCATCCCGAAAGAAAGGAGTGCTATTGCTATAATATTTTTTTTCATGTTTACTTAGTATTAAAATGTAACATCTAAACCAATTGTGTAAAATGCAACCTGAGGATAGGATGATCCGGCACCTCCGCTTGATACTTCAGGATCGAAGTCTTTCGGGAACGAAGTAAATGTCAATAAGTTCTGACCACTAACGTACACACGGGCCTTACTCAAATGAATTCCTTTAAGAAAGTCTTGTGGCAAATTATATCCAAACTGAAGGTTTTTTAAACGCAGATAGCTTGAATTCATCGCAAGGAAAGAACTCATTACACGGTTATGCGACTGAGAAATTAAAACACGGGGATAATGACCCTGCTTTACAACCGTACCGTTTTCAACGATAGTACGATCAAGGTGTTTTTTCTGTGCGTTTGCTCCATCAATAAATCCCCACATGGATTCACGGTCGGCCGTACGATATACATCGGCTGCTCCCTGGAAGAATACATTCATATCAAATCCTTTATATTTCAAGTCAAAATTAAAACCATAGGTAATGTTTGGAATTGTGTTACCAAGTACAACCCGGTCGTCGGCGTCAATTTTCCCATCCTTATTCTGATCTTTGAACTTAAGGTCGCCCGCCTTGCTAAAAGGTGAGTGTACGGCACTTATCTTAACTTCCTCATCCGACAGGAAAATGCCAATGCATTCGTATCCGTAGAAAGAATCCCAAGCTTCGCCTTCCATTCTGATGGTGCTGCTTTTTGAAGGATTCAGGTATTTTTCCACCTTGTTTTTATTAAAAGCAGAATATCCGCTAATTCCATATTCAAATTTACCAACTGTACTACGGTGTCCAAGTTGGATTTCCACACCACGGTTTCGCATTGCTCCAGCATTTGAGACAGGAGCATCCAATCCATAAATGAATGATACAGGTACACTTGTAAGGATATTATCCGTATAACGATCGTAATAGTCTACCCCAAAAGTTAACAGTCCATTTTTTATGTCTCCATCTACACCGAGGTCAAGTTCTGTGGTTGTTTCCCAGGTAATGTTTGCATTATTTGCTTTTGTTTGAGCAGCACCATCGGCTACCGCATTTCCAAAGTTATATTTTTCACCTAATGTAATCAGTGCAATATATTGATAGTCGTCCGTGCGGTGGTTACCAAGTTTACCCCATGATGCTCTAAGCTTCAGGTTAGACAACCAATCTTTTTTCAGGAACTCCTCTTCCGAGATTCTCCATCCGGCAGAGAAAGAAGGAAAAGTACCCCATCGATTGCCTTTGTTAAACTTGGATGATCCGTCGCTTCGCACATTGGCTTCTAACAGATATTTACCATCGTAGTCGTAATTGATACGTCCGAAGTAAGAACCAATACGGGCTTCCAGCGCACTACCAGAGTTACTCCATCCGCTTGTTGAACCGGCATCAAGACCGGTAAGTTCATTGCTGGGGAAATTCTTCCGATACGCTTTAGTCAGATTCATTGAATAAGACTCACGGGCAACACCAGCCATTGCTTTGAATGAGTGTTTGCCGATTGACTTTTCGTAGTTAAGCAATCCTTGCAGGGTGGTTGTCGTTTTGCGTTCCAGATAATCTTCCACAAAATTAGGACCTTGTATAGAACCATCACCATAGGAAATTTCCTTTACATGAGTTTTTCCATCGTCGAAACTGTAATCGATACCGGCAATTCCTTTTAAAGTAAGGCCCTGCATCAGTCTGAGTTCACCAAAGGCACTTCCTAAAACGTGTGAATATTTTGAAGTGGCTTTTCCTCCGGCTTCAATCCATGCAATTGGGTTGCCGTCAATATGCCGACCATAAGTGCCATTTGTATATTTATTTACAAAACTATTTGGAATACGGTTTGCCTGACGGAATATCTGGTTCAAACCTCCAGAGAATGGATTGGTAGGAGAAACAATATCACGGCGAGACATACTCGTGTTCAAGCCAAACTTCAACCAGTCTGTTACCTTACTATCCAGATTGAAACGTACGTTATATCTGTTATGGTCCGTATTTTTCACAAGACCAGCCTGGTTATAGTAGGCAAGAGATGCACTGTAACGGGCAGCTTCGGTACCTCCCGATAAATTTACACTATGATTATGAGTTAGCCCTGAGCCCTGCAATAATAAATCCAACCAATCTGTATTCGCATAATTATCCGGATCAGAACCATTACGGAATTTTTCGATATCTTCGGCACTGTATACCGGAGCGATACCTTCATTTTTTTTACCCTCGTTCAGTAATTCTGCGTATTCCGCAGAAGATAGATGTTGAAGTGTACGGACAGCTTTTTGCACACCCACATACCCATTATATGTTACTGTTGGCTTTCCGTCTTTTCCTCGTTTTGTTGTTATAAGAATAACCCCGTTAGCAGCTCTTGTTCCATAGATTGAAGCCGCTGCAGCATCCTTTAAGACACTTATGTTCTCAATATCATTGGGATTTATATCGCTCATAGACGATTCTAATCCGTCTACAAGTACCATTGGATTCGAATCATTCATTGTCCCGATACCACGAATGCGGATTGATGTTCCTTCTTTACCGGGCTGTCCCGATGTTTGGGTAATGGCAACACCTGGTAGTTTTCCTTGCAGCATATTTGCAACGCTTGTTGCTGGCATACCGCTAAGCTCTTTTCCTGATACAGCACTCACCGATCCGGTAAGATTAACTTTCTTTTGCGTACCGAAACCTACGACAACAACCTCATCAAGTTTTTGAGTGTCTTCCGCCAACTGTACGTTAATAATTTTGACGTTTCCTACTGTTACATCCTTTGATAGATAGCCAATAAAAGATACTTGAAGAACTGCTCCGTTGGGAACATTTAAAGTAAACTTTCCATCGATATCTGTAATTGTACCTGTGGTGGTTCCTTTTACAGAAACATTTGCGCCAATTACCGGTTCCCCTTTAGCATCTTTAACAACTCCTGTAATCTCTTTCGTTTGCTGCGTATCCGTTATTATCCTAATGGATGCCGTTTTTTCACTTGGCTTGCTTTCTGTCGCATACGCATTGCTCCCTAATAGTGAAAGAACAAGGCAGGCAGAAAAGACACATCTCCCTGTGCTGTAAGATTTTCTGTTCAGTTTATTCATAAATAATTAATTAAGTGTAAATAGTATTTTAATTTTTATCTTGATAAATACTCAACCCCCCAAAAACAGGATATAATATTAGATCGATGACAATGCAAAGATCGATGATAAATACAATTTAACACTTATTGGTTGATATGATAAAATTGTTTAATTCGGAACAAATTAAGATCTTTATTGATAAAAATGGAATTGATTAAAATAGATGAATTTTTGAAATATATTATGTTCTTATATCTTGTTTAAAACCATATATATGTATACTTTTGGGGTGTTAACTTATACGCCATAGGTTACTGTTTAACGTCAAATACAAATAAAATGAAAATCTGTTTGTGTCAGTTGCTGCTTGCATTGCTGACTTTATTACCCGGAAGGGTTAGTGCTGTAATTAATGAACGGCCATTTGTTATTCCTGAATTACGTGACTGGAAAGGTAGCGAAGGAGAATTTACTCCAGGAGCCCATGCCCGGGTATGTGTTGGCAAAGATGCAGCACTGCTTCGGATGGGTAAGCAGTTTGCACGGGATTATGAATTAATGTTTAAAAGAAAGCTGGAAGTTGTGCAAGGAACTCCTGCTGCCGGAGATTTTGCTTTCATGCTAAAAGCAGACAAAAAGCTGGGAAAAGAGGGTTATACTTTAAAGATATCCGACAGGGTAACAGTTACTGCCCCGGATACTGTTGGTGTGTTTTGGGCTACAAGAACCTTGCTTCAACTTTCCGAACATAAAGAACGTCAGGTATTGCCTAAAGGTACCGCACGTGATTATCCTGACTATGCCGTACGAGGATTTATGCTGGATTGCGGACGTAAGTTCATCCCCATTCATCTTTTACGTGATTATGTGAAGATTATGGCTTATTATAAGATGAATACGTTTCAGATCCACTTGAACGATAACGCGTTTAAGCAGTACTTTGAAAACGATTATACCAAAACGAATGCTGCATTCCGTCTGGAATGTGATACGTATCCGGGGCTGACTGCACAAGATGGTTTTTATACAAAGAAGGAGTTTATCGAATTACAGAAATTAGCCGAAAGTCTTGGTGTGGAAATTATTCCTGAGATTGATGTTCCGGCGCACTCGCTGGCATTTACCCAATACAAGCCCGAAATTGCAAGTAAGGAATATGGAATGGATCACCTCGATTTATTTAATCCCGAAACATACACTTTCGTGGATGGCTTGCTTCGTGAATATCTTGAGGGAGACGAACCTGTTTTCAGAGGAAAACGGGTTCATATTGGCACGGACGAATATTCGAATAAGAAGAAAGAGGTGGTTGAAAAGTTCCGCTATTTTACCGATTATTACATCCGATTTGTTGAGAAATACGGAAAACAGGCTTGTGTATGGGGCGCTTTGACACATGCTAAAGGTGATACCCCGGTTAAGTCGGAAAATGTTGTCATGGGAGCCTGGTACAATGGATATGCCAATCCTGCCGATATGATTAAACAGGGATACAAGTTAATCAGTATTCCGGATGGCTTATTATATATTGTGCCTGCCGCAGGCTATTATTACGATTACCTGAATACCGAACATTTGTATAAGAACTGGACTCCGGCGCATATCGGCGATGTGATTTTCCCCGAGAAGCACGACCAGATTCTTGGCGGTATGTTTGCTGTCTGGAATGATCATTATGGAAATGGAATTAGTACAAAAGATATTCACGACCGGGTGTTCCCTGCCATGCAGACCCTGGCCGTTAAAATGTGGAACGGTGCTAAAACAGCAGTTCCATTTACCGATTTCGATTCTTTACGTAAAAGTGTAAGCGAAGCTCCCGGTGTGAATGTGGCCGGCCGTATCGGCACAGGTAAATCTTGTGTGTATGCTGCACCCGAATTACATCCGGGTTCCGCTACAGGTTATACCGAAATAGGATACGATTATAAGGTGGAATTCACCATTAAAGGGGTTGCCGAAAGCAAGGGGACAGTATTACTAAGCTCTCCCGACGCGGTGTTTTATTTGTCCGATCCTATCGGAGGAAAGCTTGGTTTTGCCAGAGATGGATACCTTAATACGTTCAATTATAGTATCCGCTCGGGCGAAGAGACCACTATTGCTATTTCGGGCGACAATAAATCCACTCGTTTATATGTAGATGGAAAACTCAAAGAAAATATGAATATTCAGAAACGTTGGTTTAACGCTGGAAAAGATTCGACCAATTATGTTCGCACCTTGGTATTCCCGCTCGAAAAGGCTGGCAATTTCAAAAGCAGTATTACCAATATGAAGGTATATAATTACTTAAATGAATAGGATTCCGTATTTTTAAGTTTAGCAAAATAATAAAAGCCTCAGACATTTACGTTACGTAAGTCTGAGGCGTTTATTATTTTGCAGCTATTCTTAAATAAAGAATAACGATACTCCAATCACACTAATGATCGCTCCGGCTACCTCTTTGACTGTTATCGTATGATTAAAGATAAGATGTGAAGGCCATAAAATGAATATAGGAGTCAGCGCCATTAACGTCGAAGCAATGCCTGCTTCGGTATATTGTACTGCCATAAGTGAAAAGGATACACCAATAAAAGGACCGAAAACTGTCGCCCACAAAGCAGCATTCATTCCCTTCCTGTCATGAATTGCCACCGATATTGTATTAAATTTCTTGCTGTACCACATAACTGCCAGGAAGCCAAGTGTTCCCGTAATGGCACGAATAAAAGTAGATGCAAAAGGTAATAAGTCGGAAACGGCCTCAATTTCTACCGGCACCGACATCTGATAATAGTTCATACCAACTTTGCTAAGTACCAGTCCCACTCCTTGTCCCATTCCTGCACCGATACCAAACAATACACCCTTTAGAGGTAATTTCAATCCAATTTTATGGGTAGTTCCTCTGCTTAGGACAGAAATTCCGATACCTGTCAAAGTAACTAGCATACCAGCCAAAGCCTGCAAAGAAAGCTTTTCGCCCAATATGATCCACCCCGAAAAGGCAGCGGCAATGGGGGCCAGTGTCATAAAAAGCTGACCGAAACGGGAACCTATTAAAACATACGCATTAAATAAACAATAATCTCCCAGAACGTATCCGACAAAGCCGGAAAGAGACAGCCAGAACCAGGCCTTGGAGTCAGCATACATTGGATAGGGAACTCCGGTAAACCACCATAAAGTAACTCCGAGCATGAGCAACGAAAGCGACATGCGTATTACATTTAATTGCAACGAGCCAATTCGTTTACTTCCCACTTCGGCAAAAAGAGCGGTAGCGGTCCACGAAACGGCTACTCCAACAGAGAGAATCTCACCAAAATATTGCATTCGCTAAAAATTTGGATGCAAAGGTACACTATTTATATATCATCCTACAACCTATTTCACTATACGGATGCTTGTTCCCGTCATTTTTTCTAACGAAGATTAATCTTAATAATAGTGAAGATTAAGTCCGGATCTCGTTATCTTTAAGATGCATTCTTACTATCTTCTTTCCGTGCGCCCATGGGCGTATTTTTTTACCCCCATGGGCGCAAATTAATACGCCCATGGGCGCACGGTGCAAAGATTATATATTTCGTGCTTAGCAACAGAAGCTTCGGAAATTAAGAGAAGAATAGTTACCCACTAAATCTTAGCTGTTTCTAATTTCTTTATTTTATTGTATTTTTGCAGCCTCAATTAGTGTCAATAAATAGAATGGGGTTAGAAAAAGGTATTTTTAAGAGAACGGAGTTGTTGCTGGGCAACGAGATTATGGATCGGGTTGCATCTGCAAGAGTTATTATATTTGGTGTTGGCGGAGTAGGTAGCTGGTGCGCCGAAAGTCTTGTCAGATCGGGAATTAAGAATCTTACTATTGTTGATTCGGATCGGATTTGTGTAACGAATATCAATCGCCAGTTAATGGCTACGACCAAAACAGTGGGTAAGGTGAAAGTGGATGTGCTTAAGGAGCGTCTGCTGGAGATTAATCCGACTGCCGAAATTATGGCTTTGCAAAAGATATACAGCGCGGAGACTTCGGCTTCGTTCGACTTGGATACATATGATTATATTATTGATGCGATTGATAGTCTGGAGAATAAAGCGGATCTTATTCGTACTGCAACTAAAACGGATGCAGTGTTTTTCTCGTCTATGGGCGCTGCGCTAAAGATGGATCCTCTGAAGATTGATGTGGCCGAGTTCTGGAAAGTTAAGGGTTGCCGTTTGGGCGCAGCATTACGTAGTAAGATGAAGAAAGGCGAAAAACCTTCTAAAAAGTTTTTATGTGTATACAGTGAGGAGCTATTGGAAAATAAGGGAGCTAATTTATCTTGTGGAACAAGTAGCTGTCTTTGTCCGAAGTCGCAGAATGCTCCGGGAGATCCTGATCTTGCGAATCATGAATGGTGTAGCTTGAAGGCTCGCATAAATGGTACCATGGCACACACCACAGCCATGTTCGGCTTTACCCTGGCGGGACTGGTTATGCAGGATATCTGCAAAGAATAAATTTCTCTTTACAAGAAACCAACGATGTCCCAAAGGGATTCTACTTTGCTGAAGCACGGATTGTTTACCGGGGCTTCGGCTGCTTCGTGCAGCCACGTGGTTTCGTAAGGAACATGAATGGCAAAGCACCCGAGGGAAAGAGGAGGGAGGATATCCGACTTTATGGAGTTTCCTACCATTAGAAATTCTTCGGGAAGTATGTCGAGGTGATTGAGCAGCTGATGATAGGCTCCGGCAGTCTTGTCGCTGATTATTTCCACATGGTGGAACAAAGGCGCAATGCCGGAACGGTTTAACTTTCGTTCCTGGTCTAGCAGATCTCCTTTTGTAACTACAATAAGTTTGTATTTTCCATAGAGGGCATTCAATGTTTTGTGAACGTCGGGCAGAAGCTTTACCGGTTGTTCCAGCTGTTCTTTCCCGAATTCTATTATTTGCTGAAGTACCGATGCGGGGGCTTTTCCTTCTGTAACGCGGATGGCTGTTTCCATCATGGAAAGGATGTAGGCTTTTACCCCGTATCCGTACAAGGGCATGTTCTGCATTTCTGTGCCGAACAGTTCCTTCGATACCGTTTCGGTATCAGCATAGGGCTTGAGTAGATCGTATAATTTCAGCTCTGTTTCCAGAAAATAGCTTTCGTTTAACCAAAGGGTATCGTCGGCGTCGAATCCGATTACTTTTATATTATCTAAATGCATGGTTACTTTACGGGTATCTGAATAGGCACTTCCCGGAGTATGTCGATCAGGATAGGCTTGAATCCACTGGTAAAGAATTCGATGGCGATTACCATCAGGATTAATCCCATCAGCCGCATCATAACATTGTTGCCGGTTTCGCCGATAATTTTGTTTATACGTGTTGCTGCCCGCAATATAATGAACGTAAGTACATAGACTACAGCGATGGAGGCAATGAGGGTTATCTGCATCCACAATGTATCCGCATCTTCCATCAATACAATGGCATTGGTAATTGTACCCGGTCCGCATATCATAGGGATGGCAAGGGGAGTTACCGAAATATCTCTGGCATAGGTTTTAATCTCGTCGCTTTTCAGCTTTACTTTGGTAATGCGGGCCTGAAGCATGTCCCACCCGATGGAGAAAAAGATTACTCCGCCAACGATCCGGAAACCGTTGGTGGAGATACCAAAGAATTTAAACAACAGCTGCCCGGATACGGCAAACATGACCAGCGTGATGAATGACACGATAGTCGCTCGCTTTACAATTGCTTTACGCTGGTCTTCTCCTAATCCGTCGGTCATTGTCAGAAATACCGGCATAATACTGAGCGGATTGGTCAGTGTAAAGAAAGAAGTAAAGCATAATAGCGCAAAAGGCAACAAAGTATCCATGGTGCTACTTGTTTATGTTATTATTTTTCCCAAACCAGGTAGGCAGAAACAAGCCAGTGGTTCAGTTCGTTATCTTTGATCTGCTGTGCCTTGGGAATACTGAAGGTAATAGTGTGTACGCCTTCTGTAAGACCTGTAAGAGGCACCTCTACGGGTTTAACATCACTTCCCGGGCACCAGTTAGAGCGGGAGAAGTCCGATGAGGCTACGGGCTCTTCAATCATCTTTTTAGCATATCCCTTTTCGCCGATGTAAGCGGCAAGTCGTTCCATCAGCCATACGCCTGTTGCCGGGTTGAAGCGGCGGAAAGAAGCACAGTCGTCGCGCCAGGGTACGAAGTTGAGCACTTCTTTGCCATCAATGGAAACAATGTTTTGCTTTTCAACAAATTCGTCTCCGCCATCATGACCACCATGACCGGTTACAATGTATTTCAATTTAATGTTACGCGCTCCTTTAGGAATAGTAAATGTGCTGGAAACATCCTTGCGGGCAAAGATGTCCGGGTACGACTGGCCAATATAGTATACTGTATTAATAAGCGGCTCCACCTGCTTTTGTTTCAAGGCGTCTACCCCGATTTCGGATTCTTCGATATCAAGAGCAAGGCTTACAACGTATCCTTCGGGAGTCCACGTATCGATATAGATACCTACGTAAGCCTCTTTTTCAAGTTGCGAATACAGGTCGGTTATGTCTTGTTCCCATACAACATTTTTAGCCCATTTGTCAATGTAAACGGGTTTGCGGGTGCTGCTAAGACTATCGGTTTCGTTGCTGTAAAAGCCAACACCAAAAGGTGTCATGAAGCGAAGCATCTCTATAGTTGGGAGGTAATTGGTTCCCGGAAGGATACCTGCCATCTTTTCCAGTTTGGTACTGTCGATGGCCGGGAATTTTTGTTCTCCTTTGGCAATGCTCATTAAATTGATAGCCGATGCTTTTGGCAATACAAAGCATGAACCTGATTTGTCCCAGCGGTCGCCGTTGGATGCAAGTGTAATTTTTGCTTTTACCTTAACATTACGCTGATACGGCGGTAATGTTATTTTTTTTAGAATGATACGTCCATTGGTAAGACGTATAACGCTGTCGGAGGCCGATTCATTTACTCCATCAGGATATTTATCCGGTGCGAAGCGTACCGGTGTCTGGTTAAATACCTGAATTGTTTTGTTTCCGTAAGCAGTAAGTTCTTTACTTCCGCAGGATGATAGTAACAGTGTGCCGGCAAGGGCAAGTCCTAAAAAAAATCTGTTTGTCATGTGTTATCGTTTAGTAAGTTCTTTAATTAGTTGCTTCTGACCGGTTTTCTTGTCGTTGTGGGTACAAGGTCCGGTTACACAGCCTCCCTCGCAGGCCATAACTTCAATAAATTGCGCGGGAGTTTTGCCTGTTTTGGCGTAGGCACGTAATAGGGCGATATTCTTTTTATCCAGATTGGCTATCTGAACGGCGCTGAAGTTGTCTTGTTCTTCTTTCAGATATACTTTCACGGCGTTTATTACTCCGCCGCTCTGTGCAAAACCATGAGCTTCACGTACGGAGTTGAAAAGTACAGAAAAAGGACGGGCTTCGTCAATGTTAATATTGAGTCCGTCGAGTAATGATCCGATTTCTTCGAAGGTTAGTGTGAAGTCCACACAACCGTCTTTTTTTACTTCCTGCCGTTTGGCTACGCAGGGACCTACAAAAACAATTTTGGCATTGGGGTATTTCTCTTTCACAATACGGGCCGTGTAGTACATGGGTGACCCGGTATGTGATATGTATTTCTTTAGATCCGGAATATGTTTGTCGGCAAGTTCAACATACGACGGACAGCAAGAGGTTGTCATAAAAGGTTGCCCATCAGCCATTTTTTCTTTCAGTTCTTCGGCTTCGCGGCGGGTTGTTTCCATAGCACCCTGAGCTACTTCTACCACCTCGGCAAATCCCATGGCTTTGATGGCGCCGTATACATTTTCTATCGGAGCACTAAACTGGGCAAGTATAGACGGTGCCACAATGGCAACCATTTCTTCTTTGTTGCGTAAGCGTTGCAATATGTCAAACACTTGCGAGATCTCAAAGATGGCGCCGAACGGACATGCATTAATACATTTACCGCAGTAAATACATTTGCTTTCGTCTATATGTTCGATGCCGTATTCGTCTTTGGTGATGGCTTTAACCGGGCACGATTCTTCACAGGGGATGGGTATATACACGATGGCATGATAGGGACAACTGGCGTGACACTTTCCGCAGCTTATGCAGGTTTCGTGATCGATGCTTGCCTGTCCGTTTTTAAGAAATACAATGGAGTCTTTCGGGCAGTTCATGTAGCAGCTTCGGGCTACACATCCGCGACATAGATTTGTTATTTCATAGTTTACCTGTACGCAGGAAGAGCAAGCTTCGTCTATGACACACAATAAGTTTTCTTTTTTATTTTCTGTACGAAGGAGTGCCTGTTTGGCGTATTCGGAAAGCGGCATGAGTTCGTCTACCTCGTCGCTCATGTCGAATCCAAGCAATGGAAACGATTTGTATTTCCATACGGCCCGTTCTTTGTGTACGCAGCAACGTCCGATTACTTTCGATTTTCGAGGGCTTAATTCTAGTGGGAGCCGGTCAATTTCATCCAGAAGACGGTTTTCGTTCCAGAGTCTGACCAATTGCGCCAGCAACTTATGGCGCACTATCATTACGTTATTGGTAAAAGCCATATAAAATGTTTGTACTTTAGGGCACAAAGATAAATAAAATGGTTGAATATTTAGCCGAACCGTTGGTTAAGTAAGATGGATGCGCTATGCACCTCTCCACTGAAAGGAGGATTGAGCTTGGAAAGCTTCAAACGGACTTCCTGCAGCTGTGGAAAATTATCTTTCAGAGAAGACATAATTCTGCCTGCCACATGTTCCAGCAGTTTAGAGGGAATAGCCATTTCTTCCTTTACTACATCGAATACTTCTGCATAATTGATGGTGTCTTCAAGGCAGTCGCTCATGATTGCCTGCGACAGATTGGCTGTTAGCAGCAGATCAACGACAAAGGTATTGCCTACGATCGATTCCTGAGGGAGCGCTCCATGGAAAGCATGGAAAATCATCTCCTTTAACTCTATTTGTGTTGTCATAAAGTTGTAAATTATGGGTAAAAGTAGTGAAATTAAACCTAACTGACAAAAAAAAGTCTATATTTGCCAAATCACAAATGACGAATATATATGATGGGGATAAAACATAAAGAAGAAGCTTCCTCCGGCGGACTGCATAATGCGTTGGCTGTTGGTTCAACTATTAAAGGGAATGTAATTACGGATGCCGATTTTCGGTTGGATGGGAGAGTGGAAGGTGATATTCTCTGTGGTGGTAAGATTGTGGTTGGACCCAAAGGATCTGTTCTTGGAAATATTACTTCGGAGAATGCAGAGATCATGGGCGAAATAGATGGATGTGTAAAAGTAAACGGTAAGCTGGTGCTAAAGTCGACAGCGCGTATTGAAGGAGACATCTGCTTAAAGTTAATAGAAATAGAACCTAATGCCCGCTTTAATGGCAAGTGTATTATGGTTTGTGAAGAAAACTTGTAAGGAAATTCTACTCCTATCAGGAATTGCGACAAAATAAAGGAAGGCTGCCTCAAATTGAATTGGGCAGCCTTTTCTGTTTTATCATAGTTAGTTTCTTCCGCTTTTTCGTATAAGGAAGGATATCTTTTCGTTTAGTGATTCCGCATTCATCAACTCTTCCAGTGTAATGTGCATCCTGTAGCGCCAGTAATGCATGGAATTGGCTGGAACATTGATTCTTTCGGCTTCGAGATCTGCCCGTTTGATAGAGTCGTCCATGGCAAACCAGTCCTGCAAAGGTATAATGGTAAGCATCGATTGGGTGTCCAGATGATTCGATACTATTTGTTTGGCAAGATCTTCCTTGCATTCTTCGGGAGCCTCACCTACGCGCAGCAAGATTTTATTATAGTATTGCTGGGTTTTCTCACGGTCTTCTTTCCACCAGTTACGTATGGGAGTCATATCGTGGGTAGATGTTGTGCATACGGAATGGTAAGGTAACGAAAACATGTCAGCAAAATCCCGATTGGAGGTTTTAGGCATACGTTCGATCTCAAGACTAAGTATCTGTAGCTTGTTCATCACTTCAGGAACTGAATCAGGAATCATACCAAGGTCTTCTCCACATACAAGCATATCCGTACAGGCAACCAATGGTGTAAGGTGTTTGTAAGCCTGTAGTTTCCAGAATTCGGTATGCCGGCGATAGAAGAAATGCCAGTAAAGTTGATCGAATGCGTAACGATCGGCATGATTTAGCTCCTTGTATATAAATGAATTCATGGCCGAAATGCGTGGATGAAAAAGCAATTCGTTATGAGGGTCAGCTAAAAAAAGCACTTCGTTGGCAATCGCATAAAGCCCTTCCTTTATTCGTTGGGATGCTTCATCCTTTTTTTGTGCAAATATTTTTTCAATCTTGCGTTGTGTGTCGCAGAATAGTTTCAGCACAAAATGATTGGATGATGATTGGGCAAGGTACGAGCCCATGACTTCGGAGGTAAGATCTCCAAATAGTTTATGTAAATTATTACTGTGAATATGGGGTGTTGTAAATCTTGCTTCATTAAAAACCAGTCCGTATTGTTCTATTTCATTCTTAGAGAAGGGGAGGGCCGGATTAAAATGACCGCATAATCCTTGTACATATTCCTGCGGTACTTCCCATATACGGAAAAAGCCAAGGATATGATCGATACGGAAAGCGTCGAAATAATCGGACATTTTACGGAAACGTTTTTTCCACCAGGAGTATCCGTCTTTTTCCATTTCGGCCCAGTTGTAGGTTGGGAACATCCAGTTCTGACCATTTTCGGAAAAATCATCGGGTGGTGCTCCGGCTTGTCCGTTCATATTAAAATACTTTGGCTCCGTCCATGTTTCCACACTGTTTTTGTTTACGCCAATGGGGATGTCTCCTTTCAGTACAATGCCATTTCTTCTGGCATACTCGCTGACCGCTCTGAACTGTGTGTCGAGCACAAATTGAAGGAAATAGCAAAAGGCAATCTCCGGATAGGCTTCACTGTTGTTTGAACAAAGAGTCTGTATTGCACCTTTATCGTAGGTTGAATAGGATCCCCACAGCTTGAATTCCGGCGTTCCGTTTTTCTCCCGCAGGTAGCTGTAGGCTGCATACGGAACCAGCCAGGATTCGTTCTGAGCAAAAAAGTTGGAAAACGCTTCGCTTTCGAGGTATTGCATTCCTTCTTGTGCAAAGAATTCGCGGCAATACAAAATCTTTTCACGAACTACTGATTCGTAGTCTACTTCGTCTTTTGCGTTTAGCTTATGCTGTATTTTATTATAATAGGCTACTCTTTCCTTGTCTTTTAGTTCTCCCATCCAGGTTAAACTAATATACATCGGATGAATGGCATAGATGGAAATGGCGCTGTACGGATAAGAATCGACCCAGGTATGAGTCATGGTTGTATCGTTCATGGGGAGTGTCTGAATAACACATTGTCCGGTTTTCTTAGCCCAGTCAATCAATGATTGTAAATCGCGAAGGTCGCCAACTCCAAAGCTGTTTTCTGAGCGTAGAGAAAATACGGGCATTACAGATCCGGCTCCTCGCCACAGGGGTTGTTTATCTCTAAAATATAAACCCGAAATGACCACCTTTTCTCCGTTAGCCTGAGGTGGAAGGTCGAGTAAACGGTTTTCACCATCTTCCCAGTTTACTACTTTTTGAGAGTTATTGTCGAATATTATAAATTTATATTCCAGCGGATTATGCAACTCGGAAGCGTCTAAATCAATGTGCCATTCGGGAAAAGTATCGCAACTAAGCTTCAGCGCCTTATCTGGATTCCATGCACCAAGCGAGGGTTGATTACCGGTAATGGCTACCGACTGATGCTTCTCTATCCGTGGAGCCGCTACTTTTAGGGTAAGATGTTTCGACCCTTTAACAACTCTTTCGTGGGTGTTGCATGGATGGGCAAATAAGCTTTTGGTAAAAGCTGAGGTGTAGAAAGCCAGATTAGTAGGACGTACCTGCCAGTAATCGTAGAGCGAATACCTGGAAATCTGCTTGTCGAGGACAATTTTGTGGTTTTTCTCCCATTCTTCAAAGATTCGCTTGTCGTTTACGCTGAGGAAGTAGCGATACTCAATGTATTCTGTATCTTCTGGCAAATCAAGAACTAATTGCCAGTTGCCGCCTTTTGTATAAACCATCTCTTTTGCAAATACAGGGTCCCATGATCCCAATGCGGGAATGGATCCGACAACGAATAACTTTTGTCCCCAGACAGTATGGAAGTTTATTATAAAGGTTACTTTCATATGTATCAAGTATAGAAATAAACACGAAGGTATGAAAAATGCGGGGATATTTCCCCGCATTTTTATGAAATAATAAATATCATTTTTTTATCCGCATCTGGAAGCGCCACAGTTTGTGCAGATAAGGCATCCTTCCTGATAAATTAATGTCTCGTGACCGCAATTCGGACACTTCTGACCTTTGGCTTCTGTTCCGTTTGGAAGGTACTTTTTCAATGCTCTTTCAACACCGTTTTTCCAGGTGTTGATCGACTCGTTGTTGAGTTCCATTCCCTGAACCAGCTTAATTACCTGATCGATGGGCATACCATATCTTAGTACGCCTGAAATTAATTTCGCGTAGTTCCAGAATTCAGGATCGAACTTTCCATCCAATCCTTCAATAGTCATTTTGTAGCCACGTTTGTTTTTGAACTGGAAGTCGTAATGCTTCTTTTCATCTTCATCGTAACTTTTGATAATGGTTCCCTTTGTAACGTTTTTGGGAAGCATAATGCCTTCCTCGTCGTCAGCGAGACCTGTAAAGATTTCGTAAGGTCTGCCGTTAAGAAGACCTACGAATGCAATCCATTTTTCTTTGTTGTTCTGGAATTTTACTACATCAGCTTCAAGCTCGCGCGGACGTTTTGAAACAATTACAGGAGGCTCCATGCAATTACAGTCGTCTTTCTTTTTGGTTTTCTGTGTGGAAACCAATACTCCGGAACGGGATCCCTCGCGATAAACCGTACATCCTTTGCATCCGCTTTTCCAGGCTTCTACATACAATTTGTCTACCAGCTCTTCACTAGCATCGGCAGGTAGATTGATGGTTACGCTGATGGAATGGTCTACCCATTTTTGAATTCTTCCTTGCATGCGGACCTTTTGCATCCAGTCTACATCGTTTGATGTTGCTTTGTTGTAAGGCGATTTGGCAACAATTTCGTCTATTTCCTCCGAACTATATTTTTTCGTAACGGAATATCCGTTTGCCTGCATCCAGGTCACAAACTTGTGATGGAATACAATATATTCTTCATAAGCATCACCTGTTTCGTCCACAAAATCAACTCTTGCATCCGTATCATTTGGATTAACCTTGCGTCTGCGTTTGTAAACTGGTAAAAATACCGGTTCTATTCCAGATGTTGTCTGAGACATCAGACTGGTTGTTCCGGTGGGAGCGATTGTCAGACAGGCGATATTACGACGTCCGTATTTTACCATATCGTTGTAAAGCGACGGATCCGCCTCACGCAGACGGTTGATAAATGGATTTTTTTCTTCACGTTTGGCATCAAATATTTCAAATGCCCCACGTTCTTTTGCCATAAATACGGATGAACGATATGCTTCCAAAGCTAATGTCTTCTGGATTTTTTCTGCCATATCAGTTGCTTCGTCTGTGCCATAACGCAGACCTAAAGCGGCAATCATATCACCTTCGGCTGTTATACCTACACCAGTACGTCTTCCCTGAAGGGTTTTCTTCTGAATCTTTTCCCATAAATGACGTTCGGTTTGTTTCACTTCCATCGTTTCAGGATCGGAATCTATCTTTGCCAGAATTTTCTCTATCTTTTCGCTTTCAAGGTCAATGATATCATCCATGATTCGTTGAGCCAGTCTTACGTGCTTTATAAATAAATCGTAATCGAAGGCTGCTTCAGAAGTAAAAGGTTTTACTACATACGAGTAAAGGTTAAGCGCCAGCAACCGACAGCTGTCATAAGGACACAATGGGATTTCACCGCAAGGATTGGTTGAAATAGTCTGAAACCCAAGATCTGCGTACGAGTCAGGCACAGATTCACGGATAATTGTATCCCAGAATAGGACACCCGGTTCCGCGGATTTCCATGCATTGTGAATTATCTTCTGCCAAAGCGTTGCCGCATCTATTTCTTTAACTGTAGTCGGATTAGCTGAATCAACGGGATATTGTTGCGTGTAAGGAGTTCCGTTTACTACAGAATTCATAAATGCATCATCAATTTTCACGGAAACGTTGGCTCCTGTAACCCGGCCTTCAGTCATTTTTGCATCAATAAATGATTCGGAGTCAGGGTGCTTGATGGATACGCTAAGCATTAAGGCTCCGCGACGACCATCCTGTGCAACTTCTCGTGTAGAATTGGAGTATCTTTCCATGAAAGGAACCAAACCAGTAGAAGTAAGGGCTGAATTCTTTACTGGCGAACCCTTGGGACGGATGTGTGAAAGGTCATGACCTACACCTCCGCGTCGTTTCATCAGCTGAACCTGTTCTTCATCAATACGTATGATCGCTCCGTACGAATCGGCTTTCCCATCCATGCCGATAACAAAACAGTTAGAAAGCGATGCGATCTGATAATTGTTCCCAATACCGGTCATTGGACTTCCCTGAGGAATAATATAACGGAAATGGTCAAAAAGGTCAAACAGTTCCTGTTCAGAAAGAGGATTGGGATATTTCTTTTCTACTCTGGCAACTTCGCTTGCCAGTCGGCGGTGCATGTCAGTGGGTGTTTTTTCGTAAATATTACCATACGCATCCTTCAGCGCATACTTATTTACCCATACTTTGGCGGCTAGTTCATCGCCGGTAAAGTAATCTTTTGAAGCTTTGAATGCTTCGTCGAAAGTGTATGTCTTTTTATCCACAGCTAATAATTATTTTTGGTATGCAAGTTTAGCAATACTTTAGATATTGACCAAATCTTCTTTGTTAAAAATTAGTCTGAATTATAAGTTTTCCATTTCATTTGATTAATATACTGTAAATAAGCATATTGTGTTTTTATTGATTGGCGAAAGTTTTCCAAAAAATATAACTGTGTAAATTTTGAGTTTTCAAAAACAGAAAAGGATGCCTCTGAATTCAGAGGCATCCTTTTCTGTTTTTATGATATGAGAAGTTAGTTTTTAAGCTGAACTTCGATTTGTTCTACGGTAGAACGGAATGTTTTGCAGGTTTCAATCTGGTCCTTGATGGTTTTGCATGCATGCAATACCGTTGCATGATCTTTCTTACCAACAATTTTACCAATGTGAGCGAAAGAGCTGTCTGTATATTTTTTAGATAAAAACATGGTAATCTGTCTGGCCTGAACAACTTCACGCTTGCGTGAACGTGTTTGAATGGCTGCTAGCTCTAAATTAAAGAACTTGCATACAGTTTCCTGAATGGTTTGTACAGATAATTGCTTTTTCTCAAGACGAACAGCCTGGCTAACTACACGCTTGGTAAGTGTCAGGTCTATTTCTTTATTATTGATTACAGCATTTGCCATCAACGAAACAAGTATTCCTTCTAAATCGCGGACATTCTCTGTAACATTCGTTGCAATAAAGTTAAATACTTCATCAGGAATTACAATTCCGTCGTGGTTAATCTTGTTCTTAAGAATCTTCTTTCTTAAGTCCAGGTCCGGACGGCTTAATTCGGCTGTTAATCCCCATTTCAAACGGGTGATTAAACGCTCTTCCATTCCCTGTAAATCAACGGGAGCCTTATCTGATGTAAGGATAAGCTGTTTACCTAACTGATGTAAGTGGTTGAAGATATGAAAGAACGTGTTCTGAGTTTTATCCAAACCAATCATTTCTTGTATATCGTCCAGAATCAGTACATCGATATTTTGATAGAAATTCAGGAAGTCGTTTATCGTATTCTTTCTAATCGCATCGGTAAACTGCACCCGGAAAAGGTGAGAGGATACATACAATACTTTTTTTGATGGATGTAACTCGCGGATACGTGTTCCTACGGCATGGCATAAATGGGTCTTTCCAACACCCGACGGGCCAAAAATAAACAACGGATTAAAGGTTGTTTTGCCTGGATTCTGAGCAACAGCTTCGCCTGCAGTACGCACTAACTTATTACTTGTCCCTTCAAAGTAATTGTCAAAGCTATACTTGGGATTTAGCTGTGGATCCAAATCCTGAGGTGCAGTCTGCACAAAAGGGTTTGGAGCTTTATTAGCTCCTTGAGGAGCAACTTTTTTAACGGCTACAGAACCATCTTCTGCAGGATAATCAACAGTCCCTCCGGTTGTTTTGTCTACCATTACACGGTAGTTCAAAATAGTACCCTGTCCAATTACCCTGTAAAGCGTTAGTTTAAGAACATTCACATACTTCTCTTCCAGATATTCATAGAAAAACTGGCTTGGAACCTGAATGGTAAACTTCCGGTCTTCAAACGATAAAGGGATAATAGGCTTGAACCATGTGTTAAAAGCGGCCTCAGGGACGTTGTCTTTAATAACAGCGAGGCATTTGTTCCACAATAATTGATGATCAGTCTGCATTTTATTTATATTCTCAACTATAACTTTATTCTTAATGAGTACAAAGTTTATAAATTAATTCGAATAAAAAAAGTCTGATTTTGTTTGGTAAATTTGATTTTTCAATATCCCTTTTAGTTTCAGGGAGTTACTTCTATGTGGTTGATAGTCTGATAGATATATTTTCCCACTATAAAAAACCATTGTTACGAAAGCATTTCGAGTATTTATTTGCAGCAGGTGTCAGAAAGCAAAGAGCCTTAAAATAAGGAGGTAAGTCCTCTTTTTAAGGCTTTTTTGAGTAATATTGAATTGCAAAATTAAAAAATAGTTAATTAGATGTATTCTAAATTAGATAATTAGTTTTGCCTAAAATTTGCCTGATTTAAAACACTGAAAAACGAACATAACGCTTCGGATTTTGCTTTAAGTCGATCATTAGTTTTGAAGCATTATCCGCTGTGCTGTTCAGGTTTTCGTACAACGCTTTATCATTAAGAAGAAGTCCTATACTGTTGTCTGTGGAATTCAGTCTGTCTGTTGTAAGCTTGAGGTTATTCATCATCGCATTCATCGAATTGTATGTAGTTTGCAGATCCAAACCTTTAAGCTCGGTGCTTACTTCTGCAAAATTAGATGTAATGATTTTGAGATCCGAAACAATAACGGGTACATCTTTATTCAGTAATCTGTTTAGCTGTTTTGTAGAGGCTTCCAGATTACCTGTGGTACGTTCAATCTGATTCAGCGACTGAATAAGAGCAGGATGATTTACGATGGTCTGTAACCCCAGAAGTATAGAGTCAATTTTAGGCATCAGGTCTATTACCTGAGGGAGAAGCTTGTCCTGTACAGTACCCATGATATCGTCAGACATACGTCCTTCGATTGTTCCTCCTGTTTCTAAATAATCTTTTACATACTTATTGAGATGAATATGAAGCTCTCCTCCGCTTAAAAGACTTCTTACGATAGTAATATAGCTGCCTTTATTGATTTTCATCTCTTCTTCAAGACTGATTTCCACCGTTACTTTATCAGTTGTGGTATAATCATACTTGATGTCCCGAACTAAACCAACCTTAAATCCTTCTACATAAACTGGACTTGAAATTGTAACATCCTTTACATTGTCGAAAGTTACATAATAATGATTAACCGGTTGAAACAGGTTGATTCCCTTAAGGTAATTTACCCCGAAATAGAGTAAAGCTAAACTAACTATGGTAGCCAAGCCTATTTTTGCTTCTTTCGTTAATACGTTTTTCATTCTTTAATATTATGAGTAATTTATATTTATCAGTTTATTTCCAGCTTTCAGTATTTTACTTTTTCACCATTTTTGAAGGCAATAATAAAAGCATCTTTAAAATCCCTGGCAACTTTTCGGCGTAAGCGTTTTATTTCATCAAAGCTTGTTGATTCGCCGTAGGTATATTTAATCAGTCTTCCTTCTTTAAAAGAATCAATGTTCTTATAGCCTTTAAAGAGTCTGGAGGAATCACTTATTTCTTTGTCGGAAGTCAGTATTTGTATTTTATAAATAAGTTTGCCGGAAATTGCCTTAACTGCTTTTTCATTGCTTGCAGGTCGAACAACTTCTGAGTCACGTTTGGCTGGCTCTGCTTCGCGCTCTGATGTTTCATATTCACGAATGGAAGGCTTCTCTGTTTCGCGGGCTGGCCTACTATCTGTAATTACACCATTGGAAAGAGCTCCCTGTTTACGGTCGAACTCCCGTTTGTATTTCACAAATGCAGAATAGAGCGACTGAGCCAGTTTATCTTGTCCGTTGTCAGAATTCATATATCTTGCTTCTTCCTTATTAGAAATGAATCCAAGCTCTACAAGAACGCTTGGCATGCTGGTTTTGCGTAGTACCAGCAAACCAGCCTGACGTACACCCCGGTCTACCCGGTTGGCAGAAGTAAACGATTTCTGAATTTTTGATGCAAGGTCTACACTTTGCTCCATGTGCTTGTTCTGCATGAATTCAAATATGATGTAGGATTCAGATGAATTAGGATCAAATCCTTCATATTTTTGCAAATAATTATCTTCAAGCAGAATGGCCGAGTTTTCTCGCATTGCCACCTGCAGGTTTTCATCGGTTCTCGCTAAACCTAAAGTAAACGTTTCCGTACCAGTTACATAGCTTCCTCGCTCAACGGCATTGGTATGAATGGACATAAACAAATCGGCTTTAGCACGATTGGCGATATTTGCCCGCTCATCTAATTCAATAAAGCGGTCGGATTTGCGCGTGTAAATGACTCTTATATCATTATGATTGGATTCGATCAAATCGCCAAGCTTACGGGCAACAGACAGATTGATGTCTTTTTCATCAATCTGAAAACGTTGTGCACCCGGATCTTTTCCTCCGTGACCGGCATCAATAACAAGTACAAATTTATCCTTAGCTTGTATATCCGATGCACAATAAAACAGCGCAAATAATAAAATAAAATATAGAAGGGACTCTTTTTTCACTTTACGTATTACTTGTAAATTTGCTACAAATGTAGTGAATTTTGCCAATTTACACAGAGTATATATTGTAATAAATCTTAGTTCCCTATTTTACAGGCCTGTCCGTCAGAAAATTTATCATCTGGGTGATGCCTCTCTGGCATGCAGGACAGAATGGATGATAGTTACGCATCATACAATTATCCATCGGACGGTATATGCCTTTGGATAGGTAACCCCCTCCTTCGAATACACCGGTTTTATCCTTGAATTTGTCATCCAGCGGGGTCGGAACCGGTGTGTTTTTAGGAAGAAGATCCTTCCATTTCTTGTCGAAATCAACAAGAGTGGTGATGTTAGGTTCCCAAGGTTCATACTTCAGATTGTAAAAGTCATTATAAGCAACCTCCGATTGAAAGTATTCGTCGGCAAGTCCTGCGAAACTATGACCGAATTCGTGAACAAAAACGACAGATGTCAATTTATTGTTAGCCGTGCTCATGGCATAAAAGTTATACATACCACCACCGCCGTACGTATCCGAATTAACCAGAATAAAGATGGCATCGCAGGGAACATCCCAAACAGCATCACGGATCGGTTTCAGATCCTGAGATGTAAGATAACGGTCAATGCCAAACGTATAGTATCCCGAATTAAGTGCCGTGTTTTTCCAAACTCCATTGCCCGAAACATCCATTCCGCTTTCTTGGGAAGGAACGCAAACAGCCCATACATTAAAGTCCGATTTGTATTTGCCAAATGGAGGCGTATCAAACAATGTTTTGGTAAAACGTTTTGCATCAGCTTCGAACTTATCCATCTCGGCTTCTGTGTATCCTTCAGCCAAAAAGACCAGATCGGCCTTGTTTGAAGAGTCCCCGTTGGATAGGATTTCGATTACTTTGTTTTTCTTTAACGGACTACGATCTATAAAAATACTTTTTGGATCAACAAGTTGTTTTAGAAGAGGATGAAAATTCATGTCCGCTTTGTCCCGGGCGCAAATTTCTATCTGTACGGGTTTTTGGGGGAAAGGAACAGATACGCTGTTGTTCCAGGCCTGGGTTTCACTCTTTGCCTGATCGGTAGTTCTCCATTCTTCAAACAAGGTGTTGAATCCCCTTGAATAAATTTTCTTGCCAGATTCGGCATCATACACATTTACATAATAGCCGCCATAGTTAAACGGATCTTCCAGGTTTTTAACCGGACCTCCCCATACCGGCTCTTCACGCAACTGTTGAATGGCGGCTTGCTGGGTCGTTGCATTACCTGTCAGTGCAAAATCAATTCGCAGACTTTTCTTTACAAAAAAAGTATCAAATTCGTTCTGGGCATTGCAAACACCCCCTAAAAGCAACATAGCTAAAACAAACACGCAAGAAGTTTTCATTTCAAATATATTCAATGGTTACCTATACATAAAGCACAAAAATAGGTTTTTCTTTTCAATTCTTTAGTAATTAACAGAAAAACAACTTTCCTTTTTCGTTGTTATATATTAACTGGCATTAAATAAATGGCTATTGCATGTGTCAGAAAAATACTGTTTATTTGCAAATAATATTATTTTATTCATTTAAGGTGAGAAAATTTTTAGCAGTCCTATTAGTCGTATTGTACGTTGGTGTTTCTACGGGAGTAGCCATCAACTACCATTATTGCATGGATAAGCTGGCGGAAGTTAGTTTATTTATGTCCGACGAATCAGACTCTTGTCCGAACTGTGGAATGGACGACTCCTCGGGAGGCTGCTGCTCAAATGAAACCAAAACTCTTCGTATTTCTATTGACCAGAATCTGGTCGAACAAATAAATCTCGGAGCAAATCTGTCTTATGTTGTGGCAGTATTGTACGACATGAACTTTTCCCTGCTTCCATCGGAATCTACATCCGATAAAATTACTTTTTATTATTCCTCACCTCCCGACGTGAGCAGGCAACCCCTGTTCATCCGCAATTGTACGTTTTTGATTTGATTCTTTGATATTGTTGTAAGTTTCAGTTTTCTACTGATTTACAAAACAAATGCTATGCTTTTCTTTTTTTAAAGAAAGGTGTTTATCTATCTAATATCCAGAGATATTTGTTTTGTATTTTAGTCAAATTATAACTGAAACAGGCTACTATTTCTACCTCATTCGCCGAAGAATGAGATTTAACAAAGAATAGAATAAAATCATAATCGTATATAAAATGAAAACTTTAAATAAAAGAATTCTATTTGTAATCATTAGTCTGCTATTGGTTTCAAATGTTAGTTTTGCACAGACTCAAGCAAAACAGATTGTTTTGTTTATTAATGCCGCAACATTATGATAAACAAGACAATACGATATTTTCTTGAGAACAGGGTGATAACCTCCTTGCTACTCGTATTGATAGTTGTGTGGGGAATATCTACCGCTCCTTTTAGTTGGGGTGATGGTGGATTTATCCCCCGTGATCCGGTTCCGGTGGATGCCATTCCTGATATTGGCGACAACCAGCAGATTGTTGCCACCGAATGGATGGGACGCTCTCCAAAAGATATTCAGGATCAGATAACCTATCCGCTTACCACTTCATTACTGGGGATACCCGGAGTAAAAACAATCCGGAGCACATCCATGTTCGGGATGTCATTTATCTATATCATCTTTAACGATGATGTGGAATTCTATTGGAGTCGTTCGCGTGTGTTGGAGAAGTTAAATTCTTTGCCTCCGGGTACTTTACCGGCAGATGTGCAGCCCGCATTAGGACCGGACGCCACGGCATTGGGACAAATATATTGGTATACGCTGGAAGGACGAGACCCTAAAACCGGCAAACCAACCGGAGGATGGGATGCGGAAGAGCTTCGTACTATTCAGGACTTTTACGTAAAGTATTCCCTTTCTGCAGCCGAAGGTGTTTCGGAAGTGGCATCGGCCGGCGGTTTTGTGCGCGAGTATCAGGTAGAACTGAATCCCGATGCCATGCGCTCCTTCAATGTGTCTGTTATGGACGTAATGGGTGCCGTTCAGAAAAGCAATTTGGATATTGGGGCCGAGACCGTTGAGATCAATCAGGTAGAATACCTTATCCGCGGACTCGGTTACATTAAAAAGGTGTCCGACCTTGAAGATGCCGTAGTAACAGTACGTAACGGTGTGCCCGTGCGAATCAGAGATGTGGCTTTTGTTAATCTGGGACCGGCTACCCGTCGGGGAGGATTAGACAAAGAAGGCGTAGAAGCAGTGGGAGGGGTCGTAGTAGCGCGCTATGGATCCAATCCGTTGAAGGTTATTGACAATGTAAAGGCCAAGATAAAGGAAATGGATGCCGGTCTTCCCCAAAAAGTGCTTGAAGACGGAACCGTATCCAAAGTTACTGTTGTACCTTTTTATGACCGAACCGGTTTGATTAAGGAAACCATCGGGACACTCGAAACCGCTCTTTCGCACGAAGTTCTGATCTGTATCATTGTAATCATTGTGCTGATACTCAATCTGCGTGCATCCGTTGTTATAGCAAGCATGCTCCCCTTGGCCGTGCTCTCCACGTTTATAATTATGCGTAATACGGGAGTCGATGCCAATATTGTTGCCCTCTCGGGTATCGCTATCGCTATTGGGGTAATGGTGGATGTGGGAATTGTGTTTGTGGAGAGTGTAATCCGGCACATGGAATTGCCCGAAAATAAAGGAATCCGAAAAGGAAAACCATTTGTGAATCTGATTCACAAAGCCATCGGCGAGGTTTCTGGAGCGGTATTTACAGGGATGCTTACAACGGTTATCAGCTTTATCCCCGTATTTGCCATGGAGGCGCAGGAAGGAAAAATGTTCCATCCGCTGGCCTTTACCAAAACGTTTGCCCTAAGCTCAGCTTTAGTTCTGGGATTGGTTGTGTTGCCTACGCTCACTTATTTTATGTTCTCTATCCGAACAAACTCAAAACTTGTGCGGACTGTAACCAATTATATACTAATAGCTGCAGGTCTTGTACTATCTATTGTTTACGGAAGTTTGCCAGCATTGGGTCTAACAGCCGTAGGGATTAATAACCTGCTGGCATACAGGTGGAAGAATCCGAAGATGAGTACCTATATTAACATCGGTATTGCGTTGTTAGTAGCTGTGTTTTACTTGTCCGAAGCATGGCTCCCTATGGGACCCATAAAAGGTATCACTCCCAATATTTTGTTTGTAGCAGCTAGCGTCGCTGTTATTCTGGGGATTCTCTGGTCGTTGGTTATTTATTATGAACGCATACTGAGATGGAGCCTCAATAACCGGTGGAAGTTTATGGCAATTCCCTTGTTTACCATTCTTTTCGGAATGGTTATCTGGTTGGGATTTGACCGGAGTTTCGGTTTTGTGGCAACCGGGTTCGAGAAGTTAGGCTGGAAATCGTTTCGTCAGACAGCTCTTTGGAGTGGTCCGTCTAATCAGTTCCCGGGAGTAGGACAGGAGTTTATGCCCAGTCTCAACGAAGGATCTTTCCTGTTGATGCCAACAAGCATGCCTCATACCGGTGTGGGACAGAACTTAAAATTAATAGAATCACTGGATCGTCGCCTGGCCGCCATCCCCGAAGTGGAAGTGGCAGTCGGAAAATGGGGACGTGTTAATTCTGCTCTCGATCCGGCTCCGGTGCAGATGTTTGAGAACACCATCAACTACCGTCCCGAATTTATACTGGACAGCGATGGTCGCCGGATGCGATTTAAAGTAAACCGCAAAGGAGCGTTTATTCTCAAAAGCGGAGGTTCATACAATCCGGCTGATGGATTCCGGTTGATACCTGCAGATAGCCTGATTGCAGATCATGGCGGAGACTACCTGCGCCAGTGGCGTCCGGAAATCAAGAACACCAACGATATCTGGCAGGAGATTGTGAATGTAACCCATTTGCCCGGATTAACATCCGCACCTAAACTTCAGCCGATTGAAGCGCGGCAGGTAATGCTTTCGACGGGTATGCGGGCACCGATGGGAATTAAAGTATACGGACCCGATCTGGATGCGATAGAAGCAGGAGGGAAAGCCATCGAACAAGCCTTGAAAGAGGTGCCATCCGTAATTCCTTCGTCTGTGTTTTACGACAGAGCAGTGGGAGCTCCTTATCTTGAAATTACGCTAAACCGTACAAATATGGCCCGTTACGGAGTGAATGTGGCCGACTTGCAAGAGGTTTTGGGTGCAGCTGTGGGAGGAATGGTTCTTACTTCGACGGTCGAAGGCCGCGAACGCTTTCCTGTTCGGCTTCGTTACGCACGCGAACTACGCGACAGTCCGGACGAGCTTGCCAAGTTACTGATACCTACCGCAACGGGCGCGCAGGTTCCTCTCGAAGAATTGGCCGACATCGGCTATGAACGCGGGGCGCAGATGATTCAGAGCGAGAATACTTTCCTTTTGGGATACGTTATTTTTGATAAGTTAGCCGGAAAGGCCGAAGTGGATGTCGTGAAAGAGGCGGCCAAAATCCTGGATAAAAAGATCAGCAACGGAGAGTTAAAGCTTGGAAAGGGAGTATCCTATAAGTTTGCAGGTAACTACGAACAGCAGGAACGTGCCACCAAACGACTGATGATTGTAATACCGATTGCTCTTCTATCTATTTTGCTGGTTCTTTATTTCCAGTTCAAAACAGTAACCGCTTCGATGATTCACTTCTCCGGAGTATTTGTTGCTTTTGCAGGAGGATTTATCCTTTTGTGGCTCTACGGACAGGATTGGTTTATGAACTTTACGGTAAGCGGAGTCAATATGCGTGAATTGTTTCAGATGCATACCATCAATCTTAGTGTCGCCGTGTGGGTAGGGTTTATTGCCCTGTTCGGGATAGCGACCGACGATGGGGTGCTGATGGGAACCTATATTCACGACGTATTTGAACAACGCAAACCCAATTCGATGATCGCTATCCGCGAAGCCGTAGTATTTGCGGGACTAAAAAGAATACGCCCGGCGGCAATGACAACCGCTACCACGCTTATCGCTTTGCTTCCCGTTCTTACATCTACCGGAAAAGGAGCCGACATCATGGTACCTATGTCTATTCCAACATTCGGGGGAATGCTGATACAATCCATGACCATGTTTGTAGTTCCCGTTTTGCAATGCTGGTGGCGTGAAGGAGTTCTCAGAAAAGAACAAAAGAAAATCCTAAAGGAGAGTCAATCACTAAATAAGGAGGAATTAAACAATGAAGAATAAAATCATACAATATAGTTTCCTTTGGATAGTCGCTTTGCTGATTCCCACGGGAGCAAAGGCGCAGGAATCCGACAGTCTGCAGACATACCTTAAGATTGCCGCGCAAAATAATCCGCAGGTGAATGCCTCCTTTTCAAGTTACAAAGCATCGTTGGAACGAGTGCCTCAGGCAGGCGCTTACGCCGATCCTGAGCTTGAAATAGGTTATTTCCTTGAACCGATGGAAACATTGATGGGCCGGCAAAAAGCCGATTTAACCCTGATGCAGATGTTTCCATGGTTTGGTACCCAAAAAGCCGCGAGAACCGAAGCAGCCGAGATGGCCCGCATGAAATACGAAGAGTTCAGAGACGCCAAAAACAATCTTTACTTCAATGTGAAAAGTCAGTGGTACCAGCTCTGTAACCTTAACGAGCAGTATAAGAATACCGCGTCCAATATAGTTTTACTGAAACAGTTGGAACAATTGGCTATAAGACGTTTTTCTGCGCCGGGCGCTAATTCGTCGGGAGGAAGTTCTACCCGTATGCCCGCATCGCCCGCAACCCCGGCAGCAACATCCTCTTCCTCGGGAGGAATGTCGGGAATGAGCGGAATGGGTTCTTCTCCGGCTACTTCGGGAGGAAGTCCATCTATCTCGTCAGGAACTGTTTCGGCTGGTGCTATGGCTCCCATGGGAGGCGGAGCAACGGGAGGTATGTCGGATGTGCTTCGCATTCAACTCGAAATTGCAGAGCTTGAGAATGCCCTGCAAACCATCGAATCCAAACGAATAGCAGCCGAAGCTACCTTCAATTCGCTCTTGAACCGCGACCAGCGAATGCCCGTGATGGTTCCCGACACATTGATTCAGCTGACTTATCTCGCCAACGATCAAGCGGTGCTGGATAGTCTTGCTTCGAATCCGATGCTGGCGATGCTTGATGCGGAAAAGAGATCTTACAAGGCTAAAGCCGAGATGGATAAAAAGATGAGCTATCCCATGTTTGGCGTAGGGTTGCAATACTCCATACTTGGCAAGAACCCTGTGGATCCGTCCGATATGAGTTCGATGAACAGCATGAATGGGAAGGATATGATTATGCCGATGGTGAAAATATCCATCCCCATATTCCGGAAAAAGTACAATGCACAGCAACGGGAAAGTGCTTACTACCGGCAGGCAAGCGAGCTAAAGTACGCGGATATGTTTAACGTAATGCAGGCAGACTACAGTACTTTAAAGCAACAACTGGCAGATGCTTCCCGTAAAATAGCCCTTTACGACAAACAGTACCAGCTGTCGCAATCTACTTATCATCTCATTACGCGCGAATTTTCTGCAGGGGTTGCCTCGCTTACCGATGTAATTCAGGTGGAGCGTCAGTTGCTGGAATATCAGCTAAAACGAAGCGAAGCTGTAGCGGAATATAATACCCGGGTTGCCGGAATAGACAAATTAATATCAAGGTCATCGTTCGAATAAAAAGAAAAAACATATGAAAAATATAGTAGAAATAATCAAATTGAAATCGGTTCGCTATACAGCACTTGCTCTTGGCGGATTCTTGCTTGGCTGGCTTATATTCAGCTCTCCCAATCAGGAAATAAAACAGACCCACGATCACGAACATGCAGCCGGCGAAGATGCCGCCGAGGTGTGGACTTGTTCCATGCACCCTCAGATCAGACAGGATAAGCCGGGTAAGTGTCCGATCTGTGCCATGGACTTAATTCCGGTACGTACTGCAGGAAACGCTTCCGGAGCAATGGCAGACCCTGCCGCTATTCAGTTGTCGGACGAAGCGGCTGCACTTGCCAATGTGCAAACAACCCTTTTAAGCCGGGGCAACCCGGTCAAGACCGTTCGTCTCTATGGTAAAATTGCCCCGGACGAACGTAGTCTGCAGTCGCAAACCGCCCATGTTTCCGGTCGTATAGAAACGCTTAACATTACTTTTACCGGCGAGCAGGTTCGGCAGGGACAAACACTGGCAACCATCTATTCGCCCGAACTGTATAATGCCCAGCAGGAATTACTGGAGGCTGTACGTATGGGACAAGCCGGACTGATTGCCGCTGCCCGCGATAAGCTATCTTACTGGAAGCTGACCAATGCGCAGATTGCTGCCATCGAAAAGTCTAACCAGGCTTCGCCTCTTGTGGAGATAAAAGCCAATGTTAGCGGCGTGGTGATGACAAAACGGGTAAACCGGGGCGATTATGTATCCCAGGGAAGCGTGCTGTTCGATATAGCCAACCTTTCAAAGGTATGGGCGATGTTCGATGCCTACGAAGTAGACTTGCCATTCATTAAGAAAGGAGACAAAGTTAACTTTACATTGCAGGCGCTTCCGGGCAAAACCTATACCGGAACCATTGCATTTATCGATCCCATAATAGACCCAACTACCCGTACGGCTCGTGTGCGTGTGGAAACGGGAAATCCCGGAATGGAATTTAAACCGGAAATGTATGCAACGGCGCAGGTGCAGGCATCCTTGCGAGGATACGATAACCAAATCGTGGTACCACAATCGGCCGTACTATGGACAGGCAAGCGCTCGGTTGTTTATGTAAAGCAACCCGACGTAGATGTTCCGTCGTTCTTGTTAAGAGAGATCGATCTGGGTCCGTCGCTGGGAGGTTCGTATATAGTGCTTAACGGCCTGCAAGAAGGCGAGGAGATAGTTACCAACGGCGTATTCTCCGTAGATGCCAGTGCACAGCTGGAAGGAAAACGAAGCATGATGAACCCGGTAGAAGACCAGGCCCAACCTATGTCGGGCCACTCCGCACATGCTGCCGCTACCGATCATTCCGCGCACAAACAGGCTGTTGCAGCAAAAGTCGAAACAGCGAAAGTTAAAACCGATTTTCTTAAAGTGCAGGGCAATTGCGAAATGTGTAAAGACCGGATCGAAAAAGCAGCCAAAGGAGTGAATGGCGTAACCTCTGCAGTATGGGACCAGACTTCAAAGATACTGCAGCTACAGCTAGACCCTGCTAAAACTTCCTCCGATGCCGTAAGCAGAGCCATTGCAAAGGTTGGACACGATACCGAAAAGCACAAAGCCAGCAAAGCAGTCTACGACGCATTACCCGGCTGTTGCAAGTATCGCTGACAAGGTAGAAGCAATGGACATTCATCTTCGTCTTCCTTCATTGTAACTATAAAACCTCATTAATGAATGGTATTTCATTCATTAATGAGGTTAATTCTACTTTGTGAATGAGAAATCTTCAAGGTAAGTTTGTTGAGTGCTTTGGTGTTGTTATTTTAGTAGTGTTTGTAATTCTTGTTTCTGTACTATCGTTTTCTATAGCGATCGCTTCACCATTACAGTTTGTGAAATAGACAAAATTTCCCTCATCAAAAAAACGATATACTTTACAGCCATCATGTTCAAATAAATAATCTACCTTATAAGTAGTGTTATTATGCGGTGCAACTACAGCAATAGGCCTCGATACTGTACAAGAAAAGCAGATAAATCCGACCAATAGGATAAGAAATGTTTTAATCATAATTTTCATACGCTTAATTTTTATGCTGTTATTTCAATAATAATACCTTTAGGATCAAGAATCGCCCTTTCGTACTAACCATCTCCGATTAATAATCCAGATAATCAATGTATTCAAAAGCAAATATACATTTATTGTAGAACTATTCGCATAAAATTAAAAAATAATCAATTAAAAAGTAACTATATTTTCCTTTCATATGCACAAACTTATAATGATTTCGACAGATCTAATGTGTCGGTATAGATAGAAAAAATCTTCAAAGAAGTTATTGAAAAATATAGAGAATAACCCATTTGATAAATTAAATATGCATTAATTTAATTCCGCCAACGGGTTATAATTATAATGGCTGATAGATTAAAGTACTATGCGACCTATTTTTAGGTTGATTTTAAGATTATGAATTTCACAAGTTAGGAGCATGTTTTGCCACAATAATTCATCTGGTAGTTCAATGTAATATCCGGGTGTAAGAACATAGTCCGGTTCTGCTACACGTTCAATCGGGAAAGAGGCACAGAATGCGGGAACATCTTCGTACTTCGCATTCAGATTCCTGAAAAACAAATGAGTCATTTACCATTTATATCCAGTAAAGTAGCCCTATATCAATAGACTTCTATAACTTTGAGTACGAACAAGTATTCGTTTGACATATGGATACTTTTCGTTTGCGATATGAATACCTTCCGTTCAACATATCACAAACGAAAGGTACCCATATGTTAACCTTGCGTTTGCGATATGACAAACAAATACTTGCTTTAAGTCTCAGGGCAGACGCATATTATTATAGAGCTAAAAGTCCTAGGTGTATCATTTAATATGTACGTATATGATGCAGTATTTCAATATATTACACATCAAATCTTTGATGCTCTATATGTCTTCTTCACCGAATGTTGCTAACATAAACTAACATTAAAATGGGCATAATTAGTATTTATAAACATATTGAGCGTTATAAAATTTGCTTCATAGATAACAACCTTCTCTGAAAATTGGATCTTTCTTTTTACAACGATAATTTCGTTAAGTTGAATAATCAAATCAGAACGTTTATGTTATGTCTGGAATCATATTGACATTACTTAAAAGAGACCAAAAACAGTAATTATAACTACGAAAAGAAAGATAATAAATGTCCAAAACAATCACTTAAATACATTGATATCTCAGTAAATATTTGTATATTTGTCTTATTATCAACGTATTAAATATACAAATATATGACATTGCTTGCATTTGCTTCAAGTATTGAAGACTATCGTTTTGACAGGAATAAAGTTCATTCAGCCGAAACTATTATTTATATTACGTTAGCTGCCGTTATTTGTGGGGCCGAGACATGGAACGAAATAGAGGATTTCGGTCGGTGTAAAATTGATTTTTTCTCTCGCACTATTCCTTCTTTTAATGGAATACCCTCACATGATACTTTTAACCGATTTTTCACAGTATTGGATTCCACCTATTTTGAAAATCAATTCAGAGAATGGGTTAAGTGTATTTGTGGAAAGTATAAAGGAGTGGTTGCTATTGACGGCAAAACAATATGCGGAGCATATGAGTCTGAAGAGGCTAAATTGTTGCGAGGTACCTACCTAAAACCCTCGAGCCCCCAATACAAACTTCACATGGTAAGTGCCTGGGCCGCTGACAATGGAATAAGCCTTGGACAAATCAAAACAGAGGAAAAATCGAATGAAATTACCGCTATCCCCGAACTATTAGAGGCATTAGATATTAAAGAGTGTATAATCACTATTGATGCTATGGGATGTCAAAAGACTATAGCATCTAAAATAATAGAAAAAGAAGCAGATTACGTTTTGGCTGTTAAAAACAACCATAAGCATTTATATAGAAAAATCAAACATTTTTTCACCATTTGGAGAGCTGAGAAGCCTAACCGGGTAAGTGTTTACGAGAATACCGAGACTGGACATGGCCGTTTGGAAAAAAGAACTTGCATAGTCTGTGACAATCTATACTGGTTAAATGCTAACGATTACACCCAATGGGCTGGATTAAAAACATTTGTCTGTGTGCTTACGGAACGTACCATTCCCGGCGAAAATGGACCTCGTAAACAAAAAGAAACCAGATACTATATTTCTTCATTAGTTTTGGATGCTGAATTAATTGCTAATTCAGTCCGAAAACATTGGTCTGTTGAAAATAATTTACATTGGCAGTTGGATGTCTCGTTTAATGAAGATTACGGACGAAAGAAGAACAATGCCGCTGTAAACTTTTCTCTTGTCTCAAAAACAGCTTTATCTATGTTAAAGCACTATGAAAGCAAAAGTAGTATTGCTCGCAAAAGAAAAACAGCCGGATGGTCTGACGACGTTCTGCAAGGCATACTTTCTGTGGATAAATTTTAATGCGTCTGCCCTGTTTAAGTCTTATTATTAGTTTACTTAATACTTTTTTATACTTTATCGTTTAATGGGAGCTAAATATACGTTGATTGTGAATCCTCCTGCTGTAGGAAGGTAGAGGAGCCGGACTCAGGAAAGAATGGGTTATACATGCTGTCTGCCTGAAATTAAAAGGTGACAGATGAGAGATCATTCGCATCTGTCACAAGCCATCTGTCACTCACCAAACCCTGATCAGTAAAGGGATCTGAAGCTTTTTATGATAGGTGACAGAGTGTGCTGTGAAAACATTGCAGGGTAAGCGTCTCCGCGATACCGTCTTGTAAGATTCAATAAACTGTTATTACAGTTTAGTCCACTTGTCAGGGAGTAAATCCCGGTATATTTGGTCAGGAGCTGTTGGGCTAATGTAGGCCAACCGACTTAATATATCTGTGAAGTATTCGAAGGTATTAATTCCATGGAGCTTGCAGGAGATGGCCAGCGAGTATAGCAAAGCCGTTCTCTTAGCTCCCTGGTGAGAGCCACAAAAAAGAGAGTTCTTTCTGCTTAAAGATATACTTCGCATGCATCGTTCCACAGCATTGTTGTCCAAAGCATAGTCCGGACTAACAATGTAATTACACAGGGAATCATACTCGTTGAGCGTATAATTCGTGGCCTTAGAGAGCGGACTCTGTGGAAGGGTAGATGGGTTGGATTGTATTTCCAACAGTTTGCTTTTTAGTTCGGCTAGTATGGGTGGGGCGTACTTCTGTCTATATTTCAGGATTTTGACGGGCGTCCATTTCTTTTCGATCTTATGCTCCGCCTGATAGAGTCGGTTGATTGTATTAACAATCCCGATGGCTTCTTTATCATTTTCGATATCCAGGAACTCGCGCTTGCAATGCTGGAAGCAGGCCAACCGGATTATATCGGGATAGGCATCTGTCTCAAGTATTTTATAGTTGATCAGCCCGTCTGACTGGATGGCTCCTTTATATTGATTGCCGATATAGTTGGTGAGAACTTCACGGGATCGGGAACCGTTTTCGTAAAAGTACTGGATTAATTTCTTTTTATTGGCCAGCGCAGCCCATATATATCCCTTACGAACCCCTTTGCCATCCTTGTTTTTCTCTTTGGTCAGGATCGTATGGTAACTTTCATCCATGCAAAGATAGTCATCCTCAAGGATGGTTTTGTGAAGAACAACATCCAGTCGGTCCATTAATCCCGCAGATTTTTTAATCAGTCCATGGGCGGTAGCTTTGTTTAATTCAAAGCCATTCTCTGTAAAATACTTGACAATCCGCTCCACAGGCATGGAGTAAACGTATCTCAGTTGAAGCATGCCGGCGATAAAAGAGGCATCATAATTTGAGTTCTGCAGGGGAGATCTGGGGGCTTTACCCGAGTAAACCTTTTCCTGCTGTACACAATTGTATTGTCTGTATATGATTTTCTTAAATGTAGCCTTGCTGTAGGTGTACATGACCGAGTCTACGGACCCGATCACCCTGGCCTTTTCTTTGTCAAAGGCAGGATCATCGGGATATACATGCTCGACAATGGTTTCCAGAGAGAAGTGTTCTTTCCGTTTGGCATTGTTGTTGCCTCGGTTCTTGAGTGAAACAGGGGGATCGGTTTCTGCCGGATCTTCTTTTGCGGCATCGGGCACAAGCTTTTCTGATTTGTTGGAGAGAAGCTTGCTCATTCCCCTGTTTTTCCCGCTAAGCTTCTGCATGTCCCCGTTCTTCTGAAGCAGGTTTTCTTCCAGCGAACGGATTGTATCGGTTAAACTACCAACCTGCACAGAGAGTCTTTCTATTTGTTCAGATTGCCGGATGAGTTGTTCCAAATGAATCTTTTCTCTTTGAGAAAAAAGTTTCAGCTGGTCTTCCAGTAATTCAATCATCCGTTTGCTATTCATGCCCTAAAGGTACGGACAATACTTCGGATATCAAAGAAAAACACAAACAATATATAATATATCTATTTGTATATCAATGTATTAAATCAATACTTAAACCTTCTCCTGTACTTTGCCGAACGAACAGAGACGCCCTCCATTATCAAAACAAAAGTCTTCCATTTCATCTCAAATTCATTGCTTGAAGGGTTAAATCGGGGAACTTCAAAGGTGCCCTGTTCCAGTTTTTTCTGATACAAAACAAATCCTCCATTTTCCCAATGAAGGATCTTAATTAACGACCGGTTCCTGCCAAGGAAGAGAAAAACCTCCCCCGACAAAGGATTACGTTTCATATCTGACTTTACCAACTGGTACAAGGAATAGATACCTTTGCGCATATCCACATAATGCGGACATAGATAATAGTTCATGGATTCTGTAAGTGCAAACATCGGTTTATCAGTTAGAGTAAGTTTGTATAAATTTATTGAGATCTTCCTGGCTTATCTCTTTAATGGATATAACTACGCCATCGGGAAAGGTAATACTGACACCTTTAAGCACAGGGAAAACATTCCCTGCGAAAACCGGTTTCTCCGATGCCTCCTTTGTAAAGGAGAGCGGATAAATCTGCTGTCCTTCACAAGAGGCTTGCTCATGAGCGGAAGCAGAAACAGAAACCTCAGGTAATACAGGACGTGGTTTGAGATCTACTACTTTTATGGAATGCCTGCTCATCCAACATTGAATGCCGTTATAACAGATATGGCGCTCTTTGCAATAATCGCGTAATGTCATAGTGCATGAAATACTGATCTGCTTGTACTCCTCAATGGCCAATGCATAAAGTTCGGATGCTTTCATTTGTTCCTTTTTTAGGAAACAAAAGTAAGATTATGCATTTATGCTGTCAAGACGGTATCGCGGAGACGCTTACGTTGAGGCTAACAATATCCAACCAAAACGAATAAATGTCGTTTTAAGTCGAGTAGGCCTGAGCATTTCAGCTCAAGCCTCTCACAGAACCGTGCGTGACAGTCTCCCATCACACGGCTCTTCTTATTCAGTCTGCATAGATTTCCTACTATTAGCGGTTGGAGTGACACCCCATATCCAGTGGTAAAAGAGTTTTGTCTCTTTACGGGAGATGTTTCCCAGCCAGTAGTATGCACGATAAGGTTTCCCCTTGAAGCGCTTGAACTTGGCTGTAACCCATCTGGCCAGATGTCTGTTTACTTCCTCTAACAGTCTTTTGAGTCGGGTGGGATAAAATTTTCCGTAATAGGTAATCCATCCCCGAAGCACTGGATTGATGCTTTTCGCCAAGGTTTCCAGCGATAGAAACAGTTGTTTCTTCGTCTTCCAGCTGCGCATCTTTTCGCGGATGCGGTTGCAGGCCTTGTTGCTGATTGCCGGCAGAAAGCCTGTAAAGTTGATGCCATTCCTGCCTCTGGCTTTACGAGGACGGAAGGTGTAGCCCAAAAAGTCGAAAGAGATTGTTTCAAACTCCCCCTTTCGTCGGCTGTCTTTACAGTACACAATCTTTGTTTTGTCTTCGTTCAACATGAGTTTACATTGTGCAAATCGTTGTTGAACGGCAACTTTAAGTGCTTGAGCCTGGGATTGAGTGGAACAATGGCAGATGGTGTCGTCTGCATACCTTTCGAAGGGAATGTGCGGATAATACCTGCTCATCCACTTGTCGAAGGCGTAGTGCAGGAACAGATTGGCCAAAACAGGGCCGATAACGGAACCTTGCGGCACTCCTTTATCACGGTCAATTTTACTGCCATCTTGCAGTTCGTACGGCACTTTGAGCCAACGTTCTATGTAAAGCAGCACCCATGCACAATCAGTGTGAAGTTTGACTGCTTTGATCAACAGATCGTGGTCGATAGTGTCAAAGAACTTGCTGATATCCATATCCAATACCCAGTTGTACTTCCAGCACCGCTCGCGTGCTTTGGCTATAGCATCGTGAGCGGATCTGTTGGGCCTGTAGGCATAGGAATCCTCGTGGAAGCAGGGTTCAATCTGAGGCTCCAGTATTATCACTGCCGCCATTTGAGCAATCCTGTCTGCCACCGTAGGTATACCTAGCGGACGTTTGTCTCCATTGGGCTTAGGTATTTCTACCAATTTGACCGATGGAGGGAAGTAGCTACCCGAACTCATGCGGTTCCAGATTTTGTACAGATTGTCTTTGAGATTTTTCTCAAACTGCTCAATCGATACACCATCAATACCCGCACTTCCATGGTTTGCCTTGACTCGTTTGAAGGCATCCATGATTAAAAATTTAGAAATCTCATGCGACTTTGCGTTTTGCATTTGCATCCTCCTGTTTTACTAGTTGTACATTTACTACGCTTGAATAAGCTGTTCCCTTGGCTCCATTTCCATTACAGAAACTTCTTCGCTACTACGAAACAGTCCGCCCCTGCCTCCGGTCCTCGGTACGCTGGTTCTTGCAGGGCTTCTGCTTGAACTTCTTCCTTAACATCCCGGAGCAGGTTCCTGCGTTCCGTGAAAGAGCCTCTGTACAAGTCATGCTATCTTTACACCGGATGCCACCCGGACAGTAAACAGGTCCCTTCCGGATTTATCCCAAGTCTGACAGAAAAGACTCGGTTCTGACATCATCTGAACAGTTTTCGATGCTTCATCAATAGTTCCCTTACGGTCATCTCTTGTACAGTTACCTGACGATTTACATCGCCTTTTTGGTATATCGCTCACCACCTTGTCTTTTAAACAAAGCAG